>NZ_JAUSYP010000001.1:0-1807500 GCF_030816955.1 Streptomyces africanus | reverse complement strand
ACTTGTCTTCATTCTCGTGACTGCGTGCCTTTTGAAGAATGAGCCTGCGAGTTTGCGGTGTGTTGCGAGGTTAACCCGAGTGGGGAAGCCGTAGCGAAAGCGAGTCCGAATAGGGCGATTTTAGTAGCACGCTCAAGACCCGAAGCGGAGTGATCTAGCCATGGGCAGGTTGAAGCGGAGGTAAGACTTCGTGGAGGACCGAACCCACCAGGGTTGAAAACCTGGGGGATGACCTGTGGTTAGGGGTGAAAGGCCAATCAAACTCCGTGATAGCTGGTTCTCCCCGAAATGCATTTAGGTGCAGCGTCGTGTGTTTCTTGCCGGAGGTAGAGCACTGGATAGGCGATGGGCCCTACCGGGTTACTGACCTTAGCCAAACTCCGAATGCCGGTAAGTGAGAGCGCGGCAGTGAGACTGTGGGGGATAAGCTCCATGGTCGAGAGGGAAACAGCCCAGAGCATCGACTAAGGCCCCTAAGCGTACGCTAAGTGGGAAAGGATGTGGAGTCGCACAGACAACCAGGAGGTTGGCTTAGAAGCAGCCACCCTTGAAAGAGTGCGTAATAGCTCACTGGTCTAGTGATTCCGCGCCGACAATGTAGCGGGGCTCAAGCGTACCGCCGAAGTCGTGTCATTGCAGCAATACGGCCAACGCCGGCTGTGATGGGTAGGGGAGCGTCGTCTGCCGGGTGAAGCAGCACCGGAAGGTAGTTGTGGACGGTTGACGAGTGAGAATGCAGGCATGAGTAGCGATTCACACGTGAGAAACGTGTGCGCCGATTGACTAAGGGTTCCTGGGTCAAGCTGATCTGCCCAGGGTAAGTCGGGACCTAAGGCGAGGCCGACAGGCGTAGTCGATGGATAACCGGTTGATATTCCGGTACCCGCTGTGAAGCGTCAAACATCGAGCATCGTGATGCTAAGGCCGTGAAGCCGCCCCTGATCTCTTCGGAGTGAGGGGGAGTGGTGGAGCCGCCGAACCAAGCGGTTAGTAGGTGAGTGATGGGGTGACGCAGGAAGGTAGTCCAGCCCGGGCGGTGGTTGTCCCGGGGTAAGGGTGTAGCCCGTCATCTAGGTAAATCCGGATGACATGAGGGTGAGACCTGATGCCGAGCCGATTGTGGTGAAGTGGATGATCCTATGCTGTCGAGAAAAGCCTCTAGCGAGTTTCATGGCGGCCCGTACCCTAAACCGACTCAGGTGGTCAGGTAGAGAATACCGAGGCGTTCGGGTGAACTATGGTTAAGGAACTCGGCAAAATGCCCCCGTAACTTCGGGAGAAGGGGGGCCACATCCGGTGATGAGCTTTGCGCTCTGAGCTGGGGGTGGCCGCAGAGACCAGCGAGAAGCGACTGTTTACTAAAAACACAGGTCCGTGCGAAGCCGTAAGGCGATGTATACGGACTGACGCCTGCCCGGTGCTGGAACGTTAAGGGGACCGGTTAGTCACTCTTCGGGGTGGCGAAGCTGAGAACTTAAGCGCCAGTAAACGGCGGTGGTAACTATAACCATCCTAAGGTAGCGAAATTCCTTGTCGGGTAAGTTCCGACCTGCACGAATGGCGTAACGACTTCTCGACTGTCTCAACCATAGGCCCGGTGAAATTGCACTACGAGTAAAGATGCTCGTTTCGCGCAGCAGGACGGAAAGACCCCGGGACCTTTACTACAGTTTGATATTGGTGTTCGGTTCGGCTTGTGTAGGATAGCTGGGAGACTGTGAAGCGCTAACGCCAGTTAGTGTGGAGTCGTCGTTGAAATACCAGTCTGGTCGTGCTGGATGTCTAACCTGGGTCCGTGATCCGGATCAGGGACAGTGTCTGATGGGTAGTTTAACTGGGGCGGTTGCCTCCTAAAGAGTAACGGAGGCGCCCAAAGGTTCCCTCAGCCTGGTTGGCAATCAGGTGTTGAGTGTAAGTGCACAAGGGAGCTTGACTGTGAGACCGACGGGTCGAGCAGGGACGAAAGTCGGGACTAGTGATCCGGCGGTGGCTTGTGGAAGCGCCGTCGCTCAACGGATAAAAGGTACCCCGGGGATAACAGGCTGATCTTCCCCAAGAGTCCATATCGACGGGATGGTTTGGCACCTCGATGTCGGCTCGTCGCATCCTGGGGCTGGAGTCGGTCCCAAGGGTTGGGCTGTTCGCCCATTAAAGCGGTACGCGAGCTGGGTTTAGAACGTCGTGAGACAGTTCGGTCCCTATCCGCTGTGCGCGTAGGAGTCTTGAGAAGGGCTGTCCCTAGTACGAGAGGACCGGGACGGACGAACCTCTGGTGTGCCAGTTGTTCTGCCAAGGGCATGGCTGGTTGGCTACGTTCGGGAGGGATAACCGCTGAAAGCATCTAAGCGGGAAGCCTGCTTCGAGATGAGGACTCCCACCTCCTAGAGAGGGTAAGGCTCCCAGTAGACGACTGGGTTGATAGGCCGGATATGGAAGCACGGTAACGTGTGGAGTTGACCGGTACTAATAGGCCGAGGGCTTGTCCTCAGTTGCTCGCGTCCACTGTGTTAGTTCTGAGACAACGAACAGTTGTCGGCTTTGAGCAGAACAAACAATTGAAGAGTGTGCTTGTTCGCTCGAAACCATTAGGGTTTCGGTGGTTATAGCGTAGGGGAAACGCCCGGTTACATTCCGAACCCGGAAGCTAAGCCTTACAGCGCCGATGGTACTGCAGGGGGGACCCTGTGGGAGAGTAGGACGCCGCCGAACAATCTTTGGAAGGACCCCTGGTCACCAGCGTTCAGCTGGGACCAGGGGTCCTTTTTGTTTTGCACTGCGCGCTGGGCACCCGGCTGCGCGAGAATGACTTGCGGTACCGAAGACAGGAGTCACCATGTCCACCAACTCTCCCGACGACCGACCGGAGCGCGACCAGCAGCGACGGGAGGGGGACCGGAGCGACCGCGGCGGTCAGCGCGGGGACCGTGGAGACCGTGGCGGCTTCCGCCGAAGCGACCGAAGCGACCGAAGCGACCGAAGCGACCGAAGCGATCGCGGTGAGCGCGGTGAGCGGAGCGACCGCGGCGAGCGTGGTGGCTTCCGGCGTGATGACAACCGTGGTGGTGGGTACGGCCGGCGTGACGACCGCGACCGAGGGCCGCGCAGGGACGACCGTGATCGGGGCGGGTTCCGGCGGGACGACCGCGGTGACCGTCCGTCCTTCCGGCGTGATGACCGCGGAGAGCGTCGGGACGACCGGGACCGTGGCGGTTTCCGCCGTGACGACAACCGCCGCGACGACAACCGCAGCGGTGGCTACGGCCGGCGTGACGACGGCCGGCGTGATGACCGACGGGGCGATGACCGCGGCCAGCGCGGTGGTTTCCGACGGGACGACCGTCGGGACGACAGGCGCGAGGGAGACCGCGGCGGGTTCCCCCGGCGCGACGACCGTGCCCCCGAGCGCCGCGACAGCCGGGACCGTGATTTCCGCCGTGACGACCGGGACCGTGGCTTCCGTGGGGACGACCGTGACCGCGACCGCGGTTTCCGGCGTGACGACCGGGATCGCGGCCCCCGCGGCGACGACCGCGACCGTGGCTTCCGGCGTGACGACCGCGGTGGTTTCCGCGGCGGTGACGAGCGCCGTGACGACCGTCGCGGCGACGACCGCGACCGTGGCTTCCGGCGTGACGACCGCGGTGGTTTCCGCGGCCGTGACGAGCGCCGTGACGACCGTCGCGGGGACGACCGTGGGGAACGCGGTGGTTTCCGGCGCGACGACGCCCCCCGGGGCGGGCGCGGCGACTTCCGTCGGGACGACAGCCGTGACACCCGCGGCGATCGCGGCGGTTTCCGTGGGCGGGACGACCGCGGACGGGACGACCGTGGGCGTGGTCCGCGGCGGGACGATCGCGGTGGGCGGCCCGGGGGCTTCCGGGGCCGTGATGACCGGCGCGACGACCGTCGTGACGACCGGCGTGGCGGTGGCCGGTTCCGTGACGAGCGGGAGCGGGACAGGGAGCCGATCAAGCGGCTGCCGATCCCCGAGGACGTCACGGGCGAGGAGATCGACAAGGACGTACGGCAGGAGCTCCAGAGCCTGCCGAAGACGCTCGCGGAAGATGTCGCGAAGAACCTGGTGATGGTCGCGCGGCTCCTCGACGAGGACCCCGAGGGCGCGTACGGCTACTCCAGGGTGGCGCTGCGGCTGGCGTCGCGGGTCGCCGCCGTGCGGGAGGCCGCCGGGTTCGCCGCGTACGCCACCCAGAAGTACGGCGAGGCGCTGGCCGAGTTCCGGGCCGCCAAGCGGATGACCGGCAACATCGACCTGTGGCCTGTCATGGCCGACTGCGAGCGTGGGCTCGGGCGGCCGGAGAAGGCGCTGGACATGGCCGGGGCGCCCGAGGTGCACAAGCTCGACAAGGCCGGGCAGGTCGAGATGCGGCTCGTCGCGGCCGGTGCGCGGCGGGACATGGGGCAGCTGGACGCGGCCATCGTGACGTTGCAGAGCTCGGAGCTGGCTTCCAACTCCGTGCAGCCGTGGACCGCGCGGCTGCGGTACGCCTACGCCGACGCGCTGCTGGCGGCCGGGCGGGAGCCCGAGGCGCGGGAGTGGTTCGCGAAGGCCGTCGAGGCCGACCGGGACGGCAGCACGGACGCCTCGGACCGGCTCGCCGAGCTGGACGGGGTGGAGTTCGTGGACGCCCTGACCGAGGACGAGGCCGAGGACGAGGCCCAGGCCGAGGATGAGGGTGAGGGCGGCGACGCCACCGAGGAGCAGAAGGACTGACCTCGCGCAGAAGGGGCGGATTCCGGTCGGTATCCGCCCCTTTCGTGTGTCCGGACCACCGCGTCAGAGGTCCAGCGCGCGCAGCACCAGGCCCGAGGCCGGCTTCGGGCCGAACGACGTCGACTTGCGCGGCATGGTGACGCCCTGCCGTGCCAGGTCGCGGACGACCTCCTCGCGGACCGGGTGCATCAGCACGGCCGTACCGCCGTCGCGCTCCGCCTTCGCGACCGTGGCGGCCGTGTCGTGGATGTAGGCGATGTGCGCGGGGGAGTCCTCGGGGATGCGCCAGACGTGGTCGAGGAGCGTGGAGTGCAGGACCGTCGCGTCGAGGGTGCGCCAGGCGGTGGGGCGGTCGGCGGGGATGGTGCGGGCCAGGAGGTCCGGGTCGGGGTGGTCGACGAGGTGGAAGGCGCCGTCGCCGGCCAGCAGGAACGCGTTGCCCGCGCAGGCCGCGTCCGCCAGTGCCTCCAGGGCCTCGGGCAGCGGGACTTCGAGGCGGCGCACGCGGAAATGGCCGTCCAGGGCGGCCACGGCCTCGACGACCGGCAGGTCGTGCAGGAGGCGGTGAATGGCGCGGACGCGCAAGGGGTAGCGGGCCGTGTCGACCAGGAGGACCAGGCCGTGGTCCCAGGGGCTGGGGGAGGCGTGCTCCGTGCGGAGACGGCGGTAGGTCGCCCAGCGGTGGTGGCCGTCCGCGATGAGGGCCTGGTGACGGGCCAGGTCGCTCTGGATCGTCGTCAGGTCGGCGGGGGCGGTGACCGACCACAGGCGGTGGCTGAAGCCGTCCTCCGTGGTGGTCGCGAGGAGCGGTGGCTGTTCGGCGGTGCGCTCGATCAGGTCCGCCGTGGCGGTCGTCGAGTCGTCGCCGCGGTAGGTCAGCAGGAGGGGTTCGAGGTTCGCGGAGGTGGCCCGCATCAGGGCGGCGCGGTCGGCGACGATGTGCGGCATGACGTCCTCGTGCGGCAGCACCACCTGCTCGGCCGGGTCCGACACGCGCAGGGCGCCGATGATGCCGCGTTGCAGCATGCCGTCGCCGTCCCGCTGCTCGTAGACGTACAGGCCGGGGTCGGGGTCGGTGGTCAGGACGCCCTCGGACAGCCAGCGGCGCAGGGTCTGCGCGGCCTGGTCGTTGCGGGCGCTGGGAGTGGCGGCCTGGGGGAGGATCAGACGGACGATGTTGTACGGGTCGGCGGACTGCAGATGGTGCACTCCGTCGGGGCGGACGACGACGTCGTACGGCGGGGACGTCACTGCGGCCAGGCTGCCGACCCGGTCGGGGTCGTAGCGAAGGCCTCGGAACGGGGTGAGTTCCAGGCCTCGGCGCTCCGTTGCTTCCGAGTGACCTGCTGTGTTCATCCCGGCATCGTACGGCTGTCAGTGGCATGGGGGATGATCGGGGGAAAGCCGTCGAACGAGGAGCGATGCGGGATGAGCCGGAGCGTCAGGACGAGGCCCGAGGGCAGTGGGCAGGCCCTGAGCGAGGCGTACGACACGGCGCTGCTCGATCTGGACGGTGTCGTGTACGCGGGCGGGAGCGCGATCGCCTACGCCGTCGAGTCGCTGGCCACGGCCCGATCGGGCGGGATGCGCCTGGCGTACGTCACCAACAACGCGCTGCGGACTCCGGACACGGTGGCCGGGCATCTGACGGAGCTCGGCATACCGACGGGCGCGGACGACGTCATCACCTCGGCGCAGGCCGTCGCCCGGCTGATCAGCGAGCAGGTGCCGCGGCGCGCCCGCGTGCTGGTGATCGGCGGTGAGGGGCTCCGGGTGGCGCTGCGCGAGCGCGGGCTCGTGCCCGTGGAGTCGGCGGACGACGATCCGGCGGCGGTGGTGCAGGGGTACGGCGGTCCCGAGCTGCCGTGGGGCCGTTTCGCGGAGGCCAGTTACGCGGTCGCGCGCGGTGTGCCCTGGTTCGCCTCGAACACGGACCTGACGATTCCGAGCGGGCGTGGGATCGCGCCGGGCAACGGCGCGGCGGTGGAGGTCGTGCGGATCGCCACGGGCGCCGAGCCGCAGGTCGCGGGCAAGCCGCTGCCGCCGATGCACCGGGAGACCATCCTGCGGACGGGGGCCGAGCGGCCGCTGGTGGTGGGGGATCGGCTGGACACGGACATCGAGGGCGCGTTCAACGGGGACGTCGACTCGCTGCTCGTCCTGACCGGGGTGACGGACGGCGCACAGCTGCTGGCGGCGCCGCCGCAGCACCGGCCGACGTATGTGGACGCCGATCTGCGCGGGATGCTCAGCGGCCAGCCGGATGTCGTGGAGGCGGGCGACGGCGGGTTCCGGTGCGGTGGCTGGACGGCCATGGCCGGTGCGGACCGGCTGGAGCTCGACGGGGACGGCGAGGCGCTGGACGGGTTGCGCGCGTTGTGTGCCGCGGCGTGGACGGCCGCCGGTGCGGGGGTGTGCGAGTTGGACGGGGGGAAGTCGCTGGCGAGGCTGGGCCTTTGAGTGCCCGTTGGATCCGTGGTTCCGAGTCCGGCTTGGATCCGCGGTGCGCGGGCACACTCCGGCGGGTGTCCGTGGCGGCGGTCGGGCTCCGGAATCGAGATCGAATGGCAGGGTAGGCTAACCTAACCTGCGTGTTGGTCGACAGTCCCCCCGAACAGCGCGCGGAGACCGCCCCCGCGCCCCCGACCCGACGGGCGATACGTGCCTTCGGGCTCGTCCTGGCCGTCGCGATCCTGGTGCTCGTCGCGCTGGCGAGTATCGCGATCGGGGCGAAAGAACTGTCCCTGGGGCAGGTCTGGCACGGCTTGTTCGAGGACGCGGGGACGTACGGCGACGTCGTCGTCGCGGAGCGGCTGTCGCGGACCGTGCTCGGGCTGCTGGCCGGTGCCGCCCTCGGTCTGGCCGGAGCGGTTCTCCAGGCGCTCACCCGCAATCCGCTGGCCGACCCCGGACTGCTCGGCATCAACGCGGGCGCGTCCGCCGCGGTCGTCACGGCCATCACCTACCTCGGGGTCACCTCGCTCAGCGGCTACGTCTGGTTCGCGTTCCTCGGCGCGGCCGCGGTCGGGGCGCTGGTGTGGTTCCTCGGCGGCAGCCGGGGCGCGACGCCGGTGCGGCTCGCGCTCGCCGGTACGGCGATCAGCGCCGCGCTCTACGGCTACCTCCAGGCCGTGATGATCATGGACGACGCGGCGCTCGGCAAGATGCGGTTCTGGACGGTCGGTTCGCTGTCCTCGGCGAGCGACTCGACCATCCGGCAGGTCCTGCCGTTCCTGCTGGCCGGCGTGGTCCTGGCGCTGGCGCTGTCCCGGCCGCTCAACGCCATGGCCATGGGAGACGACACCGCCAAGGCGCTCGGCGCCAACCTGAACCGGACGCGGGCGCTGTCCATGCTGGCCGCGACCGTGCTGTGCGGGGCGGCGACCGCGGCCTGCGGGCCCATCGTGTTCGTCGGGCTGATGGTGCCGCACGTCGTGCGTTCCTTCACCGGGCCCGACCTGCGCTGGATCCTGCCGTACGCGGCGATCCTGTCGCCCGTGCTGCTGCTCGGCGCCGATGTCATCGGCCGGATGGTTGCCCGGCCGGCGGAACTCCAGGTGGGCATCGTCACCGCGATCCTCGGCGGACCGGTGTTCATCTATCTCGTACGACGGCGGAGGACGGCGCAGCTGTGAAGACCACCAACCGTGCTGTGCGGACCCCAGGCGGGCTCTCCGTGCGCCTGGACGTGCGGGCCTTGACCGTCGTGCTCCTGCTGCTCGTCGCGGCGCTCACGACGAGTGTCGTGCTCATCGGCACCGGCGACTTCCCGATCCCGGCCGCCGACGTGCTGCGGACGCTGTTCGGCGAGGGCAACGCGGGCCAGGAGTTCATCGTCAACGAACTGCGGCTGCCGCGGGTCCTGGTCGGACTGCTGGTCGGCGCCTCGCTCGGGCTCGGCGGCGCGTTGTTCCAGTCCATCTCCCGCAATCCGCTGGGCAGTCCGGACGTGCTGGGCCTCGGGCAGGGGGCGACGGCCGGCGCGCTCACCGTGATCGTGCTGTTCTCCGGGAGCGCCGACCAGGTCGCCGCCGGAGCGCTCGTGGGCGGCCTGGTGACCGGGCTCGCCATCTATGTGCTCGCCTGGAAACGGGGCGTGCACGGATACCGGCTGGTGCTCGTCGGCATCGGCGTCTCCGCGATCGTCACGGCGGTCAACGGCTATCTGCTCACCAAGTCCGACATCGTGGACGCGGCCCGCGCGGTCGTGTGGATGACCGGATCCCTCGACGGCCGTGACTGGGCCCAGGTCTGGCCGCTGCTCGGGCTGTGCGCCGTGCTGGTGCCGCTCGTCCTGTGCAACGCGCGCGGGCTGCGGATGATGGAGATGGGCGACGACGTGTCGTACGCCCTCGGGGTGCGGGTGGAGCGGGTGCGGCTGCTGCTGATGGTGGCGGCCGTGCTGCTGACCGCGTCCGCGACCGCCGCCGCCGGTCCCGTCAGCTTCGTCGCGCTCACCGCGCCGCAGCTGGCCCGGCGCCTGACCCGTGCGCCCGGCCCCAACCTGCTGGCCTCCCTGTGCATGGGCGCCGCCCTGCTGGTCATCGCCGACTGGCTCTCGCAGCGGGCGTTCGGCGCCGAGCAGTTGCCCGTGGGCGTGGTCACCGGCGTGCTCGGCGGTGTCTACCTGCTGTGGCTGCTGGTAACCGAACGCAAGGCGGGCCGGATATGAGCAAGAACCGAAGGAGCACCGTGAACCGTCTGTCCGCCGAGAACGTCACCCTCGCCTACGACCAGCGGGTGATCGCCGAGCAACTGTCGGTGGAGATACCCGACAACTCCTTCACCGTGATCGTCGGCCCGAACGCGTGCGGCAAGTCGACGCTCCTGCGGGCGCTGTCGCGGATGCTCAAGCCCAGTGCGGGCCGGGTGCTGCTCGACGGGCAGGTCATCCAGTCGATGCCCGCGAAGAAGGTGGCGCGCACGCTCGGTCTGCTGCCCCAGTCGTCCATCGCGCCCGACGGCATCACCGTCGGCGACCTGGTGGGCCGCGGCCGCTACCCGCACCAGGGCATCCTGCGCCAGTGGTCGACCGAGGACGAGCGGGTCGTTCAGGAGTCGATGCGGCAGACCGGTGTCGCCGAGCTGGCCGAGCGCTACGTCGACGAGCTGTCGGGCGGTCAGCGCCAGCGCGTGTGGATCGCCATGGCACTCGCCCAGCAGACGCCGCTGCTGCTCCTCGACGAGCCGACGACGTTCCTGGACATCCAGCACCAGATCGACGTGCTGGACCTGTGCGCGGAGCTGCACGAGGAACAGGGGCGCACGCTCGTCGCCGTGCTGCACGACCTGAACCACGCCGCCCGCTACGCCACGCACCTCATCGCGCTGCGCGAGGGCCGGGTCATCGCCGAGGGCGCGCCGAAGGACATCGTGACGGCCGGCCTGGTGGAGGAGGTCTTCGGCCTGCGCTGCCAGGTCATCGACGACCCGGAGACGGGCACGCCGCTGGTCGTGCCGGCGGCGCGGAAGGCACGCGTCGGGGCGGCAGCCGGGGCAGGGACCGGGGCCGAGAAGGCGGTCGCTACAGAAGCTTCCTGAGCTGGAGCAGGTCCCGCACGCCCGCGTGCAGTTTCACCCGGCCCGAGCCCCAGGCCTTGGCGAAGCTCAGCTCGCCGTCGACGAGGGCGGTCAGGTCGTCACCCGTCATGGCGAGCCTGATCTCGGCCTTGTCCGGCGGCGGTCCCTGCACGGTGTCGTGCACCTCGATCCGCCCGCCGCGCATACGGCCGACGAAGGTGACGTCCAGGTCTGTGATGTGGCAGCTCACCGAACGGTCCAGGGCCGCGGCGTCGCGGACATCCCCTTCGGCGCGCTGCATGTTGTCGGAGAGCTTGTCGAGTGCGCTGCGGCACTCCTCGATCGTGGCCATCGCGGTCGACGGTACCGCAGCGGTTCGCGGTAGCGTCGGGGCATGGAAGACGCAGTACCCGAAATGCCGGACGGGGAGGAAGCGCCCGCCCCCGCCCCCGAGCCGGAGCCGGCGGACGACCCGGCTGCCCCCGCCCCGCTGAACGTGCCCCGCACCCCCACGGGCGACGCCGACGTGGACGCGGCCCTGGACCGGCTCGGCGACGCGGACCACCTCGCCACGGACGGACATGTCGAGGTGTACGAGGATGTACACCGGGGGCTGCGCGACGCGCTCACCGCGCTCGACGCCCGCCCGGGACCCCCGGCGCCCCCGTCGCAGCACGGACCTAGGAGCTGAACCGAACGTGGCAGGAGTCGCACGCCGCCGTCTCGACGCGGAGCTGGTCCGCCGGAAGCTCGCGCGCTCGCGTGAGCATGCCGGCCAGCTGATCGCCGCCGGGCGGGTCTCCGTCGGCAAGACCGTCGCGACCAAACCCGCCACGCAGGTGGAGACCGCGGCCGCGATCGTCGTCGCGGCCGACGCGAACGATCCCGACTACGTGTCGCGCGGCGGCCACAAGCTCGCCGGCGCGCTGACGGCGTTCATGCCGCAGGGCCTGGTCGTCGAGGGGCGCAGGGCGCTCGACGCCGGCGCGTCCACCGGTGGTTTCACCGATGTCCTGCTGCGGGCGGGTGCCGCCCATGTCGTCGCCGTGGACGTCGGATACGGACAACTCGCCTGGTCTCTTCAGAACGATGAACGCGTCACCGTCAAGGACCGTACGAACGTTCGCGAATTGACACTTGAAGAGATCGATGGGGAGCCTGTGGATCTTGTCGTGGGGGATCTGTCCTTCATCCCGCTCGGGCTGGTCCTGCCCGCCCTGGTGCGGTGCGTGAAGCCGGACGCGGACCTGGTGATGATGGTCAAGCCGCAGTTCGAGGTGGGGAAGGAGCGGCTGGGCAGCGGGGGAGTCGTACGCAGCCCCCAGCTGCGGGCCGAAGCGGTGACGGGGGTGGCCGGTAAGGCCTGGGGGCTGGGGCTCGGGGTGAAGGGCGTGACGGCCAGTCCGCTGCCCGGGCCGTCGGGGAATGTCGAATACTTTCTGTGGCTGCGGGCCGGGGCACCGGAACTGGACCCGGCCGATGTCGACCGTGCAGTGGCGGAGGGGCCGCGTTGACCGAGAACCGAGCTCGTACTGTTTTCCTGCTCGCCCACACGGGGCGGCCCGCCGCCGTGCGCAGTGCCGAGCTCGTCGTGAAGGGGCTGCTGCGCTCCGGTCTGGGCGTGCGCGTCCTGGAGGCCGAGGCGTGCGACCTGCCGCTGCCGGACGAGGTGGAGCTGGTCAAGGAGGCCACTCCGCAGTGCCTCGACGGGTGTGAGCTGCTCATAGTGCTGGGCGGTGACGGCACGCTGCTGCGCGGTGCCGAGTTCGCGCGGGCGTCGGGCGTGCCGATGCTCGGCGTCAACCTCGGCCGGGTCGGCTTCCTCGCGGAGGCCGAGCGGGACGACCTCGACAAGGTCGTCGACCGGGTGGTGTCCAAGGCGTACGAGGTCGAGGAGCGGATGACCGTCGACGTCGTGGTGCACCGCAACGGGGACATCGTGCACACGGACTGGGCACTGAACGAGGCGGCCGTGCAGAAGGTGTCCGCCGAGCGGATGCTGGAGGTCGTCCTGGAGATCGACGGGCGGCCGGTGACCGGGTTCGGCTGTGACGGGATCGTGTGTGCGACGCCCACGGGGTCGACGGCGTACGCGTTCTCCGCGGGCGGGCCCGTGGTGTGGCCGGAGGTCGAGGCGTTGCTGATGGTGCCGATCTCGGCCCATGCCTTGTTCGCGAAGCCGTTGGTGACATCGCCGGATTCTGTGTTGGCTGTGGAGGTTCTGCCACACATTCCGCCGGGGGTTCTGTGGTGCGACGGGCGGCGGACCGTGGAGTTGCCGCCCGGTGCGAGGGTGGAGGTGCGGCGGGGGGCTGTGCCCGTGCGGCTGGCTCGGCTGCATCATGCGTCGTTCACGGATCGGCTGGTGGCCAAGTTCGCGCTGCCTGTTTCCGGGTGGCGGGGGGCTCCTCACTAGCCGTTCGTGGGGGGTGGTTCCGTTTCGTCGGCGGGTGCGGGTCAGCTGTGCCTGGTCGCGCAGTTCCCCGCGCCCCTGGAGGTCGGTATCCACCCGCGTGGGTGACAGAGACGGGCCAGTCGCAATTGGTTGCCCGGACCTCGTAAGGTCGTGTCCGTGTTGGAGGAGATGCGGATACGGTCGCTCGGTGTGATCGACGACGCCGTTGTCGAGCTGTCGCCCGGGTTCACCGCGGTCACCGGTGAGACGGGTGCGGGCAAGACCATGGTGGTCACCAGCCTCGGGCTGCTGCTGGGCGGGCGCGCGGACCCGGCGCTCGTGCGGATCGGGGCCGGGAAGGCCGTCGTGGAGGGGCGGATCACCGTCCCGGACGACGCCACGGCCGCCGTACGCGCCGAGGAGGCCGGGGCCGAGCTCGACGACGGGGCGTTGCTGATCAGCCGTACCGTTTCCGCCGAGGGGCGCTCGCGGGCGCACCTGGGCGGGCGCAGCGTGCCCGTGGGGGTGCTCGCCGAGCTCGCCGACGAGCTGGTGGCCGTGCACGGGCAGACCGACCAGCAGGGGCTGCTCAAGCTGTCCCGGCAGCGGCAGGCGCTCGACCGGTACGCCGGGGACGCGGTCGCGGTGCCGCTGGCCAAGTACGGCGAGGCGTACAAGCGGCTGCGGGCCGTCTCCGCCGAGCTCGACGAGATCACCACGCGCGCGCGTGAACGGGCCCAGGAGGCCGACATGCTGCGCTACGGGCTCGACGAGATCGCCGTCGTCGAGCCCCGGGCCGGCGAGGACGTGGAGCTGGCCGAGGAGGCCGAGCGGCTCGGGCACGCCGAGGCGCTGGCGTCCGCCGCCGCGGTCGCGCACGCCGCGCTCGCGGGCAATCCGGAGGACCCGGAGGGCGTCGACGCCGGGACGCTCGTCGCGGGCGCGCAGCGGGCCCTGGACGCCGTACGGTCGCACGACCCGGCGCTGGCCGCGCTCGCCGACCGTATCGGGGAGATCGGGATCCTGCTGCGCGACGCGGCCGGGGACCTCGCCGGGTACGCCGACGATCTGGACGCCGATCCGCTGCGGCTGGCGGCCGTCGAGGAGCGGCGCGCCGCGCTCACCGGGCTGACCCGGAAGTACGGCGAGGACATCGCCGCCGTGCTGGCCTGGGCCGAGCGGAGTGCCGCCCGGCTGACCGAACTCGACGGCGACGACGAGCGGATCGGGGAACTGACCGCCGAGCGGGACGCGCTGCGGGCCGAACTGGGCGGGCTGGCACAGGCGTTGACGGACGCGCGGACGGAGGCCGCCGAGCGGTTCGCTGCCGCCGTGACCGCCGAGCTGGCCTCGCTGGCCATGCCGCACGCGCGGGTGTCCTTCGACATCCGGCAGACCGAGGATCCGGAGGGCGTCGAGGTCGGCGGCCGTCCGGTCGCGTACGGGCCCGCGGGTGCCGACGAGGTGGAGCTGCTGCTGGCCCCGCACCCGGGCGCGCCGGCGCGGCCGATCGCCAAGGGGGCGTCCGGCGGCGAGCTGTCTCGCGTGATGCTGGCCGTGGAGGTCGTGTTCGCGGGGACGGATCCCGTGCCGACGTATCTCTTCGACGAGGTCGACGCCGGTGTCGGTGGCAAGGCGGCGGTCGAGATCGGCCGGCGGCTCGCGCGGCTGGCGAAGAGCGCGCAGGTCGTGGTCGTGACCCATCTCCCGCAGGTCGCCGCCTTCGCCGACCGGCAGTTGCTGGTCGAGAAGACGAACGACGGCTCGGTCACCCGTTCCGGTGTGAAGGTGCTGGAAGGCGAGGAGCGGGTCCGGGAGCTGTCCCGGATGCTCGCCGGCCAGGAGGACTCGGAGACGGCCCGGGCGCACGCGGAAGAGCTGCTGGCGACGGCTCGGGCGGATCTGTAGTGGAGGAGCGTTTCTGTAGCGGAGGAGCGGTCGCGTAGTTGACGGGAGGTGCGCCGATCTTCACTCGTGTGGGTGACCCGGCCCGGCGCGTCTCCCCGATGCCGCGCCCCGCTGTCGCGCCGCCGGGCTTCGGGGCGTTCCCGGAACCCGCATATGGCCTGGCATCCTTGGCGGAGTACGCGTGGGAATCCTGCGCGGTGATCGCCCGACCCGAACCAGGAGCCCGGCCACGTGACCCCCGTGAGCAGCCACTCACCGCATGGCCAGCCGCCGTTGCGCACCGTGCAGGTGCTGGGCGGAGGCAATGCGGCCAGCAGTGCGCATGTGCGCTCCCTGACTGCGGGGCTCGTCGCGCGGGGCGTGAAAGTCACGGTGTGCGCCCCTTATGAGGCGGATCGCGCCTATGACTTCAGCGGTGTCGGGGCCGACCACGTGCATGTGCCGCGCAGCAGTGACCCGGTGTCGGTCGCGGCCCTGCGGGCGGCCTGTGCCGACGCCGATCTGGTGCACGCGCACGGGCTGCACGCCTCGTTCCGCACCGTGCTCGCCCTCAGTGGGAGGCGCGTGCGCACTCCGCTCGTCGTGACGTGGCACGACCGGGCGCATGGCGACGGGGCCCGCGCCCATCTGCTGCGGGTGCTGGAGCGGCGGGTCGTGAAGGCGGCCACCGTGGTGCTGGGGACGACCTCGGCCCTCGTGGACCGGGCACGGCGGACCGGCGCGCGGGACGCGCGGCTCGCGGCCGTCGCGCTGCCCGGCCCGCGCAGGCCCGTGGAGCCCGACGATCCCGACCGGCTGCGGCCCAAGGTGCGTGCCGAACTCGGCGCCATCGGACGGCCGTTGCTGATCGCCGTCGGCTCCCTGGAGCGGCACCGCGGGTACGACGTGCTGCTGGACGCCGCGCGCGCCTGGCGCCGGCTCGATCCCGTGCCCCTGGTCGTGATCGCGGGCGAGGGGCCGCTGCGCGGCGAACTCCAGGAGCGGATCGAGGGCGAGGGCCTGCCCGTCCGGCTCATCGGGCGGCGCGACGACATCACCGACCTGCTCGCCGCCGCCGACCTCGCCCTGCTGCCGAGCCGGTGGGAGGAGGCGCGCTCCGTCCTCGCCCAGGAGGCCCTCCACGCGCGTGTGCCGCTCGTCGCGACCGATGGCGGCGGCATCCCGGAACTTGTCGGCGACGCGGCCGAACTCGTCCCGCGCGGCGACGCGGGGGCGCTCGCCGACACCGTCGTACGCCTGCTCGGCGACCCCGAGCGCCGGGAGCTGCTCAAGGCCAAGGGCCTGCGGCAGGCGGCGACCTGGCCGACCGAGGACGAGACGGTCGCCCAAGTGCTCAGCGTCTACGACGAGTTGACCCAGCCCCGACCCCTCGCATAGACACCCCGGACACGCCCTAGGGAACGTGCCTGCGGGCCCGGAGCGCCAGGCTCAGGGCCAGGACCGTCTGCGGGTCGTCGAGGTCCGAGCCCAGCAACTCCCCGATGCGCGCCAGGCGGTTGTACAGGGTCTGCCGGTTGAGGTGGAGCTCCCGGGCCGTCTCCGCCTTGCGTCCCGCGTGGGCGAGGTAGGTCGACAGGGTGGGCAGCAGCGGCGGCCGGGAGCGCCGGTCGTGCTCCAGGAGCGGACCGAGGGCCCGGTCGACGAAGGCGGCCAGGTCCGGATGGTCGCGCAGCCGCCACAGCAGCAGGTCGATGTCCAGGCGCCGGGCGTCGTACCAGGGCCGGTCCGGCAGGCCCTGGGCCGCCGTGGCCGTCTCGGCCGCGTGCCGCAGGCCCGATGCCGCAGCCGTCCAGCCGCCCGCCACCCCCACGACCACCACCGGCGGCGGACCGCCCGGCCGCAGCATCCCGGCCCGGCCCACCCCGGCCCGCAGCGCCGCCGCGACCCGGTCCGCCACCGTCGCCCGCTCCGGCTCCGAGCGCAGCCCCAGCAGCACCAGTACCCGGCCCTCCACCGGCCGTACCCCGAGCAGCACCGGCACGCCCACCGAGGCCAGTTCCTCGGAGACCACCCGGGCCAGCACGGCCCAGCCTCCCCCCGGGGACAGGGTGTCCCCGAGCCGCATGACGACCGGCAGCAGCGGGCCGTCGCCCGGCCGGAAGCCCAGCACGCGCGCCTGCGCCGGGGCGTTTTGCGCCGTGACCCGGCCCTCGGCGAGGTCCGTGAGGAAGTCGCCGCGCCCGCGCGCCGCCAGCTCCTCTTCCTGCCGTGCCTGCATCAGCACCACGGCCAGGATGCCCGCGGCCCGCTCCGCCGCCATCCGGTGCACCGGCTCCAGGGACGCCCGCACGGGCAGCAGCACGAGCCGCGCGCGGACGCCCCCGCTGCCGGGCCCGCCGCCCGGCACGTCCACCAGGACCGAGCCCGTAAGCGGCGGCTCGTCCTTGTGCTGGCCGCGCAGCCCCTCCCACACCTGGAGCGGGTCCGCGCCCTCGGGACCGGCCCCTGCGGCGTACAGCAACTGCCCGTCCGCCGTCTCCAGGAAGACGGGGTTGCCGCCGAAGTCGGCCAGGATGCCGAGGACTTGAGGTACCCCGCCGCCGCCCAGCAGGGCCTCGGTACACCGCCGGTGCACCTCCTCGGCCCGCTGGAGCAGCGCGTAGTGGCCGTTGACGATCTCGGTGTGGATCTCCTCCGTGACCGTGACGAACGGCACCTCGCGGTGCAGCTGGACGAGCGGCAGCCCGGCCGAGCGGGCCGTGTCGACGAGGGCGGCGGGCAGCCGTGTGAAGCGCGGGCCGAGCTCCACGACCAGGGCGGCGATGCCGCGCTCGGCCAGTGTCCGTACGAACGCCCGCTGTTCGGCCGGGCGGGTGCCGAGGCCGTAGCCCGTGGTCAGCAGCAGCTCGCCGCCCTTGAGCAGCGAGGCGATGTGCGGCACCTCACCGGCGTGCACCCAGCGCACGGTCCGCCCCAGCCGGTCGGCGCCCGCCAGCACCTCGGGCAGCCCGCTGCGCAGCCCCGGCAGCTCCAGTGCCCGCTGCACGGTGATCCCGGCGCCCTGGGTGCCGTAGCCGCTGTCCGTCGCGCTGTCCATGAGCCGGACGCTACCCGCGCGGGTGCCTCCCGGACATCTCATGGACGACGGAGCCGGGATTGCGCCGGAGACGACCGGGTACGGGCGCGGTCATGGACATCAGCGTGGTCGCCGTGGGGCGGGAGGACGACAGTCCGGTCGAGGAGCCGTTGCGGGTGGCGGTGCTCGCCGACCGGCTCGGGTACCGGGAGGTGTGGGCGGGCGAGGGACCGACGTGGGACTCGTTCGTCCTGGCGACGGCGATCGGTGCGGCCACCGGGCAGGCCGCGCTGACGGCCGGGCCCGTGCCGGTCTCGGTGCGCGACCCGCTCACCATCGTCCGGGGCGCCGCGTCCACCGCGGCCGTCACCGGCCGGCCCGTCGGCGTGGCCCTGGGCACGTCCAGCAAGCGGGTCGTCGAGGGCGTGCACGGCCGGCCGCGGACCCGGCCCGCCGCCGCGCTCGCGGAGTCGGCGGCGGCCGTGCGCGCGCTGATGGACAGCCGGCCGGGCGAGCCGATCGTGCCCGGCAGCGGCTTCCCGCGCAGGCTTCCGCCGCCCGGAGGCATGCTCACCGTCGCGGCGTTCGGCGAACGCGCGGTCGCCGCGGCCGTCGGGCACGCCGACCGGATGCTGCTCGACCTCGTCTCCCCCGAGCAGGTCCGCATGCTGCGGGCCCGGATGCTCGCCGCCGCCGAGCGGGCCGGGCGTACGCCGCCCCGGCTGGCCGCCTGGCTGCCCGCCGCCGTGGACCCGCAGCCGGAGACGCTCACGCAGGTCCTGCGCAGTGTCGTCGGCTATCTCGCCGTGCCGGGCTACAGCGACATGTTCGTCGAGGCGGGGTTCGCCGAGGTCGTGGAACTGGCCGCCAAGGGAGCCGACCCGGACACCCTGCTGCGGGCCCTGCCGCCCCGGGCAGCGGACACCGTCGCCCTCGTCGGCGACGCCGGCACCGTCCGCGCCCGCATCGACGCCTACGCCGAGGCCGGCCTCGACGAGATCGCCCTCGTCCCCGCCACGGCGGGCGACCCGGCGGGGGAGCGGACGCTCACGGCCCTCAGGCCGGCGTGATGTTGTGGTTGAAGCGGAACACGTTGTCCGGGTCGTAACGCCGCTTCAGCTCCGCCAGCCGCCGGGTGTTCTCGGCGCCCAGTCCCGCGACCACCCGGTCGGTGCCCTCGTCGCCGATGAAGTTCAGGTAGACGGCGCCGGTGCTCCACGGCCGCACGTCGGCGCGCACGTCCCGCACCCACCGCACGCACCGCTCGTCGTCCGCCGGGTCCTCCCACATGCCGTAGGGGTGCACCGCCCAGGGAGCGTCCCGGTAGGGCACCGGGTACTCATGCGGGCCGGCGGCGATGGCGCCCCCCTGCGGGAGCAGCACGTACTGGGTCCCGGTGGGCACGGGCAGGGCCTCGGCGCTCGCGCAGTAGACGTCCACGAAGTCGTCGGGCGCACCCGTCAGGTACTCGGCCGACCAGTAGTGCCGCATGCCGGGCGGGTCGTCGATCATGCACTGGACGTCGGCGTACGGCATCGCACCGACGATTTCGGTCTCGTGCGGCAGCGCCAGCAGGGGCTGGGCGACCTTGCGCAGGTCGTCCTCGCCGCCGGCGTAGGTCAGCAGCATGGCGCACACGAGCGTGCCCACGAGGTGCCCGGGGACGAACTCCGCCGGCGGGCCGGTGAAGTAGAGGACGCCGCCGCCCGCCTCGTCGGGCGCGTGCGCGATCACCTCGCGGAAGGTGCGCACCACGTCCGGGCCGTGTTCCGGCAGGAACAGCGCCAGCGCGATGGAGAACTCGGGCAGTTCGTGCAGCCGCAGCGTCATCGCCGTGGCGACGCCGAAGTTCCCGCCGCCGCCGTGCAGCGCCCAGAACAGGTCCGGGTTCTCGTCGGCGCTCGCGTGGACCCGGGCGCCGTCGGCGGTGACGAGTTCGACGCCGAGCAGGTTGTCGACGGCGAGCCCGCACCAGCGGTCGAGCCAGCCGGTGCCCCCGCCCAGCACGAAACCGCCGACACCCGTGGTGGAGGCACGGCCGCCGGTCGTCGCCAGTCCGTACGGCTCGGTGGCCCGGTCCAGGTGGCTCATCGTGGCCCCGCCGGCGACCCGGACCGCCTGCGCCGCCGGATCCACGGTCACCTCGTGCATCCGGCGCAGATCGACCACCACGCCGCCCTCGGCCACGGCCATGCCCGCCACGCTGTGGCCGCCGCCCCGGACCGCGACCGGCAGATCCAGCTCCCTGGCGAACCGCACGGCCCGTACGACGTCGTCCTCGTCGGCGCACTGCGCGAGCACGGCGGGCCGTCGGTCGATCATGGCGTTGAAGACGGCCCGGGCCTCGTCGTAGCCCGGGTCCTCCGGGGCGAACACGTCGCCGGTGAGATCCTCGCGCAGCGCGGTGAGGGCCGCGCCCGCCTTCGAGAGGGAAGCCATGGCCGCCCCCTTCCGAAAAGGGGCAATCGTCCGCTTCCAGCCTAGGCGGGGCCTGCCGTTCGGGCCTGTTCAGCCCCCGTACGCCCCCGAAGCCGTCAGACGCAGTGCCGTGTCGATCAGCGGCACGTGGCTGAACGCCTGCGGGAAGTTGCCCACCTGGCGCTGGAGGTGCGGGTCCCACTCCTCCGCCAGCAGGCCGAGGTCGTTGCGCAGGGACAGCAGCTTCTCGAACAGCTTGCGGGCCTCGTCCACGCGGCCGATCATCGCCAGGTCGTCGGCCATCCAGAACGAGCAGGCGAGGAACGCGCCCTCGTCGCCCGGCAGGCCGTCGACGCCCTCGTTGTCGCCCTGCGTCGGGTAGCGCAGGATGAAGCCGTCCGGCGTGGACAGCTCTCGCTGGATCGCCTCGATGGTGCCGATGACGCGCTTGTCGTCCGGCGGCAGGAAGCCCATCTGCGGGATCAGCAGCAGCGACGCGTCCAGCTCCTTCGAGCCGTACGACTGCGTGAAGGTGTTGCGTTCCTTGTCGTAGCCCTTCTCGCACACGTCCCGGTGGATGTCGTCGCGCAGTTCCTTCCACCGCTCCAGCGGGCCGTCCGCGTCGCCGGACTCGATCAGCTTGATCGTGCGGTCGACGGCGACCCAGGCCATCACCTTGGAGTGCACGAAGTGGCGGCGCGGGCCGCGCACCTCCCAGATGCCCTCGTCCGGCTCCTGCCAGTGGTCCTCCAGGTAGCGGATCAGCTTCAGCTGGAGGAGCGAGGCGTAGTCGTTGCGCGCGAGGCCCGTCATGTGGGCCAGGTGCAGGGCCTCGGTGACCTCGCCGTAGACGTCCAGCTGGAGCTGGTGCGCGGCGCCGTTGCCGACCCGGACCGGGGTGGAGTTCTCGAAGCCCGGCAGCCAGTCCAGCTCCGCCTCGCCGAGCTCGCGCTCACCGGCGATGCCGTACATGATCTGCAGGTTCTCCGGGTCGCCGGCCACGGCCCGCAGCAGCCACTCGCGCCAGGCGCGGGCCTCCTCGCGGTAGCCGGTGCGCAGCAGCGAGGACAGTGTGATCGCCGCGTCGCGCAGCCACGTGTAGCGGTAGTCCCAGTTGCGGACACCCCCGATGTCCTCCGGCAGGGAGGTGGTCGGCGCGGCGACGATGCCGCCGGTCGGGGCGTACGTCAGGGCCTTCAGCGTGATCAGCGAGCGGACCACTGCCTCGCGATAGGGGCCGTGGTACGTACAGTGATCGACCCACTCGCGCCAGAAGTCCTCCGTCGCCTCCAGCGACTGCTCCGGCTCGGGCAGCGGCGGCGGCTCCTTGTGCGAGGGCTGCCAGGAGATCGTGAACGCGATCCGGTCACCCGGAGCGACCGTGAAATCCGCGTACGTCGTCAGGGACTTGCCGTACGTCTCCGCGGATGTGTCGAACCACACGGAGTCGGGACCCGCCACGGCCACCGTGCGCCCGTCGTGCTTGTGCACCCACGGCACCACCCGCCCGTAGGAGAACCGCATCCGCAGCGCCGAGCGCATCGGCACGCGGCCCGAGACGCCCTCCACGATCCGGATCAGCTGCGGGGCGCCGTCACGAGGCGGCATGAAATCGGTCACCCGGACCGTGCCCCGCTGGGTGTCCCACTCGGACTCCAGGATCAGCGAGTCACCGCGGTAGCTGCGCCGGGCCGCGGTGGGCGGCTGCTGGTCGGAGGCGTACGCCGGGCCGAGCCGCCAGAAGCCGTGCTCCTCGTTGCCCAGCAGGCCGGCGAAGATGGCGTGCGAGTCGAAGCGGGGCAGGCACAGCCAGTCCACTGTGCCGTCCCGGCAGACCAGGGCAGCGGTCTGCATGTCTCCGATGAGTGCGTAATCTTCGATGCGCCCGGCCACGTGCAACTCCAGTCGAACGGCCACGTCACCCCGCAAGGGGGCTGTCGCTAGTGCGGTCAAGGGGGATTTTCAGCAAGTCTTGCAATGCATCGTTGAGCGACGAAGCAAAACAGGTCGCTCTGCCGTGATGCAAAGCGCCAATTGTTGCTCAACGAACTGACGAGCTCACGTTGTTCCGGTACTTACGGGCGGGGGGTGGTGCCGTTGGGCCGGCGGGCTCGGCAGCGAGTGTCCGAGCAGGATACGACGCACGCCGATGTTCCGGGTGCCCCTCCAGGCAAGGTGAGTACGCCGAACGAGTGAGCAAGGGGTGAGAGACCGGTGACGGTGACCGTCTCCGTGTCGGCCTGTGCGCGGAGCGTGGCCGGAAGCCATCGCGCCGCGGCGCTGATACGCTGGTAGCCCGTGGACCGGTGGGCAGCAAACCCCCGAACCGCAGCGACGGCAACCCCCCGGAAACCTCCGGCAGGCAGCCGCACCGCACCCCCAGACCGCGACCACGGGAGCCCCGTCTTGGCCATGCCGCCCGCCGCTTTTCGTAATTCGACGACCAAGCACATCTTCGTCACCGGGGGTGTCGCCTCCTCGCTCGGCAAGGGCCTGACGGCCTCCAGCCTCGGCATGCTGCTCAAGGCCCGGGGCCTGCGCGTCGTGATGCAGAAGCTCGACCCGTACCTCAACGTCGACCCCGGCACGATGAACCCCTTCCAGCACGGTGAGGTGTTCGTCACCAACGACGGCGCCGAGACCGACCTGGACATCGGCCACTACGAGCGTTTCCTCGACCGCGACCTCGACGGTTCCGCGAACGTCACCACCGGCCAGGTGTACAACACCGTGATCGCCAAGGAGCGGCGCGGCGAGTACCTGGGCGACACCGTGCAGGTCATCCCGCACATCACCAACGAGATCAAGCACCGCATCCGCCGCATGGCGACGGACGAGGTCGACGTCGTGATCACCGAGGTCGGCGGCACGGTCGGCGACATCGAGTCGCTGCCGTTCCTGGAGACCGTCCGCCAGGTCCGGCACGAGGTCGGCCGGGACAACGTCTTCGTGGTGCATATCTCGCTCCTGCCGTACATCGGCCCCTCGGGTGAGCTGAAGACGAAGCCCACCCAGCACTCGGTTGCGGCCCTGCGCAACATCGGTATCCAGCCGGACGCGATCGTGCTGCGCTGCGACCGCGAGGTGCCGACCGCGATCAAGCGGAAGATCTCGCTGATGTGCGACGTCGACGAGGCCGCCGTCGTCGCCTGCCCCGACGCCCGCTCGATCTACGACATCCCGAAGACCGTGCACGGCGAGGGCCTCGACGCCTACGTGGTCCGCAAGCTGGACCTGCCCTTCCGCGACGTCGACTGGACGACCTGGGACGACCTGCTCGACCGCGTCCACAACCCCGACCACGAGATCACCCTCGCGCTGGTCGGCAAGTACATCGACCTGCCCGACGCCTACCTGTCGGTCACCGAGGCGCTGCGCGCCGGCGGCTTCGCCAACCGGGCCCGCGTGAAGATCAAGTGGGTCACCTCGGACGACTGCAAGACCCCGGCGGGCGCCGCCGCACAGCTCGGCGACGTCGACGCCATCTGCATCCCCGGCGGCTTCGGCGACCGCGGGGTGCTCGGCAAGGTCGGCGCGATCAAGTACGCCCGCGAGAACAAGATCCCGCTGCTCGGCCTCTGTCTCGGCCTGCAGTGCATCGTGATCGAGGCCGCGCGCAACCTGGCCGAGATCTCGGACGCGAACTCCACCGAGTTCGACCCGGCCACCGCCCACCCGGTCATCTCCACGATGGCCGAGCAGCTCGACATCGTCGCCGGTGAGGGCGACATGGGCGGCACCATGCGGCTCGGCATGTACCCGGCGAAGCTGGCCGAGGGCTCGATCGTGCGTGAGGTGTACGACGGCAAGGAGTACGTCGAGGAGCGGCACCGGCACCGCTACGAGGTGAACAACGCCTACCGCGCCGAGCTGGAGAAGAGGGCGGGCATCCTGTTCTCCGGCACGTCCCCGGACGGCAAGCTCGTCGAGTACGTCGAGTACCCGCGCGACGTCCACCCGTACCTGGTCGCCACCCAGGCGCACCCGGAGCTGCGCTCGCGGCCGACCCGCCCGCACCCGCTGTTCGCCGGGCTCGTCAAGGCCGCGGTCGAGCGGAAGACTTCCAAGTAACACACCAGTTGTACGGTGGCCGGGGTGCATTCCTTCAAAGGGTGTGCACCCCGGTTTCTTTTCGGCAGGTCGTGCGGGGCACGTGGAAGGACAGGCATGACGATCAAGGACACCCCGGAGGAGTGGGAGATCCGGGCGACGGCCACTCCCTTCGTGGGCAACAAGACCTCCGTCCGCACCGATGACGTGGTCATGCCCGACGGCACCGTGGTCGGCCGTGACTACCAGGTCCACCCCGGCTCCGTGGCCGTCCTCGCCCTCGACGAGGCCGACCGCGTCCTGGTCCTGCGGCAGTACCGTCACCCCGTGCGTCACAAGCTGTGGGAGATCCCGGCCGGTCTGCTCGATGTCCCCGGCGAGAACCCGCTGCACGCCGCGCAGCGCGAGCTGTACGAGGAGGCGCACGTCAAGGCCGAGGACTGGCGGGTGCTGACCGACGTCTACACCACCCCCGGCGGCTGCGACGAGGCCGTCCGGATCTTCCTCGCCCGTGGTCTGTCCGAGGCCGAGGGCGAGCGTTTCGCGGTCGAGGAGGAAGAGGCCGACATGGAGCTCGACCGGGTGCCGGTCGAGGAGCTCGTCCGGGGCGTGCTGGCCGGGGAGCTGCACAACAACTGCCTCGTCGTGGGCGTCCTCTCCCTGGTGGCCGCGCGCGCCGGCGAGGGTCTGGACGCGCTGCGCCCGGCCCAGGCACCGTGGCCGGCGCGTCCCTTCGAGGCGTGAAGGGGACCTGAATCCCGCCCTGGATCCTTGCCGGTGTGAAGATCGGTTGATCCGATCGGGGGATGTGCCCGCCGTGCCCGTCGTGCTCCGGCCGGGGCGTTGCAGAGCGTGAACTAGGCTCTGTTCACGCCCGGACCGGAGTCCCGGCGGGCTTGTGTGTGTGGTGGGACGGGAGTGTGGCCCGTGACGGATCAGGTCGTGGAGACAGGCGACGTGCGGCTGACCGGACACGCTTGCCGGGAGAGCCGATTCCTGGGCCGCACACGGGAGTTGAAGGAACTGCGTGCCGACATCGAGCGCGCCGGCCTCGACACCCTCGCCGGCCGTAAGCCCCCACGCGCGCGCGTGCTGCTCATCGCCGGCCGGCCCGGCTCGGGGCGCACCGCACTCGCCGAGGAGCTGGTCCGGCAGATCGCGGACCGCTACCCGGACGGGGTCCTGCGCGCCCGTCTGAGCGAGTCCGACGGCACCCCCGTGCCGGTCGGGCGCACCGCCCGGGACCTACTCCGCGCCCTGGACCAGGAGGCCCCGGCAGGCGCCTGCGAAGACGACCTCACCGACGCCCTGTGCACCGCCCTGGCCGACCGCCGGGTGCTGCTCCTGCTGGACGACGCGGCCGACGCCGAGCAGGTCGACGCCCTGCTGCCCGACACTCCGGAGTGCCTGGTCGTCGCGGTCTCCGAGGGCCCGCTGACCGGCATCTCGGACGTCCGCCCGTGCACCCTGGGCGGCCTGGACGCCAAGTCCGGGGTGGAGCTGCTGTCCCGGCACACCGGCTCGGTCCGCATCACCGTCGACCCCCGGGCCGCCGAGGGCCTCGCCGAGGAGTGCCAGGGGCAGCCGGCCGCGCTGATGCTGGCGGGCGGCTGGCTCGCCGCCCGCCCCAAGGCGGCCGTCTCCGACCTCGCCAAGCAACTGCGCGCCGAAGACGGCGAGGGCACCGCGCTGAGCCGGGTCTTCCGTCTCGCCTACGCCGCCCTGCCCGCCACCCCCGCCCGGATGCTGCGCCTGCTCGCCCTCGCCCCGGCCGGACTCGTCGACCCGCAGACCGCCTCCGCGCTCGTCGGCTGCTCGGTCGACAGCGCCCGCAGCACCCTCGACGACTTCGTCGCCCTCGGCTTCCTGCACGCGGTGGACTCGCCGCTGCCGCAGTACGAGGTGCCGGGCTGTCTGCACGACCGGCTCCGGGTCCTCGCCGAGCGCCACGAGCGCCCGGCCGAGCTCCAGCTGGCCCGCGCCCGCATGCTGGAGCGGACGGTACGGCTGCTCCAGGCCTGCAGGGCGATCACCGAGACCGACAGCCCCCAGGCCCGCCAGAAGCTCCTCGACCTGCCGCGCGCCCTGCGCTTTGCCACGCCGCGGGCGGCCGCCGACTGGCTGCGCGTGACCCGGCCGGCGCTACTGGCCTCGGCCCGGCTCGCGGTCGCCGACGGGCAGCTGGACACCCTGGCGCGGCGGCTGATGTCCCAGCTGGTACGGGCCATGGTGGCGCATGTCGGCACGCGGGCGGCGGCGCCCGACCTGTACGACATCCACAGCCTGGTCCTCGACGTGGCCGAGCGCCGGAACCTGCCCCGCGAGCGGGCCGCCGCCCTGCTCAACCTCGGCGACCTGGACGCCCGGACCGGCCGCACGGCCGACGCGCTGGCCCGCTACCGGGCCGCGCTGGACGCCGGACGCGAGGTGAACGATCCGTACGCGACCGGGCGCGCGATGGAATCCGTAGGGGGTGCGCACCTGGAGCTCGGTGACTTCGACCGGGCCGCCGACTGGTTCGGCCGGGCCCTGGTCGAGCGGCTCGCCCGGGACGAGCGCGCCGAGGCCGCCCGGCTGTACGGGCGGATCGCCGCCGCGCACACCTACGCCGGCCGCTACGGCGAGGCCCTGCGGAACTGGCGCGCGGCGATCGCCGGGCACCGCAAGAACGGTGACCTGGCCGCCCAGGCGCGGGCGCTGAGCGAGTTGGCGCGGGTCCAGGAGTACGCGGGCCGGCCCGAGGAGTCGCTGCGCACCTGCCGGGAGGCCGTGGAATGGGCGCGGCGGGCCGGGGACACGCGGTTGCAGGCGGCGCTGCATCTGCGGGTCGCCGACACCCTCGAGCACCTCGGCGACCCCGCGTCGGCCCGGCTGCACCGGGGGGCCGCCGAGCGGATTCTCGGGGAGTACGAGGAGGACGACGAGGAGCCCGTGACGGCCTCCGACGCCGACTCACATCGGAAACCGGAGCCTCACGCCTGCGAAATCCGTGGCACATCCGCTGAAGATTGATGTAATGAAAGGCTAGACAGCGGGAACACCTTCATTAGACTGGCTCTGCCGCACGTTCTCCTGCGGTCTCTCCCGGTGTGCCCGTGTGCGCCCGGGTATGTCTAGTAATGCGCCCATACCCTCTGAGTCAAGGACCGTGATCGACGTGAAGGTCGGCATCCCCCGCGAGGTCAAGAACAACGAGTTCCGGGTGGCCATCACCCCCGCCGGCGTGCACGAGCTGGTGCGTCATGGCCACCAGGTCGTCATCGAGCGCGGCGCCGGCGTCGGCTCCTCGATCACGGACGAGGAGTACGTCGCCGCCGGCGCGCGGATCCTGGACACCGCCGACGAGGTCTGGGCCGCCGCCGACCTGCTGCTGAAGGTCAAGGAGCCCATCGCCGAGGAGTACCACCGCCTCCGCAAGGACCAGACGCTCTTCACCTACCTGCACCTGGCCGCCTCCAAGGAGTGCACGGACGCCCTGCTGGAGTCCGGCACCACGGCGATCGCCTACGAGACGGTCGAGCTGCCCGGCCGCGCGCTGCCGCTGCTCGCCCCGATGTCCGAGGTCGCGGGCCGGCTGGCCCCGCAGGTCGGCGCCTACCACCTGATGCGGGCCAACGGCGGCCGCGGCGTGCTGCCCGGCGGCGTCCCCGGCGTCCTGGCCGGCCGGGCCGTCGTCATCGGCGGCGGCGTCTCCGGCTGGCAGGCGGCGCAGATCGCCATCGGCCTGGGTTTCCACGTGACCCTGCTCGACAAGGACGTCAACAAGCTCCGCGAGGCCGACAAGATCTTCGGCACGAAGATCCAGACCGTCGTCTCCAACGCCCTGGAGCTGGAGAAGGCCTGCCTGGAGGCCGACCTCGTCATCGGCGCGGTGCTGGTCCCCGGCGCGAAGGCCCCGAAGCTGGTCACCAACGAGCTCGTCTCGCGGATGAAGCCCGGAAGTGTCCTTGTCGACATCGCGATCGACCAGGGCGGCTGCTTCGAGGACTCCCGTCCGACCACCCACGCCGAGCCGACCTTCCGGGTCCACAACTCGGTCTTCTACTGCGTCGCCAACATGCCCGGCGCGGTGCCGAACACCTCCACCTACGCGCTGACCAACGCCACGCTGCCCTACATCGTGGAACTCGCCGACCACGGCTGGGCGGACGCGCTGCGCCGTGACCCGGCGCTGGCCAAGGGTCTCAACACCCACGACGGCAAGGTCGTTTACAAGGAGGTCGCCGAGGCGCACGACGTGGAGCACGTCGAGCTGTCCTCGCTGCTCGGCTGAGCCCCGCGGGCCGCAGAGTCGACCAAGTGACCAACACGTAAAGGCGATACGTCAACACAGGTCGTCAACGCCGCGCACCAGGCCGGACCTTGCCCGACAAGGTCCGGCCGGATGTGTGTATGGTCACTTCGCGATTCTCGGGCAACTCGCCTCGAACGTAACCCTTCAACCGATTCGCACACCGGTGAAACCTGCCGTGCGACGGCCGTACGCCCTTGACAGAGGGATGTTTCATTGCCGACACATCGGGCCGGGTCCGGCGGATTGTGTTGCTGCGGACGCCCGACACGCCATAGAGTCGCCAACCGTCGGCATGGTGCCACGCTGACCTGTCTAGAAGTTTCCTGGTCACCAAGGAGGTAAGACGACTTGTGAATGAGTCGACATTTACTCCCGGGGGTGGTCAACCAGGAATGCCTGCACGGGGCCAGGGTCCCGCGGGGTTCGCTGCTGTCGGCTCCGTCGCTGTGCGCACCTTCGCAGCCCACCAGAGTCAGCAGGCGACTCACACTGCACACCAGAAGATGGATGGCCATCACGTGAACGCCATGGCCGGCGACGGAAGTGGCGCGCCCCACAACCACTTCGCCGACTACGACGAACTGCCCGAGGGGCACTTCTACGACCCCGACGCGGAGTACGAGCCCGACCCCGAGTACGCGGCCACTCTCGCGCCCGACGCGGCCAGACAGCGCAGGGAGCGCATCGGCCCGACCGGGCGCCCGCTGCCGTACTTCCCGATCCCGGGTCCGCTGACCGACCACGGACCCGCGAAGATCATCGCGATGTGCAACCAGAAGGGCGGCGTCGGCAAGACCACGTCGACCATCAACCTGGGTGCCGCGCTCGCGGAGTACGGACGCCGGGTCCTGCTCGTGGACTTCGACCCGCAGGGCGCGCTGTCGGTCGGACTCGGCGTCAACCCGATGGAACTCGACCTCACCGTCTACAACCTGCTCATGGAGCGGGGGATGGCGGCCGACGAGGTGCTGCTGAAGACGGCGGTCCCCAACATGGACCTGCTGCCCAGCAACATCGACCTGTCGGCGGCCGAGGTCCAGCTGGTCTCCGAGGTCGCCCGCGAGTCGACCCTGCAGCGCGCGCTGAAGCCGCTGCTGGACGACTACGACTTCATCGTCATCGACTGCCAGCCCTCGCTCGGCCTGCTCACGGTCAACGCCCTGACGGCCGCGCACAAGGTGATCGTGCCGCTGGAGTGCGAGTTCTTCGCCCTCCGTGGTGTGGCCCTGCTGACGGAGACCATCGAGAAGGTCCAGGAGCGGCTCAACCCCGACCTGGAGCTCGACGGGATCCTCGCCACGATGTACGACTCGCGCACGGTGCACAGCCGTGAGGTGCTCGCGCGTGTCGTCGAGGCGTTCGACGATCACGTCTACCACACGGTCATCGGGCGCACGGTCCGCTTCCCGGAGACCACGGTCGCCGGTGAGCCGATCACCACGTACGCCTCCAACTCCGTCGGTGCCGCCGCCTACCGCCAGCTCGCCAGGGAGGTGCTCGCCCGGTGTCACGCCGAGTGAGTCTGCCGGGGGCCGACGAACTCTTCCGTACGACAGGGGGGATGGGGCTTCAGTCGTCCCAGCCCAGGCGTCAGGCCAACGGCGACGCCCGGGTGCCCGCTCCGGCGGGGGAGGGCGACGCGGTGGCGGCAGCGGCCACGGCCGCGGAGGACGCGCCGCAGTCGGTGCCCGCGCAGGGCGGTGACGGCGAGGGCGCGGAGCATGTCGCGGCGGACGCGGAGTCGGCCGAGGCCGGGGAGTCCCGCAGCCGCTCCGGCTCCGCCCGTCGGCAGGCGGCGCAGGAAGGTTCTGCCGCGGGTGCGGCCGGTGCCGCCGCGGCGGCACCCCGCAAGCGCGGGCGGGCCGCCGCACGCCGTCCCAGCGGCCGTGAGCGGCACGACGAGAAGATCACGGTCTACGTGTCGGCCGAGGAGCTCATGGACCTGGAGCACGCCCGTCTCGTGCTCCGCGGCGAGCACGGCCTGGCCGTCGACCGAGGCCGTATCGTCCGCGAGGCGGTCGCCGTGGTCCTCGCCGACCTGGAGACCCGCGGGGACGCCAGCATCCTCGTACGACGGCTGCGCGGGCGGTAGCGGTAGCCTGCGGGGGCCATGACCTCGAACGCCTCCCCACCACCGCCCAGCGGCCCGTCCGGGCGTCGGCGTGCGCTGGGTCGGGGGCCGGGGGCTTCGCCGGTCGAGCCGGTGGACGCGGTCGAGCCCGGTGAGTCGCTTGCGGGTACGGCCGAGTCGGGCGTGACCTCCGAGGACGCCGGGGCGCAGGGGTTGGTCGCCGAGGAGTCGCCCGCGGTTGTGGAGCGGCAGGTCCCTGCCGAGCCGGGGACGGCGGCCGGAACGACTCGACCGGAGCGTGCGGCCGGGCCCGCCCCGGCGGACCCCGCGGCTGCCGCCGCCACCGGGGCGGGCCGTGGCGGCGTTTCCCCGGAGGGGGACGACGCGTCCGGGCCCGAGGCCGGTCATCCGGCGGCGGAGCGTGCGCATCCCGCCCCCGGGCCGGTGGCTGCGACCGAGGCCGCGGCCCTGGCCGCCGAGTCCGTGGAGACCGGGTCCCGGCGCCAGGCGCTCGCTTCCGCCCCTGCGGCCGGTACCGACGCCGAGGTCGCCGTTCCGGCGCCGGGAGCCGAGGGCGTCCCGGGCGTTCCCGGCGGCGACGACGGGGTCTTCAAGGTCCGGCTCGCCAACTTCGAGGGGCCCTTCGATCTGCTGCTCCAGCTGATCTCCCGGCACAAGCTGGACGTCACCGAGGTCGCGCTGTCGAAGGTGACCGATGAGTTCATGGCGTACATCCGGGCGATGGGGCCGGACTGGGATCTGGACGAGACGACCGAGTTCCTCGTCGTCGCGGCCACGCTGCTCGATCTGAAGGCGGCACGGCTGCTGCCCGCCGCCGAGGTGGAGGACGAGGCCGACCTCGCGCTGCTCGAGGCCCGGGACCTGCTCTTCGCCCGGCTGCTCCAGTACCGCGCGTACAAGCAGATCGCAGACATCTTCAGCGGGCGGCTCGACGACGAGGCCCGGCGCTGTCCGCGTACCGTCGGCCTCGAACCCCACCATGCCGAGCTGCTGCCCGAGGTGGTCATCAGCATCGGCGCGGAGGGGTTCGCCAGGCTCGCCGTGAAGGCGATGCAGCCCAAGCCCAAGCCGCAGGTGTACGTCGACCACATCCACGCCCCGCTGGTCAGCGTGCAGGAGCAGGCCGCGATCGTCGTCGCCCGGCTCCGGGAGCTCGGGGAGGCCGGCTTCCGGGAGCTCGTGGCGGACACCGACGACACACTGACCGTCGTGGCCCGGTTCCTGGCGCTGCTGGAGCTGTATCGCGAGAAGGCCGTCGCGCTGGAGCAGGAGACCGCGCTCGGCGAGCTGCTCGTGCGGTGGACCGGTGGGGACGGGGACGAGACACCGACCGTCACCGACGAGTTCGACCGGCCGCCCGAGCCGCCGAAGGAGGAGAAGAAGGCATGAGCCAGGAAGCCACCGACGTCCCGGCCGGGCTGCGTGCCGTCGCCGGCCTCGATCTCAAGCCCGCGCTGGAGGCCGTCCTGATGGTCGTGGACGAGCCGGCGACCGAGGAGCACCTCGCGAAGATACTGGAGCGGCCCAGGCGCCAGATCGCGGACGCCCTGCGCGAGCTGGCCGACGAGTACACCGTCCAGGGCCGCGGCTTCGAACTGCGGTTCGTGGCGGGCGGCTGGCGGTTCTACACCCGCGCCGAGTACGCCCCGGCCGTCGAGCGGTTCGTGCTGGACGGCCAGCAGGCCCGCCTCACCCAGGCCGCCCTGGAGACCCTGGCCGTCGTCGCGTACCGGCAGCCGGTCAGCCGCAGCCGGGTCTCCGCCGTACGCGGAGTCAACTGCGACGGCGTCATGCGCACCCTCCTCCAGCGGGGTCTGATCGAGGAGGCGGGCACGGAACCCGAAACAGGTGCGATCCTGTACACGACGACGAACTACTTTCTGGAGCGGATGGGCCTGCGCGGTCTGGACGAGCTCCCGGAACTCGCGCCCTTCCTCCCGGAGGCGGAGGCGATCGAGGCCGAGACCCAGGAAGGCGTACCGTCGTTCGACCCGGACGCGCCTGATGGCGACGTGCCGGGCCGCCCGGTCACCCCGGGTACCGACGACGAAGACGACCAGACGGAACTTTGATGCGAAGCAGCGGCAGCGGCAAGAGCGGCGGACGCGGTAACCACCGCGGCGCCGGTAACGACAGGGACCAGAAGCAGCAGGGGCAGGGCCGCCCCCGCAAGCCCCGCCCCGAGGAGCGCCGCTACGACGTGGGCCCCGGAGCGACGAAGGAGGGACCCAAGTCCGGGCGCGGCGGTGCGGCGCGCGGCGGCGCCAAGGGCGGGCCCAAGCAGCCCCAGCAGCGCGGGCGTACGGCCCCGGCACGCCCCCGCGAGTACGAGGCGCAGATCGAGGAGCGCAACCGCGACCGGTACGCCGGGAAGAAGGACGTCAAGCTGCCCAAGACCTTCCCGGGCGCCGAGCAGGAGGGCGAGCGGATCCAGAAGGTCCTCGCCCGCGCGGGCTTCGGCTCCCGGCGCGCCTGCGAGGAGCTGATCGAACAGGCCCGGGTCGAGGTCAACGGCGAGATCGTGCTGGAGCAGGGGCGGCGGGTCGACCCGGAGAAGGACGAGATCAAGGTCGACGGGCTGACCGTCGCCACGCAGGCCTACCAGTTCTTCGCGCTGAACAAGCCCGCCGGGGTCGTCTCCACCATGGAGGACCCGGAGGGCCGGCAGTGCCTCGGTGACTACGTCACCAACCGCGAGACCAGGCTCTTCCACGTCGGCCGGCTCGACACCGAGACCGAGGGTGTCATCCTGCTCACCAACCACGGCGAGCTGGCCCACCGGCTGACCCACCCCAAGTACGGCGTGAAGAAGACCTACCTCGCGCACATCGTGGGCCCGATCCCGCGTGACCTGGGCAAGCAGCTCAAGGACGGCATCCAGCTGGAGGACGGCTACGCGCGCGCGGACCACTTCCGGGTCGTCCAGCAGACCGGCAAGAACTACCTCGTCGAGGTCACGCTCCACGAGGGCCGCAAGCACATCGTGCGCCGGATGCTCGCGGAGGCCGGCTTCCCGGTCGACAAGCTGGTGCGCACCGCCTTCGGCCCGATCACCCTCGGCGACCAGAAGTCCGGCTGGCTGCGGCGGCTGTCCAACACGGAGGTCGGCATGCTGATGCAGGAAGTCGATCTCTAGGCTTACGGGACACCCCGAGCGCCGTGAGTTCCCCGTGTCCTTCAGGGCGCGGGGACGGAAGGACTTCTGACATGACCACGCTCGTCTACAAGCAAGCCGCCACCGGAGCGCTCACCGGCCTCGCCCTGGGGGACGCGCTGGGGTATCCGACCGAGTTCAGTGATGTGGCGTCGATCGTCGCCAAGCACGGACCGTGGCGCGAGCTGGCGTTGCCGAAGAGGGCTTATGTCTCCGACGACACGCAGATGACGCTGGCCCTCGGACGGGCGGTGCGGACGGCGATGGACCGGGGGCTGCTCACGCCCTTGCGACTGGTCCGTCCCCTGCGTGAGGAGTTCGTGGACTGGTATCAGTCGCCGGAGAACAACCGGGCTCCCGGGCGCACCTGCCTGAAGGCCTGCTCGCTGCTGAAGGACGAATCCCGCCTCTGGCAGGACGCCAGTCAGATCCACTCCAAGGGCTGCGGCGCCAACATGCGGGTCGCGCCCCTGGGGCTGGTCCCCGGCCTGAGCGACGAACAGCGCGCGGGCGCCGCCCAGTTGCAGTCCGCCCTCACCCACGGGCACCCCACCGCGCTCGCCGCGTCCGACCTCACCGCGCACGCCGTACGGCTGCTCGCGCAGGGCGCCGAGCCGGCCGGGCTGATCGGTCTGCTCCGCTCGTACGCCCTGGAGAACCGCAGCCACTACCACGAGCGCTGGCTCGGCGACCTGTGGCGCCGCGCCCAGGACCCGAGCCCCGAGCAGTTCATCGCGCGCGGCTGGGACGAGTGCCTGGCGATCCTCGACCGGCTCCAGCACGCCGTCCGCACGGTCTCGCCCGAGGACGACCCGTGCCTGGCCACCGGCGAGGGCTGGATCGCCGAGGAGGCCCTGGCGACCGGGCTGCTGTGCTTCCTGCTCTTCGCCGACGAGCCGCTCACGGCCCTGCGCCGCGCCGCCTGCACCGCCGGCGACTCGGACTCGATCGCCTGCCTGGCCGGTGCTTTCGCCGGCGCGTACCTGGGCGCGGAGGCCTGGCCGGGCGAGTGGGCCGACCGGATCGAGTACCGGAGCGACCTGCTGACCCTCGGCGCGCTCTGGGACGCGTGAGGGCAACTGTTCGCGACCTCTCCGGCGCCCGCCACTACCGCGCAGCGGCGAGGTGCAGGCAGGAGGCCTCAGTCCTGCCGCCGGCTCCGGTCGTCCACGACGCCCTGGTCGACCTCGTCGTACGGTCCGCCTGCAGGGCGAGGCGCGGCGGGCGCGGGCGAGGAAGTCCTCCACGTGCCGCCGGTGCATCGCGTGCTTCCTGAGTGGGGCGCCGTTGGTGCGGACGTCGGCTTCCAGCTTGCGGCGCTGGCCGTACGCGCACCGAATGAACGTCTCATGGACCCGCCGGGACGGGGACCCTCCACCCTCACGTCAGGCGAACCGAGTTTCCCTCCACGGTGATCTGCTCGGCGGGCAGCGGCCGTGTCGCCGGGCCGTGGGCCACCGAGCCGTCGGCGACGTGGAACTTGCTGCCGTGACAGGGGCAGTTGATGGTGCCGTCGGAGACGGTCGTCACCGTGCAGCCCATGTGGGTGCAGATCGCGGAGAAGGCCTTGAACCGGCCCTGGTCGGGCTGGGTCACCACGACTTTCTCTTCCTCGAAGATCTTGCCGCCGCCCACGGGGATCTTGTTGGTGGAGGTCAGTGCCTTACCGGCCGGGGCGCTCGTCGACGTGGAGCCGTTGTCGTCGCCGCCCCCGCCGCAGGCCGCGACGAGCACCACCGCGCCCGTCGCGCCCGTCGCGAGGAGGACCGTGCGGCGTGTGGTCTCGTAAGTCATGTCGTCACTCCGAAGGTGCCAAAGATGAGTAAATCGGAATTCTCTGCATCTTTGCACCGAAAATACCCAAGGATCGGCAAGTCCGGTGTCTCATCGGATGGGCGCCGCGCACCCCGGCCGCGCGGGCTGACTAGGCTTGACACACAGAGCGACACGCAGTGACACGCACGTCAGCAAGGAGCATCGCCGTGGCGGTACGAGCGGTCCGGGGCGCCGTCCAACTCGAACGGGACGAGGCCGGGCACATGGACGAGCAGGTCGGAGCCCTGCTCGCGGCCATCCTGGAGCGCAACGGCCTCACCGCCGAGGACCTGATCAGCATCTGGTTCACGGCCACGCCCGACCTGCACAGCGATTTCCCGGCGGCCGCCGCCCGCAAGCTCGGCATCGTCGACGTCCCGCTGATCTGCGCCCAGGAACTGGACATCGAGGGCGCCATGCCGCGTGTCGTCCGCGTCCTCGCGCACATCGAGTCCGACAAGCCCCGTGCCGACATCGCGCACGTCTACCTCGGCGCCGCGGGCGCCCTGCGCAAGGACATCGCCCAGTGAGGACCGCACTCGTCATCGGAACCGGGCTCATCGGCACGTCCGCCGCCCTCGCCCTGTCCCAGCGGGGCGTCACCGTGCACCTCGCCGACCACGACCCGGAGCAGGCCCATACGGCCGTCGCGCTCGGCGCAGGCACGGACGAGGCGCCGGACGGGCCCGTCGACCTCGCGATCGTCGCCGCCCCGCCCGCCCATGTGGCCGACGTGCTCGCCGACGCCATGCGCCGCGGTGTGGCACGCGGCTACCTCGACGTCGCCAGCGTCAAGGGCGGGCCGCGCCGCGAACTGGAGGCCCGGGGTCTCGACCTGACGGCGTACCTGGGCACGCACCCCATGTCGGGCCGGGAGAAGTCCGGCCCGCTGGCCGCCACCGGCGACCTCTTCGAGGGCCGCCCCTGGGTGCTCACCCCGACCCGGGACACCGACACCGAGGTGCTGAACCTCGCCCTGGAGCTGGTCTCGCACTGCCGTGCCGTGCCGGTCGTGATGGACGCCGACGCCCACGACCGTGCCGTCGCCCTCGTCTCCCACATGCCCCACCTGGTCTCCAGCCTGGTCGCCGCGCGCCTGGAGCACGCCGAGGAGGCCGCCGTACGGCTGTGCGGGCAGGGCATCCGGGACGTGACGCGGATCGCCGCCTCCGATCCGGGGATGTGGATCGACATCCTCTCCGCGAACCCCGGGCCGGTCGCCGACCTGCTCACGGACGTCGCCGCCGACCTGGAGGAGACCTTGCGGGCCCTGCGCGCCCTGCAGTCCTCCGACGAGGACAAGCGCCGTGACGGCACCACCGGCATCGAGGACGTCCTGCGGCGCGGCAACGCCGGGCAGGTCAGGGTCCCCGGCAAGCACGGATCCGCTCCGCGGGTCTACGAGACCGTGGCCGTGCTCATCGACGACCAGCCCGGACAGCTGGCCCGGATCTTCGCGGACGCGGGCAGGGCCGGCGTCAACATCGAGGACGTGCGCATCGAGCACGCGACCGGGCAGCAGGCCGGTCTGGTGCAGCTGATGGTGGAGCCGAAGGCGGCACCCGTACTGAGTGCCGCGCTGCGGGAGCGGGGCTGGGCGATCCGGCAGTAGGGCATGCTGGACGTGGCTGACCGACGCGCGGCCGGACGAGTGACCCGCACCCAGTAACCTTGTGCGGGGCAGTCGCGCCCTCACCCCCGCCAGCCCGGTTCAGGAAGGTCCCCACAGTGGAAAGCGCCACGCCAGTGATTGTCGCCATCGACGGCCCCGCCGGCACGGGCAAGTCGAGCACCTCGAAGGCCGTGGCGGCACAGCTCGGGCTGAGCTACCTGGACACCGGCGCCCAGTACCGGGCGATCACCTGGTGGATGGTGAACAACGGCATCGACATCGACGACCCCGCCGCGATCGCCGCCGCGGCCGGCAAGCCGGAGATCGTCTCCGGCACCGACCCGCAGGCCCCCGCCATCTCCGTCGACGGCGTCGACGTGGCCGGCCCGATCCGCACCCAGGAGGTCTCCTCCAAGGTCAGCGCCGTCAGCGCGGTGCCCGAGGTGCGCGCCCGGATCACCGAGCTCCAGCGCTCGATCGCGGCCTCCCGCGGCGAACGGCATCGTGGTGGAGGGCCGCGACATCGGCACGACCGTGCTGCCGGACGCCGACCTGAAGATCTTCCTCACCGCCTCCCCGGAGGCGCGGGCCGCCCGCCGCAGCGGTGAGCTGAAGGGCGCCGACGTGCACTCCACCCGGGAGGCCCTGATCAAGCGGGACGCGGCCGACTCCAGCCGCAAGACCTCGCCGCTCGCCAAGGCGGACGACGCGGTCGAGGTGGACACCACCGAGCTCACGCTGGCCCAGGTCATCGAGTGCGTCGTCACCCTCGTCGAGGAGAAGCGGGCCGGGAAGTGACCGACCAGCTGCCTTCCCCGCGGGCCGCCGACGTCGGGCGGCGCATCGGCGTCGGCCTGATGTACGGGCTGTGGAAGCCGCGCGTGCTCGGCGCCTGGCGGGTGCCCACGACCGGCCCGGTGATCTTCGCCGTCAACCACTCCCACAACATCGACGGCCCGATGGTCATGGGCGTGGCGCCCCGGCCGACGCACTTCCTGATCAAGAAGGAGGCGTTCATCGGCCCGCTCGACCCGTTCCTGACCGGCATCGGCCAGCTGAAGGTGGACCGCGACACCACCGACCGCACGGCGATCACCCGGGCGCTCGGCGTGCTGCAGAACGGCGGCGCGCTCGGCATCTTCCCGGAGGGCACCCGGGGCGAGGGCGACTTCGCCTCGCTGCGCGCCGGGCTCGCGTACTTCGCGGTGCGCAGCGGTGCCCCGATCGTGCCGGTCGCCGTGCTGGGAAGTTCCGACCGGCGGGGACGGTTGATAAAGGCGCTGCCTCCGCTGCGGTCTCGCGTCGACGTCGTCTTCGGGGAGCCCTTCGCGGCGGGCGACGGCAGCGGGCGGCGTACGCGCAAGGCGCTGGACGAGGCGACCGGACGCATCCAGAAGCAGCTCGCCGCCCACCTGGAAAACGCCAGGCGCCTCACCGGGCGCTAGGCAACACTGAGTAGTGGATCAGCCGCAGGACAGCGGGTACTCCACCGACCACCACGATGAACGACGAGGTACGGACTTCATGAACGACCACACCCAGCCCGACGGCTCGGACGCCTACGAAGGCGCGCCCGAGCGCGACCACGGGGCGCTCGGCGACGCCGAGTACGCGGAGTTCATGGAGCTCGCCGCGGAGGAGGGCTTCGACCTCGAGGACGTCGAGGGCGCGATCGAGGCGGCCGGGCACGGCCCGCTGCCCGTCCTCGCCGTGATCGGCCGCCCCAATGTCGGCAAGTCGACCCTGGTGAACCGCATCATCGGCCGCCGCGAGGCCGTCGTCGAGGACAAGCCCGGTGTCACCCGCGACCGTGTGACCTACGAGGCCGAGTGGGCGGGCCGCCGCTTCAAGGTCGTCGACACCGGCGGCTGGGAGCAGGACGTCCTCGGCATCGACGCCTCCGTCGCCGCCCAGGCCGAGTACGCCATCGACGCGGCCGACGCCGTCGTCTTCGTCGTCGACGCCAAGGTCGGCGCCACGGACACCGACGAGGCCGTCGTACGGCTGCTGCGCAAGGCCGGCAAGCCGGTCGTGCTGTGCGCCAACAAGGTGGACGGCCCGAGCGGCGAGGCCGACGCGGCCTATCTGTGGTCCCTGGGACTGGGGGAGCCGTACCCCGTCTCGGCGCTGCACGGCCGGGGCACCGGCGACATGCTCGACCAGGTCCTGGAGGTGCTGCCGGAGGCGCCGCGCGAGACGTTCGGCGGGGGCGGCATCGGCGGACCGCGCCGCATCGCCCTGATCGGCCGCCCGAACGTGGGCAAGTCCTCGCTGCTGAACAAGGTGGCGGGCGAGGAGCGCGTCGTCGTCAACGAGCTGGCGGGCACCACCCGGGACCCGGTCGACGAACTGATCGAACTCGGCGGCGTCACCTGGAAGTTCGTCGACACGGCGGGCATCCGCAAGCGTGTCCACCTCCAGCAGGGCGCCGACTACTACGCCTCGCTGCGCACCGCCGCCGCCGTCGAGAAGGCGGAGGTCGCGGTCATCCTGATCGACGCCTCCGAGTCCATCTCGGTGCAGGACCAGCGGATCGTCACCATGGCCGTCGAGGCGGGCCGCGCGGTCGTCCTCGCCTTCAACAAGTGGGACACGCTCGACGAGGAGCGCCGCTACTACCTGGAGCGGGAGATCGAGACCGAGCTGGGCCAGGTGGCGTGGGCCCCGCGGGTCAACGTCTCGGCGCGCACCGGCCGCCACATGGAGAAGCTGGTCCCGGCGATCGAGACGGCCCTGGCGGGCTGGGAGACCCGGGTCCCGACCGGCAGGCTGAACGCGTTCCTCGGTGAGTTGGTCGCCGCTCACCCGCACCCGATCCGGGGCGGCAAGCAGCCGCGCATCCTGTTCGGCACGCAGGCGGGCACCAAGCCGCCGCGGTTCGTGTTCTTCGCCTCCGGCTTCATCGAGGCGGGCTACCGGCGTTTCATCGAGCGCCGCCTGCGCGAGGAGTTCGGCTTCGAGGGGACGCCGATCCACATCTCGGTGCGGGTCCGCGAGAAGCGCGGCAGGAAGAAGTAGGACGAAGCGGGCGCGAAACAGCGGAAGGGCGGCCCCGGGTGGGGCCGTCCTTCCGCTGTACGGTGCTCGCTTCAGACGCCGCGCCGACCCGGCGGCAGTGCGGCCGGCACGTGGTGCATCCCGGTGCCATGCGAGCCGACGGTCCCGACGCGCTGCCACTGCGGCTGCTGTCCGGCGGCATGGCGGGCGCTCTGGGCCCCCGCGCTGTAGGCACTGTACGAGTTGCTGTGCGGACTGCCGTACGAGCCTGTGCTGTGCGGGAGGTTCCCGAAGGCGGTGAAGCCGAGTTTCTCCTCGCCGCTGCGGTCGCCGGGAAGTGCGCGGAAGGACTTGACGTACTCGGCGTAGAGCGCGTCGTAGATCGGCGTGGCCGATGGGCCGCCCTGGGAGTCCTGAGCCGACCGTGCGGAGGGGATCGACGAGTAGGACTGGCGGCGGGGAACGTCGTATGCGTGCACGTATGTCCAAACGACCCCGCGGGTCAGGGGATGCGGCCCCGGTACGGCTTTCGCGTGGGTGCGGTCTGTCCGGGTGACGCGCCGCTCAGGTGCCGGCCAGCGGCAGCGCGGCGCCGACGAGCTTTCCGGTCGCCGCCGCCTTGTCCAGCGCGTCCCGCATCAGGTCCTCGCGCGGCTGCCGGCCGATCGAGCCGACCGGCGCGGCGAACATCAGTACCTGCTGGTGCTTGTTGGCGGCCGCGCGCCAGCCCTCGGTGACCTGGAGCGGCTGGTGGGCCTGCCACCAGGCCACCGGCTGGCCGCCGTTGCTGCCGGGCTGGAGCACCGCGTGCAGCCGGCCCACGGCGAGCAGCACCGACCAGCCGTGCAGCACGGGCGGTACGGCGGCCAGCTCGGTCATCGGCATGAAGCCCTGCTCGATCAGCAACGGCAGGAAGTCGTCGCCGGAGCCCGTGGTGCCCGGCCGGGCGATGGGCGCGGTCGGCTCCACCACCAGCGCCGGGTGCAGCTCCCCGGCGATCAGCACGAGTCCGCTGGTCACGCCGAGCACCGCCTGCTCGGGCACCACCTTGTCGGGCTCCAGGTCGACGGTGTCGCCGGTGATGGACTTCACGGCGCCCCGGAGCTGTTCCTCGGTGACCTGGACGACCTGCGAGGGCAGACAGCCGGCGTGGGCGAAGGCGAGGACGGCGGTCTCGTCCCCGATGAACAGGACGGTGCTGGTGCGCTCCTGCGCGGAGTCGCCCGGAGTGCGGCAGGACGTGCAGTCGTAACTGCCCGGGGCGGTCTCTCCGGCGAGCAGGCGGTCGGCTTCTTCGTCGCCGATCTCGGCGCGTACCTCGTCGCTGACGTCGAGCATGCGCGGCACGGGTGGCTCCCTCGGGGATGCGGTGCGTGGCAGGACCGGGGGTGGCTCCCGGTCCGTGGTCCGGGTGGGTCCCGGCTCATGAAGATGACAACGGGCGATCTGTGGCGGGAGTCACGCCCCAGGGCGAACGGAATCGAACCATCCAGCGCACAGGGTCACGCTCGGCGCGGAATCGCGCACTCACCGTCAAGTCGCGGGATTGTAAAGGGCGTTGAGAGGGTGAAGTGGGTCACAGGCCATCGGGCGCGTTGGTCGACATATCAGGAAATCCGGGAATGAAGTGGGTGTCCGGAAATGGCCGTTACCCGAGGTATCGGGGAACTGGCCTGGCATGACGGGCCACCGGTTGATGACGGCCCGTCAACTCCTTAGATTCCTCCGCCGTGTGCAGCGAGCACCGCTCGGGTACGTCCGCCGGCCGCGTGATTCTCCGGAACCACGCGCAGCACCACACCGGCGGACGGGGCGAGCGCGACCCACGCGCCCCATGGCGCGGGGAGTGGCGTTCCGCCTTGGGGGACCCCGGGTGTTTCGAGAGGGAACTACATGTCCGAATGTGCCGATACCACGCGCGACAACGCTCGGAAGAACCACGTTCGTACGACGGCGGTCCTCGCCGGCGCGGCACTGCTCGCGCCCCTCGGACTGCTCGCCGCGACCGGGAACGCCGCAGCGGCTGACAGCGGAGTGTGGGACCGCATCGCCCAGTGCGAGAGCGGCGGCAACTGGCACATCAACACCGGCAACGGCTACCACGGCGGACTCCAGTTCGCCCCCTCCACCTGGCGCGCCTACGGTGGCACGGCCTACGCGCCCACCGCCGACCGGGCGAGCAAGTCCCAGCAGATCGCCGTCGCCACCAAGGTCCAGCGCGCCCAGGGATGGGGCGCCTGGCCGACCTGCTCGGCACGCGCCGGGGCGAGCGGCAGCGCACCCGCTGCCTCCGCGGCGGCCGACCCGGTCACCTCCGTCAAGCCCGCTCCGGCGAAGCCCGCGAAGACGCCTGCGCGCTCCACGGCCGCACACCCGGACCGCGGCTCCTCCCGCGGCGACTACACCGTCCGCGCGGGCGACACCCTGAGCGGCGTCGCCGCCCGGCACGGCACCACCTGGCAGCACCTCTACGCCGCCAACAAGGCCGCCATCGGCGGTGATCCCGACATCATCGTGCCCGGCCTGCGCCTCGACATCTGAGGCGCTCCCCCTCGCCGGGACACGGGCCCCGTCCGGTCGGCCGACCGGACGGGGCCCTGGCGCGCCGGGTCAGTGGGGGAGCTCGCCCGCCTCGCCGGCGAACGCGACCGTCCCGCGCCGCAGTTCGTAGACGATCGCGGGCCGCTCCCGCAGGGCGGGCGGCAGGCGCTGCTCGGCGACCAGCACGCACGCGTCGAGCGCGCCCAGCAGCTCGTAGGTACGGGCCGCGACCGAGGGCGACATGCCCTGGGCGGGCTCGTCGACGAGCACCACGCGCGCGTGTGCCAGCAGCGCCCGGGACAGGGCGAGCATGCGCTGCTCCCCGCCGGAGAGCGTGCCGGCGCGCCGCTCCAGCAGGGGCCGCAGCTGCGGATAGGCGTCGAGGGCCGGGGCATGGTCGGGGGCGGCGAGTCCGAGGTTCTCGCGCACGGTGAGCGAGCCGAACACGGCCTGCCGTTCCGGGACCAGGCACAGCCCGCGCCGGGCCCGCTCGTACGCGGGTACGCGGGTCACGTCGGCGCCGTCCCACACCACGGCGCCGCCCGACAGGGGCACCGTGCCGGCCAGGGCGCGCAGGGCGGTGCTGCGGCCGGAGCCGTTGCGGCCCAGCAGCACGGTCAGGCCCGGACCGGGGGCGGCGAGGGTGATGCCGTGCAGGGCCTCCAGGGGGCCGTAGCGCACGCGCGCGTGGCGCAGGGAGACGGTGGTCATCGCCCGGCCGCCGATCCCAGGGCGTCCAGGACCCGGCCGGGCGGGCCGGAGGCGACGATCCGGCCCGCCGTCATCACGTGCACGACGTCGGCGAGGCCGGCGACGAGGTCCAGGTCGTGCTCGACGACGAGCAGGGCCGTGCCGTCGGCGGCCAGGGCCTTCAGCACCCGGGCGAGGGCGGCGACTTCGGTGGAGTCGAGGCCGGCGGCGGGCTCGTCGAGCAGCAGGACGCGCGGGGCGCCCGCGAGGGCCCGGGCCAGTTCGACGCGGCGCAGCGTCCCCGTGGGCAGCCCGGCGGCGGGCAGCGCCCGTACCGGCCCGTCGAGACCGAGCAGCCTGAGCGTCCGCTCCACGGCACCCGGATCGGTCACCCGGCCCTGTTCGGCGCCCACCCGGACGTTCTCGGCCACGGTCAGCGACGGGAAGACGGCCAGTCGCTGGAAGGTCCGCGCGACACCGAGCCGGGTGCGGGCGTGCGCGGGCAGGGCGGTGATGTCCCGCCCGCCGAGGCGCACCTCGCCGCCCGCGGGCCGCAGTGTGCCGGCCAGACAGTGGAACAGGGTGCTCTTTCCGGCCCCGTTGGGGCCCACGATCGCGGTGATCCGACCGGGGGAGACGTCCAGGCCGACCCCGTCGAGGGCGGTGAAGCCGCCGTAGTGGGCGTGGAGGCGGCGGGCCGTGAGGAGGGGGGAGGCGGGAGCCGACGGTGTCGAGGTGCCCCGGAAGGCCGGTGGCCGGCTGCTCCGGTGGTATGCCGCAGGTGCTGTCGCCCCTGTCGCTGTCGCGCCCGCCGGCGCCGTCCGGGCCGCCCGCCGCTCCACCGGGCGCAGCAGCCCGCGGGCCCGGGCTCCCGCCGGTGTGAGGGCCGGTGCGCGGCGCGGGCGCAGGCGGTCCGCCGCCGTTCGCAGGGCCTCGTACGGGCCGCCGGGGAAGCGGCCCACGAGGACCGCCAGGACGCCGATCAGGGCCGCCGCCACGCCGCCCCGCGCGCCCGCGTCCAGACCGACCAGGAGAGCCGCGGCGCCGAGGGCGCCGAGGGCGCTGTCGGCGCCCAGCACCACGACCGCCGCGAACCACAGCAGACCGCGCACGGGGTCGTAGGCGGCGGGGTCGAAGGCGCGCAGGCCCATGCCGAGCATGCCGCCGCCCAGCGCGGCGAGCGCGGCCCCCGCGACGAAGGCGAGCAGCTTGAGGGACGGCACCGGGACGCCCGCCGCCTGCGCCCCCGCCTCGTGGTCCCGCATGGCCGCGAGGGCCCGGCCCGTCCGCCCCCGGCGCAGCGCGTGCGCCGCCGGCAGCGCGAGCGCCAGCAGGAGCAACTCCAGGACGTAGTACGCGCGGTCCCCCTCGAAACCCGCCGGGCGGCCCAGCGACAGGCCCGACGTGGCGTACGGCTGGTCGAAGACGAAGCGGCTCACGCCCACGCCGACGGCGAACGTCGCCAGCGCCAGCGCCAGGCCCCGACGGCCGATCGCCGGCCAGCCCGTGAGCAGGCCGAGCGGCGCCACCAGGACGACCGCCAGCGCGAGGGCCGCCAGCTCCGGCACGGCCGGCAGGCCCGGGAAGCGGCCCGCCGCCAGCAGCGCGGTGAACAGGGCGCCCAGCCCCGCGTACGCCGCCTGCCCCAGGGAGATCTGGCCACCGCGGCCGGTGACCACCACCAGGGACAGCAGGACGACGGCCAGCGCCGGCACCTGGATCGACGTGTGCAGGTCCCGGCCGGCGAGGCCCAGCGGGAGCAGGAACAGCACGGCCGCCACGATCCACGCGCCGGGCGGGGTCGCAACCCGGGCGGTGGCCGTGCGCGGCAACGCGTCACGCGTGCCCACGCCCGGCAGGACCAGGGCCGCGACCAGCAGGGCGACGACGAACAGGTTCGTGCCGGCCGTCTGCAGCAGCGGCGCGCCCCACCCGGACGGGTGCAGCCGCGTGAGCTGGCTCTGCGCCACCCCGATGCCCAGCGCCACCACCACGGCGACCGGCAGGCTCCGCATCCGCGCGGCGACCGCGACCGCCACGACCTCCATCACGAGCAGCGACAGCCCGTACGGGTCGAGCCGCACGTACGGCGCCAGCAGGACGCCGGTCAGGCCCGCCGTGAAGGAGCCGAACGCCCAGCCCGCCGCCGCGACCCGGTCCGCGTCGATGCCGCCCAGCACGGCGAGCTGCCGGTCGTCGACCACGGCCCGCAGCTCCCGCCCGAACCGCGTCCAGCGGACGACCGCCGCGACCCCGGCGGCCAGCACCAGCACCACCGCCAGCTGCCCCCACGGCTCGTCCGGCACCAGCTCCGGCGCGTCGTCCCGCGCCCCCTGCCCCCACAGCAGCGCCGCCCCGCCCACCAGCAGCACGAACACCCCGATGGACGCCACCAGCGTCTGCGCCGGGTCACCGCCGAGGACCGCCAGGGGCCGGAAGACGAACCGTTCCAGTACGACACCCAGCCCCGGCGCCAGCACGAGCAGCGTCACCGCGGCCGCGAGCCACAGCGGCCAGCCCCACTCGACCACGCACTGCCGCAGCACGTAGGCGCACACCATGGCGATCGCGCCGTGCGCGAAGTTCAGCACCCCGGTCGCGCGGTACGTCACGATCAGGCCGATCCCGGTCAGCGCCGCCGCGCTGCCCACCGACAGGCCGGCCAGGGTGAGCTCGTACGTCAGCGAGGACATGGCCCGGGCTCAGTCGGTCTCTTCGGCGGGCTCGCAGATCGGGCACGGGCCCAGCTCGCCGCTCGCCACCAGCTTGGAGTCCACCGGAACCGCCTCCGCCTTCCCCGCCACCAGCGGGCAGTCCGCGCGGTGCCACAGCGTGCCGCCCGGCACCATCAGCAGCTCGCCGCTGACCGCGAGGGGCGCGAGCGCGGCCTGCCCGGTCTCGTCCTCATCCGCCGGCTGGGCCGCCACCAGCAGGCCGTACAGCTCCTCCACGCGCGCGGCGGCGATCGAGTCCCGGCCGCGGGCCAGCAGCACCGCCCCGGAGACGATCAGGGCAGCGCCGGGGACCGTGCAGGAAGCGAGGTAGGGCAGCTGCCGTTCGGCGAAGCGCTCCCCGGAGACGCCGTACCAGCCGACGACGCACAGTACGGCGCCGGCGGCCAGCGCCGCCCAGCCGGCCCACAGGACGGGATGCACGGTCCGCAGTCGGCTTGTCCGCATCGCTGCTCCCACACGTCGGTTGTCCGGGCACGCGCCTGGCCGCCTGTTCAAGTCCGCCGCTCGCTTGCACTATGCCCCTTGGAAGCTGACCCTGAAAGAACCGGGCGCTCTTGGCCCGGACCGACACCCGGTGGTGAGCCAGATGGTTCTCGGCAGCGACCTCAGGCGGGGGAAAGCGACACGGGTCCCACGAGCCGCCGGACGGGGTACGGCGATCGCGGCCGCCCTGATCCTGGCCCTCGCCCCGGTCCTCGCGGCATGCAGCGACGACAACGGCGGCGGCAGCAGCGGGAGCACGCCGCCCACACCGACCGCGGAGCGGACCACGAGCGCACCGGCCAGCGCACCGGCGGACCGGGCCGCGGCCGAGACCGAGATCAGGCAGAACTGGCAGAAGTTCTTCGACCCGAAGACCTCGACCGAGGACAAGCAGGCCGTCCTGGAGAACGGCGACCGGATGGGCCCCGTCCTCAAGGCCTTCAGCGGTGACGAGCGCGGCGGGCAGGTCCAGGCGAAGGTCACCGGGATCGAGTTCACCTCGGCGACCGAGGCGGACGTGACGTACACGCTCACCCTGAAGGGCGCCACCGTCCTGCCGGACGCCTCCGGGACGGCCGTCGAGCAGAACGGCACCTGGAAGCTGTCCGCCAAGACGCTGTGCGCGCTGGTGCAACTGAGCGGCAATGCGTCGCCGGTCCCGGGCTGCTGAGGCCCTCGCCGCGGCGCTGCTGCTCGCCCTGAGCGCGGCCTGCGGCAGCCGGCTCCCGGAGAGCGACTTCGAGCACGACGACCGCAGCTCCGCGCCCCGCGACTCCGCGCCCCTGCGGGTCGGCATCATCACCAGCGCCACCAGCCCGGTCGGCGGCAACGCCTTCACCGGCCCGCGCGACGGCGCCGGGGCCTGGTTCGACCGGCTCAACGCGCGCGGGGGCATCGACGGCCGCCGCGTGGAGGTACGCCGGTGCGACGACGGCGGCAGCGGCGTCGGCAACAACGAGTGCGTGCACCGGCTGGTCGAGGAGGACGAGGTCGTCGCCCTGGTCGCCACCACCGCCCTGGACTACGCGGGCGCCTCCCGCGTCTCCCGCGCGCGCGTGCCCGACATCGGCGGCCAGCCCATCGGCAGCGCCTACGACACCTACCCGCACCTCTACGGCATCTACGGCAGCCGCGCCCCGCGGGACGGCACCACCGGCTGGGACGGCAAGCTGTACGGCGGCACGGAGGTCTACCGCTACTTCAAGCGCGAGCACGGCGCCCGGACCGCCGCCGTCGTCTCCTACAACCAGTCCGCGTCCGCCGCCTACGCCCGGCTCGTCGAACGGGGCCTGCGCGTCGAGGGCTACAAGGTCGTCACCGAGCAGGTCGACTTCGCCCTGCCCAACTTCCGCGCCGTCGCGGCCGACCTGAAGGAACAGGGCGCCGACCTCGTCTTCGACGCCATCGACAGCCACGGCAACGCCCGGCTGTGCCAGGCCATGGACGAGGTCGGCGCCCACGTCACCGCCAAGGTGACCAACGTGCAGAACTGGGCGTCCACCGTCGCCGACGACTACAAGGCCGCCCCGCGCTGCCGCAACGCCCTCTGGGCGACCGGCTCCAGCCGCAACTACGACGACACCGGCCACCCGGCCGTACGGGAGTTCCGCGAGGCGACCAAGGACCTGAAGACGCACTCGCAGTGGCAACTGGAGGGCTGGGCGGCCGCCCGCTGGGTCACGGACGCCGCGCGGTCCTGCGCGAGGACGGGCATCACGCGCGCGTGCGTCGACGCCTACATGAACCGCAGCGAGGGATACACCGCGGGCGGACTGCTCCTGCCCGTCGAGTTCGAGCGGCGCGCCGAGCCGCCGAGGACCGTCCGGACCTGCCTGTCGGTGGCCCGCTGGCAGGACGGCAGGGGCTGGGTCGGCCAGGGGGACATGAACCGCACCTGCTTCGACGTCCCCCAGTTGGCGTACGCGCCTTGAGGACAGCGGCTGACCGCAAGGGCTGGCAGACTCGCCCCATGTTGGAGACCTCGGCACGCCTGCTGCGCCTGCTGTCCCTGCTCCAGGCCCACCGCGAGTGGTCCGGCCCCGACCTGGCCGAGCGGCTCGGCGTCAGCGCCCGCACCCTGCGCCGGGACGTGGACCGGCTGCGCGAACTCGGCTACCCGGTCAACGCCAGCCCCGGCACGGGCGGCGGCTACCAGCTGGGCGCGGGCGCCGAGCTGCCGCCGCTGCTCCTGGACGACGACGAGGCCGTCGCCGTGGCGGTCGGGCTGCGCACGGCGGCCGGGCAGGGCATCGAGGGCATCGGAGAGACCTCGGTCCGGGCCCTCGCCAAACTGGAACAGGTGCTGCCCGGCCGGCTGCGCCGCCGCGTGGGAGCCCTCAACGCCTTCACCGTGCCGATGCTGCGCGGTCCCGTACCCGACGCCGTCGACCCGGCCGTGCTGACCGAGCTCGCCCACTTGTGCCGGGACGCCGAGCGCTTGCGCTTCGAGTACCGCGGCCTCCCCCACTCTCGAACAGACTCGAGCGGGGGGACCCCCATCGGCACCCACAGCCGCCGCAGTGTCGAACCGCACCGCCTGGTGTGCACCGAGCGCCGCTGGTACCTCGTCGCCTGGGACCTCGACCGGCAGGACTGGCGCACCTTCCGCGTGGACCGCATCACGCCCCGGCCGCCGCACGGCCCGCGCTTCGAGCCGCGCGAGGCGCCCGCCGAGGACCTCGCCGCCTACGTCTCCCAGGGCGTCTCCACGCGCGCGTACGCCACCCACGCCGTCGTGCGGCTCCTGGCGCCCCTGGAGGAGGCCGCCGCGCACATCTCGCCCAGCGCCGGGGTTCTGGAGGCGGAGGGCCCGGACAGCTGCCTGCTGCGCTGCGGGGCCGGGAGCCTCGACGTGATGGTGATCCACGTGATGATGCTGGGCTTCGAGTTCGAGGTGCTCGAACCCGACGAGCTGATCGGGGCGATCAGGAAGGTTCGCGACCGGCTTGATGGCGCTCTGGCTCGGGCTGCGCAGTCACCGCCGCGTACCGCGGATGGTGCAGGTCGAACGCCGGCGACTCCGACCGGATCCGGGGCAGCACCGTGAAGTTGTGCCGGGGCGGCGGGCAGGAGGTCGCCCACTCCAGGGAACGGCCGTAGCCCCAGGGATCGTCGACCTCGACCTTCTCGCCGTACCTGGCGGTCTTCCACACGTTGTAGAGGAACGGCAGCGTCGACATGCCGAGCAGGAACGCGCCGATCGTCGACACGGTGTTGAGCGCGGTGAACCCGTCCACGGCGAGGTAGTCGGCGTACCGGCGGGGCATGCCCTCGGCGCCCAGCCAGTGCTGCACCAGGAACGTGGTGTGGAAGCCGGTGAAGAGCGTCCAGAACTGGATCTTGCCGAGCCGCTCGTCGAGCATCTTGCCGGTGAACTTCGGCCACCAGAAGTAGAAGCCGGCGAAGATCGCGAAGACGACCGTGCCGAAGACGACGTAGTGGAAGTGCGCCACCACGAAGTACGTGTCCGTCACGTGGAAGTCCATCGGCGGCGACGCCAGGATCACCCCGGTCAGCCCGCCGAACAGGAACGTCACCAGGAAGCCCGTCGCCCACAGCATCGGCGTCTCGAAGGACAGCGAGCCCTTGAGCATCGTGCCGGTCCAGTTGAAGAACTTCACGCCCGTCGGTACCGCGATCAGGAAGCTCATGAACGAGAAGAACGGCAGCAGCACCGCGCCCGTCGCGAACATGTGATGCGCCCACACCACCATCGACAGGCCGGTGATCGCCATCGTCGCGCCCACCAGCGTCAGATAGCCGAACATCGGCTTGCGGCTGAAGACCGGGATGATCTCCGTGATGATGCCGAAGAACGGCAGCGCGATGATGTACACCTCGGGATGGCCGAAGAACCAGAACAGGTGCTGCCACAGGATCGCCCCGCCGTTGGTCGCGTCGAAGACCTGCGCGCCGAACCGCCGGTCCGCCTCCAGCACCAGCAGCGCCGCCGCCAGCACCGGGAACGCCATCAGGATCAGGATCGACGTGAACAGCGTGTTCCAGACGAAGATCGGCATCCGGAACATGGTCATGCCGGGCGCGCGCATCCCGATGATGGTGGTGATGAAGTTGACCGCGCCGAGGATCGTGCCGAAGCCGGACAGCGCCAGCCCCATGATCCACAGGTCGGCGCCGATGCCGGGTGTGCGCTCCGCGCTGTTGAGCGGGGCGTAGGCGAACCAGCCGAAGTCGGCCGGTCCGGAGGGCACCACCAGCGAGCCCAGCACGATCAGACCGCCGAACAGGAACAGCCAGTACGAGAACATGTTCAGCCGCGGGAAGGCCACGTCGGGCGCGCCGATCTGCAAGGGCATCAGCTCGTTCGCGAAGCCGGCGAAGGTCGGCGTCGCGAACAGCAGCAGCATGATCGTGCCGTGCAGCGTGAAGGCCTGGTTGTACTGCTCGTTGTTGATGATCTGCAGTCCGGGGCGGGCCAGCTCGGCGCGCATCAGCAGCGCCATCACCCCGGCGATCAGGAAGAACACGAACGACGTGATCAGGTAGAGGTGACCGATCTTCTTGTGGTCCGTCGTGGTCAGCCAGTCGACCACCACCCGCCCGTGCTGCTTCCTCGGCACGGGCCGCGCCGTCGCCTGTACGGTCTGTGTCCCCATCGCTCGCTCGCCCCTTCGCTCATCGCGTGCCGGGCCCGCCGAAGCCCGCGTCGCGTACCCGCGAGCTCACGCCATGATGCGCGCGTCACCGAGCGCTCCGACAGGGGGCGTACCGGCCTCTGCGTGCCGAAGCCAGGCATTTCCTGTGCGGCGGCGGCTGAGCCGGCCCGGTGCGGCGCCGGAATGGAATGGGGTCCCGAGGTCACTTCTCCCGGAACTTTCCGCCGGGCCTTTCCATGGGCTCATGTGACACGCGGAAATTTCCGATCGAATACCTGCGGAAGGCCTACGGAACCGCTCGTCCGTGTGACGGACAGCATCCGAAACACCTGTCGTGATCTTGTGACAGAAGCGTGACAGCGGAGGGACAGGGACCGGGTCACGGGCCCGGACTTCCGCGGTCGCCGGGCACGGCATAGCGTGGCGGCATGGCACCGATTCCGACACCTTCCGCGGAACCCGACGACAGCCCGGACACCTATGTCGGCCTGGAGGCCGACCGGGCCGAGAGCCTCGCGCGTGAGCGCGGCTGGCCGACGGTGCGTGCGCTGCCGCCGGGGGCGATCATCACGATGGAGTACCGCGTGGGCCGGCTGAACTTCGAGGTGAAGGGCGGCCGGGTGGCGCGGGCCTGGAAGGGCTGAGACACCCCGAGGCCCCGGTTCCGGAGCGGAACCGGGGCCTTCGCCGTGCCCGGACGGGGTGTGCGCACCGGGCCGCCGTCCGTCGTGGCCGGCCATCCGTCAGGGGCGGGCCGAGGAGGAGGCCGAGCCGCGCGGGTGCCGCTCCGTGTGCGGCGGGCGGCGGCTGCCCGCGGGGGTGATCGGCGTGCGCTCCGAGCGGGTCGTGTGCGGTCCCGGCGCCAGGTAGGCCGGGGCCCGGGGGGAGCGGGCCGCGACGTCGTCCCGGTCGGCGGGCAGCGGCGTGACCACCACGGGCGGCGCGTCGGCCGGGACGGCGTCCGGCGCCATAGGGCGCCGGCGGGCCCGCCAGCGGTCGCGCAGGTCGAAGATCTTCGCCTCGGAACGGGCGATCAGCGGCTCGAACCACGGCAGGCCGAGCAGGATCAGCAGCCCCGCGACCCAGCCCAGCAGTACATCGCTCAGCCAGTGCGTACCGAGGTAGACGGTGGCCATCCCGACGCCGAGCGAGGTCACCGCGGACACGGCGGACAGCCAGCGCTGCGCTCTCGCGCTGGAGGCCAGGTAGGCCAGGATCCCCCAGGTCACCACGGCATTGGCGGTGTGACCGCTCGGAAATATATCGCCGCCGCGCCACATCTCGTTCGAGCCGATCACGGTCGCGTAGTGCGGTCCCAGGCGGCCCATGCCGTACTTGGCGGCGCCCACCGTGATGTTCAGCAGGAGCAGCGAGACGCCGAGGGCGAGGAGCGGACGCAGGGTGTGCTGCCGCCAGGAGCGCCAGCCCAGCCAGGCCGCGACCATCACGGCGGTCGGGCCGCGCTGGCCGAGGACCACGTAGTAGTCGACGAACCAGTGGATCTCCGACCACTGCTGATACGGCCGGAAGAACATGACCTGCCAGTCGAGCCGCACCAGCCAGGACGTGATGATCACGGCCCACACGATCGCGCCGTAGAAGGCCAGGGTCGCCGCGAAGAGCACGATGCGGTGCCTGCTCATCTTCGGCACATCGATGTGGGCCGGTCGTTCCGGCTCACGGTCCAGCCGGGCGAACACCCGGTCCAGACGGGTGAGCTTCGGTTCGGTACGCACCCAATCGACGTTACAGCGAGTGAGCTCGGATCCCCGTCGAATCAACGGCTTTGTGATGACGATGTGATGTGGGATTCCTCTCAGGAGGAGGTTTATTTCCAGCGAATCCGTAATCGCCGGGCGCTGCGACCTTCAATTCCTTTGATCATTCCGGATGGGGGTTTTATTGGGCTTTTGAATTCGTTCACCGGGGCCTGGCGTGGAATTCTCCGGGCGCTCACAGCGGGTCAGGGGGGACCCGAACCGTTCAGCCAGAACGCCCCGTACACCGCCGAGGCGACGGCCACCGACCCGAGCACCAGCGCTGACCTGCGGATACGCAGCCGGGCCAGGGCCAGGGCGAGAGGCAGCAGCAGCGGGAAGGCGGGCATCAGCAGCCGCGGTTTCGAGCCGAAGTAGCTCGACGCGCACAGGGCGAGCACGGTGACCACTCCGGTGTAGACCAGCAGCGGCAGCGGCTGGCGTCCACGTACTCCGGCCACATACAGCCAGACGACTGACACGACCCCGGCGATCAGCCCGGCACCGGCCAGGGCCGAGGGAAACGACGTGAACTTTTCGGCGACGAACCGGGCGAAGGCGTAACCCCCGTCGAAGCCGTTGCGCCACCCCGCCTGCACGTCGAGATAGCCGAGCATCCCCTTGCCGGTGTGGTGGCCGACCCACAGCACGTATCCGGCGGTGCCGAGGGGGGCGAGCAGCATGCCGAGGGCGCGGCGGGTGCGGGGGCCGACGTCGTGGGCGTCGCCCGACCGCCGCTCCCCGGCGAAGGAGGCGATCGCCGCCACCCACACGGCGGCCACCACGGCCATCCCGACCGGACGGGTCAGCCCCGCCGGCAGGGCCAGCGTGCCCGCGGTCACCCAGCGGCCCGTCAGCACCGCGTACAGCGACCACGCGGCGAGCGCCGTGAACAGCGACTCGCTGTACGCCATCGACTGCACGATCCCGACCGGGAGCACGGCCCACAGCAGCACCGCGCACACCCCGGCCCGGCGGCCGTACACATGGTCCGCGACGGCGAAGATCCCCCAGGCCGCGGCGACCGAGGCGAACAGGCTGACCAGGAAACCGCCGTCCGCGTACGACAGCGGGGACACGGCTGCCACCAGCCGCTCCAGCCAGGGCAGCAGCGGGAAGAACGCGAGGTTCGAGTGCACGTCCCCGTTCGCCAGACGCACCTCGTAGCCGTAGCCGAGCTCGGCGACCCTGGTGTACCAGAGCGCGTCCCAGCGAGCGGTCAGCAGCGTGTACGCGCTCTTGTCGCGCGCCGCGCTCCACAGGGCCAGGGCGACGAGGCCCAGGACACGGACGGCCGCGTACCCGAGGAGCGCCGGGGCCGCCCGGCGCAGCGCCCCGGCGCGGGACGGGGCCGCGCGCGTCTCGAGATCGGTCACGGGCCCGATTATCGACCGGGGCCGGAACCGGCCGGCCGCCCGGGGCGTGGTCGACGGTGGGGGGAGTGGCGTACGCCACATCTTTCCGCCGGACGGGTGAGAGGTCCGCCACTCGGCTCCCGCGCGGACTCGCGTACTCTGACGTGTCACTCGCTGTTCGTTTGCGCGGGCCGGAGACCACCGCTCCTCTCCGGCCGAGTCGCGGGGGCGTCCCCCACCCCGTGAGCCCGCCGATCGCGAGGGAACATCTGGGAGGTACGTACATGTCCGGGACGACCACGGCCGCTGCGCTGCGCCGTCGGGCGGCCGGGGCCGGTGCCAACCGCTGGGTGGTTCTCGTCGTCCTCTGCGTCAGCCTGCTGCTGGTCGCCGTCGACGCCACCGTGCTGCACGTGGCGGTCCCCGCCGTCACCGAGGACCTCAAGCCCGGCGGGATCGAGCTGCTCTGGATCGTCGACGTCTATCCGCTCGTCTGCGCCTCGCTGCTGATCCTGTTCGGCACGCTGGGCGACCGCGTCGGCCGCCGAAGGGTGCTGCTCCTCGGGTACGCGCTGTTCGGCGTCGCCTCCGGCCTCGCGGCCCTGGCGGACAACGCCCAGGTACTGATCGTGGCGCGGGCGCTGCTCGGCGTCGGCGGCGCGATGATCATGCCCGCGACCCTGTCCATCCTGCGGCAGGTCTTCCCGGACCGGCGCGAGCGGGCGCTCGCGATCGGCGTCTGGAGCGCCGTGGCCGCGGTGGGCGCGGCGGTCGGACCGCTGCTCGGCGGCTTCCTGCTGGAGCACTTCTGGTGGGGCTCGGTGTTCCTCGTCAACATCCCGTTGATGCTGGTCAGTCTCCCGGTCGGGCGACTGCTGCTGCCCGAGTCCAAGGGTGACGGCGAAGGACCCTGGGACGTGGTCGGCGCGCTGATGGCGGCGATCGGGCTGTTCGGGGTGGTGCTGGGCGTCAAGCGGCTCGGCGGCGGGGAGTCGGTGGGGAGCCTGCTCACCGTGCTGCCGCTGGTGGTGGGCGCGGCGCTGCTGGTCGCGTTCGTACGGCGGCAGCGGCGGCGGACGCATCCGCTGGTCGACCTCGGGATGTTCGCGCGGCCGGCGTTCAGCACGGCCGTCGGGTGCATCGTGCTGGCGATGCTCGCGCTGGTCGGACTCGAACTGATCGCCGCGCAGTACCTCCAGCTGGTGCTCGGGCTGTCGCCGCTGGAGACGGGGCTGCGGCTGCTGCCGCTGACGTTCGCCGCGATGGCGGCCGGGCTGGCCGGGGCGCGGATGCTGCGGCGGTTCGGGCCGCGGCGGATGGTGTGCTTCGGGTTCTGTCTGACGGCGTTCGCGGTGGTGCTGCTGACGGGGCTGGGCCGGACGGACGACTGCGCGCTGATGCTGACCGGCTTCGTGCTGCTCGGCTTCGGGCTGGAGACGACGCTGTTCGGGGCGTACGAGTCGATGCTGAGCGAGGCGCCGCAGAACCAGGCCGGTGGGGCGGCGGCGATCGGGGAGACGTCGTACCAGCTGGGGGCGGGGATCGGGATCGCGCTGCTCGGCACGGTGATGAACGCGGCGTACGCGCCCGGGCTGTCGGGTGTGCCGGGGGTGCCGGAGTCGGCGTCCTCCTCGGCGGGGCATTCGCTGGGGGAGGCCTACGACGTTGCCGCGCAGCTGGGCGGGGTGGCGGGGGTTGCCCTGCGTCATGCCGCCCGGGACGCTTTCGTGCACGGGCTGCATGTGACGTTGCTGGTGAGTGCGGGGTTGTTGGTGCTCGGGGCGGTGATGGCGTTGCGGTTGCCGCGGGTCATGCAGTGTGAGGGTGGTGCTGGTGCGGTGGAGGTGCCCGCGCCCAGGGACGCCGCGGAGTCGCGCGTCTCGGTGTGACGCCCTTTTTGCCCACCCACGCGCCACCTGTGTCTGCCGACTGAGGGGTGGAGGTCGCCCGTGGGGGCGGGGCGCCGTCGGCGGCTTGCGGTGGCGGGGGTCCGGGGCCTGAAGCCCTGCGGGGCTGCGCCGGGAGGGAGTGGGCACGCGCGTCGCAGTCCGCCGGGCGCTCGGCGCTGTTCGTGGGATGAGGCCCGCGGGCGCCGACGGCGAGGGACCGCCCGCGGGCGACCTCTGCTCCTCAGTTCGCAGCTACGGGTGGTGCATGGGTGGGCAGGCGTCGTAGCGTCTTGGTTAGCAGTGCTAGTTAAAGAGCTTCGGAGGGTGTCCGCATGTCCGAGTCGTCCAAGCTTCCTCCCTTCGACCCCGCCGATCCCCTCGGCCTCGACGACCTCCTGGAGCCGGAGGACCTCGGGATCAGGGACACCGTGCGGGCCTGGGCCGCGGACCGGGTGCTGCCGCAGGTCGCCGAGTGGTACGAGAAGGGGGAGCTGCCGGAGATCCGGGAGCTCGCGCGGGAGCTGGGGGAGCTCGGCGCCCTGGGGATGTCCCTCGACGGGTACGGGTGCGCCGGGGCGTCCGCCGTGCAGTACGGACTGGCGTGCCTGGAGCTGGAGGCCGCCGACTCCGGGATCCGGTCCCTCGTCTCCGTGCAGGGCTCCCTCGCCATGTACGCGATCCACCGGTTCGGCAGCGAAGCGCAGAAGCGGCAGTGGCTGCCCCGCATGGCCGCCGGCGAGGTCATCGGGTGCTTCGGGCTGACCGAGCCCGACCACGGATCCGACCCGGCCTCCATGCGGACGTACGCCGAGCGCGACGGCACCGACTGGGTTCTCAACGGCCGCAAGATGTGGATCACCAACGGTTCGGTCGCCGGCGTCGCCGTCGTGTGGGCGCAGACGGACGACGGGATCCGCGGGTTCGTCGTACCGACGGACAGCGCCGGGTTCTCCGCCCCCGAGATCAAGCACAAGTGGTCCCTCAGAGCCTCCGTCACCAGCGAACTCGTCCTCGACGACGTACGGCTGCCCGCCGACGCCGTCCTCCCGGAGGGCACCGGCCTGCGCGGACCGCTCAGCTGTCTGTCGCACGCCCGGTACGGAATCGTCTGGGGTGCCATGGGCGCGGCCCGCAGTTGTTTCGAGGCCGCGGTCGACTACGCGAAGTCGCGGGAGCAGTTCGGACGGCCCATCGGCGGCTTCCAGCTCACCCAGGCCAAACTCGCCGACATGGCGGTCGAACTGCACAAGGGAATTCTGCTCGCCCATCACCTGGGGCGGCGTATGGACGCCGGCCGCCTGCGTCCCGAGCAGGTCAGCTTCGGCAAGCTCAACAACGTACGAGAAGCGATCGAGATCTGCCGCACGGCCCGCACCGTTCTCGGCGCCAACGGGATCTCGCTCGAATACCCCGTGATGCGGCACGCGACCAACCTCGAGTCGGTGCTCACCTACGAGGGCACCGTCGAGATGCACCAGCTCGTGCTGGGCAAGGCGCTCACCGGACTCGACGCCTTCCGGTGAACCCCGCGCGGGGGCAGGGCCGGTGAGCGGCCCTGCCTCAGCTCTGGTTGAAGAAGCCGTCCGTGCGGTGCGCGGCCGGGTCGCCGTTCACGATCTCCGTGTTGGCGGGGGTCAGCAGGAACACGCGGGTCGACACCCGCTCGATCGAACCGCGCAGGCCGAAGATCAGCCCGGCCGCGAAGTCGACCACGCGCTTGGCGTCGCCGGCGTCCATGGCCGTGAGGTTCATGATGACCGGCACGCCCTCCCGGAACAGCTCGCCGATGGCGCGCGCGTCCCGGAAGCTGTCCGGGGTCACCGTGCCGATGCGGCGCCCCTTCTCCTCGGCGACGTCCGAGGCCACCTTGACGCGCGGATCGGTGACCCAGGCCTCCCCGGGCTCGGTCCCGTCGGAGTAGTCGTCGTCGTAGTAACGCTCGTCTTCGTTGTCGTCGACGAGGCCAAGCCAGGCACTTGCCTTGCGTACCGATCCCATGGACGCCTCCTCTCACAGCGGTCTTTCTGCTTTCCGCATCCCTATGGTCGTCCATGATGCGGATGGCGCGCCAAGTGGATAGACGCCGCACGGGGGGTTTGTGACGGTACTGGTGCACAGCGAATCCGTCGAGAGTCCGTGTTTCCCAAGGGCCTTGTCGTAAACGACTGCTGACTGTGAGTGAAATATGATTCTTCGCGGCGTACGGGTGATGAGCGGGCCGTACGGGTGAACGCGATGGCCGATATCATGCGGCGCCAAACGTCGTACGGAGCACGGGGGGACATCGATGTTCGGAATGGTCAGGCCCTGTCGGCACCGGCTCGGGGAGAGCCTCACGGCCCAGTGGATGGCGCATTTGTGTGGGCTGTGTCTCGCGTTGCGCCGGGACCACGGGCAGCTCGCGCGCATCGTGACGAACTACGACGGGCTTCTCGTCTCGGTGTTGACGGAGGCTCAGGCGGGCCCGGCGAGCGGCACGTCGGGCGGTGTGGGCCGGCGTACGGCGGGGCCCTGTCCGCTGCGCGGGATGCGCACCGCCTCCGTCGCGCACGGTGAGGGAGCGCGGCTCGCGGCGGCCGTGTCGCTGGTGCTCGCCTCCGCCAAGGTGCGCGACCACGTCGCCGACGGTGATGGACTGCTGGCCCGCGCGCCGGTCGCGCGCGCCGCGCGCCGGATCGCCGTGGGCTGGGACCGCGCCGGGGCGCGCACCGGCTCCGCCGTCGGCTTCGACACGGCGGTCCTGGTCGACGCCGTGGACCGGCAGAGCGGTATCGAGGCGCTCGCCGGGCCCGGTACGCCGATCCTGACGGTCACCGAACCGACCGAGACCGCGACCGCCGCCGCCTTCGCCCACACGGCGGTCCTCGCCGGCCGGCCGCACAACGCCGGGCCGCTCGCCGAGGCCGGACGGCTCTTCGGACGGCTGGCCCATCTGCTGGATGCCGTGGAGGACCTGCACGCTGATGCCGCGTCAGGTGCCTGGAACCCGATCGCCGCGACCGGCACGTCCCTCGCGGAGGCCCGGCGGCTCGCCGACGACGCGGTGCACGGGGTGCGGCTCGCGCTGCGCGACGCCGAGTTCGCCGACGCGAAGCTCGTGCACCTGCTGTTCGTGCACGAACTGCGGCGCTCGGTCGACCGGGCGTTCGGCACGGTGCCGGTGTGCGCGTCGCACCAGGGCGGGCCGTACGGACAGCAGCCGCCCCAGGGGCCGCACGGCTCTGGGCAGGACCCGTACGCGGGTGGTGGCGGAAACCCGTACGCGGGTGGGGGCGGCAACCCGTTCGCAGGTGGGGGAGGAGGGTATGGCGGCGGTCTCGGCGGTGGCGCGCCGGTGCCCCAGCCGCCCCAGGGCCGGCGCGGGTTCTGGGCCGGCTGCGGGATGTTCTGGCTGCTGTGCTGCACCTGCAAGCTGTGCTGTGCCAAGGAGTACGAGGGGCCGTGGTCCCGCAAGAAGCGCGAGGGCTGCTGCCGGGATTGCGACTGCGACGGGTGCGACTGCTGCTGCCCCTGCGACTGCTGACCCCGCCGTGACCGGGGTGCGGAAGGGCCCGGCCGAAAGGCCCTCTTGCGCCTACCGGCCGTTCGGCCGAATACTCCCCCACAGCGCTTGTCAGGGGCACGGCGGATTCGGAATCCGGCCCGCCTCGCCCCGGACTGCGCCTCACGGGCCCGAAACCCCACGAGGGCCCCCGACTTCCTTTGTGGAGGAACGAAAAGTGAGGATCAAGCGCACCACCCCCCGCAGCGGCATTTCGAGACGGACCCGGCTGATCGCCGTTTCCACCGGCCTCGTTGCCGCCGCAGCGATCGCGATCCCCAGCGCGAACGCCTCCGACACCCCCACCACCTTCAGCGCCGCCGAGCTCAAGAGCGCCAGCGGCTCCTTGCTGAAGGCCGACATCCCGGGCACCGCCTGGGCCGTCGACAGCAAGACCAACCGTGTGCTCCTGACCGTCGACAGCACGGTCAGCCAGGCCGAGATAGCGAAGATCAAGCAGCAGGCCGGCGCCAACGCCGACGCACTCACGATCAAGCGCACCCCCGGCAAGTTCAACAAGCTGATCCAGGGCGGCGACGCCATCTATGCGAGTAGCTGGCGCTGCTCCCTCGGCTTCAACGTCCGTGCCAGCAACGGCACCGAATACTTCCTGACCGCCGGTCACTGCACCGACGGCGCGGGCACCTGGTACTCCAACTCCGGCCGCACCACGGTCATCGGCTCGACCGCCGGCTCCAGCTTCCCGGGCAACGACTACGGCCTCGTCCGCTACAGCGGCTCCGTCAGCCGTCCCGGCACCGCGAACGGCGTGGACATCACGCGCGCGGCCACCCCGAGTGTGGGCACCACCGTCATCCGCGACGGCTCCACGACCGGTACGCACAGCGGCCGTGTCACCGCCCTCAACGCCACCGTGAACTACGGCGGCGGGGACGTCGTCTCCGGCCTGATCCAGACCACCGTCTGTGCCGAGCCCGGTGACTCCGGCGGGTCGCTCTACGGCAGCAACGGTGTCGCGTACGGTCTGACCTCCGGCGGCAGCGGTAACTGCTCCTCCGGTGGTACGACGTTCTTCCAGCCCGTCACGGAGGCCCTGAGCGCCTACGGGGTCAGCGTGTACTAGGCCCCCCGCGGCAGTTCGCAGCACTTCGTAGCCCCCGCACGCTACGCGTGCGGGGGCTTTCGTGTGGAGCTCGGGCGCCCCTCCGAACCGGCTGCCGTAGGGGCGAAATTCAGCCACGCGTGAACCCCGAAGAGTGCCCGCACATTACTCACGCGTAATGTTTGCACTGTGAACACAGGGGAGTTGGGTCCGATTTGATCGTGGACGGTCAAAATGGGGGGCGTACGAAGCGCTGTCTACGCGCGTCTCGAACTCACCCTTGTGTGCCCCCCGTTGTCCTCGGAATAGTGGGCGCTCGTCAACAAAGCCTTCCGGTTCGCGAGGTCCCCACAACCTCCCGGACCGACCCCCCACAGGAGGACGTGAGTTGAAGCACCGACGCATACCCAAGCGGCGTGCAGCCGTGGCAGGTGCGGGTATCGCCGCACTGGTCGCCGCGGGAGTCACCTTCCAGACTGCGAACGCGAGCGAGACCCCGGAGGCCTCCGCGCCCCGGACCCTGTCGGTCACGGCGGCCGGAAAGCTCGCCTCGACGCTGGCCCAGGACCTGGGTGCCGACGCGGCGGGCACGTACTACGACACGAAGAGCAAGAGCCTCGTGGTGAACGTGCTCGACGAGGCCGCGGCCAAGGCCGTCGAGAAGGCCGGAGCCAAGGCGAGAGTCGTGGCGAACTCTCTCGCCGAACTGAAGAGCGCCCGCGGCACGCTGAAGCAGGACGCGACGATTCCGGGCACCTCCTGGGTGACCGACCCGACGAGCAACAAGATCGTCGTCACCGCCGACCGTACGGTGTCCAAGGCCGAGTGGACGAAGCTGGCGAAGGTCGTCGACGGGCTCGGCGCGAAGGCCGAGCTCCAGCGGACCAAGGGCGAGTACAAGCCCTTCGTCGCCGGTGGCGACGCGATCACCGGTGGCAGTGGCCGCTGCTCGCTCGGCTTCAACGTGGTCAAGGGCGGCGAGCCGTTCTTCCTGACCGCCGGGCACTGCACCGAGGGCATCTCGACGTGGTCGGACTCCAGCGGCAAGGAGATCGGCACCAACGCGGACTCCAGCTTCCCGGGCAACGACTACGGGCTGGTCAAGTACACGGCGGAGGTGGCTCACCCGAGTGAGGTGAACCTCTACAACGGCTCGACGCAGAAGATCACGGGTGCCGCCGAGGCGACGGTCGGCATGCAGGTCACGCGGAGCGGTTCGACGACCCAGGTGCACGACGGGAAGGTCACGGGGCTGGACGCCACCGTGAACTACGGCAACGGCGACATCGTGAACGGTCTGATCCAGACCGACGTGTGCGCGGAGCCCGGTGACAGTGGTGGCTCGCTCTTCTCGGGCAGCAACGCGATCGGGCTGACGTCCGGTGGCAGTGGTGACTGCACGTCCGGTGGGGAGACGTTCTTCCAGCCGGTGACGGAGGCGCTGTCGGCGACCGGGACCGAGATCGGCTGAGTTCCGGGTCCAGGTTTGTGGAGTCCCGCCCCTTGTGTGAGGGGCGGGGCTTTTTGCGTGCGCCGCCGGCGGTTGGGCGGGGTGCCTGCGGCGGCCTGTGGCTGCTTCGGTGGGGGTGTGCGTAGCGCCTTCGCGGTGGTGGTGGGTCGGGGCCGCGCCGGGGGGTGTCCGTCCTCGGAACGGCGCGATGGGGTCGGACACCGACTGGCTGTCCGTTGACGCGCCAACCGCTGCGGGCGGACACCCCCCGACACGTCCCCTTCTCGCCGTGCGCGGGTGCGGGTGCGTCGGGGACGCGTTACCGCGCCTTGCCCAGGTCCCAGAGGGCTGCCGTGCTGCCGGATCGCGGCGTCGGGCAGGGCGCGGGGGTCAAGTGAGGGCGTCGCTCGCCTCGTCGCGGAACGAGCGGTGCTGCATGCCTCCACGGTCGGGGGCTTTTTGGTGTTTTCGCAGGTGGGGCGGGGCCGAGCGGATGTCGCACATGTATTCGAGAATTGGTCTATGGTGGGGGTGAGGTAGCTGGGAACAAATGTTCGAGAACCGGTGTGGTTCACGAGTGCGGGAGGTGCGTGTGCCGGGGTTCACGCATCTGCACACCGTCTCCGGGTTCTCGTTGCGGTATGGAGCCTCGCACCCGGAGCGGCTGGCCGAGCGTGCCTCCGAGCGGGGCATGGACGCCCTGGCTCTCACTGATCGCGACACGCTCGCCGGTGCCGTCCGGTTCGCCAAGGCCTGTGCGAAGGCGGGGGTCCGTCCGGTGTTCGGGGCGGATCTGGCGGTGGCGGGGGCGGAGCGCCCCGAGCCCGGGCGGGGGCGGCGCCGGACTCCTGTGCGCGGTGGCGCCTTCGTCGACGAGTCCGCCCCCCGGGTGGCCTTCCTCGCCCGCGACGGTGCCCGTGGATGGGCCGGGCTGTGCCGGCTGGTCTCGGCGGTGCACGAGGGGGAGGGGACGCCGTTGCTGCCCTGGGAGCGCAATCACGCCGAGGGTGTGACCGTGCTGCTCGGGCCTGATTCGGATGTGGGGCGTGCCCTGGCCGCCGGGCGTCCCGACCGTGCGGCGCGGCTGCTCGTGCCCTGGCGGGAGGTCTACGGCGACGCCCTGCGGCTGGAGGCCGTCTGGCATGGCCGGAAAGGTACGGGGCCCGGTTCCCTGCGGCTGGCCGCCCGGACCGTCGGGTTCGCCGCCGAGCAGCGGATCCGGCCCGTGCTCAGCAACGCCGTACGGTACGCCGACCCGGGGCTGGGGCCGGTCGCCGACGTGCTGGACGCCGCCCGGCGTCTGGTGCCCGTCGACCCGACCAAGGAGCTGGACTCCGGTGAGGCCTGGCTCAAGGGGGCCGGGGCCATGGTCGGTGTGGCGGAGCGGGTCGTGGAGGCCGCGGGGTTCCGGCGGGACACCGCTCATCGGCTGGTGGAGCAGACCGAGGCCACCGCCGCCGAGTGCCTGGTCGATCCCGAGGACGATCTCGGGATCGGTACCGTGCACTTCCCCGAGCCGCATCTGGTCGGTGCCGACCGTCGTACCGCCCAGCGGACGCTGGCTTCGCGGGCGGCGGCGGGGATGGTGCTGCGCGGGTACGACCGGCGCCGGGAGTACTGGGAGCGGATGCACCATGAGCTGGACATCATCGCCCACCACGGCTTTGCTTCTTATTTTTTGACCGTCGCCCAAGTGGTCGACGACGTGCGGGAGATGGGCATCCGGGTCGCCGCCCGGGGGTCCGGTGCGGGGTCGCTCGTCAACCATCTGCTCGGGATCGCGCACGCCGATCCGATCGAGCACCGGCTGCTGATGGAGCGGTTCCTGTCGAAGGAGCGGGTCGTGCTGCCCGACATCGACATCGACGTGGAGTCCGCGCGCCGGCTGGAGGTCTACCGCGCGATCATCGACCGGTTCGGCACCGAGCGGGTCGCGACGGTCGCGATGCCCGAGACGTATCGCGTACGGCATGCGATCCGTGACGTGGGGGCCGCCCTGTCCATGGACCCGGCCGAGATCGACCGGGTGGCCAAGTCCTTTCCCCATATCCGGGCGCGGGACGCCCGCGCGGCGCTGGAGGAACTGCCCGAACTGCGTGCGCTGGCGGGGGAGAAGGAGAAGTACGGGAGGCTGTGGGAACTGGTCGAGGCGCTGGACGCGCTGCCGCGCGGGGTGGCCATGCACCCGTGCGGGGTGCTGCTGTCGGATGCCTCGCTGCTCGCGCGTACGCCGGTCATGCCGACCAGCGGCGAGGGCTTTCCGATGTCGCAGTTCGACAAGGACGACGTCGAGGATCTCGGGTTGCTGAAGCTCGACGTGCTGGGTGTGCGGATGCAGTCGGCGATGGCGCACGCCGTGGCGGAAGTGGAGCGGGTGTCGGGGGTGAGGGTCGATCTGGACGGGGTGTCGCCGGGGGATCCGGAGACGTACCGGTTGATCCGGTCCACCGAGACGCTCGGCTGCTTCCAGATCGAGTCGCCGGGACAGCGCGACCTGGTCGGGCGGCTCCAGCCGGCCGGCTTCCACGATCTCGTCGTCGACATCTCGCTGTTCCGGCCCGGGCCGGTCGCCGCCGACATGGTGCGGCCGTTCATCGAGGCGCGGCACGGGCGGGCGCCGATCCGCTATCCGCACCCGGATCTGGAGGAGCCGCTGAAGGAGACGTACGGGGTCGTCGTCTTCCACGAGCAGATCATCGACATTGTCGACATCATGACCGGCTGCGGGCGCGGTGAGGCGGACCGGGTGCGGCGCGGGCTGTCGGATCCGGAGTCGCAGGGGCGGATCAAGGTGTGGTTCGCGCAGCACGCGGCGGCGAACGGGTATGACGCGGAAACGATTCAGCGGACCTGGGAGATCATCGAGGCCTTCGGGTCGTACGGCTTCTGCAAGGCGCACGCGGTCGCCTTCGCCGTGCCGACGTACCAGTCGGCGTGGCTGAAAGCGCATCATCCGGCCGCCTTCTACGCGGGGTTGCTGACGCACGACCCCGGCATGTACCCGAAGCGGCTGCTGCTGGCGGACGCGCGGCGGCGCGGGGTGCCCGTGCTGCCGCTGGACGTGAACAAGTCGGGCGTCGCACACCGTATCGAACTGGTGTCCGGTAAGTGGGGGCTGCGACTGGCGCTCTCCGATGTGCACGGCATCAGTGAGGCGGAGGCGGCGCGGATCGCCGAGGGGCAGCCGTACGCCTCGCTGGTCGACTTCTGGGAGCGGGGCCGGCCCAGTCGTCCGCTGGCCCAGCGGCTCGCGCAGGTGGGAGCGCTGGACGCGTTCGGCGCCAACCGCCGTGATCTGCAACTGCATCTGACCGAGCTGCACCGGGGCGCGCGGGGCGCGGGCGGGGGCCAGCTTCCGCTGGCGGGAGGGCGGAAGACCGCACCGGCCGGGTTGCCCGATCTCACCTCGTCGGAGCGGCTCAGTGCCGAGCTGGGCGTGCTGTCCATGGACGCCTCGCGCAACCTGATGGACGATCACCGGGCGTTCCTCGACGAGCTCGGCGTGGTGTCCGCGCGCCGGCTGCGTGAGGCCCGGCACGGGGAGACGGTGCTGGTCGCGGGAGCCAAGGCGGCCACCCAGACGCCGCCGATCCGGTCCGGCAAGCGGGTCATCTTCTCCACCCTGGACGACGGCACGGGCCTGGTCGACCTCGCCTTCTTCGACGACTCCCACGACGCCTGCGCCCACACCGTCTTCCACTCCTGGCTGCTGCTGGTGCGCGGGGTGGTGCAGCGGCGCGGCCCGCGCAGCCTCAGCGTGGTGGGCGCCGCCGCCTGGAACCTCGCGGAACTGCTGGAGGTGCGCCGGGAGGAAGGGCTGGAGGGGGTCGCGGCCCGGTTGGCCGGTGCCGGTGCCGGTTCCGGTGGCGACGGCGACGGCGAGGGGCCTGAGGGCTCCGCGGACCAGGATCCGGCGGAGCAGCGGAAGATCCGTATGCCCACGGGGTACGAGATGCACCCCTGGGCCGATCTGCGTCCCGCGGGCGAAGGGCCCGCGGTGGGAAGAAAGTTGTGGCACCAGAGTCCGGGGAGTGCGGGATGACCATCCTCTGCGTACGTTTCCAGCTGCCTCCGACACGCGAGGCCGACCTGCCCCGACTGCTCGGGATGCTCGAGGAGTTCACCCCCGTCGTCCAGGCCCTGCCACCGGACGGGGCGCTGGCCGACCTGCGGGGCGCCGAGCGGTACTTCGGGCGGAACGCCGTCGAACTGGCCTCGGTGATCCGGGTGCGCTCGCTCGCGCTGTACGGCGTCGACTGCGTGATCGGAGCCGGGCCCGGGCCGATGCTGGCCCGCGTGGCGCTGCGCGACGCCGTGCCCGGGGTGACGTGTGCGGTGCCCGAGGAGCGGGACGCCATCGCGGAGTTCCTCGCGGACAAACCCGTCGCCGCGCTGCCCGGCGTGGGCGCCGCGACCGCCCGTACGCTGGGCGACTACGGCCTCGACACCCTCGGCCGGGTCGCCGCCGCGCCGCTGTCCACGCTCCAGCGGCTGATCGGCGCGAAGGCCGGCCGCGAGCTGCACGAGAAGGCGAACGGCGTCGACCGCGGACGGGTCGTCCCCAACGCCGTCTCCCGCTCCCTCGCCACGGAACGCCCCTTCGGCCGCGATGAACTGGACCCGGACCGGCACCGCCGCGCCCTGCTCTCGGCCGCCGAGGAGATCGGCGCCCGGCTGCGTGCCCTGGAGAAGGTGTGCCGCACGCTCACCCTCACCGTGCGCTACGCCGACCGCTCCGCCACCACCCGCAGCCGCAAGCTGAACGAACCGACCGCGCACTCGCCGGACCTGACCAGGGCCGCGTACGGCATGTACGAGGCGCTCGGGCTGCAACGGGCCCGGGTCCGTGCGATCACCCTGCGCGCCGAGGGGCTCGACCCCGCCGACCAGGCCTCCCACCAGCTGACCTTCGACCCCGTGGACGAGAAGGTCCGCCGTATCGAGGAGGTCGCGGACCGCGCCCGGGCGAAGTTCGGCCCGCGGGCGGTGATGCCCGGGGGACTAGGGGGACCGGGGCGACTGGCGGCGTAGATCCTTCCACGTGACGTCAGTTGGCCCACGGCGGCACGATGCGTGTGCCGTCGGCGAGCCGTCCCTCCAGGCCGATCGAGGTGGTGACCCAGGAGTACGCGGTCCGGTCGGTGGGGTTCTCGACGGTCAGGGTGGCGCCGGGGTTGATGATCACCGTGTCGCCCGCGGTGATCCGCTCGGTGCGGCCGTCGAGGGTGATCAGCAGCTCGCCGTCGAGCAGATGGAAGATCTCCTCCCGGCTGACGGTGTGCGCGGGCGCCTTGAGGCCGGCGGGGATCTCGCCGCGCCAGGCGCACAGCTCCTTGCTGCCGCTGAGTGGTGTGGCGTACGAGACGAAGCGGGCGCCGTGGATCTCATGGATGACGGCTTCGGACGAGCGGACGATGGGCATGACGCCTCCAAGTGGTCAAGCTGCTTGACTATATGGTCAAGCAGCTTGACCATCACGTCAAGAGTGTTTCAATGCATGCGTGCAGAACTCCGAGGCCATGGCCCTGTCCGCCGCCCTGCTCGCCGCCGCCGGTGGGCTCACGCAACGCATCCATGAGGGCGTGGTCGCGCGCGGTTTCGAGGGAGTGCGGCCCGCACACGGCTTCGCCTTCGCCCGGCTCGCCCCGGACGGCGCGACGGTCACCGACCTGGCCGCCCACCTCGGGGTGACCAAGCAGGCGGCCAGTCAGCTCGTCGACGAGATGGTGCGCAAGGGATACGCCGAGCGGCGGCCGCACCCGGAGGATGCCCGGGCGCGGCTGGTGGTGCTGACCGGGCGGGGGTGGGAGTGCACGCGGGCTGCGGAGGAGGCGGCCGCGGAGGCCGTGCGGGAGTGGGCGGACGTGCTGGGGGAGAGGGAAGTGCGGGCGCTCGGGGAGCAGTTGCTGCGGATCGCTCCGCTCGGGCCCATCCGGCCTGCCTGGTGAAGGGGCGTCAGGTGGGTCCACCGTCGTCGGTTACCACTGGAAGTTTTTACTGACGCGTAACTTCCCAGTTTGACTACTGACTCGTAACTTGACGAGTGAACAGCATCCCGTGATCCGGATCACAGGGCATCGTGCCGTCGCACCTCCCTTGAGCCGCAAGGAGATCACCCGATGCTGCCCTGGAAACGAGTGCTCAGACCCCTGGCCGCGCTGCTGCTGACCGCCGCGGCCGTCACCGTCCCCGCCACCTCCGCCCAGGCCGCGGGCGCCCCGAGCTCCGGCTGGAACGACTACTCCTGCAAGCCGTCCACCGCCCACCCCCGCCCCGTCGTCCTCGTCCACGGCACCCTCGGGAACTCCGTCGACAACTGGCTGGGACTCGCCCCCTACCTGGAGGTCCGGGGCTACTGCGTCTTCTCCCTCGACTACGGACAGCTCGAAGGCGTCCCCTTCTTCCACGGCCTCGGATCCGTCGAGAAGTCCGCCGCCCAGCTGAGGGACTTCGTCGACCGGGTGCTCGCCGCCACCGGCGCCGCCGAGACCGACATCGTCGGACACTCGCAGGGCGGCATGATGCCCCGCTGGTACCTGCGGTTCCTCGGTGGCGCCGCCAAGGTCAACGCCCTGGTCGGCATCGCGCCCAGCAACCACGGCACCGACCTGAACGGCTTCACCCACCTGCTGCCGTACTTCCCGGGCGCCGGGGACCTGTTGGCGAAGTCCACGCCCGCCCTCGCCGACCAGGTCACCGGATCCGACTTCCTCAAGCGACTCAACGCGGGCGGCGACACCGTGCCCGGCGTGCGCTACACCGTCATCGCCACCCGGTACGACGAGGTGGTCACGCCGTGGCGCAGCCAGTACCTGAACGGGCCGGACGTGCGCAACGTCCTGCTCCAGGACCTGTGCCCGGTCGACCTGTCCGAGCACGTGGCCGTCGGGCTGCTGGACCGGGTCGCCTTCCACGAGGTGGCGGGCGCGCTCGACCCGGCGCGGGCCAGGCCCACCACCTGTGCTTCGGCGTTCGACTGACACGTGTACACGCACAGGGGAAACGTTTCGGGGTCTGTCCGGCCTGAGCCGCCGAACAGACCCCGAGTCCTGGCTCGGCGGCTGTGCCGCCCGCCGGGCTGTCGCCGAAGGTGACGTCCGAGCAGGAGTAGAACGCCTCCGGGCTGGCCGGTCGTGCGGCGTGCGGGCATGCGGGAACTCCTTGCGACGGTACCGGGGAACAGGGCAGGGCTCATGGCCGCTCGAGGGAGTGCTCGGACCGGCATCAGGTAGGTACCGTCGCGGCATGGCAGACGAGGAGATCCGGCCGGCCGGAGCCGCCGACGTACCGGTCGTCGTGGATGTGATCGACGCGGCCTTCCGCCCCTACATCGAGCGCATCGGACGGTTGCCGCAGCCCATGGAGGAGGACCACGCGGCCAATGTGGCCGCGGGCAAGGTGTTCGTGACGGGCGATCCCGTGACCGGCCTCGTCGTGGTCGAGGCGTTCGAGGACCATCTCTTCCTCGACATCATCGCCGTCCACCCCACCGCGCACGGCAGGGGAGTGGGGCGGCGGCTGCTGCGGTTCGTGGACGCACGCGCGCGTGCGCTGGGACTGTCCGAGGTCAGGCTCTACACGAACGCGCTGATGTGGGAGAACCAGGAGATCTATCCCAAGTACGGCTACGAACTGGTGGAGCGACGACTGGACGGGCCCTACGACCGCGTCCACTACCGCAAGCGGCTGCTCTGACGTGTGCGTCTCATGATCGGCATCGGCCGCTCAGGCGTCCGGCCACCACGTGCGTGCGATGTCCTTGCGGACTTCCGGGCGTCCCGCGGGGCGCTCGTCGGCCTCCTCGCGGGCCCGGCGCAGGTCCGTCTTCTTCAGGGGCTTCTGCACGGTCACACGGCGCATGGCTGCCTCCTTAAAGGGTCTACCGGGTTCCGCGTTCTCACGGAGGTAGACCTTTCGGGGGAGAGTTCCTCATCGCTCGTGGTCTGTCAGTGGCGGGTGTCACGATTCGAGTGTCAGTGGCGGGTGTCACTCTTGGGCCCATGGCGAACGACAGTGACGGCATGACCTCGGCGAACACCGGCGCCGACGTGGACTGGGACGCGCGGGCGGCCTCCTTCGACGAGGAGCCGGACCACGGGCTGCGCGACCCGGAGGTGCGCCGGGCCTGGGCCGAGCGGCTGCGCTCCTGGCTGCCCCGGCGCGCGGGCGACGTCCTCGATCTCGGCTGCGGCACCGGCAGTCTGTCGCTCCTCGCGTCCGAGCAGGGGCACCGGGTGACGGGTGTGGATCGCTCCCCGGCGATGGTGGGGCTCGCCAGAGAGAAGCTGGCCGGGCGTGACGCGGTGTTCCTCGTCGGTGACGCGGCGGCACCGCCGGTGGCGGAACAGCGCTTCGACGCCGTACTCGTACGGCACGTCCTGTGGGCCCTGCCCGACCCCGGCCGCGCCCTGCGGCACTGGGCCGGGCTGCTGCGGCCGGGAGGGCGGCTCGTGCTGGTCGAGGGCGTGTGGGGGACGACCGTGCCGGTCGGGATACCGGCGGAGCGGCTCACTGGGCTGCTCGCGCCGATCGCCGGGCAGGTGCGCGTGGAGCGGCTGTCCGGCGATCCGCTGCTGTGGGGCGGGGAGGTTACCGACGAGCGGTACGCGGTGGTGGCCGTGTGCGGCGCTTCAGGCCAGGAGCGCGGTGAAGCCGTCGCCGCGGGCGAGTGACTCCAGTTCGTCGAGGGCGGCCAGGGCGGCTCGTGCCGCACCGGGGTCCGACTCGGTGAGGCCGCTGTCGGCGAACTCGTCCTCGTCCAGGCGCAGTATGTCCGTGCCGTCCGCGGAGACCCACAGGTCCAGGTCGAGGTCCTCCACGACCAGCTCCGGGCCGGAGCGTGCGGCGGGACGGGTGATGTCGCAGTACCAGCCCTTCAGCGCGCCCGAGGCGGAGCGGACCTCCTTCACCGCGTACCAGCGGTCACGCCAGTAGTACTCCGTGAAGACGTCCCCGGGCTCGAAGCGGACGAAGCCGAAGTCGCGGACGCCGCTGCCCGCCCACGGGGCGCGGACCGCGACGCGGGTGCCGTCGTCCGTCAGGAGCTCTCCGGCGTAGCGGATCTTCGTACGGCCCGCCTTGACGAGCACGACGTCGACCTGGCCGGACCCGTCAGCCGAGTTCGCGGACATAACGCACTTCCTTCGCACAGATCTCGTAGCCGAACCACTTGTTGATGGCGATCATCGGTTCGTTGCCGGTGTCGTTGCCGGTGAACGCCTCCGTGTACCCCGCCGCCAGGGCCCGGTGCAGGGAGTCGTTCTTGGCCAGCTTCGCCAGGCCCCGGCCGCGGAACGCCCGGGCGGTGCCGGTCATGGCCGTGCCGTAGCGGGTGCCGTCCGTGTACGCCACGCTGAAGGCGGCCGGGCGGCCGTCGACGACCGCGACCGTGGTCAGGTCCCGGTTGAGGAGCGGGTGCTTCCAGGTCTCCTCCAGCCAGGCCTCGTAGTCCGTGAACTCGGCCTCGATGTCGCTCGGTTCGTCCGACACCGTCTCCGCGTCCAGTGCGAACATCGGACGCGGGTCGTCCACGAAGTCGGCGGCCGTGCGCAGTTCGACGCCCGCCGGCGGGTCCTGGCGGGGCGGCAGCGTGCCGGCCGCCAGGTCCAGGCGCATGAAGTAGGCGGAACGGCTGGCCCGGAAGCCGTGCCGCTCGGCGAAGGCCAGGTTGTCCGGCTCGTCCAGCACCCAGGCGAACAGCTTCCGGACGCCCAGCGAGGCCAGACGCTCCTCGGCCGTGCGCAGCAGCAGCGAACCGGCCCCGCGCTGCCTGCGGTCGGGGCGCACGTAGATGTTGGCGGAGCCCTGGCCGGGTTCCGGGCTCTCGTGGGCGACGCTGATCTGGGCCGTGCCGATGATCTCGCCGTCCTCCTCGGCGACGAGCTGCCCGAAGTGGGCGTCCGGGTGGGCATGGGTCAGGGTGTGCACCACGGACTCGGGGGTGGACAGCATGTACGGCAGGGCGAGGCGGCGGGTGTGGGAGAACCCCTCGGCGTCGGCTCGGACATCGGGTCGCAGGTCGCGCACGATCACGGTCATGGAGGCGCACGCTACGCGGGAGCGCACCCGGGGTGCCTCCCATTTTCCGTCGGGTACGGGACAATCGGCCTGTGACGTTGAAGATCGACATCGATGACAGTGCTCCGCCGTACGAGCAGGTGCGGGCGCGGATCTCCGAGCAGGCGCGGTCGGGTGAGCTGCCGGTGGGGTACCGGCTGCCGACCGTGCGGGGCCTGGCCGAGTCGCTGGGGCTCGCCGCGAACACGGTCGCCAAGGCGTACCGCGCGCTGGAGGCGGACGGCGTGATCGAGACGCGGGGCCGCCACGGCACGTTCGTGGCCGCCGCCGGCTCGGCGGCGGACCGGGAACTGGCGGCCGCCGCCCAGGCGTATGCGGAGCGGGCCCGACGGCTCGGGCAGGGGGAGGACGCGGCGCTCGCCGCGGTACGGGATGCCCTGCGGGCGGCTCAGGGGGAGTAGGGCGGCATGGTTCAGCCGGTCCGCGCCGGCCGGTCGGGTGTCCGGGTGAGCTCCAGGCCCGCCGACCGCCCCAGCCGCGCGAACGTCATCGCGTCCTCCACCGCCGCGCCCCCCGGGTCGTTGTTGAAGTACGCGTAGACGTCCTCGCCGTCGGGCCAGGTCGTGGCGATGCGGTCGAGCCAGGTGGCCAGCGAGCGGCGGCCGTAGTGCGGCCAGGGCCGGGCGCGGCCCTGGTGGAAGCGGACGTAGCCCCAGTCGGTGGTGCGCCACAGCGGCGTCGCCGGGCGGGCCAGGACGTCGGCCCAGCACAGGGCCGCGCGCCGGGACTCCAGGACCCTGCGGACCTGAGGCGTCCACCACGAGTCGTGGCGGGGCTCGACCGCGACCCGGGTCGAGGCGGGGAAGCAGGCCAGGCAGGCGTCCAGGAGGCCCGGGTCGGCGCGCAGGTTGGGCGGGAGCTGGAGCAGCACCGGGCCGAGCCGGTCACCGAGGCCCGCCGCGTGGCTCATCAGGCGGCCGACCGGCTCCTCGGGGTCCTTGAGCCGTTTGATGTGGGTCAGATAGCGGCTCGCCTTGACCGCGACCACGAAGTCCGCGGGCACCCGGCCGCGCCAGTCCTCGAAGGTCTCCCTGGCCGGCAGCCGGTAGAAGGCGTTGTTGATCTCGACGGTGGCGAAGTGCCCCGCGTACTCCTCCAGCCAGAGCCGCATCGGCAGCCCGGGCGGGTACAGGACGTCCCGCCAGTCCTTGTACTGCCACCCGGACGTGCCGACGAACAGGGTCATACACCCATCAAAACACCGCCCTACAGATACAGCCCCGCGTCGGCGTCCCCGCGCGGCTCCGGCAGGGCCGTCGGGGACGTGCCCCGGCGCAGTGCGTACAGCTCGGCCAGCGTCGCGCCCTCGCGGCCGACGCCGTCCTCGCGGCCCAGCCAGTTCACCGCCTCCGCGCGGGTCAGCGGGCCCACCTCGATCCGGGCCAGGCAGCGGCCGGGCCGGACGACGGCGGGGTGCAGGCGCTCCAGGTCCTCGTTGGTCGTGACCCCGACCAGGACGTTGCGGCCCTGTCCGAGCAGGCCGTCCGTCAGGTTCAGCAGCCGTGACAGCGCCTGGCCCGCCGTGTGCTTGGCCTCGCCGCGGATCAGCTCGTCGCAGTCCTCCAGGAGCAGCAGCCGCCAGCGGCCCTTGCCCGCGGCGTCCTCCTCGCCGATCGCGATGTCCATCAGATAGCCGACGTCACTGAACAGCCGCTCGGGGTCCAGGACGCAGTCCACCTGGCACCAGTCCCGCCAGGAACGCGCGAGCGTGCGCAGCGCCGACGTCTTGCCGGTGCCCGGCGGGCCGTGCAGGAGGAGGAGCCGGCCCGAGATGTCCTCGGGGGTCGTCTTCATCAGGCGGTCCATGGCGTCCGCCACCGGCGCCGTGTAGTTGGGCCGGACCTCGTCCCAGGTGCCCGCGGCGATCTGGCGCGTGGTGCGGTGCGGGCCGCGGCGCGGGGAGACGTACCAGAAGCCCATCGTGACGTTCTCCGGCTGCGGTTCGGGTTCGTCCGCCGCGCCGTCCGTGGCCTGGTCGAGGATCTTCTTGGCCAGCTCGGCACTGGTCGCCGTCACCGTGACGTCGGCGCCCCGGTTCCAGCGGGAGATCAGCAGCGTCCAGCCGTCGCCCTCGGCGAGCGTCGCGCTGCGGTCGTCGTCCCGGGCGGCGCGCAGCACGCGGGCGCCGGGCGGCATCAGCGTCGCCCCGGACCGTACGCGGTCGATGTTCACCGCGTGGGAGTACGGCTGCTCGCCCGTCGCGAAGCGGCCGAGGAACAGCGCGTCGACGACATCGGACGGGGAGTCGGAGTCGTCGACGTTGAGCCGGATCGGCAGCGCCTCGTGCGGGTTTCCAGACATGCCGCCATGATCCGGCACGAGGGCGCCGCGTGCACCCGGTTTCCCGGTGCACGCGGCGTGTTCCCGGGCGCGGGTCAGCCCCCGGAGCGGGACACCAGCCGGCGTGCCCGGCGGGCCCTGCGGACCACGGCGTACCCCTTGGTCAGGGCGCGGTCCCCGGCGAACGTACGGGCGATCGCCCGGCCTTCGACCAGCCGCTCGAACTCCTCGGTGCCCGTGCTGCGGCGCACGGTCACGCGCCGCAGGGCGTACGGCCCCTGCGTCCGGCGCGCGAGGCCGTTGCCGACGGCGAGGGCCTGTGCGTACCCCGTCTCGCGCACCGCCTGCCGGACCCGGCGGCTGGAGTAGCCGTAGGGATAGGCGAACGAGACCGGCGTGGTGCCCAGTTGGTCGGCGACGATCTCCTTGCAGTGGATCAGCTCGAACCGCAGCGTGGCGTCGGAGACCTGGTCGAGCTGCGGGTGGCTGTGGCTGTGCCCGCCGATCTCGACGCCCGCCGCCGCGAGCGCCCGGACCTGGTCCCAGTCCAGCATGGTGTCCAGGCCGCCGCCGGTGTCGTACGGCCCCCGGATCCACCCGGTCGAGACGAACAGGGTGGCCGGGAAGCCGTGCTTGGCGAGCACGGGCAGGGCGTGCCGGTGCACGCCCTCGTAGCCGTCGTCGAACGTGATGAGGACCGGCCGCTCGGGCAGCGCGCGCCCGGAGCGCCAGCACGCCGCCAGCTCGGCGGTGGTGACGGGGCTGAGCCCCCGGTCCGCGAGCACCGCCATCTGCCCGGCGAACGCCTCGGGGGTCACGGACAGGGCGCGGGTCGCGTCGTTCGGGTCGGTCGCGACCGCGTGGTACATGAGGATCGGTACGCGGACGTCACTCACGGACCGCCACCTCCACCTCCGGCACCGAGAACGTGGTCCCGCCCCGGCGGGACCGCACGCTGCCCACCAGGTATCCGCCCGCCGCCGTCAGCACCCCGGCGACGATCGCCCCCGCCCGCCCGGCACCGCCCGGCCGGGCCAGCAGGGCGTCGCGCAGCCCCCGGGCCACCCCGGCCGGCAGGACCCGGGTGGCGTACCGGCGTTCGGACTCCAGTCCCTTCTCGGCGCCGACGCTGCGGGCCACCAGGGCCTTGGAGAGGCCCTCGGCGTACGTGCGCGTCCGGAAGTAGCGGAAGTGCTCACGGGCCTCGGGCACCCGGTGGTGGATCACCGCCCGGTCGTCGATGAGCAGGACCGCGTCGGGCCGGGCCCGGCTGAGGCGGATGCACAGCTCCGTCTCCTCGCAGCCCAGTGGGCGTTTGTCGCCGTCCCGGCCGATGCCGGTGGCGAAGCCGCCCGCCGCGTCGAAGGCGCTGCGGCGGAACGAGGCGTTGCCGCCGAGCACGTTGCGCACCCGGACCCGGCCGCGCGGCAGGCCCCGGTAGGTGCAGCCCACCACCCAGTCGAACTCCTCGGGGAACCAGGCGGGCCGCCGCCCCGACGCCCAGACCGGTTCCGTACGCCCGCCGACCGCCATCACACGCGGGTCGGCGTACGCCTCGGCGAAGTGCAGGAGCCAGTCGCGCTCGGCCACGGCGTCGTCGTCGAGGAAGGCGACGACCTCGCCGCGCGCGGCGGCGATCCCGGTGTTGCGGCCCGCGGACAGGCCGCGGGGGCCCGCGTTGGCGAGCACCCGCACGTCGTCGACCTCCTTGTACTCCTTGCCGAGACGGTCCAGAAGGGCCAGGTTGTGGTCGACGACCAGCAGTGTCTCCAGGGCGGGCCGTGACTGCGCCCGCACCGAGGAGACCGCCGCGAGGATGTCCTCCCAGCGGTCCTCGGTGTACGCGCAGATCACGACGGAGATGCCGGGACCGCTCAAGACACCTCTCCCCGGACCGGGTCGGGCATCGGCGACCGGGGCGAACGGCGGCGCAGCGCCCGGCGGTTGGAGCGCTCCTGGAGGATCACCCTGAGCACGCGCAGCCCGTCGCGCACGGCCCGCAGATTGCTGGTGCCGTGGATGCGCAGGTACTCGTGGCTCGGGATCTCCTGCACCTTGAGCCCGGCCTTGACGACCCGGATGTTCATCAGGGTCTCGACCTCGAACCCGGTGCAGTCGAGGTCGATCTTGTCCAGGCAGTGCCGCCAGAACGCGTTGTAGCCGTAGCACAGGTCGGTGTAGCGGGCGCCGAACTTGCGGTTGACGACCGTGCACAGCGCCCAGTTGCCGAGCTTGCGGATGAAGGTCATGTCGTCCGTGCCGCCGCCGTTGGCGAAGCGGGAGCCCTTGGCGAAGTCCGCGCCGGAGACCAGGGCGGAGACGTAGGACACGATCTCGTTGCCGTCCGCCGAGCCGTCCGCGTCGACCATCACGATGATGTCGCCGGTGCACGCCTGGAACCCGGTGATCAGGGCGTCGCCCTTGCCCTTGCCGCGCTGTGCGACGACCTTGACCTCGGGCCACAGCTCGCGGGCCACCCGGACGGTGTCGTCGGTGGAGTTGCCGTCGACCAGGACCACTTCGTGGATCCAGTCGGGCAGGGTCTTGAAGACGTACGGAAGGTTCTCCGCCTCGTTCATGGCCGGGATGACCACGCTCACCGGCGGCGCAATGGCCAGGTGAGAGGAGACGGGCCGGTACTTCCCGGCGGTCGGCGGATACGGGTCCGTCGCGGCCGGCTGCAGAACTGAGCTCATGAGTCTGGTCCCTCTCGTCCGGTGGACCGCCCCCCCAGGGCAGTCCGGATCCAATCCGGTTCGAAAGGGGGGTTCTCACCCGCGGCACGCCGAGGTGGAGCTTCGGCACACCGGGTGAGCTGGCAAAGCTGGCCGACGGCGGAAAACGGCAGCCGACCGCGCGGCACGGCCCGGTCACCTCGCGGTCACCGAGCACGGCACCCCCCTACCGCGCCCCGCGCCGGTTCGTCGCGGTCCTTGAGCCCTCCCCTAGAGCCGCGTGCTGACGGACCGATGCGGGTGAGATGTATGACGGTATTGACGATTGAACCCGTATGGCAAGACCTGGAACGGCCGCTCACGTTTTTGCTGGTTTTGTCGTTGCGGGGGGCGTTTTGTGAGGCGCAAGTTGACAGGTCCGGTGACGGAAACAACCGTTCCCCGGAGGCTCAACCCGCCTCCGGGGAACGGTTGTTCAGGTTCCGGTTACGGCACGCGTCACGGTACGAGCTTCAGCAGCCGGTTCGGCGAGCCCGAACCCGCGCTGGTGACCTTGCCGGTGGTGGCGCCGCCGACCAGGGCCGAGGCGACCTGGGCCGGGGTGGAGGAGGTGTGGCCCGCCAGGTAGACCGCCGCCGCGCCCGCGACGTGCGGGGTCGCCATCGAGGTGCCGGAGATGGTGTTGGTCGCGGTGTCGCTGGTGTGCCAGCCGGCCGTGATGGAGGAGCCGGGCGCGAAGATGTCCAGGGCCGAGCCGTAGTTGGAGTAGCTCGCCTTGGCGTCGGTGCTGGTGGTGGCGCCGACGGTGATCGCCTCGGCGACCCGGGCCGGGGAGGACGAGGAGGCGGTGGTGCTGCTGTTGCCCGCGGCGACGGCGTACGTGACGCCGCTGGCTATGGAGTTGCGGACCGCCGTGTCCAGCGCGGCGGAGGCGCCGCCGCCGAGCGACATGTTGGCGACCGAGGGGCCGGAGTGGTTCTTCGTCACCCAGTCGATGCCCGCGATCACACCGGCCGTGGTGCCGGAGCCGCTGTTGTTCAGCACGCGCACGGCCACGATCTTCGCCTTCTTGGCGACACCGTAGGTCGAGCCCGCGATCGTGGTGGCCACGTGGGTGCCGTGGCCGTTGCCGTCGGAGGCGGTGGTGTCGCCGTCGACGGCGTCGTAGCCGTAGGAGGCGCGCCCGCTGATCTGCTGGTGGGTGATGCGCACGCCGGTGTCGATGACGTAGGCCGTCACGCCGCTGCCCGCGCTGTCCGGGTAGGTGTAGGTGCCGGAGAGCGGGAGCGAGGTCTGGTCGATGCGGTCCAGACCCCAGGGGGCGTTGTTCTGGGTGGCGGAGAGCCGCACGCGCTGGTTCTGCTCGACCGAGGCCACCGCCGGGTCGGCGGCGAGGCGCCTGGCCTCGGTGGCGGACAGGGTGGCGGAGTAGCCGTTCAGCGCCTTGCCGAAGGTCTTGCGCACGGACCCGCCGTACTCCTCGACGAGGTCCTTGCCCGCGGCCGAGGACGCCTTCAGACCGGCGCTCTTCTTGAGCGTGACGATGTAGCTGTCCTTGATCGCGTCCGGGGAGTCCGCGGCGAGCACCCGGCCCTCGGCGGGAGCGGCGGCCTGGGCGGGGAGGGCGGTGAGCCCGCCCACGAGGGCGGCGGTCGCCGACAGGGTGATCGCGGCGAACCCGAGTCTCTTGCTACGCAGTTGTGCCATTACGAGGGATTCCTCCTCTAGGCGGCGCGCGCCTGGGTGGGGCGCGCGTCATGTGGGGGTTGTGCGCGTGCTCACGCACACGGCCGGGAGCGTCGCGTTCCGCTCTCGACCGAAGTAAAGCGTCGGCCAACTACCGGCGTAGAGCAAGGGAGTTGAGCACTAGTCGCCAAATCTGTCATGGGCGCGTAACAAGAGGCGCGCGGGGCGTAACAAAACGTGAGCCGAATGCGCCGTGTGTGCCCCGCAAACGACCCGAAAGACTTGGCATGGACACTTCCTGTCAACACGCGTAGCTGCTACGACGGTTGTGGCAGAGATCCTGCTAAGGGAGGTTCCATGAGACGTTCCCGACTTGTCGTCTTCGTGAGCTCGCTCCTCCTCGCCGCCGGCACCGCCCTCACCGGGGCAGCCACGGCGCAGGCGTCCTCACTCGCCGCAACCGGCGGCTATGCAGCGCTCGGTGACTCCTACTCCTCCGGAGTGGGCGCCGGCAGCTACATCAGCTCCAGCGGCGACTGCAAGCGCAGCACGAAGGCCTACCCCTACCTCTGGGCCGCCGCCCATTCACCCTCGACCTTCGACTTCACGGCCTGCTCCGGCGCCCGAACGGGTGATGTTCTGTCCGGACAGCTCGGCCCGCTCAGCAGCGCCACCGCCCTCGTCTCCCTCAGTGTCGGCGGCAACGACGCCGGATTCGCCGACGTCATGACGACCTGTGTGACCCAGTCCGACAGCGCCTGTGTCTCCCGCATCAACACCGCACGCGCGTACGTCGACTCCACGCTGCCCGGCAAGCTCGACAGCGTGTACTCGGCGATCCGCTCCAAGGCCCCCAACGCCCACGTCGTCGTCCTCGGCTACCCCCGCTTCTACCAGCTCGGCACCACCTGCCTCGGCCTCTCCGAGACCAAGCGCAAGGCCATCAACGACGCCTCCGACCACCTCAACACCGCCATCGCCAAGCGCGCCGCGAACCACGGCTTCACCTTCGGCGACGTACGCGGCACCTTCACCGGCCACGAGATCTGCTCCGGCGACTCCTGGCTGCACAGCGTCAACTGGCTCAACATCGGCGAGTCGTACCACCCGAAGGCACCCGGTCAGTCGGGCGGTTATCTGCCCGTGCTCAACGCCAACGACTGACCGCGGCCGGCGACCGCTCAGCCGGAGTCCGTGTCCGACTCCGTGTCCGAACCCGTGCCGGAGTCCGTGTCCGAGTCCGAAGGAGAAGGGGAGGCCCCGCCCGTCGGGGTCTCCGTCTCGCACGTGATCGAGAACGGTACCGACTCGGACGTCGTGCGCACCGGCTCCCGCACCTCGACACTGATCTCGTTCTCGAACGTCCCGCTCTCCGCCTCGGTCGTCACGGTCACCGCGTCCTGCCGCGTACGGCCGTCGCCCTCCGGGAACGACAGCGTCTTCCAGCCACCGTCGAGCTCCGAGCCGTCCCGCGTCACCCAGCGGTAGCGCACCTCGGCCGGCAGCCGCCCCACCGTGAACGTCGCCGTGAACCTCGGCGCCCGGGCACCCGGTGGCGGACACGCGCCCGAGTAGTCCGTGCGGGTGCCGTCCAGACCGACCCGCACCGACTGCGGCGGCGGACTGCTCCGTTCGCTCTCGCTCTCGCTCGGTGTCGGAGAAGGACTGGACTTCTCGCTCGCGGTGTTCTGCGGTTCGGTCTCCGCGGGCGTACTCGCCCCGGCACCCCGGTCGTTGTTCCCGGAGCCGTCCCCGCGGTTCAGCAGCGCGTACGTCAGCCCGCCCACCGCGAGCGCCAGCGCGACCACGCCCGCGACCAGCACCCGGCCCGCCCGGCGGTCGCGGTCCCGGCCGGTGGCCGTCGTCGTCCCGCGCGAGCCGGACGGCGCCGGCTGCCCCGGGAAGGGCATCGGCGGCGTGGGCGAGGGCTCGGGACGGCCCGGGAGCGTCGGCGGGAACGGGACGGCCCGTACGGTGTCCGCGCTCGGCGAGCCGCCCGCGCCGATGGCCCGCAGGTCCCGCTCGACCTGCTCGGCCGGCAGCCGCTGCGCGGGGTCCTTGCGCAGCAGCCCCTCGATGACCGGGGCGAGCGGACCGGCCCGGTACGGCGGCGGCAGCTCCTCGTCGACGATCGCGCGCAGCGTGCTCAGCGGGGTGTCGTGACGGAACGGGGAGTGGCCCTCGACCGCCGCGTACAGCAGCACGCCGAGCGACCACAGGTCGGACTCCGGGCCCGGCGTACGGCCGAGCGCCCGCTCCGGGGCGAGGAACTCGGGCGAGCCGATGACCTCCCCGGTCATGGTCAGCGCGGAGCTGCCCTCGACCATGGCGATCCCGAAGTCGGTGAGCACGATCCGGCCGTCGTTCGCGATCAGCACATTGGCCGGTTTCACGTCCCGGTGCAGCACCCCGGCCTCGTGCGCGGCCCGCAGCGCGGCCAGCACCTCGGCGCCGATGTGCGCGGCACGCTGCGGCGGCACGGGGCCCTCGGCGTCCAGGACCTCGGCCAGGGAGAGCCCGCGGACCAGCTCCATGACGATCCACGGCCGGCCCTCGTCCGTCGCCACGTCGTACACCATGACCACGTTCCGGTTGGCGACCCGGGCCGCCGCCCACGCCTCCCGCTCCAGCCGGGCGTACATCCGCCGCACGTCGTCGCCCGCGAGCCCCGCCGGGGCGCGCACCTCCTTGACGGCGACCTCGCGGTGCAGCACCTCGTCGCGGGCGCGCCACACCGTCCCCATACCGCCCTCGCCGAGCGGTGCCAGGAGCCGGTAGCGGCCCGCGATCACCCGCTCATGGCCCGGTTCTTCGGACACGGCGCCCCCATTCGCAGCCGGGCGAAATCTCCATGAGGTCTGTTTTCCCCATGACGTCGGTTTTCCTCACGAACGTAACTCAGCCCAGTGCGGATGCGGCCCCCTTGAACACCAGTCCGGCCCCGAGGACGACGACGGCGAAGGCCGAGCCGAGCGGCGCGGTCCGGCGCACCAGGGCCGCCAGCGGGCCCGCCGTCCAGCGGGGGCGCCGGTCCAGGAGCCGGGTCATGCCGCTGCCCGCCTTGACGACGGCGTACCCGGCGGCCGTCAGGGTGAGCGCGAGCCCGACGCCGTAGGCGACGACCAGCAGCAGACCGAACCAGGCCTGCCCGAGGGCCGCGGCGCCGACGAGCACCACCACGGCGGACGGGCTGGGCACGAGCCCGCCCGCGAAGCCCATGAGGATCGTGCCGCGGAGGGTGGGGGCGACCGGGTGGGAGTGGGTGAAGCCGCCGTGGGTGTGCTCGACCGTGTGGGGGTGCGAGTGGGGGCGGTTGTGGTCGTGCGGGTGGTCGTGATCGTGATCGTGGTGGTGGTGATCGTGGTCGTGCGCGTGGCTGTGGCCGTGGCTCTCGTCGTCGTGTGTGTGGGTGTGGCCGCCGGGGCCGTGGTGGTGGGTGTGCGCGCGGTTGCGCAGGGCGCGGCGGAGCAGGCTCGCGCCCGCCAGGGTCACCAGGAGGCCGCTCGCGACGCCCAGCCAGGCGATCACCGAGGGGGCCGCCGCCGAACCGGCCGTGACCAGGAGGCCCAGGGCGACCACGCCCAGGGTGTGCGTGACCGTCACCGAGGCGGCCATCGGCAGGACGTCCTTCATCCGGGCCCGGCCGCCCCGGGCCGCCGCCGTCGCGGCCATGATGGTCTTGCCGTGGCCCGGGGCGAGCGCGTGCATCGCTCCGAGGACGACGGCGATGAGGAGGGCCAGCGCGGCGAAGCCCGGGGTGAGGTCGTGCCGGGCGACCAGGTCGTCCAGAGCCCGTGTCCAGCGGTCGGCGCCGCGCGGCAGGACGGAGGCGGCGGGAGCGTCCGACTCCTCCTCGGCCAGGGCCGCACCGCCGGGGCGCACGCGCAGGGCGGCGGCCGCGGTGTCGGCCGGGGAGGAGAGCAACTCCGCCGGGTAGCGAGTCAGTTCGGCCGAGATCGACTTCTCCGGGACGTCCGACTCGGTGAGCGTCATACGGTCGCCCCGCGCCGTGATCTCCCGCCAGCCCGGGCCGGAGGAGTCGCCCGCGCCACGGAAGCCGACGGACACGCTCCCCTTGTCCGACGGCAGGGGAGCGGCCAGCTCGCATTCCACGCGGAGGGTGTCGAGCCCCGCCTGCCCGGGCCGCACGCGCGCGTGGCTGCGCTCGGCGGTGAGCGGGGTGCCGCGGCCGTCGACCGTGACCCTGCTGTCGGCGGCGGCCGTGGCGCACCGCTCGCGGGCCCACATGGCGATGCCCAGCCGCTCGATGTCCGGTCCCGCCTGGGTGGCCGGGATCTCGGCGAGGTCCTCGACGTGGTGGACGCGGAGTTCGCCCGGGGCGGCGACCAGGCCGTCGTAGCGGTTGACGGTGAAGTTGCCCAGCGGGTGGGCGCTCGCCGCGCCGGCGGGCAGCAGGGTGAGCGCGCAGGCGGCCGTGAGGACGGCGGCGCCGGACGCGAACAGGCGGCGCAGGGTCACCGGGCCCCCTCCAGGTCCTTGAGCGCGGTACGGGCCTCGCGGGCGCCGAGCGGGGAGAAGCCGGGGTTCAGGTCGAGCGCGGCCGTCAGGTGGTCGCGGGCCTCGCGGTCGTTCCCGGTGGCGCGTTCGATGATGCCCCGGTGGTAGAGGAAGCCGGCGTTGCGGTAGCCGGTGGCGGTGGCGCGGCGGGCGTACGGCAGGGCTTCCTCGTCGCGGCCGTTGACGTGCAGGGCCCAGGCGAGGGCGTCGGCGGTGTGCACGCTGTGCCGGCGGTTCCACTCGGCGCGGGCGGCGCGCAGGGCCTCCTTCTTGTCGCCGTGGTCGGCGGCGGCCATGGCCGAGTCGAGGTCGGCGTTGACACCGCCCGCGCGGGCGAGGGACGTCCAGGCGTCCACGAGGGCGTACTGGTCGCCGGCCTTCGCCCGGTCGCCGTCGGCGCCCCGGTCCTCGTACAGCTCGCCGAGGGCGACGAGCGGGCCGGGCAGCGGGAAGCGGGCGACGACCTGCTCCAGTCCCTCGACGGCGGCGGCCCGGTCGCCGTTCGCGGCCTGGGCGCGGGCGCGGCCCTCCAGGGCGGGGAGGTAGTCCTCGTCCGCGGCGAGGGCACGGGCGTAGTGGCCGAGCGCCGTCTTGTACTCGCCCTGGTTCCAGGCGAGCTGCCCGAGGGCGGTGGCGACGTACGCGATGTCGCCGGGCGAGTCGGCGGCCTCCAGGGCGCGCTCCAGGACGTCACGCGCCGTACGGACGTCGCCGCGCAGCTCCTTCACGTACGCGTACCGCGTGAAGACGGGCACCCCGGGCCGCCTGTCGTCGGCGGTGCGGGCGGCCTCGGCGGCGTCCTCGTACCGGCCGAGTTCGACGAGGGCGTCGATACGCGTGCACAGGGCGCGTTCGTTGTAGGGGTTCTGCTTCAGGGCCCGGTCGGCGTCCCGCAGCGCGCCGGTGAAGTCGTGCCGGGCGGCGGCGAGGGCGGCACGGCCGGCCAGAGCCTGGTCGTTGCCGGGGTCCAGCTCCAGGGACCGCTTCAGCGCGCGCTCGGCCTGCGGATAGCGCGAGGGGTCGCCTTTCGTCCGGGCCTGTTCGACGTACGCCGTCCCGAGGGTGGCCCAGCTGCCGAAGTCCCTGGGCTGGGCACGCAGATGCTTCTGCAGGGCCCCGATCCCCGCGTCGAGGTCCCCCTGGGCCAGGACACCGGCCGGCGGCGCCCCGGCCGCGGACACGGCCTCGGCACCGGCCCCCGCACGGCCGTCCCCCGTACCCCCGAAGGCGATGGCCCCACCGGTCAGCGCGACCGCCAACAGCGCGGCACATCCCGCCAGATGAGCGGCCCGCCAGCGCCGCCCCCCGGCAGCGGCCCGCCGCATCGCGACCGTGCGCGGCTCGGCACCGGCGTCGTTCCCGGAGGGAGGATGGGGGCCGGACGCGCCTTCCGCGCCGGTGTCGCCCTCGTTCCCGGAGGGAGGGCTGCTGTGCCCGTCACGCTCGCCTTCGGCGCCGGTTTCGCTCTCGGCGCGGAGACGGTCATGGGTGCCGTGCGCGGCGCGAGCCACCCTGCTGGGTGCGTCCGCACCTCCCGTGCCCCCCGCCCCGGGGACCGGGTCGGCGCCGTGCCCGCGTCCTGCCCCGCCGGCCGGGTCCGGGCGCGAGCCGTCGCCCGCCTCGGCAGCCGCCTCCCCGCCCGGCCCCGCTTCCGCCCCGGCGCCGTCGGAGTCCAGGCCGGCTCGGTCCGAACCCCGCTCCGCCGACCGCTCTCCGTCGGTCTCCTGGTCCGGGCGTGGGTGGTCGTCGTCGCGCCTCTCCGGTGCGCTGTCCGTCGTACGCGGAGGCATGGCCTCTCCTCGGTCGGCTGTGCGGGTGTGGTGGGACAGAGGCGCGGCCCGTGCCGTGGGGGACGGGAGACGGGCCGCGCCGGTCGGTGGAGCGGAGCGGGTCAGTACGCCCGGTTCCGCATGCGGCGCCACCACATGAGGGCCGCGCCGATCAGGACGATGCCGCCCGCGCCGGCCCCGGCGGACGTGGCGATCAGGCGCATGTCGTCCGAGCTCTGTGCCTCGGCCGGCTGGAGCGCGTCGCCGAGCTGGCTGCGGACGTCGTTGCCGCCGTCCACGCCCTTGGCGAGCGGCCCGCGCGACCCCTCCGTCGGCAGGGCGACGTACGGGAAGGCCTTCTCGAAGTCCTTGTCGTTCTTGTCGACCGCGTCACCCAGGTCGTTCTTCGCGCCCAGCAGCTCGCCCTCGACGACCTGGAGCGAGGCGTCGATCACGTCGTCGGTGAGGCGACGGCCGTTGGGGAAGCCGGCGGTGTCACCGTCGAGGACACCCAGCCGCTTCGGCTTCGCGGCCGGCTTGATCGAGGTGTTGAGGCGCAGCTGCTCCGACGGCGTCACGTGCGGCGGCTGGTTGAGGTCCTTGACGCCCTTGAGGAAGACGTCGACGAGGTCGTTGCGCGGCTCCTTCGGCGCCGGGATCTTGTAGATCGCCTCGATGAGCTTGGGCAGCTCCGGGTTGGTGACGTTCTTCAGGAACTGCGCGTCGTCCCGGGGCGCGGACGCGTTGAACGTGTCCTTGTCCTTCAGCGGGTTGACGACCTCGTTCACCAGCGGGTTGCCGAGGCGCGAGACCTGGGAGAAGTAACCCTGGGCGTTCTTGCGCTGCGTCGTCGACCAGATGCCGACGACCGGCTGGTGGTGCGACTCGGTGATGAAGCTGTTGGGGACCTGGAGGGCGATCGTGTTGACGTTGTAGCCCTTGAGCGTGTCGTTGCCGACCTCGGAGAGGTTCCCGCCGTACAGCAGGTCGAAGACCCTGAGGTCCAGGAAGAACGGGTCGTCGGCCTGCCCGGCGAACGTCTGGGCGCCCCCGGCGAGCTTGTGGATCGCCTGCTCGCGCAGCGTGTTGTAGTCCGGCATCGACGCCTTGCCGACGTTCGACGGCGCCACGGGCACGTCGTCGGCGACCTTGGTCTTCGACACCGCCTTCAGGTGCTTCAGCTTGATCAGTTCGAGGTCGTACGTCTGCGTGATGTTGAGGTCGGGGTCGTCGAGGCTCTCGACGGGACCCGTGTTGTACAGGAACGTCTTGTCGTTCTTCGTGTGCGTCTTGAACGTGTACCGGAACAGCAGGTCTTCCTGCGCGTCACCGTTGCTGTCGATGCGCAGGTCGTACTGGGCGTCCTCGGCGAAGGGGAAGAAGTTGGGCCCGCCGGCGGGTTCCTCGAACGGGATCCAGTTCGCGACGATGGTCGTCGTGTCCGGCTTGTCCGGGCTGACGAACGCGTACACGTCGGTGTTGTCGTACTGCGGGGTCCCCGAGATCAGCGGGGCCTCGCGGTGACTGGAGGCGGAGGCCGCCTCGGGTTCCAGCGCGGTCACACCGGCGGCCGCGAGCCCGCCGGCGGCCAGCGCACCACAGATCGCGGTCGCGATGCTCCTGCGTCCCGCACCGGTCGCACCGGTCGCACCGGTCGCACCGGTCACACCGGTCCTGGAGAAAGGTGTCATGCCGTCCGTCCTCAGTGCCAACTTGCCTGACACACGCCATTCGGAGCGGTCGGCAGAGCGGATTGGTCGAATCTCAAACGTTCTTACGGCGCGTCGGGAAAGTTGTTTCATCGCCGGGCGACTCGCGTTTTCGGCGCGCTGATCCGTAACCCCCTCCGGAGGTGTGTGCGTTGCGAATGCCTCGTATGAGGGGACAGGCCCCATGCGGCCTGGGAGAGGGGGACCGAGTGGAGGCGGACGAGCTGCTGCTGCGCGTGGCGGGCGGCGACCAGCAGGCCTTCGAGAACTTGTACGGGCTGGTGTCCGGCCCGGTGTTCGGGCTCGTGCGGCGCGTGGTGCGCGACCCCGCCCAGTCGGAGGAGGTGGCTCAGGAGGTGCTGCTCGAACTGTGGCGCTCGGCGGCGAAGTTCGACCCGGGGCGGGGCAGCGCGATGTCGTGGATCCTCACCCTCGCCCACCGCCGTGCCGTCGACCGGGTGCGCAGCGCCCGCGCCGCCGGCGAGCGGGAGCAGCGGGAGGCATGGCGCGCCCATCACCCGGCCTTCGACCAGGTCACCGAGGAGGTCGAGGCGGGACTCGAACGCGAGTGGGTACGCGTCTGCCTGGACCGCCTCACCGAACTGCAGCGCCAGTCCGTCACCCTCGCCTACTACGAGGGCTACACGTACCGTGAGGTGGCCGAGCGGCTCTCCCTGCCGCTGGGCACGGTCAAGACGCGGATGCGCGACGGGCTGACCCGGATGCGCGAGTGCCTGGGAGGCGTGGCATGAGTCTCTTCCGCCGCGAGGACCCGCACTCGCTCGCCGCGCCCTACGCGCTCGACGCCCTGGAACCCCCGGAGCGGGTCCGCTTCGAGAAGCACCTCAGGGACTGCGGCCGCTGCGCCGCCGAGGTGCGCGCCCTGTCCGAGGACGCCGTCCGGCTCGCCTGGTCCGCGGCCGCACCGGCCCCCGCCGCCCTGCGCGACCGGGTCATGGCCGCCGTACGGACCACTCCGCAGGACCCGGCGCCGCAGAACGCGGCGCGCGAGCCGGCCCGCGCGCGAACGCCGCAGCTGCCGCCGCACGTGTGGGGGACCCAGCCGCCGCCGCGGCAGCGGCGCCGGATGCCGCTGTTCGTGCCCTTCGCGACGGCCACCGCCGCCGCGGCCCTCGTCGTCGCCTCGCTGTTCGCGGTGCAGGCGGACCGGACCCAGGACCAGCTGACCGCCGAGCGGGACCGCTCACGTGAGATCGCCCACGTTCTCGCGGCTCCGGACGCCCGTGCGAGCAGCGGCCGGGACGGGCGGGGCCGAACCATCGGAGTGATCGCTTCCGCCTCGGAGGGGAGCGCGGTGGTCACCCTCGGCGGATACGGTGCTCCGCCCGGCGGCCGAGTACACCAGTTGTGGCTCATGCGCCCGGGCGCGCAACCACGCTCCCTGGGCCTCTTCGAGGGCGACACGCCCTTGGTCGCGACGGGTCTGGGCACCTCCGCGACGTCACTGGCCGTAACCGTCGAGCCCGGCGGCGGATCGCCGCAGCCCACTACCCAGCCGATCGTCCAACTCGCCCTGAAATCTGTTGGATTCGGAGAGTAATCGGGGATACATCGTCAACGCCCTTATGGGGAAGGTGAATCCTGTGACCGCGATACACGAGTGCCCGGACGGGGCGATAGGGTTAACCTGCCCGGGCCGGGTGGACTCGTACGGGTGGGGAGTGACATGGAACAGATAACAGTGCGCAGCAGGGCCAGGGTCCCTGCGATCACCTGCGGGAGCAGCGCGACCAGTTCGCGCCTCGACCGCCACCTCTCGGTGCTGGGTGGCCCTGCCGTCCCGCAGCGGGAGACGGTCGAGGCGACCTCTCTGATGCGTGAACTGACCGCGCGTCAGCCGCATGACCGCAGTGGCCGGGGAGCGCGCGTGCGCCGCGTCTCGCTCTTCGCACCGCTGCGCCGGCTGCGCCGCTCGCTGTTCGGCGGCAAGTAGGGGCCCGCGCTCGGGCGGTCACACCGCGCCAGGCGCCACGCTGCGCCCACGTCGTCCGTCATCCCCACGGCACGCAGCGGCGCCAGGTGTGTACCCGAGCGCGGCCCGCCCCCGGTCGGTGCCTCATCCCCGCCCGGCAGTGACCGGCCGCCCCTTCACCGCTCCCCATGCGCGTACTGACGCACGGCCAGCGGCACGAACACCCCGAGCAGCACGGCGCACCACATCAACGACCCCGCGACGGGGTGGGCCACCGGCCAGGCCGCTCCGGCGGGCACCGGCGCGTTGCCGAACAGGTCCCGCAGAGCCGTCGCCACCGCGCTGATCGGATTCCACTCGGCGACCGTCCGCAGCCACCCCGGCAGCCCGCTCGTCGGGATGTACGCGCTGGACAGCAGCGGCAGCAGGAACGTCGCCCCGCCCAGCTGACCGGCCGCCTCCTCGTTCCGGGTGAGCAGGCCGAGGAAGATCCCGGCCCACACGCAGGCGAAGCGGAACAGCATCAACAGCCCGACGGCCCCGAGCGCGGCGAGCAGGCCGCCCTCGATCCGCCAGCCCACCGCGAGCCCCACCAGCAGGAACGGCACCGTTCCCACGGCCGTGGCCACCAAGTCCGCGGCGGCCTGCCCCAGCGGTACGGCCGCCCGGCTCATCGGCAGCGTCCGGAAGCGGTCCGTCACGCCCCGGTGCGTGTCCTGGGCCGCCTGGAACATGCCGGTCATGATCCCGCCCGAGGCGGTCGCCACCAGCAGGCCCGGTACCAGGAACGACCGGTACGCCTCGCCCGGCATCACCAGCGCGCTGCCGAAGACGTAGCCGAAGAACAGCAGCATGCTGACCGGCATCGTCTGGGTGAGGATCAGCAGCCCCGGGTTGTTCCGCATCCGCAGCAGCTGGCGGCCCAGCATCGCGGTTCCGTCGTACGCCAGCATGCTCATGCGGCACGCTCCTTGTCGTCGGTCGTGGTGGTGGTCGTGGCCTGGGTCGTGGTGTCCGTGAGGCGCAGGAAGACGTCGTCGAGGGTCGGCGGCCGCAGGCTCACGTCGAGCAGCGGCACGCCCGCCGCGTCCAGCGTGCGCACGAGCAGCGGGAGGGTGAGCGTCGGGTCCTTGCTGACCGCGCCGACGGCGCCGCGTTCGTGGTCGAACGACGGCTGCGCGCCCGTGAGCCGGTCGAGGACGGCGGCCGCCTTCGTGAGCGCGTCCGGGTCCGTCACGACGACCTCGGCGTGCGCCCCGACGAGCGCCTTGAGCTGCGCCGGCGACCCGGTGTGCGCGACCCGGCCGCGGTCCACCAGGGCGATGTCGTCGGCGAGCTGGTCGGCCTCCTCCAGGTACTGGGTGGTGAGGAGCACGGTCGTGCCCTCGGCGGTCAGGTCGCGCACCGCGTCCCAGATGAGGGTGCGGCTGACCGGGTCGAGGCCGGTCGTCGGCTCGTCCAGGAACAGCACCTCGGGGCGGCGGATCAGGCTCGCCGCCAGGTCCAGCCGGCGCAGCATGCCGCCGGAGTAGGTGGAGGCGGGCCGGTCGGCGGCCTCGGCCAGTCCGAAGCGGTCCAGGAGGTCCGCGGCCCGGCCGGCGGGGCCGCGCACCCGGTGCAGCCGGCCGAACAGCAGCAGGTTCTGACGCCCGGTGAGATCCCCGTCGACCGAGGTGTCCTGCCCGGTGACGCTGATCCGGTTCCGGACGGCGGCGGCCTCCCGGGCGAGGTCGTGCCCGGCGATCCGGGCGGAGCCCGCGTCCGGCCGCAGCAGCGTGGTCAGCAGCCGTACGGCCGTCGTCTTGCCCGCCCCGTTCGGCCCGAGGACCCCGCACACCGTCCCCTCCGCCACCGCGAGATCCAGCCCGCGCAAGGCATGGACCTTCCCGAACCGCTTCTCCAGACCCTCACTAAGTACAGCGTACGTAGAAGTCATGGCATGACCATAGCGCACTACGTACGCTGTACGTAACTAGGATGGTGGCCGAGGTGATGATCGATGGCGGGCCGTGCTGCCGTACCCGAAGTGATCTGGGCGCGCCCCGAGCGCACCGGCCGTGGGCCGAAACCGGCGTTCACCCGCGCCGACATCGCGGCGGCGGCGGTGCGGATCGCCGACGCGGAGGGGCTGGACGCGGTGTCCATGCGGCATGTCGCCGCGGAACTGGGCTGCGGCACGATGTCGCTGTACAACTACGTCCCCCGCAAGGAGGACCTGTACGAGCTGATGATCGACGCCATCGGTGCCGAGCACGAGTTGTTCGAGCCCACCGGCGACTGGCGCGCCGACATGCTCCGCAACGCCGAGGAGACGCGCGCCATCATGCGCCGTCACACCTGGGTGCCGCGCCTGATGCCCGGGGTGTTCGCCTTCGGCCCCAACTCCCTGCGCTACCTGGAGCACTGCCTGGCCTGCCTCGAACCGCTCGACGTCCCGGGCGGCACGAAGACGGAGCTGATCGCGCTGCTCAACGGCGTCGTGACGACGTACAGCGCGAACGACATCGCGACCGTCGAGCGCACGCGCTCCATGCCGTGGACCGTGGAGGAGGAGAACGCGGTGCGGATGGCCTATCTGGGCAGCCGGGTGGCCACCGGCGCGTATCCGCGCCTGGCCGCGGCCTTCATGGAGCAGAGCGGGCCGGTCGATCTGGAGGCGGTGTTCAGACGGGCCCTCGAACGCGTCCTGGACGCCTACGACCCCGAGCCGCGCTAGAGCAGGGCGAGCTGGCCTTCCGGTCCTTCCTCGGGGCCGTCCAGTACCGAGGCCGGGCGGCGGGCCGACGCCGGCACCGGGAGGACACCGGCCTCGCGCAGCTCGGTCGCCGTGACCGGGTCGGGGACCGCAGGCTCCTCCAGTGGGCGCAGTTCGGTCAGCAGGGCCAGGACCGTGATCAGTTCCAGCAGCTCCGACGTCCAGGTCTGGGGCCAGGTCGCGGGGCGGATCGCGGCGAGTGTGCCCGGTTCGGCCTCGGCGACGCGCGCCGTGAACCACTGCTCCAGGACGCGCACCCCGCCCACCTCGAAGTCCCAGGCCTCGGGCGGCACCGGGGAGACGCGGCCCTCGTCCAGCAGCAGAGCCTCCTCGTCCCGGTCGTAGCGCAGGGTCAGGGGGCGGGAGGGCAGCGGGGCGCGGACGTAGGGGCGGCGGCCGCCGGGGAGCTTGGGGCGTTCGCCGTCGCGGCGCATCAGCCACAGCAGCCGGTGGCCCACCTCCAGGCCCCGCGCCCAGGCGTCGGCGTCCCCGGTGAGCGGGACGGAGAGGTCGGGGCGTGCTGTCGCCGTGATCCAGGCCAGCACGTCCAGCGGCGTGGGGGCGCTGCCCAGACGGGTGCCCAGGTGCTCCAGCAGGCCGGGCGCCAGATTCGGCTCCTGCCCGTCCGGCCGCCGGAACAGCGGGCGGATCCGGCCGGGGCGCAGCAGCGGGAGCAGTGAGGTGACGAGCAGGCGCGGGACTTCGCGGGCACTCCCTGGGGCCTCGGGCGTCTCCAGGACGAAGGCCTGCCGTTCGTCCGCCACCCGCCACAGCTCCGGGCGGGCCGCGTCGATCAGCCGCTGGTCGGGGATCAGCCACTGCTCGTCGAAGGGGGCGTACAGCACGCGCACCGGCTCCGGGCACGGACCCGAGGCGCGCGCCAGCTTCTGCGTGCCGCTGCCGGCCTGGCCGGGCAACTGGCCGACCGCCGTGTGCGGCGTGCGTGAGCGGGTCGGCTCGAACAGGGTCTCGCGGTCGGGTCCCTCGGCCTTCAGCAGGGCGTCCCAGCGGGCCTTCAGGGACGCCGCGTCGGGTCCCGCCGGCCAGCCCCGGCCGAGCCGCGGCGGTGCGACGGACCACGGCATGAGGTCCGCCAGCAGCGGAGCGTCGTCGTGCGTCACGCAGGGCATCGTACGGTGTGGCTCCGACACCCGGGTCAGGTCGCCTCCAGGGTCACCGTGAAGGAGAAGCGGTCCCCCCGGTACTGGATGACGGCCACGTCCAGAGGCCGCCCGCCGGCGTCGTACGTGATGCCCGTGTAGTGCAGGATCGGGCTGAGCAGCGGGACGTTGAGCAGTTTCGCCGTCTCCGGGTCGGCCAACCGGGCCTCCACCGTGTCCGTGATGCGGCTGATGTCCGCCCCGACGACGTCCCGCAGCACCTTGGTCATGGGCCAGCGGACCAGGTCGTCCAGGTCCATGCGCGCGGCCAGTTCGGGACGCACGTAGTTGCGGGCGTGGTTGGTCGGCTCGCCGGTCTTCTCGTCGCTGCGCAGCCGGTGGTACGTCGCCACCTCCGGCAGATCCGGGAAGAATTCGGCGAGTTCGGCCGGCACCGGGGCCGTGCCGTGGTCCAGCAGCTCGGTCGTCATGCCGGACTGCTGGGCCACGATCGCGTCCACCGAGCCCAGCAGCCGGACCGGGGAGCCCCGGCGCGCGTGCGGCTCGATGAACGTGCCGCGCCGGCGGTGGCGCGTGATGAGCCCCTCGTCCTCCAGCTCCTTCAGCGCCTGCCGCATGGTCAGCACGCTCACGCCGTAGTGCCCGGCCAGCTGCTCCTCGGTGGGCAGGCGCAGCGGGTCCTGGGGCGAGCGGCCGAGGATCGAGGCGCGCAGCGACTGCGACACCTGGTACCAGAGCGGCAGCTTGCGGTTCAGGACGATCGAGTCCGGAGCGAAGGAGGTCACGGGCCATCCGTACCGGTCGGGGGTGTTCAGTGCAAGGGACGGAAGTGCCGCTCCAGGCCCTGCCAGACGTCGTCGTAGCGCTGCTGGAGGTGTTCGGCGCGGGCCGCCTGCGGGGTGAGGGTGATCGGCCAGCGGGTCTCGAACATGAACGCCAGGCCGTCGTCGATCTTCTGCGGCCTCAGCTCCGCGGCGCTCGCACGATCGAAGGTCTCCCGGTCCGGGCCGTGCGCCGACATCATGGTGTGCAGCGAGCCGCCGCCCGGCACGAAGCCTTCCGCTTTCGCGTCGTACGCGCCCTCGATCAGGCCCATGTACTCGGTCATCACGTTCCGGTGGAAGTACGGCGGCCGGAACGTGTCCTCGCCCACCAGCCAGCGCGGGGCGAACACCACGAAGTCGACCCCGGCCAGGCCCGGGGTGTCCGACGGGGACGTCAGCACCGTGAAGATCGACGGATCCGGGTGGTCGTACGTGATGGTGCCGAGCACATTGAAACGGCGAAGGTCATAGCTGTACGGCACATGGTTGCCGTGCCAGGCGACGACATCGAGCGGGGAGTGGTCGTAGGTGGCCGTCCAGAGGTTGCCGCAGAACTTGTTCACCACCTCCACCGGGCCCTCGACGTCCTCGTACGCGGCGACCGGGCCGCGGAAGTCCCGGGGATTGGCGAGGCCGTTCGCGCCGATAGGGCCCAGGTCGGGGAGGCGGAAGGGCGCGCCGTAGTTCTCGCACACATAGCCGCGGGCGGACTCGTCGAGCAGCTCCACACGGAAGCGGACCCCACGAGGGATGAGCGCCACATGTCCCGGCTCCACATGGAGCAGACCGAACTCCGTGCGCAGCAGCAGTCCGCCGCGCTCCGGGACGATCAGCAGCTCACCGTCAGCGTCGCTGAACACCCGGTCCATCGAAGCGTTGGCGGTGTAGAGGTGGACGGCGATGCCCGTGCGCTGGGTGGCGTCGCCGTTCCCGCCCAGGGTCCACAGGCCGGCCAGGAAGTCGGTCTCCGGCGCCGGGTCGGGCAGCGGGTTCCAGCGCAGGCGGTTGGGGTCGGGCACGGTCTGGGTGAAGGGGGCGGTGCGGATCGAGCCGTTGTGCGTGCGGGTGAACGCCGGGTGCGCGGCCGACGGGCGGATCCGGTACAGCCACGAGCGGCGGTTGTGCGCCCGGGGCTCGGTGAAGGCCGTACCGCTCAGCTGTTCCGCGTACAGCCCGAGCGGGGCCCGCTGGGGGGAGTTTCGGCCCTCCGGCAATGCGCCAGGGACGGCCTCGGAGCTGTGCTCGTTGCCGAAGCCGGAGAGGTAGGTCAGCCCTTCGGCGGTCTTCCGCGCGTCCGCGCCCATGATCGCTGCTCCCTTGCGGTCCGATTCCTGCGTCCCACCCGATTCCTATGCGACACCGTAGGATTGCGATTTCCCCGGCGCAAGGGGGACGCGCGGCACTGCGGGACTCCTCTCCGGGGAGGAGGGTGAACCCGACTCCAGGACGATCCGCCGGCCCGGACGCCTGTCCTACGCTCCCCGGCATGTCGTGGACACGGGGATCTCGCGCCGTGCTCGTGATCTGTGTCCTGCTGCTGACCGGATCCGCGGGCCGCGGCTCCGATGAGGCACGGGGGAGCGGAGCGTCGCCCACGCCGGTGGGCAGCCTCCTGGGGGACCGGGACCAGGGCGGGCGGCCCTACCGCGAGGTGGCGCGGCAGGGCGCTCCCGACATCGGCGTCGAGGTGCAGCCCGGCGCGGCCGGAGGCTGGGACGTCCGTCTGACCGTGCGGAACTTCCGCTTCTCCCCGGCGGGCACGGCGGCCCGGGCGGTGGCCGGGCGCGGACTCGCGCGGCTGTACGTGGACGGCCGCCTCGTCGCCCGGCTCCGGGCGCCCGGGTACCGTCTCGCCGGCCGACTCGTGCCGCGCGGCACGCACCACGTCACGGCCCGTCTCTACGCCGACGACGGCACGGTGTGGGCGGTGGACGGCACACCCGTGGAGAGCACGGCCGACATCACCGCGTCCGAGCCAGGCCCCGGCGCTGGCGCTGGCGCTGAGTCGGAGCCCGGCCCCGGCGCTGGCGCTGAGTCGGAGTCCGGCCCTGGCGCCGGCCTCGCGTCGGAGTCCGGCCCCGGCGTTGGCGCTGAGTCGGAGTCCGGCCCCGGCCTCGCGTCGGAGTCCGGCCCCGGTGTTGGCGCTGAGTCGGAGCCCGGCCCTGGCGCCGGCCTCGCGTCGGAGTCCGGCCCTGGCGCCGGCCTCGCGTCGGAGTCCGGCCCCGGCCCGACGCCGGGCGTGGGTGACCGGCTGACGGTGCGGACGCACGCGTCGGACCCGCGGATCCGGATCGGGGGGCGAGGTTCACCGGAGCGTGCCGGAAAGGCATCATGAAGCCCGTGCCCCATGCGACCTCGCTCCGTCGTGCGCCCGTCCAGCGGCGCAGTGCCGAACGCCTGGCCAGGATCCTCGACGCCTGCGCCGACCTCCTCGACGAGGTCGGCTACGACGACCTGAGCACCCGGGCCGTCGCCCAGCGGGCCGGAGTCCCCATCGGCTCGGTCTACCGCTTCTTCGGCAACAAGCGCCAGATGGTCGACGCGCTGGCCCAGCGCAACCTGGAGCGCTACTCGGAGCGGGTCACCCAGCGTCTGCGGACGGCGGGCGACGGGGGCTGGCGCGAGGCCATGGACGCCGTGCTCGACGAGTACCTGGAGATGAAGCGCACCGCGCCCGGCTTCTCCTTCGTCGACTTCGGCAACCAGATCCCGGTCGGCGCCCGCGACACCGAACCCAACCACCGCGTCGCCGACCGCCTCACCGGCCTCCTCTCCGGTTATCTCGACCGCGAGCCCGACGAGGAGCTGCGCCGGGTCTTCCTCGTCGCCGTCGAGACCGCCGACACCCTCGTCCACCTGGCCTTCCGGGTCGCGCCGGAAGGAGACCCGAAGATCATCGAGGAGATGCGGCAGATGCTGAGGGCCTATCTGGCCCGGGTGCTCGACTGACCTCGTCCCGGCCAGGGCCTCCCCTCCATGCATACCGGTCGGTATGCTCGGGCCGTCCGTGCGTCACCGTAGCCGCCGCCCCCGGGAGGACCCGTGTCCCGCACCGCCCTGCGTATCTGTCCCCTGTGCGAGGCCACCTGCGGCCTGACCCTCACCATCGAGGGGACGCGCGTCACCCATGCCCGGGGTGACCGCGACGACGTCTTCAGCAAGGGGTTCATCTGCCCCAAGGGCGCCTCCTTCGGGGCCGTCGACGCCGATCCCGACCGGCTGCGCACGCCGCTCGTGCGCAGGGACGGCGAGCTGCGCGAGGCCACCTGGGAGGAGGCCTTCGACGCGGTCGCCGCCGGTATCCGGCCCGTCGTCGAGCGGTACGGCCCGAACTCCGTCGGTGTCGTCCTCGGCAACCCCAACGTGCACACCATGGCCGGCGCCCTCTACCCGGCGGTACTGCTCGCCGGGCTCGGCACGCGCAGCGTGTTCACCGCCTCCACGGTCGACCAGATGCCCAAGCACGTCTCCAGCGGACTGCTCTACGGCGACGCGAACGCCATCCCCGTGCCCGACCTGGACCACACCGACCATCTGCTGCTCATCGGCGCCAACCCGCTGGAGTCCAACGGCAGTCTGTGCACGGCCCCCGACTTCCCCGGCAAACTCAAGGCCCTCAAGGCCCGGGGCGGCACGCTCGTCGTGATCGACCCGCGGCGCACCCGCACCGCCAAGCTCGCCGACCGGCACATCGCCGTGCGGCCCGGCACCGACGCGCTGCTGCTGGCGGCGATGGCCCAGGTGCTCTTCGCCGAGGACCTCACCGAGCCGACCCCGCACGTGCAGGGTGTCGAGGACGTGGCCGACGCCCTGCGGGAGTTCACCCCCGAAGCCGTCGCCGCCGCCTGCGACGTCGAGGCCGGTGTCATCCGCACCCTCGCCCGCGAGCTCGCCGCCGCCCCCACCGCCGCCGTCTACGGCCGCATCGGCAGCTGCACCGTCCCGCACGGCACCCTGGCCAGCTGGCTCGTCGACGTGCTGAACATCCTCACCGGCAATCTCGACCGGCCCGGCGGCGCGCTCTTCCCACAGGCCGCCACCGACAGGACCCCGCGCCCCGCCGGACCCGGCCGCGGCTTCGCCCTCGGGCGCTGGCACTCCCGCGTGAGCCGGCACCCGGAGGCCAAGGGCGAGCTGCCCCTCTCCGCCCTCGCGGAGGAGATCGACACCGCCACCGAGGAGGGCGAGCCGGTGCGCGCGCTCCTCGCCGTCGCCGCCAACCCCGTGCTGTCCGCGCCCGACGGCGACCGGCTCGACAAAGCGCTCGACTCGCTCGACTTCATGGTCAGCGTCGACCCGTACCTCAACGAGACCTCCCGGCACGCCGACGTGGTCCTGCCTCCGCCGCCGCCCTCCCAGAGCCCGCACCACGACTTCGCCTTCAACACCCTCGCCGTCCGCAACCAGGTCCGCTACACCCGCCCCGCGGTCCCGCTGGAGTCCGGCCGCATGGCCGAGACGGAGATCCTGGCCCGGCTGATCCTCGCCGTGACCGGCATGCACGGGGCCGACCCCGCAGCCGTCGACCAGATGGTCATCGACCAGACCCTCGGCAAGGCCGTCAAGGAGCCGCACTCGCCCGTCCACGGCCGTGACCCCCGCGAGCTCGCCGCACAGCTCACCGGCGACACCGGCCCCGAGCGACGCCTGGACATGATGCTGCGCCTCGGCCCCTACGGCGACGGCTTCGGCGTACGACCCGACGGACTGACCTTGGAGCAGTTGCTCGCGCACCCGCACGGCGTCGACCTCGGCCCGCTGCGCCCCCGTCTGCCGCAGCCGCTGAAGACCAGGAGCGGCAAGGTCGAGTTGCTGCCGCAGCCGATCGCGGACGACCTGCCGCGCCTGAAGCGCGCCCTGGCGGAGCGCCCCGACGGGCTCGTCCTGGTCGGCCGCCGGCACCTCCGCTCGAACAACAGCTGGATGCACAACGTGCCGGCCCTCACCGGCGGCTCCAACCGCTGCACCCTGCACATCCACCCGGAGGACGCCGAACGGCTGGGCGTGCGCGACGGGGCGCCGGTGCGCGTGAAGGGCGCCGGGGGAGAGGTGACCGCACCCGCCGAGGTCACCGACGACGTACGCCGGGGTGTGGTGAGCCTGCCGCACGGCTGGGGTCACAACCGCCCCGGCACCCGGCTCAGCCACGCCGCGACCGACCCCGGCGTCAACGTCAACCAGCTCCTCGACGGCCGCCTGCTCGACCCGCTGTCGGGCAACGCGGTCCTCAACGGAGTGCCCGTCGTAGTCGCCCCCGAGACGGCCCCCGGATGCGCATCCGTGACCGAAAAGCTCACCGCTCTGACCTGAGCAAAGCTGTGACCAGCAGTTTTGCGCTTATTGCTCGCACGTCAACGTCTTGTTAACGCTGCTTGAACGGACCTAACGTCTCGGACACCGCCGGCCCTGGTGGGATGTTCAAGGGCGAACGTTAGGTATCCACTCATGCTGACCATCCTCGGCTTCGCCATGATCGCGACCTTCCTGGTCCTGATCATGATGAAGAAGATGTCGCCGATCGCGGCGCTCGTGCTGATTCCCGCGCTGTTCTGCGTGTTCGTCGGCAAGGGCGCCAAGCTCGGCGACTATGTCCTCGACGGCGTGACCGACCTCGCCCCCACCGCGGCGATGCTCATGTTCGCGATCGTCTACTTCGGTGTGATGATCGATGTCGGTCTCTTCGACCCGGTCGTCCGCGGCATCCTCAAGTTCTGCAAAGCCGACCCGATGCGGATCGTCGTCGGCACCGCCGTGCTCGCCGCGATCGTGTCGCTGGACGGCGACGGCTCCACCACCTTCATGATCACCGTCTCGGCGATGTACCCGCTGTACAAGCGCCTGAAGATGAGCCTGGTCGTGATGACCGGTGTCGCCGCCATGGCCAACGGCGTGATGAACACCCTCCCGTGGGGCGGCCCGACCGCCCGCGCCGCGACCGCGCTCAAGCTCGACGCCAGCGACATCTTCGTCCCGATGATCCCGGCGCTCCTGGTGGGTCTGCTCTTCGTCTTCGTCCTCTCCTACGTCCTCGGTGTGCGCGAGCGCCGGCGGCTGGGCGTGCTGACGCTGGACGAGGTGCTGGTCGACGAGAAGGCCGAGGTGAAGGTCGAGGAGAAGGAGACCGAGACCGTCCTGGTCGGCGCCGGCTCCGGCAACGGCAAGAACGCCGGCAACGGCAAGAGCACGCTCCCCACGGGCGGTGCCGGCTCCGGCACGGACGCCGACGAGCAGGACGACGACTTCCAGGGCCTCGACCCCCACCGCGCCACGCTGCGTCCCAAGCTGTACTGGTTCAACGCGCTGCTCACGGTCGGTCTGCTCACCGCCATGATCATGGAGCTGCTGCCGATCCCGGTGCTGTTCCTGCTCGGCGCCGCACTCGTGCTCACCGTCAACTTCCCGCACATCCCGGACCAGAAGGCCCGCATCGCCGCCCACGCCGAGAACGTCCTGAACGTCTCCGGCATGGTCTTCGCCGCCGCCGTCTTCACCGGCGTCCTGCAGGGCACCGGCATGGTCGACCACATGGCCAAGTGGATGGTGGACGTCATCCCCGGCAGCATGGGCCCGCACATGGCCCTGGTCACCGGCGTCCTCAGCCTTCCGCTGACGTACTTCATGTCGAACGACGGCTTCTACTTCGGTGTCCTGCCCGTCCTCGCCGAGGCGGGCGCCGCACACGGTGTCTCCCCGCTGGAGATGGCCCGCGCCTCGCTGGTCGGCCAGCCGCTGCACATGTCCAGCCCGCTCGTCCCGGCCGTCTACGTCCTGGTCGGCATGGCCAAGGTGGAGTTCGGCGACCACACGAAGTTCGTCGTGAAGTGGGCCGCCCTCACCTGCCTGGTCATCCTCGGGGCGGGCATGCTGTTCGGCATCATCTGACCCCCGTGGTCATCCGGCCCGTGGTCATCCGATCCGCATGGAGGACATCGTGAGGCCCGGTGGGAACCGCGGCTGGCTGCTCCGCCTCGTCATCGCCTTCAGCTTCGCGCAGGGGGCGGTGTCGATGGCCCGGCCCGCCGTCTCCTACCGGGCCCTCGCGCTGGGCGCGGACGAGCGGGCGGTCGGTGTGATCGCCGGTGTGTACGCGCTGCTGCCGCTGTTCGCCGCCGTGCCCCTGGGGCGCCGCACCGACCACGGCCGCTGCGCGCCCCTGCTGCCCGTCGGCGTGGTTCTCATATCCGGCGGCTGCGCGCTCAGCGGCCTCGCGGACTCCCTGTGGGCGATGGCCCTGTGGAGCGGGGTGATGGGCCTCGGCCACCTCTGCTTCGTCATCGGCTCCCAGTCCCTCGTCGCCCGCCAGTCCGCGCCGGACGAACAGGACCGCAACTTCGGCCACTTCACCATCGGCGCCGCGCTCGGCCAGCTGGTCGGTCCCGTCGCCGCGGGCGCGGTGATCGGCGGCGACGACATGACGGGCACGAGCGCGCTCGCCCTGATCATGGCGGGCGCGATCGGGGCGGTCGCGTTCACCTCCCTGTGGCGCATCGAGCACCGCCGCACGGCGGACACGTCCCGTGCGCGGAAGGGCGACCGTGTCCCGGTCCGGCACATCCTGCGCACCCGGGGGGTGCCGGCCGGCATCCTCATCAGCCTCGCCGTGCTGTCCGCGACCGACATCCTCACCGCGTACCTTCCGGTGGTCGGCGAGCACCGGGGCATCGCGCCGTCCGTGATCGGGATCCTGCTCAGCCTGCGCGCGGCGGCCACCATCGCCTGCCGCCTGGTGCTGACGCCCTTGCTGCGGCTGCTCGGCCGCACCCTGCTGCTCACGGTGACCTGTCTGCTGGCGGCCCTGCTGTGCGCGGGCATCGCCCTGCCGGTGCCGGTGTGGGCGCTCGGGCTGCTGCTGGTGCTGCTCGGCTTCTGCCTCGGTGTGGGGCAGCCGCTGTCCATGACGACGGTCGTCCAGGCCGCCCCCGACGAGGCCCGTTCCACGGCCCTGGCACTGCGCCTGACCGGCAACCGGCTCGGCCAGGTCGCCGCGCCCGCCGCGGCCGGGCTGATCGCCGGGGTCGCGGGGGTGGCGGCGCCGTTCGTGATGCTCGGGGTGCTGTTGCTGCTGTCCTCCGGCGTCGCCCTGCGGTCGCCGGTGGAGCGGAAGGACACGGGTGAGGCCCGCCGGCCGCGGGTACGGCTGCGCCGGAAGAGCGATATCTGACGCGTCGCAGGGCGCAGTTGCCGCCCTTCGACGGTCTTGTGACAGAGAGTCAGGTGACGAGGTATTTGTATGACAATCATCTGACTGGAGGCATGTTCATGCCCGTCGTACCCCCCGCGTGCCGTGCCGGCACCCGCACCGCCGTCCTCGCCGCCCTCACCCTCGCAGGGACCACCCTGAGCGGAGTGCCCGCTGTCGCCGCTCCGGGGGACAACGGGGACGTCAAGATCCACGCGACCGACACGATGGCCAGTGATCGACGCAACGACCCGAAGGTCTGCGACTTCTACCTCGCCGCGTTCGACTTCGAGGGTGGCGAGACGGTCAACTGGACCATCCAGACCCTGCCCGAGGTGCCGGCCAAGAGCGGTTCCGTCACCCTCGACGCGGCGGGCGCGGGCCGCACTCCGCGCATCGACCTGCCCAACGGGCAGTACAAGCTGACGTGGCTCACCGACCGGGCCCACGGCGCGGGCAAGTTCAAGGTGTTCCAGGTCGACTGCCCGGCCTCCAAAGCCACGCCCACCGCCATCACTCCCAACGGTGGCCCGCCGGCGGGTGGCGGCGGCATCGCCCGCGCCGAGGCCTTCACGCCGGTCGCCGGCGCAGCCGCCGTCGGGCTGGCCGCCGTTGCCGGGACGGTCTGGTTCCGGCTCCGTCGCCGCCCCGATGGCGCGGCGTAGGCCGCGTTCCGCGTATCGCGCCGGTCCGGTGGAGCGGCGTGGGGCCGGGGAGGCCATGGGTGCGGGGTCCGTGGGGTGGGGTGAGGGAGGGGCTGGTCCCGACACCGGTTCGGAGGTTCGGGGCGGGGCCGGCTACCGGTCTGAGTCCGGCTCGGTGGTTCGAGGTGGGGCCGGCTACCGGTCTGAGTCCGGCTCGGCGGTCCGGGGTGGGGCCGGCTACCGGTCCGAGTCCGGCTCGGCGGTTCGGCGTGGGGCGGGGTCCCGTTCTGCCGTCGTGCCGACGGTCCGGCGTGGCGGTGGGGCAGGTTCCGGCGGGGCTCCTGTGGGGCGGCGTGGGGTCGCGTCGGCTCCTTCCGCTGATCCGGGGACGCTGCGGGGGGCCGGGCCCGGTTCCGGTGCTGCTCTCGCGGTGCGGCGGGGACCGGGCTACGGGGGCGCGGCGGTTCGGCGTGGGGCCGGAAACGGTGTCGTCGCCGTTCCGGCGGGGCGGCGCAGGGCTGGTTCCGGATACGTCCCTGCTCCGGTGGCGCGGCGCCGGCGGTACCGCAGGCCCTGGTACCGGACGCGTGCCTACCGCCTGACGCGGACGATCGTGGTGACCGTCTTCCTGCTCGTGTGCGGTGTCTGCCTGGACCGGGGTGGAGAGCCAGGCAGGTCGGCCACGGCCCTCCCGCCGGCCTCCGCCGCTGCCGTGCCGGGCGGATCGGACGACGCCCCGGCCGCCCGGCCCCGCCCCTCCCGGGAACCCGGCCCTCACACCGGCCCGTCCCGGGCACCCGCATCCCGTACGGCCGCGGGCCCCACCCCCCGGTCCGATGCCCCCGGGTCCCACACCGCCGGGCGCCCGCCCCTCGGATCCGATGCCCCGCCCCACGCCTCCGGTCGACGGCCCCTCGGATCCCCCACCCCCGGGCCCTCCACCGACGCCCCCCGGGCACGGCACCAGCGGCCCGCCGCCGACCCCGGCCCGAACCACACCTCCACCCCCACCGCACGACGGCCCCGCCCCCCGGCATCCCCCCGGCCCCTGCCCCCCTCCCGAGCCACCCGCCTGCTCATCCCCTACCTCCGTCTCGACGCCCCCGTCATGGACCTGGGCCTCGACCGCGAACACCGCCTCACCGCACCCCCGGAGGACGATCCGAAGCTGGTCGGCTGGTACCGGAACGGCGCCTCACCGGGCGAGCGGGGCACCGCCGTGGCCGTCGGGCATCTCGACACGGACAGCGGTCCCGCCGTCTTCGCGGGACTGCCCGAGCTCACCCGCGGCCGCATCGTCAAGGCCCGCCGCGCCGACGGGCGGATCGCCGTCTACACCGTGGACCGGGTCAAGTCGTACGAGAAGGCGCACTTCCCGAGCCAGGAGGTGTACGGCGCCCGGGGCCGCCCCGAGCTGCGCCTGATCACCTGCGGCGGCAGCTACGACCGCAGGAAGGGCTACTCCGGCAACGTCGTGATCTTCGCCCACCTCACCGGCGTCCAGTGACCCCGTCCGCCTTCTCACCAGCTGGACCGAAAGCCCGGATTCCGCCAAGTGTCTTCCCCAGGCCGGGCACATTCCGTTAACTTCCGTGACCCACAGCCCCGTACGACCCGCACGGGGCTTCCGACCGCGGAGCACCAGCGCCCTGATGACCCCTCGGGGGCACCCCATGACACGCGCCATCTCCCTGCACGACGTGAGCAAGGCCTACACCCGAGGCGCCCGCGTGGTGGACCGGCTGTCGCTGGACATCACGCCGGGCGAGTTCCTCGTGCTGCTCGGCCCGTCCGGCTGCGGCAAGTCGACCGTGCTCCGCATGATCGCCGGCCTGGAGGAGATCGACGAGGGCGAGCTGCTGCTCGACGGCGAGTACGCCAACGACCTGCCGCCCGCCGGGCGGGACATGGCGATGGTCTTCCAGAACTTCGCCCTGTACCCGAACATGACCAGCCGCGCCAACATCGGCTTCCCCCTGCGGATCGAGGCCCCGGGCACGGACCCCGGGCCGCGCGTGGACGCCACCGCCCGGATGCTGGGCATCGAGGACCTCCTCGACCGCCTGCCCGGCCAGCTCTCCGGCGGCGAACGCCAGCGGGTCGCCATGGGCCGGGCCATCGCCCGCCACCCCTCCGCCTTCCTGATGGACGAGCCGCTGTCCAACCTGGACGCCAAGCTCCGCACCCATCTGCGCGCCGAGATCTCCCAGCTGACCAAGGAGCTGGGCGTCACCACGATCTACGTCACCCACGATCAGGCCGAGGCCATGTCGCTCGGCGACCGGGTCGCGGTGCTGCGCGGCGGCGTGCTCCAGCAGGTCGACAGCCCGCGGGCCGTCTACGCGCTGCCCAGCAACGTCTTCGTCGCCGCCTTCATCGGCACCCCGCGCATCAACCTGCTGCGCGGCCTGGTGCGTGCCCCGCTGGACGGCGCGATGACCATCAGCCTGGGCAAGCAGTTCCTGCGTCTGCCCGAGCCGCTCTCGCTGGACCACCAGCTGCTGCGCGTCGAGCAGGGCCGCGAGGTGATCGTGGGCCTGCGCTCGGAGGCCGTCCGGATTGCCAAGCACTCGGCGGCCCGCCCCGGCGAGGTGCCGATCACCGGCCTGGTCGAGCACGTGGAGTTCCAGGGGCACGAGATCCTCGTCCACTTCAACACCGGCTCCAGCCCCGCCGTCGTCCCCGAGCTGGAGGCCCCGCGCCCCCGCCCCGGCCGCCCCGCCCGGCGCCGCCGCCGCGAGGCCTCGGTCCTCACCCGCCTGCGGGAGCGGACCGGAGCCGGACGGGCGGGCCCTGTCGTGACCCTGGACGACCCCGGGGACGCCGAAGTCCGTCCGTCGTCCGCCGAGGCCCGCCTGCCCGGCGACCTCATCGTCCGCACCACGCCCGACCTCGCCCTCCGCCACGGCATGCAGGTGCCGCTCCTGGTCGACCTCGCCCACCTCTTCGTCTTCGACCGGCACGGCGACCGCATCTGTCCCCACCCCGCGCGCCTGCCCGACCTGGGGGAGTGAGGAGCCGCACACCCGGGCGGGGCCCCGGCCGTGCTGTGATGACCCGGGATCCGGGGCCCGGCACCCGTGACGTCTGGCGTCGGAAAACTATCGCCGCTAGTTTATGTGTCGGACGACGACGCCCCGCCCCGGAGGAAGCGCGATGAAGGCATACGACGGCATGTACATCGGGGGCGCCTGGCGCCCCGCCGCCGGCCAGGACGTGATCGAGGTCGTGAACCCGGCCGACGAGCAGGTCATCGGCACGGTCCCGGCCGGTACCGCCGAGGACGTCGACACCGCCGTACGGGCCGCCCGTGCCGCCCTCCCGGACTGGGCCGCGACCCCGCCCGCCGAGCGTGCGGCGCGCCTGGCCGCCCTGCGGGACGTGCTCACCGCCCGCGCGGACGAGATCGCCGAGACCGTCACCGCCGAACTCGGCTCGCCCCTGAAGTTCTCCCAGGCCGTCCACGCGGCCGTGCCGATCGCGGTCGCGGGCTCCTACGCCGAGCTGGCGGCCACGTATGCCTTCGAGGAGAAGACCGGCAACTCGGTCGTGCACCACGAGCCGATCGGTGTCGTGGCCGCGATCACCCCGTGGAACTACCCGCTGCACCAGATCGTCGCCAAGGTCGCCCCGGCCCTCGCGGCCGGCTGCACCATCGTCGTGAAGCCCGCCGAGGACACCCCGCTGGTCGCCCGCCTGTTCGCGGACGCCGTGCACGAGGCCGGCCTCCCGGCGGGCGTCTTCAACCTGGTCACCGGCCTCGGCCCGGTCGCCGGGCAAGCACTCGCCGAGCACCCCGGCGTCGACCTGATCTCCTTCACCGGCTCCACCGCCGTCGGCCGGCACATCGCCGCGATCGCCGCCGGGCAGGTCAAGAAGGTCGCCCTCGAACTCGGCGGCAAGTCCGCCAACGTCATACTCCCGACCGCCGACCTCGCCAAGGCGGTCAACGTCGGCGTCGCCAACGTCATGTCCAACTCCGGGCAGACGTGCAGCGCCTGGACGCGGATGCTGGTCCACCGCGGCCAGTACGACGAGGCGGTGGAACTCGCCGCGACGGCCGCCGCCAAGTACGGCGAGCGCATCGGCCCGGTCGTCAACGCCAAGCAGCAGGCGCGGGTGCGCGGCTACATCGCGAAGGGCGTCGCGGAAGGCGCCCGGCTCGTCGCCGGCGGTCCCGAAGCCCCGCGCGAGAAGGGCTACTTCGTCAGCCCGACCGTCTTCGCCGACGTCACCCCGGACATGACCATCGCGCAGGAGGAGATCTTCGGCCCGGTCCTGTCGATCCTGAAGTACGAGGACGAGGAGGACGCCCTGCGGATCGCCAACGGCACGGTGTACGGCCTGGCCGGCGCCGTATGGGCCGGTGACGAGGCCGAGGCGGTGGCCTTCGCGCGCCGGATGGAGACCGGCCAGGTCGACATCAACGGCGGCCGCTTCAACCCCCTCGCCCCCTTCGGCGGCTACAAGCAGTCGGGCGTGGGCCGCGAGCTCGGCGTGCACGGCCTGGCCGAGTACCTCCAGACCAAGTCCCTCCAGTTCTAGTCAGGGGAGTCCCTTCCGTCATGGCTGTCCGTGCCGCCGTCCTGCCCGCCGTCGGCTCCCCGCTGGAGATCACCGGCATCGACCTGCCCGACCCCGGACCCGGACAGGTCCGCGTCCGGCTCGCCGCCGCCGGGGTCTGCCACTCCGACCTGTCCCTGTCCAACGGCACCATGCGCGTGCCCGTCCCCGCCGTCCTCGGCCACGAGGGCGCCGGCACGGTCGTCGCCGTCGGGGAGGGCGTCACCCAGGTCTCGCCCGGCGACGGGGTCGTCCTCAACTGGGCCCCGTCCTGCGGCACCTGCCACGCCTGCTCGCTCGGCGAGGTCTGGCTGTGCGCCAACGCCCTGAGCGGCGCCGCCGACGTCTACGCCCGCACCACCGAGGGCACCGACCTCCACCCCGGCCTGAACGTCGCCGCGTTCGCCGAGGAGACGGTCGTCTCCGTGTCCTGCGTCCTGCCCGTGCCGGACGGCGTCCCGCTCACCGACGCGGCCCTCCTCGGCTGCGCCGTCCTCACCGGCTACGGCGCCGTCCACCACTCGGCCCGCGTCCGGCAGGGCGAGACGGTCGCGGTGTTCGGCGTCGGGGGAGTGGGGCTCGCCGCCCTCCAGGCGGCCCGGATCGCGGGCGCCTCGAAGATCATCGCGGTGGACGTCTCCCCGGCCAAGGAGGAACTGGCCCGGACCGCCGGAGCCACCGACTACCTCGTCGCCTCCGACACCACGGCCAGGGAGATCCGCGGCCTCACCGGCAAGCAGGGCGTCGACGTCGCCGTCGAGTGCGCCGGCCGCGCGGTCACCATCCGCACCGCCTGGGACTCCACCCGGCGCGGCGGCCGCACCACGGTCGTCGGCATCGGCGGCAAGGACCAGCAGGTCACCTTCAACGCCCTGGAGATCTTCCACTGGGGCCGCACCCTCTCCGGCTGCGTCTACGGCAACTCCAACCCCGCTCAGGACCTCCCGGTACTCGCCGGACACGTCCGGGCGGGCCGCCTGGACCTGACCGCCCTGGTGACCGAACGCATCTCCCTGGACGGCATCCCGGCGGCCTTCGAGAACATGCTGGCGGGCAAGGGCGGCCGCGCGCTGGTCGTCTTCTAGCCCGTTCCCACCCGCACCCCGGCCTCCGCGCGAGGCCGGGGTCCGAGGCGTGCCCGCACGCACACTGAGTGCCCCGTACAAGCAAAAGTCCTGGTGTGCGACCCGTTGACGCCCATACCGTCCGGTCAGTACGTTCCCCGGACCATCGAGCCACCCCCCGTTCCGTCCCCGCACCCACCGGAGCGTGCACCATATGGACACGGCCCCTTCCGCTCAGCCGCACACCTCCACCGCGCCCGCCGCGGGCAACCGCCGCCGCGTGGCCACCGCCGCGGCCCTCGCCTCGGCCGTCGAGTGGTACGACTACTTCGTCTTCGGCATCGCCGCCGCCCTCGTCCTCGGCGACCTCTACTTCCCCGCAGGCAGCTCCAGCGCCGGCGTGCTGGCGTCCTTCGCCACGTTCGCCGTCGGCTTCCTCGCCCGCCCCCTCGGCGGCATCGTCGCCGGCCACCTCGGCGACAAGCGCGGCCGCAAGCCGATGCTGGTCCTCGCGCTCACGCTGATGGGCGTGGCCACCACCGGCATCGGCCTGCTGCCGACGTACGACACGATCGGCGTCGCCGCCCCGATCCTGCTGGTCCTGCTCCGCGTCGCGCAGGGCGTCGCCGTCGGCGCCCAGTGGGGCGGCGCGATGCTCCTGGCCACCGAGTACGCCCCGGAGGGCAAGCGCGGCGTCTACGGCAGCGTCGTCCAGCTCGGCGTCCCCATCGGCGTGGTGACCGCCAACACGGTCTTCCTGGTCGCCGGCGCGTTCACCACCGACTCGGCGTTCGCGGCCTGGGGCTGGCGCGTGCCGTTCCTGGTCGGCCTGCTCGTCCTCGCCCTCGCCTGGTACATCCACACCCGCGTCGAGGAGACCCCGGCGTTCCGGGAGGCCGAACGCGCCCTCGCGGAGCGCGAGAAGACCGAGCAGACCTCGCCGCTGCGCACGATCCTGCGCGGCCACCTCGGCACGGTGCTCCTCGCCGGCGGCTCCTTCGCCGTGAACACCGCGACCTTCTACATCCTCATCACCGGCGTCCTCGACTACACGACGCGTGAGCTGGACATGAAGAAGGGCCCGGTGCTGATGGTCTCGCTCTGCGTCAGCCTCACCCAGCTCGTGCTGATCCCGGCCGCCGCCGCGCTCTCCGACCGCGTCGGCCGCATCCGGATCTACGCCTTCGGGGCGGCCGGCATCGCGCTGTGGGCCGTGCCGCTCTTCCTGCTGATCGACACCGGCTCGCTGCTGTGGCTCGCGGTCGGCACGTTCGTCGCCAGTTGCTTCCTGAGCATCATGTACGGCCCCCAGGCCGCCCTGTTCGCGGAGCTGTTCACGCCCGAGATGCGCTACACCGGCGCCTCCCTGGGCTACCAGATCGCGGCCGTCGCGGGCGGCGGTCTCGCCCCCTTCGTCATGGTGCTGCTGCTGGAGGCGACGGGCACGTCGATGGCGGTGTCCGGCTACATCATCGCGCTCTCGGTGATCGCACTGCTCTCGATCAAGGTCCTCGCGGGCCGGGTGCGTTCGGCGGAAGCCGGGGCCGGACCGGAGGCCGCGTCCCCGGCCACGTCAGCGAGCTGAGTCCGAGGCCTGCTCGGGCCGGGGCTCCGGAGCCGCTCCCGGATCCCCGGCCCGAGCCACCGCCCTGGACCGCGACCGCGACCGGGACACCGCGACACCCGCCAGGCACAGCGCACCACCGACCAGGGTGAGCAGCCCCGGCACCTCGCCGAGGAACAGCCAGGACATCAGCACGACCAGCGCGGGCGCCGCGTACGTCGTCGCGCCCATCCGGCTCGCGGTCGTCCGGGACAGCGCGTACGCCCACGTCGTGAAGGCCAGGGCGGTCGGGAAGACGCCCAGGTACACCATGTTGAGCGTCGCGGAGGCCGGCGCCTCGGCGGCCTCCTTCACGAGCTGCCCGGCGAACGGCAGACAGACCACCGCGCCCACCAGGCAGCCGAACGTGGTCACCTGCAACGGACTGGCCGTGCCCAGCGCAGGCTTCTGCGCCACGACACCGGCGGCGTACGTGACCGCCGCCAGCAGGCACAGCACCACCCCGAGAACGGAGGAACCGCCCTCGCCGGACATCGACAGACCCACGGTCACCGCACCGGCGAACGACACCGCCATCCCCGCCAGCAGTCGCGGCGGCATCGGATCGCCGAGCAGCCGGGCACCCAGCAGCGCGATGAGGATCGGCCCGGTGTTCACGACCAGGGCGGCCGTACCCGCGTCGACCTGCTGCTCGCCCCAGTTGAGGGCGACCATGTAGACGCCGAACCACAGCAGGCCCGATATGGCGATCCCACGCCAGGCCGAGCGCGGCGGCCACCCTTCCCGCCGCAGCAGACAGATCACCCCCAGCGTCAGCGACCCGGCCAGCAGCCGCCCGAGTGCCAGCGCGCCCGGCGAGTACGCCTCCCCCGCACTGCGGATCGAGACGAAGGCGGAGGCCCACAGCACGACGGTCACCGCGGCCGCACCGGCGGCCAGCAGCTCGGCCCGGCGGGCGGGGCGGGGAGGGGTGTGGTTCATCATGATCCCGAGGCTAGGAGGGGAAAGGGCAGGCACGCTCGCGAATTTCGGACGGGGCGGGGGTCTGTCGGGTGGGGTGGTCGGGGTCCGTCGGGCAGGTGGTCGAGGTGCGTCGGGTGGGGCAGAGACGCGGTCCGTTGGGCGGGTGGTCGGGGTCCGTTGGGCAGGGTGGTCAGGGCCTGTCGGGCGAGGCGGCCGCGGCCCGTCGGGCGAGGCTTCGGGGTCTGTCCGGTGGGGTGGTCGGTGTCTGTGGGCTGGGTGGTCGGGGCCCGTCGGGTGAGGCGTCGGGGTTCGTGGGGCGAGGCTTCAGGGCCTGTCGGGCGGGGCGGTCCGGGTAGGTCGGGCGGGGCGGTCACGGGTCGTCCGGCGCGGCTGCGAGGTCAGCGCAGTTCCGCGGCCTCCACGCCCAGCAGGTCGAACAGGGCCCGCTCACCGGCCGCGGTCACCTTCACGGCCCGCTCGGAGCCGATGCGCACGCACCACCCGGTGTCCAGGGCGTGCCGGCACAGAGCCGCGCCCGCGACGCCCGCGAGGTGGGGCCGGCGTTCGGTCCAGTCGAGACAGGCACGGGCCAGAGGGCGCCGGCCACGCCGGTCGAGGCCGATTCCGGCCGACTCGAACCACGCCAGCCCGGCGTCGGTGAGCGCGAACCCGGTCTCCTGCTGCAGCAGCCCGCGCGCCGTCAGCGCATCCGTGACCGCGATGCCGAGCCGCCCGGCGAGATGGTCGTAGCAGGTGCGGCCCCGGGCCATCGCCGAACCGGCGCTGGACTCCCGCAGGTTCCGCGGCCGTACGGCCCTGCCCGGCGCGACCTGCGCCGCCAGGTCCTCCACCAACTGCGCGACCCGCGCGTCGGCCAGCCGGACGTACCGGTGCCTGCCCTGCCGCTCCTCGGCGAGCAGCCCGCCCGCGACGAGCCTGCCGAGATGCTCGCTCAGCGTCGACGCGGCGACACCCGCGTGCCGCGCCAGTTCGCTCGCGGTCCAGGCCCGTCCGTCGAGCAGCGCCAGCAGACACGCCGCCCGGGTCTCGTCCGCGAACAGCGCGGCGAGCCGGGCCAGAGCCGTGGCCTGCGGGTCTTTCGTCGTCATGCCCCCAGCATGGAACACGGATACTTCGGCCGCCGCCGAACCGTGTGACCCAGTGTCGCTACGCGGTCCGCCGCACCTGCTCGTACTGCCGTGCCAGCCCGTCCAGCAGGGCCGTCAGCCCGGTCTCGAAGGCCCGCTCGTCGATCTTCTCCTGCTGTTCGGCGAGCCGATGGGCCTGCTGGAGATGGGGGTAGTCGGCGGGGTCGTAGGCGCTCGCGTCGTCCACGAAGCCCCCGGCGAAGGAGCCGAGCGCGGAGCCCATCACGAAGTAGCGCATCAGCGCGCCGATGGACGTGGCCTGCGCCGGCGGCCAGCCCGCCTCGACCATGGCGCCGTAGACGGCGTCCGCGAGCCGCAGTCCGGCCGGGCGGCGGCCGGGACCGCGGGCCAGCACCGGGACGATGTTCGGGTGGTCGCGCAGCGCGGCCCGGTAGGAGACGGCCCAGTCGTGCAGCGCGGTCCGCCAGTCCCGGCCGTCCTGGAACATCGTCAGGTCCACCTGGCCGCTCACCGAGTCGGCGACCGCCTCCAGGATCTCGTCCTTGGTGCGGAAGTGGTTGTAGAGCGAGGGCCCGCTGACCCCGAGTTCGGCGGCGAGCCGGCGGGTGGAGACGGCCGCGAGGCCCTCCGCGTCCACGAGCGCGCGGGCCGTCTCGACGATCCGGTCGGTGCTGAGCAGGGGCTTGCGCGGTCGGGCCATGGCGCACATAGTAGGGCTGCCGATAGAAACTAGCAGTGCTAATTTAAATGTACGGCTTTCAAGTGGAGTGGCTTGTGGTGAACCTGGAGCTCAGCGAGGAGCAGACCGCCGTACGGCAGCTCGCCCGGGACTTCGTCGAGCGCGAGATCGCCCCGAACGCCGTCGCCTGGGACCGCGCCGAGGAAGTCGACCGCGCGATCGTCAAGAAGCTCGGCGAGGTCGGCTTCCTCGGCCTGACGATCGACGAGGAGTACGGCGGCTCGGGCGGTGACCACCTGGCGTACTGCCTGGTCACGGAGGAACTCGGCCGGGGCGACTCGTCCGTGCGCGGGATCGTCTCCGTCTCGCTGGGGCTCGTCGCGAAGACCGTCGCCGCCTGGGGGAGCGAGGAGCAGAAGCGGCGCTGGCTGCCGGGGCTCACCTCCGGCGAGGCGGTCGGCTGCTTCGGCCTGACCGAGCCGGGCACGGGCTCGGACGCGGGCAACCTCGTGACGCGGGCCGTGCGGGACGGGGACGACTACGTCATCAACGGCACCAAGATGTTCATCACCAACGGCACCTGGGCCGACGTCGTCCTGCTCTTCGCCCGCTCCACGGACGCCCCCGGCCACAAGGGCGTGTCCGCCTTCCTGGTCCCCACCGACACGCCCGGCCTGACGCGCCGCACGATCCACGGGAAGCTGGGGCTGCGCGGCCAGGCCACGGCCGAGCTCGTGCTGGAGGACGCGCGGGTGCCCGCCTCGGCGCTGCTGGGGGAGGAGGGCAAGGGCTTCTCGGTCGCCATGTCCGCCCTCGCCAAGGGCCGGATGTCCGTCGCCGCGGGCTGTGTCGGCATAGCCCAGGCCGCGCTGGACGCGGCCGTGCGGTACGCGGGCGAGCGCGAGCAGTTCGGGAAGACCATCGCCCGTCACCAGCTGGTCCAGGAGCTGATCAGCGACATCGCCGTGGACGTCGACGCCGCGCGGCTGCTGACCTGGCGGGTCGCCGACCTGATCGACCGCGGCCGGCCGTTCGCCGTCGAGTCGTCCAAGGCCAAGCTGTTCGCCTCCGAGGCGGCCGTCCGCGCCGCGAACAACGCGCTCCAGGTCTTCGGCGGCTACGGCTACATCGACGAGTACCCCGCGGGCAAGCTGCTGCGGGACGCCCGCGTGATGACCCTCTACGAGGGCACGAGCCAGATCCAGAAACTGGTCATCGGGCGTGCGCTGACGGGGGTTTCGGCGTTCTGAGTACGCCCCTGAGTACTTCAGCGGATGTGGCGCGGGCCACGTCCGCCCGAAGCTTCCCCCATGAGTGAGACACCGGGTAGCAAGCAGAACACGGCCGCCTTCTACGGCCAGGCCGTCGCCTCCTTCGCCGTCGCCATGGCGGCCACCGCGATCGGCATCTACCAGCTGAGCGCCGACGCCTGGGTGCGGGGCTTCCTCGCCATCGCCGTCCTCTACCTGGTCACCTCCTCCTTCACCCTCGCCAAAGTGATCCGGGACCGGCAGGAGGGGGCGGCGGGTGCGGTGCCCTCGCCCTCGTACGGCCCCTTCGAGAAGCACTGAGCGGGCGGGCCGGGCGGTCGCACTAAGCGCTCGCTCACCTTCGGCGGTATGGTGTTGTCCCTGTCGGTGGAGAGGGGCGAGTGATGAGTACGGCGGAGGAGAGGGCCGGCGGCGAGGCGCAGGCGTGGGGCGAGGTCACGCCCGACGCGGCGCGACGGCTGCTGGTCGCCGCGGTGGAGGCCTTCGCCGAGCGCGGGTACCACGCCACGACGACCCGGGACATCGCGGGTCGCGCCGGGATGAGCCCGGCCGCGCTCTACATCCACTACAAGACCAAGGAAGAGCTGCTGCACCGCATCAGCAGGATCGGGCACGAGAAGGCCCTGGAGATCCTGCGGACGGCGGCCCGGCGAGAGGGCACCGCCCGTGAGCGCCTGGCCGGCGCGGTCAGCTCCTTCGTCCGCTGGCACGCCGGCGGACGCACCACCGCCCGGGTCGTCCAGTACGAGCTGGACTCGCTCGGTCCGGACGCCCGCGCCGAGATCCTCGCGCTGCGGCGGCAGTGCGACGCCGAGGTGCGGGCGATCATCGAGGACGGCGTCGCGGCCGGTGAGTTCGACGTGCTGGACGTCAAGGGCACGACCCTGGCCGTGCTCTCGCTCTGCATCGACGTGGCCCGTTGGTTCAACGTCGACGGGCCGTGGACGCCGGACGAGGTCGGCGCGCTGTACGCCGACCTCGTGCTGCGGATGGTGGGGGAGAAGTAGCCCGCCGGGTTCAGAAGTAGTAGCGGGCGACGGACTCGGCGACGCACACGGGCTTGTCGCCGCCCTCGCGTTCCACCGTGAAGGCGACGGTGACCTGGACGCCGCCGGTCACGTCCTCGGCGCCGGCGATGGTGGCGGTGGCGCGCAGCCGGGATCCGACCGGCACGGGTGCGGGGAAACGCACCTTGTTCGTCCCGTAGTTGACGCCCATCTTCACGCCCTCGACGGAGATCAGCTGCGGTCCGAAGAGGGGCAGCAGCGACAGGGTGAGATAGCCGTGGGCGATGGTCGTGCCGAAGGGGCCCGCGGCGGCCTTCTCCGGGTCGACGTGGATCCACTGGTGGTCGCCGGTGGCCTCCGCGAAGAGGTCGATCCGCTTCTGGTCGATGTCGAGCCAGTCGGTGTATCCCAGTTGCTCGCCCACCGCCGACTTCAGGTCGTCGACGGACGTGAAGATCCTCGGCTGTGCCATGTCCCGGCCTCTCGCGTCAGGAAGTCTGCGTGCACTTGAATCTCTAAGCGACTGCTTAGCATGGTCGGCTGCGGGGGCTGTGTCAACGGACTGGGTAGGGTCGCGGGGTGCCCCAGATTTCAGAGAAGATCCACGAGCTCACGGTCGGCCAGCTGGCGGCGCGCAGCGGGGCCGCCGTTTCCGCCCTGCACTTCTACGAGTCGAAAGGCCTGATCAGCAGTCGCCGGACCGCCGGCAACCAGCGCCGCTACGCGCGGGACACGCTGCGCAGGGTCGCCTTCATCCGGGCCGCGCAACGGGTCGGCATCCCGCTGGCGACGATCCGCGAGGCGCTGGCGGAGCTTCCCGAGGAGCGGACGCCGACCCGGGAGGACTGGGCGCACCTGTCGGAGGCCTGGCGCTCGGAACTGGACGAACGCATCAAGCAGCTGAACCGCCTCCGCGACCACCTCACCGACTGCATCGGCTGCGGCTGCCTCTCCCTCGACACGTGCGTCCTCTCCAACCCGGGCGACGTGTTCGGCGAGCGCCGGGCGGGGTCCCGCCTGATGGTGGACAAGGGGCGCGGGTAGCGCCTGCGGCCGGCTTGTGGGTCGGGGCCGCGCCGGGGGGTGTCCGTCCTCGGAACGGCGCGTTGGGGTCGGACACCGACTAGCTCTCCGTTGACGCGCCAACCGCTGCGGGCGGACACCCCCCGACACGTCCCCTTCTCGCCGTCGGCGACTGCGGGCGCGTGGTGGTTTGCTCAGCCGTCCGCAGGCCGCCGCTGCGGGCAGTCGTGCCTCCCCCAGTGCCTCAAGGGCCTGGGAGGTACCCCCAGGGCGGCACGGGTGGGCGCAGCGGCACCCCGCTCCGCCGGGCTGCGGACCCACCCGGCCTCAGCGACGACGCCGAGCACCTCGCTGACCTGCCTCGTACTCCACCGACCCCGCCGCGACCAACTCCGCGTTGGCCCCGGCTCGCCTCCCATCAGGCAGGACCAGCACATCCTCCACCCCGACCCGCGTGGGCCAACCCCAGCTCGCCCGCAAGCCGCAGCACCGGCCACGCACCCCCGTCCTCCCCGTGCAGCAGGACAGGACGCCCATGCGCGGCACCAAGGTCGGACAACAACCCCCGCGCAGCAGCCACCGCACCGGAAGGGTCCGTGTCCGTCACCTCGGCCAAGACCCGCAGCACCCTCGACCCCAGCGGTGAGTCGGCAAACCGCCCCGCACCATCCGTCCCGGACCAGATGCCCGCCTCCACACCCACCCCGAGATCCAGGAGCAGGGCGGCAACCTCCTCCGCACCGGGCTCATGCCAGTTGACCGACGCGTGGTCGGGCAGGACGGTCCAGCTCCGTATCCGCTCCAACCGGGCGGCAGGGTCCGGCTCGGCCCATGCCCCCGTGGTCACACCCACCGGCACCCGCACGCGCGAGCGAATCGCCGACAGCGTCTCCGCGAGCACCCGGGGCGACAACGTGTCCCGCCCGCACGGCGTCTTGGGATGGACATGGATGTCCGTGGCCCCGGCCGCGACGGCCTCCGCGGCGGAGTCGGCCATGGACCCGGGCGTCAGCGGCACCGCCGTACCGTCGGCGGCGGTCCGCGGACCGTTCAGACACACCTGCACCATGTCGACGATGGTGTCAGCACCCACTGACAGTGGGGGTGCGGCATCCCCGGCGCACCCCCCGCGCACCCGCATTCGTCAAGCCGACACCAACAGCCTCGCCCGCCTGGCGTCCGCCAGGGACTCGGGCGTGAGCACCGGACGCGGTACGAGAATTCCGCAGTCCGTGCAGACAGGACCCGCCGAGGGCTCGTGGTCCAGGTCGTACTTCCAGGCGAGTTGCTCCCCGCCGCACACCGGGCACGTCGAGCCCGGTTCGCGCTCCAGCGCGGCGATCAGCCGGCGCAGCACCTCGGCCAGCGGTTCACGGGGATGGACCGCCGGATCGTCGCACCACGCCACGCCGAAACCGCCCCAGGTCAGCCGGTGCCAGTCGTCCACACTGCCCGGCCGGCGCAGTCCGTCGTGCTTCTCCTTCTTGCGGCGCTCGGCGAACTCGACCTCGTAGGCCAGCCAGACCGCCCGCGCCTCCTCCAGTTCGTCCAGTGCGGCCACGAGCCGCACCGGATCGGGGGACCGGTCCTCGGGACCGAACCCGGCCCGGGAACACAGATGGTCCCAGGTCGCCCTGTGCCCGTAAGGGGCGAACCTCTCAAGGCATTTGCGCAGCGAATAGCGCCGCAGTGCCAGATCGCACCGCGGATCGCGGACCTGTCTCGCCAGACTCCGGAAACCGGCCATCGTCCTGCACCTCCGTCACACCTGCACCTAATTCGGTCACTTCGGCGTCGTCGTAAGGACGTCGCCGAATAGACGTATCGACAAGCGAATCGGCTCCATCCGATTTCAAATGGCCTCCATAAGCGGTCCGACGAGGCCTCGAGTCGACTGCCGTGGTCCGTGTGCCTGTTGTGCTGACTCCAAAAAGTGACGCCTGTTCATCTTCAATCCCGGGGATACCGGCGGTAACATCCCGCGCACCCCCGTCGGGAGGAGCCCCCCACATGCCACGGCGTAACCCACGCACCGTCCTCGACAGAATGAGAACTCCCCGCGGAATCCCCGGGTTCCTGAAGACCGCATCGGTATGCGCGCTGATCGCGGGTCTTTTGTCGCCGTTGTCACAGGCGGCCGCCTCGGAGACGGGGACCGCGCAGGCCACGGCGGCGGCGAACGACCACTGCGGCAACCAGTGTTCGGACATCCTCCCGCCCGGCCAGAACGGCAACGCCACCCTGGCCCAGGTCCTCCTGAACCAGGCCTTCGGCACCCAGCCCGAGCACGCCGAGGACCAGCTCGGGCCCTATGCCGACCTCGCCAAGGGGTACACCGGCCTCACCAACGACAAGATCAACAACTTCTTCAACGACGCGTCGTTCGGGGTCCCGGCGGATCAGGTCGCCTCCACCGTCAAACCCGCCGGGCGCGGTGACGTGACGATCGTCCGGGACAAGAAGACCGGTGTGCCGCACATCACCGGTACCACCCGGTACGGCACGGAGTTCGGGGCCGGCTACGCCGCCGCCCAGGACCGGCTGTGGCTGATGGACGTCTTCCGGCACGTCGGACGGGGACAGGTGACCTCCTTCGCGGGCGGGGCGCCCTCCAACCAGGGCCTGGAACAGCAGTTCTGGCGGCACGCGCCCTACAGCGAGGCCGATCTCCAGGCGCAGATCGACAACGCCGTCGCCACCAACGGCGAGCGCGGCAAGCAGGCCCTCGCCGACGCCGACGCCTATCTCGACGGCATCAACGCCTACATCGACGCCTCCGACAGCGGCCGGTACTTCCCCGGTGAGTACGTCCTCACCGGGCACAAGGACTCAGTCACCAACGCCGGGAAGATCGAGCACTTCAAGATCACCGACATGGTCGCGCTCGGGTCCGTCATCGGCGCGCTGTTCGGCTCCGGCGGAGGCGGCGAGGTCAACAACGCGCTCTCCCTGCTCGCCGCCCAGGAGAAGTACGGCGTGGCGGAAGGCACCAAGGTCTGGGAGTCGTTCCGGGAGCGCAACGACCCGGAGGCCGTCCTCACCGTCCACGACGGCAGCTTCCCGTACGCGACCAAGCCGGACGACCCGCAGGGCACGGCCCTGCCGGACGCCGGTTCGGTGAAGCCGGAGCCGCTCGTCCACGACCGCACCGGCAGCGCCGCCACGGCCAGTGCCACCGGCGCGTCCGGCGAGGCGGCCAAGTCGGCCCTGTCGTCCGCCAGACGCGGCATGTCCAACGCCCTCGTGGTGGGCGGCGAGCACACCGCCGGCGGCCACCCGGTCGCCGTGTTCGGCCCGCAGACCGGCTACTTCGCCCCTCAGTTGCTGCTCCTCCAGGAGCTCCAGGGCCCGGGCATCAGCGCCCGCGGCGCCTCCTTCGCGGGCCTGAGCATGTACGTCGAACTCGGCCGCGGCCAGGACTACTCGTGGAGCGCCACCACCTCCGGCCAGGACATCATCGACACGTTCGCCGTCGAACTGTGCCAGGACGACCACCACTACCTGTACCGCGGCACCTGCACGCCGATGGAGAAGATCGAGCAGAAGAACGCCTGGAAGCCGACGGTCGCCGACGGCACCGCGGCCGGCTCGTACACGATGCGCGTGTGGCGCACGAAGTACGGACCCGTCGAGTACCGCGGCACGGTCGGCGGCAAGAAGGTCGCCTACACCACCCTGCGCTCGTCCTTCATGCACGAGGCCGACTCCATCATCGGTTTCCAGATGCTGAACGACCCGGACTACGTGAAGGGCCCGGAGTCGTTCCAGAAGGCGGTGCAGCACATCAACTACACCTTCAACTGGTTCTACGTCGACTCCGAGCACACCGCGTACTACAACAGCGGCGACAACCCGGTGCGCGCCAACGGCGTCGACGCCGAGTTCCCGGTGTGGGCCCGGCCGGCGTACGAGTGGCGCGGCTGGGACCCGGCGGCCAACACGGCCGACTACACCCCGCCCTCCGCCCACCCCAACTCCATCGACCAGGACTACTACATCTCCTGGAACAACAAGCAGGCCAAGGACTACACGACCGCGCCCTGGGGCAACGGCTCCGTGCACCGCGGCAACCTCCTGGAGGACCGGGTGCGGAAGCTGGTCCGGCAGGGCGGGGTGACCAGGGCCTCGCTGGTGAAGGCCATGGCCGACGCGGCCACGGCCGACCTGCGGGCGGAGGACGTCCTGCCCGACCTGCTCAAGGTCGTGAACAGTTCGCCGGTCACCGACCCCACCGCCGCGGCCGCCGTCAGCAAGCTCCAGGCGTGGGTCGCCGCGGGCGGCAAGCGCACGGAGACCTCGGCCGGTTCCAAGAAGTACGCCGACGCCGACGCGATCCGCATCCTGGACGCCTGGTGGCCGCTGCTGGTGAAGGCCGAGTTCGAACCGGGCCTCGGCAGCAAGCTGTTCGAGGCGATGACCGCCAACCTCCCCGTCGACGAGTCACCGTCCGCCTCCCACGGCCCGACCGGGTCGCACGCCGGAAGCTCCTTCCAGTACGGCTGGTGGAGCTACGTCGACAAGGACATCCGAACCGTGCTCGGCGAGCAGGTGCGGGGGCCGCTGGCCCGCGAGTACTGCGGCGGCGGAGACCTCGGCGCCTGCCGTGACACCCTCGTCAGCACCCTGAAGGAGGCGGCCGGCAAGACCGCGGCCCAGGTCTACCCCGGCGACGACCAGTGCTCGGCGGGCGACCAGTGGTGCGCCGACTCGGTCATCCACCGCACCCTCGGCGGCATCAAGCACGGCAAGATCAGCTGGCAGAACCGGCCGACCTACCAGCAGGTCGTGGAGTTCACCTCACACCGGTGACCCAAGCGCAGGCGGCGGGTCAGCGAATGCGGCCCGCCGCCAGCACCAGCCGGGCCAGTTCCTCGTGCAGGATGTCGCTGTGCGCGCCGGCGGGCGGACCACCGCGTCTGACCACCGCCGCCGCGTCGACGTTCACGCATCCCGAGCCGGGCAGCTTCGCCCGCAGGGCCTCGGCGAGGGTGTACGCGCGCGTGCCCGGCACCGCCTGCACCCCGTCGTAGCCCATCGCACCCCACTTGGCGCCCAGGACCCGCCCCATGTCGAGGCCGGCGACGGACCGGCTGTCGCCCGCCATACGGGAGGCGAGCGGATACATCGTGCCCAGGGCCGAGTCGTGCCGGGAGTGGCAGCACACGAGAGGACCGTCGACGCGGTTCTGCTGCCCCTGGAGCACCCCTCCGGCACGCGCGTCGTGCGGCAGCCGGGCCGCGAACGCGTAGTGCGAGAACGCCCCTTGGAGCAGCGTCACCGACTTCACCGAACGCACGCCCTCGGGGAGGCCGCGCAGCGCGAACGACACCAGCCGCGCGCCGAAGCTGTGCCCGACGAGGTGCACGCGCACGTCCGGCGCCGCCTTCGCGAGCTGCCCGACCATCCGCCCGAGACCGCGCTCGCCGACGGTTCCAGCACGCCGCTTCATCGCGTAGTACGTCGCCTGCCGCAGCAGCTCGTGCGCCCCGTCCCAGGGGTTGGGGAGGCCGAATCCCCGCCGCGCGCCGGGCGCGTCGAGCTCCGCCAGCGCCCGCGCGAACTCCGCGCAGGCCGCCGCCGAGGATCCGGCCAGCATCTCCGGCTCGCTCTGCGGCACGCCCTCCGCCACCGTGTCCGCCGCGAACAGCGCCTGCGGCCCGGGTGCCACCACCTCCACCAGCAGCCGCACCAGCCGCCCGAACTCCTCCAGCTCGGCCCCCTCCGGCGGCTGCTGCTCCAGCAACCGGGCGATCTGTTCGACTAGGATCGCCCGGCCCGGGAAGGACTCCAGCAGCGCGTGCCGCGTGTCCTTGTCGAGCACCGGGCGCCTGGGGGCCTCGGCAGCCACGGCCCGGGGAAAGTCCGGGATCGGTTCGTCGGAGAAGCGCATCGCCGGCCAGAGCACCCCGACGTATCCGATCCGGGCCGCCGGAGCCAGCCGCGGAATCGGCGCGAGGAAGCGGTCGTAGAGCCGGGTCGCGCCCGAGCGGTCGTTGTTCCAGCCGTGCGCGAAGACGACCAGGTCGCGCACCTTCCGTTCGGTCGCCCCGGCGAGCAGCCGGTCGAGCCCGTGGCCCGCCGGGTCCCCGTCCGCGTCGAAGGTCAGCTCCCAGTAGGGACTCACACTCATCGCCGGATCCGCCATGACAGGCCCCCTGTTCCCCCGGGTTGCGCCGCGATGTGGCGCATCGTCCTGCCAACGGGGGAGCTTGGCCATACGTCACGGGCGCATGAGGCGCGCGACGCCGTGCTCAGCGGTAGAGGAGGTACTCCCGCCGCACCCTCCGGAACGCCTTCAGCTCCTCCTGCCACCCCGCCACGACCTCGTCGGTGTCCGCGCCCGCGTCGATCATCGTGCGCACGCGCGCGGAGCCGGTGAGTTTGTCGATCCAGTTGTCCGGGCGCCAGGCGAATCCGCTCCAGACCTCCCTGGCGGTCACGAGCAGGGCGATCCCCGTCCGTACGGGATCGAAGACGCCCCGGTCGTGCACATGGACCTGCACACCGCCGATCGTCCTGCCCTGGAACTTGGAGAACGTGGGCGCGAAGTACGCCTCCCTGAAGCGCACGCCGGGCAGGGCGAGTTCGTTCGCGGCGGCGGCCCAGCGCCGGTCGATGCCCTCGGCGCCGAGCAGCTCGAACGGCCGGGTCGTGCCACGCCCCTCCGACAGGTTCGTGCCCTCGAACAGACACGTCCCCGAGTAGACCAGGGCCGTCTCCGGCGTCGGCATGTTCGGGCTGGGCGGCACCCAGGGCAGCCCGGAGGCGTCGTGGAAGTCCGAGCGTTTCCAGCCCGACATCGTGACGGTCTCCAGCGGTACGGGGGCGGTCAGGAACTCCCCGTTGAACAGCCGTGCCAGCTCCGCGACGGTCATTCCGTGGGCCTGGGCGATGGGCTGCCGTCCGACGAACGTGGCGAACTCCTTGTGCAGGACGGGCCCCAGGGCCGCCCGGCCGGTCACCGGGTTGGGCCGGTCCAGGACGACGAATCGCCTGCCCGCGAGCTGGGCGGCCTCCATGCAGTCGTACAGCGTCCAGATGTACGTGTAGAAGCGGGCGCCGACGTCCTGGATGTCGAAGACGACCGTGTCCACGCCGGACGCGGTGAAGATGTCGGCGAGCGGGCGGCCGCTCTTGAGGTACGTGTCGTAGACGGGCAGGCCGGTCGCCGGGTCGGCGTAGCGGCCCTCGGAGCCGCCGGCCTGGGCGGTGCCGCGGAAGCCGTGTTCAGGGCCGAAGACGGCCCTGAGATCCACTCGGGTGTCCGCGTGCATGACGTCGACGATGTGGCGGACGTCGCGGGTTGTGCCGGTGGGGTTGGTGACGATGCCGACCTTTTGGCCGTCGAGCAGGGCGTAGCCGTCGTGGGCGAGTCGTTCGAAGCCGGTGCGGAGTTGCCTGTGGCGTCGGGCGGCTGCTGCGGTTGTCGCGGGCAGCGACACAGCTGCCGTGGCTGTGGCTAACAGACCTCGTCTGGACAGGTGCATGGGTGGCCTCCGTGATCCGTTGTGTGCCGCTTTCGTTGTGGCTGGTCGCGCCCACGCGGCGGAGCCGCATATCGGTACGGCCCCGCGCCCCTTAAGTGCTGCGCCACCCCCTTCCTTGAAACATACCGACCGGTTAGTCTGGCGCCGTTGCTGAGCCGCGTTTTGAGGAGACCGATGGTGGGAGCCTTTCAAGGGGCCGGAGTCGTTGTCACGGGGGCCGGTGGCGGGATCGGGGCCGCGCTGGCCCGGCGGTTCGCCGCCGAGGGGGCCCGGGTCGTCGTCAATGACCTGGATGCCGAGCGGGCCAAGCATGTCGCGGACGAGGTCGGCGGGATCGCCGTGGCCGGGGACGCCTCGGCGATCCTCTCCGACGCCAGGGACGCGCTCGACGGGACCGTCGACGTGTACTGCGCCAACGCCGGTGTCGCGTTCGACGGCATCGATGCCGGTCAGGCGCTGGACGAAAAGGCCTGGGCGACCTCCTGGGACGTGAACGTCATGGCGCATGTCCGGGCCGCTCAGGAGCTGCTGCCCGCCTGGCTGGAGCGGGGCAGCGGCCGGTTCGTGTCCACCGTCTCCGCCGCCGGGCTGCTCACCATGATCGGCGCCGCGCCCTACGCCGTCACCAAGCACGGCGCCCTCGCCTTCGCCGAGTGGCTGTCGCTGACCTACCGCCACCGGGGTGTGAAGGTGCACGCCATCTGCCCGCAGGGCGTCCGCACCGACATGCTGGCCGCCACCGGCAGCGCGGGCGACCTGGTGCTCCAGCCGACCGCGATCGAACCGGAGGCCGTGGCGGACGCCCTGGTCAAGGGCATCGAGGAGGACCGCTTCCTGATCCTGCCGCACCCCGAGGTCGCCGCGTACCACCAGGCCCGGGCCGGGGACCCCGACCGGTGGCTGACCGGCATGAACCGCATCCAGCAGCAGTGGGAGGAGAACCGGTGACCGAGTCCCGTTACGCGGCCAAACCCTGGCTGGACCTGCTGAACGACGCCCAGAAGGGCGCGATAAGCCCCGACGGCTCCCTCGTGCACGCCCTGCGCCGGGCCGTGACCGAGACGCCGGACAGCGACGCCCTGGCCTACTTCGACGGTCGCCTGACCTACCGGGACGTCGACGAGCTCAGCGACTCCGTCGCCGGGCATCTCGCCGCGCGCGGACTGGAGCGCGGCGACCGGGTCGCGGTACTGCTCCAGAACTCCCCGCACTTCGTGCTCGCCTTGCTGGGCGCCTGGAAGGCGGGCGCGATCGTCGTACCCGTCAACCCGATGTACAAGTCGGGTGAGGTGTCCCACGTCCTGCGCGACGGCGAGGTCGCCGCGTTGATCTGCTCGGACCGGGCGTGGGAGTCGTATCTGCGCGCGACGGCGGCGGACTCGCCCGTGCGGATCGTGCTCACCGGGTGCGAGCTGGACTTCCAGACGCGGGGCGACGCCCGCGTGCTGACCTTCGAGCGGCTTCCGCAGGCCCCGGACGCCGACGACCTGGTGACCGTGGCGCGGGCCGGGCACAAGGCGCCCCAGGACCGGGACCCCGAGCCCTCCGACATCGCGCTGATCAGCTACACCTCGGGCACCAGCGGCACGCCCAAGGGCGCCACCAACACGCACGGCAACATCATGTACAACGCCGAGCGGCAGCGGACCGGCCTGGGGCTGCCCGAGCGGCCGGTCTACTTCGCGCTGGCGCCGCTGTTCCACATCACCGGCATGGTCTGCCAGTTCGGCGCCTGCCTGAGCAGTGCGGGCACGCTCGTGCTGGCGTACCGCTTCGAGGCGGGAGTGGTCCTCGACGCGTTCGCCGAGCACCGTCCGCACTACACCGTCGGACCGTCGACGGCGTTCATGGCGCTGGCCGCGCACCCGTCCGTCACCCGCGACCACTTCTCCTCCTTCCGGGTGATCTCCTCCGGCGGCGCCCCGCTGCCGCCCGCGCTGGTGGAGAAGTTCCGGGCCGGCTTCGGGCCGTACATCCGCAACGGCTACGGGCTCACCGAGTGCACCGCGCCGTGCGCCTCCGTGCCGCCCGGTCTGGAGGCGCCCGTCGACCCGGTCTCCGGGACCCTCGCGGTCGGCCTGCCCGGCCCCGACACGGTCGTCCGGATCGTCGACGACAACGGCGACGAGGTGCCGTTCGGCGAGCAGGGCGAGATCGTCGTCCGGGGTCCGCAGGTCGTGCCCGGCTACTGGCGCCGCCCCGACGCCACCGCCCAGACGTTCCCCGGCGGCGAACTGCGCACCGGCGACATCGGCTTCATGGACGAGCGGGGCTGGCTGTACGTCGTGGACCGCAAGAAGGACATGATCAACGCGTCCGGCTTCAAGGTGTGGCCGCGCGAGGTCGAGGACGTGCTCTACACGCACCCGGCGGTGCGCGAGGCCGCCGTCGTGGGCGTGCCGGACGGGTATCGCGGGGAGACCGTCAAGGCGTACATCAGCCTGCGTCCGGACGCCGACACGGACCCGGATGCACTCGCCGCCTACTGCAAGGAGAGACTGGCCGCCTACAAATACCCGCGCCAGGTGGAGATCCTGCCGGACTTGCCGAAGACGGCCAGTGGGAAGATCCTCCGTCGGGAACTGCGTTCCCGGACGCAAGGCAACTGACAGCAGGACGGAAAGGCAGGTGGCGGCAGTGCCCAGGACGACGGACTCGGACGGCACCCCCGTACCTCAGCGGCTCCTGGCCGCCGCCACCCGGCTCTTCGCCGAGCAGGGCTACGACCGCACCTCGGTGCAGGAGATCGTGGAGGCGGCCGGGGTCACCAAGGGGGCGCTGTACCACTACTTCGGCTCCAAGGACGACCTTCTGCACGAGGTGTACGCGCGCGTGCTGCGCATCCAGCAGGAGAGACTGGACGCCGTCGCGGGCGCCGACGAGCCCGTGGAGAAGCGGTTGCGGGCCGCGGCCGCGGACGTGGTGGTGACGACGATCGACAACCTCGACGACGCGATGATCTTCTGGCGGTCCATGCACCATCTGAGCCCCGAGAAGAACAAGCAGGTCCGTGCCGAGCGCCGCCGCTACCACGAGCGCTTCCGCGCGCTGGTCGAGGAGGGCCAGGAGGCGGGCGTCTTCTCCAAGGCGACGCCGGCGGACCTGGTCGTCGACTACCACTTCGGCTCGGTCCACCACCTGTCGACGTGGTACCGCCCCGAGGGCCCGATGAGCCCCCAGCAGGTAGCCGACCACCTGGCGGACTTGCTGCTGCGCGCCCTGCGCCCATAGCTGACTCGGGCTGGTCCCACTCAGCCCGTCCGGCGCTTGAGGACGAGGCCGTCCAGGCCGAAGCGCGGTCCGGGGCGGCAGCCCCGGTGGGGGTGTAGGGGGCGAAGCCTGCGCGGGGGTCCGGGTCCGGGATGGCAGCCCCGGTGGGGGTGCAGGGGGCGAAGCCTGCGCGGGGGTCTGGGTCCGGGATGGCAGCCCCGGTGGGGATGCGGGGGGGGGCGAAGCCTGCGCGGGGGTCTGGGTCCGGGATTGCAGCCCCGGTGGGGGTGTAGGGGGCGAAGCCTGCGCGGGGGTCTGGGTCCGGGGCGGCAGCCCCGGTGGGGGTGTAGGGGGCGAAGCCTGCGCGGGGGTCTGGGTCCGGGATGGCAGCCCCGGTGGGGATGCGGGGGGGCGAAGCCTGCGCGGGGGTCTGGGTCCGGGGCGGCAGCCCCGGTGGGGGTGCAGGGGGCGAAGCCCCCGCGGGGGTCTGGGGGCGCAGCCCCCAGCGGGGTCGAAGGGGCGGAGCCCCTGGGGATGGGACGGGTAGGGGCGGCGGGGGCGAAAACCCTCCGCCGCCCCGCCGCGTCACACGTACCGCTTCAGCTCCCGCCGCGCCAGCGACCGCTGATGCACCTCGTCCGGCCCGTCCGCGATCATCAGCGTCCGCGCCCCCGCGTACAGCTCCGCCAGCGGGAAGTCCTGGCTCACACCCCCCGCACCGTGCAACTGGATCGCCCGGTCGAGAATGTCCACCACCGCCCGGGGCGTAGCGATCTTGATCGACTGGATCTCGGTGTGCGCCCCCTTGTTCCCCACCGTGTCCATCAGCCACGCGGTCTTCAGCACCAGCAGCCGCAACTGCTCCACGGTCACCCTCGCGTCCGCGATCCAGTTGTGCACCACACCCTGCTGGGCCAGCGCCTTCCCGAAGGCCGTCCGGGACACCGCCCGCCGGCACATCAGCTCGATCGCCCGCTCCGCCATCCCGATCAGCCGCATGCAGTGGTGGATCCGGCCGGGTCCGAGCCGGGCCTGCGCGATGGCGAAGCCGCCGCCCTCCTCGCCGATGAGGTTCGACGCCGGCACGCGCGCGTGGTCGAAGATCACCTCGGCATGGCCGCCGTGGTAGTGGTCCTCGTAGCCGAAGACCTGCATCGCGCGCTCGATCGTCACACCCGGCGTGTCACGGGGGACCAGGATCATCGACTGCTGACGGCGGATGTCGGAGCCCTCGGGGTCCGTCTTGCCCATCACGATGAAGATCTTGCAGTCCGGGTGCAACGCCCCGGAGATGTACCACTTGCGGCCGGTGACGACGTACTCGTCGCCGTCCCGCTCGATGTGCGTGGTGATGTTGGTGGCGTCCGAGGAGGCCACCTCCGGCTCGGTCATCGCGAACGCCGAGCGGATCTCGCCGGCCAGCAGCGGCTCCAGCCACTGCTTGCGCTGCTGCTCGTCGCCGAACTGGGTGAGCACCTCCATGTTGCCCGTGTCCGGTGCCGCACAGTTCGTCACCGTCGGGGCCAGCTGCGGGGAGCGCCCCATGATCTCGGCGAGCGGCGCGTACTGGAGGTTGGTGAGCCCGGCGCCGTACTCGGAGTCCGGCAGGAAGAGGTTCCACAGGCCCTGCCTGCGCGCCTCGGCCTTCAGCTCCTCGACCACCGCCGGGGTCTCCCAGGGCGAGGCGAGCCGGGCCCGCTGCTCGTGCGCGACGGACTCCGCCGGATAGACGTACTCGTCCATGAAGGCCAGCAGCTTGCCGCGCAGCTCCTCGGTGCGCGCGTCGAACGCGAAGTCCATGACCGTCAGCCTTCCTGAAGGGTGGTGAGACCGTGCTCGATGAAGACGGGGACCAGGCCGCCGATGCGGTCGAAGCCGCGCCCGACCGTCTGGCCCAGGGTGTAGCGGTAGTGGATGCCCTCCAGGATCACGGCGAGCTTGAACCAGGCGAACGCGGTGTACCAGGAGACCGCGGAGACGTCGCGCCCCGAGCGCGCGGCGTACCGCTCGATCAGTTCCGCCGGGTCCGGGTGCCCCGCCGCCTCGGCCGTCGTGGAGACGGGGGAGTCAGGGGCGTCGAGCGGCAGGCTGTACATCGCCAGCAGGCCCAGGTCGGTGAGCGGGTCGCCCAGGGTGGACATCTCCCAGTCGAGGATCGCCTTGATGCGGTCGTCCTCGCCGATCAGGACGTTGTCCAGCCGGTAGTCGCCGTGCACCACGGCCGGGGCGGGGGAGGAGGGCAGCCGCCGTCCGAGCGTGGCGGTGCAGCTCGTCGATCCCGGCCAGCTCGCGGTTGCGCGAGGCGTCCAGCTGCTTGCCCCAGCGCCGCAGCTGCCGGTCCAGGAAGCCCTCGGGCCGGCCGAAGTCGGCGAGTCCCACCTCGGCCGGGTCCACCGCGTGCAGCTCCACCAGCGTGTCCACCAGGTTCAGCACCGCGCCCCGGGTGCGCTCCGGGCCGAGCGGGGCGAGCTGGTCGGCCGTGCGGTACGGGGTGCCCTCGACGAACTCCATGACGTAGAACGGCGCGCCGAGCACCTCCTCGTCCTCGCACAGCAGCACCGGCCGCGGCACCGGCACGGCGGTCGGGTGCAGCGCGCTGATCACCCGGTGCTCGCGCTTCATGTCGTGCGCGGTGGCCAGGACGTGACCGAGCGGGGGCCGCCGTACGACCCACCGGGAGGTGCCGTCGGAGACGGAGTAGGTGAGGTTCGACCGTCCGCCCTCGATCAGCCGGCCGGACAGTGCGCCGCTCACCAGGCCGGGCCGCTCGCGGTCGAGCAGGCCGCGCAGCCGGTCGAGGTCGAGTCCGGGCGGGTGGTCGGGGCTCATGCGTCGCTCCTACGGGCAGGTGAACAGTTACCGACTCATGATGCCGACCGGTCGGTATGTCGTCCAGAGGGGGGCCGAAACGTGATCGGAGCCACGATAGGCCGACGACTCCCCCCATGGGGCGCCGGGGAGGTTTAGGCCGCTTCGTTCAGGCCATCCGGCTTGCGTGCCGCGCGGCGAGCCCGGAAGGTCGGATTCATGAAGGCGATCAGCTACTCACGGTACGGCGGACCCGAGGTCCTGGCGTTCGGAGAGGTCCGCGATCCCAAGGTCGGCCCGGACTCCGTCCTGGTGAAGGTGCGGGCGGCGGCCGTGAACCCCGTCGACTGGAAGGCCCGCGAGGGCTACCTCGACGGGCTCTTCGAAGCCGCGTTCCCGGTGGTGCCCGGCTGGGACGTCTCGGGCGTCGTCGTACGCCCCGGCGTCGCCGTGGCGGAGTTCGACGTCGGGGACGAGGTCATCGGGTACGTACGCGAGGACTTCCTCTCCCGCGGCACCTTCGCCGAGTACGTGGCCGCGCCCGTGCGCACCCTCGCGCGCAAGCCGCGCAACCTCTCCTTCGAGGAGGCGGCCGGACTGCCGCTGGTCGGGCTCACCGCCTACCAGGTGCTGCTCAAGGTGCTCCAGGTGAAACGGGGCGAGACGGTGCTGGTGCACGCCGCGGCCGGCGGGGTCGGCTCCGTCGCCGTGCAGCTCGCCGCCCACCTCGGCGCCCGGGTGATCGGCACGGCGAGCGAGGCCAACCACGACTTCGTGCGCGGCCTCGGCGGGGATCCGGTGGCGTACGGCGAGGGCCTGGGCGAGCGCGTGCGCGGGCTGGCGCCCGAAGGCGTGGACGCGGTGTTCGACACCGTCGGCGGGGACACGCTGAAGGTCTCGGCCAACCTGCTGGCCCCCGAGGGCCGCCTGGTGTCGATCACCGACGTCGACGTGGTGACCTACGGCGGCCGCTACTACTTCGTCCGCCCCGACGCCGAGGACCTCCGGCGGCTGTCCGAACTGGCGGAACAGGGCGTGGTGAGCGTGCACGTCTCCGAGACGTTCCCCCTGGACCGAGCGGCGGACGCCCACCGGCTGAACGAACAGGGCCGGACGCGCGGCAAGATCGTGGTGACGGTGGACTGGGAGCCGGAGGACACGTAGCCGCGGGCCTGTGCCTTGGCGCGGCGGCCGGCGCCCGGCGCCCGGCGCCCGGCGCTCCGGCGTCATAGTGTCCGACATGCAACGCGCGCTGCCCCGACGGCCGGCGTCCTGGCGCGCGGAGCCCTGCGAGGGGGTGCGTCGTGCGCTCGCGGCGCGCGAATGTCCTGGTGGGTGCGCCTTGGCGTGCGGTGCACCGGCGCGCAGCGTCTGGGCGTCCGATGCCGGCGGGCACTGGCGTGCCGCCCGGCGGGCGACGCCCGGCCGTGCGGCGCCCCACGTCCGGTGGGCGGCGCCCCTTGAGTGCCGCGTACGGTTCCACGACGCCCGCGGGTCGGCGGCCGACGCCCGGGTGGTCGGCGCTTGCGGCTCGCGCGGCGTGCGGCCGCTCCGGCGTCCGTCCCTTTGGCGTCCCGGCGCTCGGCGCCCGGTTCCCCGGCCGGTGCTCGCGGGGTGCAGTACCCGGCGCCCGGGTGCGGTCCCCGGCGGTCGGCCACACGCGGTGCGCGGTCCCCGGCGCCCCGTCCCGGCGGCCGGCCGCACGTAGGGCGCGGCCTCGGCGCTCGGAGTCCCGGCGTCCGGTTCTCCGGCCGGTGCTCGCGGGGTGCAGTACCCGGCGCCCGGGTGCGGTCCCCGGCGGTCGGCCACACGCGGTGCGCGGTCCCCGGCGCCCCGTCCCGGCGGCCGGCCGCACGTAGGGCGCGGCCTCGGCGCCCGGAGTCCCGGCGCCCGGGTTCCCCGGCCGCGCCGGCCACACGCGGCGCGCGGCCCCCGGCGCCTCGTCCCGGCAGCCAGCCGCACGTAGCGCGCGGCCCCGGCGCCCGGTTCCCCGGCCGGCGCCCGCGGCCCCCGGCGGCAGCAACCCGCTGGGTGTCCCTGCCCTAGAGGACGAGCGCCGCCCCGCACACCGCCGTCGCCAGTGTGCACAGCACCGCGGCCGTGGCGTGGCGCGGTGCGAACGCCGTGGGGCTGGCGGTGGCCGCGAGCGTGCGGATGCGGTGGTGGGCGATGGTCAGGAAGCCCAGCCACAGGACGCAGCACAGCGCGCACGCGACGATCCCGGGCGTCGACGCCCCGCCGTGCAGCGCGGTCTTCACGGCGAGCACGGCGGAGACCGTGCCCGACAGCGTCGTACGCCGCCACGCGAGCCGGGTCCGCTCGGGCTGCAGCCCCGGGTCGCGGTCGGGGTCCTGCCGACGGGCCGCCGGCGCGTTCACCCCTCCCACCCCACGAGCACCACGACGACCATGGCGAGGGCCACGACCGCGACGACGACGCTCAGCACGGCCGGGAACCGGGACACGGGCAGGTCCTCGCCCCGGCGCATGGCCCGCTCACAGCGGACCCAGTGGTTGACCGCCCGCAGCGCACACAGCACGCCCGCGCCCAGCAGCGCGAGCGCCAGCCCCACCCGCCAGCCCCAGCGCAGGTCCGGCAGGAACTGGTCCACGGCGAAGCCGCCACCGATCAGCGCCATGGCGGTGCGCAGCCAGGCCAGGAAGGTGCGTTCGTTCGCCAGCGAGAACCGGTAGTCCGGCGTCTCGCCGTCCCGCCGCACCTCCGCCGGCGCGAACCACAAACGGACGTTCCGTACGAACTCGATCACGTGCGCGACCCTACCGGGGACACCGTCACCGGGCGCTGCCGGTGTCGGCCCGCCTCGCGGCGCCCCGCCTCGCGGCAGCCCGTCAGCCCCCTCAGCCCGTCGACCGGAACGCCACGAGCCGCTCGTACGCCGCCAGCCCGTCCGGCACCCACTCCCAGTCGCCCAGCCGTCGCCGTACCTCGTCCTCGGGCAGGAAGTCGTGCCAGGCCACTTCCTCGGCCTGCGGCCGCACCGGCAGGTCGCAGCGGACCTCGTACACCGCCGACCACCAGGTTTGCCCGGCGCCGTTGTCGTAGAGGAACTTGAAGAGGTACCGGGGGAGCGGCAGACCCGTCACGCCCAGTTCCTCCTCGGCCTCGCGCAGGGCCGCCGTGTCGTAGGACTCGCCCGCGCCGACCACTCCGCCGACGAACATGTCGTACAGGGAGGGGAAGACCAGCTTGGCCGGCGTCCGCCGGTGCACGAAGATCCTGCCCTCGCCGTCCCGGGCCTGGATGAACACACAGCGGTGCCGCAGCCCCCGGGCGTAGGCCTCGCCCCGGGGCGACTGCCCGATGACCCGGTCGTTCTCGTCGACGATGTCGAGGATCTCGTCGGCCGGGCTCATGCCCTCGCCGGCAACGGTCCCGCCCTCGTCCGCGGCACTCACGCCCTCGCCCCAAGCACTCATGCCCTCATCCAAGCAGGGCGCGAGGCCTCACTGTGCCTGCGGCTGCGGCTGAAGCTGCCCCGCGCGTGCCCGCGCCGTCGCCCCCGTCGGCATGGCCGGATGCAGACCCAGCAGCACGATGCCGGCCACCACGGCCAGGAGACCGCCCGCCTCCCAGGTCAGGGCCACGCTGTCGGTCCGCAGCCGGTCGCCCAGGAAACCGACGCCGCAGATGATCCCGGCGATCGGCTGGGCCGCGGTCAGGGCGGGCAGCGACTTGCGCAGGGACGCGGTCTCGAAGGCGCTCTGCACGAGGACCAGCCCCGTGACGCCCAGCGCGAGGACGGCGTACGGCTGCCAGCCGGTCAGCAGCTCGGCGAAGCCGCCCGCGGAGAACTTCTCCCCGCTCACCCGCGTGAGCGCGTCCTGCACGCCGTAGAGGAGCCCGGCGCCCAGGGCCAGCAGCACCGGCCCGGAGCTCAGCCGGGAGCGCTTCGCATGCGCGGTGAACAGCAGGGCGAGCCCGATCATGGCCCCGATGATCAGCCACTGCCGCGTCGGATCGGCTGTCGCGGAGCCGCCCTGTGGCTCGCCCGCGACGATGAACGCGCTCACTCCGCCCGCCAGCAGCAGCAGGCCCGCCCAGCCCTGGCGGCCGAGCGGCTGCCGGGTCTGCCGGCGGGACAGCGCGAGGGCGAACAGCAGGTTCGTCGCCAGCAGCGGCTCCACCAGGGACAGCTCGCCCTGCCCCAGCGCGGCCGCGCCCAGCGCCATGCCGACCACCATCAGCGCGATGCCGCCGAGCCAGCGCGGCACCTTCACCAGGTCGACCAGCAACCGGAAGGACAGGAAGTCGTTGAGCGGGGCGCGCTGGGCCGCGTTCTGCTGCAGCACGAAACCGAAGCCCAGACAGCAGGCGGCGCTCACGGCGAGCACCAGTACCAGAACCGACACGCGGTGTACCTCGATCATCAGGTCGGGTTCACGATGGCGTAGGGGCCGACTGTACCGGCCGGCTCCGCCCGGCGCGCCCGTACGTCATGCCATGGTGCGCGGTGGTGACCGCCCAGCACTATGACGCACGCCACAAAGGGCGAAACGGGAAAATCGGATCCCTGCCTCATCTTCCTCTGGAACCTCGATGATCACAAAAGCCTCACAAGTGGCAGTGGTTGACGCGTGTAACGCCCTTGCGGCCCTTGACGTCAACCGTTGGCTGGGGGTTGGCTGTGCGTGATCAGCTCATGGCGAAGCGCACACACGCGCTCCATCGACCGCCCTGAGCCGAAACACAAGAAGAGCGCGTGAGGAAGTTCCGCGGTGCCCCCACCCCCGCCTCCCCTCGGCCGTGGCCGCAGACGTGCGTCTCAGGCCTTCGACGAGGCCCTCGACGACGCCGACCTCGTGGCCGCGCGCGCCGCCCTGGCGCAGGGCCGCTGGCAGAACGCCCGTTCCCTGCTGGTGCACACCGGAGACGACTGGGACCGGCGCGGCCACCGCGTCACGGTCCTCGCCCGGGAGTCCTACTGCGCCGCATGGGCCCGTGAGTGGCTGCTCGCCGAACCCGAGTCCGCCGACGCCTGCGTCCTGCTCGCCCTCGCCCAGGTCCGGCGCGCCCTGCACGGCAAGGGCAAGCCGGCCCGGGCCCGCGAGGCCTGCGCGACCGCCGCCGCCCGAGCCCCCGCCGACCCCACCCCCTGGCTCGGCCTGCTGCTGCTGGAGTGCGCGGTCGGCACCGACCAGGACGTGGTCCGCACCTTCGAGCAGGTCCGCGCCCGGTACGCCGACCACCACCACGCCCACCACCTGATGGTCGCCCGGCTCGCCGGCCGCCGCACCGAGTCCGGCCCGGACCCGCTGCACGAGGTCTACGACTTCGCCAACTGGGCCGCCGAACAGGCACCCGCCGACTCCCCGCTCGCGATCCTGCCGGTCATCGCGCACGCCGAGCGCTACCGCGCGCTCGCCGCCGCCGGGCACGAACCCGCCGACCCGGCCGCCTCGGGCCACTGGACCGGCCGCCGCGCCCGGCAGGTCATGAAGGCCGCCTTCGACTGGTGGCTGGAGTGGGAGCTGGAGGGGCACCCGCGCCGGCTGATCGACCTGAACTTCCTCGCCCACGCCAAGTTCTGCGAGGGGCGCGGCGCCGAGGCCGCCGCCCTGTTCCACCGGATCGGCCGGTACGCCACCCCGGCGCCCTGGTCGTACCCGGACCGCGACCCGCACACCGCCTTCGCCGCCGCCCGCGCCGGCGCGCTCGGCACGGCCTGACACCCCCGGAAATCCAAAAAGTGAGGACGCTCTCCCGATGACCACGGACAGTTCGAGCACGAGCACATCCGCCCCCGGCGGCATCAGTACGTTCAAGGGGCAGGAGCGCGCCCTGCGCGCCGACCGGCTCGGCACCGGGGGCCTGCTGCTCTCCGTCCTGGCCGCGACCGCCCCGCTCATGGTGGTCGCCGGTGTCATGCCCACTACATTCGCGGTGATGGGCATCGTCGGGCAGCCGCTGCTCTTCGTCGTCCTCGGCGTCGTCCTGATCCTCTTCAGCATCGGGTACGCCGAGATGAGCCGCCACGTCCACAACGCGGGCGCCTTCTACGCCTACATCTCCCGCGGCCTCGGCGGCACGGCCGGCGCGGGCGCCGCCCTGGTCGCCCTCGTCGCCTACAACGCGCTCCAGATCGGCATCTACGGCATCTTCGGCTTCGAGGTCTCCGGGCTCCTCGCCACCTACGCCGACGTGGAGATCGCCTGGTGGATACCGGCGCTCGTGGCCGCGCTCGCCGTCGGCCTGCTGGGCTGGCTGAAGATCGACGTCAACGCCCGCGTCCTCGGCGTGCTGCTCGTCATCGAGGTGCTCCTGGTCGTCGTCTTCGACGTCGCCGCCCTCGCCGATCCCGGCACGGAAGGCCTCTCGCTGCACGCCTTCAACCCGGACACCCTCACCGGCGCGGGCGTCGGCACCGCGCTGTGCTTCTGCATCGCCGCGTTCCTCGGCTTCGAGCAGGCACCCGTCTACGCCGAGGAGACCAGCCGCCCCGCACGTCCTGGTGCCGCGCGTGATGTTCCTCGCCGTCGGCGGGGTCGCCGTCTTCTTCGCGCTGAGCAGCTGGGCCCTCACCGTCGCCACCGGCCCCTCCGCGATCGTCGGCACGGCCCAGAAGCAGAGCGCCGGGTTGCTGTTCTTCCTCACCGAGTCCCGCCTCGGCGGCACCTTCACCGACGTCCTGCACGTCCTGTTCGTCACCGGCATGTTCGCCGCGCTCCTCAGCTTCCACAACGTCGTCGCCCGGTACGCCTTCGCCATGGGCCGCGAGGGCCTGCTGCCCGCCGCCTTCGGCCGCACCAGCGGCACCAGCGGCGCTCCCGGCACCGGCTCGCTGCTCCAGACCGTCGTGGCCGTCGTCGTCGTGGTCGCCTTCGCGATCGCCGACGACAAGCCGGTCGGCGACCCGACCGCACCGGTCCTGCAGCTGTTCACCTGGTTCGGCAACATCGGCGCCCTCGGCGTGATCGTGCTGATGGCGGCGGCCTCCCTGTCGGTCGTCGTCTTCTTCGTCCGCCGGGGTGCCGCGGGCGCCCAGGCCTGGCGGCTGGCCACCTCCGCCCTGGCGGGCCTCGCCCTGCTGGTGATCGCCGGCTACACGGTGAAGGACTTCGAGGTCCTCGTCGGCGCCGGCCCGGACTCCTCGCTGAGCTGGGTGCTGCCCGGCATCATCGGCCTCGCCCTGGCCGCCGGCCTGGTCCTGGGCCTGGTGCTGCGCGCCCGCGCCCCCGAGAAGCACGCCCGGATCGGGCTCGGCAACGAGGCGTTCCAGCTGGACAAGGCGGCGTCGTCCTGACCCCGGCCGCGTAAGAAGTGGTTACGGAACTCTGACGAGCACCCGCGATCCCTGTCCTGACGGGGCCGCGGGTGTTCGAATGAGAACGTGAACGAGGACGTACCTGAAGGCGTGAACGACGAACACCCCCCACAGCGGGGCACCCCGGTCGGCCGCCGCGTCTTCCTCGGCACCCTCGGCCTGGGCGCGCTCGGCGTGGTCGCCGCGCCCCGGCTGCAACGCGGCCTGGAGAGTTTCCTCGGTGGCGCCGCCGACAAGGACCCCACCGGCCTGACCGGACTGCTCCCGAACGGCGGCGGCTTCCGCTACTACTCGGTCGCCTCGTCCGTCCCCCGCAAGAACGCCGACAGCTACCGCCTCACGATCGACGGCCTGGTCGACCGCCCCACCACCTACACCCTGGCCGACCTCAAGGCCCTGCCCCAGACCCGCATGGTCCGCGACGTCCAGTGCGTCACCGGATGGCGCGTCCCCGACACCCCCTTCGAGGGCGTACGCCTGTCCCGCCTCCTCGACACCGCCAAGGTCCGCCCCACGGCCAAGGCCATCCGCTTCACCTGCTTCGACGGCACCTACACCGAGAGCCTCACCCTCGACCAGGCCCGCCGCGCGGACGTCCTGGTCGCCCTGCGCATGCAGGACAAGGACATCGGCCACTCCCACGGCGGCCCGGTCCGCCTCTACGTGGCGCCCATGTACTTCTACAAGTCCGCCAAGTGGCTCTCCGGCATCACCGTCACCGACGAAGTCCGGCCGGGCTACTGGGAGGAGCGCGGCTACGACGTCGACGCCTGGGTGGGCCGCTCGAACGGACGCGACGATGAGCCTACGAGCTGACGCCCCGGCCGGTGTCCGGCGCTTCAGCCCGACCGAGCGCTGGGTGCACCGCACGACGGCCGCGCTCATGGGCGTCTGCGTCCTGACGGCGGCCTGCCTCTACGTCCCCCAGCTCGCCGAACTCGTCGGCCGCCGTGAACTGGTCGTCCGCATCCACGAGTGGGCCGGCCTCGCCCTGCCCGTCCCGGTCCTGGCCGGCCTCGCCTCCCGCGCCTTCCGTGCCGACCTGGGCCGGCTCAACCGCTTCGGCCCGCACGACCGGACCTGGCTGCGCGCCGCCCTGCACCGCGACAAGCGCCCCGCGTCCCGCCCCGCCGGCAAGTTCAACGCCGGCCAGAAGCTCTACGCGTCCTGGATCGCCGGCGCCACCCTCGTCATGCTCGGCACCGGCCTGATGATGTGGTTCACCCACCTCACCCCACTCGTGTGGCGCACCAGCGCGACGTTCGTCCACGACTGGCTGGCCCTCACGATCGGCATAGTCCTGGCCGGCCACATCGGCATGGCCCTGGCCGACCCGGAATCCCGCAGAGGCATGCGCACGGGTTCGGTGAGCAGAGAGTGGGCGGACAGGGAGCACCCTCTGTGGCGCCAGTAGGTTCTTCAGGGGCGCGGGGAACTGCGCGACAAGCCACTACGCACCCGCAGACGCGCGACGACAGAACCCGCTACGGCGACTGGGCGAAATCCAACAGCACCTTGCAAGACCGACTCCGATCAGCCGCCAGGGCAAAAGCGGACTCGGCATCCGCCACAGGCACCACCGCACTGACCAGCCCGTCGAACGCCGACTCCACCGCCAGCAGCTCCAGCGCCTGATCGAACTCCCCGTCGAACCGGAACGCCCCCCGCAGCTCGATCTCCCGGCTCACCACAAGGTTCCCCGCGAACGGACTGTGTCCCGCCGGCAGCATCCCCAACTGCACGACGACCCCACCCCGCCGCACCCGCCGCAGACAGGTATCGAGCCCGGCAGCCACTCCGGACGCCTCGATCGCGACGTCCACTTCGGAAGGCCACCCCGGGTCGTCAGGATCATCGGCCCGGACCAGAGTTCCGGCACCGGCGATCCGCGCGTACTCCAGCGCCTCGGGCAGCAGATCCGTGACGGTCACCTCCGCCGCCCCGGCCGCCCTCGCCGCCGCGACGACGAGACAGCCGATGGGCCCGGCACCGGTCACCAGGACATGCCGCCCGGCCACCTCGCCGGCCCGCCGCACCGCGTGCAGCGCGACGGACAGCGGTTCGGCGAGCGCCGCCCGGCGCAGCTCCAGACCGTCCGGCAAGGCCCGCAGCTGCTCGCAGGGCACGACCACCTGCGCCGCGAATCCCCCCTGCACATGCGGAAAACGCGCCGCACTGCCCAGATACCGCGTGTCCCGGCAGATGTTCCGCCGCCCGTCCGAGCACTCGGGACACACCCCGCACGGGGTCGCCGGATGCACGGCGACGGCGGTACCCGGCGCCGGCCCCGACGCGCCGGCACCGTACCCGACCACCGTCCCGACGACCTCGTGCCCGAGCACCATCGGCTCCCGGAGCCGGAAGTCACCGACCCCGCCGTGCCGCCAGTAGTGCAGATCGGACCCGCACACCCCGCCGTACCGCACGGCGACCAGCGCCTGCCCCGGCCCGGGCGCGGGAACCGGCAACTCCGCCACGCGCAGGTCACCCTGACCGTGGATCACACAACCCAGCATCACAGCCTCCCGGCAGGTGGTCACAGCACGCTCGTCATACCGCCGTCGACGTACAGCACCTGCCCGCTGACGAAGTCGGCCGCGGGGGAGGCGAGGAACAGCACCCCGCCCACCAGATCCTGGGTGCGCCCCCAGCGGCCGGCCGGGGTGCGCCGCCGCACCCAGGCACTGAACTCCTCGTCCTCGACCAGCGGCCGCGTCAGCTCGGTCTCGATGTAGCCCGGGCCCAGCCCGTTGACCTGCACACCGCTCGGACCCCAGTCCGCGCACATGCCCTTGGTGAGCATCTTCAGCGCACCCTTGGTGGCGGCGTACGGCGCGATCCCGGGCCGCACCACCTCGCTCTGCAGGGAGCAGATGTTGATGATCTTTCCGTGGCCGCGTTCCGTCATCCGGCGCGCCGCCTCCCGGCCGACCAGGAAGGCACTGGTCAGATTGGTGTCCAGGATCCGGTGCCAGTCGGAGTCGGTGAACTCCAGCAGTGGGGCGCGCAGTTGCATGCCCGCGTTGTTGACGAGGATGTCGAGCGGGCCCACCCGCTCCTCGACGTCCGCGATCCCGTCCGCCACGGACGATCCGTCGGTCACGTCGAACGCCGCCGTGTGCACCCGGTCGCCGGGCAGCCCGGCGGCGGCCGCGGCGAGCCGGTCCTTGTCGCGGCCGTTCAGGACGACCGTGCAGCCGGCCTCCGCCAGACCACGGGCGAGCGCGAGTCCGATGCCCCGGCTGGAGCCGGTCACCAGCGCCGTACGGCCGCTGATGTCGAAGAGGGGGTGAGCCGTCATGGCCGTGGCACTCCTAGATCACGAGGGACAACAGCAGGACGATGCCGCCGGCGACCACCGAGATGATCGTCTCCATGACCGACCAGGTCTTGATGTTCTGGCCGACACTCAACCCGAAGTACTCCTTCACCATCCAGAACCCGGCGTCGTTGACATGGCTGAAGAACAGCGAGCCGGCGCCGATGGCGAGGACCAGCAGGGCCGCGTGCGTGGTCGACATGTCGGCCGCGAGCGGGGCGACCAGACCGGCGGCCGAGACCGTCGCCACGGTCGCCGAACCGGTCGCCAGCCGGATCACCACCGCGATCAGCCAGGCCAGCAGCAGCGCGGGGATCGACCAGTCCTTGGAGATGTCCAGGACCATCTGGCCCACCCCGGTGTCGATCAGGGTCTGCTTGAAGCCGCCGCCCGCGCCGACGATCAGCAGGATGCCCGCGATCGGCGCGAGGCTCTTCTCGACGAGCGGCGAGATCCGCTCCTTGGAGAACCCGGCGGGCCGCAGCAGCGTGAAGATGCCGACCAGCACCGAGGCGAGTAGCGCGATCATCGGGGCGCCGATGACGTCGAAGACCCGCTGGACCAGGTTCTCCGGATCGTCGATGACGATGTCGACGAGCGCCTTGGCCAGCATGAGGATCACCGGCAGCAGGATCGTGAACAGCGTGGCCCCAAAACCGGGACGCTTGTCCAGGTCCTCCGAAGTGCGCTGCGGAATCATCCGGTCCGGGGCGGGCACGTCCACCCAGCGGGCCGCGTACCGAGAGAACACCGGGCCGGCGATGATCACCGTGGGTATCGCGACGAGGACACCGAGGGCCAGCGTCACCCCGAGGTCGGCCTTGACCGCCTCGATCGCGACCAGCGGACCGGGGTGCGGCGGCACCAGCCCGTGCATCACGGACAGGCCCGCGAGCGCCGGGATGCCGATCCGCATCAGCGAGTAGTTGCCGCGCTTGGCGACCATCAGCACCACCGGGATCAGCAGCACGATGCCGACCTCGAAGAACAGCGGCAGCCCGATCACGGAAGCGATGAGCACCATCGCCCACGGCATCGACCGCCCGCCGGCCTTCGCGAGGATGGTGTCGACGATCTGGTCGGCGCCCCCGGAGTCGGCGAGCATCTTGCCGAGGATGGCACCGAGGGCGATCAGTACGCCGACGCCGGCCACCGTGGTGCCGAGGCCGGTGCTGAAGCTGGTGAGGACCTTGTCCAGCGGCGCTCCGGCGATCGCGCCGAGCGCCAGTGACCCGATGGTCAGCGCCAGGAAGGCGTGCAGCTTGGACTTGGTGATGAGCAGGACGATGACGGCGATGCCCGCCAGGACGGCGATGCCCAGCTGAGCGTGGCCGGCCGAGGTGATCGGCTCGGGTGCGTCCGCTGCCAGCATCTCGACGCTGAGTCTGGTCACGGGGTGGGTTCCCTTGCGTTGGAGGGGAGTAGGGGACGGAACCGTCAGGGGCTACTGGACGGGCTCGGGGAGGTCCTCCAGGGCGAGCGCCGCCCGCTCGGTGATCTCCTCCGGGCTGCCTGAGACGTCCACGTCGACCCCGGCCTCCTCCGCCTCGAGGGGCTGGAGCGTGGCGAACTGGGAGTCGAGCAGCGCCGTGGGCATGAAGTGCCCCTGCCGGTGCGACATCCGGTCCTCGATGAGCGCGCGGTCACCCGTGAGGTGCACGAAGACCACGCCGGGCGCGGCGGCCCGCAGCCGGTCGCGGTACGACCGCTTCAGCGCCGAGCAGCTGACCACCCCGCCGAGCCCGGCCCGCCCGTGCGCCCACGTGCCGATGGCGTCCAGCCAGGGCAGGCGGTCCTCGTCGGTGAGCGGGGTACCGGCCGACATCTTGGCGATGTTGGCCTGCGGGTGGAAGTCGTCGCCCTCGGCGTACGGAACGCCGAGTCGGGCCGCGAGCAGGGGACCGATGGTGGTCTTGCCGGTGCCGGCGACGCCCATGACCACGACGACGTGGGGGGTGTTCATCGCTGCCTCACTGTCTGCTGTCTCCGTCGACACGTGATGTCGACGCAACTGAAACCCATTAGGTACGACGAATTCAAGAGGTCGTGATGAATAAGTCTGACTTTTTGTCTCCGTGATCTACCCCGTACGCTGAGTGCATGAGCACACCGGGCCGGGGGCTGCACGGCCATGTTCTGGACACCCTCGGCCCCGAGATCACGGCGGGTGAGTACCCGCCGGGCAGCGTGCTGCGCACGGACGAGCTCGCCCAGCGTTTCGACGTGTCACGCTCGGTGATGCGTGAGGCGGTCCGTGTCCTGGAGTCCATGCACCTGGTCGAGTCCCGCCGCCGCGTGGGCGTGACCGTGCGCCCGAAGTCGGAGTGGAACGTCTACGACCCGCAGGTCATCCGCTGGCGCCTGGCCGGCAAGGACCGCGCTCCCCAGCTGCGCTCGCTCACGGTGCTGCGTTCGGCGATCGAACCGGTCGCCGCGGGCCTCGCCGCCCGGCACGCCACCGCCGAGCAGTGCGCCGAACTCACCCAGTGCGCCCTCGGCATGGTCGCCAACTCGCGGGGCCAGAAGCTGGAGCAGTACCTCGTCCACGACATGGCCTTCCACCGCGTCATCCTGGACGCCTCCGGCAACGAGATGTTCGCCCGCCTCGGCGATGTCGTCGCCGAGGTCCTGGCCGGCCGTACCCACCACGACGTGATGTTCGAGGACCCCGACCCGGCCGCCGTCACCCTGCACGTCCAGGTCGCCGAGGCGGTCCGGGCCGGCGACGCGGCCCGCGCGGAGGAACTGACCCGCGAGATCACGGTCGGCGCCCTCCAGGAACTCGACATCCTGGCGCCGTAACACCCGCTACCGCACGAACTCCCCGTCGACGTACACCCAGGCCCCGTCGACCCGCTCGAACCGGCTCCGCTCGTGCAGCGAGCCGCCCCGGTACGACGCCCGGAACTCCACGGTCCCGACGGCGTGGAACGCCGACCCGTCCGTCGTCTCCAGGATCTCCAGCCCGGTCCACCGCATCCGCGGATCCAGCTCCAGCGTCCCGGGCCGCGTCCGCGGATGCCAGGTCCGCAGCAGATACCCCGCGTCCCCCTTCACGAAGGCGCAGTACCGCGACCGCATCAGCGCCTCGGCGGTCGGAGCGGCGGCGGAGCCGGAGTGGTAGCGACCGCAGCACGCCTCGTAGGCCTGGGGCAGCCCGCACGGGCAGGAACGGCTGGTCATGGTCACCCTTCCGCGACAACGCCTGAGGGCCGTGACCTCGCGGTCACGGCCCTCAGCTTCTGTGTCCGAGGGGGGACTTGAACCCCCACGCCCGATAAAGGGCACTAGCACCTCAAGCTAGCGCGTCTGCCATTCCGCCACCCGGACAAGGTGTCTGTCGCGCGGGTTCTCCCCGCGGCGACGACGTAAACATTACCAGGCTCTCAGGGGTGGCCGATCACCCCCCGCCCGCACCCGGCCGGGCGTGAACGGCGTGTGACGGGCCGGGACCGGCCTTGGGGTGCGGGCCGTGGAGAGGGAGGATGAGGAGGACCCACCAGCAGTGACAGCGGGAGGAAGCACGTGAGCGAGACGGACACGGCCAGGAGCGTCACCGGCGAGGACGAGGTCGTGGACCTCTGCCGCGAGCTGATCCAGATCGACACCAGCAACTACGGCGACCACTCGGGTCCGGGCGAGCGCAAGGCGGCCGAGTACGTCGCCGAGAAGCTCGCCGAGGTGGGGCTCGAACCGCAGATCTTCGAGTCGCACCCGGGCCGCGCCTCCACGGTGGCCCGGATCGAGGGCGAGGACCCGTCCCGGCCCGCGCTCCTCATCCACGGGCACACCGACGTCGTACCGGCCAACGCCGACGACTGGACCCACCACCCCTTCTCCGGCGAGATCGCCGACGGCTGCGTGTGGGGCCGCGGGGCCGTCGACATGAAGGACATGGACGCGATGACCCTCGCGGTCGTCCGGGACCGGATGCGCAGCGGGCGCAAGCCCCCGCGCGACATCGTCCTCGCGTTCCTCGCGGACGAGGAGGCGGGCGGCACCTACGGCGCCAAGCACCTCGTGCGCCGTCATCCCGAGCTGTTCGAGGGCGTCACCGAGGCGATCAGCGAGGTGGGCGGGTTCTCGTTCACCGTGAGCGAGGAGCGGCGGCTGTACCTGATCCAGACGGCCGAGAAGGGCATGCACTGGATGAAGCTCACCGTGGCCGGCACGGCCGGGCACGGGTCGATGATCCACCGGGACAACGCGATCACCGAGCTGTCGGAGGCCGTCGCGCGGCTGGGGCGGCACAAGTTCCCGGTGCGGGTCACCAAGACCACCCGCGCCTTCCTCGACGAGCTCGGTGACGCGTTCGGCACCGAACTCGACCCGGAGGACATGGAGTCGACCCTCGCGAAGCTCGGCGGTATCGCCAAGCTCATCGGCGCGACCCTGAGCAACACGGCCAATCCCACCCAGCTCGGCGCCGGCTACAAGGTCAACGTCATCCCGGGCGAGGCGACCGCCCACGTCGACGGGCGGTTCCTGCCCGGCCACGAGGAGGAGTTCCTCGCCGACCTCGACCGGATCCTCGGCCCGAAGGTGCGGCGCGAGGACGTCCACGCCGACAAGGCCGTCGAGACCACCTTCGACGGGGCGCTCGTGGCGGCCATGCAGTCAGCGCTGCTGGCCGAGGACCCGACCGCCAAGGCGATCCCCTACATGCTCTCCGGCGGGACGGACGCGAAGTCCTTCGACGACCTGGGCATTCGCGGCTTCGGCTTCGTGCCGCTGAAGCTGCCGCCGGAGCTGGACTTCGCCGGCATGTTCCACGGCGTGGACGAGCGGGTTCCGGTGGAGGGCCTCAAGTTCGGCGCGCGGGTGCTCGACCGGTTCATCGACGCGTCCTGAAACAGTCCATACGTAACAGCGCTATTCGGTCGGGCGTGCGAGATCGACTGGGAAGGGTGAATGCGACCATAATCTCGTAGCCTCATTACTCCCTCCTCGTTACAGGTAATGCGATCGCAAGATGGGTCGCTTTGCCAACTAGGAGGAATAATGATCAAGAAGGTCGTCGCTGCTGCGGCTGCCACCGGTGGGCTGGTTCTCGCGGGCGCGGGCCTGGCCGTCGCCGACTCGGGTGCCCAGGGTGCCGCCGTGCACTCCCCGGGCGTCGTGTCCGGCAACGTCATTCAGGTGCCCGTTCACGTCCCGGTGAACGTCTGCGGCAACACGGTCTCCGTGATCGGCCTGCTGAACCCCGCCTTCGGCAACACCTGCGTCAACAAGTGACGCTTCCCCCTCTTTGAGGGGATTTCCAAAGCCATCGGTCCCGGAGCGCATGCCATGCGCTCCGGGACCGAACGCTTCTTTCGAGGAATTCGAGAAGAATTCGAGACAGGACGAAGGCAGGTATTCAGGAATGCGACAGGTCACCCGCAAGGGTCTGATGACCGTGGCGGCCGCGACCGGCGTGATCGCCGCCGCGGGCGGCTCCGCGCACGCCGACGCGGGCGCACAGGGCGCCGGCTCGGGCTCGCCCGGCGTGCTGTCCGGGAACACGGTGCAGGCACCGGTGCACGCGCCGGTCAACGTGTGCGGCAACACGGTCAACGTCATCGGTGTCCTCAACCCGTCGGTGGGCAACTCGTGCGCCAACCAGGGCGGTGGATCGTCGCCGGGGGGATACGGCGATTCGGGCGGCAACGGCGGCTCGCACGCCGGCGGCCATGCCAGTGACTCGCCCGGCGTCGGCTCCGGCAACCACGTCGAGGCGCCGATCCACGTGCCGGTGAACGTCTGCGGCAACAGCGTCGACGTCATCGGCGTCGGCAACTCCAGCACGGGCAACGACTGCGCGAACGGCGGCTCCGGCGGCCACCACACCGACCCGCCCGGCGGCGGCCACGAGAACCCGGGGCAGCCGGGAGACCCGGGCAACCCCGGAAACCCCGGTGATCCGGGTAACCCCGGTGATCCGGGCAACCCCGGAAACCCGGGCAACCCCGGTGACCCCGGCGGCCCGGGCGGTCCCGGAAACCCGGGCGAACCCGGCAACCCCGGAAACCCGGGCGACCCCGGCACCCCGCCCGGCGCGGAGGGCAAGACGCCGGGCGGCTCCTCGCACGGCAACGAGCCGGGCGGCCAGTTCGTCACCCAGCCCAAGGGCGACGCCCAGCTCGCCAGCACGGGCAGCGACCTGCCGCTCGGCCTCGCCCTGCCGGCCGGCGCGGGCGCGCTGCTCGCGGGCTCGATCCTCTACCGCAAGGCGCGCACCTCGGCCTGACGGCCGCGGAAAGGCCTGACACGCCGGGAACGGCCTGACACCCGCGGAAAACGGAGCGGGCCCCGCCGATGCGGGGCCCGCTCCCGTGTGTGCCTTCTCCCAGTGCCCCGTCTCAGCTCACCACGTGGCCCGCACCTGACGGATGATCCGCCGGCGCAACCGCACCTTGCGGCTGCCGTCGCGCAGCAGGCTCAGACGGTGCAACTCCCAGTGTCCGTACTCGGCATGGTCCGTCAGCAGACGTGCCGTCTCCTTGCGGGAGACCCCGCGCGGCACGTACACGTCGACAAATTCGTATTCCGGCATCGCATCTATTGTGCGGTCTGGGGCCTGGTACGGATAGCGTCTGCACTATGTCTGATGCTGCGCAGCCCACCGCTGCCGAGGTACGCGCCGCCGCCGAGGCGGTCAAGACCGCGCTCGACCGCCACCTGGCCGCGGTCGAACGCAGGTCGGGGGAGGACGACCCGGCCGTCTACGAGGCGTTCAACCAGCTGGCCGCGGCCGCAGAGGTGTACGACGAACTGCTCTACGACCGTTACGACGAGGTCACACCCTTCGAGATCCCCGGTACGGAGGACGCGCTGCCCCCGTACACCGGGCCCGAGGAACCGAACGCGCTGAGCGTACTGATCCGCCGCGACTACGCGGTGGCGGAGCCACAGCGGCTGCTCGCCCACGCGCAGCGGATCGAGGTCGCGGAGGGCGAGGACGGCCCGGCCGCCTCCGGGACGATCCACGGTGCCCTCGGCCTCCTCTTCGGCGAGTTCGAACCCGACGAGATCGCCTCCCGGCACAAGGAGTTCGGGCTGGAGGAGGGCGACTCCACGCTCTGGGTGACGGCGGCGGAGGAACCGGCCGACCCCGGCGAGTGGCTGGAGGCGCCGTTCGAGCAGGTCGATCCGCAGAGTGTCGTCTGCCGCTTCGACGTCAGCGCCGTGTTCGACGACGTCGACGACGATGACGACGACGAGGTGGAGGACGACCTCGACACCGACCTGGACGAGGACGAGGACCTGGAGCCGCTCGACGCGGACCGCCGCTGAGCGCACGCGTCAGCCACCCGACGGCGGTGGTCACGGGCCGCCCCGTGACCACCGCCGTCGTCAGCTGCTGATCTGCGGGGCGAGCAGCACCGGAAGCCGGGTCGTCCGGGGCTTCGCCGGAACCTCGGCCACGGCCCTCGCCAGCGCCTGTTCCACCCCGTGCACGACGGACAGATGGCGGTCGGCCCGCCCGAACGCCGTGTACACCCACGGCCGGCTGAGGGCCTGCGCGGCATCGCCGGGCAGCACCACGACCACCGCGGACCACCGGCTCCCCACCGCCTGGTGCGCGGTGAGCGCCCAGCCGTGCCGCACGGACTGCTCCACCCGCTCCTTCGGCACGACGACGTCCTCGCCCTCGCACGACAGGTGGAGCCCCTCGGCATCCGCCTTCACCACGCGGCCCGGCAGCGCACGGCCCGGCACGGGGGAGTGGACGACCCGGTCACCGGGGTCGAAGCCGCCGAAGCGGCCCGGGCCCGGATTGAGTCGCTCCTTCAACGCCGCGTTGAGCACACGCGTGCCGACCGCGCCGCCGTGTCCCGGCGTGATCACCTGTGTCTGCTCGGCCGGTACGCCGATCGCCCGCGGCACGGAGTCCACGACGAGCTGGACCGTCCGGTGCACGGCCTCGCCCGCGTCCCGCACCGGCACGATCACGACCTCCTTGCCGGGGGCCTCGACCTGGTTCAGCTCGCCGACGCCGATACCGGAGACCAGCTCGCCCAGCGGCCCGGGATCAGGCTGCCGCGAAGCGATCTGCGGGCAGATCCGTGCCGCGAGCAGATCCGCGAACACCCGGCCCGGACCCACGGACCACAGCACCGCCGGATCCCCGGCCAGCACCAGCCGAGCCCCGTCCGGCAGCGACTCCGTCAGCAGTGTCGCCGTCTCGACATCCAGCTGCGGCGCGTCGAGCACGACGAGCAGATCGAGATCCAGCGCCCCGTCCGCGTCCCGGCCAGGTCCTTCGGCCCCGGAGAGCAGCCCGGCGACGGTGGCGACGGGGGAGGGGGCGCCGGGCGCGGCGGCGGTGGTCTCGGCCTGGTCGTCGGGGGCGGCCTGCCCGGGGACGGCCGCCGCCTGGTCCGCGGCCGGGCCCGACGGGTGGCCGGACCGGCGCAGCAGGGCCGCGAAACGCGTGCGGCCGATCGGGCTGTGGGTGGCGGCCCAGGCGCGCAGGCCGAGGGTGTGCGCGGCGGTCAGCAGTGCGGCGGGCTCGGTCAGGGAGGCCTCGCCGCCGGTGTGCAGGACCAGGCCGTGCGCGGCGACCGCGCGGAGCAGCTCGGCCGTCGAACCCCGGGTCGCGGCGGCGGCCCGCTCCCAGTCCTCGGCCGAACCGTCCTGCTTGGGCACCGAGTTCACCAGGCGGGCCAGACCGTCGGCCAGGCTCTCCTCCGCGAGCGCGTACCGCTCCAGGCCGACCAGGACACGGACCGGACGTTCCTCGTCCTCCTCCGTGCCCTCCTCCTCGGCCCGGGCCGGCGCGCCGCCGGTCTCCTCCAGGGCGTCCTGGAAGACCAGTGCCTCGCCCTCCGCGATCGCGTCCTGCACGGCGCTGTCGGGGTCCGGCACGCCCCGCTGGGCCAGGGCCGCGAGGAGCGCCGGCATCTCCAGGGCGGTGTGCCCGGCCAGTGCGGCCTGCTCAAGGAGCCAGACGGTGACGGCCCGGCCCCGCCGCTCGTCGTCCGGGCCGCACTCGGCGCCGAGCAGGGCCCGGGCGAACCCGTCGGCCTGCTCGGGCCGCACGCCGGCGACCCGCAGCAACTGCCAGGGATCGGCCCGCAGCAGCTCGTCCGCGCCTTCGCCGAGGGCGGCGGCCACCTGCGGTGCGAGCGCCTCGGGGGCACCGCCCTCGCCGAGTACCTGCCGTACGGCCTGGACCGCCGCCGGCGCGGGAGCCGTCGGGGCGGGGACAGCCCCGGCCGCCACCGGCTGTGGCCGTCGTACCGGCTCCGGGGCGGAGCGGCGGGGGGCGGGCCCGGGCTCCGCGAACACCGCCGCGACCGGCTTCTCGCCGCTCTCCACGGCCCGTACGGCCGCGAGCAGATCGGCGGCCGTGCCGCTCAGCTTGGTGCCGGCCTCGATCGGCGCCTTCTTCCCGGCCTTGCGCTGCTCGATACGCTCCCGCTCCAGCCGCTGGGCCCGCAGCTCGGCCTCGGCCTCGGACACGTCACCGGAACCGGCGGCATCCGCATCGGTCGCCCCGCCCTCGGGCACCTCACCGGAACGGGCGGCATTCCCCTCGGCCCCCTCGGCCCGCTCGGCCCCCTCGGTCTCCGCACCACCGGTCGGCGTCCCCGGCTCGGCGCCCTCCGTGGTCTCCGGCTCCGTGCTCACAGCGTGCTCCAGTCGTGATCGGGATAGCGGTGCACAGGCGCCGACACGTCGTCGAGCGCCCGGCAGATCTCGTCAGGAAGACTAAGGGTCTCCACTGACAACGCCGCCGTGAGCTGCTGCGCGTTGCGCGCGCCGACGATGGGCGCGGCCACCCCCGGCCGGTCGCGGACCCAGGCCAGCGCCACCTGGAGCGGTGTCACCGCGAGACCGTCGGCCGCGGTCGTCACGGCGTCAACGATGCGCCTCGCGGTGTCGTCCAGGTAGGGCGCGACGAACGGCGCGAGGTGCTCCGAGGCGCCGCGCGAGTCCGGCGGCGTCGTGTCACCCCGGTACTTGCCCGTCAGCACCCCGCGCCCCAGCGGCGAGGACGGCAGCAGCCCGATGCCCAGGTCCAGCGCGGCCGGCAGCACCTCGCGCTCGACGCCCCGCTGGAGCAGCGAGTACTCCAGCTGCGTGGCCGCCAGCCGGGTCCTTGTGCCGGGGGCCGCCAGCTGCCAGGTCGCGGCCTTGGCGAGCTGCCAGCCGCAGAAGTTGGAGACGGCGGCGTACCGGGCCCGGCCGCTGGCGACCGCGAGGTCGAGGGCCTGGAGGGTCTCCTCCAGCGGGGTGTCCGGGTCGTAGGCGTGCACGTGCCACAGGTCGACGTAGTCGGTGCCGAGCCGGGAGAGCGAGGCGTCCAGCGCGGAGAGCAGATGGCCGCGGGAGGTGTCGAAGCGGCGGTCGGGGTCCGGCACGCTGCCGGCCTTGGTCGAGATGACCAGGTCCCGCCGGGCCACCAGACCGTCCATGAGCCTGCCGAGCAGGTACTCGGCGTCTCCGTCGCCGTACACGTCCGCGGTGTCGACGAGGGTCCCGCCCGCTTCCCAGAACGTCTTCATCAGGTCCGCGGCGTCGTGCTCGTCGGTGTCCCGTCCCCAGGTCAGGGTGCCGAGCCCGATCCGGGACACACGCAGGCCGGTGCGGCCGAGATGCCTCTGCTCCATGAACGCCGAGATTACTGGCCACAGCCTTCCCTGTGGTGGGCTGTGGACGGCCGATTTCGGGGGTCCGACCATGAGTTGTCCGGCATGACTGCCACCCCCTAGGTCCCCGCCGGGCCGCACGCTAAGGTCTCCGCACGTGCACGTTACTGATCGGTAAGGGGATTCGGCATGCAGCTCGGTATCAACCTCGGCTACTGGGGTGCCGGAATGGACGCGGACAATCTGGCCGTCGCCCAGGAGGCCGACCGGCTCGGATACGCCGTCTGCTGGGCCGCCGAGGCCTACGGCTCCGACGCCGCCACCGTACTGACCTGGGTCGCCGCCCAGACCGAACGTATCGACGTCGGCTCCGCCATCTTCCAGATCCCGGCCCGCCAGCCGGCGATGACCGCCATGACGGCGGCCACCCTCGACTCCCTCTCCGGCGGCCGCTTCCGCCTCGGCCTCGGTGTCTCCGGCCCGCAGGTCTCCGAGGGCTGGTACGGCGTCAAGTTCGACAAGCCGCTGGCACGCACGCGTGAGTACGTCGAGATCGTCCGCAGGGCCATGACGCGCGAGCGCCTGTCCTACGAGGGCGAGCACTGGACGCTGCCGCTCCCGGGCGGCCCGGGCAAGCCCATCAAGCTGACCGTGCACCCGCAGCGCGAGCACATTCCGCTGTACATCGCCGCGATCGGCCCGAAGAACCTGGAGCAGACCGGCGAGATCGCCGACGGCGCCCTGCTGATCTTCCCCTCCGCCGACCACCTGGAGGAGACGACGATCAAGTACCTGCGCGCCGGCCGCGAGAAGGCCGGCAAGACGCTCGACGGCTTCGAGGTCTGCCCGACCGTCCCGCTCGCCGTCGGCGACGACAAGGACATCGCCGCGCTCGCCGACACCTTCCGCCCCTACACCGCGCTGTACGTCGGCGGCATGGGCAGCCCCAAGCAGAACTTCTACAACCAGCTCGCCCAGCGCATGGGCTACGAGAAGGAGGCCGCCGAGATCCAGGGCAAGTACCTGTCCGGCGACAAGCAGGGCGCCGCGGCCGCCGTCCCGCACGAGCTGATCGACAAGACCACACTGCTGGGGTCCGTCGACCGGATCGCGGACCGGATGAAGGCGTACGCGGAGGCCGGCGTCACCACCCTGAGCCTCGCCCCGGCGGGCTTCACCCTCGACGAGCGGCTCGCGTCCCTCCGCGCCGGCACCGAGGCCCTGGAGCGCGCCGGGCTCGCCTGACGGGGCGCCACCGGCGGAGTTGTCTGCGGCCGTGGTGGGGGCTCGGGGGTCTTCCCCGCCACGGCCGTCACGCAGAACAACGCCCCGCGCCTCCCGTGGTTACGCCGGGATCTCCCCGCCCCGGCGGCCAAGACCCCTGCGGGCCTGCCGGATTCACCTGTCCTCCATTTGGCGGAGTTGTCCGTCGCACCTGTTGCAGCGCCTTTCGTCCCGCACTTGACTCGTTCTTTGCGGAAACCTGCGGAATCACGCAGCACGCGCACGTGCGCGGGAGAGGTGCTCACGATGCTTTCGGCCAAGAGTGTGTTCCAGGAGATCCTCGCCCACGACGAGGCCTTCGCCCTGTTCTGCTCCATCGCCGCGAGCGGCGAGTCCCAGGGCGGCTGGGAGAACGCCCGTATCGCCGCGCTCGTCCCCGACAGCGAGCGGGAACTCGCCCCCAAGATCACCCGGCACGGCGCCGACGAGGACAAGCACGGCCGGATCTTCAGCGCCCTGATGAAGAAGCGCGGCCTCGACCCGGTCCCGGTCCCGCCGGAGACCGACTACACCATGCTCCTGGAGAAGAACGGCATCGGCCTCGCGCACGAGCAGCTGGGCCGCGACGAGCGGCTCACGGTCCAGGACATCGTCACGTATCTCTCGCACAGCAGGGTCACCGAACAGCGCGCCTCCGAGCAGATGCAACTGCTGCGCAAGCACTTCGCCGACCACCCCGACATCGGCCGCGCGGTCAGGCAGATCTCCAACGACGAGGACAACCACCTCGCCTACTGCCACGAGGAACTGCTGCGCTTCGCCCACGCGGGCCACGGCCGGGCCATCCAGCGCACCCTGCGCGCGTGCGCGCTCGCCGAGATCCGGATCTACCGGGACGTCAGCCTCGCGGTCATGGCGCACATGGGGGGCATCCTCGGCTGGTCCAGGGCCAAGTCGGCGGTGCTCGCGGCGGGCATCCACGCGATGTACGCCTACGAACGGCTGGGTGGCTGGCGCCGGATGGTGTCGCTGAAGATGCCGGAGCGCCGCGACGCCCTCGGCGGACCCGCGTCCGCGGCACCCGAGTTCGCCTGAGCCGGCCCGCCCGCAGCCGGCCCCGGCCCGCCCTACAACCAGCCCCGGCGCTTGAACAGCCGGAACACCAGCACCTCGAGAACGCCCATCACCGCGACCAGCGCCGGATAGGACCACACCCAGCGCAGCTCGGGCATGTGCTCGAAGTTCATGCCGTAGATCCCCGCGAGCATCGTGGGAATCGCGGCCATGGCCGCCCACGCGGAGATCTTCCGCATGTCGTCGTTCTGCCGGACGCTCATCTGCGCCAGATGCGCGTTGAGGATGTCCGACACCAGCCGGTCCAGGTTCTCCACGGACTCGTTCACGCGTGTGAGGTGATCGCTGACGTCGCGGAAGAACGGCCGGGCCCGGTCGTCCACGAACGGCACGGTCACACCGGACGGTGCCGTGCCCGCCAGCCGGCTCATCGGCAGGGCCAGCGGCCCGGTCGCCCGGCGGAACTCCAGGACCTGCCGTTTGAAGTTGTAGATCCGGGACGCGGTGTGCCGCGAGCCCCCGTCGTCCGGTGAGAAGACCTCCGCCTCCAGCCCCTCCAGGTCGGCCTGCAGCTCGGTCGCGACCTCCAGGTAGTGGTCGACGGCGGCGTCGGCGACCGCGTAGAGGACCGAGGTGGGACCGGTGCCCAGCAGGTCCGGCTCCTGCTCCAGGCGGTGCCGTACGGCCTTGAGCGGGGCGCCCTCGCCGTGCCGGACGGTGACGACGAACGCGTCGCCCAGGAAGATCATGATCTCGCCGGTGGAGACGGTGTCGCTCTGCGGCTCGTACGCCACCGGCTTGAGCACCACGAAGAGCGAGTCGTCGTACACCTCCAGCTTGGGCCGCTGGTGGGCCTTGAGGGCGTCCTCGGCGGCGAGCGGATGCAGCCCGAACTCCTGGGTCACGAGCTCGAACTCGCGCTCCGTCGGCTCATGCAGCCCGATCCACACGAAACCGCCCGCCGCCCGGGCCTCACCCAGGGCGTCGGAGAAGTCCTCCGGCCCTTCCGACCGGTGTCCCTCGCGGTAGATGGCACAGTCGACGATCACGAAGCGAGTCTCCCGTCACTCGAACGACACCGTACGCGCGCGTGCGCCTACGCTGGACCGCATGCCCACGTTGATCCTGGTCCGGCACGGACGTTCCACCGCCAACACCGAGGGACTGCTCGCCGGCTGGACGCCCGGTGTCGCCCTCGACGAACGCGGCACGGCGCAGGCCGCCGCGCTGCCCGGGCGGCTCGCCGAACTGCCCCTCGCCGAGATCGTCACCAGCCCGCTCCAGCGCTGCCAGGAGACGATCCGGCCCCTTCTCCAGGCCCGGCCGCAGCTCAGCCCGCACACCGACGAGCGCATCGGCGAGTGCCACTACGGCGACTGGTCGGGGCGCAAGCTCGACGAGCTCAAGGACCAGCCCCTGATGGAGGTCGTGCAGGCGCACCCGTCCGCGGCGGCGTTCCCCGGCGGGGAGTCGATGCGGGCCATGCAGACACGCGCCGCCGAGGCCGTACGCGAGTGGAACGCGCGCGTGGAGCGCGACCACGGCGCCGACGCCGTCTACCTCATGTGCTCGCACGGCGACGTCATCAAGTCGCTCGTGGCGGACGCACTCGGACTTCATCTGGACCTCTTCCAGCGGATTTCCGTTGAACCGTGTTCCATCACCGCGATCCGCTACACCCGGCTGCGTCCGTTTCTCGTCCGCCTCGGCGACACCGGCGACTTCACGTCCCTGGTGCCGCGCGAGGAACCGCCGGGCGACGAGGCCCCCGTCGGGGGTGGTGCGGGCGCACCGTGATCGTCGGCCGCAGTAGGGTGAAGCGGTCGCAGCAGTGCCGTAGTCACACGGTTCCCACGATTCCAATGGAGACAGGACGTGTCCCGTCAGGTGTTCCTCTACGACCATCCGGAGCGTTTCGTGGCCGGTACGGTCGGACTGCCCGGGCGCCGTTCATTCTTCCTCCAGGCCTCCGCCGGCTCCCGGGTGACCAGCGTGGCACTGGAGAAGACCCAGGTCGCCGCACTCGCCGAACGCATGGACGAACTGCTCGACGAGGTCGTACGCCGTAGCGGAGGCAGCGCCTCCGTCCCCGCCGTCGCACCGTCGGACATCACCGACACCGCCCCGCTGGACACCCCCGTCGAGGAGGAGTTCCGGGTCGGCACGATGGCCCTCGCCTGGGACGGCGAGGAGCAGCTGATGATCGTCGAGGCGCAGGCGCTCGTCGAGCTCGACGCCGACACCGAGGAGGACCTCGCCGAGGCCGAGGAGCGGCTGCTCCAGGACGAGGAGAACGGCCCCCCGATGCTGCGGGTCCGGCTCACCGGCGCGCAGGCCAGGGCCTTCGCCAAGCGCGCCCTCGACATCGTCAACGCCGGGCGGCCGCCGTGCCCGCTGTGCAGCCTCCCGCTCGACCCGGAAGGACACGTATGTCCGCGCCAGAACGGATACCGCCGCGGAGCGTGACGCCTCCTCCGGACGCCGCCGACCTGCTCGCCCGGGGCGAACTCACTGTGCGCGGACGCATCCGTGAGGCCTCGAACGCGGCCCTGTACTGCACGGTCTCGTACGACGGCCAGGACGCGGCCTGCATCTACAAGCCGGTCGCCGGGGAGCGGCCCCTGTGGGACTTCCCCGACGGGACGCTCGCCCAGCGCGAGGTCGCCGCGTACGAGGTCTCCGAGGCGACCGGCTGGAGCCTCGTCCCGCCCACCGTGCTGCGGGACGGCCCCTACGGCGAGGGCATGTGCCAGCTGTGGGTCGAGGCGGCGCCGGAGGCGGAGCTGCTCGCGCTCGTCGACGCCGAGGAACCGGAGCCGGGCTGGAAGGCGATCGGCTTCGCCGAGGTCGGCGAGGGCCGCACCGCGCTCCTCGTGCACGCCGACGACGAGCGGCTGCGGCGGCTCGCGGTGCTGGACGCCGTGCTCAACAACGCCGACCGCAAGGGCGGGCACCTGCTGCCGACCGGCGAGGGGCGGCTGTACGGGATCGACCACGGGGTCACCTTCAACGTCGAGAACAAGTTGCGGACCCTGCTGTGGGGGTGGGCGGGGGAGCCTCTCACCCAGGAGGCCGTCGACGTCCTCGAGGGCCTCCGGAAGGACCTGGCGGACGGCGGTCCCCTCACCGCCCGGCTCCAGCCGCTGATCACCGGCGCGGAGATCGACGCCACCCGCGCGCGGGTCGCCGCGCTGCTCGCCTCGGGTAAGCATCCCGAGCCGAGCGGGGAGTGGCCGGCGATCCCCTGGCCACCCGTGTAGCAGCACAGACGCCGGGCTCCCGCAAGAGCGCCTTCTCGGCCGTCCGGTCCGCTCCCATTCGTATATGGAACTTCAGTCCGGTTAGGCTCAGGGCATGCATGCCTGGCCCGCTTCCGAGGTCCCCGCCCTGCCTGGTCAGGGCCGCGACCTGAGGATCCACGACACCGCGACCGGCGGTCTGGTCACCCTCGACCCCGGTCCCGTCGCCCGTATCTACGTCTGTGGCATCACCCCGTACGACGCCACCCACATAGGACACGCGGCGACCTACAACGCGTTCGACCTCGTGCAGCGCGTGTGGCTCGACACCAAGCGGCAGGTTCACTACGTCCAGAACGTCACCGACGTCGACGACCCGCTCCTGGAACGCGCACAGCGCGACGGCCTCGACTGGGCCGCGCTCGCCGAGCAGGAGACGGCCCTCTTCCGCGAGGACATGACGGCCCTGCGGATGCTGCCGCCGCGCGAGTACATAGGCGCCGTCGAGGCCATACCCGGGATCGTCCCGCTCGTCGAGCGGCTGCGGGACATGGGCGCCGCCTACGAACTCGACGGCGACGTCTACTTCTCCGTCGAAGCCGACCCGCACTTCGGCAAGGTCTCCGGACTGGACGCCGCGGCGATGCGGCTGCTGTCCGCCGAGCGCGGCGGCGACCCGGACCGGCCGGGCAAGAAGAACCCGCTCGACCCGATGCTGTGGATGGCGGCCCGGGAGGGCGAGCCCAGCTGGGACGGCGGATCGCTCGGGCGCGGACGCCCCGGCTGGCACATCGAGTGCGTGGCCATCGCCCTCGACCACCTCGGCATGGGCTTCGACATCCAGGGCGGCGGCTCCGACCTGGCCTTCCCGCACCACGAGATGGGCGCCTCGCACGCCCAGGCCCTCACCGGCGAGTTCCCCATGGCCACGGCGTACGTGCACGCCGGCATGGTCGCCCTCGACGGCGAGAAGATGTCCAAGTCCAAGGGCAACCTGGTCTTCGTCTCCACGCTCCGGCGCGACGGCGTCGACCCGGCCGCCATCCGGCTCGCGCTGCTGGCTCACCACTACCGCGCCGACTGGGAGTGGACCGACCAGGTCCTCCAGGACGCCGTAGCCCGGCTCGGCCGCTGGCGGGCAGCTGTGTCCCGGCCTGACGGGCCTCCGGCGGAGGCGCTCGTGGAGGAGATCCGCGAGGCCCTCGCGAACGACCTGGACGCCCCGGCCGCGCTCACCGCGGTCGACCGCTGGGCCGCGCTCCAGGAGCGCAGCGGCGGCACGGACGAGGGCGCCCCCGGGGTGGTCTCCCGGGCGGTGGACGCGCTGCTGGGCGTCGCCCTGTAGCCGCAGAGCACGCGAAGGGGCGCCTCCCGGCCGGGAGGCGCCCCTTCTCCTGTCCTCGGTCCCGCTCAGTCCTCCGACGACTCCTCGTCGTCCGTGCCCGGCTTGGGCGGCTTCGGAGGCCGCGTACGGCCGCTGGGATTGTCCCGCAGGTACGACGAGCTGTCGCTGCCGTCCGCCGTGGCGTGCCCGCCGGAGGCGGTCGGTCCGCCGCCGTCCCGGCGCCGCAGATAACGCTCGAACTCGCGGGCGATCGCTTCGCCGGACGCCTCCGGCAGCTCGGCGGTGTCCCGGGCCTCCTCCAGCGACTGGACGTACTCGGCGACCTCGCTGTCCTCGGCGGCCAACTGGTCCACGCCGACCTGCCAGGCGCGCGCGTCCTCGGGCAGCTCGCCCAGCGGGATGCGCACGTCGATCAGGTCCTCCAGCCGGTTCAGGAGGGCCAGCGTGGCCTTCGGGTTCGGCGGCTGCGACACGTAGTGCGGCACGGCCGCCCACAGCGAGACGGCCGGCACGCCCGCGTGCGTGCAGGCCTCCTGGAGGACGCCGACGATGCCCGTGGGCCCCTCGTACTTGGTCTCCTCCAGGTCCATGCGGCGGGCCAGGTCCGGGTCGGACGTCGTCCCGCTGATCGGAACCGGGCGGGTGTGCGGGGTGTCACCGAGCAGGGCGCCCAGGACGACCACCAGTTCCACGCCGAGTTCGTGTGCGAAGCCGAGCAGTTCGTTGCAGAACGACCGCCATCGCATGGACGGTTCGATACCCCGGACGAGGACGAGATCGCGTGGCTTGTCCCCGCCGACCCGGACCACCGACAGTCTTGTCGTCGGCCAGGTGATCTTGCGGACGCCGGCTTCCAGGAACACCGTGGGGCGGTTGACCTGGAAGTCGTAGTAGTCCTCGGCGTCCAGCGCCGCGAAGACCTCGCCCTTCCACTCCCTGTCCAGATGCGCGACCGCGGTGGAGGCGGCGTCGCCGGCGTCGTTCCAGCCCTCGAACGCGGCCACCATGACCGGGTCGACCAGCTCGGGAACCCCCTCGAGCTCGATCACCCAGCGCCTCCTTCCGACGTGCCCTCGCGTACCCCCCAACCTTACGGCGTGCCAAGGGGGCGCCCGCAGCCCCCTCGCAGGGGGAGTGACCCCATCACTGCCCCGCGATCCACCCCTGAACACCCCGGACTCATCCGAGCTGTCCGTGAGGCCCTGGTCACAGCGTGGAGCGCAGCCACTGCTCCACGCTCGCGATGTGCACCGTCGCCCAGGAGCGCGCCGCCTCGGCGTCCCGGTCCCGCAGGGCCGCGAGGATCGCCCGGTGCTCGCGCAGCGTGCGGCCGACCGCGTCCTCCTGGGTCAGGCCGCGCCAGACCCGGGCCCGGGTGGTGGGGCCCGACAACCCGTCGAGCAGTGAGCACAGCACGGAGTTGCCCGAGCTCTGCACGATGCCCCGGTGGAACTCCAGGTCGCAGGCGACGAGGTCCTCGACGGACGGGGCGTCACCGAGCTTGTCCAGCTGGGCCGTGAGCGCGTCGAGCTGCTGTTCGCTGATCCGCAGGGCCGCCATCGCCGTCGCCGCCGGCTCCAGGATGCGGCGCACGGCCAGGAACTCCAGGACCGTGTCGTCGCGGTGGAAGTCCACGACGAAGCTCAGCGCCTCCAGCAGGAGTTGCGGGTCGAGACTGGTGACGTAGGTGCCGTCGCCCTGCCGGACGTCCAGGATCCGGATGAGGGAGAGCGCGCGCACGGCCTCCCGCAGGGAGTTGCGGGACAGGCCGAGGTCGGCGGCGAGCTCGCTCTCCTTGGGCAGCCGGTCGCCCGGCCGCAGCGCGCCGGAGACGATCATGTCCTTGATTTTCTCGATCGCCTCGTCGGTCACTGCCATGGCCGACCTCCCTGTCCCTCAAGACCTCCGACGTATCAGGTCATTATGGGGGCCGGGAACGCGGAAGGGGCGGCTCCGTCGCCGTGGAACCGCCCCTTCCGGGAACAGGAGCCCCCGGTCCCGGTAACGGGATCCCCCCGTCCCCCTGATGGGATCCCCTCCCGGGCCGTGCCTACTTCTTGTCGAGCAGGTCCTGGACCTTGGCGCGGACGTCGTCCGTGGCCAGGCCGCGGATCGTCAGCGTCGTGCGGCGGCGCAGCACGTCGTCCTGCGTCTCGGCCCACTCGTGGTCCCGGGCCCAGACGACCTGCGCCCAGATCTCCGGGGCGTCCGGGTGGACCCGCTCGGCGAGCTCGGGGCTCTCGTTGGCCAGGCGGGCGATGTCGAAGGCGAGCGAGCCGTAGTGCGTGGCCAGGTGCCTGGCGGTGTCGGCCGCCATGCGCGGGCCGGGCGCCGGGCGGTCGGTCAGCAGCCGGTGGGCGACCGCGCGCGGGTTGGCGATGCCGGGCAGCGGCAGCTTCTTCGGCAGCGAGCTGATGGGCTCGAAGTCGTCGCCCAGCGGGTGGCCCGGCAGCGACTCCAGCTTCTGCATGATGGTCCGGCCGATGTGGCGGAAGGTGGTCCACTTGCCGCCGGCGACGGACAGCATGCCGCCCTTGCCCTCGGTCACCACCGTCTCCCGCTTGGCCTTCGCGGTGTCGCCGGGGCCGCCCGGCAGGACGCGCAGACCGGCGAAGGAGTACGTGATGAGGTCGCGGCTGAGCTGCTGGTCACGGACCGAGAAGGCGGCCTCGTCGAGGATCTGGGTTATGTCCTGCTCGGTGACCGAGACGTCCGCCGGGTCGCCCTCGAACTCCTCGTCGGTGGTGCCGAGGAGCAGCATGTCCTCCCACGGGAGGGCGAAGGTGATGCGGTACTTGTCGATCGGGGTGGCGAGCGCGGCCTTCCACGGGGAGGTGCGCTTGAGGACCAGGTGCGCGCCCTTCGACAGGCGGATGGACGGGGCCGCGTTCGGGTCCTCCATCTTCCGCAGGTGGTCGACCCACGGGCCGGTCGCGTTCAGCACCAGCCGGGCGTTGACGCCGAACTCGTCGCCGGAGAGACGGTCCCTGAGCTCGGCGCCGGTGACACGACCCTGGGTGAAGCGCAGGCCCGTCACCTCGGCGTGGTTGAGGACGACCGCGCCCGCCTCGACGGCCCCGCGGACCGTCATCAGCGCCATGCGCGCGTCGTTCATCTGGTCGTCGCCGTACACGGCCACGGCCTTGAGGTTCTCGGTGCGCAGCTCGGGCACGTCCTGCGCGGCCTTGGCCGGCGAGAGCAGATGCCCGACGCCGTCGCCGAAGGCCGACAGGGCGGAGTAGGCGAAGACGCCCGCCCCGAGCTTCGCCGCGCCGTGCGGCCCGCCCTTGTACACGGGGAGGTAGAACGTGAGCGGGTTCGCCAGGTGGGGAGCCACCTGGCGGGAGACCGCACGGCGCTCGAAGTGGTTCTCCGCCACCAGCTTCACCGCGCCGGTCTGCAGGTAGCGCAGACCGCCGTGGAGCAGCTTGGAGGAGGCGGAGGAGGTGGCACCGGCGAAGTCACCGGCGTCGACCAGAGCCACCCTGAGGCCGGACTGCGCGGCGTGCCAGGCGGTGGAGATGCCCAGGATGCCGCCGCCGATCACGAGAAGGTCGTACGACGCCTTGGCGAGCTGCTCCCTGGTCTCGGCTCGGCTCGGGTTCGAGCCGGAGGCCGGGTGCGTCCCCAGGGCAGGCACGGACTTCAGGGTGGACTGAGTGGTCATGCTGTTTCTTACTCCTCGTCCTCGAGCCAGCCCATGGTCCGCTCGACGGCCTTGAGCCAGTTCTTGTACTCACGGGCGCGGGTGTCCGCGTCCATGCGGGGGGTCCACTCGGCGGCCCGGCGCCAGTTGGCGCGCAGGTCGTCGGTGCTGTTCCAGAAGCCGACGGCGAGGCCGGCGGCGTAGGCGGCGCCGAGGCAGGTGGTCTCGGCGACCATCGGACGCACCACGGGGGCGTCCACGAAGTCGGCGAGGGTCTGCATCAGCAGGTTGTTGGAGGTCATGCCGCCGTCGACCTTGAGGGCGGCCAGCTCCACGCCGGAGTCCTTCGTCATGGCGTCGGCGATCTCCCGCGTCTGCCAGGCGGTCGCCTCCAGGACGGCACGGGCCAGGTGCGCCTTGGTGACGTACCGGGTCAGGCCGGCGATCACACCGCGGGCGTCGGAGCGCCAGTACGGGGCGAACAGGCCGGAGAAGGCCGGCACGAAGTAGGCGCCGCCGTTGTCCTCGACCGACAGCGCGAGCGTCTCGATCTCGGCGGCCGTGGAGATCAGGCCCATCTGGTCGCGCATCCACTGCACCAGCGAACCGGTGACGGCGATCGAGCCCTCCAGGGCGTAGACCGTGTCCTGGTCGCCGATCTTGTAGCCGACGGTGGTCAGCAGGCCGCTGTACGAGTTGATGATCTTGTCGCCGGTGTTCATCACCATGAAGGTGCCGGTGCCGTACGTCGACTTGGTCTCGCCCTCGGCGAAACAGGTCTGGCCGAACAGGGCCGCCTGCTGGTCGCCGAGCGCGGAGGCGACCGGGATGCCGCCGAGCAGGTCGCCCAGCTTCCCGCCCGTGATCTCGCCGTAGACCTCGGCGGAGGAGCGGATCTCGGGGAGGATCTGCTTCGGGACGCCGATCGACTCGCAGATCTTGTCGTCCCACTCCATGGTGTGGAGGTTCATCAGCATCGTGCGGGAGGCGTTGGTGACGTCCGTGACGTGCTTGCCGCCGTCGGTACCGCCGGTCAGGTTCCAGATGACCCAGCTGTCCATGGTGCCGAAGAGGATGTCGCCCGCCTCGGCGCGCTCCTTGAGCCCGTCGACGTTGTCGAGCAGCCAGCGGGCCTTCGGACCGGCGAAGTAGGAGGCGAGCGGCAGGCCCGTCTCGCGGCGGAAGCGGTCCTGGCCCACGTTGCGGCCGAGCTCGCGGCAGAGGGCGTCGGTGCGGGTGTCCTGCCAGACGATGGCGTTGTGGACGGGCTCACCGGTGTTCTTGTCCCACAGCACGGTCGTCTCGCGCTGGTTGGTGATGCCGATGGCCTTGATGTCGTCGCGGGTGATGCCGGCCTTCTCGATGGCCCCGGCGACGACCTCCTGGACGTTGGTCCAGATCTCGGTGGCGTTGTGCTCCACCCAGCCCGGCTTCGGGAAGATCTGCTCGTGTTCCTTCTGGTCGACGGACACGATCCGGCCGTCGCGGTCGAAGACGATGCAGCGGGACGAGGTGGTGCCCTGGTCAATGGCGGCGATGAAGGGGCCGGCGGTGTGCGCGTCGGTCACTGTGTGCTCCTGATAATTCCGGGTTTAAGGGGCTTTACGTACGGCGCGTGCTGGAAGTTTCGCGACGGGCGCGAGGATTGCTTCTTAAGCGAATGCGACGTTGTAGATGCCTGCCGCGATGGCGCCGCCGATCAGCGGACCGACCACCGGGACCCAGGCGTAGCCCCAGTCGGAGCCGCCCTTGTTGGGCAGGGGAAGCAGGGCGTGCACGATGCGCGGACCGAGGTCACGCGCCGGGTTGATCGCGTAGCCCGTCGGGCCGCCGAGGGACAGGCCGATGGACACCACCACGAGCGCGGTGATCAGCGCGCCCAGCGTGCCCAGGCCGTTGCCCTTGTCGTTCAGGCCCTGGGTGAGCACGGCGAGCACCAGCACGACGGTGCCGATGATCTCCGTGGCGACGTTCTGCCAGGCGACCCGGACCTCGGGCCCGGTGGAGAAGATGCCCAGCACGGGGCCGGCGGCCTTCTCCTGGGCCTCGACGGCCTTGGCCGTGTCCTGCGCGCCCGGACCGCCGACGATCTCCCGGTCGGTGAGGTGGGCGTGGAACTGGCCGTAGTAGGCGATCCAGACCAGGGCGGCACCGATCATGGCGCCGAGGATCTGTCCGGCCCAGTAGACCGGGACGTTCTTCCAGTCGCCGTCCTTGATCGCGATCGCGAGGGTCACGGCGGGGTTCAGATGGGCGCCGGACAGCGGCGCAGTCGTGTAGACCGCCGTGAGCACCGCGAAGCCCCACCCGAAGGTGATGGCGAGCCAGCCGGCGTTACGGGCCTTGGAGGCCTTCAGCGTGACGGCGGCGCAGACTCCGCCGCCGAGGAGGATGAGTATGGCGGTACCGATGGTCTCGCCGATGAAGATGTCGGAGCTGGACACCCGCGACTCCTTTGTCCTTCGTCCAGGGGTGAAGTTCTGTACCGGCCTGGCGTTGTCACACTCTAGCGCGTATTGCCGGTAGCTGTTCGACAATGTCGACCGATGGACGGGAGTCTTGCTTCGGCGTTACGAGCACGTCAAGGGCTGTGTTGTCGAAAACACGATCGTTACTGATCGCCGCGGCCTCGTGGATCTCGAGCGCAGCTCGCCGGTGGCCCGTGCGCGGGCATGCCGAGGACCGGAACGCCCTGTGGCGCCCCGGTCCTCCCGTGTCCCCGTCAGAACCGCCCGGCACCCAGATCCCGCGAGACCGCACGGGCGCAGTCCCGGACCGCCGCGATCAGCTCGGGGCGCAGCGCCCGCTCTTCGTCGGACCGGCACAGCCGCTCCATGGCGCCCGTGATGCCGACCGCGCCGACCGGCATGCGCCGCCGGTCGTGGATGGGCGCGGCGAGGGAGGCGACGCCCTCCCAGGTCTCCTCGACGTCCGCCGCGTACCCACGCGCGCGGGTGACGTCGAGGATGTGCTCGAAGTCCTCCGGCTCGCACACGGTCCGGTCCGTGAACGCCTTGCGGTCGGCCTCCAGGGCCTCGCTGTGCGCCACCGGGTCGTAGGCGGAGAGCACCTTGCCCAGCGCCGTGGAGTGCAGCGGCTGCATGGCCCCGATCTCCAGGACCTGCCGGCTGTCGTCGGGCCGGAAGACGTGGTGCACGATCAGCACGCCCTGCTGGTGCAGCACGCCCAGGTAGACGCTCTCGCCGCTGGAGCGGGCCAGGTCGTCGGTCCACACCAGGGCCCGCGCCCGCAGCTCGTGCACATCGAGGTAGGTGGTGCCCAGGCGCAGCAGCTCCGCGCCGAGCTGGTAGCGCCCGGAGGTGTCGTCCTGCTCCACGAAGCCCTCCTGCTGGAGGGTGCGCAGGATCCCGTGGGCGGTGCCCTTGGCCAGGCCCAGCGACGAGGCGATGTCCGACAGGCCGAGTCGCCGCTCGCCGCCCGCGAGCAGCCGCAGCATCGCGGCCGCCCGTTCGAGCGACTGGATGTTCCGTGCCATCGCCGTACTGCCTCCGTCCCCTTCGACCGCCGACCAGCGGCGCCCGCAGCCTTTGTTCGGCAATGCCGAACACTACCGGTCGATGCCGACCTCTCGCTAATGGCGGGTCACCATTTGTTGCGTCGGCGGGTCGTCACGAATGGCTCACCAGGGGCACAGCACTGGGACATCAGTGGCACAACGGCCGCTCGGGACGCCACGCGCGTCCGTCCCGTGGACGCCCTGCACATCCCGGGCCGCGCCCGGTTACGCTGGCGCCGTGCGCCGTTCCCCCGGATGCCCCCCGTGTGTCCGGGAAGCCGCATAGCCGACAGCCGTCGCACTCGAGGGAGCCCTTTACATGGCCTCGTTGCCACCGACCCCTTCCGACAGCCGGACCCGCGTGTCCGCCCTCCGAGAGGCCCTGGCCAGCCGTGTGGTCGTGGCCGACGGGGCCATGGGCACCATGCTCCAGGCGCAGGACCCGACGCTCGAGGACTTCGAGAATCTCGAAGGCTGTAACGAGATCCTCAACCTGACCCGGCCGGACATCGTCCGTTCCGTCCACGACGCGTACTTCGCGGTCGGCGTCGACTGCGTCGAGACCAACACCTTCGGCGCCAACCACACGGCCGCGGCGGAGTACGAGATCTCCGACCGGGTGCACGAACTGTCCGAGGCGGGTGCCCGGATCGCCCGCGAGGCGGCCGACGAGTACGCCGCCCGGGACGGCCGGCCGCGCTGGGTGCTCGGCTCGATCGGCCCCGGCACCAAGCTGCCCACGCTCGGCCACGTCACCTACGGCACCATCCGCGACGGCTACCAGGCCAACGCCGAGGGCCTGCTCGCCGGCGGCGCCGACGCGCTGCTCGTGGAGACCACGCAGGACCTGCTCCAGACGAAGGCCTCCGTCCTCGGCGCCCGCCGGGCCATGGAGGCCACCGGCGTCGAGGTGCCCCTGCTGTGCTCGATGGCCTTCGAGACCACCGGCACCATGCTGCTCGGCTCCGAGATCGGCGCGGCCCTGACCGCGCTGGAGCCGCTCGGCATCGACATGATCGGCCTGAACTGCTCGACCGGTCCGGCCGAGATGAGCGAGCACCTGCGCTATCTGACGCGCCACTCGCGCATCCCGCTGCTGTGCATGCCGAACGCCGGCCTGCCGATCCTCACCAAGGACGGCGCCCACTTCCCGCTCGACCCCGAGGGCCTGGCCGACGCCCAGCAGAACTTCGTCCGGGACTACGGCCTGTCCCTGGTCGGTGGCTGCTGCGGCACCACGCCGGAGCACCTGCGGCAGCTGGTCGAGCGCGTCCGGGACGTCACCCCGAGCGAGCGCGACCCGCAGCCCGAGCCGGGCGCGGCGTCGCTGTACCAGTCGGTCCCGTTCCGGCAGGACACCTCCTACCTGGCCATCGGCGAGCGCACCAACGCCAACGGCTCGAAGAAGTTCCGCGAGGCCATGCTGGACGGCCGCTGGGACGACTGCGTGGAGATGGCCCGGGAGCAGATCCGCGAGGGCGCGCACATGCTCGACCTGTGCGTGGACTACGTCGGCCGCGACGGCGTCGCCGACATGGAGGAACTGGCCGGCCGCTTCGCCACCGCCTCCACGCTGCCGATCGTGCTGGACTCCACCGAGGTCGAGGTGATCCGGGCCGGTCTGGAGAAGCTCGGCGGCCGCGCGGTGATCAACTCGGTGAACTACGAGGACGGCGCCGGCCCCGAGTCCCGCTTCGCCAAGGTCACCCAGCTCGCCAGGGAGCACGGCGCCGCCCTCATCGCGCTGACCATCGACGAGGAGGGCCAGGCCCGCACGGCCGAGAAGAAGGTCGAGATCGCCGAACGGCTCATCGACGACCTCACGGGCAACTGGGGCATCCACGAGGAGGACATCCTCGTCGACTGCCTGACCTTCACCATCTGCACCGGCCAGGAGGAGTCCCGCAAGGACGGCATCGCCACCATCGAGGGCATCCGCGAGCTGAAGCGGCGCCACCCGAAGGTGCAGACCACCCTGGGCCTGTCCAACATCTCCTTCGGTCTCAACCCGGCCGCCCGCATCCTGCTGAACTCCGTCTTCCTCGACGAGTGCGTCAAGGCGGGCCTGGACTCGGCGATCGTGCACGCGAGCAAGATCCTGCCGATCGCCCGCTTCAGCGAGGAGGAGGTCCAGACGGCTCTGGACCTCATCCACGACCGCCGCGCCGAGGGCTACGACCCCCTCCAGAAGCTCATGCAGCTGTTCGAGGGCGCCACCGCCAAGTCCCTCAAGGCCGGCAAGGCCGAGGAGCTGGCCGCCCTGCCGCTGGACGAGCGCCTGAAGCGGCGCATCATCGACGGCGAGAAGAACGGCCTGGAGGCCGACCTCGACGAGGCCCTGCAGTCCCGCCCGGCCCTGGACATCGTCAACGAGACCCTGCTGGAGGGCATGAAGGTCGTCGGCGAGCTGTTCGGCTCCGGCCAGATGCAGCTGCCGTTCGTCCTGCAATCCGCCGAGGTGATGAAGACGGCCGTCGCCCACCTCGAACCGCACATGGAGAAGACCGACGAGGCCGGCAAGGGCACCATCGTGCTCGCCACCGTGCGCGGCGACGTGCACGACATCGGCAAGAACCTCGTCGACATCATCCTGACCAACAACGGCTACAACGTCGTCAACCTGGGCATCAAGCAGCCGGTCTCCGCGATCCTGGACGCCGCCGAGGAGCACAGGGCCGACGTCATCGGCATGTCCGGTCTCCTGGTCAAGTCCACCGTGATCATGAAGGAGAACCTGGAGGAGCTCAACACCCGGGGACTCGCCGCCCGCTTCCCGGTGATCCTCGGCGGCGCCGCCCTCACCCGCGCCTACGTCGAGCAGGACCTGCACGAGATCTACGAGGGCGAGGTCCGCTACGCCCGCGACGCCTTCGAGGGCCTGCGCCTGATGGACGCCCTGATCGGCGTCAAGCGGGGCGTGCCCGGCGCGAAGCTGCCCGAGCTGAAGCAGCGCCGTGTGCGGGCCACCGCCCCGGCCGCGGCCGAGGAGCGCCCCGAGGAGGGGCACGTCCGCTCCGACGTCGCCACCGACAACCCCGTCCCCGAGCCGCCCTTCCGCGGCACCCGCGTGATCAAGGGCATCCAGCTCAAGGAGTACGCGAGCTGGCTCGACGAGGGCGCCCTGTTCAAGGGCCAGTGGGGCCTGAAGCAGGCCCGCACCGGCGAGGGCCCGTCGTACGAGGAACTCGTCGAGAGCGAGGGCCGGCCCCGGCTGCGCGGGCTGCTGGACAGGCTCCAGACGGAGAACCTCCTGGAGGCGGCCGTGGTCTACGGCTACTTCCCGTGCGTCTCCAAGGACGACGACCTGATCATCCTGGACGAGCAGGGCAACGAGCGCACCCGCTTCACCTTCCCGCGCCAGCGCCGCGGCCGGCGCCTGTGCCTGGCCGACTTCTTCCGCCCGGAGGAGTCCGGCGAGACGGACGTCGTGGGCCTCCAGGTCGTCACCGTCGGCTCGCGCATCGGCGAGGAGACCGCGCGGCTCTTCGAGGCCAACGCCTACCGCGACTACCTCGAACTGCACGGCCTGTCCGTGCAGCTGGCCGAGGCGCTCGCCGAGTACTGGCACGCGCGCGTGCGCTCCGAACTCGGCTTCGCCGGCGAGGACCCGGACGAGATGCAGGCCATGTTCGAGCTGAAGTACCGGGGCGCCCGCTTCTCCCTCGGCTACGGCGCCTGCCCCAACCTGGAGGACCGCGCGAAGATCGCCGACCTGCTCCAGCCGGAGCGCATCGGCGTCCACCTGTCCGAGGAGTTCCAGCTGCACCCCGAGCAGTCCACGGACGCCATCGTGATCCACCACCCGGAGGCGAAGTACTTCAACGCCCGCTGAGCCACCCCACCGGGCACACACCCCATCGCCCCCCGGCGTATGCACGGTGTGCCCGGGGGCACAGCGGTTAAACGAGGCACTTCGCCCGCACACCACGTAGACTGGTCGGTCCACTGCAGGCCGGTTCCCCCGTGGGAACCGGCCTGATCGTCCCTCAAGGAGGTAGGTGGATGACCAGTACGGTCCCCGCGCTCGGTACACGTACGGCCGAGGGCTCGGCCCTGCAGGCCGTGCTCCTCGACATGGACGGCACCCTGGTGGACACGGAGGGCTTCTGGTGGGACGTCGAGGTCGAGGTCTTCGCCTCCCTCGGCCACAGGCTCGACGAGTCCTGGCGTCATGTCGTGGTCGGCGGCCCCATGACCCGCAGCGCGGGGTTCCTGATCGAGGCCACCGGCGCGGACATCACCCTCGACGAGCTCACGGTGCTGCTGAACGACGGCTTCGAGGACCGCATCGGCCGCGACCTGCCGCTGATGCCCGGCGCCGGCCGGCTGCTGGCCGAGCTGTACGAGTACGAGATCCCCACGGCCCTGGTCTCCGCCTCGCACCGGCGCATCATCGACCGGGTGCTGACCTCCCTGGGCGCGCACCACTTCGGCCTCACGGTGGCCGGTGACGAGGTCCCCCGCACCAAGCCCCACCCCGACCCGTACCTGGCGGCCGCCGCCGGACTCGGCGCCCACCCCGCCCGGTGCGCCGTCATCGAGGACACCGCGACCGGAGTCGCCGCGGCCGAGGCCGCGGGCTGCCACGTCGTGGCGGTGCCCTCCGTGGCCCCGATCGCCCCGGCCCTCAGGCGCACGGTTGTCACCTCTCTGGAAGAGGTCGACCTGACATTTCTGCACGGCCTGATGACGGAAATGCGCTAGGTGTTCACCCAGCGTGCAGCGGTGTTAGAACGGTAATTCCGAAGGTGAATTCGAACTCCCCGGAGGATCGAATTCCCGTACCCTCGCACCCGTTTACGGGTGTGACGTTCCCCACGCAGTCCGGGGTCGACAGCCGGTCCGGCGCGTGCTGCGCACCCCCTCAAGGGGGCTGTCGGCGTGCCCTTGTGTCCCGATTGATGGAACGCTGCACCAAAGCTTCCGCTGTCGGGTTTTCGGTGCGTCCACGCCCGGTTCCGCAGCGTGATGGGCCCTCAACTCCGGTGGCGGCGAACCCTCCTGCCGACCGCGACTAATCTCGACGCGAGAACATCGCCCCACCCCCGTGATCCGCTGCGCCACCCCTGCATGCCGGGTACACGGAGTCGACAGCTCTGGAGAAACTCGAGCATGAACCGCAAGACTTTGGTGCTGCCGGCCGTGATCGGCCTGCTCGCGCCGGTGCTCGCCGCCTGCGGCGGGTCCGACAGCGGGAGCGACAACGGCGACGCGATCGTCGTCGGCACCACGGACCGGTTCACCGCCTCGAAGGACGCCCCCGCTCCTCTCGACCCGGCGTACGCCTACGACGTCGGCACCTGGAACATCCTGCGCCAGACCGTGCAGACGCTGATGATCCAGCCGCGCGGCGAGGGCGAGCCGGTCCCCGAGGCCGCCGAGCGCTGCGGCTTCACCGACACCGGCAACGAGCGCTACGCCTGCACCCTGCGCGACGGCCTGAAGTTCGCGAACGGCGACGCCGTCACCGCGGCCGACGTCAAGTACTCCATCGACCGCGCCCGTTCCCTCAAGGCCGACAGCGGCGTCTTCGCGCTGCTGTCCACCATCGACACCGTCGAGACGCAGGGCGACCGCGAGGTCATCTTCCACCTCAAGACCGCCGACGCGACCTTCCCGTACAAGCTGTCGACCCCGGTCGCCGGCATCGTCGACCCCGACGACTACCCGAAGAACAAGCTGCGCGACGGCTTCGACCTCGACGGCTCCGGCCCGTACACGCTCAAGGCCGAGGTCGAGAACAACGAGATGGTCAAGGCCCGGTTCACCCGGAACCCCTCCTACAAGGGGAGCCTGAAGGTGAACAACGACGATGTCGAGATGGTCTCCTTCAAGGACGCCGACGCCATGGGCACCGCGCTGAACAAGGGCGACATCGACCTGATGACCCGTGCGATGTCGCCGGAGCAGATCCGCAAGCTCTCCGGCGACACGGACACCGGCATCGACCTCGTCGAGATGCCCGGCCTGGAGATCCGCTACCTGGGCTTCAACACCGACGCCCCGACCGTGAAGTCCAAGGCCGTACGCCAGGCGATGGCCCAGGTCGTCAACCGCAGCGCGCTGGTCTCCAAGGTCTACGGCTCCCAGGCCGAGCCGCTGTACTCGCTCGTCCCGGCCAGCGTCACCGGCCACTCCAACTCGTTCTTCAACAAGTACGGCGACCCGAGCGTCACCAAGGCGCGTTCGCTGCTGAACCAGGCGAACGTCACCACCCCGGTGAAGCTCACGCTGCACTACACGACCGACCACTACGGTCCGGCCACCAAGCAGGAGTTCGAGGTCCTCCGCGACCAGCTGAACTCCAGCGGCCTGTTCGACGTCAGCATCAAGGGCACACCGTGGGACACCTTCCGCCCGGCTGAGAAGAAGGGCGAGTACGACGTCTACGGCATGGGCTGGTTCCCGGACTTCCCGGACGCCGACAACTTCCTCGCGCCGTTCCTGGACAAGGACAACACCCTCGGCTCGCCGTATGACAACAGCCAGATCCGGGACACCCTGATCCCGGAGTCCCGCCGTGAGGCGGACCGGCTGTCCGCCGCCACCAGCTTGACGGACATTCAGGACATCGTCGCCTCCGACGTGCCGGTGCTGCCGCTCTGGCAGGGCAAGCAGTACGTCGCCGCGCGCGACGACATCACGGGTACCGCGTACGCCCTCAACTCCTCGTCGACGCTCCAGTTGTGGGAGCTCGGCCGGGGTGTGAGCGGCTGACGGACCCATGGGAACCCCGGGGCCGGTGACCGCGGCCCCGGGGAACCGTGCCCCGGAGCCAGGGACATGCTCCGGGCGTTCTCGAGAACCGACGACAGGGCACACACGTGAAGATACGCAACCAGTGGCCGGTCCTGCCCCTCGTGGCGGGGCTCGCCTCCGGCCTGCTGACCGGCTGTGGCACGGAGACCGGAGACTCCGCGGGGGACGGCTCCAACGTGGTGGTGGGGATGTCCGACGACATCCTGGCCACCGACCCGGCCTCCGGCTACGACCCCGGCTCCTGGCTGTTGTTCAACAACGTCTTCCAGTCGCTGCTCAGCTTCCCCAAGGGCGCCACGGAACCCCAGCCGGAGGCCGCCGAGAGCTGCTCCTTCACCGACACGCAGACCACGGTCTACAAGTGCACGCTGAAGGACGGCCTGAAGTTCAGCAACGGTGACGCGCTCACCTCCGAGGACGTCAAGTTCTCCTTCGACCGCATGCTGAAGATCAACGACCCCGACGGGCCCGCGATCATGTTCCCCACGCTGGACAAGGTCGAGACGCCGGACGAGAAGACGGTCGTCTTCCGGCTCAACACGGCCGACGCCACCTTCCCGAGCAAGGTCGCCTCCGGCGCCGGCTCCATCGTCGACCACCGCCAGTACGACGCGGACGGGCTGCGCAAGGACGGCAAGGCCGTCGGCTCCGGTCCCTACCAGCTCGACTCGATCGACGACGAGCAGGCCGTGTTCTCCGTCAACGAGAACTACAAAGGCACCGCCAAGGTGAAGAACGCGGGCGTGACGCTCAAATTCTTCGACGGCGACCAGACCGCCCTGAAGCAGGCGATCCAGGCCGGGGAGGTCGACATCGCCTACCGCGGTCTGACCGCCGGCGACATCGCGGACATGGAGAAGGCCGACGACGGCACCGGCGTGGAGGTCGTCGAAGGCAGCAGCGCCGAGGTCCAGCACCTGGTGTTCAACATGGACGACCCGGTCGCCAAAAAGCCCGGCGTGCGCAAGGCCATCGCCCACCTGCTCGACCGCGAAGCCCTCATCAAGGACGTCTATCAGGGCACCGCGACCCCGCTGTACTCGATCATCCCGGCGGGAATCGCCGGCCACAACACGGCCTTCTTCGACACCTACGGCGCCCGCCCCTCCAGGTCCAAGGCGGCCGACGCGCTGCGCGCCGACGGCATCAACGGCAAGGTGAAGCTGACCCTCTGGTCCACGCCGTCCCGCTACGGCCCCGCCACCGACCAGGAGCTGAACGCCATCGCCGGCCAGCTCAACGCGAGCGGACTGTTCGACGCCACCGTCAAGTCCGTCCCCTTCGGCCAGTACGAGAAGGACATCGCCGCCGGCAAGTACGGCGTCTACGTGAAGGGCTGGGTGCCCGACTACCCGGACGCCGACAACTTCACGGCCCCCTTCTTCGGCAAGGGCAACGTGCTGGGCAACAACTACGACAACAGCACCATCACCGGCACGCTCATCCCGCGCACCGCCGCCGTGACGAACCGCGCCGCCACGGACCAGGAGTTCGGCGAGCTCCAGGACATCGTCGCCGACGAACTGCCCGTCCTGCCGGTGTGGCAGGCCAAGCAGTACGCGGTCGTCCGCGACGGCGTCTACGGACTGGAGTACTGCCTCGACGCGTCCACCGTGTTCCGCTTCTGGGAGCTGAGCAAGGACGCCTGACGCACCCGCGTGCGTGACGGAAGAGGGCGCCCCCTGCCGAGCAGGGGGCGCCCTCTGTGTCCGGCGCGCGGGTGTCTACTGCGCGCCGGGGCGCACCAGTCCGCTCTCGTACGCGTACACCGCGGCCTGCACGCGGTCGCGCAGGCCCAGCTTGGTGAGCACATGCCCGACGTGCGTCTTGACGGTGGTCTCGCTGACGAACAGGTCCGCAGCGATCTCGGCGTTGGACAGCCCGCGCGCCACCAGCTTCAGCACCTCCACCTCGCGGTCGGTGAGCGTGTGCAGCGTGTCCGGCACCGGCTCCTCGCCGGACGGCAGATGCGTGGCGTACTTGTCGAGCAGCCGCCTGGTGATGCTCGGCGCGAGCATCGCCTCGCCCGCGGCCACGACCCGGATCGCCTGCACCAGCTCGTTGGCCGGGGCGTCCTTCAGCAGGAAGCCGCTGGCACCGGCCCGCAGGGCCTCCACCACGTACTCGTCGAGGTCGAAGGTGGTCAGCACCAGGACCTTCGCCGGACCGTCCCGCCCGGGGCCGGTGATCTGACGGGTCGCCTCCACGCCGTCCATCCGCGGCATGCGGATGTCCATCAGGACCACGTCGGGCTGCAGCGCCCGCACCTGGTCCAGAGCCTGGAGGCCGTCACCGGCCTCGCCGACGACCGCGAGGTCCTGCTCGGCCTCCAGGATCATCCGGAAGCCCGTTCGGAGCAGTGGCTGGTCGTCGACCAGTAGGACGCGGATGGCCACGTAAGTCTCCTTCGCTAGTCCGGCCCCATTCTGCCCTGCGCGAGGCCGCCGGACTCAGCCGCCCTGGCCGGTCGCCCGCAGGGGCAGCGGCAGCGGGTACGGCGGGGGAGTGCCGCCGAACTCCGGGCAGTGGGCCTGGTGGTCGCACCAGCCGCACAGCTTCGTGGGGCGCGGCCGCCAGTCGCCCGTCTCGGTCGCCAGCCGGATCGCCTCCCACAGCGCGAGCAGCTTGCGCTCGACCCGCTCCAGGTCGGCGAGGACGGGGTCGTACGTCAGCACCTGGCCGCTGCCGAGATAGACCAGCTGGAGCCGCCTCGGAACCACGTTCTTCAGCCGCCAGACGACGAGGGCGTAGAACTTCATCTGGAACAGGGCGCCCTCGGAGTACTCGGGCCTGGGGGCCTTCCCCGTCTTGTAGTCGACGATCCGGACCTCGCCCGTGGGCGCCACGTCGACCCGGTCGATGATGCCGCGCAGCCGCAGCCCGGACTCCAGCTCGGCCTCGACGAACAGCTCCCGCTCGGCCGGCTCCAGCCGGCTGGGGTCCTCCAGGGTGAACCAGCGCTCGACGAGCTGCTCGGCCTCGCCCAGCCAGCGCGCCAGCCGCTCACCCTCGGGGTCGTCGGCGAACAGCTCCACGACCTCCGGCCGCGTCTCCCGCAGCCGGTCCCACTGGCCCGGGATCAGCGACTTCGCCCGGGGCGCCGTGCGCTCGGCCGCCGGGGCGTCGAAGAGGCGCTCCAGCACCGCGTGCACCAGCGTGCCCCTGGTCGCCGCCTCGCTCGGCTTCTCCGGCAGCCGGTCGATGACCCGGAAGCGGTAGAGCAGCGGGCACTGCATGAAGTCACTGGCACGCGAGGGGGACAGCGAGGCGGGCGGTATGGCCGGGGGCGCGGCCTCGGCCGCGGTCTCGTGCGGCGCGGTCCCGGCCGCCGTCTCCACTGCTGTCTCCGCCGTCTCGACGGCCGCCTCCACAGGCCCGGCCTGGGCCGGCGGATCCACCGCCGCAGCAGGGCTGCTGTCGGGCTGCGCCGCGCCCTCGGTGCTCGTCTCCATGCCCCAGACCATACGGGCCGCCACTGACAGTGACCCAGCCGCGGTCACGCCGTGGGCAGGAGTGAGGTGGCGGGACCGAGGGAAACTCAGGGGTGCCGGGGCGGAAGGCACCTCGACGGACGCATACCATCGACTCGAGACCCTCCCGTCCGGCAGGCGCGGGAGACGATGCGAACGAGGGGACACCGGTGGACGAGAGCGGCGGGCGCGGGCAGCCGCGGTCCGGCAACGAGGAGTCGGCCGAGCGCCACGCAGGGCCTCCGGCCCGGGCCACCGACCCGACCCCCGCCGACGAACAGTCCACGGACGTACGGCGGTTCACCTCCACGAGCGACGACGACGCCCCTGCCGCGACGCCGCCGACCCGGCCGGACGACCGCCCCTCCGGGCAGACACCCGACCCGGCAGCGGACGAGCCCCCCGGGCCCGACCGCCCGGCCGTGCGACCGGGACCCACCACGGACGGCCCGCCGGAAGCTTCACCCGACCCCGCCGAGGCCTCCGCCGGCGGCGGGGACGCCGACAGCCGCCGCTCGCAGGACGACCCGCACGCGGACCGCCCGGAGCGCTCCGCTCACGACGACGCCGGCAGCCACCGTTCCGGGGGCGCCGCGAACCGCCGGGAGACCGAGGCCCTTCGCGAGACTCCCGCCCACGGCGAGGACGACAGCAGCCGTTCGGCGGATGCCGCCGCGCCCGAGGACGGACCCGTGGCCGATGCCCTGCGCGAGTCCCCCGCCCGCGGCGAGGACGACGGCAGTCGCCGGTCGGATGCCGCCGCGCCCGCGGACCGACCCGCGGCCGATGCCCTGCGCGAGTCCTCCGCCCACGGTGAGGACAACGGCGGTCGGCCGGCGGACGGGGACGCGCACCCGGACCGCCCTGCGGCCGCTACCCGCGGCGACGACGACGGCAGTCGCCGGTCGGATGCCGCCGCGCCCGCGGACCGACCCGCGGCCGATGCCCTGCGCGAGGCTCCCGCCCGCGGCGAGCACGACGGCAGCAACCGGTCGGAGGCCCCCGCGCGCCCCGGCCGCCCGGAGGCCGACGCCCTGCGCAAAGCCCCCGCGCACGGTGAGCACGACGGCAGTCGGCCGGCGGAGGGCGACGCGCACCCCGACCGTGCCTATGCCGCCGGTCCGCACTCGGACGCTGCCGCGGGCAACCCCGAGGCGAACAGCCGGCACACCACCCCCGGCACCGGTGACCGCCACCTCGCGCACTCGGCCGACGGCAAGGGTCCCGCGCCCCAGCGCCCGGAGCCGCGAGGCGGGCTGCTGATGGGGCGGCCGTTCGGCGTGCCCGTCTACGTCGCGCCCAGCTGGTTCCTGGTCGCCGCGTTGATCACCTGGGTGTTCGGCGGACAGCTGGAGCGCGTGCTGCCCGAGCTCGGCGCAGCCCGCTACCTGGTCTCCCTGTTCTTCGCGGTCGCCTTCTACGCGTCGGTGCTGGTGCACGAGCTGGCCCACACGGTCGCCGCCCTCCGCTTCAAGCTCCCCGTCCGCCGCATCCAGCTCCAGTTCTTCGGCGGTGTCTCCGAGATCGAGAAGGAGGCCGAGACCCCCGGCCGGGAGTTCGTGCTCGCCTTCGTCGGACCGCTGCTCTCCCTCGTCCTGGCCGGTGTCTTCTACGCCGCCCTGCAGACCGTGGAACCCGGCACGGTTCCGGGCGTCCTGCTGGCCGGCCTGATGATCTCCAACCTCATCGTGGCCGCCTTCAACCTCCTGCCCGGCCTGCCCCTGGACGGCGGCCGCATGCTCCGCGCGGTCGTCTGGAAGATCACCGGCAGGCCCATGACCGGCACCGTCGCCGCCGCCTGGGTCGGCCGCGCCCTCGCCGTCTCCGTCCTGATCGGCCTGCCCCTGCTGACCCAGTCCGGCGCCCTCGGCACCGACGCCGTGGACAACGTCGGCATGGACACCGTCCTGGACGCCCTGCTCGCCGCCATCCTCGCCGCGATCATCTGGACCGGCGCCGGCAACAGCCTGCGCATGGCCCGCCTGCGCGAGCACCTGCCCGAACTGCGCGCCCGCGCGCTCACCCGCCGTGCCGTCCCGGTCGAGACCCACACCCCGCTCTCGGAGGCCCTGCGCCGCGCCAACGCCGCCGGCGCCCGCGCCCTGGTCGTCGTCGACGCCCACGGCAACCCCGTCTCCCTCGTCCGCGAGGCCGCCATCGTCGGCGTACCCGAACACCGCCGCCCCTGGGTCGCGGTCAGCGGCCTCGCCCAGGACCTGACCGACGGCATGCGCGTCTCGGCGGAACTGTCCGGCGAGGAGCTCCTGGACGCGCTCCGGGCGACCCCCGCGACCGAGTACCTGGTGGTCGAGGAGACCGGCGAGATCTACGGCGTGCTGTCCGCGGCCGACGTGGAACGGGCCTTCGTGAAGGCCATGGCCCGCCCCTCCTAGGGGCCGGACCGTGGTCGGAGGCCCTCTCAGGTGCCGGTAGGCTGGTCACATGTCCGAACCGACCGGTGCCGCCCGCAGGCGCGGGCCCTTCAAGGTCGGGGACCAGGTACAGCTGACCGACCCCAAGGGCCGCCACTACACGTTCACGCTCGAGGCCGGGAAGAACTTCCACACCCACAAGGGTTCCTTCCCGCACGACGAACTGATCGGCGCTCCCGAGGGCAGCGTTGTCCGCACCACAGGAAACGTCGCCTACCTCGCGCTGCGCCCCCTGCTCCCCGACTACGTCCTGTCCATGCCCCGCGGGGCAGCCGTCGTCTACCCGAAGGACGCGGGGCAGATCCTCGCCTTCGCCGACATCTTCCCCGGCGCCCGCGTCGTGGAGGCCGGCGTCGGCTCGGGCTCGCTCAGCAGCTTCCTGCTGCGCGCCATCGGCGACCAGGGCATGCTGCACAGCTACGAGCGGCGCGCGGACTTCGCCGAGATCGCCCAGGCGAACGTGGAGCGCTACTTCGGCGGCCCGCACCCCGCCTGGCAGCTCACCGTCGGCGACCTCCAGGACAACCTGTCCGACGCCGACGTCGACCGCGTCATCCTCGACATGCTCGCCCCCTGGGAGTGCCTGGAGGCCGTCTCCAAGGCGCTGGTCCCCGGCGGCATCCTGTGCTGCTACGTGGCGACCACCACCCAGCTCGCCCGGACCGTCGAGTCCATCCGCGAGATCGGCTGCTTCAACGAGCCGACCTCCTGGGAGACGATGATCCGCAACTGGCACATCGAGGGCCTTGCCGTCCGCCCGGACCACCGGATGATCGGCCACACCGGATTCCTGCTCACCGCCCGCCGCCTCGCCGACGGCGTCGAGCCGCCCATGCGCCGCCGCCGCCCCGCCAAGGGCGCCTACGGCGAGGACTACGCCGGCCCCAACGCCGACGGCGGCACCGGCCGCTGACACGGCCCGCCGCCCCGGACAACGCACAAGCGCCGTGGCGGAGTTCCCGGACCCACCGCTGGAACTCCGCCACGGCGCCTTCCTGTTGCCCCGGGCCGCCGCGACGAGTGAACCAGCGCGTGTCCCCCTTGACCTGAAACAGGTCCCCGGCGGCCCGCCCTGCCGACGTGACACGGGCGCCCGTCGGCCCCGCGACGGCACCTGCCCGCTGACACAGCGGCAGGGACCGTAACCCTTCTGACTTCCCCGGCACAGGACCTGCACACCCCGCCGTTCCCTCGAGGTGTGACGTGTGGCACCATCTTGGCCACCCACCGGCACAGCCCTCAGGAGACACTCCTAGTGCAGCCTTCCGCCGTCCCGGAGCTCGCCCACACCCACACCCGCCCCATCCACTGGCTCGCCACCGCGACGGCCGTCGCCGGCGTCGTGGCCCTCTCCTCGCTCTTCCAGCCGGGCGCGGCCACGGCGGCCCAGCCGTCCGCCCCAGAGACCAGAAGCGCACCGGCGAACGTGGCCGCGCCCGACCCGGCCGCGGTGGAGTTCCCCATCGAGTGCGGCCCGGTGAAGGCCGTGGTGGAGAAGAAGGTCTCCGGTGACCTCGACGGCGACGGCACCCCCGAGACGGTGGCCGTGGTCCACTGCGACTCCCCGATGGGCACCCCGCCGGACGGTGTCTACGTCCTCACCCGGGGCCGGGACGGCGGCGCACCGCGTGTGGTGGCGACCCTGCTCGACCCCAAGGACGGCACCACCGTCAGCGACGTCGCCGTGCGCGACGGCGCCGTCACGGCCGCGCTCCTCGGCTACTCGTCGTCCGATGTGCCGCGTTGCTGCCCCGATGTGCACAGCGACGCGAAATGGCGTTGGCGGAACGGCGCGTTCGTGCGCTCGGCACCGGCCGGTGCCCGCAGCGTGTGAGGCCCCTGCGCCCCCACGTGTGAGATATCAGACAGTAGTCACGGAACGTAGAGAAGTAGTCACTCCGCGTCCGGCCCGTAGACCTCGGCCCTGTCCGAAACTCGACGTACGTGGATGCAGTCGCCCGGACACTCCTTCGCCGAGTCGATCACGTCCGTGAGAAGCGGCAGCGGAACGGGCGTTGTCGCGCCCTTGTCCTGGAGCAACTCGTCGTCGGGGCTCTTCACATAGGCCAGACCGTCGATGTCCAGCTCGAACACCTCGGGCGCGTACTGGGCGCAGATGCCGTCGCCGGTACACAGGTCCTGGTCGATCCAGACCTCCAGCGCCTCGGTGTCGACCCCGGCCTCCTGCTGCACGCTCATGTCTCCTGCCGTTTCATGCGTCGAGCCGTATCGGGAATCCGGCCAGCTCTGACGGGTGTTGAACGCTTCGACCGTACCTGAGGCTGGGTTCCAATCATGTTCGCTGGGTATTCCCCTGGCGTGAGGGAGAGCGCAAGGGTGAAGATCGGACACACCCCGACCGTCTTTGTGATCTAGGGGTTTCAATCGACACCCGCCCAGGTAGGGTCTGGAAGCGTCCAGCTCCCCTTGGAGGAGGTGAGGACCGTGGCAGCCCACGACGACGACATGAACCGCGGCATCCGCCCGGGACGCGGGTCCGACGACCCGGCCGGGCAGATCGCCTACCTTGAGCAGGAGATCGCCGTCCTGCGACGCAAGCTCGCCGACTCTCCGCGACACACGAGGATTCTCGAAGAGCGGATCGTCGAGTTGCAGACCAATCTGGCCGGCGTGTCCGCGCAGAACGAGCGGCTCGCCAACACGCTCCGTGAGGCTCGTGACCAGATCGTGGCCCTCAAGGAGGAAGTCGACCGGCTCGCGCAGCCGCCGGCCGGCTTCGGTGTCTTCCTGACGGCCAACGAGGACGGCACCGCCGACATCTTCACCGGCGGCCGCAAGCTCAGGGTGAACGTCAGCCCCAGCGTCGAGCTCGACGAGCTCCGGCGCGGCCAGGAAGTGATGCTCAACGAAGCGCTCAACGTGGTCGACGCCATGGAGTTCGAGCGCGTCGGCGACATCGTCACACTCAAGGAGATCCTCGAGGACGGCGAGCGGGCCCTGGTGCTCGGGCACACCGACGAGGAGCGGGTGGTACGGCTCGCCGAGCCGCTGCTGGACGTCACCATCCGCCCCGGCGACGCCCTCCTGCTCGAACCCCGCTCCGGTTACGTCTACGAGGTCGTGCCCAAGAGCGAGGTCGAGGAGCTCGTCCTCGAAGAGGTCCCCGACATCGGCTACGAGCAGATCGGCGGTCTGGGCGGCCAGATCGAGGCCATCCGCGACGCGGTCGAGCTCCCGTACCTCTACCCGGACCTGTTCAAGGAGCACGAACTGCGGCCGCCGAAGGGTGTCCTGCTGTACGGGCCCCCTGGATGCGGTAAGACCCTGATCGCCAAGGCCGTGGCCAACTCACTGGCCAAGAAGGTCGCCGAGGTGACCGGCCAGGCCGCCGGCAAGAGCTTCTTCCTCAACATCAAGGGCCCCGAGCTCCTGAACAAGTACGTCGGTGAGACGGAGCGGCAGATCCGCCTCGTCTTCCAGCGGGCCCGTGAGAAGGCCAGCGAGGGCACCCCCGTCATCGTCTTCTTCGACGAGATGGAGTCCCTCTTCCGCACCCGTGGCTCCGGTGTCAGCTCGGACGTGGAGAACACCATCGTCCCGCAGCTGCTCGCCGAGATCGACGGTGTGGAAGGCCTGCAGAACGTGGTCGTGATCGGTGCCTCCAACCGTGAGGACATGATCGACCCCGCCATCCTGCGTCCCGGCCGACTGGACGTGAAGATCAAGATCGAGCGTCCGGACGCCGAGGCGGCCAAGGACATCTTCGGCAAGTACCTCACCGAGCGCCTCCCGCTGCACAGCGACGACCTCGCCGAGCACAGCGGATCCAAGGCTTCCACGGTCCAGAGCATGATCCAGACGGCCGTCGAACAAATGTACGCCGAGTCCGAGGAGAACCGCTTCCTGGAGGTCACCTACGCCAACGGCGACAAGGAAGTTCTCTACTTCAAGGACTTCAACTCCGGCGCCATGATCGAGAACATCGTGGGCCGCGCCAAGAAGATGGCGATCAAGGACTTCCTCGAGAAGAACCAGAAGGGACTCAGGGTCTCCCACCTCCTCCAGGCCTGCGTGGACGAGTTCAAGGAGAACGAGGACCTGCCCAACACCACCAACCCGGACGACTGGGCCCGGATCTCCGGAAAGAAGGGCGAACGGATCGTTTACATCCGTACGCTCATCACCGGAAAGCAGGGCGCGGACACCGGACGCTCCATCGACACGGTGGCGAACACCGGTCAGTACCTGTAAAAGGCAGGGCGGCTGCGGGTGCCCTCGGCGGGTACCCGCAGCCGACTGTTTTTCAGGCCACGGCTGGAGCAACGCAATGACGCAAATGATCTCCCCACCAGCGCAAAGGCGTTCTAGGCTCTTGCGTACCGCCAAGTCGCGCAGTGCGGGGACGGGCACCGCACACGCAACCGAGCGCCAGCGGTATCTGAGTGGCGCCCACGACCGAGGGTGCCGCCGGGCAAGGAGGGCCGCATGACCGTACGGCGAGTAATGGGCATCGAGACGGAGTACGGAATCTCCGTCCCCGGCCACCCCAACGCCAATGCCATGCTCACCTCGTCCCAGATCGTGAACGCCTACGCGGCGGCGATGCACCGGGCCCGCCGGGCCCGCTGGGACTTCGAGGAGGAGAACCCGCTGCGGGACGCCCGAGGCTTCGACCTCGCCCGCGAGGCCGCCGACTCCAGCCAGCTCACCGACGAGGACATCGGCCTGGCCAACGTGATCCTCACCAACGGCGCACGGCTCTACGTCGACCACGCACACCCCGAGTACAGCGCCCCCGAGGTCACCAACCCGCGGGACGCCGTCCTCTGGGACAAGGCCGGTGAGCGGATCATGGCGGAGGCCGCGGAACGGGCCGCCCAGCTGCCCGGTGCCCAGCCGATCCACCTGTACAAGAACAACACCGACAACAAGGGCGCGTCCTACGGCACGCACGAGAACTACCTGATGAAGCGGGAGACCCCCTTCTCGGACATCGTGCGCCACCTGACGCCGTTCTTCGTCTCCCGCCAGGTCTTCACCGGCGCGGGCCGCGTCGGCATCGGCCAGGACGGGCACGAGCACGGCTTCCAGCTCAGCCAGCGAGCCGACTACTTCGAGGTCGAGGTCGGCCTCGAGACGACGCTCAAGCGCCCGATCATCAACACCCGCGACGAGCCGCACGCGGACGCCGAGAAGTACCGCCGGCTGCACGTGATCATCGGCGACGCGAACCTGTCGGAGATCTCGACGTATCTCAAGCTGGGGACGACCTCCCTGGTCCTGTCGATGATCGAGGACGGTTTCATCGCCGTCGACCTGGCCGTCGACCAGCCCGTGCGCACCCTCCACCAGGTCTCGCACGACCCGTCCCTGAAGCGTCTGGTCACGCTGCGCAGCGGCCGTACGCTCACGGCGGTCCAGCTTCAGATGGAGTACTACGAGCTCGCGCGCAAGTACGTGGAGGAGCGGTTCGGCGCGGACGCCGACGGCCAGACCAAGGACGTCCTCTCGCGCTGGGAGGACACCCTCACCCGTCTGGAGCACGACCCGATGAGCCTGGCCGGAGAGCTGGACTGGGTCGCCAAGCGGGAGCTCATGGAGGGCTACCGGCGCCGGGACAGCCTCGACTGGGACGCGGCGCGGCTGCACCTGGTCGACCTGCAGTACGCCGACGTACGGCCCGAGAAGGGCCTGTACAACCGTCTGGTGGCCCGCGGGCGCATGAAGCGGCTGCTGGACGAGGCGGACGTCGAGCGGGCCCGTACGGCGCCACCGGAGGACACGCGCGCCTACTTCCGCGGCCGTTGCCTGGAGCAGTACGCGGACGACGTGGCGGCGGCGTCCTGGGACTCGGTGATCTTCGACCTGCCGGGCCGGGACTCCCTCCAGCGCGTTCCAACCCTGGAACCGCTTCGCGGAACGCGTAATCACGTCAAGGAGCTTCTGGACCGCTGCCGCACCGCGGAAGACCTGGTCAGGGTCCTTTCGGGCGGGTGAGCGCGTTCAACGGGTACTCGGGTGGGGCCCGCCGGACAGGGTGGAAAATCCCAGGTCCGGGAATCATCGAGGTGGTCCCCGTACGTTGAAGCAACAGCGGGGCCATTGTCAGACCCGGCGAGTAGGGTCTGATCTTGACCGAGCAACTGTGTCGGGCGAACCGAGCGGGGTGAGGGATATGGCGACCAAGGACACCGGCGGCGGACAGCAGAAGGCCACCCGGTCCACCGAGGAGGTCGAGGAGCAGGCGGCAGAGGCGCAGGCTTCGGAGGACGTCAAGGAGCGTCACGAGAAGCTGAGCGACGACGTGGACTCGGTTCTGGACGAGATCGACGACGTCCTCGAGGAGAACGCCGAGGACTTCGTGCGGTCCTTCGTTCAAAAGGGTGGCCAGTAAGGCGCCTGAGCCTTCGTTCCGAAGGTGAACGGGGTGTCGTGAGTGATGGACGAGCCGAGCGCGGAGCGCTGCGCGCGGGGCACCGCAGGACGTGATGCCCTCGTGTGCGGCGCTCCGGGCGTCGGTGGCGCCCGGGGCCCGGTGGCCCGCCGGGCCAAAGGGCCGGCAAGTGCGGCGCGGCTCCCGCGGAGTTGGTCCCGCCGGGCATGTGGATCACCGCCGCAGGACGGGTAGGGTCCGTGGCATACCGAGCCCCCGGTCGCAACCGGACCGGGATTGTTCCAAGGATCGGCCCGACGTCACAGGGCGGGCTGTCGCATACGTGGAAGGAATCGCGTGGAAGCCAACACTCGTAGCACCGGGCGTCTACCAGCTGCCTTCCTGACGCCAGGGTCTTCCTCCTTCATGGATTTCCTCTCCGATCACCAGCCCGAACTGCTGCCGGGCAACAAGAAGTTGCCGCCGGTGCAGGGCGCGATCGAGGCGCCGCACGGCACGACGATCGTGGCCGTGACGTTCCCCGGCGGCGTCGTCCTCGCCGGTGACCGGCGGGCCACCATGGGCAACGTCATCGCGCAGCGGGACATCGAGAAGGTCTTCCCGGCCGACGAGTACTCGGCCGTGGGCATCGCCGGTACGGCGGGTCTGGCCGTGGAGATGGTGAAGCTGTTCCAGCTGGAGCTGGAGCACTTCGAGAAGGTCGAGGGCGCGCAGCTGTCGCTGGAGGGCAAGGCGAACCGGCTGTCGACGATGATCCGCTCGAATCTCGCCATGGCCATGCAGGGGCTGGCCGTCGTCCCGCTGTTCGCGGGGTACGACGTGGACCGGGAGAAGGGCCGGATCTTCTCCTACGACGTCACGGGCGGGCGCTCCGAGGAGCAGAACTTCGCGGCCACCGGTTCCGGGTCGATCTTCGCTCGCGGCGCCATGAAGAAGCTCTTCCGGGACGACCTGAGCGAGGCCGAGGCCACGACGCTGGTGGTCCAGGCGCTCTACGACGCGGCAGACGACGACTCGGCGACCGGCGGTCCCGATGTCGCCCGCCGGATCTATCCCATCGTCACCGTGATCACCGAGGACGGCTTCCGCCGGATCTCCGAGAACGAGTCGTCCGAGATCGCGCGGTCGATTCTGGAGCGGCGGCTGGAGCAGCCCGACGGTCCGCGGGCCGCGCTGCTGTGAGCAGCGGGCTGTCTTCATGAGGGTGGTCCAGTGAACCGACGGAATCTTCAAGAGAGGGACGGATAACCGGTGTCGACGCCGTTCTATGTCTCACCCCAGCAGGCGATGGCCGACCGGGCGGAGTACGCCCGCAAGGGCATCGCCCGTGGTCGCAGCCTGGTCGTGCTGCAGTACGCCGACGGCATCGTGTTCGTCGGGGAGAACCCGTCCCGTGCGCTGCACAAGTTCAGCGAGATCTATGACCGGATCGGCTTCGCGGCTGCCGGCAAGTACAACGAGTACGAGAACCTGCGGATCGGTGGCGTGCGCTACGCCGACCTGCGGGGTTACACCTACGACCGGGGCGATGTGACGGCCCGGGGCCTGGCGAACGTGTACGCGCAGACGCTGGGCACGATCTTCTCCAGCGCGGCGGAGAAGCCGTACGAGGTGGAGCTGGTCGTCGCGGAGGTCGGGGAGACGCCCGAGGGCGACCAGATCTACCGGTTGCCGCATGACGGCTCCATCGTGGACGAGCACGGCTCGGTCGCGGTGGGGGGCAACGCGGAGCAGATCAGCAGCTATCTGGACCAGCGGCACCAGGACGGTATGACGCTGGCCGAGGCGCTGAGGCTGGCGGTGCAGGCGCTGTCCCGCGACACGAACGGCAGCGAGCGGGAGATTCCCGCGGAGCGGCTGGAAGTGGCGGTGCTGGACCGTACGCGACCGCAGAAGCGGAAGTTCAAGCGGATCAGTGGGCGCCAGCTGGGCCGGCTGCTGGAGGCGGACGGGGCGACCACGGCATCGGAGGCCGAGGCGGACGCCGCGGCCGAGTCGGAGGCGTCCGGCGACAGCGAGTAATCGCCCACAGCCGCGTGCTCCGGCCGTTCTGCGGCTTGGGCGCGCGGCCTTGTGCCTGCGGCGGCCTGCGCGGGTGCGCAGAGGCGTGCGTAGCGCCTGCTCGCCGGTGGTGGGTCGGGGCCGCGCCGGGGGGTGTCCGTCCTCGGAACGGCGCGATGGGGTCGGACGCCGACTGACTGTCCGTTGACGCGTCAACCGCTGCGGGCGGACACCCCCCGACACGTCCCCTTCCGTGCGTGCGGGGGTGCAGGGTGCGTCGTGGCTTAGCTGCCGCAGGCCGTCGCTGCGGGCAGTCGTGCCTCCCCCAGTGTCTTAAGGGCCCGGCCTCAGCGACAACGGGCGCTACCGCGATCCCGGCGGTGCCGTAGAGCCCCGTACCACCAGCCGCACCGGGATGTCCCCGCCCTCGGGCTCGCGGCCCTCCAGGACGGCAAGCAGCGCCGCCATACCCCGTTCACCGAACAACTCGGCGTCCAGGCGGACCGTCGTCAGCTCGGGGTCGATCGCCGTGGCCAGGGCCAGATCGTCCAGGCCGGTGACCGACAGGTCGTCCGGGACGCGCAGGCCCAGGCGGCGAGCCGCCTTGTACGTGCCGGCGGCCAGCAGGTCGTCGTCGCAGACCACCGCCGTGGGGCGGGGGCCGGGTCCCGAGAGGGCGGTTTCGGCCGCGGCCACCGCACCCTCGATGGAGATCGGTGAGCGGGCCGTACGGACGGACGTGCCGGGCACCCCGGCCAGGCGGGCCGCCAGCCCCCGGGCGCGTACGTCGAAGGTCCAGGACGGCACGTCCGCCGCCAGGTGGAGGAACCGGCGGTGGCCGAGGGACAGCAGGTGTTCCGCGACCTGGCGGACACCGTCGGCGATGTCCAGGTTGACCGTCGCCGCTCCCAGGCTGCCCGCCGGGTCACTGTCCAGCATCACCAGCGGCAGCGCCTCCCCGCGGATCGCGCTGAGCGCGTCCGCGGCCATGGAGGACGCGATGACGCCGTCGAGCGCGGCCTGCGCGGAGGCGAAGGGGTCCCGGGCGGGGCCGATGCCCTCGGGGGAGGGGTAGAGCACCACGCCGAAGCCGTGCTCGGCGGCGACGCGGGTGGCGCCCGTGTAGACGCCGGCGAAGAACTCCGTGGTCAGGGCCGGGACCACCAGGAGGACCGTGCGGGTACGGCCCAGGCGCAGATTGCGGGCGGCCAGGTTCGGCCGGTAGCCCAGGTCGCGGGCCGCCTCGCGGACGCGCTGAGCGGTTGCCTGCGAGACGCGGCCGTGCCACTTGTCCCCCAGGACCAGGGAGACCGCCGCCTGGGACACGCCGGCGGCCTGGGCGACGTCCCGGCTCGTGGGGCGGGTGCTGCCTCGTGCCACCGTCGGCCGCTCCTTCGTCTGGACGCCTGAACAGCGGCCATGGTACGTATGGAAGTCGACGTTATACGTAAAACCTAGGGCGGGGGACATGGCCACGGGATACCTGGAGATCCTTCGGGCGCGACACGCCGCCCGGCTGCTCGTCGGCACGCTCGTCGGCCGGCTGCCCAACGCCACGGCGGCCATCGCGATCCTGCTGTTCGTACGGGCCGAAGGCGGCTCGTACAGCCTCGCGGGGGCGCTCGCGGGCGTGTACGGCGTCGCCAACGCCGTGGGGCAGCCGGTGCTGGGCCGGCTCGTGGACCTGCGCGGGCAGCCGCGCGTGCAGTTGCCCGCGGCCGTTCTCTCCGGGCTCGCCATGGCCGTCTTCGCCTTCGCGGGCATCGGGTCGCTGCCCCTCGCGTATGCCGCCGTGGCCGGTGCCGGGCTCTTCACCCCTCCCCTGGAGGGCGGACTGCGGGCCCTGTGGTCGTCGGTCCTCCGCAAGGAGGAGCACGTGCACACCGCGTACGCCATGGACGCAGTGGCCCAGGAGGTGATGTTCACCGTCGGGCCGCTGCTCGTGACGCTGTGCGTCTCCCTGTGGTCCGCCCAGGCCGCGCTGCTCGTGCTGAACGCGGTCGGGGTGCTGGGGGCGCTGTCCGTGGTGGTGTCGCCGCCCTCGCGCGCGTGGCGGTCGGCGCCGCGTGAGGCGCACTGGCTGGGCGCGCTGCGCTCGCCGGGGCTGCTGGCACTGCTGGCGGCGTTCCTGTTCATCGGGATGGCGCTCGGGTCCATCACGGTCGCCTCGGTGCCCTACGCGGACGACCACGGCGGTGACGTCGTGTACGGCTGGCTGATGGCGGCCCTGGGGTTCGGGGCGCTGGTCGGCGGCGCGGTGTACGGGGCCCGGCAGTGGGCCGGTGAGCCCGCGCGGCGACTGCGGGTGCTGGTGGCCCTTCTGGTGGTGTGTTACCTGCCGCTGACGCTCATGCCGGACGCGGTGCCCATGGTGGCGCTGACCGCGCTCGCCGGGGTCTTCCTCGCGCCCGCCATCGCCTGCGCCTTCGTCCTGGTCGACCGGCACGCGCCGCGCGGCACGGTCACCGAGGCGTTCTCCTGGCTGGTGACGACGTTCACCGTGGGCCACTCGGCCGGAACGGGCGTCGCGGGGCCCGTCGTAGAGGTGGGCGGGGCCCTGTGGGGCTTCGCACTGCCGGGGGTCGCGGGTGGCGTGTCCCTGCTGGTTTTGACGGCCACGGGGCGGGTACTCGCAGCTCCCGGTGGGGGAGGGGTGGTTGCCGCCGGTTCGGAAAATGATCCAAACCGTGCCGTCGAACCCCGTTTCAGTTCAGGGGATCGGGCGTAATGTTCCCTCATGGACCGCCGCATTTTCGGGCTGGAGAACGAGTACGGCGTCACGTGCACGTTCAGGGGACAGCGCCGCCTGTCTCCTGACGAGGTGGCGCGGTACCTCTTCCGCCGTGTCGTGTCATGGGGCCGCAGCAGCAATGTCTTTCTGCGAAACGGCGCCCGCCTCTATCTCGACGTGGGTTCACATCCGGAATACGCCACACCGGAATGTGACAACGTGATCGAACTGGTCACCCACGACAAAGCGGGCGAGCGCATTCTCGAAGGACTCCTGGTGGACGCCGAACGACGCCTGCACGAGGAGGGAATCGCGGGCGACGTCTACCTCTTCAAGAACAACACCGATTCGGCGGGCAACTCCTACGGCTGCCACGAGAACTATCTGGTCGCCCGGCACGGGGAGTTCTCCCGGCTCGCGGACATTCTCATTCCGTTCCTGGTCACACGGCAGTTGCTGTGCGGCGCGGGCAAGGTGCTCCAGACGCCGCGTGGTGCCGTGTACTGCGTCAGCCAGCGCGCCGAGCACATCTGGGAGGGCGTCTCCTCGGCGACGACCCGCTCCCGGCCGATCATCAACACGCGTGACGAGCCGCACGCGGACGCCGAGCGCTACCGCCGCCTGCACGTCATCGTGGGCGACTCCAACATGTCCGAGACGACCATGCTGCTCAAGGTCGGCGCCACCGACCTGGTGCTGCGCATGATCGAGGCGGGCACCGTCATGCGGGACCTCACCCTGGAGAACCCGATCCGGGCGATCCGCGAGGTCAGCCACGACATCACCGGCCGCCGCAAGGTCCGCCTGGCCAGCGGACGCGAGGCCTCCGCCCTGGAGGTGCAGCGCGAGTACTACGAGAAGGCCGTGGACTTCTGCGAGCGCCGCGGGATCCGCACCGGCACCGTCGAGCAGGTCCTGGAGCTGTGGGGCCGCACCCTGGACGCGATCGAGACCGAGGACCTCGACCGCATCGGCACCGAGATCGACTGGGTCATGAAGTACAAGCTCCTCGAGCGGTACCGGGCCAAGCACAACATGACCATGTCGCACCCGCGAGTCGCTCAGATAGACCTCGCCTACCACGACATCCACCGCCGTCGTGGCCTGTACTACCTGCTCGAGAAGAAGGGGCAGGCGGCGCGCGTCTGCAACGACTTGAAAATCTTCGAGGGCAAGTCCGTTCCGCCGCAGACCACTCGGGCCCGGCTGCGGGGCGACTTCATCCGGCGCGCGCAGGAACAGCGCCGTGACTTCACGGTCGACTGGGTGCACCTCAAGCTCAATGACCAGGCCCAGCGCACCGTGTTGTGCAAGGACCCGTTCCGTTCCGTGGACGACCGGGTGGAGAAGCTGATCGCCGGAATGTGAGCCGGTTCCGGCCAGTCCGCGAAGCCGATGCCCGGAGGTTTTCGTACCTCCGGGCATCGGCCCTTTCCGTTCCGGACCCGCCCGTACGGGAGCGGCCCGGGTGATGTCGTGTCGCGCGGTGAGGCGAGTGAGGAGCGTGTACGCCGTAGAGTGGCGGCCATTGCCCCCACACCACCGATCCCAGTTGGACTGATGAACTACAACACGAAACGACGCGTGGCCGCGCTGCTGGCCGTTCCTGCCCTGTTGTTCACCGCCGCGTGCGGATCGGACGACGGGAACAACGGCGACACGGTGGAAGGCGTCGCCGAGGTCAAGGGGAAGGTCGGGGCGAAGCCCGAGATCTCCGTGCCCAAGGACGGCAAGCCGTCCGACAAGACCGTGGTCAAGACGGTCTCGGCGGGCAGCGGAACCCCGATCAAGGGCTCGGACTTCGTCCGCCTGGACTGGACCGTCGAGAAGTGGGGCGGTGACCAGGAGCTCGGCGGTACCTGGGCCGCGGGATCGACGGGTGACAAGGCGCCCCGACGGCAGTCCATCGAGCAGATCGGCAAGCCGAGCCAGCAGCTCCCCCCGAAGGTCCTCGACGCGGTGAAGGGCAAGAAGCCCGGCAGCCGGATCCTGGTGCAGGGCACCGCGGGCGACCTGATCGGCCAGAGCCTGAACACCTCCTCCGGGATCGCCGCGAAGGACGTGCTGATCTGGGTGGTCGACCCGGTCGGTGCCGCGAGCGTCGACTCCAAGGGTGAGGTCAAGGGCGAGCAGGTGCCCTCCGAGGCGGGCCTGCCCGAGGTGAAGTCGCCGTCGCAGAAGGCCGCGGTCATCACCGTCCCCAAGGGCGAGAAGGCTCCCAAGGACCTCAAGCAGCAGGTGCTGATCAAGGGCGACGGCAAGAAGGTCGAGGCCGGACAGGGCCTCATCGCCCAGTACACCGGGGTCAAGTGGGAGGACGGCAAGAAGTTCGACTCCTCCTGGGACCACGGCGGCGCCACCGCTTTCCAGATCGGCAACGGCTCCGTGGTGGCGGGCTGGGACAAGGGCCTCGTCGGCAAGCACGTGGGCGACCGCGTGCTGCTGGTGATCCCGCCCTCGCTCGGCTATGGCGCGAGCCCGAGCAGTGAGCTGGCCAAGAACACCCTGGTCTTCACGGTGGACATCCTCGGCACGGTCTGACCCGGCCGGTCTGTGAGACTGTTCCCGACGCAGGTCACGTAACAAGGAGAGATGAAGTGAGCATCGACAAGCCCGAGATCGACTTCCCGGGCGGCGAGCCCCCGGCGGACCTCGAGATCAAGGACATCTGGGAAGGCGACGGCCCGGTCGCGCAGGCGGGTCAGACGGTCACCGTGCACTACGTCGGTGTCGCCTTCAGCACGGGCGAGGAGTTCGACGCCAGCTGGAACCGTGGCACCCCCTTCCGCTTCCCGCTGGGCGGCGGCCGGGTCATCAAGGGCTGGGACCAGGGCGTGCAGGGCATGAAGGTCGGCGGCCGCCGCCAGCTGACCATCCCCGCCCACCTCGCGTACGGCAACCAGAGCCCGTCCCCTCTGATCAAGCCGGGCGAGACGCTGATCTTCGTGGTCGACCTGCTCGGGGTCTGAGCAGGATCCGAACAGACTCGATCACGTGGGGCCCATGCCTGTTCGGGCATGGGCCCTCGGCTTTTGCCGGGCCACCGCGGAGCGGTACGGTCATGCCTCGTAAGCACCATAGGGAGGCGAAGCGCGTCGATGGCCATTGCCAAGGCCGAGCGGCTGATGAATCTGGCGCTGTGTCTGCTCGGGACGCGGCGGCCGCTCAGCAAGCGTGAGCTGCGCGACTCCATCGAGGCCTACGTCGAGGCCTTCGGGCCGGGCAACGGCCCGGGCGGCAACGACGACTCCTTCAACCGCATGTTCGAGCGCGACAAGGACGATCTGCGCGAACTCGGACTGGTCATCGAGACCGTCGAGAGCCTCGACGGCGAGGTCGGCTATCTGGCCCGCCGGGACAGCAACCGCCTCCCGCCCATCACCCTGGACGCCGAGGAGGCCGCCGCCCTCGGACTCGCCGCCAAGGTGTGGCAGCAGGCCCGGCTCGCCGGTGCCGCCAGCGGCGCCCTCCAGAAGCTGCGCGCGGCGGGACTCCCCGAGGACGTCGACCCGTACGGGGCGCACGGCGCGCTGGAGCCGCGCATCCCCGTGCACGAGGCGGCGTTCGAGCCGCTGATGCTCGCCTGCCGGGACCGCCGGCCCGTCGTGTTCGACTACCGCAAGGCCACCGCCGCCCGCCCCGAGCAGCGGCATGTGGAGCCGTGGGCGCTGGAGTGCTGGCGGGGCCACTGGTATCTGGCGGGCTGGGACCGCGACCGGGGCGCCGAGCGGGTCTTCCGGCTGTCGCGGATCACCGGCAAGGTCCGCTCGCGCGGCGGCCGGTACACCGCTGACGTGCCGGACGTCGTCACCGTCCGTGAGACCGTCGCGAGCTGGGCCGGGGAGATCACCGATCGCTCGGCGCGGATCCGGCTGCGCTCGGCCGCGGGGTACCCCCTTCGGGCGAAGGCCACCTCGGTCCGGGAACTCGGTGACGGCTGGGACGAGTTGGAGATTCCGTACGGCCACGGGCTGGACGCCTGGCTGGTGGAGTTCGGGCCGGACGTGGTCGTCCTGGAGCCCGCGGAGCTGCGGGCCGACGTGGTGGACCGGCTGCGGGCCGTGGCCAAGGGCTGAGGGGGAGCGGACGAGACAGTGGCAGGCAAACCGGTCAGGCCCGTGAACGCCATCGACCAGACCAGACGGATGCTCTCCCTGGTGACGTATCTGAGGGAGCGCCCCGGGGCCCGGGTCGAGGACGTCGCGCGCGCCTTCGGCATCACCGAGGACGAGCTGGTCTCGGACCTCGACGTGCTGCCCATGTGCGGCACCAGCTTCCGCGGCGGTGACCTGCTCGACATCGACACCGACGGCGAGCGCATCTGGTGGCACAACCCGGCCGCCCTGGCGGCGGAGGCGGCCGAGCCGCTCAGGCTCGCCGCCGACGAGGCCACCGCCCTGCTCGTCGCCGCCCGGGCCGTGGCCACCCTGCCCGGCCTGCGCGAGAGCGACCGGCAGGCGCTGCTGCGGGCGACGGCCAAGGTGGAGACCGCGGCCGGCGAGGCGGCGGGCGCCAGCTCGCGGCTGTCGGTGACCTTCGAGTCCGAGGGCGGGGTCTTCGCGGACGTCGACCGGGCGATCGCCGAGCGCCGCCGACTGTGGATCCGCTACTACTCGCCCGCGCGCGACGAGGTCACCGAGCGGGAGATCGACCCGATCCGCCTGGTCAGCGTCGGGCACACGTATGTCGAGGCCTGGTGCCGCCGCTCGGAGGCGCGCCGCACCTTCCGGCTCGACCGGGTCGCCGAGATCAAGATCCTGGACGAGCCGTCGGCACCGCCGGAGATCGAGCTGCGGGACCTGTCCGAGGCGCTGGTGCAGCCCGCGGCCGAGGACCCGGAGGTCGTGGTCGAGGTCGGGCCGGGCGGCCGCTGGGTCGCCGAGTACTACCCGCACGACAGTGCGGATGAGCTCCCGGACGGCGGCCTGCGTATCACTTTGCGGACCCCCGAACCGGCGTCGCTGCGGCGCCTGGCGCTGCGGCTCGGGCGGGACGGCCGAATCGTGTCGCCGCACGAGCTGACGGACAGCGCCCGGCAGGCGGCCCGCGAGGCGCTGGCGGCGTACGACGGGATCGACACCGTGGAGGCGGCCGGCGGGCCGCGTGTGGTGCACGCCGTCGCGGACGGGCCGGACGGCAGACGCGCGTGAGCCGCGGGTGCCACCGCCGTCGACGGCCGGAGACGGCCGTCCCGCGACACCGGCCGTGGCGCTCCGGAGGCGAACGACCCGAGAAAGAGGAGCCAGGGCTGTGAGCGAGTCGGTGACGTCCGGTGCGATGGGCATGACGGTGGAGTCCGCGTTCGCCGGGATGAGAAGCGTGGCCCCCGTGGTGTTCCGGGCGGGCTGCCCGGACTGCCGGGAACGCTTCGAGCTCACCGCGGGCGCCCTGCGCCTCGCCATCGGCGCGACGAGCCGCACCACGTTCTACTCCTTCACCTGCCCGGAGTGCGGCGCCGCCGTCCGCAAGCCCGCGGGGGAGCGGATCGTGGAACTGCTCACGGACGGCGGGGTACGCACCCTGCGGCTGCACTCCACCGTCTAGTGGGCCGGGGAATCCGGCCCGTCGGAAGGGTCTAGGCTCGGCGTCATGTTCTGGCCGATGTTCGCGATTGCCGTGGGATTCGTGGGTCTCGCCGTGCTCGGGGTGCTCGCCGTGCGGGTCTTCGTCGAGGCACAGCGCCTGGGCAGCCAGGTCACGGACTCGGCGCGCCGTATCAACCGGGCCGCGGAGGACCTGGAACGGGCGGCGGAGAGCGCGGCCCGGTCCGTCGACGCCCTGTGAGGTGTCCGGCCGGTGGCTGTGAGTCCGGCATTGGGACACTTCGCCCTGTCACCTCGGCGGTTCGGACAGGTACTCTGCTGGTCGCGGCCCGGTTAACGAGGCACTGGCCGCGGACGGGAGTACGCACAGGGGATGCAGAGGGATTGCCCCACGTTCACCCCTGAGCGTTACGATCGCTGTCGACACGATCGTTCGGACACATGTCCGACCGGTCGGACAGCACCCCACCACAGCCGCCTCGGTGAGAAGGTAAAGACTTATGTTCGGAAGGCTCGGAGCCCCCGAGATCATTCTCATCCTCGTCGTCATCATCCTGCTGTTCGGCGCGAAGAAGCTTCCGGACATGGCTCGGTCGCTCGGCAAGTCGGCCCGCATCCTCAAGAGCGAGGCCAAGGCCATGAAGGATGAAGGCAAGTCGTCCACCACCCCGGCCGGCCCACCCAACACCGACGAGCCCTCGCAGCGCACCATCCAGGCCGCCCCCGGTGACGTGACCAGCTCGCGTCCGGTCAACGAGCCGACGGACACGACCAAGCGCTGACGCAGGGCCGGTGACCTCCGGCCCGCCGCACGAGATGGGAACGTGGGTTGCTGAAGTCTGCCCGCAAAAAGGAGAGGGATCCCGAGGGGCGGATGCCCCTCGCGGAGCACCTTCGCGAGCTCCGCAACCGGCTCGCCAAGGCGATTCTGGCGATCGTCGTCGTCACGGTCTTCGCCGCCTTCTTCTACAACGACATCATCAACTTGATCACCAAGCCGATCCTCGACTCGGTCGGCTGTGACAAGACCTTCGCGGAACTGGCCCAGTCTCAGCCGGGCTCCAAGCCGTGCGCGCAGATCACCATCAACGGCCTGCTCACCCCCTTCACGCTGGCGCTGAAGGTCTCCCTGATGGCCGGTGTCGTACTGGCCTCGCCGATCTGGCTCTACCAGCTGTGGGCCTTCGTCGCGCCCGGTCTGCACCGGCACGAGAGGAAGTACGCCTACGCCTTCGTCGGCACGGGCGCACCGTTGTTCGTCGCCGGTGCCTACTTCGCCTACACGGTCCTGCCCACCACGGCGAAGGTGCTCCTCGAGTTCACCCCGGGCGGCACGTCCAACCTCCTCCCGCTGGACGACCTGCTCGACCTGGTCATGCGGATGGTGCTCGTCTTCGGCCTCTCGTTCGAGCTGCCCCTGCTGCTGGTCATGCTCAACCTCACCGGGGTGCTCACCGGCAAGCGCATGCTCGGCTGGTGGCGCGGCATGATCATGGCCATCACGGTCTTCGCGGCCATCGCCACACCCAGCACCGACCCGCTGACCATGCTGGCGCTCGCCGGGCCGATCTGGCTTCTGTACTTCGCCGCCGTCGCCTTCTCCCTGCTCAACGACCGCCGTCGCAGCCGCCGCGACGCCCTGGGCCCCGCCGACGACGAGGCCTCCGAGCTGGACCTCACCCCCGAGGACATCGGCGAGATCGAGCCCGTGACGACCGGCCGCGCCGCCCTGCCCGAGCAGGCGAGCGGGGACCGCACGGACCGGGTCAACGGTTATGACGACGTGACCTGAAGACCGGCGGGCAGCTCATAGGGTCGGTCGCGTGACCAGCGAGATCACCCTCTTCGTCAACCCCACCGCGGGTCGCGGCCGGGGCGCCCGCGCGGCGCAGCCGGCCGCTTCCGCTCTGCGGGCGGCCGGTTTCTCGGTGCGTACGGTGCTCGGGGAGGACGCCGAGGACGCCCTCACCCGCGCGCGTGCCGCCGTCGCGGGCGGCACCGGAGCGCTGATAGCCGTCGGCGGCGACGGCATGGCCCATCTCGCCCTGCGGGCGGTCGCGGGCACGAGCACCCCGCTCGGCCTGGTCGCGGTCGGCACCGGCAACGACTTCGCCCGCGCTCTCGGTCTGCCCGTGCGCGAGCCGGCCGCCGCGGGCCGCATGATCGCCGACGCCCTCAAGTGCGGCCGGCTCCGCGACATCGACCTCGGTCAGGTGGGAGACCGCTGGTTCGGCACGGTCCTCGCCTCCGGCTTCGACTCCCGGGTCAACGACCGGGGCAACCGCATGCGGTGGCCCTCCGGCCGCTTCAGGTACGAGCTCGCGATGATCGCCGAACTCGCCGCGTTCCGGCCCGTCCCGTACCGGATCCGCCTCGACGACGGTGAGGTGCGCGAGGTCGAGGCGACCCTCGTCGCCGTCGGCAACGGCTCGTCGTACGGCGGCGGCATGCGGATCTGCCCCGGAGCCGACCTGACCGACGGGCTGTTCGACATCACCGTGGTCGGGGACTGCGACCGTACGACGCTGCTGCGGGTGTTTCCGCGGGTGTACCGGGGGACGCACGTCGAGCATCCGAAGGTGACCGTGCTGCGGGCGGCCCGGGTCGAGATCGCCGCGGAGGGGATCACCGGGTACGCGGACGGGGAACCGCTGGGCCCGCTGCCGCTGACCGCGCGCTGTGTGCGCGGGGGCGTGCGGGTCGTCGGCCCCTGAGCCGCGCTGCCCCTGAGCTGCGCCGATCCCCGGTTTCACGGGAACGGATCCGGATAATGATCGTCCTGTTGTCAGTGCGGCCCGGTACGCTCGAAAGCACGATGACAGAGGACCTCTCACCGGCCGAGCGGTACGCGGCAGCCCGTAAGCGTGCTGCCGAGCAGGCCACCGCGCTCGCCTCATTCCGCGAGATGTACGACTTCGGCCTCGACCCCTTTCAGATCGAGGCCTGCCAGGCGCTCGAGGCGGGGAAGGGCGTGCTGGTCGCGGCGCCCACCGGATCCGGCAAGACGATCGTCGGCGAGTTCGCCGTCCACCTCGCCCTTCAGCAGGGCAAGAAGTGCTTCTACACGACACCCATCAAGGCACTGTCGAACCAGAAGTACGCCGATCTGTGCCGCCGCTACGGCACGGACAAGGTGGGCCTGCTCACCGGCGACAACAGCGTCAACTCCGACGCCCCCGTGGTCGTGATGACCACCGAGGTGCTGCGGAACATGCTGTACGCCGGTTCCCAGACCCTCCTGGGCCTCGGCTACGTGGTCATGGACGAGGTGCACTACCTCTCCGACCGGTTCCGCGGCGCCGTCTGGGAAGAGGTGATCATTCACCTCCCCGAGTCGGTCACGCTCGTCTCCCTCTCGGCGACCGTGTCGAACGCCGAGGAGTTCGGCGACTGGCTCGACACGGTCCGCGGCGACACCGAGGTGATCGTCTCCGAGCACCGGCCCGTGCCGCTGTTCCAGCACGTGCTGGCCGGGCGGCGGATGTACGACCTGTTCGAGGAGGGCGAGGGCCACAAGAAGGCCGTCAACCCCGACCTCACGCGCATGGCGCGCATGGAGGCGACCCGGCCGTCGTACCAGGACCGCCGGCGAGGCCGGCTGCGCGAGGCCGACCGCGAGCGTGAGCGCAGACAGCGTTCCCGGGTGTGGACGCCGAGCCGGCCCGAGGTCATCGAGCGGCTCGACGCCGAGGGCCTGCTGCCCGCCATCACGTTCATCTTCAGCCGCGCCGCCTGCGAGGCCGCCGTCCAGCAGTGCCTGTACGCGGGGCTCCGGCTGAACGACGAGGAGGCACGCGAGCAGGTCCGCTCCCTCGTCGAGGAGCGCACGGCGTCCATCCCGCGCGAGGACCTGCACGTCCTCGGCTACTACGAGTGGCTGGAGGGCCTGGAGCGCGGTATCGCCGCCCACCACGCGGGCATGCTGCCGACCTTCAAGGAGGTCGTCGAGGAACTGTTCGTACGCGGCCTGGTCAAGGCCGTGTTCGCGACCGAGACCCTCGCCCTCGGCATCAACATGCCCGCCCGTTCGGTGGTGCTGGAGAAGCTCGTCAAGTGGAACGGCGAGCAGCACGCGGACATCACCCCGGGCGAGTTCACACAGCTGACCGGCCGGGCCGGACGGCGCGGCATCGACGTCGAGGGCCACGCCGTGGTGCTGTGGCAGCGCGGCATGAGCCCCGAGCACCTGGCAGGCCTGGCCGGCACGCGCACGTACCCGCTGCGGTCCAGCTTCAAGCCCTCGTACAACATGGCGGTCAACCTGGTCGAGCAGTTCGGCCGGCACCGCTCGCGCGAGTTGCTGGAGACGTCCTTCGCGCAGTTCCAGGCGGACAAGTCGGTCGTCGGGATCTCCCGGCAGGTACAGCGCAACGAGGAGGGGCTCGAGGGCTACAAGGCCTCCATGACCTGCCACCTCGGCGACTTCGAGGAGTACGCGCGGCTGCGCCGCGAACTCAAGGACCGGGAGAACGAGCTGGCCCGGCAGGGCGCGGCACAGCGGCGTGCGGAGGCCGCGGTCGCGCTGGAGAAGCTGAAACCCGGTGACGTCATCCACGTGCCCACCGGCAAGTACGCGGGCCTGGCCCTGGTGCTGGACCCGGGCCTGCCCGCAGGCCGTTCGAACGGCCATCGCGGCTTCGAGCACCACGACGGGCCGCGCCCGCTGGTGCTGACCGCCGAGCGGCAGGTGAAGCGGCTGGCGGCCATCGACTTCCCGGTGCCGGTCGAGCCGCTGGAGCGGATGCGGATCCCGAAGTCCTTCAACCCCCGTTCCCCGCAGTCCCGTCGGGACCTCGCGTCCGCGCTGCGCACCAAGGCCGGGCACATCCCGGCCGACCGGCACCGCAAGCGGCGCTCCCAGGCAGCCGACGACCGCGAGATCACCCGGCTGCGGACCGCGCTGCGCGCGCACCCCTGCCACGGGTGCAACGACCGTGAGGACCACGCCCGTTGGGCCGAGCGCTACCACCGGCTGCTGCGGGACACCTCGCAGCTGGAGCGGCGTATCGAGGGCCGTACGAACACGATCGCGCGGACGTTCGACCGGATCGTGGCGCTGCTGACCGAGATGGACTACCTGCGCGGTGACGAGGTCACCGAGCACGGCAAGCGGCTCGCGCGACTGTACGGCGAGCTGGACCTGCTCGCCAGCGAGTGCCTGCGCGAGGGCGTCTGGGAGGGGCTCGGCCCGGCCGAACTGGCCGGGTGTGTCTCGGCGTTGGTGTACGAGGCGCGGGTCGGGGACGACGCGCTGGTGCCCAAGCTGCCGTCGGGCAAGGCCAAGGCCGCGCTGGGCGAGACGGTGCGGATCTGGGGGCGGCTGGACGCGCTGGAGGAGGAGTTCCGGATCAGCCAGACCGAGGGGGTCGGGCAGCGGGAGCCGGACCTCGGGTTCGCCTGGGCCGCGTACATGTGGGCCTCTGGGAAGGGGCTCGACGAGGTGCTGCGCGAGGCGGAGATGCCGGCGGGGGACTTCGTGCGGTGGTGCAAGCAGGTCATTGACGTGCTGGGGCAGATCGCTGCGGCTGCGCCGCAGGGCTCCAGTGTCGTGAAGAACGCCCGTAAGGCCGTTGATCTGTTGCTGCGGGGAGTAGTCGCCTACTCGTCGGTGGGGTGAGCTTGCTGCGCGGGTGCCCGTGGTTTGTGGTTGCTCGCGCCCACGCGGCGGAGCCGCACATCGGCACAGCCCCGCGCCCCTGAGGGTGCGTTGTTCTGAAGGTCCCTCACTCGTGACGGTGAGGGACTTTCGTATACCCGTTCGCAACTACCCTTCGTATTCGAACGGTGTCGCAGCGTGTAAACGACTGAGCGTACTATCCCTTCGCGTCCGGTTTCCGGCAGTTGCTGAATATGACACAGCGATGATCCGGTCGGACTAAGCTCGCCCGCAGCGCACCGGCTTGAGCTGAATTCGTGCGTTTGTTCCCCAATGTGCGGAAGAGTCCTACAGCTTCATGACATACCCCCCTGCAAGTCCTTCCGAACCCCAGCCGACTCCTTTCAGAAGGCCCACATGGTGAGTGTTCAATCCCCTCCTGGTCGCGGTGAACTTCCCTACGCGCGCGTGCTGCTGCTGCCGGCCATAGCGATGGCCGCGGCGACCGGAGCCGCTGTCGCCCTGGTGACGGCGCCGGCCCGGCTCGCCGTCGGCTGGTGCGGTGGTATCGCCACCGTGCTGGTGATCGCGACGGCGGCCGAGGCGGTGCGCCGCGGCCGTGCCCTGCGCAAGCAGCGGGGTGAGCACGCCCGTCACACCGCGCATCTGGAACAGCGGATCGCGGCCCACGAGAACGAGTTGGTCCGCTTCTCGCGGCAGATCATCCCCGCGGCGCTCCGGCTGCTGAGCACCGGAGAATCCCCCAGGGAGGTGATTCGCAAGCTCGGCCTCGCCAACCCCGAGTACCGCGACCTGCCCGAGCCGCAGGCCGAGACGCTGCTGACGGTGCTGAAGATCGTCGACCGCGAAGTGACCATGCGTGACGCCGCCGCGCGCTCCTTCGTCAGTGTCGCCCGCCGCGTCCAGGCGATCATCCATCAGCAGGCCGAGGAACTCAGGGAGATGGAGGAGGACCACGGCCGCAACCCCGAGGTCTTCGACGACCTGCTGCGCATCGACCACGGCAACGCCCTGATCGGCCGCCTCGCCGACTCGGTCTCCGTCCTCGGCGGCGGCCGCCCCGGACGGCAGTGGCCCGAGCCGGTGTCCCTCTACAGCACCTTGCGCGGCGCCATGTCCCGCATCCTGGAGTACCGGCGCATCCAGCTGTCCTCCATCGCCAAGGTCAGCGTCAAGGGCATCTACGTCGAGCCGGTCATCCACGCCGCCGCCGAACTCCTCGACAACGCCACGCGCTACTCGCCGCCGCAGACCAAGGTGCACGTCACCGCCACCGAGGTGCAGACCGGCGTCTGCATCGAGATCGAGGACGGCGGTGTCAACCTCAACGAGGAGGCCCGCGCCCGGATCGAGGGCATGCTGGAGGCCGCCAAGGCGGGCGTCGACCTCCAGGACATCGGAGAGCACCCGCGCCTCGGCCTCGCCGTCGTCGGTCGCCTCTGCGCGGCGTACAACATGCAGGTCTCGCTGCGCGCCTCCGCGTACGGCGGAGTCCGCGCCATCCTCATCGTGCCGAGCGAGATGATCACCCACGAGCCCGGCGTCGGACTCGCCCACGGCATCGGCGCCACCGGCATCCCCATGCCGGTCGGCCTCCCCGAGGGGCCGAAGCGCACGCCGAAGAAGCGCCGCCCCACCAACCCGCGCATCCCGGAGACGGTCTCCCTGGAGGACGACGACGTCCCCGTGGTCACCGAGTGGACGCCGAACGGCCTGCCGCAGCGTCGCAGCCGGGTGAAGACGTCCCTCACCGAGCGGATCGCCCAGCAGGCCGCCTACGACCGGGAAGACCGGGAGGCCGCGGCACGAGGCGAGGCGAACCCCTGGGCTACACCCGAGCCCGAGCCCGCGCCCCTGCGCGACATGAACGCCCCCGACGCCCCCGGCAAGGGCCTCGAGGCGTTCTGGGAGGGGCTCAAGCAAGGCATCGAGCCCGGCACCCACCCCACCGACTTCATCCGGAACCCGACCAAGTACCTGCATCTGCTCAACGACCCGGCCCCCACCGAGGCCGATGACGAGGGGGACCTCAAGTGATCCAGCAGCGAGGCAACTTCGACTGGATGCTCAAGCAACTCGCCGACGGCGTACCGGGCATCGAGATGATCGTGGTGCTGTCGGCCGACGGTCTGCGCATCGCCCGCTACGGCGGCGAGCCCGACGCGGCCGACCGGGTCGCCGCGGCCTGCGCCGGCCTGCAGTCCCTCGCGGGCAGCGTCTGCCAGGAACTCACCGTCGGCGACGGCGAGATGAAGCTCGTCATGATCGAGATCGACCGCGGCTACTTCTACCTGATGAGCGCCGGAGCCAACGCCTTCCTCGCGGTGCTCTCCGACGTGCGGTGCGAACCCGGCCGGATGAGCGCGATGATGCGCGACCTCGTCGTCCGCATCGGCGGCCATCTGACCAGTCCGCCCCGGCGGAACGGGCAGATCGTATGACGCCTCCCCAACGCCAGAGGCGCGAGCCCGCCCCGGAACCGCCCAAGCCCCAGGAGGGCGAGGACAGGAACCCGGAGCGCATGTACGTGGTGGCCGGCCCGGACGGTGAACGGGCCGAGCTGGACCTGGTGACGTTAATCGTGGCGCGTGCCGCGGACCCACCGCCCTCAGCCTCGCCCGAGCAGGCGGCGTTGCTCCGGCTCTGCGCCGCCCCCCTGTCCGTGGCCGAGCTGTCGGCCTACCTCAGCCTGCCGTTCAGCGCGATGGGTGTGCTGATCACCGAGCTGCTGACGGCGGATCTGGTGACGGCACGCTCCCCGATCGTCCGCCAGGCGCTCCCCGACCGTTCCCTCCTCGAAGCGGTGATGAATGGACTTCAAAGGCTCTGACACCATCCCGGGCCCCCGGGCCGAGGACCAGTTGCCACACACGGCACAGGCCGCGGCCAAGATCGTGATCGTGGGCGGCTTCGGTGTCGGAAAGACGACCATGGTCGGCTCGGTCAGCGAGATCAAACCGCTGACCACCGAGGAGACCATGACGCAGGCGGGCATCGGTGTCGACGACAACTTCGGTTCCGCGTCCAAGACGGCCACCACCGTGGCGATGGACTTCGGCCGGATCAGCATCACCGACCAGCTCGTGCTGTACCTCTTCGGCACCCCCGGCCAGCAGCGCTTCTGGTTCCTGTGGAACGGCCTGTTCGAGGGCGCGCTCGGCGCGGTGGTGCTGGTCGACACCCGCCGTCTGGAGGTCAGCTTCGACGTCATGGGGCGCCTGGAGGAACGCGGCGTGCCGTTCGTGGTCGCCATCAACTCCTTCCCGGACGCGCCCCGTTACCCCATCGAGGAGCTGCGCACGGCGCTCGACCTCTCCCCGGACATTCCGATCATGGAGTGCGACGCGCGGCGGCGGGCCTCCAGCCGCGACGTCCTGATGACCCTCATGCGCTTCCTGCACTCGCTCGCCATGACGGGCTCGCTCACCTGATCCGTGTCCGTCCCACCCCACACCTCCCCCCCCCCAGACACCTGGAAAGCTTCGGAGCGACCACTGTGACGCCTGAATCCCACGCCTCGACGGGTACGGACACCCCTCTGCCCGGCCCGCCCCCCGGCTGCCCCGCGCACGGCCTCGGGCCCGGAGGGCTGCACCGGCTGCACGAGTCGGAGGACCTGGCAGGGCTGTACGAGCAGCTGCGGAAGGAGCACGGCCCCGTGGCGCCCGTGCTGCTCCACGACGACGTACCGATCTGGATCGTGCTCGGCCACGCCGAGAACCTGCACATGGTGCGCTCGCCCACGCAGTTCTGCCGGGACAGCCGGATCTGGACCCCGCTCAAGGACGGTCTGGTCAAGCCCGATCACCCGCTGATGCCGCACATCGCCTGGCAGCCCATCGCCTCGCATGCCGAGGGCGACGAGCACAAGCGGCTGCGCGGCGCGGTCCAGGGCGCCATCTCGACCATCGACTTCCGCAGCCTGCGCCGCTACATCAACCGCAGCACGCAGGCCATCGTCAACCGGTTCTGCGAGGAGGGCGAGGCCGACCTCGTCGGTCAGTTCGCCGAGCACCTGCCGATGGCGGTGATGTGCGAGATCCTCGGCATGCCCGACGAGTACAACGACCGTCTCGTCGAGGCCGCCCGTGACGCGCTCAAGGGCACCGACACGGCGATCGCCAGCCACTCCTACGTCATGGGCGCCCTGAGCCGGCTCACCGCCCGGCGCCGCGCCCGGCCGGAGGAGGACCTGGCCAGCTACCTGATCACCCACCCGGCCCGGCTGACCGACGACGAGGTCAGGGAGCACCTGCGCCTGGTGCTCTTCGCCGCCTACGAGGCCACCACCAACCTGCTGTCCAACGTGCTGCTCACGGTGCTGATCGACCCGCGCTTCCGGGCCCAGCTCAACGGTGGCCAGATGACGGTGCCGGAGGCGGTGGAGCAGTCGCTGTGGAACGAGCCGCCGTTCAGCACCGTCTTCGCCTACTTCGCCAAGCAGGAGACCGAGCTGGGCGGGCAGCGCATCCGCCGGGGCGACGGGCTGCTGTTCGCCCCGCTGCCGGCCAACGTCGACCCGCGGGTGCGGCCGGACCTGAAGGCGAGCATGCAGGGCAACCGGTCGCACCTCGCGTTCGGCGGCGGCCCGCACGAGTGCCCCGGCCAGGACATCGGCCGCTCCATCGCGGACGTCGGCGTCGACGCGCTGCTGATGCGGCTGCCGGACGTCGAACTCGACTGTGACGAGGACGAGTTGCACTGGACGGCGTCCATCGCCTCCCGGCACCTCGTGTCACTGCCGGTGACGTTCGCGCCCAAGCCGCCGCAGGACATCACGGAGACGCCGAACCACAACCACATCCCCGCCCAGCGCTCCGACTGGCAGATCGGCATCACGCAGCCGCAGCCGCAGCCGCAGCCGCAGCCGCAGCCCCAGCCCGTACAGGTCGCCGCCGCGCAGCCGCAGCCGGTCCCGGCCCAACCCCAGCCGGCCCCCGTACCGCCGCAGGCCCAGCCGGGCGCGGGGGAACCGGCCCGCCCCAAGGGCGTCTGGCAGCGCTTCCTGAGCTGGTGGCGCGGTTACTGACCGTCCGACGGGCCGTCGGACATCCCGGCGGCCCACCGGTCGTACGACGCCCAGGCTGCGAGCACCCGGCCGCTGCGGAACCGGTGTTCCTCGCCCGTGACCGGGTCGGTGAACTCCAGGGCCCGGGCCAGCAGTTGCAGCGGGCGCCGGAAGTCACCGGCCGGCACGGGAGCGGTGACCTCGGGGTAGAACGGGTCGCCGAGGATCGGCACGCCCAGCACGGTCATGTGCACGCGCAGCTGGTGGGTCTGCCCGGTGCCGGGCACGAGCCGGTACCGGGCGAGTCCGCCGGCCCTGTCCGGGCGGTGGTCGAGGAGCTCGACGCGGCTGACGGCGTTGGGCTCGCCCGGCACCTCCCGGGCGGTGAGCTCGCCGCGCTCCTTCACGATCCGGCTGCGCACGGTCCGGGGCAGGACGAGGCCGGGATCGTACGGGGCGACGGCCTCGTACTCCTTGCGCACGAGCCGGTCGCGGAAGAGTGTCTGGTACGCGCCGCGCTCCTCGGGGCGCACGGTGAACAGCACGAGTCCTGCGGTGAGCCGGTCCAGGCGGTGCGCGGCGGCGAGCGTGGGGATGTCCAGCTCGCGGCGCAGCCGGGCCAGCGCGGTCTCGGCGACATGGCTGCCGCGCGGGGTGGTGGCGAGGAAGTGGGGTTTGTCCACGACGACGATGTGCTCGTCCCGGTGCACGACCTCCAGCGGGAACGGCACCGGCACCTCGTCGGGCAGCTCCCGGTGGAACCACACGAACATCCCGGGCACGTACGGCGCGTCCGCCGGCACGGCCCGTCCGTCCGCCCTGACGACCAGCCCCGCGTCGAACATTCCGTCGACGACACCGTCACCGGCGCCCGAGAGCCGCTCCACCAGATGCTCACGCACCGTGGCCCACGCCCCCGCGGCGGGCAGCCGTACCCGCACCGGGTCCACCCCGTGGCGCTGCGGCAGGGGAGCGGGCGGGATACGCGTCTTCCGTCTCATCGCGGCCCAGCGTACGAGGCGGCCGGGCACCGGCGGAAAACCACTGGGGCCGCCCACCGCCCCCTTGACAGGATGTGGGCATGCCCTTCCTGATCAGCCCGGTCCTGACGGCCGAGGTCCTCACCGCCCGGCCCCAGCCCACCCTCGCCACCGGCGACGGACTCCTCCTGCGCCCCTGGCGGGCCGGAGACGCGCCCGCGGTGTACGAGGTCTTCCAGGACCCCGTGATGCACCAGTGGCACGCCCGGACCGCCGACTCCGAGGAGGAGGTCGCCGACTGGATCCGCGACTGGCATCAGGCGTGGGAGGAGCAGCGGGAGGCGCAGTGGGCCGTCGTCGACGCGGACTCCGACCGGCTGCTGGGGCGGGTGGCGCTGCGCGAGATACGGCTCGGCGACGGCACGGCGGAGGTGGCGTACTGGACCGTCCCGGCGGCACGCGGCCGGGGCGTCGCGGCCCGGGCCACGACCGCACTCGCCCACTGGGCGCTCGACGAGACCGGTTTCCACCGACTCGAACTGCTGCACGCCGTACGCAACGAGGCCTCCTGCAGGGTCGCCTCGCGGACCGGTTTCGCCCTCGAAGGCACGAAACGCAGCGCCATCCTGCACCCGGACGGCTGGCACGACATGCACCTGCACGCGCGCGTGCGGGGCGACTGACTGCGGCTTGCCAGGGGGGAGGGGGCTGGGTCACTGGCCTCGGCATCCGGGAGGGCCGGGGGAGTGGCCGAGGCATGCCTGGGGGGTCGGGGCCACGGGCTCCGGCACGCCGGAAGGGCCGGGGTGACCGACTGCGGCTTGCCGGGGGCGGAGCGACGGGTTGCGGCATGCCGGGATGGCTGGGCGACTGACCTGGCCACGCCCGGGATGGCCGGGGCGGCTCGACCGCCGCATGCGGGGGGGGGGGGGGGGGGGGGGGACTGGCCGCAGCAGGCTCCGGGGCCGGGGCCAGGGGCTGCAGCATGCCGGGCCAGCTGGGGCGACTGACCACGCCACGCCAGGATGGGACCGAGACGGCTGGGCGCAGCATGTCCGGAGGCCGGGCGGGGAACTGACCCTCAGATGCCGACAGGCACACCGTCAGACCGCACACGCCCGGCCCGGAGGGGACGCGCTGGCGTCGCTCAGGCGGCCGGGGTGTTCTCCTGCTCCGCCTCGATGCGGGCGTTCCACTCCCGCTTCGACGCCTGCCAGCCGTCCTCGTTGTGGCCGCGGCGCCAGTAGCCGGAGATCGACAGGTCCTCGCGCGCGATGCCGCGCTCGACGCGGAGCAGCCGGCGCAGCTCCTTCACGAAGTGCGCCTCGCCGTGCACGAAGGCGTGCACCCGGCCCTCGGGGAACGCGAGGCCCCGCACGGCCTCGACGAGTGCCTCGCCGAGCGGCCGGTCACCGCGGTGCAGCCAGACGACCTCCACGTCGGAGTCGATCTTCTGCTCCTCCTCGGGGCCGGAGACCTCGATGAAGGCGTGGGCCCTCGCCCCGCGCGGCAGTGCCTCCAGGGAGCGGGCGATCGCGGGCAGCGCGCTCTCGTCGCCGACGAGCAGGTGCCAGTCGGCGTCCGGGTCGGGCGCGTACGCCCCGCCGGGGCCCATGAACCACACGGTCTCGCCCGGCTGGACGCGCGCCGCCCACGGGCCGGCCAGGCCCTCGTCGCCGTGGATGACGAAGTCCAGCGTCAGCTCGCGGTGTTCGGCGTCCCACTGGCGCACCGTGTACGTCCGGGTCACCGGCCACTGGTCGCGCGGCAGCTCGTCGCGGACGCGCTGCATGTCGAAGGGCTCGGGATAGGTCACGCCCTCCGGCGGGAACAGCAGCTTCACATAGTGGTCGGTGCACGCGCCCACCGCGAAGTCGGCGAGGCCCTCGCCACCGAGCACCACGCGCTGCATGTGCGGGGTCAGCCGCTCGGTGCGGACGACCTGAGCGGAGTGGGGCTTGCGCGGCTGGCGTCCCGGTCGCTCTGCCATGAGGACCTCCCTGATTCGCATAGTTAGGCTTACCTAAGCTAGCACCTCGCCCCCGCGTGACACCTCTCGGACGCCAAGTTGCTGGGGGCCACCGGTCTCAGGAGAGTCGTCGGCCCCAGCACCGGTCACACCGCGAGCGTCGTCAGCAGGCGCTCCAGTGACCCGCCCAGTCCCCAGCGGGCCGCCAGTGCCTCCAGCTCCGCAGGGTCGCGCGGCGTCCGCGGCACCGCCGTCGTGACGTCCGGCAGCGGCACGTCGGCCGCGACCCGGACCACCTTCGGCGCGACCGCGAGATACGGGCGCGCCTCGTCCAGCCGCCTGCGCTGCGTCGGCGTCAGCTTCGACCCCCGGTCCTCCACCGCCGCCAGGATCCCGGCCAGATCCCCGAACTCCGCCAGCAGCTTGGCGGCCGTCTTCTCGCCGATGCCCGGCACGCCCGGCAGGCCGTCGCTGGGGTCGCCGCGCAGCAGGGCCAGATCCGCGTACCCGCTGCCGTCGACCCCATACTTCCCACGGAGCCATGCCTCATCGGTGAGCTGCAGCGTGCCCACGCCCTTCAGCGGGTACAGCACGCGCACCCCGCGCGCGTCGTCCACCAGCTGGTACAGGTCGCGGTCGCCCGTGACGATGTCGACCGGGCCCTTCGCCCGCGCCGTGAACGTGCCGATCACGTCGTCGGCCTCGTATCCCGCGACGCCCACGCGCGCGATGCCCACCGCGTCCAGCACCGCCTCGATGACCGGGACCTGCGGTGACAGCGTGTCCGGCACCTCCTCCTCGTCCGGGCCGGCCGCGTGCTCCTCGGCGACGCGGTGGGCCTTGTAGGAGGGGATCAGCTCCACCCGCCAGTGCGGCCGCCAGTCGGCGTCCATGCAGGCCACGAGGTGGTCCGGGCGGTGGTCCCGGACCAGGCGGTCGATGAAGTCGAGCAGCCCGCGCACGGCGTTCACCGGCGTGCCGTCCGGTGCCTTCACCGAGTCCGGGACGCCGAAGTAGGCGCGGAAGTACAACGAGGCGGTGTCGAGGAGCATCAGTCGTCCGGTCACGTCACGCATCATGCCGTACGCCACCGACAGCGACATGCCTCATATGTGACGCGCCCCACTTGTGCGTTTGGGATCCGGAATCGAGGGGAGGCGCCGCCCCGCAGCGAGGCTGGTTGCGCAATTCAACTTTTGCGCCCTGCCCTCGCTCTGTTCTATTGCCGTCCAAATCGAGGTGCACGTGTCCGCAAGGCTTCAGGCAGAGAGCCTGTACAAAGTGTTCGGCAGGAGACCGGATCAGGCGGTCGAGCGGCTCCGCGCCGGGGCCGGCCGGGAGGAGCTGCGCGCCGAGGGCGCGACCGCCGCCGTCATCGACGCGTCCTTCACCGTCGAGCCCGGCCAGATCTTCGTCGTCATGGGCCTGTCCGGCTCCGGCAAGTCCACCCTGCTGCGCATGCTGAACGGCCTGCTGGAGCCGACCGCCGGACATGTGCGCTTCGACGGCCAGGACCTGACCACGCTCGGCGACCGCGAGCTGCGCGCCGTCCGCTCCAAGAAGATCAGCATGGTGTTCCAGCACTTCGCGCTCTTCCCGCACCGCAGCGTCCGCGAGAACGCCGCCTACGGTCTGGAAGTGCAGGGCGTGCCCCGCGCCGAGCGCGTACGCCGCGCCGACGAGGCGCTCGCCCTGTGCGGCCTGGCCGGCTGGGAGAAGTCCTGGCCCGACGAGCTGTCCGGCGGCATGCAGCAGCGCGTCGGTCTCGCCCGCGCGCTCGCCACCGACGCCGACCTGCTGCTGATGGACGAGTCCTTCAGCGCCCTCGACCCGCTGATCCGCCGCGACATGCAGGACCAGCTGCTGGAGCTCCAGCAGAAGCTGAAGAAGACGATCGTCTTCATCACCCACGACCTGAACGAGGCCATGCGCCTCGGCGACCGCATCGCCGTCATGCGCGACGGCGAGATCGTGCAGATCGGCACCGCGCAGGACATCCTGCTGCGGCCGGAGAACGACTACGTCGCCTCCTTCACCCAGGACGTCGACCGCTCCCGCGTGCTGACCACCGGCGAGCTCATGGACACCTCGGTCACCGGCGACGACCCCGGCTGCCACTGCGAGACCGCCACGGCCGACACCCCGTTCACGGAGCTGTGCGCGATCAGCGCCCGGCTCTCCCACCCCGTCTCGGTCGTGGACGAGGACAACAAGCTGATCGGTGTCGTCCCCCGGCAGCGCCTGGTCGGCTTCCTCGGAGACGAGCAGGACACCACCCCGGAGCCCTGCGACTCCCCGCGGGACGCGGGCGGAGAGAAGGTGACCGCCCGTGCCTAGGATTCAGCTCGGCACCTGGGTCAACGACGCTGTCGACTGGCTCACCACCCACATGGGGTGGCTGTTCGACTTCTGCAAGACCGTCTTCCTCGGCCTCTACGACGGCATCAACGCCGTCCTTCAGGCTCCCCAACCGCTGCTCCTCGCGGGCATCTTCGCCGTGATCGCCTTCTGGCTGCGCGGCACCCTCGCCGGTGTCCTCACCTTCGCGGGATTCGCGTTCATCGACTCCCTCGACCTGTGGGAGAACGCGATGATCACCCTGACGCTCGTCCTCGTGGCGACCGTCATCGCGCTGGTGATCTCCATACCGGTGGGCATCTGGGCGGCCCGCTCGGACCGCGTCAGCGGTCTGGTCCGGCCCGTCCTGGACTTCATGCAGACGCTGCCCGCGATGGTCTACCTCATCCCGGCGATCCTCTTCTTCGGCACCGGCGCCTCCGCCGGCATCGTCGCCACCCTGATCTTCGCGCTCGCCCCGGGCGTGCGCATGACCGAACTCGGCATCCGCCAGGTCGACAGGGAACTGGTCGAGGCCGCCGACGCGTTCGGCACCACACCCCGCAACATCCTGCTGCGCGTCCAGCTGCCCCTCGCCCTGCCCACGGTCATGGCCGGCGTCAACCAGGTCATCATGCTCGGCCTGTCCATGGCCGCCATCGCCGGCATGGTCGGCACCGGCGGTCTCGGCGGCGACGTCAACCAGGCCATCGGCCAGCTCAACGTCGGCCTGGGCGCCGAGGCCGGTGTCGGCATCGTGATCCTGGCGATCTACCTCGACCGCATGACCAGCGCGCTGGGCACCCAGGTCTCCCCGCTCGGCCGCCGCGCCGCCGCCCGGCTGCGCGCCGCCCAGGGGCTGAAGATCTGGTCGTACCGGCCCCGCCCGGCCGTCGCCGTGATCGGCGTCGTCGTGCTCGCCCTCGTCTCCGGCGGCATGGGCGTCTTCGGCAGTGCCGGCACCGGCTCCACCGCCGCGGCCGGCAGCAAGGACGTCGGCCAGGGCAAGAAGATCAGCATCGGCTACATCCCCTGGGACGAGGGCGTCGCCTCCACCTTCCTCTGGAAGGAGGTCCTGGAGCAGCGCGGCTACCAGGTCGAGGCCAAGCAGCTCGACGCCGGCCCGCTGTACACCTCGCTCGCGCAGGGCGACGTCGACTTCCAGACGGACGCCTGGCTGCCGACGACCCACGCCCAGTACTGGAAGAAGTACGGCAAGCAGCTCGACGACCTGGGCGCCTGGTACGACAAGACGTCCCTGGAGCTCTCCGTGCCCTCCTACATGAAGGGCGTCGACTCCCTGGCGGACCTCAAGGGCAAGGCGTCCGAGTTCGGCGGCAAGATCACCGGCATCGAGTCCAGCGCCGGCGAGATGGCCCTGCTCAAGAGCAAGGTCCTCAAGGAGTACGGCCTGGACAAGGAGTACAAGGTCGTCGACAGCTCCACGCCCGCGATGCTGGCCGAGCTGAAGCGCGCGTACGCCGAGAAGGAGCCGATCGTCGTCACGCTCTGGTCGCCGCACTGGGCGTACAACGACTACAAGCTGAAGAAGCTCAAGGACACCAAGGGCGCCTGGGGTGCAGGCGACGGCGTGCACACGCTGGCCCGCAAGGGCTTCGCGGACGACGACCCGACGGTCGCCGGCTGGCTGAAGAAGTTCAAGATGAGCGAGAAGGAGCTCACCAGCCTCGAAGCCGAGATCAACAAGGCCGGCAAGGGCAATCAGCAGGAGGCCGTCCGCGCCTGGCTGAAGCAGCACCCCGGCTACGTCGACAAGCTCGCCCCGGTGAAGGGAGCCGGCGGCGGCACGCCCGCCGAGGCGAAGCGACCGCTGGACGTGGCGTGGTTCCCCTGGGACGAGGACATCGCCGTCACCTACCTGTGGAAGAACGTCCTGGAGCGGCGCGGCTACAAGCTGAACCTCAAGCAGATGGACGTCGGCCCCGTCTACACGGGTCTGGCCTCGGGCGACCTCGACCTCAACTTCGACGCCTGGCTGCCCTACGCCCAGAAGAACTACTGGGACAAGAACAAGGACCGGCTCAAGGACCTCGGCACCTGGTACGAACCGACCTCCCTGGAGATCGCCGTACCGTCCTACGTCAAGGGCGTCGACTCCCTGGAGGACCTCAAGGGCAAGGCCGGCACCTTCGACGGGAAGATCATCGGCATCGAGCCCGGCACCGGCGAGATGGACCTGCTGAAGAACAAGGTCCTGCCCGGCTACGGCCTCGACAAGGAGTACGAGGCCGTCGACGGCTCCACCCCGGCCATGCTGGCCGAGCTGAAGCGCGCGTACGCCAAGAAGGAGCCGATCGCCGTCACGCTCTGGTCGCCCCACTGGGCATACAGCGACTACGAGCTGACCAAGCTGAAGGACCCCAAGAAGGCCTTCGGCGAGGGCAACACGATCCGCACCATCTCCAACGAGAAGTTCCCCGAGGAGTACCCGCAGCTCACGAAGTGGATCAAGAACTTCAAGATGAGCGAGGCCGAGCTCGGCAGCCTGGAGAGCGAGATCAAGAACCGCGGCCAGGGCCATGAGGAAGAGGCCGTCGCCGCGTGGCTGAAGCAGCACCCCGACATGGTGGAGCGCATGACGCCGCAGTGAGGCCCGGTACGGGGCGGGACGCGACACACCGCGTCCCGCCCCGTACGCGTACCCTCATCCGTACCCGGACCCGACCCGGGGCAGGACCCACGAACAGGATCCGGACAACCACAGAACGCTACGCCACCCCCTGAACCCCTTCTCCCCGCCTGTTCCTCCCGTAGGGGGAACGCGCGCGTCGCCCCCGAGGACGGCGCAGCCCCTGGCGCGAAGTGTGAGGTCGCACGCCGTCCGTTCCGGCGTCGATGTGACAGGCGCATGCACCGGTTCGCCGAACATGCGTAGGGTGCAGACAACTCAACACGAGCAGTGCGCCGGACCACCGGCGTACCGGGACCGGATCGACGGGCGAAGGAGGGAGCCGGAGCGATGGGCGACCACAAAGAGCAGCCCCTTCGGGTGGGCGCGGCCGTGCGGCGGCGCCGCCGCGCGCTGGAGCTCACTCTCGCCGTCGTGGCCGAGCGCAGCGGCCTGTCGGTCCCGTTCCTCAGCCAGGTCGAGAACGACCGGGCGCGGCCCAGCACGAGTTCCCTGGAGAAGGTCGCCGACGCCCTGCGCACCACGGCGGTCGAGCTCCTCGCCGCGGCCGACCCGGCGTGCAGCGTGGACGTCGTGCGCGCCGACGACACCGAACCGCTGCCCCGTCCCCGGACCCGGTCCCTGGTGCGCGGCCACCACCAGATGCACGCCTCCGAGTTCACCGGCGACCACGACGCCGGCCGTGAATTCCAGTACCGCAACGACCAGTTGATGTACGTCGCCGACGGCGCCGTGGAGATCGAGGCGGAGGGCCGCGCCTACCGGCTCGGCCGCGGGGACACGCTGTACCTCACCGGCGGTGTGCGGCACCGCTGGCGGGCGGCGGAGTCCGACACCCGGGTGATCGTCGTCGCCGTGGCCGAACACATCGAGGCGGTCCGGGACCGGCCCCGCCGGTGAGGGTCGTCTCGCTGGTCCCGTCGCTGACCGAGGCCGTGACCCGGTCGGCGCCCGGCGCCCTGGCCGGCGCCACCGACTGGTGCACGCATCCGCCCGGCCTCGACGTCGTACGCGTCGGCGGCACGAAGAACCCGAAGACCGACCGGATCGTCTCCCTCGCTCCCGACCTGGTGATCGCCAACGAGGAGGAGAACCGCGCACCCGACCTCGCGGCCCTGCGCGCGGCGGGCGTCGAGGTCCTGGTGACGGAGATCCGGGACGTGCCGCAGGCCTTCCGGGAACTGGCCCGGGTCCTGGACGCCTGCGGGGTGGCGGCCCGCCCGCGCTGGCTGGACGAGGCGGAGGAGACCTGGTCGTCCCTGCCGCCGCCTCCGGCCCGTCTGACGGCGGTCGTGCCGATCTGGCGCCGTCCGTGGATGGTGCTGGGCCGTGACACCTTCGCGGGCGACGTCCTGGCCCGTCTCGGCGTCGACCACGTGCACGCGACGCACCCCGACCGCTACCCGCGCGTCCCGCTGGAGGAACTCCGCGCCGCCGCGCCGGACATGGTGGTCCTTCCTGACGAGCCCTACCGCTTCACCGCGGACGACGGCCCGGAGGCCTTCCCCGGCCTGCCCTGCGCGCTCGTCAGCGGACGGCACCTGACGTGGTACGGACCGTCGCTGGCCGAGGCGCCACGGGTACTGGGCCGGGCCCTGCGAGCAGCTCGCCCCTGAGCAGCCCGCGCACGGTGCCCACGGCGGCCGTGGCCCACGCGGCGACCAGCAGCGCGTACAGCGCGAGAGCCGGCCCCGTGTAGGCCACGAGTCCGGTGTGGCGGCCGAGTGCCTCGGCGCCCGTGACACAGGTGCCGACCGGGAAGGTGAACGACCACCAGGTCATCGAGAACCGCATCCCGTGCCGCCGGGCGCGCAGCACATGGGCGGTGGCGAGGCAGAACCACAGCAGCGCGAACCCCATCACGGGCACGCCGTACAGCACGGCGAGGACACCGAAACCCTGGCTGTACGGCGCCGGCACGACCCCGGGGGCGACGTCCGCGAACGCGCCGACGGCGGTCGTGGACTGCCCGAGCGGCCCGAGCACCAGGAACAGCGTCGGGGTGAGGGCGAGCGGCAGCGGACCGCCGGTGATCAGCCGCCCGAAGACCAGCGGCAGCATGACCAGGGTCGCGAGCAGGCTCAGCCCGAACAGCGCGACGCAGCCGAGGAGCAGCGTCTCCCGGGCCTGACCGGGCGGCAGATGCGGCACCAGCGGCGGCCCGACGGCGGCCGACACCATCGGCGCGACCAGCGGCAGCAGCCACACGGGCGTGGCCTGTCCCGGCTCGGCCCGGTGGCGTACGGCCATCAGATACGGCACCGCGACGGCGGCGGCCAGCCCGAGCGCCGTACCGGCGCCGAACAGGACGGCGTCGAGCGCCACGGCCGCCCGCACGCCGATCCAGTCCCGGCCGACGCCGAGGGCACCGCCGCCGACGGCGAGCAGGGCCATGGCGAGGCAGCCGTAGAAGGGAGCCGTCGCCGGGTCGAGAAGGTGGGCGCGAGCCTGGTCCCGGTGGTGGACCCAGTGCGCGGCCCGGGCGCAGAGCAGGGTGACGAGGAGGACCAGCGAGAGAGCCCAGACACCGGCCGGCGCGCCACGCAGGCCGGGGTGGTGCGGCGACAGGGCGGTCCCGGCGGTGGCGACGACGGCGGTGCCCATGACCGTGGCGTACCAGTTGGGTCCGAGGTGACGGACGGAGACAGCGCGCGGAAGGGGCCGGGCCGGCTGGGCTGCGGTGACCATGACTCCCACGGTCGGGCCGTGGGCACCCCACCGCCAGGGAGCATGTCTCTATGGCGACATAAGCTGGATTTATGAGCAGGAGCGAAGAGCAGGGTGAGGTCCCGGCCGGAGGGTCTCTCGCGCACCGGGTGCCGGATCTGGGCGGCCTTGAGCTGCTGCTGGCGGTGGCCCGGCTCGGGAGCCTCGGCGGGGCGGCGCGGGAACTCGGCATCACCCAGCCCGCGGCCAGCAGCCGGATCCGGTCGATGGAGCGGCAGCTCGGCGTGGCGCTGGTCGACCGCTCACCGCGCGGGTCCCGGCTCACGGACGCCGGTGCGCTGGTGACGGACTGGGCGCGGCGGATCGTCGAGGCGGCGGAGGCGTTCGACGTGGGGGCGCAAGCGCTGCGCGACCGGCGCGACTCGCGGTTGCGGGTGGCGGCGAGCATGACGATCGCCGAGTATCTGCTGCCCGGCTGGCTGCTCGCGCTGCGCGCCCAGCGGCCCGACACGGCGGTGTCCCTGCATGCCGGGAACTCGACGGTGGTCGCGGAGCGGCTGCTGGCGGACGAGGCGGACCTGGGGTTCGTCGAGGGGCTGACGGTCCCCACGGGGCTGGACTCGGTGGTCATCGCCCATGACCGGCTGATCGTGGTCACGGCTCCTGCCCATCCGTGGGCCCGGCGGCGGCGTTCCCTGGCCGCGGAGGAACTGGCGTCGACGCCGCTGATCCTGCGCGAGAAGGGCTCCGGCACCCGTCAGGTCCTGGACGCGGCGTTGGGCGGGCTGGCCCGGCCGCTGATCGAGTTGTCGTCCACGACGGCGGTCAAGGCGGCGGCGGTGAGTGGGGCGGGGCCGGCGGTGCTGAGTGAACTGGCGGTGGGGGAGGAGTTGGCGATGCGGCGGCTGGTGCGGGTGCCGGTGGAGGGGGTCGCGCTGGCGCGGGACCTCCGGGCGGTGTGGCCGACGGGGCATCGCCCTACCGGGCCGGCGCGGGATCTGCTGTCGCTGACGCGCGGGTAGTTTCCTCGCCCCCGCCGCCCCTACCCGTCCCATCCCCAGGGGCTCCGCCCCTTCGACCCCGCCAGGGGGCTCCGCCCCCTGGACCCCCATCGGCCTGAACGGCCTCGTCCTCAATCGCCGGACGGGCTGGGGGGGAGTGACTCAGCCCGGCGCTTCAAGCCCGGCCACCCGGCCACCCGGCCACCCGGCCACCCGGCCACCCGGCCACCCGGCCGGCCGGCCGGTTCGCCGACAGCCTGGGTGTGGCTCCGCTTGGCGATTCGAGCCCGGCCTCCTGGCCGACCGTTTCGGGTGGTGGGTGGGCATAGGCCGGGGGTCCAGGGGGCGGGGCCCCCTGGGTGTGTGCGGGCACCGGGTCAGGCCGGACCCGCCGTCTCCACCAGCGCCCGCATCACCCGTACGTCCTCGCCCATCTCCGGATGCCACTGCACTCCCAGCACCCACCCCTCCCCGGACGGCAGTTCCAGCGCCTCCACCGTGCCGTCGTCCGCGTAGGCCGACGGCACGAGCCCCTCGCCCAGGCGGTCCACGGCCTGGTGGTGGTACGACGGCACCGCCGTCTCCTCCGGCACGACAGCGGCGTACAGACTCCCCGGCACCGGCTTGACCGCATGGCTGCCGAAGACGCCCACGACCTCCGCATGACCGTCGAGGTGCTGCACCAGCGTCCCGCCCAGGGCGACGTTCAGCAGTTGCATGCCCCGGCAGATGCCGAGCAGCGGAACCCGCGCCGAGAGGGCCGCGTCGATCAGGGCCAGCTCCCAGGCGTCCCGCTCTCGCGCGGGCGGCCCGGTGCGGGGATGCGGCTCGGCGCCGTACCGTACGGGCTCCACATCCGGCCCGCCCGCGATGACCAGCCCGTCCAGCCGGGCCACGGCCTCGGCCGCGTACGCGGGGTCGTCCGGCGGAAGCATCGCCGCCAGGCCGCCCGCCCGCTGCACGAGCCGGGGATAGCCGACCGGCAGCAGCGCGGCCTCCAGTTCCCATACCCCCCAGCGCGCACCGGACTCCAGGTAGGTGCTGACACCGATCAACGGCCTGGCCACCACAACTCCCTCAACGATCGACGCCTCAGTCCCGTGTCAACTCTGCCTCGGCCGCGGCGAGCGCCGCGAACTCCTCCTCCGGCGCCTTCGCCACCAGCCGCTTCCGGCTGTACAGACCGAAGTACGCGAGGGCCACGACGTACACCGCGAGGGCGATGAACGCCGCCGTCACATCCACCAGGAACGTCGCCACCAGCGCCGCACAGGCCAGCACCAGGGCGACGGAGGAGGTCAGCACCCCGCCGGGCGTGCGGTACGGCCGCGGCAGCTCCGGCTCGCGGCGGCGCAGCACGATGTGCGACAGCGACATCAGCGCGTAGGAGATGGTCGCGCCGAAGACCGCGATGTTCAGCATCCGGGCGCCGTTCCCGGACACCGCCGCCAGCAGGAAGCCGATCGTGCCGGGCACCAGCAGGCCCAGGTACGGCGCCTTGCGGCGGCTGGTGAGGGACAGGAAGCGGGGCAGATAGCCCGCGCGGGACAGGGCGAACAGCTGGCGCGAGCCCGCGTAGATCAGGGAGAAGAACGACGCCACGAGGCCGGCCAGGCCCGCGTAGTTCACGATCCGGCTCAGCGTCGTCGCCCTGCCGTCCGGCTGGAGCGCCTCGACGAGCGGGTTGCCCGCCTCCTGGATCGCGGCCGAGCCGCGTGCTCCCGCCGCCGCGACGAAGGTCACCACCGCCAGGACGACCAGGATGCCCATCGACCAGCGGATCGCCTTCGGCAGCGTGCGGGCCGGGTCCCTGGTCTCCTCGGCGGCCAGCGGCACGCCCTCGACGCCCAGGAAGAACCACATGCCGAACGGGAACGCCGCCCAGATGCCGAGCAGGCCGAACGGAAGCCAGGAGTTCGACCCCGCGGCGGAGGAGTCGACCGGGATGTCGTCCAGCGAGGCGACCGAGAAGTCCGGCAGCGCCGCCAGCGCGAACACGATCAGGGCGGCCACCGCGATGCCGGTGACGACGAAGCTGAAGCGCAGCGCCTCGCCGACGCCCCAGAGGTGGATGCCGAGGAAGATCGCGAAGCAGACCAGGTACATCGGCCAGCCGGACTCCAGGCCGAACAGGCCCAGCGACTCGACGTAGTCGCCGATGAAGATGACGATGGCGGCGGGCGCGAGGACGTACTCGATGAGGATCGCCGTACCGGTCAGGAACCCGCCCCACGGGCCGAGCGCCCGGCGGGCGAAGCCATAGCCGCCGCCCGCCGCCGGCAGGATCGAGGACAGCTCGGCGAGGGCGAAGACCATGCACGCGTACATGGCGCCCATGAGCACCATGGCGATCGCCAGGCCCCCGAAGCCGCCCTCGGCCAGGCCGAAGTTCCAGCCCGAGTAGTCACCGGAGACGACGTAGGCGACGCCGAGTCCGGTCAGCAGCACCCAGCCGGCGCTGCCGCGGCGGAGCGCCCTGCGTTCCAGATAGTCGTCCGCCTGCGCGGCGGCGGGTGGGCTGGTGGATTCCTGGGACATGGGCAGACTCCCGAGCTCCGGCTCAATGGAATGGATCCATACCTTTTCGGTGCCGGCCCGGGGATGGCAAGACCCCTGCGTTAATCGCCCGTAAATCCTCACGTCGCCCACGGCCGGCCACGGCTCAGCCGAGAAAGCCGCGCAGCAGCGCCGCCGTCCCCGCGCAGTGCTCGCGCGTGATCTCCCGCGCCTGGTCGGCGTCGCCCTCGATCACAGCCTCCACCAGGGCCGTGTGCTGCCGCTGCGAGTGCTCCAGGTTGCGCACGAGCAGCGGGATGCAGTCGAGCAGGTCGTTCACCGTGGCCCGTACCGCCGCGTACTGCGCGGTCAGCGTCGGCGAGCCGCACAGCTCGGCCAGCGTGAGGTGCAGCAGCGTGTCCAGGCGGCGGTAGTCGGCGAGCGGCGCCTCGTGCGTGCGCGCCAGGGCCTCCCGGAGCCGCCGCGCCTGCTTGTCCTCCAGTCCGTGCACCGCGCACAGCCCGGCCGCGCCCACCTCCAGCACCTCCCGGAACCGCAGCACGTCCTCTATGTCGATCTCGGCGATCCGGCGCCGCAGCTCGTCCTCGCCGCCGGCGTCCGTGCGGGGCAGCACGAACGTGCCGCCGTACCGGCCCCGCCGCGACTCCACCAGCCCCTGGTCCTGGAGCACCTTCAGCACCTCGCGCAGCGTCACCCGGCTGATCCCCAGCCGCTCCGCCAGCTCCCGCTCGGCCGGCAGCCGCTCGCCCCCCGGCACCAGGCCCAGCCGTACGACCTGGAGGATCTGCTCCAGTGCCTCCTCGAAGCCGTTGCCCGCGCGCACCGGCCGCAGCACCGGCGTCAGCCCGTCCCGCATCTCGCCGCCAGCTTCCTCCGGCATGTGGCCGTACCCCCTTCCCAAGCAATGGTTCTCAGGAATACCTTATGGCTCCCGGCGGACCCAAGGAGCCAAGGAGGCCCTCCCGTGGCAGACCGCACACCCCCGCTGAGCGTCGAGGAACTGCACGCCCTCGTCGCCGGCGGTGAGATCGACACTGTCGTCCTGGCCTTCCCCGACATGCAAGGGCGGCTCCAGGGCAAGCGGTTCGCCGCGCGCTTCTTCCTCGACGAGGTCCTCCAGCACGGCACGGAGGGCTGCAACTACCTGCTCGCCGTCGACACCGAGATGAACACCGTCGACGGCTACGCGATGTCCTCCTGGGACCGCGGCTACGGCGACTTCGCCATGCACCCGGACCTGAGCACCCTGCGCCGCGTCCCCTGGAACGAGGGCACGGCCATGCTCCACGCCGACCTCGCCTGGAACGATGGCTCGCCCGTGGTCGCCGCACCCCGCCAGATCCTGCGCCGCCAGCTGGAGCGCCTCGCCGACCTCGGCTACACCGCCCAGGTCGGCACCGAGCTGGAGTTCATCGTCTTCAAGGACACCTACGAACAGGCCTGGGACGCCGACTACAGAGGCCTCACCCCGGCCAACCAGTACAACATCGACTACTCGGTCCTCGGCACCGGCCGCATCGAGCCTCTGCTGCGCCGCATCCGCAACGAGATGGCGGCCGCCGGCCTCACCGTGGAGTCCGCCAAGGGCGAGTGCAACCCCGGCCAGCACGAGATCGCCTTCCGCTACGACGAGGCCCTGGTCACCTGCGACCAGCACGCCGTCTACAAGACCGGCGCCAAGGAGATCGCCGCCCAGGAGGGCATGTCGATCACCTTCATGGCCAAGTACAACGAGCGCGAGGGCAACTCCTGCCACATCCACCTCTCGCTCGCCGACGCCGACGGCACCAACGCCATGGCAGGCGACGGCGAGGACGGCATGTCGGACGTCATGCGCCACTTCCTCGCCGGCCAGCTCGCCGCGCTGCGCGACTTCTCCCTCCTCTACGCCCCCAACATCAACTCCTACAAGCGGTTCCAGCCCGGCTCCTTCGCCCCGACCGCCGTCGCCTGGGGCCATGACAACCGCACCTGCGCGCTGCGCGTGGTCGGCCACGGCCGCTCGATGCGCTTCGAGAACCGGCTGCCCGGCGGCGACGTCAACCCCTACCTCGCCGTGGCCGGGCTGGTCGCGGCCGGACTGCACGGCATCGAGCAGAAGCTGGAACTGCCCGAGCCCTGCCCCGGCAACGCCTACGCCGCCGACTTCGCCCACGTCCCCACCACCCTGCGCGAGGCGGCCGAGCTCTGGGAGAACAGCCCCATCGCCCGCTCCGCCTTCGGGGACGAGGTCGTCGCGCACTACCGCAACATGGCGCGCGTCGAACTGGACGCCTTCGACGCCGCGGTGACCGACTGGGAGCTGCGCCGCTCCTTCGAACGCATGTGAGGTCCTCCTTGTCTTCCGAGCACCTTCTGGAAGTACTGAACCCCGCGACCGAGGAAGTCGTCGCCGCCATCGCCGGGGCGACCCCGGCGGACATCGACGCGGCCGTCACCCATGCCGCCAGGGCACAGCGGATCTGGGCCGCGCTCACCCCCGGCGACCGCGCCCGGCTGCTGCGCCGCTTCGCGGCCACCGTCGACGAGCACCTGGAGGAACTGGCCCGCCTGGAAGTCCGGGAGGCCGGCCACACCATCGGCAACGCCCGCTGGGAGGCCGGCAACGTCCGGGACCTGCTGGACTACGCGGCCGGGGGAGTGGAGCGGCTCACCGGCCGGCAGATCCCGGTGCCCGGCGGCCTCGACGTCACGATCCTCGAACCGCTCGGCGTCGTCGGCGTGATCGCGCCCTGGAACTTCCCCATGCCGATCGCCGCCTGGGGTACCGCCCCCGCCCTGGCGGCCGGGAACGCAGTGCTCCTCAAGCCCGCCGAGACCACCCCGCTCACCGCCCTGCGCCTGGCCGAACTCGCCCTGGAGGCCGGGCTCCCGGAGCACCTCTTCCAGGTCCTGCCCGGACACGGCGCCGTCACCGGCGACGCGCTGGTACGCCACCCAGGGGTCGCCAAGATCGTCTTCACCGGCTCCACCAGGACCGGCCGGCGGGTCGCGGCGCTCGGCGCCGAGCAGATCAAGCCGGTCACCCTCGAACTCGGCGGCAAGAGCCCGAACATCGTCTTCGCCGACGCCGACCTGAAGGCCGCCGTCGACCCCTTCTCCTTCCTGGACAACTCCGGCCAGGACTGCTGCGCCCGCACCCGCATCCTGGTCCAGGAGACGGTGTACGACGAGGTCCGCGAGCTGCTCGCCGAGACGCTGGCCGCCGTGGTGGTGGGCGACCCGGCCGACGAGAAGACCCAGATGGGCCCGCTGATCTCCCGGCAGCAACTCGACCGTGTCAAGGGGTTCGTGCCCGAGGACGCCCCGGCCCTGCGCGGCAGCGCGCCCGAGGGGCCCGGCTTCTGGTTCCCGCCGACCGTCCTCACCGAGGAGCGGCCCGACTCGGCGGCGGCCTGCGAGGAGATCTTCGGCCCGGTCGCCGTCCTGCTGCCCTTCACCGACGAGGCCGACGCGATCCGCCTCGCCAACGACACCCCGTACGGCCTCTCCGGCTCCATCTGGACCCGGGACGTCGGCCGCGCCCTGCGCGTCTCCCAGGCCGTCCGCGCCGGCAACCTGTCCGTCAACTCCCATGCCAGCGTCCGCTACTGGACCCCCTTCGGCGGCTACAAGCAGTCGGGCGTCGGCCGCGAGCTCGGCCCCGAGGCCCTGGCCGCCTTCACCGAAACCAAGAACGTCTTCATCAGCACGGAGGGCCCCGCACAGTGACCGCTCAGGAAAGCATCTGCCGCCGGCTGGTCGGCCGCACCGCCGTCGTCACCGGAGCCGGCAGCGGCATCGGCCTCGCCGCCGCCCGCCGCCTCGCCTCCGAAGGAGCGCACGTCGTCTGCGGCGACGTCGACGACGCACGCGGCAAGGCGGCCGCCGAGGAGACCGGCGGCATCTTCGTGAAGGTGGACGTCACCGACCCCGAGCAGGTCGAGGCCCTCTTCAGGACGGCCCACGACACCTACGGCAGCGTCGACATCGCCTTCAACAACGCCGGCATCTCCCCGCCCGACGACGACTCCATCCTGGAGACCGGCCTGGAGGCCTGGAAGCGCGTCCAGGAGGTCAACCTCACCTCCGTCTACCTCTGCTGCAAGGCCGCCATCCCGTACATGCAACGCCAGGGCAGGGGCTCGATCATCAACACGGCGTCCTTCGTGGCCAGGATGGGCGCCGCCACCAGCCAGATCTCGTACACGGCGTCCAAGGGCGGCGTCCTCGCCATGTCCCGTGAGCTGGGCGTGCAGTTCGCCCGCGAGGGCATCCGGGTCAACGCCCTGTGCCCCGGCCCGGTCAACACCCCGCTCCTCCAGGAGCTGTTCGCCAAGGACCCGGAGCGTGCCGCGCGCCGCCTGGTGCACATCCCGCTGGGCCGGTTCGCCGAGGCCGAGGAGATCGCCGCGGCCGTGGCCTTCCTCGCCAGCGACGACTCCTCCTTCGTGAACGCCACCGACTTCCTGGTCGACGGCGGGATCGCGGGGGCGTACGTCACACCCCTGTAGGAGCCGTGCCCGGACGGCCGGGCTCTCGCTCTACAGTGCCGGGATGAGCATGACGCCACCGCCCGGCTGGTACCCCGACCCGCACGGCCCCCATCTGGAACGCTGGTGGGACGGCACGGCCTGGACCGAGCACCGCCGCGCGCCCGAGGCCCCCACGGTCCCGGTGCCTCCGCCCCCGGGCGGCGGCACCGGCCGCGCCAAGGCCGTCGCCCTCATCGCCGCCGGAGCCGTCCTCGTCGCGGCGATCGTCACCGGAGCCGTCGTGCTGAGCGACGACGGGGAGGGCGCGCAGACACGGACGGCCCCGACGTCCGCGCCCCCGGCCCCGAACGGCCCGTCGGCGACGACCCCCGAGGCGTCCCCGTCCACGTCCGAGCCGTCCGCCGACGACCCGGCCGTCGTCGAGGACCAGCTCAACGGCGTCACCTACCCGCTGCTCGACGGCTGGGTCCGGCCGCAGTACGTGGCCCAGGACGACGTCGTCATGACGACCGACGGCACCTACGACTGCCCCGGCGGCGTCGGCCTGTGCCGCCACGGCATGGTCTTCTCCCGCACGGTGACCGAGAACGACGAGAAGTCCCCCGAGGCTCTCGCCAAGGCGGACATCGAGGACGCGGCCGACGAGGCCTACGACCGCGACACGCTCGGCCGCGAGCTCTACGGGGGCATCGAGTCGCACCAGCAGGTCAAGTCCGGGCCGGTCGCGGTGGCGGGCCGCGCCGGGTACCTCGTGCGCTGGCGCGTGCGGACCGCCAAGGGGCCGGGCGGCTACGTCCAGTCGCTCGTCTTCCCGTCCAGCGTCGGCACCGAGTCGCCCGTCCTCGTCCGCTACGTCTTCGACGCGGGCGAGGACGGACCGCCGCTCGCCGACATGGACCGCATCACCAAGGGCATCCGGCCGTTCGGCGACGCGGACCCGGGCGGCGGCGTGGGCAGCAGCATCGGCCCGTCTGACTGACGCCTAGAGGAACGTGAGGCCCTCGCCGCGGTACGTCGGCACGGTCGCCGTCACCGCGTCGCCCTCGACCAGGTGCAGCACGTCGAACCGCTCGCACAGTTCACCGGCCTTCGCGTGCCGGAACCACACCTTGTCACCGATCAGCAGGTCGTCGGCGGGCGAGCCGAGCAGCGGGGTCTGCACCTCACCGGCCCCCTCCTGAGGGTCGTAGCGCAGCCCCTCCGGCAGATACGGCACGGGCAGCCGGTCGGGCCCGGCCGCGCCGGAGGCGGGATACCCGCCACCGAGGACCGTCACCACTCCCACCCCCGGCCGCCGTACGACGGGCTGGGCGAAGAGGGCCGCCGGACGGCCGCTGAACGACGTGTAGTTGTCGAACAGCCGCGGCACGTACAGCCCCGACCCGGCGCCGATCTCGGTCACCGCGTCCTCGGCCGCCGTGTGCTGCACCGAGCCGGTGCCACCGCCGTTGACGAACTCCAGCCCCGGCGCGACGGCGCGCACCGCCCGCACCACCTCCGCCCGCCTCTCGGCGAGTTCACGCTTGGCGGCGGCCTGCATCAGCCGGATGGCACGGGACCGCAGCGGACGCCCGGCCACGGCGTCCCCGACACCGGCGACATGCCCCTCGTACGCCATGATCCCCACAACCTCGAAGCCCGGCCGGCGGGCCACGGCCCGCGCCACGTCGGCGACCTGGGCGGGGGAGTGCAGCGGCGAACGCCGGGCCCCGACCCGCACCCGCCCGCCGAGCAGCTTCAGGGAGGTGTCCAACTCCAGGCAGACGCGCACGACTTCACGCCCGCCGCCCCGCGAGGCGTCGATCAGATCCAGCTGGGCGACGTCGTCGACCATCACGGTCACGGCGGCGGCGAGCTTGGGATCACCGGCGAGTTCGGCGTACGCGGACCGGTCGGCGGACGGGTAGGCGAGCAGCACGTCGTCGAACCCCGAGCGCGCCAGCCACAGCGACTCGGCGAGGGTGAACGACATGATCCCCGCGAAACCGTCCCGGGCCAGGACGCGTTCCAGCAGCGCCCGGCACCGCACGGACTTGCTGGCGACCCGGACGGGCTTGCCCCCGGCGCGACGGACCAGGTCGGCGGCGTTGGCGTCGAAGGCGTCCAGGTCCACGATCGCGAGGGGGGCGTCGAGATGGGCGGTGGCCCGGTCGTAACGGGCCCGGTCGGAGGCGCGCGCAGTCATGAACGCAGCCTGCCAGACAGGATTACCGCAGGGTAGGGGGACGTTCCGGGCAGATGCCCCGGGCTCGCGGACTGGTTCCCGTTCGCGCAGGAACAAGCCGTAGAGTGACGCGCACGTACGGCGGAGCGACGCCGGCCGGATTTCCGCGCCGGGATGACGCTCCATCCGTACGGGTATGTGTGCCCGGGACGACTCAGTGCCGGGCCTCGGGCAGGACGACACGGCCCGCGCGGTACGCAGCGGCCCGGGTACGAGGAAACGGGGGGTGCATGAGCACGGAAGCGCAGCGTGCCTCTTTCCCCCCACGCCCTTCACACCCCCCCGCCCCGGCCGAGAACGCCCAGGCGGCACCTTCCGACCCCTCGCCCGGGCGCGACACGGACTCGTCGGGTCCTCGGGGCGACGGCACGGCTCCCTCCGACAGGGCCGGCACCTCGAACAGCGGCCGCCCTCGTTTCCCCAGCTTCAGCGACATGACCCGGCACGCGGAGCCGACTGCGCCCCGGCGCCCCGAGCCAACTGCGCCCTGGCGTACCGAGCCTGCTGCTCCCAGCGGGAGCGAGCCTGCTGGGCCCCGGCGTGGCGAGTCCGGCGCTGCTGGGCGTGGCAAGTCTGGGGCTCCCCGCGGTGGCGAGTCTCCCGGCCATGGCGCGTCCGACGTTCCCCGTGGTGGCGAGTCCGCTGCTCCCCGGCGTGACGAGCCCGCCGCGTTCCGGCGTACTGAGCCCGACGCTCCCCGCGGTGGCGAGCCTGTTGTCCCCGGGCGTGGCGAGTACGGCACGTCCTGGCGTGCCCAGTCCGCTGCTCCCCGCAGTAGCGAGCCTGCTGCTCCACGCCAGAGCGAGCCCACCGCCCCCCGGCGTGCCGAGCCGGCCGCTCCGCCCCCGCCCCGCGCCTCCGACCGGTTCCCGGATGCGGAGCCCGGCGTCGGTCGCGTGACGCGACCCGCGTCGAACAGGTCGTCCACGCCGCCCGACGCCCCTCCGCGGCCGCGTCACCTGCCCACACAGGGCTCGCCCGGCCGGCCGGGGTACGCCCCTGCGTCACGCCGTACCGGCGCCCCTGGCGAGAACTCCTCCGAGACGACCGCACGCCTGCGACCGGTCCCCGGCGACCCGTCGCCCTCCGGGCCTGCTGAATCCTTCGGCCGCCCCGGTTCCACGCGGCCCGTTGTTCCGCCGCGCCCCTCGCGGGCGCCAGAGGCCACTGCCGACCCCACCACCGGGCGTGGCATGCGTAGGCCCACCGGCGTCTCTCCCGACCCGTCCCTCTCCTGGAACGCACCCGCGACCTCCGGGACGCGCCCCGTCGTGTCCTTCGGGGAGCCCGAGGGATACGACGGCGTCGCGCGGCCCCGGCCGCTCGGGCGGCGCGGGGCGTCCCAGGCCGCCGCTGCCGCCGTCTGTCTCGTGCTCGGGCTGGGACTCATCTCGGGCGCGGTCACCGGGAGCTGGCTCGTGGGGGACCCCGGGGAGGAGGGCACGCGCAGCACCTTCGCCGCGGCCGGCAGCCTCTGGCACAGCGTGCCCGTCGACCAGCTGTTCCCGCCCACCGTGCAGGGCCAGGGCGCCGGCCCCGGCGGAGCCGACCGCACCTGGACCCGGATCGCCGTCGCCCCGGACAGCGGCTGCAAGGACGCCTTCGCCCCCCTGCTGCGCAAGGCCCTCGCCCCCGTCGGCTGCGAACGCCTCCTGCGTGCCACCTACACCGACGCCACCGAGAGCTACGTGACCACCGTCGGCCTCCTCTTCACCACGGCCGACGCCCCGGGCATGACCGCCCTCGCGAACCGTTTCCGCAAGGAGCGCCTGGACCGCCGCAGCGACCTGATGCCGCTGCCGTACGCCGCGAAGGACACGCCCGCCGCCCGCTTCGGCCCGGAGCAGCGCGCCGCCTGGACCGTCTCCGTGCTGACCGAGGCCCCGGTCGTCGTCTACGCCGTCTCCGGCTGGGCCGACGGCCGTAGCGTCGACGACCCGCAGCCCGCCGGGGACGCCATGGAGTCCGGCGCCACCACCGCCCCCGCCCAGGCCGGCCTCGGCAACGAGGCCCGGGGCCTCGCCGACCGCGTCGAACGCGGCCTGCGCAAGAACGTCCGCTCGGCCACGGAGCAGCCGTCGTGAAAACCACCAGGAAACCGGCCGGGAAAACCACCAGGAAACCGGCCGGCAGAGCCGCCGGGGCCGGCCGGTCCGCGGCGCTGAGCGTGCTGCTCGCCGCCGGGCTCGTCCTCCTGCCCGCCACCACCGCTCACGCCGACGGCATCCGCGCCCAGCAGTGGGCCCTGGACGCTATGCACACCCAGGAGGCCTGGCGGACCACGAAGGGCGACGGCGTCACGGTCGCCGTCCTGGACACCGGCGTCGAGGCCGACCACCCCGACCTGATCGGCAACGTCCTCACCGGCAAGGACCTGGTCGGCTTCGGAGCCGAACCCGGCGACCGCGCCTGGGCCCGGCACGGCACGGCCATGGCCGGCATCATCGCCGGGCACGGCCACGGCCCGGGCGACGCGGACGGCGTCCTCGGCATCGCCCCCGAGGCGAAGATCCTCCCCGTCCGCGTGATCCTGGAGGACGGCGACCCCTCCCGCGCCAAGGCCCGCAGCACCCGCGGCAACGCCCTCGCCGACGGCATCCGCTGGGCCGCCGACCACGGCGCCGACGTCATCAACCTCTCCCTCGGCGACGACTCCGCCTCCGCGCACCCGGAACCCGCCGAGGACCAGGCCATCCAGTACGCCCTGAAGAAGGGCGTGATCGTCGTCGCCTCCGCAGGCAACGGCGGCGAGAAGGGCGACCGCATCTCCTACCCGGCCGCCTACCCGGGCGTCATCGCCGCCACCGCCGTCGACCGCGCCGGAACCCGCGCCCCCTTCTCCACCCGCCGCTGGTACGCCACGGTCAGCGCCCCCGGCGTCGACGTCGTCATCGCCGACCCCGACCACAAGTACTACGAGGGCTGGGGCACCAGCGCCGCCGCCGCCTTCGTCTCCGGCGCCGCCGCCCTGGTCAAGGCCGCCCACCCCGATCTGACCCCGGCCCAGGTCAAGTCGCTCCTGGAGGACACCGCCCGCAACGCCCCGGCCGCGGGCCGCGACGACTCCCGCGGCTTCGGCTTCGTCGACCCGGCCGCCGCCATCAAGGCCGCCGGCCGGCTGAAGCCGCAGGGCCTCCACTCGGCGGCGTACGGCGCGACGTACTTCGGCAGCGGCCCGGACGCCACCGGCACCGGCGACGACACCGCCGACTGGGCCGCCCCCCTCGCGGGCAGCGCCGGCGGCGTCCTGCTGGTCGCCGCCGTGGTCCTGTGGCGCGGCCGCCGCACGCGCCCCGACGCGTTCTAGCCGGGCACGAGACCCTCCGGCCGCCGCCCGGCAGGACCGCCCGCCGAAGCGGCGGCACCCGGCCTATAGGGTCGACGATCGTGGCGAACAAGAACATCCCCGACTCCGGCTTCTCCGACGACGACGGTTCCGCCGACCCCCGGCTGAGCGCGGCACTCGCCGCCTGGTCGGAAGACCGCAGTGCCGTGGGCCCGGTCCTCGACGCCCTCAAGGGCGCCCGGCTGCTCGTCCCCGTCGTGGCCGTGCTCGGCGAGGTCGAGGAGGACGAGCGGGGACTGCGCCGCGAGAAGACCAGCGACATGGCCGTACCGACCCTGAAGGCCGGGAACCGCACCGCGCTGCCCGCCTTCACCTCCACCGACTCCCTCGCCCGCTGGGACCCGGCGGCCCGCCCCGTCGCCGTACCCCTGCACCAGGCCCTCCAGGCCGCCGCTCACGAGAAGGCGGACACGGTCGTGCTCGACCTGGCCGGGCCCGTGCCCTTCGAACTGACCGGGCCCGCCCTGCTCGCCCTCGCGGAGGGCCGTGCGACCACCGACCCGCTCGCCGACCCGGCCGTCGTCGGGGCCGTACGCGACGCCGTGGCCGCCGAGCCCGCCGTCCTGCGCGCCCACCTCGGCCCGGGCCAGGCCGACGGCACCCTCGCCCTGGTCCTGGACCCGGCCGCCGCCCCCGCCGAAACCGCCCAGGCGGTCGCCCGGCGTCTCGCCGCCGACGAGACACTGAGGGCCCGCCTGGTACGCGGCCTCGACCTGGCACTGCTGCCGGCCGGGGCGACGCCACCGGGCGAGCCCTTGTACGAACGCTGAAGGACCTGCGTACCGGCTAGCCGTAGACCGGTCCCGTGTACTTCTCGCCCGGCCCCTTGCCCGGCTCGTCCGGGACGAGCGACGCCTCGCGGAACGCCAGCTGGAGCGACTTCAGGCCGTCGCGCAGGGGCGACGCGTGGAACGAGCTGATCTCGGTGGCGGACGCGTCCAGCAGGCCGGCCAGCGCGTGCACCAGCTTGCGGGCCTCGTCCAGGTCCTTGTGCTGGGCGCCCTCCTCGGTCAGACCGAGCTTCACCGCGGCGGCGCTCATCAGGTTGACGGCGACCGTCACGATCACCTCGACCGCCGGGACCTCGGCGATGTCGCGGGCCATGGCGTCGAAGTCGGGGGACTCAGGAGGGGTCTCACTCATGCCCCACACGATAGGCGCAGGCCGGGCGTGCGCCGTACCGGGCCCCGGGGCGCCACGATTGGCCGTTCCTGGCCCATGCTGGTAATCTCGTGTAACGACCGGTCGGACCCGTATGCCTCCTGGCCCGCGAGCCCGACCCACAAGTGGAGGCTTTCGAACTCCCACCTGACCGCCCCCAGGGCGGCGGGTCACCGGTCAGACGGTCCCGTCCCAGCGGCGGCGATCCGTCCGAAATCGCGCCCCGCGGCTCCCCGCGGCGGTGCTCCGGTAGTTCGAGGAGCCCCGCCTGGGAATCGTCCGGGGCATTTTTTGTGCTTCGACGCGGTTAGGTCTATCGAATAGAGACGTTACGCGGCCGTCCGCCAGACCGTCGCGTGGTGCTACCGAGGAGGATCCATCAGCGCCGAGCCCCGCATCAACGACCGGATTCGCGTTCCCGAGGTGCGACTTGTCGGTCCCAGTGGCGAGCAGGTGGGCATCGTCCCCCTGGCCAAGGCACTGGAGCTTGCGCAGGAGTACGACCTGGACCTGGTCGAGGTCGCGGCGAACGCCCGTCCGCCCGTGTGCAAGCTCATGGACTACGGGAAGTTCAAGTACGAGTCGGCCATGAAGGCCCGTGAGGCGCGCAAGAACCAGGCGCACACGGTCATCAAGGAGATGAAGCTCCGGCCGAAGATCGACCCGCACGACTATGACACCAAGAAGGGTCACGTCGTTCGGTTCCTCAAGCAGGGCGACAAGGTCAAGATCACGATCATGTTCCGTGGTCGCGAGCAGTCCCGGCCCGAGCTGGGCTACCGACTGCTCCAGCGGCTCGCGGAGGACGTCCAGGACCTCGGTTTCGTCGAGTCGAACCCGAAGCAGGACGGCCGAAACATGATCATGGTTCTCGGTCCGCACAAGAAGAAGACCGAGGCGATGGCCGAGGCTCGCCAGGCGCAGGAGGCCCGCAAGGCTGAGGCGAAGGCCAACCCCGGCAAGTCGCAGAACGCCGCTGAGGCCGAGTTCGCCGAGGACACCGAGGCTCCGGCCGAGGCTTCCGCCGACGCGTGATCCCGGGGGACGCGAGTCCCCAGGAAGCAACCGAAACAAGACGACGCTCCACCGTGCCCGGTTTCGCGACCGGGCACCGGAGCGCCACCGACGAGGAGAGTACGGCGCTATGCCGAAGAACAAGTCGCACAGCGGGTCCAGGAAGCGCTTCAAGGTCACCGGCTCCGGCAAGGTGCTCCGTGAGCGCGCCGGCAAGCGCCACCTGCTCGAGCACAAGTCGTCCCGTGTGACGCGTCGCCTCACCGGCAACGCCGAGATGGCCCCGGGCGACGCCAAGAAGATCAAGAAGCTTCTCGGCAAGTGACGTTCCGGCGCGCAAGCGCCGTACGTCAGGACCGGGACCCAATCGATACCGGGCCGTGTGAGGACCACCGCGGCCCCGCTACAAGGAGTTAAAAAGTGGCACGCGTCAAGCGGGCAGTGAACGCCCACAAGAAGCGCCGGGCGATCCTCGAGCAGGCCTCCGGCTACCGCGGTCAGCGTTCGCGTCTGTACCGCAAGGCCAAGGAGCAGGTCACCCACTCGCTGGTCTACAACTACAACGACCGCAAGAAGCGCAAGGGTGACTTCCGCCAGCTGTGGATCCAGCGCATCAACGCCGCTGCCCGCGCCAACGGCATGACCTACAACCGCTTCATCCAGGGTCTCAAGGCCGCGAACATCGAGGTCGACCGCAAGATCCTGGCGGAGCTGGCCGTCAACGACGCCGGTGCGTTCGCCGCGCTCGTCGAGGTCGCCCAGAAGGCGCTGCCGAGCGACGTCAACGCCCCCAAGGCGGCCTGACGCGGCTCCGAGCCGATGTGACGAAAGGACCCGCAGGCCCGAGCGGCCTGCGGGTCCTGCTGTGCAGCCAGCTACTGAGAAAGCGAACGCAATGCCCCCCGCCACTCCCGAGCTCATCTCTCCCCGTTCCCCCCGCGTCCTGGCGGCGCGGCGGCTGGCGAAGCGGAACTTCCGGGGGAAGGAGCGGCTGTTCCTCGCCGAGGGGCCGCAAGCGGTGCGGGAAGCGGCCGGGCACCTGGCCGGGGGCGCGGCCACGCTCGTGGAGCTGTTCGCCACGCTGGAGGCCGCCGAGCGGTACGCCGACATCGTGGGGGCGGCCCGGGACGCCGGCGCCCGGGTGCACCTCGCCGCCGAGCAGGTCATCGCCGACATCTCCACCACCGTCACCCCGCAGGGCCTCGTCGGCGTCTGCCGGTTCCTGGACACACCCTTCGAGGAGGTCCTCGCGGCGCGCCCCCGGCTCGTCGCCCTCCTCGCCAACGTCCGCGACCCGGGCAACGCCGGGACCGTGCTGCGCTGCGCCGACGCCGCCGGTGCCGAGGCCGTCGTCCTGACCGACGCCTCCGTCGACGTGTACAACCCCAAGGCCGTCCGCGCCTCCGTCGGCTCCCTGTTCCACCTGCCCGTCGCCGTCGGCGTCCCCGTGGCGCACGCTGTCGAAGGACTGCGGGCCGCCGGTGTGCGCGTCCTCGCCGCCGACGGGGCCGGCGACCGCGACCTCGACGACGAGCTCGACAAGGGCACCATGGGCGGGCCGACCGCCTGGGTCTTCGGGAACGAGGCCTGGGGCCTGCCGGAGGAGACCCGTGCCCTCACGGACGCCGTCGTCCGCGTCCCGATCCACGGGAAGGCCGAGAGTCTGAACCTCGCCACCGCCGCCGCCGTATGTCTCTATGCGTCGGCGCGTGCACAGCGCGCCGCCGGAGGGTGCCGCTCCGTCACCGGGAACTAGTAGGGTGACCAGCTCAGGGACCCCTCTGCGGAGCCTTGGAGGTGGGGTACGGGGATGAGCGTCGGCACGAGCAGCGCACCAGGGGCCCAGGACGCCGGGAGCCCGCCCGCCGCGTCCCGGCCGCCCGGTGATCGCGCCGACCTCGGCATCGACCCCGACATGCTGCCCGACGGACTCGTCGTCGCCGACGAGCAGGGCCGGGTCGTCTGCTTCAACGCCGCCGCCGAGCGCATCACCGCCGTCCCCGCCCGGGACGCCCTCGGACAGCCCTTGGAGAAGGCCCTGCCATTAGAGGATCTGGAGGGGCGACGCTGGTGGCAGCTGACCGACCCGTACGGCGGCCTCGCGATCCGGGTCGGACAGCCCGAGCGCAACCTCCTCCTCCCCGGCGGCCGTGAGGTGCTGGTCTCCGCGCGCTACGTCCGCACCAGGCCCACCGGGCCCCTGAGGCGCCTCGTCGTCACCCTGCGCGACACCGAGGCCCGCCGCCGCACCGAGCGCAGCCACGCCGAGCTGATCGCCACCGTCGCCCACGAACTGCGCTCCCCGCTCACCTCCGTCAAGGGCTTCACCGCCACCCTGCTCGCCAAGTGGGAACGCTTCACCGACGACCAGAAGCGGCTGATGCTGGAGACCGTCGACGCCGACGCCGACCGGGTCACCCGGCTCATCGCCGAGCTGCTCGACATCTCCCGGATCGACTCCGGCCGGCTGGAGGTGCGGCGCCAGCCCGTCGACATCGGCGCCGCCGTGGGCCGTCACATCCAGGCCTACGTCGCCGCCGGGCAGCCCGCCGACCGCTTCCTGCTGCGCGTCCAGCAGCCGCTGCCCGACCTGTGGGCCGACCCCGACAAGATCGACCAGGTGCTCAGCAACCTCCTGGAAAATGCCGTGCGGCACGGCGAGGGAACTGTCACGATCGACGTCACGGCCACGGCGTCCCCCCGCGAGGGCGAGGACATCGGCACGTCGGTCACGGTGAGCGACGAGGGGCCGGGCATCCCGGAGGAGTCCATGAACCGCGTCTTCACCCGCTTCTGGCGGGGCAGCAAGCGCGGTGGCACGGGCCTCGGGCTCTACATCGTCAAGGGCATCGTCGAGGCCCACGGCGGCACCATCACGGTCGGCCGCGCACCCGGCGCCGGCGCCGAGTTCCGATTTACGTTGCCCGTGAGCGCTCCGGCCTATCTCGCCTGAGCAGCCCGCGGGCGCATTCGTACACCTCCACCCCGTTAGACTCGGCCCTTGGCACCTTTGTGTCCCGCAGACGGCCGTCGGAGTCGGTGACGGGGACCTCCAGCCAGCCAATCGGAAGCACGGGAAGAGATGTCGGCACCGAATAAGTCGTACGACCCTGTAGAGGTCGAGGCGTTGAAACCGGAAGAGATCGAGCGCATGCGGGACGAGGCGCTCGCCGCCTTCGCCGCCGCGGACTCCCTCGACGCGCTCCACGAGGCCAAGGTCGCCCACACCGGCCCCGCCTCCCCGCTGGCCCTCGCCAACCGCGAGATCGGCGCCCTGCCCCCGCACGCCAAGGCCGACGCCGGCAAGCGCGTCGGGCAGGCCCGCGGCGCCGTGAACAAGGGCCTCGCCGCCCGCCAGGCCGAGCTGGAAGCCGAGCGGGACACCCGCGTGCTGGTCGAGGAGGCGGTGGACGTCACGCTGCCCTACGACCGCGTACCGGCCGGCGCCCGGCACCCGCTCACCACGATGATGGAGCGGGTCGCGGACGTCTTCGTGGCCATGGGCTACGAGATCGCCGAAGGGCCGGAGGCCGAGGCGGAGTGGTTCAACTTCGACGCCCTGAACTTCCTGCCCGACCACCCGGCCCGGCAGATGCAGGACACGTTCTTCGTGCAGGGCCCCAAGGGCACCGAGGAGTCCGGCTCCGGCGTCGTGCTGCGCACCCACACCTCCCCGGTGCAGGCCCGCGCCCTGCTCGACCGTGAGCTGCCGGTGTACATCGTCTGCCCCGGCCGGGTGTTCCGCACGGACGAGCTGGACGCCACGCACACGCCCGTCTTCCACCAGATCGAGCTGCTCGCGATCGACGAGGGCCTGACCATGGCGGACCTCAAGGGCACCCTGGACCACATGGTCCAGTCCCTGTTCGGCGCGGACATGAAGACGCGGCTGCGGCCGAACTACTTCCCCTTCACCGAGCCGAGCGCCGAGATGGACATGCTCTGCTACGTGTGCAAGGGCGAGTCCATCGGCAACCCCGACCGGCCCTGCCGCACCTGCTCGTCCGAGGGCTGGATCGAGCTCGGCGGCTGCGGCATGGTCAACCCGCGGGTGCTGACCGCCTGCGGCGTCGACCCCGAGAAGTACAGCGGCTTCGCCTTCGGGTTCGGTATCGAGCGGATGCTGATGTTCCGCCACAACGTCGAGGACATGCGAGACATGGTCGAGGGTGACGTCCGGTTCACCCGGCCGTTCGGGATGGAGATCTGATGCGGGTCCCGCTTTCTTGGCTGCGGGAGTACGTCGACCTGCCGGCCACCGAGACCGGCCGCGACGTCCAGGCCAAGCTCATTTCGGCCGGTCTGGAGGTCGAGACGGTCGAGCAGCTCGGCGCCGACCTCAAGGGACCCCTGGTGGTCGGCCAGGTCGCGACCATCGAGGAGCTGACGGAGTTCAAGAAGCCGATCCGCTTCTGCACCGTCGACGTCGGCCAGGCCAACGGTACGGGCGAGCCCCAGGAGATCGTCTGCGGCGCCCGCAACTTCGCCGTCGGCGACAAGGTCGTTGTGGCCCTGCCCGGCGCCGTCCTGCCCGGTGACTTCCAGATCGCCGAGCGCAAGACCTACGGCAAGATGTCCCGCGGCATGATCTGCTCCAGCGACGAGCTGAACATGGGCGACGACGGCACCAAGGGCATCATCGTGCTGCCCCCGGAGACCGAGGTCGGCAAGGACGCGATCGAGCTGCTGGAGCTGGTCGACGAGGTCCTCGACATCGCCGTCACGCCCGACCGCGGCTACTGCCTGTCGATGCGCGGTGTCGCCCGCGAGACCGCCATCGCCTACGGCCTGCCGCTGCGCGACCCGGCCCTGCTCGACGTGCCCGGCCCGAACGCGTACGGCTACCCGGTGCGGATCTCCGACCCCACCGGCTGCGACCGCTTCACGGCCCGCACGGTGACCGGCCTGAGCGCCGAAGCCCGCTCGCCGATCTGGCTCCAGCGCCGGCTCCAGAAGGTCGGCATGCGCCCGATCTCGCTCGCCGTCGACGTCACCAACTACGTGATGATGGAGCTCGGCCAGCCGCTGCACGCCTACGACCGCGGCCTGGTCCAGGGCACGATCGGCGTGCGCAGGGCCGAGCCGGGCGAGAAGCTCACCACCCTCGACGGTGTCGAGCGCACGCTGGACGCCGAGGACCTGGTGATCACCGACGACCGCGGCCCCATCGGTCTCGCCGGTGTCATGGGCGGCGCCAACACGGAGATCGCCGACCACGACGACACCGAGAACGCCACGGCCGACATCGTCATCGAGGCCGCCCACTTCGACGCGGTGTCGATCGCGCGCACGGCCCGCCGCCACAAGCTGTCCTCCGAGGCGTCCCGGCGCTTCGAGCGCGGTGTCGACCCGCAGGCCGCCGCTGCCGCCGCGCAGCGCACGGTGGATCTGCTGGTCCTGCTCGCGGGCGGCACCGCCGAGGCCGGCGTCACCGAGGTCCTCGCCCCGACCGCGCCCCGCACCATCACGATCCCGGCCGACCACCCGGACAAGGTCGCGGGCGTCGCCTACGGCCGCGAAACCGTCGTACGGCGGCTCCAGGAGATCGGCTGCGACGTGTACGGGCAGGACGAGCTGATCGTCACCGTGCCGTCCTGGCGCCCCGACCTCACCGACCCGAACGACCTGGCCGAAGAGGTCATCCGCCTGGAGGGCTACGAGAACCTGCCCTCCACGCTGCCCAAGCCGCCGGCCGGTCTAGGCCTGACCAGCCGGCAGCGGCTGCACCGCCGCGTCGGCCGGGCCCTGGCCGGTTCCGGGTACGTCGAGGCGCTGAACTACCCGTTCATCGGCGAGCAGGTCTTCGACCAGCTCGGCCTCGAAGCCGACGACCCGGCCCGCCGCGTCGTCAAGCTCAGCAACCCGCTGAGCGACGAGGAGCCCGCGCTGCGCACGACGCTGCTGCCGGGCCTGCTCACCGCTCTGCGGCGCAACGACGGCCGGGGCTCGCACGACCTCGCGCTGTTCGAGACCGGACTGGTCTTCCGGCCGCGCGAGGAGCAGCGGATCGCCGCCGTGCTGCCCGTCGACCGCCGCCCGACGGACGAGGAGCTCGCCGAGCTGAACGCGGCGCTGCCCGAGCAGCCGCGGCACGCCGCCGTCGTCCTCGCCGGTGCGCGGGAGCAGGCCGGCTGGTGGGGCAAGGGCCGTCCGGCCGACTGGGCCGACGCGGTGGAGGCGGCGCGGTCCGTCGCCCGTGAGGCCGGTGCCGAGCTGATCATCCGCAAGGGGCAGTACGGGCCCTGGCACCCGGGGCGGTGCGCCGAACTGGCCGTCACCGTGGACGGTGCCGAGCGGGTCGTGGGGCATGCCGGTGAGCTGCATCCGCGGGTCGTGAAGGCGCTGGGCCTGCCCGCGCGCACCTGCGCGATGGAGATCGACCTGGACGCGGTGGAGGCGGCGGGTGACGCCACGGCGCGGGCGCCGCGGATCTCCACGTTCCCCGTCGCCACCCAGGACGTCGCCCTGGTCGTCGACGCGGTCGTTCCGGCGGCGGAGGTCGAGGAGGCCCTGCGTGAGGGGGCCGGGGAACTGCTGGAGTCGATCCGCCTGTTCGACGTGTACGAGAACGCCGAGCAGTTGGGGGAGGGGCGCAAGTCACTGGCGTACGCGCTGCGGTTCCGGGCGCCTGACCGGACGCTGACCGTCGATGAGGCTTCCGCGGCTCGGGATGCGGCCGTGGCTCTTGCCGGTGAGCGTGTCGGGGCTGAGCTGCGGAGTTAGTGCCGCCTCACTCGTTTGAGTGGTAAAGATAGGTAAGCCTGCCCTTCCGGGCGTGCTGTCGACAGAATCGGACCGGCCTTATACGGGCCGGTCCGATTCTGTGTCAGGGCCTATTGGGGGGCCATCGGCATGATCCGCATCAGGGGTCGGGTGCGAAGTCTCGGTCTGCCGACGGTGTGGGGCGCGGCGGCCGTCACGTACAAGCTGGCCTGTCCGCTCGCCCAGGAGACCGGCCTCGAAGCGCGGATCGTCACCAGTGCCGTGTTCTTCGCGGTCGGCACCGGGCTGATCCTCCATGTGCGGCAGACGCTGATGCGCGAGCTGCGGCAGTTGCGCCGCGTCGCGGGTGCCGCGCAGAGCGCGCTGCTGAGGCCGCCGCCCTCGTGTGTCGACGGACTGGACGTCGCCGCCGCCCAGTTGTCCTCGGAGCGTGGGGCGGCCATGGGCGGTGACCTGTACGAGGTCGTCGCCACCGAGTACGGCGTACGGGCCGTGATGGGTGACGTCCGCGGGCACGGGATCGGGACGTTCGGGACCGTCGCCGCCGTGCTCGGCTGTTTCCGTGAGGCCGCGCACGACGAGAAGGATCTCGGCAGTGTGCTGCACCGGCTGGAACGCGCCCTGGCCCGGCATCTGCGCCAGGAACAACCGGCGGGCGGCGCCGAGGAGTTCGTGACCCTGCTGCTCGTGGAGATCCGCGCCGAGGGCGAGATGACCGCCCTGAACTGCGGGCACCCGTGGCCGTACCGGCTGAGCGGCACGGACGTCGACCAACTCGCCCCGGCCGATCCGCACCCGCCGCTGGGCCTGTTCCCGCTTCCGGCCGACCTGTCCACCGAAGGGCTGGGGTATCTGGAGCCCGGTGACGCCCTGTTCCTCTTCACGGACGGTGCCCAGGACGCGAGGGACGCCCGTGGCCGGTTCTTTCCCCTGTCGAGCGTTGTGTCGAACGTCGTGCAGGAGGAGGCCCTTTCCTCGCAGACCGTTCTGCGCGGGATTCTCGCCGCCCTTCAGCACCACACCGGGGGTACATCGTCGGACGACATCGCCCTGATGGTTCTCAGGAACGGTCGGGGCAGGTCCTTGAGGGGCGCGGGGAACTGCGCGACCAGCCACAACCCACCCACAGCCGACGACGCACCTCTGACACCACGGCGATGACTCGCCCCGCCCGGCCGGCGGAGCCGTCCGCCCCGCCACGGAGTGTCGGGCAGGCAGCTGGGCGGACGGCGGAAGCGGGCCGCCGCACTGTACGAGGGGGAGCCGGCGGCCCGGCCGGCCTCTTGCGAGGCATTTCAGTCAACCGGCTGACGACTCTCCGCGACAGTGCGCACACAGTGCGGATTCGAGCACTCCGTTCACACCCCGTGTGAAGGCGGAGCCACTAATCTGGCCGCACCGAGCCACCGGGGGGCCCACATGCAGCCCAACACTCTGCTCGACGCGATCCTGGACGAGGCCGGGATCTCGCACGCGGGGCTGGCCGCACATGTCAACCAGGCGGGACGGGCACGTGGCCTGTCCCTGAGGTACGAACACACCGCCGTCGCCCGGTGGTTGAAGGGGCAGCGTCCCCGGGGCCAGGTGCCCGACCTGATCTGCGAGGTGCTCGCCGCCCGGTTGCGGCGGCAGGTGACCCTCGACGACATCGGCCTGGGCGTGCCCGGTGAGCCGTCCGCTCCGCACACCGGCACCCTCTCCGGTTTCGTCGAGCGGGCCACCGCCCTGTGGCGCTCCGACCAGCAGCAGCGCCCGCACATCCTGGGCGCACCCGCGCTCACCGGCACGCCCGCCGTCATGCCGGTGTGGGAGTGGGAGAACCCGCCCGAGGACGTGGACGTCTCGCGCGGCGGCCGGCACCGGGTCACCCCGGGCGACCTCGACATGCTGCGGGCCGCCCGCACGCACTACGAGCAGTTGTACCGCAAGGCCGGGGGCATCGCGACGCGAGCCCGCATCGTCGGCTTCCTCAACTCCGAGGCCGCGCCGCTGCTGCGCGGCAGCTACACCGACGAGACGGGCCGTCAACTCCACCGCGCCACGGGCGGACTGGTGGCCGTCGCGGGGATCTGCGCCTACGACTCCGACGCGCATGGCCTCGCGCAGCGCTACTTCCACCAGGCCCTGCGGCTCGCCAAGGCCAGCGGGGACCGGGGGCTCGGCGCCTACGTCATCGCGCTGCTGGTCAACCAGTCGCTGTTCATGCGGGAGTACCGGCAGGCCGTGGCCTTCGCGGAGGCCGCGCTGCGGGCCGCCGGCAAGCACATCACCCCGGCTCTCGCCTCGGACCTGTACGCGATGCAGGCCAAGGCGTACGCGCATCTCGGCGACGGCACGAGCGCCCTGGCCTGCATCGGGCGGGCCGAGCAGGCCGCGGCCCGCATCCGGCGTGGCCACGAGCCCGACGAGACCGGTTACGTCCAGCCGGGGCTGGTCAACGTCCAGGTGGCGGAGGCTCTGCTGAGCCTCGGGGAGATCGCGGCCGCCGGCGAGCACGCCGCGGCCGCGGTCGACAACCCGGCGCACGACCGCGGCCGGGTGCACCGGCTGGCCATGCTCAGCACGATCGAGCTGCGGCAGGGCAACGCGGACAAGGCCGTGGCCATCGCCGTGCAGATGGCCGAGCAGGCCCGCGGCATGGAGTCCCAGCGGTTGCGCGACCGGCTGCGCGCGGTGCGGGAGCACCTGGTGCGCAGCGGCTGCGCCGGCACCGCCGAGGCGGCCGAACTCATCGACGGAGCCCTGCGCGTACCGTTGTAGACCCCGGGCGCCGTCGCCCGCGTCATCCCGAGCGACGTCCTGTGCGCCTGCTGTCAGTACGTCCCTACTGCGATATTGCCACTTACTCGACGGAAGGTGGCAGAACCGTGCAGTGGACGAAACACAACGAACAAGCTGTGTACTCAAACCGCTGGTTCAGCGTCAATCTCGCGGATGTCGAACTGCCGGACGGCCGGCACCTCGACCACTTCCTCATACGGCTGCGGCCCGTTGCCGTGGCCACGGTCGTGAACGAGGCCAACGAGGTGCTGCTGCTCTGGCGGCACCGCTTCATCACCGACAGCTGGGGCTGGGAACTCGCGGCGGGCGTCGTCGAGGACGGCGAGGACGTCGCCCGGGCGGCCGCCAGGGAACTGGAGGAGGAGACGGGCTGGCGGCCGGGACCCCTGCACCACCTCATGAGCGTGGAGCCGTCCAACGGGCTCACCGACGCCCGGCACCACGTGTACTGGGCCGACGAGGGCGAGTACGTCGGGCACCCCGTGGACGACTTCGAGTCGGACCGCCGGGAATGGGTTCCCCTCAAGCTCGTCCCCGACATGGTCGCCCGCGGGGAGGTCCCGGCCGCCAACATGGCGGCCGCGTTACTGCTGCTGCACCATCTCAGGCTCGGGCAGGACACCTTGCCCTGAGCTAACGTCCCAGTGCCTGCCAGATCGCCACGACGAGGGCACCCACGGCGGTGAGGGCGGCGACCGCGGGAAGCGGCCAGCGCGCGTGTTCCAGTGAGTTGATCCGGGTGTTGAGCTCGTCGAGTTCCTTGGCGGTCTCCTCGGTGCGGTGGCTGAGCAGAGCCAGCCCGCCCTCTACTCGGGCGTACGCCACATCGAGGCGGCGTCGTAACTCTGCGAGTTCTCCATGTACGACCGGATGCTCGGGATCGACGGTCACGAGTCCGTTCCTTTCCGTAGTCGTTGCGCATCCCTTGCATGCGCATGAGGAGTCAACTCGCCTGGTGGGCGGCTGGGGAGAGTGTGCGACGGGCATATGCGAGCCCGGCGCGCACACGGTGTGTGAATGCCACGGGCCCGGCACCAACTGTGGTGCCGGGCCCGTGGGCTGGCCGAAATATGACCGCCCGTAACCGGCCTCGTGGGTACCCGGACCGCGCTGCCGCTCGCCCTCGTGACCACTCCGCTCGCCCTGTGGATGGGCCGGCTGCGCGGCCGCCTCAACGAGCAGGCGGCGGAATGGGGACGCCGCCGGTTCCGGCCGTGGCCGGAGGAGCGGCGGCGCTGAGGTGGCGGCCCGGGCCGGGCGGTCAGTCGTACGTGTAGAAGCCCGACCCCGTCTTGCGGCCCAGCCGGCCCGCGTCGACCATGCGCTGCAGGAGCGGGGGAGCGGCGTACAGGGGCTCCTTGTACTCCTCGTACATCGACTGGGCCACCGAGGCGACCGTGTCCAGGCCGATGAGGTCGGAGAGCTTCAGGGGGCCCATCGGGTGGGCGCAGCCCATCTCCATGCCGTTGTCGATGTCCTCGCGGCTGGCGATGCCCGTCTCGAACATCCGGATCGCGGAGAGCAGGTACGGGATCAGCAGTGCGTTCACCACGAAGCCGGAGCGGTCCTGGGCGCGGATCGCGTGCTTGCCCAGCACCTTCTCGGTGAACAGCTGGGCCCGGCTCAGCGTGCCCTCGGACGTGGTGAGGGCCGGGATCAGCTCGACCAGCTTCTGCACGGGAGCCGGGTTGAAGAAGTGGATGCCGATGACCTGGTCGGGCCGCGAGGTCGCCACCGCCAGCTTCACCAGCGGGATGGAGGAGGTGTTGGAGGCCAGGATGGCGTCGGGCCGGGTCACGACCTGGTCGAGCACCTGGAAGATCTCGGTCTTGACCTGCTCGTTCTCGACGACGGCCTCGATCACCAGGTCGCGGTCGGCGAACTCGCCGAGGTCCGTGGTGAAGCTCAGACGGGCCTGGGTGGCCTCCAGCTCCTCCTCGGTGATCTTGCCGCGCTCGGCTGCCTTGGCCAGGGAGTTGAACAGCCGGGTCCGGCCGATCTCCAGGGCCTCGCCGGTGGTCTCGGCGACCATGACGTCCAGACCGGCCCGGGCGCACACCTCGGCGATCCCCGCGCCCATCTGACCGCAGCCCACGACTCCGACGCGTGCAATGTCTCCCGCTGGGGTGTCCGTCACATCGTCCCTTTCGCTGCTGATCCACTTCCGGGCAGGTGCTCCGGGTCCCGGTGCCTGCTCCGTTCGAGCACGTTACTCCCAAGTATCGATGATCGATCGCGGGGGTCGCGCCCGCTTCGGGCATGCTGGGCGCGGAGCGATCCGCGACCGGGCGGATCCGCGGCTTTTTGGGGCATGCGGATGGGACGAGTGTCACGCAGGGCGTTCGCGGTGGCGGCGCTGTCGGCTTTCACGATGGTGCCTCCGGCGTCGGCCGCGCCCAAGCGGAACGGCAGGGGCGACGACCGGGCGGCCTCCGAGATGCGGGGCGTCTGGCTGGCCACCGTGGCCAACCGCGACTGGCCGTCGAAGCCGGGGCTGACGGCCGCGCGGCAGCGGGCCGAGCTGATCGCCCACCTCGACAGGGCGGTCCGCGACCGGCTCAACACCGTGATCTTCCAGGTCCGGCCCACGGCGGACGCCCTGTGGCCCTCGCCGTACGAGCCGTGGTCGCAGTACCTCACCGGCACCCAGGGCAAGGACCCCGGCTGGGACCCGCTGGGCACGGCCGTTCAGGAGGCCCACGCCCGCGGTCTGAAACTGCACGCCTGGTTCAACCCGTACCGGGTGGCCGGGCACGCCGACCCGACCCGGCTGGCCGCCGGCCACCCCGCCCGTGACAACCCGGACTGGGTGGTGACGTACGGCGGGAAGCTCTACTACAACCCCGGGCTGCCGGAGGTGCGGAGCTTCGTGCAGGAAGCGATGCTCGACGCGGTGGAGAAGTACGCCGTGGACGGCGTCCACTTCGACGACTACTTCTACCCGTACCCGGTGGCGGGCCAGAGCTTCGACGACGACGAGGCCTACGAGGAGTACGGCGCCGGCTTCCCGAACCGGGCGGCGTGGCGGCGGGACAACATCGACAAGCTGGTGCGGGAGACGGCGGAGCGCGTCAAGCAGGTCCGGCCCGGCACCCCCTTCGGCGTCAGCCCGTTCGGAGTGTGGCGCAACGCCGCCACCGACGCGCGCGGCTCGGACACCCGGGCGGGCGTGCAGACCTACGACGACCTGCACGCGGACACGCGCAAGTGGGTGCGCGAGGGCTGGATCGACTACATCGTCCCGCAGCTGTACTGGAACATCGGTTTCGCCGCCGCCGACTACGCGAAACTCCTGCCCTGGTGGGCGGAGGTCGCGCGCGGCAGCTCGACCCGGCTGTACGCGGGGGAGGCGCTGTACAAGGCCGGTGACCCGGCGCAGCCCGCGGCCTGGCAGGACCCGGCCGAGCTGTCCCGGCACCTGACGCTGGCCGGCGATCACGCGCAGGTGCGCGGGCACGTCTTCTTCGCCGCCAAGGACATGGCGAACGATCGGATCGGTGCGATGGCGAGGGTGGTCGCCGACCACTACGGGCAGCCGGCGCCGCCGCCGCGCTGAATCACGGCCCGGTGGTGGTCTCCCGGTGCCGGATCTCGGTGTCGGGTCCCGGCGAGCACACGCCCTCGTGCCCGTCCTCGAACCGGACGCGGTACGGGGGGTTGCCCTCCCGGCCCAGCACTTCGACGATCTCGCCGACCTTGTCGTGCTGACCGACCACCCTGCCGTGCTGGACAAGCTGGTCGCCCACGGTTGCGCGCATCTGGGGCCTCCTCGCGATCTGCGGAGCAGCGGTGGTCCGTGGCCTTTCGAGTCTACGGCCGGGGGCGCCGCTCGGCAGGGGCCGCGTGTGCCCCGCTCAGCCGCGCGCCCGTTGTGTGACGGCGATGCAGACCAGCACCGCCACGGCTGTCAGCGGGGCGGCCACGGGCAGGTGCTCGCCCAGCAGCAGCACCGACCACACCAGTGTGAGCAGGGGCTGGGCGAGCTGCAACTGGCTGGCCTTGGGGATGCCGATGGCCGCCATGCCCCGGTACCAGACGACCAGTCCGAGGAACTGCGAGCCCGCCGCGACCCACAGCAGGCCGGTGACGCTGTGCGCGGTCAGCCGCACGGGTTCCTGCGCCAGGGCGAACGCGGCGACGGGCACGGTCAGCGGCAGGCACAGCACCAGCGCCCAGCCGATGACGTGCCAGCCCGGCATGATCCGGGCCAGCCGGCCGCCCTCGGTGTAGCCGGCCGCGCACACCAGCAGCGCCGCGAAGAGGTACACGTCGGCCGTGTTCAGGGCGCCGCCGCTCTGCTGAACGGTGAAGGCCAGGACCGCCGCCGCGCCGGCGACGGCCGCCGCCCAGAACGTGCGCGAGGGCCGGGTGCCGACGCGCAGGGCGGACAGGAGCGCGGTGGTCAGGGGGAGCAGTCCGACCACGACGGCGGCGTGCGCGGTGGTCGAGGTCTCCAGCGCGAGCGTGGTGAGCAGCGGGAAACCGAGCACGACACCGGCCGCCACGATCGCGAGGCCGGACCAGTGGCGGCGGGCGGGCAGCGGAACGCGAAGGGCGAGCAGACAGCCGCCCGCGATCACCGCGGCCAGGACGCTGCGGACGGCGACCAGCGACCAGGGCCCGAAGCCCTCCAGACCCCAGGCGGTGGCCGGGAAGGTGAGGGAGAAGGCGATGACGCCCAGGGCGGCCTGGAGGGTGCCGAGGCCGGGCTGCTGCTCTCGCGCTGCGGCGACTGCTATCCGGGAAGCGGTAGTAGCGCTACTCTGTACTCTCATGCAAGAGCGTAGCAGCGTCGGTGACCTGGTGGAACAGCTGCGGCGGGAGCTGGACCGCTACTCGCCGGGTGGAAAGCTGCCGTCGAGCAGGGCCCTGGTCGAGCGGTTCCGGGTGAGTCCCGTGACCGTGTCGCGGGCGCTGGCGCAGCTCGCCGCCGAGGGACTGGTCGTCACCCGGCCCGGCGCGGGCGCGTTCCGCGCGCAGGCCCGGACGGCACCGGCCCCCGCCGGGGACACCTCCTGGCAGGAGGTCGCGCTCAGCGCGGACGGTGCCGCCGATCTCGTGCCGCGCTCGGTGGACGCCTCCGGGGTGCTCGTCTCGCTGGCCGCGCCGCCGCCCGGCGTGATCGAGTTCAACGGCGGCTATCTGCACCCCTCGTTGCAGCCGGAGCGCGCGATGGCCGCCGCCCTGTCGCGCGCCGGACGCCGCCCCGGCGCCTGGGGACGCCCGCCCGTGGAGGGGCTGCCGGAGCTGCGCGAGTGGTTCGCGCGGGGCATCGGCGGATCCTTCACGGCCGCCGAGGTGCTGGTCACCGCGGGCGGACAGTCCGCGCTCACCACCGCCCTGCGCGCCCTCGCCCCGCCCGGCGCCCCCGTCCTCGTCGAGTCGCCGACCTACCCGGGCATGCTCGCCATCGCCCGTGCCGCGGGCCTGCGCCCGGTGCCCGTCCCGGTCGACCCGGACGGGGTGAAACCGGCGCTGCTCGCCGACGCCTTCCGGGCCACCGGCGCCCCGGCCTTCGTCTGCCAGCCGCTCTTCCAGAACCCCACCGGTGCCGTGCTCGCGCCCGAGCGGCGCCACGAGGTGCTGTCCATCGCCCGCGCGGCGGGCGCGTTCGTCGTCGAGGACGACTTCGTGCGGCGGCTCGTGCACGAGGACGCGGGACCGCTGCCGCGCTCGCTGGCCGCCGACGACCCCGACGGTGTCGTCGTCCACGTCTGCTCGCTCACCAAGGCGACCTCGCCGAGCTTCCGGGTGAGCGCCCTGGCCGCGCGCGGCCCGGTCCTGGAGCGGCTGCGCGCGATCCAGGTCGTCGACACCTTCTTCGTGCCCCGGCCCCTGCAGGAGGCGGCACTCGAACTCGTCGGCTCGCCCGCCTGGCCGCGCCATCTGCGAGCGGTCGCCGCCGCGTTGAAGGCGCGCCGGGACGCGCTGACCGCCGCGCTCGCGCTGCACCTGCCGGAACTCGCTCTGGCGCACGTGCCGTCCGGCGGCTACCACCTGTGGCCGCGTCTGCCGGACGGGACGGACGAGCCGGCTCTCGTGGCGGCCGCCCTGCGCGCGGGCGTCGCGATCACCCCCGGCCGCCCCTACTTCAGCGCCGAGCCGCCGGCCGCGCACATCCGGCTGAGTTTCGCGGCGGTCGCGGGGACCGGGGAGATCGCCGAGGGCGTACGGCGGCTGCGCACGGCCTGCGACGAGGTGCTGGGATAAGAGTTCGACGCACAGGCCGCCGACCTGCCAGCATCCCGTCATGACCGACACACCGAGCCTGCCCGAGGGCTACGAGATCTCCACGGACCCCGCCCGCGTCGACGCCGAGCGGGTCCACCACTGGCTTTCCACCGACGCGTACTGGGCGCTGGGCCGCCCCCGCGAGAAGCAGGACCGGGCGATCGAGGGGTCGCTCAACTTCGGGGTGTACGAGACGGTGTCGGGGGAGCAGGTGGCGTATGCCCGGGTGATCACGGACCGGGCGACCTTCGGGTGGCTGTGCGACGTGTACGTCGACCCGTCGGTGCGCGGCAAGGGGGTCGGCAGCGCGCTCGTGGCGGCCGTGCGGGAGGAGCTGCGGCAGTACGGGGTGCGCCGGGTCCTGCTCGCCACGCACGACGCGCACGGGGTCTACGAGAAGCTCGGGTTCGCCGCACTGGAGCGGCCCGAGCACTGGATGGCGCTCATCTTCGGCCCGTGAGGGTCGGTGCACCCTGGGTAACTCCCTGGTAACACCTCTTGACCTGCGTACTTGCGACCACCACCATCGCCGCATGCCACTTCGGGTCACGTTCGTCGCCGCCGCGCGCAGCTCCCCGTTGCTCGCCGAGCGCTTCGAGGACGACCGGCCGCTGGACCAGGCCGGCTGGGGTGAGGTGGAGCGCGTCGCCCGCGAACTGCTGCCGCTCGCCGCGGCCGAGCTGCGCTACTGCTCGCCGACCCCGCGCAGCCGTGCGACGGGAGAGGGGCTCGGGTACGCGCCGCTCGTGCAACTCGGCCTGCGGGACTGCGACATGGGCCGGTGGCGCGGGCTGACCCTCGGTGAGGCGATGGCCCGGGAGCCGGAGGCCGTGGACGCCTGGCTCGCCGATCCGCGCGCCACACCGCACGGCGGTGAGTCGCTGGTGGACTTCATCACCCGCGTCGGCGGCTGGCTGGACACCCGGCCCGTCGATGACGGCTGCCGGGTGGTTGCGGTGGCCGAGCCGTCCGTGATCCGCGCCGCCCTGGTGTACGCCCTGAAGGCGCCGCCCTCGACGTACTGGAACATCGACGTCCGCCCGCTGTCGACGACCGCCGTGTCGGGCCGGGCGGGGCGCTGGAACCTGCGCTTCGACGGGGTGCCGTCTCAGACGTCGCGCGCGTAGTCCGTGCGCAGCACCAGGTCCTTGGCCGGGCCGCGCACGTGCCACACCGTCCGCCAGTGGTCCGGGTCGCGGACGGTGAACTCGCCGCGGTAGAGATCCGCCGCGCAGGGGTGGTCGGCCACATGCCGTCCGGACGTCAGGTCCAGGTCGTGGAACGGCCGGCCGTCCGCGAACCGCACGTCCGCCGTGCCGCCCGGGCCCGGCAGGAACCGCAGCGTCCGCTCGGCGGGCCGGGCGACGCCCTGCCAGACGAAGGTGCCGGACTCGTGGTGCAGCAGCCCGCCGTCCTCCGGCAGCCTGCCGCCCTCTTCCGCGGTGAACACGGTGGTCCCGGTGAACTCTCCCTGCTCGCCGCTCGCGAGATCCCGCACCGACCGGGCCACGCGCCAGCGCCCCGCCAGATACGCCAGTGCGTCCGGCACTGGCCAGAACTCGCCCATTCCGTCCCGCTCTCCGTAACAACCGTCACTGCGCGACCCATTGACGCGCATCAGCCTCCTCCCTATCTTGCCGTTCGAAGTGCTGATCAATGTCTGATATTTCGAACACTCCTCTACCAGAGAGCCGCGGAGTATCCATGCCACGCACCGCCCGCACCCGATGGAGAATCGGTCTCACGACCACCGCCCTCCTGACGGCAGCAGCCCTCGTACCGGCCCCCGCGCACGCCGAGGACATCACCGACTACGCGATCACCGTCGACCCGTCCGCCCAGGGCGCGAAGATCGACGACACGATGTACGGCGTCTTCTTCGAGGACATCAACCGGGCCGCCGACGGCGGTCTGTACGCCGAGCTCGTGCAGAACCGCTCCTTCGAGTACTCCACCGCCGACAACGGCTCCTACACGCCCCTGACCTCCTGGACGGCCGGCGGCACGGCCGAGGTCGTGAACGACTCGGGCCGCCTCAACGACCGCAACCGCAACTACCTCTCTTTGGGCGCCGGTTCCTCCGTGACGAACGCCGGCTACAACACCGGCATCCGGGTCGAGCAGGGCAAGAAGTACGACTTCTCCGTGTGGGCCCGCGCGGAGAGCGGCAGCACGCTCACCGTCTCCCTCAAGGACGCGGCGGGCACGCTGGCGACCGCCCGGCAGGTGGCCGTCAAGGGCGGCTGGGCCAAGTACAAGGCCACCTTCACCGCGAGCCGCACCAGCAACCGCGGCCGCCTCGCCGTGGCCTCGACGAACCCTGCCGCGCTCGACATGGTGTCGCTGTTCCCGCGCGAGACGTACAAGAACCAGCCGAACGGCCTGCGCAAGGACCTCGCCGAGAAGATCGCCGCGCTGAAGCCGGGCTTCGTGCGCTTCCCCGGCGGCTGCCTGGTCAACACCGGCTCCATGGAGGACTACAGCGAGGCGAGCGGCTGGGAGCGCAAGCGCAGCTACCAGTGGAAGGACACCATCGGTCCGGTCGAGCAGCGCGCCACCAACGCCAACTTCTGGGGCTACAACCAGAGCTACGGCCTCGGCTACTACGAGTACTTCCGCTTCGCCGAGGACATCGGCGCCATGCCGCTGCCCGTCGTGCCCGCCCTGGTGACCGGCTGCGGCCAGAACAAGGCCACCGACGACGACGCCCTGCTCAAGCGGCACATCCAGGACACCCTCGACCTCATCGAGTTCGCCAACGGCCCGGCGACCTCCACGTGGGGCAAGGTCCGCGCGCGGATGGGCCACCCCAAGCCCTTCCACCTCACCCACCTCGGCGTCGGCAACGAGGAGAACCTCCCCAAGGAGTTCTTCGCCCGCTTCCAGCAGTTCCGGGCCGCCATCGAGGCCAAGTACCCGGACATCACCGTCATCTCGAACTCGGGCCCGGACGACGCCGGCACGACCTTCGACACCGCCTGGCAGCTCAACCGCGAGCACGACGTCGACCTGGTCGACGAGCACTACTACAACAGCCCGAACTGGTTCCTCCAGAACAACGACCGCTACGACTCCTACGACCGCAAGGGCCCCAAGGTCTTCCTCGGCGAGTACGCCTCCCAGGGCAACGCCTGGAAGAACGGCCTCTCCGAAGCCGCGTACATGACCGGCCTGGAGCGCAACGCGGACATCGTCAAGCTCGCCTCGTACGCCCCGCTGCTCGCCAACGAGGACTACGTCCAGTGGCGGCCGGACATGATCTGGTTCAACAACCACGCCTCCTGGAACTCGGCCAACTACGAGGTCCAGAAGCTGTTCATGACCAACGTCGGCGACCGCGTCGTCCCGTCGAAGGCCACGACCACGCCGAACGTCAGCGGCCCGATCACGGGTGCCGTCGGCCTGTCCACGTGGGCGACCAGCGCCGCGTACGACGACGTGAAGGTCACTTCGGCGGACGGCTCGACCCTGCTCAGCGACGACTTCTCCGGTGACGCCTCGAAGTGGACCACCAGCGGCCGGGGCAGCTGGAGCATCCAGGACGGCCAGTACGTCCAGACCGACACGGCCGCCGAGAACACCATGGTCACGGCGGGCGACCCGGCCTGGAAGGACTACGACCTGCATGTGAAGGCCACCAAGAAGTCCGGCAAGGAGGGCTTCCTCGTCGCCTTCGGCGTCAAGGACACCGGCAACTACTACTGGTGGAACCTGGGCGGCTGGAACAACACCCAGTCCGCGATCGAGCAGGCCGTGGACGGCGGCAAGGGCACGCTGATGACCAAGGCCGGGTCGATCGAGACGGGCCGCGCCTACGACATCGACATCAAGGTGCGCGGCCGTCAGGTCACCCTGTTCCTGGACGGCAAGGAGTGGGGCAGCTTCAAGGACGACAAGCCGGCCGAGCCGTTCCGCCAGGTCGTCACCAAGGACGCGAAGACCGGTGACCTGATCGTCAAGGTCGTCAACGCCCAGTCCGCCGAGGCCCGTACGGCCGTCGACCTGGGTGGCGCAAAGGTCGCCTCCACGGCCCGCGTGACCACGCTGGCCGCCGACGAGGACGCGGTGAACACCGAGACGGACACGCCGGTGACACCGGTGACGTCCACATTCCGGGGGGTGGACCGGACGTTCACCTACACCTTCCCGGCGAACTCCGTCACGTTCCTGCGGATCAAGCAGAGGTAGCAGGCACCTCGCGTGGGCCGCTGCCCCCTGGGGTGGCGGCCCACGCGCGTGCCTGCGTGTCGTCGAGGATCCGCGTCAGTGCGAGCCGAGGACGCAGAACTCATGGCCCTCCGGGTCGGACAGGCACGTCCACGGGACATCGCCCTGGCCGAGGTCGAGGTCGGTGGCGCCGAGGGTTTTCAGCCGGGCCACCTCCGCTGCCTTGTCGTCACCGGGGTACGGCAGCAGGTCGAGATGGACGCGGTCCGGCACGGTCTTCGCGTCGGACGAGCGGCGGAACTCGAGGTACGGGCCGACACCCTGGGCGGAGCGCAGCACCGCGTGTTCGCCGGTCACCTCGTGCACGGTCCAGTCCGTCGCCCCGCCCCAGAACCCGGCCATGGCCCGCGGATCGGCGCAGTCGACCACCACCCGGGCGATCGGCCCGGTGTCCCGGTAGCTCTCCCGAGGGTCCAGCACACAGAACTCGTTGCCCTCGGGATCGGCGAGGACCGTCCACGGCACATCGCCCTGGCCCACGTCGGCGGGCGTCGCACCGAGAGCCTTCAGACGCGCGACCAGCTCCGCCTGATGGGCCGCGGAGGTGGTGGCGAGATCGAGATGCACACGGTTCTTCGTCGCTGTCTTGGGCTCCGGGACGGTGACGACGTCGATGCACACGGCGACCGGGTCCGGCCAGACGAAGCCGTCGCCGGGTTCCACGTTGGTCACGCCGGGCCCCTCGCTGGAGACACTCCAGCCGAGCGCCTCCGCCCAGAAGCGGCCGACCGCCGAGTCGTCAAGGGCCTTGATGTTCACCTGAACAGGTCGCAGTGCCATACCGGCGATCTTATTTCCGCGTGTATCGCGGGCGTATGGAAAATCGCATACGCCGCCGCAACGGCCCTTCGTCTCCCATGGAGGGCATGACTCCCAACGCATCCCTGTCGGCACCGCCCCGCCGCACGCGCGGGTTCGTGCTCCTCGGCCTGGCCGTCCTCGGCCTGGCGAGCGCCGTGTTCGCCGTACGGCGGCCGCTCATGATGTCCGCTCCGGTGTGCATGGCCGGGCGGTGGCACGGCTGCTTCGACACGTTCAACGGCGTGGTGCTCATGACCCTGGTCGCGCTGCCGCTCGCCGCGCTGGTGGCGTGGGCCCTGGCGCGCCGTCGGCGTGCCGCCGGCGTCACGTCGGCATGGCGGATGTCGCTGGCCGAGGTGGGCATCGTCCACGGGACCGTGCCGTTCCTGTGGCTGACCATGATGCCGGGCGCCGGTGCCGGCGTCGTCCCCGGCCGGCTGAGCCTGGTACCGCTGCGGGACCTGGTCACGATGGGGCCGCTCGGGATCGCCGGGAACCTGCTGGTCTTCGCGTCGCTGGGCTTCTTCGCCCCGATGCGGTTCGCGGCGCTGGCGTCCCTGCCGCGGATCCTGGCGCTCGCGGCGGGCTGCTCGGTCCTGGTCGAGACCGCGCAGTACGTGCTGCGCCTGGACCGGGTGTCCTCCGTGGACGACGTCCTGGTCAACACCGCCGGCGCCGTGCTGGCCGCGCTGGCGTCGCGCCGCTGGTGGCACACGTCCTCGCATACGTCCGCGATATGCCGTGCTGCCTAGGCTTCGGGCATGCGCGTACTGATCGTGGAGGACGAGCCCTACCTGGCCGAAGCCGTCCGTGACGGTCTGCGGCTGGAGGCGATCGCCGCCGACATCGCCGGTGACGGCGACACCGCCCTGGAACTGCTCAGCGTCCACTCCTACGACCTCGCGGTCCTCGACCGCGACATCCCGGGCCCCTCCGGCGACGAGGTGGCCCGGCGCATCGTCGCCTCCGGCAGCGGCATCCCGATCCTCATGCTCACCGCCGCCGACCGGATCGACGACAAGGCCTCCGGGTTCGAGCTCGGCGCCGACGACTACCTCACCAAACCGTTCGAGCTGCGGGAGCTCGTCCTGCGGCTGAGGGCGCTCGACCGCAGACGCGCCTACGCCCGGCCCCCGGTCCGCGAGATCGCGGGCCTGCGGCTGGACCCCTTCCGCCGGGAGGTCTTCCGCGACGGGCGCTACGTCCCGCTCACCCGCAAGCAGTTCGCGGTCCTGGACGTCCTCGTCGCCGCCGAGGGCGGGGTCGTCAGCGCCGAGGAGCTGCTGGAACGGGCCTGGGACGAGAACGCCGACCCCCTCACCAACGCCGTGCGCATCACCGTCTCCGCACTGCGCAAAAGACTCGGCGAGCCCTGGATCATCACCACGGTGCCCGGCGTCGGCTACCGGATCGACACCGGCAGGGACACCACCGGCCCCGGCAGGACGCATGCGTAGACGCCCCGGGCTCAGCGCCCGGCTGAAACTCACCCTCAGCTACGCCGGATTCCTCGCCGTCGCCGGCGCTCTCCTGCTGGCCGTGGTGTGGATGTACCTGCTGCGCTACGTGCCCGACAACTCCCAGGGCCTGCTCTGGACCTCGCCCAACCGCTACCTCCTGGTGCGCACCTTCGCCCCCGCCGCGGCCGTGGCGATGGTCTTCCTGCTCGTGTTCGGCCTCGTCGGGGGGTGGATCCTCGCCGGCCGGATGCTCGCACCGCTCACACAGATCACGGCCGCGGCGCGCAGGGCAGGCAAGGGGTCGCTGTCCCACCGCATCCGCATGGCGGGCCGCCAGGACGAGTTCCGTGAACTGGCCGACACCTTCGACACCATGCTCGAACAACTCGAGTCGCACGTCGCCGAGCAACAGAGGTTCGCCGCGAACGCCTCCCACGAGCTGCGCACCCCGCTGGCCGTCTCGCAGACGCTGCTCGAGGTCGCCCGCAAGGACCCCACGCGGGACCGGGGCGAACTCATCGAACGCCTGCACGCGGTCAACACGCGCGCGATCGGCCTCACCGAGGCCCTCCTGCTGCTCAGCCGCAGCGACCGCGGGACCTTCACCCGGGAGAGCGTCGACCTCTCCCTCATCGCCGAAGAGGCCGCCGAAACCCTGCTCCCCCTCGCCGAACAGCGCGGGATCACGCTCGACGTCACCGGCGGGGCGGCCCGGGCGAGCGGCTCCGCGGAACTCCTGCTGCGGATGGTGACGAACCTCGTCCAGAACGCCCTCGTCCACAACCTCCCCGCGTGCGGCACCGTGACGGTCCACACCGAGGCGCACGGTGGCACGAGCGTGCTGCGGGTCGAGAACACGGGCCGCCGGCTCCCGCCGGAGCTGGTACCGACCCTCACCGAACCCTTCCAGCGCGGAACGGAACGCGCCCGCACCGACGAGCACGCCGGCGTCGGCCTCGGCCTGGCCATAGTGGACAGTGTCGTCCGCGCCCACGACGGCACCCTCGACCTCGTCCCCCGCCCCGCCGGCGGCCTCCTGGTGACGGTCCGGCTTCCCGGTACGCCGCAGGGCGGAGCGATTGCATAAAACTGCAGAGAAACGTATAGTCATGCCCTCTAAGGAGGAGGTTCCATGGCGGTACGTGCGGCAGTGGCCGGAGCGAGTGGATACGCGGGCGGGGAACTGCTGCGTCTGCTCCTGGCGCACCCCGAGGTCGAGATCGGCGCCCTGACCGGCAACTCCAACGCGGGGCAGAAGCTCGGTGCGCTCCAGCCGCACCTGCTGCCCCTGGCCGGCCGAGTGCTCCAGGAGACCACGCCGGAGGTGCTCGACGGCCACGACGTCGTGTTTCTCGCGCTGCCCCATGGGCAGTCCGCCGCCGTCGCCGAGCGGCTCGGGCCGGACGTGCTGGTGATCGACATGGGCGCCGACTTCCGGCTCACGGACGCCGCCGCCTGGGAGCGGTTCTACGGCTCGCCGCACGCCGGAACCTGGCCCTACGGCCTTCCCGAACTGCCGGGCGCCCGCGCCGCGCTGGAGGGGTCCAAGCGCGTCGCGGTGCCCGGCTGCTACCCCACGGCCGTCTCGCTGGCGCTCTTCCCGGCGTACGCGGCCGGGCTCGCCGAGGCCGAGGCCGTGATCGTCGCCGCGTCCGGCACCTCCGGCGCGGGCAAGGCACCCAAGCCGCACCTGCTGGGCAGCGAGGTCATGGGCTCGATGTCCCCGTACGGCGTCGGCGGCGGGCACCGGCACACTCCCGAGATCACCCAGAACCTCAGCGCGGCCGCCGGCGAGCCGGTCTCCGTCTCCTTCACACCGACCCTCGCGCCGATGCCCCGCGGCATCCTCGCCACGTGCAGCGCGAAGGCGAAGGACGGGATCACCGCCGAGTCCCTGCGCGCCGCCTACGAGAAGGCCTTCGCCGACGAGCCCTTCGTGCACCTGCTGCCCGAGGGCCAGTGGCCCGCCACGGCGTCCGTCTACGGTTCGAACGCCGTTCAGGTGCAGGTCGCGCATGACACGGCCGCCGGACGGATCATCGTGATCAGCGCCATCGACAACCTCACCAAGGGCACCGCGGGCGGTGCCGTCCAGAGCATGAACATCGCCCTGGGGCTCGACGAGACCACCGGACTGACGACGATCGGAGTTGCGCCGTGAGTGTGACGGCAGCGAAGGGATTCACGGCGGCGGGCATCGCCGCCGGGATCAAGGAGAACGGCAACCCGGACCTGGCCCTCGTGGTCAACACCGGGCCCCGCCGCGCCGCCGCCGGCGTCTTCACCTCCAACCGCGTGAAGGCCGCCCCGGTGCTGTGGTCCGAGCAGGTTCTCAAGAGCGGCCAGGTGTCCGCCGTCGTCCTCAACTCCGGCGGCGCCAACGCCTGCACGGGCCCCAAGGGCTTCCAGGACGCGCACGCCACGGCCGAGAAGGTCGCCGAGGTCCTCGGGCGGGGCGCCATCGAGGTCGCCGTCTGCTCGACCGGCCTGATCGGACTGCTCCTGCCGATGGACAAGCTGCTGCCGGGCGTCGAGACGGCCGCCGCCCAGCTCTCCGAGCACGGCGGTGAGAAGGCCGCCATCGCCATCAAGACCACCGACACCGTCCACAAGACGTCCGTCGTCACCAAGGACGGCTGGACCGTCGGCGGCATGGCCAAGGGCGCGGGCATGCTCGCCCCCGGCCTCGCCACCATGCTCGTCGTCCTCACCACCGACGCGGACGTGGACAACGACGTACTCGACAAGGCCCTGCGGGCGGCCACCCGCACGACCTTCGACCGGGTCGACTCCGACGGCTGCATGTCCACCAACGACACCGTGCTGCTGCTCGCCTCCGGCTCGGCCGGAGTCACGCCGGAGTACGCGGAGTTCGCCGAGGCCGTACGGCAGGTCTGCGACGACCTCGGTCAGCAGCTCATCCGGGACGCCGAGGGCGCCAGCAAGGACATCAAGGTCGAGGTGATCAACGCCGCGACCGAGGACGACGCCGTCGAGGTGGGCCGCTCCATCGCCCGCAACAACCTCCTCAAGTGCGCGATCCACGGCGAGGACCCCAACTGGGGCCGCGTCCTGTCCGCCATCGGCACCACGCGGGCCGCCTTCGAGCCCGACCGGCTGGGCGTCGCCATCAACGGCGTCTGGGTGTGCAAGAACGGCGGTGTCGGCGAGGACCGCGACAAGGTCGACATGCGCTTCCGCGAGGTGCACATCGTCGCCGACCTCGCCGCCGGGTCCGAGACCGCCACGATCTGGACCAACGACCTCACCGCGGACTACGTCCACGAGAACAGCGCGTACTCGTCATGAGCACCACCCGCAAACACACCGCGCTGCCCAAGGCCCAGATCCTCATCGAGGCGCTGCCGTGGCTGGTCCGGCACAACGGCAAGACCGTCGTCATCAAGTTCGGCGGCAACGCCATGATCGACGAGGACCTGAAGGCCGCCTTCGCCCAGGACGTGGTGTTCCTGCACCACGCCGGCCTCAAGCCCGTCGTCGTGCACGGCGGCGGCCCGCAGATCAGCGCCGCCCTCGACCAGCACGGCATCGTCAGCGAGTTCAAGGCGGGCCTCAGGGTGACCACCGAGGACGCCATGGACGTCGTACGGATGGTGCTGGCCGGCCAGGTGCAGCGCGAGCTGGTCGGGCTGCTCAACCAGCACGGCCCGCTCGCCGTCGGCCTGACGGGCGAGGACGCGCACACCATCACCGCCACCAAGCACCAGCCCGAGATCGACGGCGAACTGGTCGACATCGGGCGGGTGGGCGAGATCACCGCGATCGACACGGGCGCGATCGAGGCGCTGCTCGCCGACGGCCGCATCCCGGTCGTCTCCTCGATCGCCCGCTCACAGGACGACGGACATGTCTACAACGTCAATGCTGATACGGCGGCTGCGGCACTCGCTGCTGCACTGGGCGCCGAAACCCTCATGGTCCTCACGGACGTCGAGGGACTCTACGAGGACTGGCCGAACAGCGACGAGGTGATCAGCCGCCTCACGGCCGCCGAACTGGAGCGGCTGCTGCCGGACCTGTCCTCCGGCATGGTGCCGAAGATGGAGGGCTGCCTGCACGCCGTTCGCAATGGCGTCACCACCGCCCGGGTCATCGACGGCCGGGTCCAGCACTCGATCCTGCTGGAGATCTTCACCGACGAGGGGGTCGGCACGATGGTCGTGCCCGACGAGAAGCCCGAGGGACCGGGCGAACAGGGGGAGTCGTGAGCAACCAGGAACTGACCGCGCGGTGGCAGAACGCGCTCATGAACAACTACGGCACTCCGAGGCTCCCGCTCGTGCGCGGCGAGGGCACCAAGCTGTGGGACGCCGACGGCAAGCAGTACCTGGACTTCGTCGGCGGCATCGCGGTCAACGCGCTCGGCCACGCCCACCCGGCCGTCGTCGAGGCCGTGAGCCGGCAGATCGCCTCCCTCGGCCATGTCTCCAACCTGTTCGTGGCCGAGCCGCCGGTCGCGCTCGCCGAACGGCTGATCCAGCTCTTCGGCCGCGACGGCAAGGTCTACTTCTGCAACTCCGGCGCCGAGGCCAACGAGGGCGCCTTCAAGATCGGCCGGCTCACCGGGCGGACGCACATGGTCGCGACCCAGGGCGGCTTCCACGGCCGCACCATGGGCGCCCTCGCGCTCACCGGCCAGCCCGGCAAGCGGGAACCCTTCCTGCCGCTGCCCGGCGACGTCACACACGTCCCCTACGGCGACGCCCAGGCGCTGGCCGCCGCGGTGACCGAGGAGACGGCCCTCGTCGTCATCGAGCCGGTCCAGGGCGAGAACGGGGCCGTGGTCCCGCCCGCCGGCTACCTGAAGGCTGCCCGGGCCATCACCGCCGCCACCGGCGCGCTGCTCGTCCTCGACGAGGTGCAGACGGGCATCGGCCGGACCGGGCACTGGTTCGAGTACCAGGCCCACGAGGGCGTGCTGCCCGACGTCGTCACCCTTGCCAAGGGCCTGGGCGGCGGACTGCCGCTCGGCGCGACCGTCGCCTTCGGGCGCGCCGCCGAGCTGCTCCAGCCCGGCCACCACGGCACGACCTTCGGCGGCAACCCCGTCGCCTGCGCCGCCGGGCTCGCCGTCCTCGACACCATCGAGAACGAGGGGTTGCTGCAGAACGTCAAGCGGCAGAGCGAGAAGTTGCGGGACGGGATCGAGGGCCTCGGTCACGAGTTGATCGATTTCGTCCGGGGCGCGGGTCTCCTCCTGGGTATCGTGCTCACCGAGCCGCTCGCGCCCCAGGTGCAGCAGGCGGCTCAGGACGCCGGCCTCCTGGTGAACGCGCCCGCCCCCGATGTCGTACGGCTCATGCCGCCGCTGAACATCGGCGACGACGAGGTGGACGCCTTCCTCCGGGCGCTGCCCGGCGTCCTCGACGCAAGTGCCGACGGGGACGGACGATCCGGGGAATGAGACGACGATGAGCCAGGCGCAGGACCACGAGCAGCCGGGGGCGAACGGGCCCGCCGTGCCGCAGACCCGCACCGCACGCCACCGCCGGATCGTGGACATCCTCAACCGGCAGCCCGTGCGGTCGCAGAGCCAGCTGGCGAAGCTGCTCGCCGACGACGGGCTGAGCGTCACGCAGGCGACGCTCTCCCGGGACCTGGACGAGCTGAACGCGGTGAAGATCCGCAACGCCGACGGCGACCTGATCTACGCGGTGCCGAGCGAGGGCGGTTTCCGCACGCCGCGCGCGCCGCTGGGCGGGTCGGCGAAGGAGGAGCGGATGCGGCGGCTCTCGCAGGAGCTGCTGATCTCAGCGGAGGCTTCGGCGAACCTCGTGGTCCTGCGGACCCCTCCGGGAGCCGCGCAGTTCCTGGCGTCGGCGATCGACCAGGCCGAGCTGCACGACATCCTGGGGACGATCGCCGGGGACGACACGTTGCTGTTGATCAGCCGGAACCCTGACGGGGGGCAGGCGCTGGCCGACCATTTGCTGCGGCTGGCGCAGAACGGGCATTGAGCGCCGTTGTCGGGTGCGGGTGCGCTGTGGCCGTTCGCGCAGTTCCCCGCGCCCCCAAAAAGGTCCGCTTAGCTGCGGGCAGTCGTGCCGCTGGGGCGGCACGGGTGGGCGCAGCGGCACCCCGCCGGCGCGGTGAGCGACACGCCCCGACCCCAGCCCGACTCACCCCAGCCGTGCCGCCAACCCCCCAGTACAGCGCACCTCGTCGCCAGCGGTGATCAACAGCGCCTCAACCCCCGGCAGCGACTCCAGCCAAGCCAGCCCCTCCCGCGAGCCCATCGCGAACGCCGCCGTGGCCCAGCAGTCCGCCCACGTCAGCCGAGGCCCCACCACGGTCACGGCGACCAGGTCGGTCACGGCGGAACGCCCGGTCCGCGGATCGACGATATGCGCCCCCCGCTCCGCGGTCCCGGACGTGGCCACGGCCAGTTCGTCCACCCCCGCCGCGGAGATCACCGCCGCGAGACCCCCCGGCCGCAGGGGATCCGAAACCCCGACCCGCCACGGCCGCTGCGCCCCCGGCACCCCGAGCAGCTGCACATCACCGCCGCCGTTGACGCTCACCCCGCTCACCCCGGGCACCGCGGCCAGCTGCCGCGCCGCCCGCTCGACCGCCCAGCCCTTCACGATGCCGGTCGGATCGAGCCGGCCCCCGTACGACGTGCTGAACCAGCCGTCGCTCAGCCGCTCCGCCTCGGCCGCCAGCTCCAGGACCTCGGCGACCTCGGGATCACACTCCTCGACCGTCAGCCGACCGCGTTGCAGCCGGGAGATCTGGCTGTCCTCGCGGTAGGTGCTGAACACCTCGTCGACCCGGTGCAGCCCGGCGACGGCATCGTCCACCGCCGCGCGCACGGCGCCGGGATCCCCGCCGCGGACGTCGAAGGAGAAGACGGTCCCCATCGTCTCCTCCGCGTGACGTACCGCGGCGGGAGCCTGTGCGGAGTCGGCCACCGTGTCAGCCACCGGCCTGGTCCAGCGCCGACTGGAGGGACTGCTTGTAGCCGGCGCTGGTGTAGGTGGCACCCGAGACCGCGTCGATGTCCGCGCTGCCCGCCGCGACGGCCGCCTGGTTGAGGCGGGGGACGGAGGCGGAGGTGACCTGGTCGCTGCGGCCGCCCTTGGGGGCCTGGACGGCTTCGGCCTTGGTGATTTTCCCGCCGGCGACGGTGATCCGGACCTGCACCGGCCCGTACTGCGTCTGCGCGACGCTGCCGGTGACGGTCTTGGCCTGGGCGTTGCCCGAGCCCTGCGCGGCGCCGGCCGGGGCCTTGGCCTTGTCCAGGGCGGACTGGAGGGACTGCTTGTAGCCGGCGCTGGTGTAGGTGGCGCCCGAGACCGCGTCGATGTCCGCGCTGCCCGCCGCGACCGCTGCCTGGTTGAGGCGGGGGACGGAGGCGGAGGTGACCTGGTCGCTGCGGCCGCCCTTGGGTGCCTGGACGGCTTCGGCCTTGGTGATTTTCCCGCCGGCGACGGTGATCCGGACCTGCACCGGCCCGTACTGCGTCTGCGCCACGTCGCCGGTCAGCGTCTGGGCGTTGCCCGAGCCCTGCGCGGCGCCGGCCGAGGCCTTGGCCTTGTCCAGGGCGGACTGGAGGGACTTCTTGTAGCCGGCGCTGGTGTACGTCGCCCCGGACACGGCGTCGATGTCCGCGCTCTGGGCGGCGACCACCGCCTGGTTGAGGCGCGGCACGGAGCCGGCGGTGATCTGGTCACTGCGGCCGCCCTTGGGGGCCTGGACCGCCTCGGCCTGAGTGATCTTGCCATTGCTCATGGTCAGGCGGACCTGGACCGCGCCGTACTGCGTCTGCGCCGCGTCACCGGTGACCGCGCCGTTCACGCCGCCCTGCGGGGCCTGCCCGGCGGCCGCGGGCGGGAGCTGACCGCCCGCGGCCTGGGCGGAGCCCGGGTCGGAGGCCGGCTTCAGTGACAGCAGCAGCACGATCCCGGAGACGGTGGCTGCGCCGGCGAGCACGGCACGCCGGACGGGGTGAGACTTCCTCATCGTTTCTCAAGCTCCTGAAGGGCCGTTGATGTCCCGTCGCTCACATCTCGAACGACTCGTGATGGATACGGCGGGCGGGGACTCCCGCACCGCGCAGTGCCTCGTACACCGACTGCGCGAAGCCGGGCGGCCCGCACATGAAGACGTCGTGGTCGCGGATGTCCGGGATCTTCCGCTGGAGGGACTCCGCGGAGATGTCCGGGCGTTCACCGTCGGGGCTGTTGACCGCGTACATCAGCCGGGCACCGCGCTCGTCGGCGATCTTGGCGAGCTCGCCCCACAGCGCCAGGTCCTGGGTGCTGTTGGCCCGGTAGAGCAGCGTGATGTCCCCGGACGCGCCCGGCAGGGTCTCGAACAGGGCCCGCATCGGGGTGATGCCGACACCGCCCGCGACCAGCAGCACCTTGCCGCGGCTGCGGCGCTGCGCGGTCATCGCGCCGTACGGACCCTCCGCCCACACCTTGGTGCCGGGTTCGAGCTCGCGCAGCCGGGAGGTGTGGTCACCGATCGCCTTGACGGTGATCCGCAGCATGTCCGGGCGGGGCGCGGCAGACAGCGAGTACGGGTGCGAACTGAAGCGCATGCCGGGCGCCTTGAACCGCCAGCGGAAGAACTGGCCCGCCTCCGCGCCCATCCGGTGCAGCTTGCGCCCGCCGATCAGCACGGACACGATGCCCGGGGTCTCCTCGATGACCGCCTCGACCCGCATCCGGTGCCGCAGGTTCAGCCGGATCGGCGTGAGGATCCGGTACCAGAGGACGAGCGCGGTCACCACGCCGTACAGCCCGTACCAGAAGGTCTTCGCGGTGGGCTCGACGGCGAACTCGTTGCCGGTCGCGATCTGGTGCCAGAACGTCAGGTACACGGCCGCGTAGGTGAGCAGGTGCACGTGGTACCAGGTGTCGTACCCGATCAGACGACGGACGCCGCCGATCGAGAGGATCCCGATGACGAACAGCAGGCCCGTGCCGATGGCGGCCTTGCCCATGTCCGGCAGCTGGTTGATGGAGTCGGTCGTCTGCTGGACGATGTCGCCGAGCGTCTTGCCCGCCTGGAGGGCGTAGCCCCACATGGTGAGGAAGACGTGCGCGAGGACCAGACAGAGCGTGTAGCGCCCGGTCATGGCGTGCCAGCGCGCGACCCGGTCGGTACCCACCCGCCGCTCCAGCGCGGGCACCCGGGCCATCTGGAGCACCACCAACGCCATGAGGTAGCCGGCGAGCAGGCCGGTGATCCGGCCCGCGGCCAGGATCTTGCTCGTGGTGTCCGCGAGGGACGGTGTGTTGTCCCACCACAGCCACAGCACGGCCGCCGCACCCGCCCACAGGGCGATCAGCAGCGGTACGGCCGGGGAGCGGCGCGGGCGGATGCGGCGCATCGTCTGGCGGCGGGCGGCACGGCCGCCTGCGAGCGTGGTGGTCACGGTTCCTCCGTGGGGACTTGACCCTTGGCCCACAGATACGTGCCGGGACACGGGAGTGTTCAGCCACGTACCGAGTCGTGTGCGCACAGACGTGACCAGCGGTAACCCCGACGGCGCCGGAGCGGCCTCCCGGCTAGTAGCGCGTGACGGCGGTGGTCCCGCTCGCCGTCCCCACGGCGATGTGGGGGCGCTTCGCCGGGTCGGCCCAGGCGAGGATCGCGCGCATCGCGCGCTTCGGCACGGACACGCAACCGGCCGTCGCCCCACGCCCGTTGACATGGAGGAAGATGCCCGCGCCGCGTCCCCGCACCGGACGCTCGTAGTTGAAGCCGATGACGAGCGCGTGCGCGTACCGCTCGCCGTAGCTGATCAGATGCTCGGACTCGGCGGCCCGGCAGTCGGCCGCGCGGGGCTCGGTCCAGCGGTTGTAGGAGCGGGAGCCGGTGTCCTGGCACCACCAGGAGTCCCGGTGCACCCGGCGGTACCTGTACGCCGTCCCGCGCGGCGCCGCCTTGATGCCGAAGGCGTACGGCAGGCCGTACAGACCCGTGGGTGTCGTGTTCGTGCCCTGCCTGCGGGACGCGCCCTCCACCAGCCCGTTCGCTCCGAAACGCGCGGGCGCCGAACCCGCCCGCAGCCACCGCCCGTCCTTGCGGTCCCACCAGCTGACCGTGCCCGTCGTAGAGGCCGCCCTCGGGGCCACCGCGGTGATCAGCTGGGTGCCGCCGCCGGTGTCCGTCATCCGGGCCGGCAGCGGAGGCGAGGGGGCGGGCGGCCCGGCGCCGAGCACGACGAGGGAGGAGACGGCGAGGGCGACGGCACCGGGGCGCATGCCTCAGACGGTAGAGGGGGGCAGCGGCAACGGCAGCCCGGGTAGTCCGTCCAGGCTGGTCGCGATGTGCTCCTTCTTGGTGAAGTAGGCACTGAGCGAGGCGTCGTCCTCGCGGGCGAAACGCTTGCCGTGCAGGTCGCGGTCCGCCTCGTACGCCATGAAGGGCACGGCGTAGCCGCAGGTGTCGCGGACGAGTTCGGCCGTGACGACGATGATCGCGCGCAGCCCGTGCTGGGCCGGGTCGATCTCCGGGAAGTGGCCGAGCAGCTCCCCGAAACGGGGGTCGTCCCGGAAGACCGGCTCCCCGCGGCCGTGCACCCGGACGATGTTCGGCGGGCCCTGGAAGGCGCACCACATCAGGGTGATCCGCCCGTTCTCCCGCAGATGGGCGATGGTCTCGGCGTTGGAGCCGGCGAAGTCGAGGTAGGCGACGGTGTGGTCGTCGAGCACCGCGAAGGAGCCCTTGAGCCCCTTGGGGGAGAGGTTGACCGTGCCGTCGGCGGACAGGGGAGCGGTGGCGGTGAAGAAGACCGGCTGTGCCTCGATGAACGAGCGGAGCCGGCCTTCTATGCACTCATGAGTTTTTCCCATGCGACCGATTATGGCGCAGGTCTTTCGACTGTCTAAAGAATGGCGTGTCCAGGAATTGCTGGACCCGTGGCCGCCCCGGCCGGCGCTCACGCGGGGCGGCCACAACGCCTGTCACCTCACTTGGTGAGCGTGCAGGCGGCCAGGGAGTCCAGACCGGCCGGCTTCTCGGCCGTGCGGCCGATGGCCGTGGCGATGCGGTTGACGGTCGAGATCCGCTTGTCCTCCAGCGGGCCGAGGATGGCGTTCTGGACGAAGTTCGGTCCACCCTGGCCGACGGTGTCGACGAGACGCTTGTTGGCCTCCGCGACCTGCGTGTCCAGCAGCGCCAGGTTGCGGTCGACCTCGGCCTGGGCGGAGGCCGGGATCGCCGGGAGCTGGGAAGCGACGTCCGGGCAGCTGATCGTGCCGGCACCGGCGTTGCCCGCCTCGCCCGCACCCGCGTCCTCCCCGGCGCCCGCACCGGCCTCCGCGCCCCCGCCCGCTTCGGCACCGGCTTCGGCGCCCGCGCCCGCTTCGGCACCGGCTTCGGCGCCCGCGCCCGCTTCGGCACCGGCTTCGGCGCCCGCGCCCGCTTCGGCACCGGCTTCGGCGCCCGCACCGGCTTCCTCGCCGGCACCCGCCTCTCCGCCCGCCGCCTCGCCCGCTCCGGCGCCGCCGTCGGCGTTGAGCTGGCAGGCGGCGAAGGCCTCCAGCCCCTCCGGCTTCTCGGCGGCACGCCCGATCGCGGTCTCGATGCGGTTCAGGGCGGCGACGCGCTTGTCCTCCAGCGGGCCGAGGATGGCGTTCTGGACGAAGTTGGGCCCGCCCTGGCCGACGGTGTCGACGAGGCGCTTGTTGGCCTCCTCGATCTGGGTGGCCAGATCGCCGAGATTGCGGTCGACCTCCGCCTGCGCCGAGGCGGGGATGTCCGGCAGCTGGCCGGTGACGTCCGGGCACGTGATCGTGCCGGGGCCCGCCAGCGTCCGGGCGTTCGTCCCGCCGCTGTCGGGCGTCTCCCCGGCGAGTGCGAAGCCGGCGATCACCGTGCCGGACAGTGCCACCGCGGCGGCGCCGCCGATGAAGCCGACGCGGCGCTTGTTGTACTTCGGAAGAGCCCTGGACATGCGGATGCCTCACTAGGGGTCGGGGGATCGTCGGTGTCAAAACGCGGCGCCTGCGTTCGGCGAGAGGTACGGGTAAGCGGTTTCGCGCGTTCAAAGGATCTTCAAAGCCATCTCGCATGGCCGGAATCAGCCCTCGATCCGAGACCGATTGACGAATCATGCATACCTCTGCATAATCATGCAGGTCAGTGTTCGCAGTATGAGGGGAAGAACCCGTGACCGAGCGCGTCGTACTCGCCTACTCCGGCGGTCTTGACACCTCCGTCGCCATCGGCTGGATCGCCGAGGAGACGGGCGCCGAGGTCATCGCGGTCGCGGTGGACGTCGGCCAGGGCGGCGAGGACCTGGACGTCATCCGCAAGCGCGCTCTCGCGTGCGGCGCGGTGGAGGCCGAAGTGGCCGACGCCAGGGACGAGTTCGCCGAGGAGTACTGCCTCCCGGCGATCAAGGCCAACGCCCTCTACATGGACCGCTACCCCCTGGTCTCCGCCCTGTCCCGGCCGGCGATCGTCCAGCATCTCGTCGCCGCCGCCCACAAGCACGGCGCCACGACCGTCGCCCACGGCTGCACCGGCAAGGGCAACGACCAGGTCCGCTTCGAAGCCGGCATCGCCGCCCTCGCCCCCGACCTGAAGTGCATCGCCCCGGTCCGCGACTACGCCATGACCCGCGACAAGGCCATCGCCTTCTGCGAGGACAAGGGCCTGCCGATCGCGACCACCAAGAAGTCGCCGTACTCCATCGACCAGAACGTCTTCGGCCGCGCCATCGAGACCGGCTTCCTGGAGGACATCTGGAACGCGCCGATCGAGGACATCTACGAGTACACCCAGAACCCGGCCGCCGCCCGGGAGCCCGACGAGGTGATCATCTCCTTCGAGGAGGGCGCCCCGGTCGCCATCGACGGCAAGCCCGTCACGGTCCTCCAGGCCGTCCAGCAGCTCAACGAGCGCGCCGGGGCCCAGGGCATCGGCCGGATCGACATGGTCGAGGACCGGCTCGTCGGCATCAAGTCGCGCGAGGTCTACGAGGCTCCGGGCGCGATCGCCCTGATCACCGCCCACCAGGAGCTGGAGAACGTCACCGTCGAGCGTGAACTCGCCCGCTACAAGCGGGGCGTCGAGCAGCGCTGGAGCGAGCTGGTCTACGACGGCCTGTGGTTCTCCCCGCTCAAGCGCGCCCTGGACGGCTTCGTCAACGAGGCGAACCAGCACGTCACCGGCGACATCCGGATGACCCTCCACGGCGGCCGCGCGGTCGTCACCGGCCGGCGCTCCGAGCAGTCGCTGTACGACTTCGACCTCGCCACGTACGACACGGGCGACACCTTCGACCAGTCCGCCGCCAAGGGCTTCATCGACATCTACAGCCTGTCGTCGAAGATCGCGGCACAGCGTCAGCCGCGGACGTAGCACGACGGGAACCCGGCGTGGGCATATAAAGGTCCGCGTCACATCCACACCTCTCTAGGAGCAACGCAAGTGAGCAGCAACAGCGGTGACGTACGGCTCTGGGGCGGCCGTTTCGCCGACGGTCCCGCCGAGGCCCTGGCCAAGCTGTCCGCGTCCGTCCACTTCGACTGGCGGCTCGCGCCGTACGACATCGCCGGTTCGCGTGCGCACGCGCGCGTGCTCCACAAGGCCGGCCTGCTCACCGAGGACGAGCTGACCCGGATGATCGCCGGGCTCGACCAGCTGGAGGCGGACGTCGCCGACGGCTCCTTCGTGGGGACCATCGCCGACGAGGACGTGCACACCGCCCTGGAGCGCGGCCTGCTGGAGCGGCTCGGCCCCGACCTCGGCGGCAAGCTGCGCGCCGGCCGCTCCCGCAACGACCAGGTCGCGACCCTGTTCCGGATGTACCTGCGCGACCACGCCCGCGTCATCGGCGGCCTGATCGCCGAGCTCCAGGACGCGCTGATCGGCCTCGCGGAGGCCCACCCCGACGTGGCGATGCCCGGCCGCACGCACCTCCAGCACGCCCAGCCGGTCCTCTTCGCGCACCACGTCCTCGCCCACGTCCAGTCGCTGTCCCGGGACGCGGAGCGGCTGCGCCAGTGGGACGCGCGCACGGCGGTGTCGCCCTACGGCTCGGGCGCGCTGGCGGGCTCCTCCCTGGGCCTGGACCCGGAAGCGGTCGCGAAGGACCTCGGCTTCGAGCACGGCAGCGCCGGCAACTCCATCGACGGCACGGCGTCGCGGGACTTCGTCGCCGAGTTCGCCTTCATCACGGCGATGATCGGCGTCAACCTCTCCCGGATCGCCGAGGAGGTCATCCTCTGGAACACGAAGGAGTTCTCCTTCGTGACCCTGCACGACGCGTTCTCGACGGGCTCGTCGATCATGCCGCAGAAGAAGAACCCGGACATCGCCGAACTGGCCCGTGGCAAGTCCGGCCGCCTGATCGGCAACCTGACGGGCCTGCTGGCCACGCTCAAGGCCCTCCCGCTCGCCTACAACCGCGACCTCCAGGAGGACAAGGAGCCGGTCTTCGACTCCATCGACCAGCTGGAGATCCTGCTCCCGGCCTTCACCGGCATGATGGCCACACTCACGGTCCACCGCGAGCGCATGGAGGAACTGGCCCCCGCCGGCTTCTCCCTCGCCACGGACATCGCCGAATGGCTGGTCAAGCAGGGCGTCCCGTTCCGCGTCGCCCACGAGGTGGCGGGCGAGTGCGTGAAGGTCGCCGAGGGCGAGGGCAAGGAACTGGACGAGCTGACGGACGAGCAGTTCGCCAAGATCTCGTCCCACCTGACTCCCGAGGTCCGCACGGTCCTGAACGTCCCGGGCGCCCTGGCTTCCCGCAACGGCAGGGGGGGCACGGCCCCGAGCGCGGTCGCGATCCAGTTGGCTGAGGTGAAGGCGGACGTGACGGCCCAGCACGCATGGGCCGTGGCCAAGAACAAGGGCTGAGGGGAACGTACCCAAGGGGCGCGGGGAACCGCGCGAGCAACCACACACAACCCGCACCCGCGAACACACAACAAGCCCCGAGCTCAGAGGCGAAGGTCATCCCGGGGGTTACGTTGGTCGAAAGCCACAGCCGACCGAACGGAGCCCCCGGATGCCCTTCGCCCGCCTGGCCACAGCAACAACCCCCACCTGCCACATCGGCCTCGGCCTCGCCGCCGTCGGACGCCCCGGCTACATCAACCTCGGCCGAGACGAAGACCTCGGAGACGACCGCAGCGTCGAGACGCTGCGCACCCGCACACATGAACTCCTCGACGCCGCCTACGCCCAAGGCGTCCGCTACTTCGACGCCGCCCGCTCCTACGGCCGCTCGGAAGAGTTTCTCGCCGACTGGCTGAACACAAGGCCCGGCCTCGACGACATCGTCGTAGGCAGCAAGTGGGGTTACACCTACACCGCCGACTGGTCCACCGACGCCGAGACACACGAGGTCAAGGACCACACCCTCGCCACCTACGAACGGCAGCGCGCCGAGAGCGACGCCCTGCTCGGCGACCGGCTCGACCTCTACCAGATCCACTCGGTGACCCCGGACAGCCCGGCCCTCACCGACAAGGAACTGCACGCGAAGCTCGCGGAAGCCGCCGCCCAGGGACTCACCATCGGCTTCTCCACCAGCGGTCCGGCCCAGGCGGACGCCATCCGCGCCGCCCTCGCCGTGACGGTCGACGGCGAACCCCTCTTCCGTACCGTCCAGTCGACGTACAACGCGCTGGAGACCTCCGCCGCGCCCGCCCTCGCCGAGGCCCACGACGCCGGGCTCACCGTGATCGTCAAGGAGGCCATGGCCAACGGCCGGCTCGCCGGGCCGCACGCGCCGGACGTCCTCAAGGAGATCGCCGAGGAGACCGGCCTTGGCTGTGACGCCGTCGCCCTGGCCGTGGTCCTGCGGCAGCCCTGGGCCGGTGTCGTCCTCTCCGGCGCGGCCACCACCAACCAGCTCGCCTCCAACCTGCACGCGGCGGTCGTCGACCTCGACGACGACCAGCTGACCCGCCTCGCCACGCTGGCCGAGGAATCGCAGGCGTACTGGGAGCGGCGCGGGCAGCTGCCCTGGCACTGATCACTCCGTTCCTCTCCGACCTGAACCGACAGCCGTGAGCCACGCATGCCCAGCATGAGACATTCACGTCTCATATGGTCTATGGTTGTCTCATGGCTGTCGATCCTGACCATGTGCTGCGCACCGCCGCGGCCCTGCTGACCCGCAAATCCACCGCGACCATGGACGAGGTCGCGAAGGCCGCCGGGATCAGCCGCGCCACGCTGCACCGCCATTTCGCCGGGCGGGACGCCCTCGTCCGCGCGCTGGAGTCGCTGGGCATCGCCGAGTGCGAGGCCGCGCTGGACGCCGCCCGGCTCGACGAGGGCATGGCGAGCGAGGCCGTCCGCCGGCTGGTGGGGGCCATCGAGCCCGCCGCCGGACTGCTCGGGTTCCTCTACACGGAGAACCAGCTGTTCGAGGGCGAGGAGCAGAACGCGGGCTGGACCCTGATCGACGACCGGATCTCCGCCCTGTTCCGGCGCGGCCAGCTCAGCGGCGAGTTCCGCATCGACCTCACGCCGGCCTGGCTCACCGAGGCGCTCTACGGCCTGCTGGCCTCCGGCGCCTGGATGGTGCAGAGCGGCAAGGGCGCCCCCAAGGACTTCCAGCACATGATCGTCGAGCTGCTGCTCGGCGGCGCACTCCGGAGAGAGGAATCATGACCAGCACCCTGCAGCCGGCCCAGACGGCCGAGGCGGCGCAGCGCCCGGGCCGTTGGCTCGCGCTCGGCGTCCTCGTGCTCGCCGTGCTGCTCGTGGCCGTCGACGCGACCGTCCTCGGTCTCGCGACGCCCTACATCAGCGAGGACCTCAAGCCCTCCGGCACGCAGCTGCTGTGGATCGGCGACGTCTACTCGTTCGTCATCGCCGGCCTGCTCGTCTCCATGGGCAGCCTCGGCGACCGTATCGGCCGCAAGCGGATCCTGCTGGTCGGGGCCACGGCGTTCGGTGCGATATCCGTGGTCAACGCCTACGCCACGACGCCTGAGATGATGATCGTGGCGCGGGCACTGCTCGGCGTCGCCGGCGCGACCCTGATGCCGGCCACGCTCGCCCTGATCCGCAACCTCTTCCACGACCCGCGCGAACGCAGTCTCGCCGTCGGCGTCTGGGGCGCCACCGCCTCCGCCGGAACGGCCGTCGGCCCGATCGTCGGCGGGTTCCTGCTGGAGCACTTCTGGTGGGGCTCGGTCTTCCTGATCAACCTGCCCGTGATGGCCGTCCTGGTCCTCGTCGGCATCAGGCTGCTGCCCGAGTCGCGCACCGCGAACCCCGGCCCCTGGGACCTGGTCAGCGTCCTGCTGTCGCTGGTCGGCATGGTCGGTGTCGTGTACGCGGTCAAGGAGGCCGCCGCGCACGGCTTCGCATGGGGCCCTGCGGCCGCGGGTCTGCTGGGCGTGGCCGCCCTCTACGGGTTCGTACGCCGTCAGCTCACGCTTGAGGCCCCGCTGCTGGACATGCGGCTGTTCCGCAACCGCGGCTTCAGCGGGGCGGTGCTGGCCGACCTGCTGACCATCTTCGGCCTGTCCGGGCTGGTGTTCTTCCTCTCCCAGTACCTGCAGCTCGTCCAGGGCAGGCGCCCGTTCGAGGCGGGCCTGGCGGAACTGCCCGCCGCGATCGGCGCGGTGGCGGCCGGTCTGCTCGCGGGGCGTGCGGCCCGGCGCTTCTCCGTGCGCGCCGTCGTCTCCGGGGGACTCGCGGCGATCGGCCTCGCGCTGGCCGCGCTCACGGTGATCGGCCAGTCCACCGGCTACCCGCTGCTCGGGGCCGCGCTCCTGGTGGTCGGCGTCGGAGCCGGTCTCTCGTTCACCGTGACCGCCGACGTGATTCTGTCCAGCGTGCCCAAGGAGCACGCGGGTTCCGCGTCCGCCGTGTCCGAGACGGCGTACGAACTCGGCGCGGCCCTCGGCATCGCCGTGCTCGGGTCCATCGTGACCGGCGTCTACAGCGACTTCACCGGCCCGGCGGGTACGCCGGCCGCGGCCCACGAGTCGCTGGGGGGCGCCGTCGAGGCGGCCGGGAGCATGCCCGCCCACACCTCCGCCGTGATGCTGGACGCGGCCCGCGCGTCCTTCGTGGACGGCTTGGCGCTGGCGGCGGGAGCAGGCGCGGCGGTGCTGCTCGCCGCGGCCGTGGCAGCATGGTTCATGCTGCGCGGCGGGCGGCTCGACAGCCGGCCTTGAGGGGCGCGGGACTGTATCGATATTGCGGCCCCGCCGCGTGGGCGCGACAAGCCACGTCCGACCCGCTGCCGCCGTACCTGAGAAGCCGAACGGCGCTACGCGGCCTCTTTGGCCTTGCTGGCGTACATGTCGACGTACTCCTGACCGGACAGCCGCATGACCTCGCTCATCACCGAGTCGGTCACGGCCCGCAGCACGTACCGGTCCCGGTCCATCCCCTCGTACCGGGAGAACTCCATCGCCTCACCGAAGCGGACCGTGACCTTCCCCGGCCGCGGCAGCCCCGCACCGCCCGGCTGAAGCCGGTCCGTACCGATCATCGCGAACGGCACCACCGGCGCTCCCGTCATCAGCGTGAGCCGGGCGATCCCGGTACGCCCGCGGTACAGCCGGCCGTCGGGCGAGCGCGTGCCCTCCGGGTAGATGCCGAAGACCTTGCCCTCCTCCAGCACCCGGCGCCCGGTCATCAGCGCGGCGACCCCGCCCCGGCCGCCGTCACGGTCCACGGGGATCATGCCGACGCCGGTGAAGAACCAGGCCATCAGCCGGCCCTTGAAGCCCTTCCCGGTCACGTACTCGTCCTTGCCGATGAAGAAGACCTGGCGGTCGCAGACCAGCGGAAGGATCATCGAGTCGATGAACGTCAGGTGGTTGCCGGCGAGGATGACCGGACCGTCGCCGGGAATGTGCTCCGCGCCTTCCACCTGAGGGCGGAACATCAGGCGCATGATCGGGCCGAGCACTGCCTTGATGAGCGCGAAGCGGGACAACGGACCCTCCGGTGTCAAGGATTCTGTATGAGTCTGTGCAGGTGAGGACGATACTCGCGGCCCGGGCGATCGCGCACATCGGGCACGGCGACTTAACCGAGGTCTTACGTACTGTTGACGCGTGTTTACCTGCGGTGACGCGCCGTGGACGGTGCGTGACCCGGCCGCCCCATGTGACGGACGTCGCTCCCCGGACGTACCGGACGCGTTCCCAGAACCGCCGCACCGAATCGCCGGGACGCGACGAACCCGACGCGCCGCCGACGAGCCGTCAGTTCGCCGCCCCCACCAGCCCCTACGACATCCGTCGTCACCCGCGTGTTCCGCCCGGCGTCTCCCACTCGTCATGTACGCGCCCGTACGATCGGCCCGCACGGACGAGCTCACGGCAGGGAGGGCGCTCATGGGTACGCAGAGGCCGAACGAGGAAACGAGCGGAACCGGACGGCGGGCCCTGCTCGGCGCGGCGGTCCTCGGCGCCGGGGGAGCGGTCCTCGGCATGGCCGGCACGGCGAGAGCCGACGGCGCCCGGCCCGGCGGCGGACAGGACGGACACGGCGGGCACGGCGGGCTGAAGAGCCTGCCCAAGCCGACGATCGTCGGCCACCGCGGGGCCAGCGGCTACCGCCCGGAGCACACCTTCGGCTCGTACCAGCTGGCCCTCGACCTGGGCGCCGACATCGTCGAGGCGGGCGACCTGGTGCCGACGAAGGACGGTCACCTCGTCTGCCGTCACGAGCCGGAGATCGGCGGCACCACGGACGTCGCCGACCACCCGGAGTTCGCCGACCGCAAGACGACCAAGCTCCTCGACGGCGTCTCCACCACCGGCTGGTTCACCGAGGACTTCACGCTCGCCGAGCTGAAGACCCTGCGGGCGATCGAGCGCATCCCGGCCAACCGCCCGCACAACACCCTCTACAACGGCCGCTGGGAGATCCCCACCTTCGAAGAGGTCCTGAAGTGGCAGGACGAGCAGACCCGCGAGCGCGGCAAGCAGGTGTGGATCTACCCCGAGCTCAAGCACCCCACCTACTTCCGCAAGCAGGGCCTCCCCCTGGAGGAGCGGGTCGCCAAGCTGCTGCGCAAGCACCGCAAGGACCGGCGCACCTCCCCGGTCATCATCCAGTCCTTCGAGCCGACCAGCATCGAGCGCCTCGACAAGCTCGTCGACAATCCCCTGGTCGTCCTGCTGTCCTCGGCGGACAGCCGCCCCTGGGACTTCGTCGAGACGGGCGACCCGCGCACCGTCGCCGACCTGGTCAAGCCGGCCGGCCTGCGGGAGATGGCCTCCTACGCGCAGGGCATCGGCCCGACCCTGGACCTGGTCATCCCGCGCGACGCCAAGGGCAACCTCACGCAGCCGACGGCACTCGTCCGGGACGCGCACAAGGTGGGTCTGATCCTGCACCCCTGGACAATGCGCAACGAGAACCCGTTCCTGCCCGCGAACTTCCGCAAGGGCACGGACGCGGACGCCTACGGCGACGTCTTCGGCGCCTACAAGGCGTATTTCGCGACCGGTATCGACGGCGTCTTCACCGACCAGCCCGACACCGGTGTGCTGGCCCGCGAGGACTTCGTCGGCGACTGAGCGTCAACAGGTGAGCTCACACCCCCCGGTCGAGTGAGCTTCGGCCGCCCGGGCAACCCACGGCCCGGGCGGCCGCGTCGCTCCGCATATGACGCCCGACCTGGTCGCCGCCCTGCGTCCGCTGCTCACCGCCGAGGCCTCCGCGGAGGCATATGCCGAAGGAGTCGAGGCGAGTGACCTGGAGCAGGCGGTCTGGCTCCGCCTGCTGGAGCGCCTCCACGCCGAGGGCCCGCCGCTCGACCCGCAGGAATGGCTCCGCCGGGCCGTCCGCTCGGAAGCGCGCCGCACGCGCCGTACGAGTCGCCTCGAACAGCCGTATGCCGTCGAACCGGCCGACGACGGCGACGACGGCCCCGAGCAGCTCGCCCTCTCCGCGGCCCGCGGCCGTGCCCTGCGCGCGGCGGTCCGCCGCCTCCCGGGCCGGTGCCCCCGCCTCATGGAGGCCCTGCTCTCTCCCGATGACCTGACATACCGGGAAATCGCAGGGGAGTTGGGTATCTCACAGGGCAGTCTTGGCCCGGAACGTTCCAGATGCCTGGGATGTCTGCGGAGATTGCTCACGCCGGAGGTTGCGGCCCGCTGAGGACGGGGATAGGAGTGAGGAACGACAGGTGATCAGATGAGCGGGAGGCGTGCGCACATGGGCATGAGCGTGACCATCTCTGCGGCGGCCGAGCAGGACGCGGAGCAGATCTTCAGGCTGCAGTACCTGTGCTTCCAGTCGGAGGCGGCGCTGTACGGGAACTACCGCATCGACCCGCTCGTCCAAACCCTCGACTCGGTCCGCGAGGAGGTCGCCCGGGACTGCGTCTTCGTGGCCCGGCTCGGCGACGAGGTCGTCGGCTCGGTCCGCGGCTCGGTCACCGAGGACGGCGCCGCCGCGATCGGCAAGCTCTGCGTCCACCCCCGCCTCCAGGGGCACGGCATCGGCGCCCGCCTCCTCCGCGCCGCCGAATCGGCCCTCGCCGACCAGCACGGCGCCACCCGCTTCCGCCTCCACACCGGCCACCGCAGCGAGGGCAACCTCCGCCTCTACCGCAAGGTGGGGTACGAGACCGTGGGCACGTCCCAGGGCGCGGACGGCGTACCGATGATCGTCCTGGAGAAGCCGGCCAGTACGTACGCAGCGACGGCTTGATTCTCAGGGGCGCGGGGAACTGCGCGAACAACCCCCCACGATCCGCACTCGCCGACGCCCCTCAGCCGGCATCCTCCTGCCGCGCACGCGACTTCCGCAGCCAGTAGATCGCCGACACCGGCAACAGAACCGGGATGAACACATACCCCATCCCGAAGTCCGACCACACGGTCGCGTCGGGAAACGCCGACGGCTCGACCAGCGTCCAGGTCCCCACCGTCAGCACGCCCACCAACTCCGCGACACAGCACACGAGCGCCGCCCGCCGAGCCGTCTCTCCACCCCGCACCAGCGAGTACGTGATGAACCCGTACACCACACCGGCCACCGCCGACAGCGCGTACGCGAGCGGCGCCCGGTCGAACTCGGTCGCGATCTGGTAGGCCGATCGCGACACCGCGCCCACGACCATCACGCCGTACAGCCACACCAGCAGCGTGCCCGGCCCACTGGTCAGCCGCCGCCGGCTCACCTCAAGCTCCCCAGATGTCATAGAGCCGCACCTCCAGCACAGCCAGCACCACACCGCCGGCGGCGACCGTCACCGAACCCCACCGGGTGCGCTCCGCCAGCGACATGAACCCCGACGCCGGGACACACGCGAACGCCCCGAGCAGATACGCCACGAAGATCGTCGTGCCCTGCTCCGGCTTCTCGCCCTGCGCCAGCAGCACGATCCCCACCGCCAGCTGGACCAGCGTCAGCAGGGTAACCACGGCCATCCCCATGAAGTGCCAGTCCTTCGTCGGCTGGTCACGGTAGGCGGCCCAGCCGCACCAGGCGGCGAGCAGCAGCGCGGCGACGCCGGTCACCAGCGTCAGGGCATCAACCATGCTGCGACCTTATTACGGCCGAAACGGCCCGGTGCTTCCGGCCCTGGCCTGCACCGTAGGGTCGAGGGCATGAAGATCCACGCGCATGCCCTGCTGTTCGACAACGACGGAACCCTGGTCTCCTCCCTCGCCTCGGTGGACCGCTGCTGGACGCGGTGGGCCACGGAGTACGGGATCACGGCCGAGGAGTTCGCCCGGGTCGAGCTGCACGGCCGGCCGGCCGCCGAGATAGCCGCCGACCTGCTGCCCGCCGACGTGGTGCCGGAGGCCGTCGCGCGCATCGAGGACCTGGAGGTGGAGGACGTGCCAGGCGGCGGGGTGCACCTGCTGCCGGGGACCCGCGCCTTCCTCGACGCCCTGCCCGCCGAGCGCTGGGCCGTCGTCACCTCCGCCACCCGGCGGCTGGCCGAGGCCCGGCTCGACGCCGTCGGCATCCTGCCCAAGACGCTCGTCGCCGCCGATGACGTCACCCGCGGCAAGCCCGACCCCGAGCCCTATCTGCTCGCGGCCCGCACCCTCGGTGTCGACCCCGCCCGGTGCGTCGTCTTCGAGGACGCCCCCGCGGGTCTCGCGGCCGGCCGCGCCGCCGGCATGACCACCGTGGCGTTGACCACAACCCACCAGGCCCACGAACTCCAGGCCGACTTGGTGGTCGAGAACCTGTCGGCCCTGTCGGCACTGGTCACCGAGCAGGGTGTGGAGATCTCCCTCCGCGACTGACGCGAGCCGGCGGATCCCGGCCCCTGTCCACCGTTGTCCAGCATCCGGACAGCGGCGGCCGGTCAGGACCGTACGCATGTTTTACTGACGGCATGACCACGACGAGCGACCGCATCCCCGCGACCGAGGCGACCATGACGCCCGGTGCTCGTTGTATGTGTCGAATGTGCGCCTTCTAGAGGGCCCCCGCACCACCCCCTGAGCTCGCGCCCCGAAGCGAGACAGCGGCATGTCCGCACGCCCCGAGCGGTGCGTGACAGCAAGCCGCCCGCGCGCATGTTCTCCCCGGTTCCCCGCCCCAGCGAGAACCGTGTCGCGTCCCTGAACGAATGCCTCTGTGCCCGGGCACACCCACGCCCGCGCACTCGACAGTGACGGAAACCCACGTGATCACCACAACGGACCTGACCAAGGTCTACCGTTCGCGCGGCCGCGAGGTCACCGCCCTGGACGGCGTCGACCTGCACGTCCGCGAAGGCGAGGTGTACGGCGTCATCGGCCAGTCCGGCGCCGGCAAGTCCTCGCTCATCCGCTGCGTCAACCTCCTGGAGCGCCCCACCTCCGGCACCGTGACGGTCGCCGGACAGGACCTCACCGCCCTGGCCGGCCGCGGCCCGCGCGCCGGAAGGGAACTGCGGCAGGCGCGCAGCCGGATCGGCATGGTCTTCCAGCACTTCAACCTGCTGTCCTCCCGGACCGTCCAGGACAACGTCGAACTGCCGCTGGAGATCCTCGGCAAGTCCGGCGCGGAACGCTCCCGCAAGGCGCGGGAGCTGCTCGACCTGGTCGGCCTCGCCGACAAGGCGGGGGCCTACCCCGCGCAGCTCTCCGGCGGCCAGAAGCAGCGCGTCGGCATCGCCCGCGCCCTGGCCGGCGACCCGAAGGTGCTGCTGTCCGACGAGGCCACCAGCGCCCTCGACCCGGAGACCACCCGCTCGATCCTGGCGCTGCTGCGTGACCTGAACCGGCAGCTCGGCCTGACCGTCCTGCTCATCACGCACGAGATGGACGTCGTGAAGTCGGTCTGCGACTCCGCCGCGCTCATGGAGAACGGCCGCATCGTCGAGTCCGGCACGGTCAGCGAGCTCCTGGCCACACCCGGCTCCGAACTGGCCGCCGCGCTGTTCCCGCTCGACGGCGAGGCCTCCGGCGAGGACCGCACCGTCGTCGACGTCACCTTCCAGGGCGAGAGCGCGACCCAGCCCGTCATCTCGCAGCTCGCCCGCACCTACAACATCGACATATCGATCCTCGGCGCCGCCATCGACACCGTCGGCGGCCTCCAGGTCGGCCGGATGCGCATCGAACTGCCCGGCCGCTACGAGGACAACGTCGTGCCGATCGGCTTCCTGCGCGAAAAGGGCCTCCAGGTCGAGGTCCCGGGCCGCGAGTCCGCGCTGGTGAAGGAGGGCGCCAAGTGACCTGGTCCGAGATGCAGCCCCTGCTGCAACAGGCGTGTTGGGACACGCTCTACATGGTCGGCTGGTCCACGCTCATCGCCGTCGTCGGCGGACTGCCGCTCGGCATCCTGCTGGTCCTGACCGACCGCGGCGGCCTGCTGCAGAACCTCGTCGCCAACAAGGTCATCGGGCAGATCGTGAACATCGCCCGCTCGCTGCCGTTCATCATCCTGATGGTCGCGCTGATGACCTTCACCCGCTGGATCACCGGCACCACCATCGGCCGCGAGGCCGCCATCGTGCCGCTCGCCATCGGCGCCATCCCCTTCTTCGCGCGCCTGGTCGAGACGGCCGTCCGCGAAGTGGACCACGGGCTCGTCGAGGCCGTGCTGGCCATGGGTGGCAACACCTGGACCGTCGTCCGCAAGGTCCTCGTCCCCGAGTCCCTGCCGTCGCTGATCTCCAGCACCACCACCACGATCGTCGCCCTCATCGGCTACTCGGCGATGGCGGGTACCGTCGGCGCCGGCGGCCTCGGCGACATCGCCATCCGCTACGGCTACCAGCGCTTCGAGACCCAGCTGATGTGGATCACCGTCGCGATCCTCGCCGTCGTCATCTCGGTCATCCAGTTCGCCGGCGACTACGCGGCCCGGTCCCTGCACCGCCGCGGCGCCCACTCGGGTCCCGCCCCCAGACTGCGGCTGCTCAAAGCCGCCTCCTGAACCCCCCGTTCACCCACAACGGGGTCGCACCACTCGCCAGGTCATAAGGAAGGGCACTTTTCGTGCGTAACAACGCCAAGATCACCACCGCCGTACTCGCCGCCGGAGCCCTCACCCTCGGGCTCAGCGCCTGCGGCGCCGGCGACTCCGGCTCCGACGGACCCCTGATCGTCGCCGCCAGTCCCGTCCCGCACGCCGAGATCCTCAACTACGTCAAGGACAATCTGGCGAAGAAGGAGGGCCTGGATCTCCAGGTCAAGGAGTTCACCGACTACGTCACGCCGAACACGGCGACGCAGGACGGCTCCGTGGGCGCCAACTACTTCCAGAACAAGCCGTACCTCGACGACTTCAACAAGAAGAACGGCACCGACATCGTGCCCGTCGTCACGGTCCACCTGGAGCCGCTCGGCCTCTACTCCCACAAGGTCAAGAAGGCCGACGACCTGAAGAGCGGTGCGACCGTCGCCATCCCCAACGACACGGTCAACGAGGCCCGCGCGCTCAAGCTCCTCGCGGCCAACGGGCTCATCACCCTCAAGGCGGGCGTCGGCAACGAGGCGACCCCCTCCGACATCTCCAAGAACCCCAAGAACCTCAAGTTCAAGGAGCTGGAGGCGGCCCAGACGCCGCGCTCCCTCGACGACGTGGACGCCGCCATCGTCAACGGCAACTACGCCATCGAGTCCGACCTCAAGCCCTCGAAGGACGCCCTCGTCCTGGAGTCCCCGAAGAACAACCCGTACGGCAACTTCCTCGCCGTGAAGAAGGGCCAGGAGAACGACCCGCGCGTGAAGAAGCTCGCGAAGCTCCTCACCTCGCCCCAGGTGAAGAAGTTCATCCAGGACAAGTACGCCGGCTCCGTGCTCGCCTCCTTCTGAGCACCCGCACGGCACCCGTCCCGCACGGGGTCCTCCCTCACCGGGTGGGGGAGGACCCCGTGGTGCGGATCAGTGCTTTCATGCTGCATGCTGGGCAGTTCAGCAGGCCCTCAAGGTTCACCGAAGGTTACGGAGCGGCGCATGACGAGCACCTTTCCCAACGTCTCCATCAGCACGGAGCGGTTGGTCCTGCGCCCCCTTGAGGAGCCGGACATCCAGTCGTTCGCCGACATGATGAACGACGAGCTCGTCACCGCCTGGACCACCGTCCCGCACCCCTACACCCAGGCCCACGCACGCTCCTGGATCACCGAACAGGCCCCCGCCGAACGGGCCGAGGGCCGCGGCATCGTCTTCGCCGTCACCGAGTTCCTCACCCAGCGCCTCGTCGGCATCGTCCACCTGCGGAACACCGACTGGCGGATCCGCTCCAGCGAGATCTCCTACGTCATCGCCCCCTGGGCCCGCGGCGAGGGCTACGCCTCCGAGGCGGCGCTCATCACCGCGCAGTGGCTCTTCAACGACCAGAAGTTCGAGCGCCTCGAACTGCGCACCCCGGCCGACAACACCGCCTCCCAGCAGGTGGCACAGAAGATCGGCTGCATCAGCGAGGGAGTGCTGCGCGGCGCCTGGATAGCCCGGGCACGGAGGGACGACGGCGCGTGGATGGAGGTACGCACCGACCTGATCGTCTGGAGCCTGCTCCCCGAGGACCTCGAAGGCGTCGGCGACCAGCTTCCCGGCGGCTTCACGTCCTTCGGCGACTGGAACTGACACCGGTAACCGGAACCGACGCAGGCAACCGGAACGACCGGAACGGACACCGAGCGCGAGGGCACCGCAGCCCCCTTCACCGGCTTCACCGGGTACTCTCACGGAGCCCGCCCGCGGGCAGCTCATCACACGACACACAGACGACCTGCGAAAACCCCAGGAGACTGACGACGATGGCCGACCGGGTCACGGTGATCGGCTGGGACGGTTCGCCGCTGACCGCCGCGGCACGCGCCGCCCTCGGTGCCGCCACGCTCGTGGCGGGTGCCGCCCACCACCTGGCGCTCCCCGAGGTACCCGCCGGCGCCGAGCGCATCCGCCTCGGCAGCGTCGCACTCGCCGCCCGCCGCATCGCCGCCCACCGCGGCACGGCCGTCGTGCTCGCCGACGGCGACCCCGGCTTCTTCGGCGTCGTACGCACCCTGCGCGCCCCGGAGTTCGGCCTCGAAGTGGAGGTCGTCCCCGCCGTCTCCTCGGTCGCCGCCGCCTTCGCCCGCGCCGGCATGCCCTGGGACGACGCACAGGTGGTCGTCGCACACCGACGCACCCTGCGCCGCGCGGTGAACGTGTGCCGCGCCCACACCAAGGTGGCGGTTCTCACCTCACCCGGCGCCGGACCCGCCGAACTCGGACTGCTCCTCGAAGGAGTCCACCGCTCCTTCGTCATCTGCGAGGAGCTCGGCACCGCGCACGAGCGGGTCAGCGTCGTCACCTCCGACAAGGCCGCCGACCACACCTGGCGCGACCCCAACGTCGTCATCGTCCTCGGCGGCCCGGCCGGACCCGGCGCCACGGGGGAGACCATCGGCTGGATCGCCGGGCGCGACCCGTCCGCCGGACCACGCGGCTGGTCCCTGCCCGCCGAGGCGTACGGCGGTGACCTCGGCGAGGGCGAGACCCAGCTGCTGCGCGCCTCCCAACTCGCCCGTCTCGGACCGCGCGTCGGCGACCTCGTGTGGGACATCGGCTGCGGCAGCGGCGCCTTCGCCGTCGAGGCCGCGCGCGCCGGCGCCGCCGTCCTCGCCGTCGACAGCGACCGGGCGGCCTGCGCCCGCACCGACGCGGCCGCCCGCCGCCTCGGCGTCCAACTCCAGATCGTGCACGGCACCGCCCCGCACGTCCTGGAGAACCTCCCCGAGCCCGACGTCGTCCGCGTCGGCGGCGGGGGAGCGGCCGTCGTCTCGGCCGTCGCCGACCGCCGCCCGCAGCGCATCGTCACGCACGCCGCCACCCGGGACGCCGCCGAACTCATCGGCCGGGACCTGACGGAGCACGGATACGGCGTCGAGTGCGCCCTGCTCCAGTCCGTCGAACTCGACACCCGGGCCTGGACGGAGAAGGAACGGAGCGTCGCGTTCCTGCTCAGCGGGGTGCTGCCCCGCCGCAGCGGCTGACCCCGCCACCGTCCCCGTGATCGGGTTGTCGTACTGCGCGCGGTAGGCTGGCCGATCGCTGCACCGCACGCGGACGTCCGGCAGTTCGTCGGCCAATGTCCGGAAAACCCGCCCGTTTTGGGGAGAGTGTGGTACGGCAGAACCGGAGGACGCGCAACGTGGCGCAGTCCACAGCGGAACCGTCGCGGATCAAGGTGCCGTGACGGTGCTTCGGCCGCAACAATGCCAGTGAGTGGCTTTGTCGCCTTTTACGGGCGGGCCGTTCGTGCCGCTGGGGACGCACGCTCGTTCTTCACTGTGGGGCGGTCGGTGCGCCGTTCCGGGTGAGCTGGTCGTAGGAGCACTAACCGATGGGCGAGGGGTACGCATGACCGACACCGGCCAGGTCCCGGGCGAGGGACTGCCGGAGAACGCAGGCATGGTGGAACAGCCGGGCGCCCCCGCGCACGGTGCGTACGCCTACCTCTCCGAGAACCCCGCCGAGGACGAAGACCTGCTGCTGCCGGGCTCCCACGGGGCCTGGGGCAACGAGGTCGCCCCGCCCGCGCCGGAGCCGGTCGTCGAGGCCGTGCACCAGCCGGGCCCGCACGAGATCTCCGGCCGCGACAGCGGCTCGGTCGACCTCGGCGGCGTCCGCCTGCCCGACCCGCCGCCGATCCCGCCCATCACCCCGCGTCGGCCGTTGCACCTCGGCCCGCCCCTGCCCGACAGCTCCGCCAGCCCGGTGCGCTCGCTCGCCGACCGCGGCCCCGCGGAAGCGCCGGTGCGGCAGCCCGCGGGGGCGGCGCCCGGCCCCGAGTACCTCGACGTCCCGCGCGCCCCGGAGGCGCCCGCGCCGGCTGCCGCGCCCTGGGGCGCGCAGGTTCCGCCCCAGGTGCCGGTGAGCGCCGGGGCGGCGCCTGCGGAAACGGTTGTTCCGGCAGCGGAGCAGGCGGCCACGGCCCAGGCCGTCGCCACCCACGTCGCCCCCGAGGCGGCCCCCGAGGCAGCGGCGGCCCCGGCCGGGGCCGCGCAGGGTGCCTACGCCGAGCAGCCTGTGCAGGGTGCCTACGCCGAGCAGCCTGTGCAGGGTGCCTACGCCGGGCAGCCCGCGCAGGAGGCGACGGCGGCGGGCGAGCCCGCCGGTGCCCCGGTGGCTGCCGGGGAGCCGGAGCAGGCCGTTCCCGCGGTGGCCGCGGCCGAGCCCGCGGTTGCCGATGAGCCGGCTGGTGTGGGCGTTGGCCCGGAGGGTGAATCGGTGGCCGCCGCCGAGGCGGAGCAGGGTCACTCCGAGCAGGGCGCGGGCGTTGCGGGTGACCCCTCCGGCGCGGGCGTCGCACCGGATGCCGGCCAAGCCGCTGTCCCCGAGGCCGTGGCCGCTCCGGAGCCGGTTCCGGGGGAGGCGCCGGGCCCGGTCACGGACGGTTCTGGTCAGGAGGGTGAACCGGCGCTCGCCGAGCTTGCTCCCGACGTACCCGCGCCGGGTGCCGCCGGCGCATCCGCCGACGGTGGTGAACAGGCCCCGGCGGCCGCGGCGGAGCAGGGCGCGGCAGCCGCTCCCGTCCCGCAGGCCGCACCGCTGCCCGAGGCGGTCCCGCTCCCGGAGGCCGCCGCCGCGCCCGAGCCGGCCGTCGTGGCTCAGCCCGAGGCGGATGCGGGGGAGACCGTCGCCGCCCAGACGCCGGACGCGGTGGGGTCCGACGCTGCCGCGCAGGCACAGGCAGCGGAAGTCGTACACGAGACCGCCGCGCAGCAGCCGGAGGCCGACGGCGACGAGGCCGCCGCGCACGCTACTGAGCCGATCGTGCCGCAAGCTGCCCCTCAGGCTCCCGAGGTCCCCCAGGCCCCCCAGGCAACTGACGCCGAGGCAGCCGTGCAGGAACCCGAGATGACGGCACCGCAGACCGCCGCTGCCGCCCCCGAAACGCCAGGCGACGCGCCCGCCCCGGCCCCCGAGGCGGTCGCTCCGGAAGCCGACGCTCCGGCTGCCGAGGCCCCCGCGCCCGCCGACGCGCCCGTCCCGGACGCACCCGCCGCCGCACCGGAGGCCACCGAACCGACCCAGCCTCCTGCCGCAACGGTGCCTCCTCAGCCCACCGAGACGGCCACTCCGGACTCCGGTGCAGAGGTCCCCGCACCTGCCCAGGCGGCCCCCGACGCGACCGTCGAGACAGAGGCAGAGGCAGCGGCAGCGGTACCGGCTCAGGCCCCGGAAGCAGCCACGCCCGACCCCGCAGCCGAAGCGCCGACGCCGGCATCCGAGCCGGTAGCCACCACGCCCGAGCCGGTAGCCACCGCCCCCGAGCCGACGGCCACCGCCCCCGAGCCGACGGCCGCCGCCCCCGAGCCGGCAGCCGCCGCCCCCGAGCCCGCCGAAGCCACCCCCACCCCCGCGGCACCGGAGGCTCCCGAGGCCCCCCAGCACCTCCAGCCCTCCCAGAACCCCCAAACCCCACCCCAGCCCCCGGAGACCCCCCCGGCATCCGCCGAGGACGTCACCGTCGTACTCCCCGGCCCGGCCCCGGACGAGCAGGCCGGACAGCATGTCCAGGGCCCGCAGCAGTCCCAGGCCGCCGTCCCCCAGCCGGCCCAGCCCGAGGCGGAACCCGTGGTCATCGTCCCCGCACCCCGCGAAGGCGACGCCGAACTCGCACAGAACGCCGACGACCTGGACACCCGGGGCGCCGAACAGGAAGACCTGGCGGATCAGGAACGCCACGAAGCAGAGAGCGCGGGCGCAGTGGCAGAAGCACGACAGTCCACCGGTCCCGCCGCCCCCGGCTACGACCCCGCCGAGCGCGAGGCCGTGCTGAAGGTCATGCGCGAACGCCGTGACATCCGCAACGGCTTCCGCAGCGACCCGATCCCGCACGAGGTGCTGCTCCGTGTCCTGGAGGCCGCCCACCACGCGCCCTCCGTCGGCCACTCGCAGCCCTGGGACTTCGTCGTCATCCGCTCCGCCGACACCCGGCGCGCGATGCACGAACTGGCCATGCGCCAGCGCGACGCCTACGCGAAGTCCCTTCCCAAGGGCCGGGCGAAGCAGTTCAAGGAACTGAAGATCGAGGCCATCCTCGACACCCCGGTGAACATCGTCGTCACCGCCGACCCGACCCGCGGCGGCCGCCACACCCTCGGCCGTCACACCCAGCCCCAGATGGCCCCGTACTCTGCAGCCCTGGCCGTGGAGAACCTCTGGCTCGCCGCCCGCGCCGAAGGCCTCGGCGTCGGCTGGGTCAGCTTCTTCGACGAGCGCGAGATGGTGCGCGCGCTCGGGCTGCCCGAGCACCTCGAGGTCATCGCCTATCTGTGCGTCGGTTACGTCGACGAGTTCCCGGACGAGCCCGAGCTGTTGCAGGCGGGCTGGTCCAAGCGCCGCCCGCTGTCCTGGGTCGTGCACGAGGAGACGTACGGCCGACGCGCCCTGCCCGGAGAGGAACCGCACGACCTGCTCGCCGAGACCGTGGCGCAGATCCGCCCGCTGGACGCCAAGGCGCTCGGCGAGGCGTGGGAGCGCCAGAAGCGTATGACCAAGCCGGCCGGTGCGCTGGGCATGCTGGAGATCATCTCCGCGCAGCTGTCCGGCCTGTCCCGCCAGTGCCCGCCGCCCATCCCGGAGCCCGCGGCCGTCGCGATCTTCGCCGGTGACCACGGCGTGCACGCGCAGGGGGTCACCCCCTGGCCGCAGGAGGTCACGGCCCAGATGGTGGCCAACTTCCTCGGCGGCGGCGCCGTCTGCAACGCCTTCGCGACCCAGGTGGGCGCCGAGGTCTGCATCGTCGACGTGGGTGTCGCCGCCGACCTCCCGGCCACGCCGGGCCTGCTGCCCCGCAAGGTCCGGGCCGGCACGTCCGACATGACCACCGGCCCCGCGATGACCCGCGAGGAGGCCAGGCAGGCCATCGAGGTCGGCATCGAGACGGCCCGCGATCTGGTCGCGGCCGGCAACAAGGCGCTGCTCACCGGTGAGATGGGCATCGCGAACACGACCGCGTCCGCCGCCCTGATCTCCGTCTTCACGGGTGCGGACCCGGCCGAGGTGACGGGCCGGGGCACCGGCATCAACGACGAGACCCTCGCCCGCAAGACCGAGGTCGTCCGCCGCGCCCTCGAACTCCACCAGCCGGACCCGGCCGACCCGGTCGGCGTGCTCGCCGCGATCGGCGGCTTCGAACACGCCGCCATCGTCGGCCTCCTCCTCGGCGGCGCGTCGCTGCGCACGCCGGTGATCCTGGACGGCGTCAGCGCCGGCGCCGCCGCCCTGGTGGCCCGCGCCATCGCCCCGGAGGTCCTGGCGGCCTGCATCGCCGGCCACCGCAGTGCCGAGCCCGGCCACGTGGCCGCCCTGAACAAGCTCGGCCTGCGCCCCCTGGTCGACCTCGACCTCCGCCTCGGCGAGGGCACGGGCGCCCTCCTGGCCCTCCCCCTGGTCCAGAGCACGGCCAGAGCGATGCACGAGGTGGCGACGTTCGACTCGGCGGGAGTGACCGAGAAGTAAGGCATTTGTGGCTCCGGTGGCCGGGGTCCGGCAAGGACGCCCAGCCACCGGACACCCGTGCCGCCCCGCGCCCCCGCGCCGTAAAATCCGCACGTCAGGGCTACCGAACCACCGCCGCAACAGGAGCCGCACCCTCATGGCCGAACACCCCGCCTACCCCGTAGGCCTCCGCCTCACCGGCCGCCGCGTGGTCGTCCTCGGCGGCGGCCAGGTCGCCCAGCGCCGCCTCCCGGCCCTGATCGCTGCGGGCGCGGCCGTCCACCTGGTGTCCCCCGAGGTCACCGCCTCCGTAGAAGCCATGGCGGACGCCGGCGAGATCACCTGGCACCAGCGCCCCTACGAGGACGGCGACCTCGCGGACGCCTGGTACGCCCTGATCGCCACCGGCGACACGGAAGCGAACGCAAGGGCCTCCGCCGAGGCGGAACGCCGCCGCGTATGGTGCGTCCGCTCCGACGACGCCGACGAGGCGACGGCCTGGACCCCGGCCACCGGCCACAGCGAGGGCGTCACGGTCGCCGTACTGACCACGGACGCCCGCGGCCGCGACCCCCGCCACACGGCCGCCATCCGCGACGCGGTCGTCGAGGGCCTGCGCGACGGCACGCTCGTCGCCCCGCACCACCGCACCCGCACACCCGGGGTCGCCCTGGTCGGCGGCGGCCCCGGCGACCCGGACCTGATCACCGTGCGCGGCCGGCGCCTGCTCGCCGAGGCGGACGTCGTCATCGCGGACCGCCTCGGCCCCCGCGACCTCCTCGCCGAACTCCCGCCCCACGTCGAGGTGATCGACGCCGCGAAGATCCCTTACGGTCGCTTCATGGCCCAGGAGGCCATCAACAACGCCCTGATCGAGCACGCGAAGCAGGGCAAGTCGGTGGTCCGCCTGAAGGGTGGCGACCCGTACGTCTTCGGCCGCGGCATGGAGGAACTCCAGGCTCTCGCCGAGGTCGGCATCCCCTGCACGGTCGTCCCCGGGATCTCCAGCTCGATCTCGGTCCCGAGCGCGGCCGGTATCCCGGTCACCCACCGCGGCGTCGCCCACGAGTTCACCGTGGTCAGCGGCCATGTCGCGCCGGACGACGAGCGCTCCCTGGTCGACTGGCCGTCCCTGGCCAGACTGACCGGCACGCTGGTGATCCTCATGGGCGTCGACAAGATCGGCAAGATCGCGGAGACGCTCGTCGCGCACGGAAAGCCGGCCGACACCCCCGTCGCCCTGGTCCAGGAGGGCACGACGGCGGCTCAGCGTCGGGTCGACGCGACCCTCGCGACGGTCGCGGAGACCGTCCGCACCGAGGACGTGAAGCCCCCCGCGGTCATCGTCATCGGCGAGGTCGTGAAGGTCGGCCCGACGGCCGCCGCGCCCCGCGAGTAACCCGGGGTAACCCAACCGTCCCAAGCCGTTGGCACCGCACCCAGGACAAGGCAGTATCACCCTGTGGCCGATCTCATCACCGTCGAGGATCCCGACGACCCGCGCCTGCGCGACTACACCGGCCTGACCGACGTGGAGTTGCGCCGCAAGCGCGAACCCGCCGAGGGCCTCTTCATCGCGGAGGGCGAGAAGGTCATCAGAAGGGCCAAGGAAGCGGGCTACGAGATGCGGTCCATGCTGCTCTCGGCCAAGTGGGTCGACGTCATGCGCGACGTCATCGACGAACTCCCCGCCCCGGTCTACGCGGTCAGCCCGGAGCTCGCCGAGCAGGTCACCGGCTACCACGTGCACCGGGGCGCGCTCGCCTCCATGCAGCGCAAGCCCCTGCCCACGGCCGCCGACCTCCTCCAGACCGCCCGGCGCGTCGTGATCATGGAGTCGGTCAACGACCACACCAACATCGGCGCGATCTTCCGCTCCGCCGCCGCCCTGGGCATGGACGCGGTCCTGCTCTCCCCGGACTGCGCCGACCCGCTCTACCGCCGCAGCGTGAAGGTCTCCATGGGCGCGGTCTTCTCCGTGCCGTACGCCCGTCTGGACACCTGGCCCAAGGGCCTGGAGTCGGTCCGCGAGGCAGGCTTCACGCTGCTCGCCCTCACCCCCGACGAGAAGGCCCGGCCCCTCGACGAGGCCGCCCCGCACACCATGGACCGCGTCGCCCTCATGCTCGGCGCCGAGGGCGACGGCCTTTCCACCCAGGCCCTGGTCGCCGCCGACGAGTGGGTCCGCATTCCCATGTCCCACGGCGTCGACTCCCTCAACGTGGGCGCGGCGGCGGCCGTCGCCTTCTACGCCGTGGCCACCGGCCGCCCTCAGTCCTAGGTCCCGGGGGCCGTCCATGGAACAGCGCCAGGCGATCGTCGCCGTACTGCGGCGCGGGGACCGCGTCCTCGCGATCCGGCGCGGCCCGGGGGTCGCCCGTCCCGGCTACTGGCAGCCGCTGAGCGGCAGGCTGGAACCGGGCGAGACCGAGGAGCAGGCGGTCGTCCGGGAGGTCCGCGAGGAGGTCGGCCTCACGGTCGTGCCGCTGGCGAAGGTGTGGGAGTCGGAGACCGACGACCACCGCTTCCGCCTCCACTGGTGGACTGCCCGCGCGGACACGGGGGAGGTCGTCCCCGCCCCGGACGAGGTCGCCGAGACCCGCTGGGTCACGCCGCAGGAGTTCCTCGTCCTGGACCCGGTCTTCGACGGTGACCGCGAGTTCTTCGAGCGGATCCTGCCGGAGCTGTGACGGCGGACCCCGAGTGATCCAGCCCTACGGTGGGAATCCCTGCGGTTCGTAGCCCCGCTGGACGTACTCCTGCCGGGTCCCGCCCCCGTCGCCGCCGAGTCCCCGCGCCGAGCCCTGGCAGCCCTGCACCAGGGCGATGCCGACCGCCACCAGCAGCGTGACCACGACGAACACGAACAGCCGCTGCCGCAGCAGCCGGGGATTCGCGGGCCGCAGCCCGGTCCCCGTGTTCCTGGACGCGGGACGCCCGGTACCGCTGTGGGGCGCGGGGCGGTTGCCGCTGCCCGACCGGGTCCCGTTGCGCCCGGTGGGCGTCGGCCGTGCTCCGGACCGTGACGGGGTGCCGCCGCGCGAGGCGCCGGAGCCGCGCATCGGAGTCCTGCCGCGGTTCGCGCCACCCGTCGACCGGTTCCCACCGCCCGCCGGCCGGGCTCCGCCCCGCGCGCCGGCTCCGCTCTGGGAAGCCGGGCCGTCCGGCGGCACAGCGCCGTCCCCGGGTCCGGAGGAGCGCCGCAGCGGGGGAGCCCCCCGGCCCCGCTGCGCCCCGGACGCCCCCGCACCCTGCTGTCCCTGCGGACGCCGGCCGCGCTCGGGGTAGGTGTCGGTGGGCCGGTCGGTCTCGGCACCGCGCGGTGCGGTGGGCCGGACGCCGGTGAGGTCCTGCGCCTCGCGGGCCGCGATCTCCTTGAGCCGCATGGACAGTTGAAGCGTGCTGGGCCGCTCCTCGGGGTCCTTCGCCAGGCACGCCCGGACGAGCGGAGCCAATGCGTCGGGTACGCCGTGCAGCTGCGGTTCCTCGTGCACGACGCGGTACAGCATCACCTCGGAACTGCCGTGCCCGAAGGGCGAGTCGCCCATCGAGGCGTACGCGAGCGTGGCACCGAGCGAGAACACGTCCGTGGCCGGTGTGACGGCGGCCCCGCGCACCTGTTCCGGTGCGAGGAAGCCCGGCGAGCCGACCGCCGTACCGACGTGGGTGAGCGTCGAGGCGCCGGTCGCCCAGGCGATGCCGAAGTCGATGATCCGCGGCCCCTTCGGGGACAGCAGGATGTTGGACGGCTTCAGGTCCCGGTGCACGACGCCGGCCTCGTGCACGGCGACCAGGCCCTCCGACAGGGCGGCACCGACGGCCGCGACGTCGGCCGCGCCGAGCGGTCCCTCGGCGGCGACCTTGTCGTGCAGGGAGGGGCCGGGTACGTACTGCGTGGCGAACCAGGGCCGGTCCGCGTCGAGGTCGGCGGCCACGAGCCGTGCCGTGCACCCGCCGCGGATCCGCCGTGCCGCCGAGACCTCACGGGCGAACCGCGAGCGGAACTCCTGGTCCTCCGCCAGGTCAGGCCGGATGACCTTGAGCGCGACCCGCTGCCCCTTCTTGTCGGAGCCCAGGTAGACCACGCCCATCCCGCCCGCGCCGAGCCGTCTGTGAAGCCTGAACGAGCCGACGACGCGCGGGTCCTCGCGCCTCAGGCGCATCATCGCCATGTTCATCCCCGCTGCCCGGTCCTGTGACGAGCCACAGCTTACGTTTCCACGGCCGCCCGCGCGCAGAGGCCGCGCCCTCTCGGGGCGATGGATTGTCAGTGGTGGGTGGGAGACTTGAAAGGTGGTCAGGGGGCGTGCGGACGGGCCGTGTTCGCGCGGGGGATGGCCCCAACCGCCTGGCCCGGAAGGGGGATTGGACCCGTGAAGGGTGACCGTGTGGAGATAGTCGTGGACGCCGGCGACACGACGCGCACATACGAGGTGGTGGCGAGCAGGGCGGGCCGCAGGGTGGAGACGGCGGTACGCCGAGGTGTCGTGGAAGTGAGCGAAGTCACCAGGACCGGGGCCGTGGTGCGTACGGCCCGCTTCATGGCGAACCGGGTGCTGGCCCTGGTCGAACAGCCGATTCCGCGGGAGGAAAGCTCGGACAAAGCGGGGTGAGCCGGGCGTCCCGTCGGGGAAGACCCTGAGACCTGAGTCTCCGTCTCCACCCAGGGGAGTACATCGCAGGTGGCGGCTCATCCTCCGGGAGGCCCGGCAATCGGTACGAGGGCATGACGCCCGGGAGGGGCCGGAGACCTAGATTTGAGGTCAAGCGGCGGGTGCAGCACTCGTCCCCCGAGGTCAGACACCCGCCGCTGCCGACGACAACTGAGAACGGTCAGGAGAGGGACCATGGCCCACACGGCACCGCGGACACTGATCCGCGAGGAGGGACGCAAGGTGTACGCCGCCGCGTTCCGCCGCCGCCAGGGCCGTCGCCACCCGGTGGTGGCGACGCTGATGGCCCTTCCCCTGGCGGTCCTGCTCCTCCTCGTCTTCGACGGGTGGGAGACAGTGGCCACACAGGCGTCGTCCGTGGGAGAGATGCTGGGGCGCTGAGCGGCGACCCCAGGCCCGGAAGAGCGGTCCGGGCGGGGACATCCCACCCATGAAACCCCGTGGGGACGGGGGTGCGGCGGACGGCACAAATGCCGGCGCAGCTGGGGAGCTGCGCCGGCATTACCCTTTCCGCGCACCTGATCCCGGCCTTGGGCGCAGCGGCACCCCGCAACGCCGGGCTGCGACACCCACCCCGCCCCGGCACCGACGCCGAGCACCCGAAGCCGACGGCGCCTTACAGCCCGGGCTCACCTGCGCGTACTCTCGCCCCGACGCCCACACCCCGGGAGCCCAGTGAACTCTGCCCCCGCCCCGCTCATACACCAGCTCACCGCCAAGGCCCGAGCCACCGCTCACGCACGCTCCACGGCCTGCCCCTGCGGCGCAGCCACCCTCGCGGACCGCCCCGACGGCATCGTCGTACGGCACGCGGACACCGTCGCGAAGGCTCATCCCGAGGACACCGACCAGGCCGAACTGACCACCCGCCTCACCCTCGCCGCCCACCACCCCGGCATCCTCCTGCCCCCGCTCGCCCCGACCCCGGCCGACCTGCACGACCGCCTCGTGACGTTCTGGCCGTACGGGACCCCGGTCGACCCGGACACCCCGGACGCCGCCCCCTGGGAAGCCGCCGCCACCCTCCTCGCCCGACTGCACCGGACCCCGGCCCCGCCGGAGACGCCCGCCATGCGAGGCCCCGCCAAGGCGGCCCGCGCCGTCGCCCGGCTCCGGGACGCCGGCCCGCACCCCGCCGCGCTCCCCGTCCTGCGCGCCTGGGACACCCTGCCCGCCTGGACCCGGGCCGAGGCCCCGATGCCGCACAGCGGCACCTTGTGCCACGGCGACCTCCACCTCGGCCAGCTCGTACGCCACCCCGCCCCCGAAGGCCCCTGGCTGCTGATCGACGTGGACGACCTGGGCGTCGGCGTCCCGGCATGGGACCTCGCCCGCCCCGCCGCCTGGTACGCCTGCGGACTGCTCCCGCCCGGCGAATGGGCCCGGTTCCTGGCCGCCTACCGCGCCGAGGGCGGCCCCGCCGTCCCGGCCGACGGCGATCCCTGGCCCGCCCTGGACGTCCCCGCCCGCGCCCTCACCGTGCAGACCGCGGCCCGGGCGGTCGCCAAGGCGGTCGCGGCAGGTCGCCCCCTGGACGAGGTGGAGCAGTCGGTCGTGGACGCCTGTGACCGAATGGCTACCGTCCCGCCTCAGTTGGCGCAGGACCACGCGAAGTAGGGTGCAACCGACCACAGCCGGACAGAGTCTGTCCTGGCGACACAGTAAGCAGGACCGACCGGCGAGGAGTTGAACCACCATGCAGTGCCCGAAGTGCCATGCGCCGATGCACACCTACAACCGCAACGGTGTCCAGATCGAGCAGTGCAGCGGCTGCCGCGGGATCTTTCTCGACTACGGCGAGCTGGAGTCGCTGACGCGTCTGGAGGCCCAGTGGTCCCAGACCGCCCCGCCGCCCCCGCCGGCCCCACAGGCCTACCCCGCCCCGCCGGCCCCCGCCTGGGGCGCCCCGCACGGCGGGCACGGACACCATGGTGGCCACCACGGTCACCACCGGCAGAGCTTCGGACGCATGCTGTTCTCGTCCTGACATGAGGATCGCGGCACGACGAAGCCCCCGGCCGATTCGTACGGCCGGGGGCTTCGGTGTGGTGTGGACGATACTGGGATTGAACCAGTGACCTCTTCCGTGTCAGGGAAGCGCTCTCCCGCTGAGCTAATCGTCCTCGGGACCATGACCACACCGTGCAGCGGATCATGGGCACTGCGTGCGCGATACTGGGATTGAACCAGTGACCTCTTCCGTGTCAGGGAAGCGCTCTCCCGCTGAGCTAATCGCGCGGGTTCGGATCTTCGAGCAGATCCAGTGGACGATACTGGGATTGAACCAGTGACCTCTTCCGTGTCAGGGAAGCGCTCTCCCGCTGAGCTAATCGTCCTTGGAGGTGGAGACGGGATTTGAACCCGTGTAGACGGCTTTGCAGGCCGTTGCCTCGCCTCTCGGCCACTCCACCAGGAGCGTAGGAGCCCGGAAGCCCCTTGTTCCTTCGAGCGGACGACGAGGTTCGAACTCGCGACCTCAACCTTGGCAAGGTTGCGCTCTACCAACTGAGCTACGTCCGCTTGTCGTTTCGGCCCGCTCTCGCGGCCCGGCGACGAGTTGAACTCTAGCGGATTCCGGGGCCAGCACAAAAACGCGTTTGTGCAGCGTGCTGCGCTTCCCCTGCTCAGGGCGGTCACAGGGCCTCGCGAACGGACATTCGCCGGTCACCCGCGGGACACCCGCCATAGACTCGACCGCGTGCTCGATCTCCCACCCCTCGCCCGTTTCGGCGACCGTGTCGCCACCGGGCTCCTCGACGTCACCGACGATCCCGAAGCCCTGGAATCCAGCGGGTTCTGGGCCGTCTGCGCCGACTTCGAGGGCCGTCTGACCTGCGCACGCTTCCGGGACGTGCGGCAGGCGGCCGTGTCCGCCCCCGTCCCCGGCGCATGGCGCGGCCCGTCGGCGTGTGACTGGACGTCGTCGCTCGACCGCGCCGCGTACACGGCGGCAGTACGGCGGATCCGCGAGCACATCGCGGCCGGTGAGGTCTACCAGGCGAACCTGTGCCGGGTGCTGTCCGCGCCCGTCGCGCCCGGCGCCGATGTGGACGCCCTCACGGCGCTGCTGGCCCTCGGTAACCCGGCACCGTATGCAGGAACGATCCGCCTGCCCGGTCACGGAGTGGAGATCGCCACCGCGTCCCCCGAACTGTTCCTGCGGCGCGAGGGACGCGTCGTCGAGTCCGGGCCGATCAAGGGCACCGGCCGCACCGAGACGGACCTGCTGGAGAAGGACTACGCCGAGAACGTGATGATCGTGGACCTGGTCCGCAACGACATCGGGCGGGTCTGCGCCACCGGCAGTGTGACGGTGCCCGACCTGTGTGCCGTCGAGAAGCACCCGGGGCTGGTCCATCTCGTGTCGACGGTCCGCGGGGAGCTGGGGGAGGGGGCCGGCTGGGCCGAACTGCTCGCCGCCGCCTTCCCGCCCGGCTCCGTCACCGGCGCGCCCAAGTCGAGCGCGCTGCGGATCATCGACGCGCTGGAGACGGCGCCCAGAGGGCCGTACTGCGGAGGGATCGGGTGGGTCGACGCCGACCGGCAGGCCGGTGAGCTGGCCGTCGGCATTCGTACCTTCTGGATCGACCGGGCCGACGGCATGCTGCGTTTCGGCACCGGCGCCGGCATCACATGGGGTTCGGATCCCGAGGGGGAGTGGCGGGAGACCGAACTGAAGGCGGCCCGGCTGCTCGCGATAGCGTCGGGAGCGTATGAGGTGAGTGGAGAGGACCTGACGTGAAGATCTGGCTCGACGGCGGCTTGCAGGACATCGAGTCCGCCCGCGTCTCCGTCTTCGACCACGGGCTGACCGTGGGCGACGGCATCTTCGAGACGGTGAAGGCCGTGGACGGCCGGCCGTTCGCGCTCACGCGGCACCTCGACCGGCTGACCCGGTCGGCGCGCGGCCTCGGGCTGCCCGACCCGGACCACGACGAGGTGCGCCGCGCCTGTGCCGCCGTCCTGGAGGCCAACCCCATGCCGCTGGGCCGCCTGCGCGTCACCTACACCGGCGGTCACGGCCCGCTCGGCTCCGACCGCGGCGAGCACGGCCCGACCCTCGTCGTCGCCCTCGGCGAGACGACCCGCCGGCCCGACTCCACCGCCGTGATCACGGTCCCCTGGACCCGCAACGAGCGCGGCGCGCTCACCGGCCTGAAGACCACCTCGTACGCCGAGAACGTCGTCGCCCTCGCCCGCGCCCGTGAACGGGGCGCCTCCGAGGCCCTGTTCGGCAACACGGTGGGACAGCTCTGCGAGGGCACGGGGTCCAACGTCTTCGTCGTCCTCGACGGCGAGATCCACACTCCGCCGCTCGCCTCGGGCTGCCTCGCGGGCATCACGCGCGCGCTCGCGATCGAATGGACCGGCGCCGAGGAGACCGACCTGCCGCTGGACGTCCTGGAACGGGCCGACGAGGTCTTCCTGACGTCCACGCTGCGGGACGTGCAGGCCGTGCACCGGGTCGACGACCGGGAGCTGCCCGGCGCGCCCGGCCCGGTGACCGCCAAGGCCATGCGGATCTTCGAGGAGCGGTCCGGGGACGACCTCGACCCCTGACAGCTCCCGCATATTCGGCTGACCAAGGCCGTGGTTGCGGGTAGAACACCCCTGATGACCACGACCCTGCGGCCGACCGAGCCGCTTCAGCAGAACGCCGACGGGACGCGCTCACGCCGCTACCAGGTGTGCGTGAACAGCCGTCCCGTAGGGGCGATACACCTCGGCACGCATCCCGTGTTCGGCGACGCCGTGGCCCGGATCATGAAGCTGCGCATCGAGGAACCGGACCGCAGGCGCGGCCGGGGCACGGTCGCCGCGCTGGCCGCCGAGGAGGTGGTGCGCGGCTGGGGGTGCCGCCGCATCGAGGCGACCGTGCCCGCCGACTCCGAGGCGGCGTTCCGGCTCGCCACCGCGCTCGGCTACGTCGTCCGCAACCGCGGCATGGCGAAACCGCTCGGCGACACGCCGCCTCAGCTGCCGGAGGGCAGCCGTGCCCGGCCCATGACCGAGGCGGAGTTCGGCCCCTGGCTGGAGAAGGGCAAGGAGGACTACGCGCAGAGCTGGATCCAGCGGGGCGTCCCGGAGGCCGAGGCCCGCGTCAAGTCGGAGCGGGACCACGCCACCCTGCTGCCCGACGGCCTCATCACCCCCGGCATGCTCGTCAGCGTCGTGGAACACGAGGGGACGGCGGTGGGCACGCTGTGGCTCGCCCTGCGCGAGGACAGCGCCTTCGTCTTCGACGTCGAGACCCACGCCGCCCACCGCGGCCAGGGACACGGCCGCACCCTCATGCTGCTGGCCGAGGCGCAGACGATCGTCGAGGGCCGGCGCACCATCGGCCTCAACGTCTTCGCCGGCAACACCCCGGCCGAACGGCTCTACGCGTCGCTCGGCTACGAGACGAACCTGTACGCGATGTACAAGCCGCTGTTGTAACGGCCGGCGGCCCGGCAGGGCCGGGGCCTGCCAGGCCGCCGGCGGCTTCAGGGGCGGAGCCGGGCTCGCGGATCCCGTGGGGCCGACGCGCAGGGGCGCCGGGGCACTCCCCGCCGTGACCCGCCGCCGGCCCTGGTTCCGGGCGGGCTGGGCCGAGGGTCCTCGGTCAGTTCCGCCGTGCGGCTCCGGCAGGCCCCGGGCCGGCCGGTCCGGCCCGGGGCCGGGGCCGGGGGCGTCGGGTCAGCCCTGCTGCTCCTGCTCCTGCTCCGGCCCGGCCAGCAGCCGGTCCGCGATCTCCTCGATCCGCTCGCGCAGCCCCTCCTGGCTCTTGCCTCCGTCGAGCCGCTCACCGCCGATGACGTACGTCGGGGTGCCGGTCACGCCGATCGCCTTGCCCTCGGCCTGGTCGGCGTCCACGATCAGGGTGTGCCGGCCGTCGATCAGGGCGGTGTCGAACTCCTCGGCGTCCAGGTCCAGTTCGCGGGCCAGCTCGACCAGGAAGGGTTCTCCCTTGCGGCCCAGCTCCTCGACCCGCCCCAGGAGCGCCTCGGCGTACTCCCATCCCCGGCCTTGCTCCCACGCCTCCTCCGCGGCCTGGGCGGCGGCGAAGGCGTGCTTGTTCTTCTCCAGGGGGAAGTGCCGCAGCCGCAGCTCCAGACGGTTGCCGTAGCGGGCGCGCAGGGCATGGAGGTCGTCCAGTGCGGTGCGGCAGTCCGGGCACTGGAGGTCGCACCAGACCTCGAGGACGGGGGCGGCGGCAGGGGCAGGGGAGGAGTCGCTCATGCCGACATTCTCCCAGGCCGTACACGCGCACCGGCACCTGCGGAGGAGGCGACCCGGAGATCTCCCTGATGTGGGGCCGGGGCATGGCCGCCCGGGGTGCGGCGGGTGCAGGATGGAAGGGACGAAGTGCCCCTGCCCGACCGCGCCACGCCTGGAGGACCGGATGATTGCCGAGACCGTCTGCTCCGCCGTGTCCGCGGCAGGCCTGGGGATCGCGGCCGTCACGGCGTACCGCAAGCGTTTCCTCGCGGCGACCCGCATCGCGGCGTACTCGCTCGTGCCGATCGGCCTGGTGATGACGGGCGTCGTCGAGTGGCTGGCCGACACCGCGCTGAGCCTGACCGCCTGGGCGGGCTTCGGGGTGCTCGGTCTCGCGTGGGTGCTGTTCATGACCACGCGGGTCGTGGAGCGCCGCCGCGGCGGCACCCGCAAGGAGCGCAAAGCGGCCCGCGCGGCGGCCCGGCCGGATGCGGTGGCTCCGGCGGCCTCGGCGCCCTCCCTGGGTCAGGGCCAGGGGCCCCGCCCGGCCACCCGGCCGGCGTCGTCGCCCCGGGGTGACGACGACTTCAGCGACATCGAGGCCATCCTCAAGAAGCACGGCATATGAAGGCCGCGCGCCGGCCGAATCGTCACAGTGGGTCCGAGGGCGCGCGGAAATGATCACAACCTGAACCGGACCTCGCGGAATCGGCGCACACCCGTACGGAACGAGGCCGCTGATCGCGTCCGGCCGGGCGACTGCGTCATCATCGCCGCGAGATGCTGGACACGACGGAACAGAGCGACCCCGCGCCGCCGCAGGACGAGCCTCGTCCCCGGCAGGACGAGCCACGTGGTTGCCTCTTCGCCCTATCCCAGCCACCGCTCATGATCTTCCTTGCGGTGATCGGGACTCTGCTGCTCATGGCCTCGTTGCACGATCTGCTGTTGCTGTGAGCCGTACCCGCGGTACCCGGCGCCACCCGCCGGGACCGCGTCGGCATCGGTGATCCGCTCGCCACCCGCCCCTGCGGTGGCGGCTCAGCCCGCCGCTTCCTTGCGCCGCGCCCGGTACGCGGCCACATGCAGGCGGTTCCCGCAGGTCCGGCTGTCGCAGTAGCGCCGCGAGCGGTTGCGGGACAGGTCGACGAAGGCACGCCGGCAGTCGGGCGCCTCGCACCGCCGCAGCCGCTCCTGCTCCCCGGCGACCACGAAGAAGGCCAGGGCCATCCCGCAGTCGGCGGCGAGGTGGTCGGCGATGGAGGCGCCGGGCGCGAAGTAGTGCACATGCCAGTCGTAGCCGTCGTGGTCCGTGAGCCGGGGTGTGGTGCCCGCGGCGGCGACCAGCTCGTTGATCTGGCCGGCGGCGGTCCGGGCGTCGGGGGCGGCGAAGACGGCGGCGAACCGCCCGCGGATCTTCCGCACCGCCGAGAGGTCGAACTCCGAGAGCACTCCCACATCGCTGATCTCGTGGTTTCGTACGAAATCCGCGAGGGTCGCCACGTCCGGCAGCCCGTCCGCTGCCGTGTCGTCCTCCGGTGCGGTGTTCACCAGATCGACCACGGTGTCGAGGGCGCACCGGGTGTCGTGGGTGATCAGCACGATTCGCTCCCTGGCGTGGGGGTCGGGCAGGCGCCCGCCGATGGTGGCCGATGGTAACGGCTCCACTCCCGCCGGACGGCCCTCATGCCCGCACATGGCTTCGAATACAACGCCGCCGGGCACGCCGTGGTTCCCGCCCGCCCTCCGGGCGGCAGAAAGCCCCGCTCCGGGCCTCCGCCCGGCGGCACACCCGAGCCGGAACGGCCGCACACCCGAGCGGAACGGCCGCACACCCGAGCTGGAAGGGCCGCACACGCGAGCCGGCGCCGCACCGCGTGATCCGCGGTGCCGGCGCCGGTGTATCCCGTATGCGGTTGTCCAGGCCCGAGCCGTCTCCCCGAGTCGACGGCGCCGGGCTGCTCGGTGAGCGCCTCGCCCTAGCTTTCCGCCAGGATGTGCGAGAGCTCCTGATCGAGGTCGAAGTGCCGGTGTTCCGTGCCGGGCGGCACGGCGGCGTCGGTCCGCTTCAGGAAGGACTCCAGGGCCCGTGCCGGGGCCTCGAGCAGGGCCTCGCCCTCCGGTGAGCTCAGGGCGATGCACACGACGCCCTGACCGTGACTGCGCGACGGCCAGACGCGGACGTCGCCGGTGCCCGTAGGGCGGTGAAGTCCCTCGGCGAGGAGGTCGCGGGCGAACACCCACTCGACGGTCTCCTCGGCTCCGGTGTGGAAGGTGGCGTGCACGGCGTAGGGGTCGGCCGTGTCGTACCGCAGGCCTGCGGGGACAGGCAGGGAGGACTCGCTCGACACAACGAGGCGCAGGTGCAGCTCGCAGCTGACCGTGGTGTTCATAAGCGCCAGGGCCTTTCGCTCAGTGTGCGCTCGGGGATTCGCACGTCGGCGAAATCGACATGCCACCTACGGTGCCGTTGTAAACCCCTCTGAGTGTTTTGCGTGCCTTTACGTAACTCTTCCGGCCGAGAGATCGTTCGCGCCGTGCGTCCATTCCGGTGACTGGTTTCGCTCGGGTAGTGTTTCCCCGTATGAATACGGGGAGTGACGAGCCGGGCGAGGTGGCCGTGGCGGTGGACGAGACGGGGACGGACGGGGTGCGCGGCGAGCAGGAGCGGGCGCTCGGCTCACGGGCGCCGGAATTCGTCAAAGCGCGCCGGCTGCTGCATGTGAGCTGGCAGGTCGGCATCTTCATCATCGGGCTCGCGGTCGTCGTGGCGGGCATCATCATGCTGCCCCTGCCCGGACCGGGCTGGGTCGTGATCTTCGGTGGCATGGCGATCTGGGCGACCGAGTTCGTATGGGCCCAGCTGGTGCTCCGCTGGACCAAGCGGAAGGTCACGGAGGCCGCGCAGCGCGCCCTGGATCCCAGGGTGCGGCGCCGGAACATCATCCTGACGAGCATCGGGCTGGTGATCGTGGCCGTACTGGTCGGTATCTACGTGTGGAAGTTCGGCATCGTCATGCCGTGGAAGATCAAGGACCAGTGAGCCGCGGCGGGGGTGCCGGTGCCGGTCGGTGCTGGTCACAGGCACCCCCTGACATGGGGTAATGTTCTTCCTGCGTCCGGGCGATTAGCTCAGTGGGAGAGCGCTTCGTTCACACCGAAGAGGTCACTGGTTCGAACCCAGTATCGCCCACCCGGAACGGCGGCCCACCTGCGACTGCGCAGGTGGGCCGCCGTTGTTCGATGCCCGGGCCGCCTCGGCGAGTGCCTCCCGTCCCGTGCCGTCGAACGTCCGGTCGGTGTCCTCCTCGAGGAGGCAAACCGGTCACCTTCCGTCCGGCCCCGCACCACCCGCCCCGGCGTCGCCTTTCGGTCGCTCCCGAAAGCCGTGCGGGCGGCCCCACCCTGTTCGGCCCATCGGCCGCATCGGCCTCACCAGTCACATCACCCCGGCGGACCCGGCGTACCACCTCCCCGCCCCGCCTCGTCGCCGGCCCGCTCGGTAAGAAATTCTTGTCCGAATCATTGACGCACCCTCAGCCCCTCCGTAACTTGTGCCAGCAAGCGCTTACTTGAAACGATTCATGCGAGCGGGACGATGTGCGGGGAGGGCCAACCGTGGTGAACGGCAGGAATGTTGAGAGACGTACGATTCTGAAGGCGGCCGGGGCCACGGCGGCCACGCTGGGGCTGGCCGCGACCACCGGCTGCGGTGGCGACGGAGGGACCTCCGCGGACGGGACGGTGACGATCCGTTACGCGTGGTGGGGCGCGGAGGACCGCGCCGAGCGCATCAACAAGACCATCGCGCTCTTCGAGAAGAAGTACCCGAAGATCAAGGTGAAAACGGACTTCCAGCCTTATCTCGACTTCTGGAAGAAGTTCAACACCCAGGCCTCGGGCGGAAATCCGCCGGACGTCTTCCAGAATGCCATCGGGTTCCTGCGCAAATACGACGCCAAGAACGTGCTGCTCGATCTCAGCGAGCAGGTCAAGGCCGGCAACCTCCGGATGGACGGATTCCGCGCCGGACTCGAGAAGTTCGGCGAGATCGACGGCAAGCTCCTCGGAGTCCCGGTCGGTTCCAACTCGATGGCCCTGGTCATCGACAAGCCCGTCTTCACCCGGGCAGGAGTGAAGCCGGAGCAGGGCTGGACCTGGGACGACTTCGACGCGGCGATGAAGAAGATCCGCGACAAGACGGGCCGCGCCGGGGACAGCGGCATGTACGGCGTCATGTACCTCTACGACCCCTATCTGCGCCAGCAGGGCAAGGCGTTCTTCACCGAGGACGGACTCGGCTTCACCGAGGCCGATCTGAAGGAGTGGTGGACGAAGGCCAAGAAGGGCGTCGAGGAGGGCGTCTACGCCGACCCGAAGAAGGTCGCGCAGATCAAGCCCAAGTCGGCGGTCGCGGCGGAGCTCGCCGGCGGCGAGTTCACCTGGGACAACTTCACCGTCCGCTACACCTCCGAGGGCAAGAGCGAGTACGGCCTGGCGCCCATCCCGACGACGGACGGCAAGAAGACCGGCCAGTACCTCGGCTCCCTCATGCTGAGCGCCTCCAAGCGCACCCAGCACCCCAAGGAGGTCGCCCAGTTCATCGACTTCATGGTGCACGACCCCGAGGTCGCCAAGATCATGGGCTACGACCGGGGTGTGCCCGCGACGCAGGCCCAGTTCGACGCCTACAAGCCGACCGACCCGGTCAACAAGGCCATAGCCGAGTACGAGCAGTCCCTCGTCGAGGCGGGCGTCCTGGAGCCCATCACCCCGCATCCGGAAGGCGCCGACATCTGCGAGGCCGCGTTCCTGCGCATCTCCGAGGAGATGGCCCTGGGCAAGCGGTCGGTGGACGACGCCGTCAAGCAGTTCTTCACCGAGTCGAAGACGGCTCTCGGCAGCTGATGGGAACCACCGTGACACACGCCCCTGCGATGGAGGGCCTGTCCCAGGACTCCGAGCCGCGGCACGGTCCGGTGAAGCCCGCGCGCCCCGCCGCCCTCAAGCGGCGGCGGCGCCGGGAGAACCTGGCCGGCTATCTCTTCATGTCTCCCTGGATCGCCGGGTTCCTGCTGCTCACCGCGGGACCGATGGTCGCCTCGCTGTACTTCGCGTTCACCGACTACAACCTGTTCGACGCCCCCAAGTGGATCGGCCTCGACAACTTCTCCGAGATGTTCGGCGATCCCCGCTGGCGCCACTCGGTGCAGGTGACGCTCTGGTACGTCGTCGTCGGAACGCCCCTCAAGCTGCTCGCGGCCCTCGGTGTGGCCCTGCTCCTCGCGCAGAAGCGGCGCGGACAGGCCTTCTACCGGGCCGCCTTCTACGCGCCGTCGCTGATCGGCGCGAGTGTCTCCGTCGCGATCGTCTGGAAGGCGATCTTCTCGGACGACGCGATCGTGGACCGTACGCAGCAGATCTTCGGGATCGACGTCGGCGGCTGGACCGGCGACCCGGACATGATCATCTACAGCCTGGTGGCGCTCACCGTCTGGCAGTTCGGCGCCCCCATGGTCATCTTCCTGGCCGGCCTCAAGCAGGTCCCGCGCGAGCTGTACGAGGCGGCCGAGGTCGACGGGGCCGGCAAGCTGCGGCGGTTCTGGAACATCACGCTGCCGATGATCTCCCCGGTGCTCTTCTTCAACGTCCTGCTGGAGACGATCCACTCCTTCCAGATCTTCAGCTCGGCGTACATCGTCGGCGGCGGCGCCGGAGGCAACGCCTGCGGTCCCGCGGACGGCTCGATGGTCTACACCTGCTACCTCTACGTCCAGGGCTTCGAGAACAGCCGGATGGGCCTGGCGTCCGCCATGGCCTGGATGCTGCTGGTCGCGGTCGCCCTGGTGACGGCGGTGCTGTTCTGGTCCCAGAAGCGCTGGGTGCACTACGAGGAGGGCGCCCGATGAGTGCGCAGGCCACCGACATCACTCCGGCTCCCTCCGCGCGAGCGGGCGGGATGCGGCACAAACTGCCCGGATCCCTCGCCTGGCACATCGGCTCCCTGCTGGTCCTGGCGGTGATCCTCTACCCGGTGATCTGGGTCATCGGCGGCTCCTTCAAGAAGAGCGAGGACATCGTCGGCAGCCTGGACCTCTTCCCGGGCGACCCGATCATCTCCAACTACACCAGCCTCACCGACGGCATCGCCGACATCTCGATCTCCACCTTCTTCTACAACTCGCTCTTCCTCGGCGTCGGTTCGGTGATCGGGATCCTGGCGTCCTGCTCGCTGACGGCGTACGCCTTCGCGAGGATCAGGTTCGCGGGCCGGAATCTGCTGTTCACGCTGATGATCGGCACCCTCCTGTTGCCGTACCACGTGCTGCTCATCCCGCAGTACGTGCTGTTCCGCAACATGGAGATGATCAACACCTACACACCGCTGCTGCTCGGCAAGTACCTGGCCACGGAGGCGTTCTTCGTCTTCCTGATGGTGCAGTTCATGCGCAACATGCCCAAGGAGCTCGACGAGGCGGCCCGGCTGGACGGCTGCGGGCACTTCCGCATCTACTGGTCGATCATCCTGCCGCTGTGCCGCCCGGCCCTGATCACCAGCGCGATCTTCACGTTCATCAACTCCTGGAACGACTTCATGGGCCCGCTGATCTACCTCAACGAGCCCGACAAGTACACGGTCTCGCTCGGCCTGAAGATGTTCGTGGACCAGGACGCCGTGGCCAACTACGGCGGCATGATCGCCATGTCGCTGGTCGCGCTGCTGCCGGTGCTCGCCTTCTTCCTGGCCTTCCAGCGCTATCTGATCGACGGCATGGCCACGTCGGGTCTGAAGGGCTGAGGTGAGCATGGCCGGGACCCGGGTGAAAGCACGGGGCGAGTCGCTGCTCGCCGAGCGGTTCGCGGTGTTCGCCGAGTGCCTGCTGACCGGTGTGTGGATCGCGGTGGCCTCGCTCGGGGTCGTCACCTATCCCGCCGCCTTCGCCGCGGGGGTGCGGCACCTGCGGCGGCGTATCGCGCACGAGGGCGGTGGCCGGTGGGAGTTCGTCGCGGACTTCCGCACGGCCGTGCGCGGCGGGTGGCTCGCCGGGCTCTCCGGGTGGGCGGCCGTGGCCGCGGTCTGGGTGGACGTCCAGGCGGTTCGGGCGGGGATTCCCGGCGGGCCGCTGGTCGGAGCCGTCGGCGTGTGCGCGCTGATCGCCCTGGTCGTGGCCGGGCTGCGCGCGGCCGCGGTCTGGGAGCCGGGGGCCCGCTGGCGGACGCTGCTGGCGGCGGCCTGGCGCCGGACCGTGCTCGACCCGGCCGGATCCTTCCTGATCATCGGCGGACTGGCCGTGGTGGTCGTGTCCGCCTGGTTCGCCGCGCCGCTGGCGGTCCCCGTCCTCGGGGCCGTCGCGGCGGCGGCCGTAGCCGTGGAGGAGCGGTACCGGCGCCGCTGACCGGCGGTTCCTCCCCTGTCGGGTCGGCGCCCCGGGCGCCGAACCTCTCTCTGTCATGCCCCTGACCAGCGCACGGAATCGCTTCCCGCACGGACGAGGAAAGGCAGCAACGCCATGTCTCCCATCCCCCGCAGGTCCCTTCTGAAGGCGGCCGCCGTCGCCGGAGCAGCCGCCCAGTTCAGCTGGGCACTGGGAGCCCGGGACGCCCAGGCCGCCCCCGGAGCCGAGGCCGCCGACGCCGACCCGGTGACCCTCGACTGGCTGGAGGACGGCGGCCTCGGCGCGGCCCCCGGCTCCACCGTCGGCGTCCCCTGGCCGAAGGGCGCCTACCAGAAGGACCAGAGCTTCGCGCTGACGGACGCGGACGGCAAGGCCGTACCCGTGCAGTCCTGGCCCATCGCCTACTGGCCCGACGGTTCCCTCAAGTGGACCGCCCACGCGGTCGGTTCGGGCGACGGCAAGCTCACCCTGACCGCCGGGACGCCCGCCGCACCCGAGAAGAAGGTCACCGTCGACAAGAGCGGCGGCACCATCGACATCTCCACCGGCGTCATCACCGCCAGGATCGGCAAGTCCGGCTCCACCATCGTCAAGTCGGTCAGGCGGGGCGCGACGGAGATCGCGAAGAACGGCCGGCTCGTGCTGATCCGCCAGCCCGAGATCGAGGACGAGGACCAGGGCGCGGTCAGGACCGAGCGCTTCGACGGCACCGTCGACAAGGTCACCGTCGAGCAGGAGGGCCCGGTCCGCGCGGTCGTCCGCATCGACGGCAAGCACCGCAAGGGCAGCCGCAGCTGGCTGCCCTTCTCCATCCGGCTCTACTTCTACGCGGGCGCCGACTCCTTCCGCATGGTGCACACCATCACCTACGACGGGAAGCAGGAGCCCGGCAAGGCGAGCGGCGACTTCGTCCGCGGCCTCGGGGTCCGCTTCACCGTGCCGATGCGCGACGAGTCCTACGACCGCCACATCCGCATCGGCGGCGAGGGCACCGGCCTGCTGCGCGAGGCCGTCAAGGGCATCACCGGCCTGCGCCGCGACCCGGGCGCGGCCGTGCAGGCGGCGCAGTACGAGGGCAAGAAGCTGCCCGACCCGGCCACCTGGGACCAGCGGGTCACCACCCGGCTCCAGTACATCCCCGAGTGGGGCGACTACACCCTCTCCCAGCTGTCCGCCGACGGCTTCACCCTGCGCAAGCGCACCAAGAAGGGCCACGGCTGGATCGCGGCGGGCGGCGGCCGGCGCGCCTCCGGCTTCGGGTACGTCGGCGGGGTGAGCGGCGGATTCTCCTTCGGCCTGCGCGACTTCTGGGAGAAGTTCCCCGCCCAGCTCGACATCCGGGACGCCCACACCGAGGAGGCCGAGGTCACCCTCTGGCTCTGGTCCCCCGAGGCCCAGCCCATGGACATGCGCTTCTACCACGACGGCATGGGCCAGGACACCTTCCCCGAGCAGATCGAGGGCCTCAACATCACCTACGAGGACTACGAGCCCGAGTTCGGCACCCCGTACGGCATCGCCCGCACCTCCGAACTGCTCTTCTGGGCCAACGAGTCCACCCCGAGCGCCGAACAGCTCGCCGAGCAGGTCGAGGCCGTCCGGGTCCTGCCGCAGCTCGCCGCCCCGCCCAAGCAGCTCATCAAGGCGGGCGTCTTCGGCAAGGGCCTGTACGCCGAACCCGACCGCTCCACCCCCGCCAAGGCCAAGATCGAGGACCACCTCGACTTCCTCTTCACCTACTACAAGGACCAGGTGGAGATGCGCCGGTGGTACGGCTTCTGGGACTACGGCGACATCATGCACACCTACGACACCGTCCGGCACCAGTGGCGCTACGACGTCGGCGGCTACGCCTGGGACAACTCCGAGCTGTCGCCGGACCTGTGGCTCTGGTACGCGTACCTGAGAAGCGGCCGCTCGGACATCTTCCGCTTCGCCGAGGCCATGACCCGGCACACCGGCGAGGTCGACGTCTACCACCTGGGCAAGTGGGCCGGCCTCGGCACCCGGCACGGCGTGCAGCACTTCGCCGACAGCGCCAAGCAGCAGCGCATCGCCAACACCACGTACCGGCGCTACTACTACTTCCTCACGGCGGACGAACGCGTCGGCGACCTCATGCACGCCAACGTCGACTCCGACGAGACGTTCCTCGCCCTCGACCCGCTCCGCAAGATCCGCACCGAGCCGTACACGCCCGACCGGCACGCCCTGTCGATCGGCTTCGGCACCGACTGGAGCGGCCTGGTCTCGGCCTGGCTGACGGAGTGGGAGCGCAAGGGCCCCAAGTGGGAGAAGGCCAAGGCACGCGTGCTGTCCACCATGGAGACGATCGCCGCCCAGCCCAACGGTTTCGTCCAGGGCAGCGGCCTGTACGACCTGGACACCGGCAAGTTCGCCGTCGCCGCCCAGCCCAAGGTGGAGGTCTCGCACCTGTCGGCCGTCTTCGGCCTCAACGAGCTGTGCGCCGAGCTCATCGACCTCGTCGACGTGCCGAAGTTCAAGGAGGCGTACCTCGACTACTGCCGCTACTTCAACGCCACCAAGGCCGAGCAGGCGGCCCGCTACGGCAGCAACTTCGGCTCCTTGATCCTCTTCCAGGGCCACTCGCGCCTCGACGCCTACGCCGCCGTCCAGTCCGGTGACGAGAAACTCGCCAAGCGCGCGTGGGACAAGTTCTACAACTCCGACGGCTACAAGGAGTCGGCCCCCTGGAAGACCGAGAAGCTCAGCGGCCCGCTCACGCTGGTGCCGGGCAGCGAGGCACCCTGGGTGTCCACCAACGACACCGCGCTCTACGGCCTCGCCGCCATCGAGAACCTGGCTCTGCTCGGGGACAAGATGCCGTAGCGGGGGACCGGACGAGCGGATCCCGTGGCGAGGCATCGGGATCCACTCGTCTAGTCGATGATCTGGTTGAAGAACAGGACGGCTGGGGCCACCACCCCGCCTCCGACGCTCACCGCGACTGGCCACACGTTGCCGGCCAGCGCCGCCAGAACAGTGGCACCGACGCCGACCAGGGCTGCCAGCAGGAAGACGATCGCGGCGCGCTGACTGAGGAGCGGTCCGTCCCGGCCGGGCCCTCGACGGTCGGCCTGTGCCACCTCGGTGCTCCTTACCCGACGCCGTGAGCGGGCTCGTGCGCCCGTTGCCGCGGGGGCGCGCCGTGGTCACCCAGGACGGGCACCGGCACGTCCCACGGGTCCTGCGCGGGACGCAGGAGTTCGAAGTGGGCACGGCCGTCACCGCTCGTCCGGACCCCGTGCACAGCGGGTTCGGGCAGGCTGTTGTAGTGGAACGGCGTCGAGAAGTAGTAGGCGCCGGTGTCCGGGACGGCGATGAGGTCGCCGGGTTCCAGGAGCGGCAACGCGCGGTCGCGCGCCAGCAGGTCCCCGGCGAAGCAGGCGGGGCCCGCGATGTCCTGGCGGACCGGTCCGCCCCGTTTGGCCTTCCCGCTTGCGTCATGCGCCTCGATCCGCAGGGGCCAGGCGTCGGGATTGAACACGGTCCGGGTGGCCACCTGCACACCGGCGTGGGTGACCGCGATCGGCCGGCCGCCCATGCTCTTCGTGTACTCGACGTACGCGGCGGTGAACCCGTTCTTGGCGAGGACGGAACGCCCGAACTCGGTGACGGTCTCGTACCTGCCGGAGAACAGCGCGGGCGCCTGGGCACGCAGCTGCCGGACGTATGTGGCGAAGGTGGGCGTGGTCTCGTCGTCGGCGAAGTTGACGGGCAGTCCGCCGCCGATGTCGATGCCGACGACCTGGCGCCGTCCGAGGGAGGCGTTGACCTCCTCGGCGAACGCCACGGCCTGCGCGACCCCGCCGGCCATGAGGTCGAGCGGGCAGCCCTGCGACCCGGCGTGCGTGTGCACCCAGGTCAGCCACGGGTGGTCGTGGTAGGCCTGCAGCAACCGCCGTCGGCTGCCCGGGTCCGCCAGGGGCACGCCGAACTTCGAGGTGCTCGTCGCCGTGCTCATCGCGGCGATGCTGCCACCGCCGAGCTGGGAGTTGACGCGCACCCCGATCCTCGACACCGGGACGCGGTCGCCCAGCGCCCGGTCGATCCTGGCGAGTTCCTGGTAGTTGTCCGCGTTGACGGCCACGCCCAGGTCCAGGGCGCGTCGCAGTTCGGTCTCCGTCTTGGCCGGCGAGTCGAAGACGATCCGCTCCGGCTCGAAGCCGGCGGCCAACGCGCGGGCCAGTTCACCCGCGGTGGCCACCTCGCAGCCCATGCCGAGCCGCCGCAGCTCCGCCAGCACCGGCACCAGGCAGTTGGCCTTGGCGGCGAACGCGTGCAGCACACGCGGCGAAGAGGGGAAGGCGCGGTGCAGGGAGCCGACCGTCGCGGCGACGCCGTCGAGGTCGACGAAGGCGGCGAGCTGGGACCGCTCGGCGTCCAGCAGTCCCTGCCGCACCGCTTCCTGGAGGATCCGTTCGCGCCGCTCGGCGGCGGGGGTCGGTCCGGTCATGGTGAGCCCTCCGGTTACGCGCAGCACCCGGGACGGCCCCGGGGTGGAGTACCAGGCTGCGGTCCGCGCCGGGACGGCGTCTTCGTCGAGTCGTCAAAGACGCGGGCCTCGCCCACGGCGGTTGAACGCAACAACCCCCGTCTCGCGCAAGGGCGTTGTGCGGTACGACGAAGGAGAGGCCCTTCGATGGTGGCCACGGCCAAGCGGCGGACGGCACCCGCGCGGCCGCACCTCGGTGCCGGTCGCTCAGGGGCGTGTGCCGTCGCCGTCTCCGTCCAGACGCAACTGGAGCTGGGCGAGCAGCCGGGCGTCGGGGCTGGACAGGTCCAGCCCCGACACCTGCGTGATCCGGCGCAAGCGGTAGCGCAGGCTGTTGGAATGCACGCCCAGCGTGCGCGAAGCGGCAGCCACGTCGCCGAAGTGGTCGAGGTAGGCGCGCAGGGTCTCCACCAGGCAGCTGCCGTTGTGTTCGGCGTCGAACGTCCTCAGCCGGGCCACCGACGTCCGCGGTGGCAACGCCACCTCGCGCAGGGCGTCGACGACCTGGAGGACGCCCACTGTGTCCGCGACGTCCTCGCTCCGCGCGACGCTGCGCGGCCCGGCGGCCGTGATGAGCGCTTGGAGGGTCTGCTCGGCCGACCGGCGTGATTCGGGTGCCCGTGCCAGCCCGGGGACCACGTCGCCGAGCCCCACCTTCACCGACGTGCCGATCGTCACCGAAAGCTGTTCGGCCAGCGATTCCCCCAGCCGCGTCACCTGGCCGCCGGCCCGCCCCGGGTCGCGCTCCAGCCCGCCCAGCAGCACCAGGATCCTGCCGCCCGCCGGGACCACCACGACTCGGTGGCCCAGAGCCGCGCAGTGCAGGGCCAGCGGCCCGTACAGTCCGGACGGGTCGTCGTCGCCTTGGCGGCCGGACCCGGTTCCCACCGCCAGGACGGCACAGGGCTCCCGGGGCGGCAGCGAGGCCCGCTCCGCGAGCACCTCGACGGATCCGCGGTCCTCCAGCAGCGCCCGAGCCGCGTCCTCCACCAGGCGGCTGTCCGAGCTGTGGGTGCGGTGATGGAGCAGATGGGCGGCGGCGGCCCGGGACGCCGCGCGCAGCGTCTCCGAGGCGTTCGGGGACAGCGGGCGGCCGGCGACCGCCGCCACCCAGATGGACCCCAGTGCCTCTCCGCCCGCCCGTACGGCACCGACCAGGCGTTCCGGGTCCTGGCCGTGGGCCGGCCGGTACAGCACGTCGCCCGCACCCCACAGTGCCTGGAAGAACCCCGCCTCCCGCATGGCCGCCACCCGCCAGGGCGGGACGCGACGACCGAGGATGGTCAGCCGGCGCATCTCGTCCACGTTCTCCTCGGTGGAGGAGTACGCCAGCACCCGCGACTCCGTGTCCTCGATGGTCACCGAGCCTCCCACCAGGGCGGCCACCGCATCGGCCAGGGAGTCCAGATCACCCAGGCGCACGCCGCTGGTCGCGGGCATCGGGGGAACGCCCGCCGAGGCCAGCCCCGCCCGCAGCACCCCCACGAGTTGGGCCCAGGTGCACCAGGCGGTACGGAAGAGCACCGCCGTGCCGCACTCCTCGGCGGCTGCCTGCAACGCCCGCGCGGTGGGCTCCGGCCGCCCGGGGCCGAACACCACACCGGTCGCACCCGCCTCGCCCGCCCGGCGCACCACGTCGACCGCATGCGCCGAGCGCGGGTCGACGCCGACCGCGAGCAGTAACTCCCGCGGTCTGATCACGGGTTCCAGGGCGTCCAGCACATGGACGCCGGTGACGCTCGTCCGCAGTCCCTCCGGGGCCGTGTGCAACTCCACCGCTCCCACCCCCACCATGGAGAGCAGGTGCTCCAGCGTCCCCCGGCCCTCGGTGCCCGTGCCCCGGCCCGCCGATTCCTCCAGGTCCGTCATGATGCCTCCCCCGTCCCTGCCCGGCCGTGCCGCCTGCCGCCGGCGGCCGATCGGAAAACGTATGACATCACGTGCCTTGTCCGCAGTCGATACGCCCATACGGCACGCGGAGGCACCGACAGCGCGAACACTGAGCGGACACCCCCTAGTTCATCCTCCCCAGGACGGCCCTCACCCGACGGACGTCCCTGATCCGCTGCTCGTACGTCGCCCCGAGTGCGAGCAGCAGGACTCCGGCGAGGGCGGGGGGCGCCCAGCGGGGGAGTGCGCCGGTGACCTGCACGACGTACGGGGCGAGTTCGTGCAGCGTGACCAGGGCCAGCACCGAGCCGCCGAGCACCAGCGGCGCCTGGAGGTGGTGCCGGGCTCCCAGCAGGGTGACCAGCAGCGCCGCCGTGCCCAGCAGCAGCGGCCGAGTCCAGTGCGGGTCGGCCCAGGCGGCGGCCAGGCTCGGCAGGAGAGTGGCGGCGAGCCCGGGGCCGTACGCGGTCCAGGAGGAAGCCTGCGGGTCGCGGCGCCGGCGCAGGGCACCGACGAGCAGCGCGGGAACGGTCGCCGGGAGCGTGTATGCCTCGGGCGTGCCGACGTCCCAGGCGGCCAGGCGTACCCAGGCGGCCAGCACGAACAGGGCCGTGGCCGCGTAGCCGACGGGGCGGCGGTCGGGACGCAGCGCCGTGCCCGCGGCGATCACCCCGCACAGGGCCAGCACCAGGGCGAGCATCGGCGGATCGGTGACGGCGAGGCCCACGGCGAGCAGGCCTGCCGCGGCTCCCGCGACCTCGACCGGCACCGTCGCCCGGGACGCACCCAGACGCGTCGCGAGCACGGCGGCGGCCACCGGGACGGCCAGGACGAGCAGGGCGGTGCGGGCCGGCGGCCAGTCCATGGCGGCACCGGTCGCCGAGGCCAGCGCGGCGGCGTACCCGAGGGCGGCCGGAGCAGTGACGGGGGCGGGACTCGCGTGCCATGAGGCAGCGGCGAACAGTGCCACCAGCACGGACAGCACCACGAGCGTCGCGGTCTGGGAGGCGAGAGCGGTCAGGCCGAGACTGACGGAGCTGACCAGGGCGAGGACGAGGGCGGTGAGTCGCGCGGCGGGCACCGTGACCGTGCACGCGTACAGCGCGGCCGCCGTCATGACTCCCAGGACCAGCATCCCTGCCACGTACGGAATCCCGAGAACCGCCGGAAGCATCAGCGCCGTGGCCCAGAGCAGGCCCAGCGCGCCGAGCCGGGCCCGCGCACGCCACCGCTCCGTACGGACCGCGAGGGCGAGTACGGCCGCGACGGCGACCAGCGCGACGGGAGTCGCCGCCGAGTCGGGCGGCCAGGGCACCTCGACGGTCACCGCTGCGCGGGCGTCCGAAGGAGCGCCGCTCCACACGCGGCCCACCCAGCCGGCCGGTCCCAGCAGCACCACGGTGACGACGGGCAGTGTCCACAGCAGCGCCAGCGCCTGTACGACGCCGGAGGCCCAAGTGAACCCCCGCCGTATCGCGTCGGGCAGCCGCCCGGCCCGCACCGCCGCCAACAGGGCGATCCCGCAGACCAGATGGGCCGGAACCGTCCACATGTCCGGCAGCACGGAGCGGACCACTCCGCCGAGCGCACCGACCGCGAGCAACCCCGAGGCGATCGCGAGGCCGAACGCCTGCTTCTGGGCCGAGCCCGAGCCCGAGCCCGAGCCCGACGCCGCTCCCGAGCCCTGCCAGGCCGCACCCAGCGCGATCGTCGCCGCGAGAAGGAGAATCCCCCCGGCACGGGCGGCGGCGCCCGGGCCGTCAGCAGTCAACGACAACCAGCCGGCCGCCAGGACACCCCAGCCACCCAGGGCGTACGCACCGACAACAGCGGCGATCCGCACCGACCCGGCCGTCACCCGCAGCGCCGCCACCACGTCGAGCCCGGCCGTCACCAGCAGCGCGGTCGTGATCACATACGGACCCGCGTCGGCGGCCAGGGCCCACAGCAGCAGGGGGAACTGGGCCGCGGCCAGGGCGGAGGGCAGGGGCAGGCGCAGCGCGGTCGTGGCCGGAAGCAGGCCGTACGCCGACCAGATCACCGCCAGCACCGCCGACGCCGCCGCCGCGTACCCGGTCCCGTCCGTCCCGGTGAGGGCCGCCTCGTGCAGCGCGTACGCGTCCAGGACGGTCAGGGCGAGCCCGAGCCCGGCCACGGACTCCGCCGTCGACCGCAGCCCCCGCTTCAGCAGCGGCGCCGGCCCGGCGAGCGCGGCGAGCGTGACCGCGCCGAGTACCAGCGCCCGCCCGGTGATACCCATATGACCCCAGCTGACCAGCGTGAACACCGCGGCCGCGAGCGTGAGGAGTACACCGCCGAGGACCAGGAGGACGTTCTGCACGCTGGGCGCGGCGGTCTCCGGGTCGGGCGGTGTCGCGGGCGACAGTGCCACCGGCGGCGGCTGCTGGGTCCGTTGCAGGGCAAAGACCAGCCAGGCGCGACGTGTCAGCAACTGGGCCCGGCGGGCGTCCAGTTGCCGGAGTTCGGCATCGAGGAGCCGCAACTCCTCGGCCGGGGGCGGAAGGTGCGTCATGCCTGGCAGTGTGGTCGGCGTCACCTCGTACGGGCATGAGTGCGGATACTCAGGCGCGTACTCAGACAAGCCCCCACCAGGAGTGGGCAGACTGCGGGCATGGACTGGAACCACTACCGCTTCCGCAGTCTGTGGCCCCTGACCGCGCCGCCCGCCACCGTCTACGAGGCGCTGGAACGTGCCGAGGACTACCCCCGCTGGTGGCGCCAGGTCCGGCAGGTGACCCGGCTCGACGAGACGACCGGCGTGATCCGGATCCGCTCCGTCCTGCCGTACGACATGACCTTCACGGCACGGGAGGTGCGGCGCGACCCCGCGGCCGGTGTGCTGGAGACCACCCTGTCCGGGGACATCGAGGGCTGGGCGCGCTGGACGGTCACGCCGCTCGAGCCGGGCAGCCTCGCGCGGTACGACCAGGTCGTGAGCGTGACCAAGCCGCTGCTGAGGAGGCTCGCCGTACCGGGACGGCCCGTCTTCCGCGCCAACCACACGCTGATGATGCGGTCCGGGCGGCGCGGACTCGTCAGGCACCTCGAAGCGGTTTGAAGGAAACCTGCCGGGGCCTGTATTGTTCAGTCCGTTCCCGGGCGATTAGCTCAGTGGGAGAGCGCTTCGTTCACACCGAAGAGGTCACTGGTTCGAACCCAGTATCGCCCACCGGAAACAGCCGGTCCGTCTCAGACGGACCGGTTTTTTCATGCCCGCACCAGGTGCTCAGGCCGCCGCCGGCAGATCCGGACGCAGCGGCCAGGCCGGGTCGACCGATTCCTCCACGCCGCTGCGCGCGAACCACGCCTGGAGCCCCCGGGCCTGCGCCGCGTGCCACACCGCCTGGAGCGTGTGCAGCTCACCGGGGGCGAGGCGCTCCAGCCGCGACGCGAAACGGCGGCCCACCGCCCGCGTGACCTCCAGCGCCGCCACGGCGTCGGCCGCCGCGTCGTGCGCGCCCTCCAGGGCGACGCCGTAGTGCGCGCACAGATCGGTCAGGGTACGGCGGCCCTTGCGGTAGCGGTCCAGGTGCTTGTCCAGGACCCTCGGGTCGAGCACGCACAGCGGCGCCGACTCGAACCAGCGGCTCAGGGCCGAGGCGCGATGACGGCGCAACTCCCGGTCGAACAGGGTCAGATCGAACGGCGCGTTCATCACCACGACCGGGCGGCCGACCTGCGCCTGCTCCGCGAGCGCCTCCGCTATCTCGAACATCACCGGCGCCGGCCACCGGCCGTTGCGCTGCAGGTGTTCCTCCGTCAGCCCGTGCACCGCCGTCGCCTCGGCGGGCACCGGCACGCCCGGGTTCACCAGCCAGCGGCTGACCCGCGGCCGGATGCCCGGCGCGTCCTGGACGACGACGGCGGCCGACACGATGCGGTCGGTCTCGACGTCCACGCCCGTCGTCTCCGTGTCGAAGGCGGCCAGCGGCCCTTCATACCAGCACGTCGTCATAGCCACACAACCCCTCGTTCACCCTCGGCAGTTGACGCACCGTCCGCTGCCCGATCCGGTGATACCCGGCCTGTTTGCGCCGTACGCCGGACGGAGACAACAGGAGTACGGGTCCACGCAGTTCAACGGCCCGCACGGGGACCCACTTGTTCTGGAAGGCTGTTGGCCATGGCCATAGCGCAGCCCGAACGGGGCGGGCTGCTGCCCGAGCGCACGGCCCCCTCCCGCGGCACTCTCGCCACCACCGCCTGCATGGAGACACTCCAGGTCGGCTATCTGCACGCCGTCGCGGCCGCCGCCGGCTGCTCGCTCTCCCAGCCGTTCCCGGACAACGGCATCGACTGGCACGTCAGCCACAGCGCCCCCGGGCACACCGTCGACGACGAGGTGACCATCAAGGTGCAGCTCAAGGCCACGTACCAGGTGCCGCCCGACCCACCGGGCCGCACCTTCGCCTTCACGCTCGACAACGACCACCTGGCGAAGCTCGCCCGCACCCCCGTGTCGGTCCACAAGATCCTGGTGGTGATGCTGGTGCCGCGGTCCCAGGACGACTGGCTGCGCGCCGGCCACGACCGGCTCGACCTCAGGCACTGCTGCTACTGGACCAACCTCGCCGGCCAGCCGATCACCGGCCGCCGCCGCACCACCGTGCGGATACCGACTTCACGCATCTTCGACGACCGGGCGCTGTGCGAGATCATGACGCGGGTCGGGACGGGAGGGAAACCGTGACGCACCGCCCGACCGAGGAGCCACTGAGGCCCGTGCGGCCCCACCCCGTCGACACCACCTTCAGCGGCGCTCCGCCCGAGCCCGCGGACGTCGACCCGGCCGTACTCGGCGCCCTGCTCCGCCGGCACGGCTGGCGGCGGCGCGGCGGCGCCCCGGGCCGCTACGGCCGCTGGACCCCGCCCGGCCCCGGCGGCACCGGCACCAGCCTCCTCGTGCCCGAGAGCCGCGCCTTCCCCGACAGCGACGACCTGCTCGCCGAGGCCCTGCTCGCCCTGTCCCGCAGCGCCTCGCCCTCCGCCCGCGAGGTCCTGCTCTCCCTCGCCGTCCCCAGCGACGAGATCCGCTGGTGGCAGGACGTCCCCGCCGGGCCCGCCGGTGCGGCGCCCTGGACCGCCGAGGACCGGCTGCGCACCGCCGCCCGCCGGATGCTGCTCGCGGCGGCGCTCGCCACCCGCGCCCGCGCCGGCTACCACGGCGCCCGGCACCGCCGCTCCGCCGCCGCCTCCCTGGACCACGTCCTCGTCGGCTCCGCGACGGCCGGCCGGCTCACCGCCTTCGTGCCCGTCGCAGACGGCCGCCCTCTCGCCGTCCGCCTCCACCAGGCCCTGTACGCCGCCCGCGAGGCCATCGACTACCAGCGCGCCGCCGGCGGCATGGACGCCTTCGACGCCGCGGTCGAGGCCGGGGTGAGCCACGAGCTCACCGAGGCCCTCGTCGCCCTCGTCCGGGGCACGGAGGGCGCCCGGATCACCGTCGAGTGGGCCCCGGCCGCCGGTGTGCCGGAGGGCTGCGCGCCGTCCGCCGAGCCCGTCGAGTTCTCACCCGGTGACCTGCCCGTGCTGCGCGAGGCGGGCGCCCGCTACCTGCGCGAGGAACCCGCGGTACCGGTGCGGATCACGGGAGCGGTGACACGGATGCGCAGGTCGGGGCCGCGCGGCGAGGGCACCGTACGACTGCGCGTGCTGGCCGGGGCCGACGTACCGGACGTCCGGATCACCCTCGACGAGGAGGGGTACCGGATCGCCGGGCACGCCCACCTCGTCGGGCTGCCGGTGCGGGTCCAGGGACGGCTGGAGAGCCGGGGCGGCTTCCGGCGCCTGACCGGCGCCCACGGCGTCGTACCGGTGCAGGTCGACGACGCCGAGCGGGACCGCCTGATGAAGGCGCTCCAGGAGAACGCCGGGATGGCGGCCTTCTTCGAGGAGGCCTGCGGAGGGGACTGCGGGGACTGATTTCGCGGTGGACGGTCCGGGGTCGGTACGATCCATACTCGTGCGCGCGCTCCGGTATGGCGCCGCGACCCCACCTTCAGTCAGGAGAGACCGGTGTCAGACGTCCGTGTGATCATCCAGCGCGATTCCGAGCGGGAAGAACGCGTGGTGACGACGGGCACTACGGCCGCCGAGCTCTTCGCCGGCGAGCGCTCGGTCATCGCCGCGCGCGTGGGCGGCGAGCTCAAGGACCTGTCGTACGCCCTGACCGAGGGCGACGAGGTCGAGGGCGTCGAGATCTCCTCCGAGGACGGCCTGAACATCCTGCGCCACTCCACCGCGCACGTCATGGCGCAGGCCGTGCAGGAGCTCTTCCCCGAGGCCAAGCTCGGCATCGGCCCGCCCGTCAAGGACGGCTTCTACTACGACTTCGACGTCGAGAAGCCGTTCACGCCCGAGGATCTCAAGGCCATCGAGAAGAAGATGCAGGAGATCCAGAAGCGGGGGCAGAAGTTCGCCCGCCGCGTGGTCACCGACGAGGCCGCCCGCGAGGAGCTGGCCGGTGAGCCGTACAAGCTGGAGCTGATCGGCCTCAAGGGCTCCGCCTCCTCCGACGACGGCGCGGACGTCGAGGTCGGCGCCGGCGAGCTGACGATCTACGACAACCTGGACGCCAAGACCGGCGAGCTGTGCTGGAAGGACCTCTGCCGCGGTCCCCACCTGCCGTCGACCCGCGCGATCCCGGCGTTCAAGCTGATGCGCAACGCGGCCGCCTACTGGCGCGGCAGCGAGAAGAACCCCATGCTCCAGCGCATCTACGGCACCGCCTGGCCGACCAAGGACGAGCTGAAGGCGCACCTGGAGTTCCTCGCCGAGGCCGAGAAGCGCGACCACCGCAAGCTCGGCAGCGAGCTCGACCTGTTCTCCATCCCGGAGCAGATCGGCTCCGGCCTCGCTGTCTTCCACCCCAAGGGCGGCATCATCCGCCGGGTCATGGAGGACTACTCGCGGCGCCGCCACGAGGAAGAGGGCTACGAGTTCGTCTACACCCCGCACGCGACGAAGGGGAAGCTCTTCGAGACCTCGGGCCACCTGGACTGGTACGCCGACGGCATGTACCCGCCCATGCAGCTCGACGAGGGCGTGGACTACTACCTCAAGCCCATGAACTGCCCGATGCACAACCTGATCTTCGACGCGCGCGGGCGCTCCTACCGTGAGCTGCCGCTGCGCCTGTTCGAGTTCGGGACGGTGTACCGGTACGAGAAGTCGGGCGTCGTGCACGGCCTGACCCGGGCCCGCGGCTTCACCCAGGACGACGCGCACATCTACTGCACGCGCGAGCAGATGTCGGAGGAGCTCGACAAGACGCTCACCTTCGTCCTCGGCCTGCTGCGCGACTATGGCCTGACCGACTTCTACCTGGAGCTTTCCACCAAGGACCCGGAGAAGTTCGTCGGCTCCGACGAGGCCTGGGACGAGGCCACCGAGACGCTGCGGCAGGTCGCCGAGAAGCAGGGCCTGCCCCTGGTCCCGGACCCGGGCGGTGCCGCCTTCTACGGCCCGAAGATCTCCGTCCAGACCAAGGACGCCATCGGCCGCACCTGGCAGATGTCGACCATCCAGCTCGACTTCAACCTGCCGGAGCGCTTCGACCTGGAGTACACGGCCGCGGACGGCTCCAAGACCCGCCCGGTCATGATCCACCGCGCCCTGTTCGGCTCGATCGAGCGCTTCTTCGCGGTGCTCCTGGAGCACTACGCGGGCGCCTTCCCGGCGTGGCTGGCCCCGGTCCAGGCGGTCGGCATCCCGATCGGCGACGCGCACGTCGAGTACCTGGAGAAGTTCGCGGCGGCGGCCAGGAAGAAGGGCCTGCGCGTCGAGGTCGACTCCTCGTCCGACCGGATGCAGAAGAAGATCCGCAACGCCCAGAAGCAGAAGGTGCCCTTCATGGTCATCGCGGGCGACGAGGACATGTCCCACGGGTCCGTGTCCTTCCGCTACCGCGACGGCTCCCAGGAGAACGGCATCCCGATCGACGAGGCCATCGCGAAGATCCTCAAGGTCGTCGAGGAGCGCGCCCAGGTCTGACCGCACGGCGCGACCACGCCCTGAGCGAACCGCGCACGGGCCCCCGGGAGATCCCGGGGGCCTTTGCCGTACCCCCAGGTCGACGCCATATGCTGCACTGCATGACGAGTGAGCCGGAGCAGCAGCTGGGAGTGGGGACGCAGGACGCGTTCCAGCGTCTGTGGACGCCCCATCGGATGGCCTACATCCAGGGTGAGAACAAGCCGACCGGCCCGGGCGCCGGCGACGGCTGCCCCTTCTGCTCGATCCCGGCCAAGTCCGACGAGGACGGGCTGGTCGTCAGGCGCGGCGAGCAGGTCTACGCGGTGCTCAACCTGTACCCGTACAACGGCGGGCACCTGATGACCGTGCCCTACCGGCACGTCGCCGACTACACCGACCTGACGGCGGGGGAGACCGCCGAGCTCGGCGAGCTCACCAAGCAGGCGATGACGGCCTTGCGCACGGCGTCGGGCGCCCACGGCTTCAACATCGGCATGAACCAGGGCTCGGTCGCCGGCGCGGGCATCGCGGCACACCTGCACCAGCACATCGTGCCGAGGTGGGGCGGCGACACGAACTTCATGCCGGTGGTCGGCCACACGCGGGTGCTGCCGCAACTGCTGGCGGATACCCGGAAGATGCTGGCTGAGGCCTGGCCGACGGCCTAGCCTGCGGGCGCTCAGCCTGCGGGCAGTCGTGCCGCTGGGGCGGCACGGGTGGGCGCAGGCGGCACCTCGCAGCGCCGAGTTGCGCTATCCACCCCCTACCTCAGCGGCAACGCAGGGCACCTCAACAACTAGGCGTCATACACATCCGCCTTCTTCGGCGAAGCCTCCTGCACCGCTCCACTGAGCGCCGCCGACCTGGACCCGAACTTCTCCACGTCCACCCCGTTCTCCCGCAGCACCTTCAGCGCCGCAGCGTGCACCACCCGCAGCACAGGCGTCGCCGCCCGCAGCGCATCGTCCGCCATGAACCGATGCCGCCACGGCTGGTCCGCCCACGCGTGCCGCAGACCGAACGGCTCCGGGAGCGTCAGGCTCCCGCCCAGCCAGTTGAGCAGCGGCGGATACCAGGTCAGCGGGGCACGCGCGGCCAGCCGTACCACCTCGTCGGCGTCGATCAGGGGCATCTTCACGGTGCGGGTCTCCCAGAAGCGCAGAGACTTCTGGACCGTCTTCTCCTTGGCCGCCGGCTTCTCGTTGAACAGGGAGTTGACCGGCCCCAGCGCGTGCCCGGTGACCTCGATGCGCAGCGTGTCGTGCAGCACCGTCACCGTGATCAGCATCGTGATGACCAGGTGGCCGTCCCACAGGGTCCACTGCACACCCAGATAGTGCCGGTCGCCGCTGCCGAACTGCTGCTTGTTGCAGATGTCCTGTATGGCGTGCGTCCGCACCGTGTACGCGTCGACGTCCGCGCCGCTCGGCCGGGACACCTCCGTCGCCTTCTCGCCGATCGGTGTGACGATCCAGTGCGTGATGGACGGCTTGGGGAAGCCGCCGGTGTTGATGGACGTGCGCTCCAGCATGCCCAGGCCGCCCTGGATCGCCACGATGACGTCCCAGCTGCGGAACGGGTGGAAGTCCTTGCCCGGCTCGGCGGACACCAGCTCCTCGGCCAGCTGCCAGCTGCCCCACCGCGTGCCCATACCGAGTATGCCCTTGGGCCCGGCGTAGAAGACCGAGTTGGACCGCTGCTCGGCGCTCAGGCGCGCCAGCTCCTTGCGGACCTGCTCGGCCGCGTCGCCGGGGTTGCCCGGCACCGCCTCGGGGATCTTGGCGCCCACACCGCTGCCCGACAGCAGGCTCGACCAGCGCTCCCGCAGGTCCTGGGCCGTCCGCTCGCAGATCTGCTTGGCCCAGAACCACCCGACGACCGGCATGACGACCGCCGCGCGCGCGTACCAGGCCCAGAAGCCCGTGAACGGCATGCGGATCAGGAACAGCACGGCGAGCGCGCCCACGGCGACCAGCAGGGTCGTGGCGAGGACGCCGGCCCGCTTGTCCTCGCGCTTGGCCATGGTGGTGCGCAGCGTGAACACCAGCAGCCACACGAGGAAGCCCGGCAGGAAGAGCACCCCGCAGATCACCGTGATCGCCGACAGCCAGTTGTCGCGGTCGCGGCGGATGCGGTGGGCCGCCAGGCAGTGCTCCACGACGACCTGGGGCTCGATGCCGAAGGACTGGATGACCGGCTTGCGCCCGGCGCCCAGCATGCGGTCGATGACGGCGCGGGAGAAGGCCTCGCCGAACCTGGGGCGGAAGATCTTCGCCCAGGGGCGCGGAGGGGTCACCTTCGACTGGTGCCACTCGTTGTCGGCGTTCAGGATCTTGGTGACCTCGTCGTCCCGGTACGCCGCGGCGGCCAGAGCGTAGGTCGCCGCGGTCTGGCCGCTCGCACCCGCCAGAGGCACCTGGGCCCCTGGGCTGAAGTCAAATCCGTCCGTCACTGCCGCCCCCATCGCTGCCGCTTCCGCATCAAGCGGCCTTCCCGAGTTCCGCGCTCCGCACACCTGTTGATCAGGTCATCAGCGTATCCGCAGGCACCGACATCCGTCGGCGGGCGGTCCCGGTGACCGCCCGCCTGTGCGAAGGGAGCCCTCACGGGGGCCACTTGGCCCCCGCAGGCCCCAACTAGGAGGCCTTGCGCTCCTCCTCACGGATCCGGTCCGCGACCTGCTGCGGCATCGGCTCGTGCCGGGCGTACCGGCGGCTGAAGCGGGCCGTGCCGTGCGTCATCGACCGCAGGTCGATCGCGTACCGGCCGATCTCGATCTCGGGCACCTCGGCCCGGATCAGGGTGCGCCCGCCGGGTGTCTGCTCGGTGCCGAGCACCCGGCCGCGCCGCCCCGACAGGTCGCTCATCACGGCGCCCACGAAGTCGTCACCGACCAGCACCGACACCTCGGCCACCGGCTCCAGCAGATGGATCCTCGCGTCGGTCGCAGCCTCCCGCAGCGCGAGCGCCCCGGCCGTCTGGAACGCGGCGTCGGAGGAGTCCACCGAGTGCGCCTTGCCGTCCAGGAGGGTCACGCGCACGTCGATGAGCGGATATCCGGCGGCAACTCCCTTGGCGGCCTGGGCCCGTACGCCCTTCTCCACCGACGGGATGAACTGCCGGGGCACCGCGCCGCCGACGACCTTGTCCACGAACTCGATGCCCGAGCCGCCCGGCAGCGGCTCCACCTCGATCTCGCAGATGGCGAACTGCCCGTGCCCGCCGGACTGTTTGACGTGCCGGCCGCGCCCGGCCGCCTTGGTCGCGAACGTCTCGCGCAGGGACACCTTGTGCGGTACGACGTCGACCTGGACGCCGTAGCGGCTGCGCAGCCGCTCCAGGGCGACGTCCGCGTGCGCCTCGCCCAGGCACCACAGGACCACCTGGTGGGTGTCCTGGTTCTGTTCGAGCCGCATCGTCGGGTCCTCGGCCACCAGCCGGGCCAGGCCCTGCGAGAGCTTGTCCTCGTCCGGTTTGCTGTGCGCCTGGATGGCCAGCGGCAGCAGCGGGTCGGGCATCTGCCACGGCTCCATGAGCAGCGGGTCGTCCTTGGCGGACAGGGTGTCCCCGGTCTCGGCGCGGCTGAGCTTGGCCACGCACGCCAGGTCACCGGCGATCACGTGCGACACCGGGCGCTGCTGTTTGCCGAACGGCGTGGACAGGGCGCCGATCCGCTCGTCGACGTCGTGGTCCTCGTGCCCGCGGTCGGCCAGGCCGTGCCCGGAGACGTGGACCGTCTGGTCGGCGCGCAGGGTGCCGGAGAAGACGCGGATCAGCGACAGCCGGCCGACGTACGGGTCCGAGGAGGTCTTCACGACCTCCGCGACCAGCGGCGCGTCCGGGTCGCACGGCTTGAGCTCGCGCGGCGTGCCGTCGACCGTCGTCACCTGCACCGTCTCGTGCTCCAGCGGCGTGGGGAAGCCCCGGGTGATCAGCTCCAGCAGCTCCACCGTGCCGAGCCCCTGCCGGGAGCCCTCGGTCGCGGGGGCGGCGGCCAGGACGGGGAAGAAGACCCCGCGTGCGACGGCCCGCTCCAGGTCCTCGATCAGGGTCTTGACCTCGACCGGTTCCCCGCCGAGGTAGCGGTCCATGAGGGTCTCGTCCTCGCTCTCCGAGATGATCCCCTCGATCAGCCGGTTGCGGGCCTCCTCGATCAGCGGCAGCTGGTCCTCGCCCGGCTCCGACTCCTTGCGTTCGCCCGTCGAGTAGTCGAACAGCTTCTGCGACAGCAACCCGATCAGGCCGGTCACGGGAGCGTGCCCGTCCGGCGCCTGCGGGCCGTGCAGCGGCAGGTAGAGCGGCAGGACCGCGTCGGGGTCGTCCGCGCCGAAGGCCTCCGCGCAGATCCGGGTCATCCCCTCGAAGTCGGCGCGCGCCGCCTCCAGGTGCGTGACCACGATGGCCCGGGGCATGCCCACGGCCGCGCACTCCTCCCACACCATGCGGGTCGAGCCGTCCACGCCGTCCGAGGCCGAGACGACGAAGAGGGCCGCGTCCGCCGCGCGCAGACCGGCCCTGAGCTCACCGACGAAGTCGGCGTATCCGGGGGTGTCCAGGAGATTGACCTTGATGCCGTCCCACTCGACGGGCACCAGGGAGAGCTGCACCGAGCGCTGCTGCCGGTGCTCGATCTCGTCGTAGTCGGAGACGGTGCCGCCGTCCTCCACGCGGCCCGCCCGGTTCATTGCCCCCGCCGTGAGCGCGAGGGCCTCCACCAACGTGGTCTTGCCCGATCCGGAGTGGCCGACCAGCACCACATTCCGTACGGACTGGGGGTGGTCGGCCGCCTGTGCCCTGCCGGCGGCCCCAGGGTGTGTCTGTGCCTTGTCGCCCATGATCCTGCCTCCCGTGCACGGTGAGGTCACTGTGGGCGCGGACACGCGGGATCCGCGTGCGGTGCGGCTCCGGCGACGCCCGCGGTCATTCGACCTTCCCACTCCTGTCACGGTGCGTCCATACGAAGGACGTGATCGCGCCCCGCCCCGCGCACCGGTGCGCCGTGACACGGGCCTCGGGTCCCGCCCGTCGCCCGCACGCGCGCGTGGCTACGATGGGCCAGCCGGTGGCCAGCAGGGGCCAGACGGCGACACCGACCCTCGGGAAGGCCATGCTGAACAAGTACGCGCGTGCATTCTTCACGCGTGTTCTCACACCGTTCGCCGCGTTTCTGATCCGGCGGGGCGTCAGCCCCGACACCGTCACGCTCATCGGCACCGCCGGTGTGGTCGCGGGCGCGCTGGTCTTCTACCCCATGGGCGAGTTCTTCTGGGGCACGGTCGTGATCACGCTGTTCGTCTTCTCCGACCTGGTCGACGGCAACATGGCCCGCCAGCTCGGCCGCTCCAGCCGCTGGGGCGCCTTCCTGGACTCCACGCTCGACCGGGTCGCCGACGGCGCGATCTTCGGCGGCTTCATCCTCTGGTACGCCGGCGGGGGCGACGACCTCGTCCTGTGTGCCGTCTCGATCTTCTGCCTGGCCAGTGGCCAGGTGGTGTCGTACACCAAGGCCCGCGGCGAGTCGATCGGCCTGCCGGTCGCCGTCAACGGGCTGGTCGAGCGGGCCGAGCGGCTGGTGATCTCCCTGGTCGCCGCCGGGCTCGCGGGCCTGCACAAGTTCGGCGTGCCCGGCATCCAGTACCTGCTGCCGGTCGCCCTGTGGATCGTCGCCGTGGGCAGTCTCGTCACGCTGATCCAGCGGGTCGTCACGGTCCGCCGCGAGTCCGCGGAGGCCGAGGCCGCGACAGCCGCGCAGGACGACGCCCCGCAGGACAATGAGGGCAAGCAGCACAACGCCTCCCACGGGAGCGAGGCGGCCACGTGAGCGCACAGGACCGGTTGACGGACGCGCTGTACGGACTCGGGTGGAGCACCGTCAAGAAGCTCCCCGAGCCGGTCGCCGTACGGCTCGGGAACACCATCGCCGACCTCGCCTGGAAGCAGCGCGGCAAGGGCGTACAGCGGCTGGAGAGCAACTACGCGCGCGTGGTTCCCGGCGCGAGCCCCGAGCGCCTCGCCGAGCTCTCGCGCGCGGGCATGCGGTCCTACCTGCGCTACTGGATGGAGTCCTTCCGCCTCCCCGCCTGGAGCGAGGAGCGGATCATCAACGGCTTCGACCCCAAGGACCTGCACCACCTGACCGAGGGCCTGGCCGCCGGCAAGGGCGTCGTACTCGCCCTGCCCCACCTGGCCAACTGGGACCTCGCCGGCGCCTGGGTCACCACGAAGCTGGGCATCCCGTTCACGACGGTCGCCGAGCGTCTGAAGCCGGAGACGCTGTACGACCGGTTCGTCGCCTACCGCGAGGGCCTCGGCATGGAGGTCCTGCCGCACAGCGGCGGCACCGCCTTCGGCACCCTGGCCCGGCGGCTGCGCGACGGCGGCCTGGTCTGCCTGGTCGCCGACCGTGACCTGTCCGCCTCCGGCGTCGAGGTCGGCTTCTTCGGCGACACGGCCCGGATGCCGGCCGGCCCGGCCCTGCTCGCCCAGCAGACGGGCGCCCAGCTGCTCCCCGTCACCCTCTGGTACGACGACTCGCCCGTGATGCGCGGCCGGGTCCACCCGCCCGTGGAGGTGCCCGAGTCGGGCACGCGCGCCGAGAGGACGTCCGTCATGACACAGGCGCTGGCCGACGCCTTCGCCTCCGGGATCGCCGACCACCCGGAGGACTGGCACATGCTGCAGCGCCTGTGGCTCGCGGACCTCGACCCTGCGAAGGGGCCATCGTGAGGATCGGCATCGTCTGCCCGTACTCCTGGGACGTACCGGGCGGCGTCCAGTTCCACATCCGGGACCTGGCCGAGTACTTCATCCGGCTGGGCCACGAGGTGTCCGTCCTCGCCCCGGCCGACGACGACACCCCCCTGCCGCCGTACGTCGTCTCGGCCGGGCGCGCGGTTCCGGTGCCGTACAACGGCTCGGTGGCCCGGCTGAACTTCGGCTTCCTGAGCGCCGCCCGGGTGCGCCGCTGGCTGCACGAGGGCGCGTTCGACGTCATCCACATCCATGAGCCGACCTCGCCCTCGCTGGGCCTGCTGACCTGCTGGGCCGCCCGGGGGCCGATCGTCGCCACGTTCCACACGTCCAACCCGCGCTCCCGGGCCATGATCGCCGCGTACTCCATCCTCCAGGCCGCCCTGGAGAAGATCAGCGCGCGGATCGCGGTGAGCGAGTACGCCCGCCGCACGCTGGTGGAGCACCTCGGCGGGGACGCGGTGGTGATCCCCAACGGCGTCGACGTCGACTTCTTCGCCAAGGCCGAGCCCAAGGCCGAGTGGCAGGGCGAGACGATCGGCTTCATGGGGCGCATCGACGAGCCCCGCAAGGGCCTGCCGGTGCTGATGAAGGCCCTGCCGAAGATCCTCGCGGCCCGTCCGCGGGCCCGGCTGCTGGTCGTCGGGCGCGGTGACGAGGAGGAGGCGGTGGAGTCACTGCCCTCCGAGCTGCGCTCCCGCGTCGAGTTCCTCGGCATGGTCAGCGACGAGGACAAGGCCCGCTTCCTGCGCAGCGTCGACCTGTACGTCGCCCCCAACACCGGCGGCGAGAGCTTCGGGATCATCCTGGTCGAGGCCATGTCCGCCGGAGCCCCCGTCCTCGCCTCCGACCTGGACGCCTTCGCCCAGGTCCTGGACCGGGGCGAGGCCGGGGAGCTGTTCCCCAACGAGGACGCCGACGCCCTGGCCGACGCGGCCGTACGCCTGCTGGACGACCCGGGCCGCCGCGCGGAACTGCGCGAGCGGGGCAGCGCCCATGTGCGCCGCTTCGACTGGGCCACCGTCGGCGCGGACATCCTGTCCGTCTACGAGACGGTGACGGCGGGCGCGGCGGCGGTGGCCGAGGACGAGCGGACGACCGGGCTGTGGGGCCGGCTCGGGCTGGCCCGGGACTGACCGGGCACACGGCCGTATGAGCAGGCACCGGTAGCCTCTGGGCCGTGACCGCAACCCTCATCTGGATCCTCGTCGCCCTCGTGGTGATCGGCCTGTACCTGAGCTGGACGGCCGGGCGGCTGGACCGGCTGCACGCGCGCATCGACGCGGCCCGCGCCGCACTCGACGCACAGCTGCTGCGCCGTGCCTCCGTCGCCCAGGAACTGGCCACCTCGGGGGTGCTCGATCCGGCCGCCTCGATCGTCCTCTACGAGGCCGCGCACGCCGCCCGTCAGGCGGAGGAGGAGCAGCGGGAGGTCGCCGAGAGCGAGCTGAGCCAGGCGTTGCGGGCGGTGTTCGGCGAGGTCCAGCAGGTGGAGGCGGTGCGGGAGGCGCCCGGGGGCGAGGAGGCCGCCGAGGAGCTCGCGCAGGCGGTGCGGCGCGTCCCGATGGCCCGCCGCTTCCACAACGACGCCGTACGGGCCGCCCGTGCCCTGCGCCGGCACCGCAAGGTGCGCTGGTTCCGGCTGGCGGGCCACGCCCCGTTCCCCCTGGCCTTCGAAATGGACGACGAGCCTCCGGCGGCCCTGGCGGACCGGGCCGCCTGAGCCCCCGGTTCACGCCCCGTTCCCCGGCCGTCCCCGGGCCGTCTCCGGAAAAGGATCCACAGCGTTCCCATTGGCCCTTGCTGTGGCCTGGTCCCCTCGCGTTTCCTCGGTGCTGCAGAATCCCCTCTCCGTAGCGAGGTCACCCGTGTCCACCACGTCCCCCAACTCCCAGGCCCCCGAGACCGGCACCGCCCGTGTGAAGCGCGGTATGGCCGAGCAGCTCAAGGGCGGCGTCATCATGGACGTCGTCACGCCGGAGCAGGCGAAGATCGCCGAGGACGCGGGCGCCGTCGCCGTCATGGCCCTGGAGCGTGTCCCCGCCGACATCCGCAAGGACGGCGGCGTGGCCCGTATGTCCGACCCGGACATGATCGAGGGCATCATCGACGCCGTCTCGATCCCGGTGATGGCCAAGTCCCGCATCGGTCACTTCGTCGAGGCCCAGGTGCTGCAGTCCCTCGGCGTCGACTACATCGACGAGTCCGAGGTCCTCACCCCGGCCGACGAGGTCAACCACTCCGACAAGTGGGCCTTCACCACGCCGTTCGTCTGCGGCGCCACCAACCTGGGCGAGGCCCTGCGCCGCATCGCCGAGGGCGCCGCGATGATCCGCTCCAAGGGCGAGGCCGGTACCGGCAACGTCGTCGAGGCCGTCCGCCACCTGCGCCAGATCAAGAACGAGATCGCCAAGCTGCGCGGCTTCGACAACAACGAGCTGTACGCCGCCACCAAGGAGCTGCGCGCCCCGTACGAGCTCGTGCGCGAGGTCGCCGAACTCGGCAAGCTCCCGGTCGTGCTGTTCTCCGCCGGTGGCGTCGCCACCCCGGCCGACGCCGCCCTGATGCGCCAGCTCGGCGCCGAGGGCGTCTTCGTCGGCTCCGGCATCTTCAAGTCCGGCGACCCGGCCAAGCGTGCCGCCGCCATCGTGAAGGCCACCACCTTCTACGACGACCCGAAGATCATCGCGGACGCGTCCCGCAACCTCGGCGAGGCCATGGTCGGCATCAACTGCGACACCCTCCCCGAGACCGAGCGCTACGCCAACCGCGGCTGGTAACCCCATGAGCACTCCTGTCATAGGCGTCCTGGCCCTCCAGGGCGACGTACGGGAGCACCTCGTCGCCCTGGCCGCGGCCGATGCCGTGGCCAGGCCGGTGCGGCGCCCCGAAGAACTCGCCGAGGCGGACGGCCTCGTCATCCCCGGCGGCGAGTCCACCACCATCTCCAAGCTGGCGGTGCTGTTCGGCCTGATGGACCCGCTCCGCGCGCGCGTGCGGGACGGCATGCCCGTCTACGGCACCTGCGCCGGCATGATCATGCTCGCCGACAAGATCCTCGACCCGCGCTCGGGCCAGGAGACCGTCGGCGGCATCGACATGATCGTGCGCCGCAACGCCTTCGGCCGGCAGAACGAGTCCTTCGAGGCGGCCGTCGACGTCAAGGGCGTCGAGGGCGACCCCGTGGAGGGCGTCTTCATCCGCGCCCCCTGGGTCGAGTCCGTCGGCGCCCGGGCCGAGGTGCTCGCCGAGCACGACGGCCACATCGTCGCCGTCCGCCAGGGCAACGCTCTAGCCACGTCGTTCCACCCGGAACTGACCGGAGACCACCGCGTGCACGCCCTGTTCGTCGACATGGTGCGCGCGAACCGGACGGCCGAGTCCTTGTAGGATTCCTGCGTTCGTTGCTGAGATGGGTTACGCGAAGGAGACAGGCAGATGTCCGGCCACTCTAAATGGGCCACGACGAAGCACAAGAAGGCCGTCATCGATGCCAAGCGCGGCAAGCTCTTCGCGAAGCTGATCAAGAACATCGAGGTGGCGGCCCGGATGGGCGGCGCCGACCCCGAAGGCAACCCGACGCTCTACGACGCCATCCAGAAGGCGAAGAAGTCGTCGGTCCCCAACAAGAACATCGACTCCGCGGTCAAGCGCGGCGCGGGCCTGGAGGCCGGCGGCGCCGACTACGAGACGATCATGTACGAGGGCTACGGCCCGAACGGTGTCGCCGTGCTCATCGAGTGCCTCACCGACAACCGCAACCGCGCCGCCTCCGAGGTCCGTGTCGCCATGACCCGCAACGGCGGCTCCATGGCCGACCCGGGCTCGGTGTCGTACCTGTTCAACCGCAAGGGCGTCGTGATCGTCCCCAAGGGCGAGCTGACCGAGGACGACGTGCTGGCCGCCGTGCTGGACGCGGGCGCCGAAGAGGTCAACGACCTCGGCGAGAGCTTCGAGGTCCTCAGCGAGGCCACCGACCTGGTCGCGGTCCGCACCGCCCTCCAGGACGCCGGCATCGACTACGACTCCGCCGACGCCAACTTCGTCCCGACCATGCAGGTCGAGCTGGACGAGGAGGGCGCCAAGAAGATCTTCAAGCTGATCGACGCGCTGGAGGACAGCGACGACGTGCAGAACGTCTTCGCCAACTTCGACGTCAGCGACGAGGTCATGGAGAAGGTCGGCGCGTAACGCCGCCGCGGGCTCCGCGGAACCCAACGGGCCGACGGGACACACCCCGTCGGCCCGTCGCGTTGTCGGTGGCACCCGATAGCCTGCAGGAACAGGCGATCGAGAGGGAGGGCGCGTGCGCGTTCTGGGGGTGGACCCGGGCCTGACCCGGTGCGGTGTCGGTGTGGTCGAGGGCGTCGCCGGACGGCCGCTCACCATGATCGGCGTCGGCGTCGTCCGCACACCGGCGGACGCGGACCTTGGCCACCGCCTCGTCGCCATCGAGCAGGGCATCGAACAGTGGCTGGACGAGCACCGGCCGGAGTTCGTCGCCGTCGAGCGCGTCTTCAGCCAGCACAACGTCCGTACGGTGATGGGCACCGCCCAGGCCAGCGCCGTCGCCCTGCTGTGCGCCTCCCGCCGCGGCATCCCCGTGGCGCTGCACACGCCGAGCGAGGTCAAGGCCGCCGTCACCGGCAGCGGCCGGGCCGACAAGGCCCAGGTGGGCGCCATGGTCACCCGCCTGCTCCGCCTCAGCGCACCGCCCAAGCCCGCCGACGCGGCCGACGCCCTCGCCCTGGCCATCTGCCACATCTGGCGCGCCCCCGCGCAGAACCGACTCCAGCAGGCCGTCGCCCTGCACACATCGAAAGGCCGTACGGCATGATCGCCTTCGTCAGCGGCACCGTCGCCGCGCTCGCCCCCGACGCCGCGGTCGTCGAGGTCGGCGGCGTCGGCATGGCCGTCCAGTGCACGCCGAACACGCTGTCCACGCTGCGCATGGGCCAGCCCGCCAAGCTGCACACCTCCCTCGTCGTACGGGAGGACTCACTGACCCTGTACGGCTTCGCGGACGACGACGAGCGGCAGACCTTCGAGCTGCTCCAGACGGCCAGCGGCGTCGGCCCCCGGCTCGCCCAGGCCATGCTCGCCGTGCACAGCCCGGACGCCCTGCGCCGGGCCGTGGCCACCGCTGACGAGAAGGCGCTCACCGCCGTCCCCGGCATCGGCAAGAAGGGCGCCCAGAAGCTGCTCCTGGAGCTGAAGGACCGCCTCGGCGAGCCGGTCGGCGCCCCCGCCGTCGGTACGGCCGTCAGCGCGGGCTGGCGCGACCAGCTGCACGCCGCCCTGATCGGCCTCGGCTACGCGACCCGGGAGGCCGACGAGGCCGTGACCGCCGTCGCCCCGCAGGCCGAGGCCGCCGAGGGCACGCCTCAGGTGGGACAGCTGCTGAAGGCGGCCCTGCAGACCCTGAACCGCGCCCGATGATCCGTACCGAGACTCCGAGGCACACTCCATGAACTGGGACGACACGACCGACGCCGATGCCGCCGAGCGGCTGGTGGACTCCGTCGCCGACCGTGAGGACCAGGCCGTCGAGGCCGCCCTGCGCCCCAAGGATCTGGGCGAGTTCATCGGCCAGGAGAAGGTCCGCGAGCAGCTTGACCTCGTCCTGCGCGCCGCACGCGCGCGGGGCGCCACCGCCGACCACGTGCTGCTCTCCGGCGCCCCCGGGCTCGGCAAGACCACCCTGTCGATGATCATCGCGGCCGAGATGGGCGCCCCCATCCGCATCACGTCGGGCCCCGCCATTCAGCACGCCGGAGACCTCGCCGCGATCCTCTCCTCCCTCCAGGAGGGCGAGGTCCTCTTCCTCGACGAGATCCACCGCATGTCCCGGCCCGCCGAGGAGATGCTGTACATGGCGATGGAGGACTTCCGCGTCGACGTCATCGTCGGCAAGGGCCCCGGCGCCACCGCCATCCCGCTGGAGCTGCCCCCCTTCACCCTGGTCGGCGCCACCACCCGCGCGGGCCTGCTGCCGCCCCCGCTGCGCGACCGCTTCGGCTTCACCGCCCACATGGAGTTCTACGAACCGGCCGAACTGGAGCGGGTCATCCACCGCTCCGCGGACCTCCTCGAAGTCGAGATCGAGCCGGACGGCGCCGCCGAGATCGCCGGCCGCTCCCGCGGCACGCCCCGCATCGCCAACCGCCTGCTGCGCCGCGTCCGGGACTACGCGCAGGTCAAGGCCGACGGCCTGATCACCAGGGACATCGCGGCGGCCGCCCTCGCCGTCTACGAGGTGGACGCCCGCGGCCTGGACCGCCTCGACCGGGGCGTGCTGGAAGCCCTGCTCAAGCTGTTCGGCGGCGGCCCGGTCGGCTTGTCCACGCTCGCGGTCGCGGTGGGGGAGGAGCGCGAGACCGTCGAGGAGGTGGCCGAGCCCTTCCTGGTACGGGAGGGCCTGCTGGCCCGCACCCCGCGCGGCCGGGTCGCCACCCCCGCCGCATGGGCGCATCTCGGCCTCACGCCGCCCCGCTCCCAGACCGCGGGAAACGGACAACAGGACCTGTTCGGGGCGTGACGGCGTCGTCACCGCTCCGGCACGGCGAGGCCAGTGGCAGGAGCAGGAACCCCGGTGCCATGCTGAGCGTTGTTCCATGCGCGCGGACTCGCTTAGACTCCGCCGATGCCGCCTTTGTCGGCGGCGTACACACCCCCAACCATCTGGCCGCTCACAGCGCGGTCGTGTGAAGGAAGTACCGACCCGTGAGTCTCCTGACCCTCCTCCCGTTCATCGTGCTCATCGGGGCCATGTTCCTGATGACCCGATCGGCCAAGAAGAAGCAGCAGCAGGCCGTGGAGATGCGGAACCAAATGCAGCCCGGCAGCGGTATCCGCACCATCGGGGGCATGTACGCCACCGTCAAGGAGGTGAACGAGGACACCGTCCTCGTCGACGCCGGTCCGGGCGTCGAGCTCCTCTTCGCCAAGAACTCCATCGGCGCCGTCCTCACCGACGACGAGTACAACCGCATCGTCCACGGCGTCGAGCACGACCTGAAGTCCGACGCCGACCTCGTTCCGGACGACGCCTCCTCCCTCACCGAGACCGGCGACTCCGCAGCCGACGCCACCGCTGACGACAAGGCCGTCGACCTCGGCAAGAAGGACGCGGCCGACGAGCCGGCCGACGACGCCCCGGCCGGCGAGGCGAAGACGGACGAAGAGCCGAAGAAGACCGACGGCGACTCCGAGGCGAAGTAGTCGCGTCCCGGGGTGCGCGGGCCGGGCCCGCGCACCCCGGGACACGACCGGCTCGCACGGAATCCCGACACCATGTCATGGCCGCCCGTCCGCCGATCCGGAGCGCGGCGGCCCGAGAGGGAGTACGAGAAGGTGGCCACACCTAAAAAGGGCCGGAGCGCGAGCGCCCAGAGCAAGCCGGGGCGCTCGCTGGCCCTGATCCTGATCGCCATCGCGGCGCTCACCGGTGGGATGTTCGCCTCGGGACACACGACACCGCGCCTCGGCATCGACCTGGCCGGCGGTACGAGCATCACGCTCGAGGCGGTTCCCGAGGCCGGCAACGAGGCGGCGATCAACAAGACCAACATGGACACCGCCGTCTCCATCATGGAGCGCCGTGTCAATGGTCTGGGCGTCTCCGAGGCCGAGGTCCAGACGCAGGGTCGGGACAACATCATCGTCAACATCCCCAAGGGCACGAACTCCGAGCAGGCCCGCAAGCAGGTCGGCACCACCGCCAAGCTCTACTTCCGCCCGGTCATCGCCACGGAGGTCTCCGGCGGCGCCGGCGCGGCCAGCCCCTCGCCGAGCCCCACGGGAAGCCCCTCGGACAAGCCGTCCGGCCAGGCCACCGACAAGCCCGAGGCCACGGACAAGGGCTCCGCCTCCCCGTCCGCCTCGCCCACCACGCAGGGCCGCGCGGTCACGGACGCGCTGAAGGCCGACGCGACGCCGTCGGCGAGCGCCTCGGACAAGGCGAAGGCCAGCCCCTCCCCGTCCGCGTCCGGCGGCGCCGCCGCCGACGCGAGCAAGCTCCAGGAGCAGTACGCCAAGCTCGACTGCACCAACGCGAAGACCCGCTCCGCCGTGGGCGACGGTGTCAAGGCCTCCCAGCCCACCCTGGCCTGCGGCAAGAACTCGCAGGGTCAGTGGCAGAAGTACATCCTCGGCCCCGCCGAGGTCGACGGCACCGACGTCGACAAGGCCCAGGCCGTCCTGAACACCCAGAGCGGTGCCGGCTGGACGGTCACGATGGACTTCACCGACGGGGGCGGCAAGAAGTTCGCGGACATCACCGGCAAGCTGGCCAAGAACCAGTCGCCGCAGAACCAGTTCGCGATCGTCCTCGACGGCGACGTGGTCTCCGACCCGTACGTGCGGCAGGCGCTGACCGGTGGCAACGCGGAGATCTCCGGCAACTTCAACCAGCAGTCCGCCCAGGACCTCGCCAATATGCTGAGCTACGGTGCGCTGCCGCTGACCTTCCGGGAGGACAGCGTTTCGACCGTCACCGCCGCGCTCGGCGGTGACCAGCTGAAGGCCGGTCTGATCGCCGGCGCGATCGGTCTCGCGCTGGTCGTCATCTACCTGCTGCTCTACTACCGCGGCCTGGCGTTCATCGCGATCCTCTCGCTGCTGGTCTCCGCCGCCCTGACCTACACGATCATGGCGCTGCTCGGCCCGACCATCAATTTCGCGCTGAACCTGCCGGCCGTGTGCGGTGCCATCGTCGCGATCGGCATCACGGCGGACTCGTTCATCGTGTACTTCGAACGCGTCCGCGACGAGATCCGGGAGGGCCGCTCGCTGCGTCCCGCCGTCGAGCGGGCCTGGCCGCGCGCCCGGCGCACCATCCTGGTCTCCGACTTCGTGTCGTTCCTCGCCGCCGCGGTGCTCTTCATCGTGACCGTCGGCAAGGTCCAGGGCTTCGCGTTCACGCTCGGCCTGACCACCCTGCTCGACGTGGTCGTCGTGTTCCTCTTCACCAAGCCGCTGCTGACGCTGATGGCCCGCCGCCCGTTCTTCGCGAACGGCCACAAGTGGTCCGGCCTCGACCCGAAGGGCCTGGGTGCGAAGCCCCCGCTGCGCCGCACCCGCCGCCCCGCCGCCCCCGTCGACACCAAGGAGGCCTGAGATGTCGAAACTCGGCACCCTCGGCGCCCGACTGCACCGTGGCGAGGTCGGCTACGACTTCGTCAAGAACCGCAAGATCTGGTACGGGCTCTCCATCCTGATCACCATCACGGCCATCGTCGGCCTGGCGGTCCGCGGCCTGAACATGGGCATCGAGTTCCAGGGCGGGGCCGTCTTCAACACCCCGAAGAACACCAGTGCCTCGGTGTCCCAGGCGGAGACGTACGCGGAAGAGGCCTCCGGCCACGACGCGATCGTCCAGAAGCTCGGCGACGGCAGCCTGCGCATCCAGGTGGCCGGCATCGACACCGGCGCGGCCGACAAGATCAAGGACAAGCTCTCCGACGACCTCAAGATCGACAAGGAGCAGATCAACGCCGAACTGGTCGGCCCCAGCTGGGGTGACCAGATCGCCGGCAAGGCCTGGCAGGGCCTCGGCATCTTCCTGGTCCTCGTGGTGCTCTACCTGGCGATCGCCTTCGAGTGGCGGATGGCGCTGGCCGCGTTCGTCGCCCTGATCCACGACATCACCATCACGGTCGGCATCTACGCCCTGGTCGGCTTCGAGGTCACACCGGGCACGGTGATCGGTCTGCTGACCATCCTCGGCTACTCGCTCTACGACACGGTCGTGGTCTTCGACAGCCTCAAGGAACAGACCAAGGACATCACCAAGCAGACCCGCTGGACCTACAGCGACGTCGCCAACCGCTCGATCAACAGCACCCTGGTCCGCTCCATCAACACCACGGTGGTCGCGCTGCTGCCGGTCGCGGGCCTGCTGTTCATCGGCGGCGGTGTCCTCGGCGCCGGCATGCTGAACGACATCTCGCTGTCGCTGTTCGTCGGCCTCGCCGCCGGTGCGTACTCCTCGATCTTCATCGCCACGCCGCTCGTCGCCGACCTCAAGGAGCGCGAGCCGCAGCTGAAGGCCCTCAGGAAGCGCGTCCTCGCCAAGCGGGCCCAGTCCGGTGCCCAGGGCGGGACCGAGCCCCAGGGCACCGACGAGTCGTACGACGGCGAGCCCGAGGACGCGGCACCCGCGGTCGTCGGCCCCCGCAACCAGCCCGCGTCCCGCACCCGGGGCCGTGGCCGTCCCTCGGGGAAGCGCCGATGACCGACATCAGGGAGCTGCTGCTCAGCCGCATCAGGGACGTGGCGGACTACCCGGAGCCGGGCGTGATGTTCAAGGACATCACCCCGCTCCTGGCGGACCCGGCGGCGTTCACCGCGCTCACCGACGCCCTCGCCGAGATCGCCGAGCGCACCGGTGCCACCAAGGTCGTCGGCCTGGAGGCCCGGGGCTTCATCCTCGGCGCCCCGGTCGCCGTCCGCGCCGGCCTCGGCTTCATCCCCGTACGCAAGGCGGGCAAGCTCCCCGGAGCCACCCTCGGCCAGGCCTACGACCTGGAGTACGGCTCGGCGGAGATCGAGGTGCACGCCGAGGACCTGACCGCCGACGACCGCGTCCTGATCGTCGACGACGTCCTCGCCACCGGCGGCACCGCCGAGGCCTCGGTCCAGCTCATCCGCCGGGCCGGCGCCGAGGTCGCGGGCCTCGCCGTCCTCATGGAGCTCGGCTTCCTCAGCGGCCGCGCCCGCCTGGAGCCGGCTCTGAACGGCGCCCCGCTGGAGGCGCTGCTCACGGTCTAGAAACCCCACCGCAGAGCGCCGTACACCGGCACGACAGCGCGGAGGCGGGCCCGGAGGAATCCGGTGCCCGCCTCCCGTGTTTCTCGGGTAGACGGTCCTCACATTGGCCTGAAGGCGATCCTGGGGCCCAGGATGGCTACCATGGGGTCTCCGGAGCCTGACCGGGGGACCCGGATCGCGCACGAGGAGCCCTCTTGCCAGACGAGGCCCAGCACCTGACCGCCGCCAAGCCCGAGTCCGCCTCGGCAGCCGCGGCCAAGCCCGCGCCGAACGCGCCCCACGCGAAGAACGACACCCGCGGGCCGGTCGAGCACGCCCAGTCGGCGCCGGTCGACAAGCCCGCCGAGCAGGCGCGCCCCAAGCCCGCCCCGCCCGTGCGGCAGGCCTCCGGTCAGCCGGCCCGTACCGGCTCCTCCAACCGTGTCCGCGCCCGCCTGGCCCGCCTCGGCGTCCAGCGCGCGAACCCGTACAACCCGGTGCTGGAGCCGTTGCTGCGGATAGTGCGCAGCAACGACCCGAAGATCGAGACGTCGACGCTCCGCCAGATCGAGCGCGCCTACCAGGTCGCCGAGCGCTGGCACCGCGGCCAGAAGCGCAAGAGCGGCGACCCGTACATCACGCACCCCCTCGCGGTGACGACCATCCTCGCCGAGCTGGGCATGGATCCGGCCACCCTGATGGCGGGCCTGCTGCACGACACGGTCGAGGACACCGAGTACGGCCTGGACGACCTGCGCCGCGACTTCGGCGACGTCGTCACCCTGCTCGTCGACGGCGTCACCAAGCTGGACAAGGTCAAGTTCGGCGAGGCCGCGCAGGCCGAGACCGTGCGCAAGATGGTCGTCGCCATGGCCAAGGACCCGCGCGTCCTGGTCATCAAGCTCGCCGACCGCCTGCACAACATGCGCACCATGCGCTACCTCAAGCGCGAGAAGCAGGAGAAGAAGGCGCGCGAGACCCTGGAGATCTACGCGCCGCTCGCCCACCGCCTGGGCATGAACACCATCAAGTGGGAGCTGGAGGACCTCGCCTTCGCGATCCTCTACCCCAAGATGTACGACGAGATCGTCCGCCTGGTCGCCGAGCGCGCCCCGAAGCGCGACGAGTACCTCGCCATCGTCACCGACGAGGTGCAGCAGGACCTGCGGGCGGCCCGCATCAAGGCGACCGTCACCGGCCGTCCGAAGCACTACTACAGCGTCTACCAGAAGATGATCGTCCGCGGCCGGGACTTCGCGGAGATCTACGACCTGGTGGGCATCCGCGTCCTCGTGGACACCGTCCGCGACTGCTACGCGGCCCTCGGCACGGTGCACGCGCGATGGAACCCGGTCCCCGGCCGGTTCAAGGACTACATCGCGATGCCCAAGTTCAACATGTACCAGTCGCTGCACACGACGGTCATCGGCCCCGGCGGCAAACCGGTCGAACTCCAGATCCGCACGTTCGACATGCACCGCCGCGCCGAGTACGGCATCGCCGCGCACTGGAAGTACAAGCAGGAGGCCGTCGCCGGCGCCTCCAAGGTGCGCACGGACGCGCCCAAGTCCTCCGGCAAGGACAAGGACGCCATCAACGACATGGCGTGGCTGCGGCAGCTGCTGGACTGGCAGAAGGAGACCGAGGACCCCGGCGAGTTCCTGGAGTCGCTGCGCTTCGACCTCTCCCGCAACGAGGTCTTCGTCTTCACCCCCAAGGGCGACGTCATAGCGCTCCCCGCGGGTGCCACTCCGGTGGACTTCGCCTACGCGGTCCACACCGAGGTCGGCCACCGCACCATAGGCGCCCGGGTCAACGGCCGGCTGGTTCCGCTGGAATCCACCCTCGACAACGGCGATCTGGTCGAGGTCTTCACCTCCAAGGCATCCGGCGCCGGTCCCTCCCGCGACTGGCTCGGCTTCGTCAAGTCACCGCGCGCCCGCAACAAGATCCGCGCCTGGTTCTCCAAGGAGCGCCGCGACGAGGCGATCGAGCAGGGCAAGGACGCCATCGTCCGCGCCATGCGCAAGCAGAACCTGCCGATCCAGCGCATCCTGACCGGCGACTCCCTGGTGACCCTCGCGCACGAGATGCGTTACGCGGACATCTCCGCGCTGTACGCGGCGATCGGCGAGGGCCATGTCTCCGCGCAGAACATCGTGCAGAAACTCGTCCAGGCCCTCGGCGGCGAGGAGGCCGCCACCGAGGAGATCGACGAGTCGATCCCGCCGGCCCGCGGCCGCAGCCGCAAGCGCCGCTCCAGCGCCGACCCGGGCGTCGTCGTCAAGGGCGTCGAGGACGTGTGGGTCAAGCTGGCCCGCTGCTGTACGCCCGTCCCCGGCGACCCCATCATGGGCTTCGTCACGCGCGGCAGCGGCGTATCGGTTCACCGCACCGACTGCGTCAACGTCGACTCGCTGTCCCGCGAGCCCGAGCGCGTCCTCGAAGTCGAGTGGGCGCCCACCCAGTCCTCGGTCTTCCTGGTCGCCATCCAGGTGGAGGCCCTGGACCGCTCCCGGCTTCTCTCGGACGTCACCCGCGTCCTGTCCGACCAGCACGTCAACATCCTCTCCGCGGCCGTCCAGACCTCCCGCGACCGCGTCGCCACCTCCCGCTTCACCTTCGAGATGGGCGACCCGAAGCACCTCGGCCATGTGCTGAAGGCGGTCCGGGGCGTGGAGGGCGTCTACGACGTGTACCGGGTGACGTCGGCGCGCAGCAGGTCGTAACGGCTCGCCGCGACCACGCGAAAAGCGACCACGCGAAAAGGGCCCCGTACGGCATGTACGGGGCCCTTTTCCGACCGGCTGATCAGCCGCCGAACTCCTGCAGACCCTTCAGCGCCTGGTCCAGCAGCGCCTGACGGCCCTCGAGCTCACGCTCCAGCTTGTCGGCCCTGGCGTTGTTGCCCTGCGCCCGGGCCTGCTCGATCTGGCCCCTCAGCTTGTCCACGGCGGCCTGGAGCTGGCCGGTCAGACCCTCGGCACGCGCGCGTGCCTCCGGGTTCGTCCGGCGCCACTCGGTCTCCTCGGCCTCCTGGAGGGCCCGCTCGACCGCGTGCATCCGGCCCTCGACCTTGGGCCGGGCGTCGCGCGGCACATGACCGATGGCCTCCCACCGCTCGTTGATCGTGCGGAACGCGGCCCGGGACGCCTTCAGGTCAGTGATCGGCAGGAGCTTCTCGGCCTCCTCGGCCAGCTCCTCCTTGAGCTTGAGGTTCTCCGCCTGCTCGGCGTCCCGCTCGGCGAACACCGAGCTGCGCGCGGCGAAGAAGACGTCCTGGGCGCCGCGGAAGCGGTTCCACAGATCGTCCTCGTGCTCGCGCTGGGCCCGGCCGGCGGCCTTCCACTCGGCCATCAGCTCGCGGTAGCGCGCGGCCGTCGCACCCCAGTCCGTCGAGTTCGACAGTGCCTCGGCCTCGGCGACCAGCCGCTCCTTGGTCCGCCGCGCCTCCTCGCGCTGGGAGTCCAGCTGCGCGAAGTGCTGCTTGCGCCGCTTGGAGAACGCCGACCGCGCATGCGAGAACCGGTGCCACAGCTCGTCGTCGGACTTGCGGTCCAGCCGCGGCAGACCCTTCCAGGTGTCCACCAGGGCCCGCAGCCGCTCACCGGCCGCCCGCCACTGGTCGGACTGCGACAGCTCCTCCGCCTCGACGACCAGCGCCTCCTTGGCCTTGCGCGCCTCGTCGGACTGCTTGGCCCGCTGCGCCTTGCGCTCCTCGCGGCGAGCCTCCACCAGCTCGGTGAGCTTGTCCAGTCGGACCCGCAGGGCGTCCAGGTCGCCCACCGCGTGATGCGCGTCGACCTGCTCCCGGATGTGGTCGATGGCCGCCTGGGCGTCCTTCGCCGACAGGTCGGTGGTCTTCACTCGCTTCTCGAGGAGGCCGATCTCGACAACCAGGCCCTCGTACTTGCGCTCGAAATAGGCCAGCGCCTCCTCGGGGGAGCCTGCCTGCCACGAACCGACGACCTGCTCGCCGTCGGCCGTACGCACGTACACGGTCCCCGTCTCGTCGACGCGGCCCCACGGGTCGCTGCTCACAGCGCCTCCTCCACATGATGCCTGCGAGGGGCTGAAGCTCCCCCGGGCATCGTCCACAGTTTCGTCACGGCCAACATAGGCGACCGGCGGGGGGCCTGTCCGCATCCCGCGCGACCGAAATTACGCAGTTGAGGGTCAGGATTTCGCGACCGTGGCCTTGTTGATCACGACCGTCGCGTTGGGCGCGGTATTGCCCGTCTGAGGGTCGGGGGCCTGCGCTCCGGCGGCGGCGATTTTCTTGAGCACCTTCATGCCCGCCTCGGACACCGTTCCGAACGGGGTGTAGTCGGGCGGCAGCTGACTGTCCTGGTAGACGAGGAAGAACTGGCTGCCGCCGCTGTTGCGGCCCTGCTTCGTCTGGGCGTTGTACTGGTTCGCCATCGCGACCGTGCCCGCCGGGTAGACCCCGCCCTTGAGGCTCTTGTCCTTCAGATTCTCGTCCGGGATCGTGTAGCCGGGGCCGCCCATGCCGGTGCCCTGCGGGTCGCCGCACTGCAGGACGTAGATGCCCTGGTCGGTGAGCCGGTGGCACTTGCTGTGGTCCAGGTAGCCCTTGCCGAGAAGGAAGTTGAACGAGTTGACGGTGTGCGGCGCCGCCGACGCCTTCAGCGCGATGTCTATCCCGCCGCAGGTCGTGTCCAGTTTCATCGTGTACTTCGCGGACTTGTCGATGGTCATCGCCGGTTCCTTCTTCCAGGTCTCCGACTTGACCTTGCCCGGGGCCGGCTTCTCGCACGGGTCCGGGGCCTTGCTGGGCGAGGCGCTCGGGCTGACCTCCGCGCCCGCCTTCTCCGTCTTGCCGTCGTCCTCGAACGGCTTGGTCAGGTAGACCGACACGGAGAGCACCACGACCACGCCGAGAACCGAGGCGATCACGGAGTTGCGGATACGGGCCTTGCGTCGCGCATCAGTGCGCCGCTGCTGCTGCCGCAAGTACTTCTCACGGGCGAGCTGACGCCGCCGCTGTTCCTGGCTGACCACCGGGTTCTCTCCTCATGCGTCTCGAACGTCGAACCGGTACGCGTGGGGCCTGTGCGCCGACCGCCTGCGTGTGCCCCGTACCGTATATGGGTTCGCTGAGGAATCGGCAGCGCCGGTAGGCTCTGACAGCAGTCGCAGCCGCCCGTATCGACACAACGAAGGACGATCGTGCTCATTGCCGGGTTCCCCGCCGGGGCCTGGGGGACGAACTGTTACCTCGTCGCCCCCGCCGCCGGTGAGGAGTGCGTGATCATCGACCCCGGCCATCAGGCCGCCGACGGCGTCGAGGAAACGCTCAGAAAGCATCGGCTCAAGCCCGTCGCCGTCGTCCTCACGCACGGCCACATCGACCACGTGGCGTCGGTCGTCCCGGTGTGCGGCGCGCACGACGTGCCGGCCTGGATCCACCCCGACGACCGGTACATGATGAACGACCCCGAGAAGGGAATCGGCCGTTCCATCGGGATGCCGCTCCTGGGCGAGCTGACCGTGGGGGAGCCCGATGACGTCAAGGAACTGGCCGACGGGGCGAAGCTGGAGCTGGCGGGCCTGGAGCTGTCCGTCGCGCACGCGCCCGGCCATACCAAGGGGTCGGTGACCTTCGGTATGCCCGAGGCGGCGGACATCCCGCCGATCCTGTTCTCGGGCGACCTGCTGTTCGCCGGCTCCATCGGACGCACCGACCTGCCCGGCGGTGACATGGCCGAGATGCTCGACTCGCTGGCCCGCGTGTGCCTGCCGCTCGACGACTCGACCGTGGTGCTGTCCGGCCACGGCCCCCAGACCACCATCGGCCAGGAGCGCGCCACCAACCCGTATCTGCGGCAGGTGGCGGCCGGCCAGGGAGCATCCCCGGCTCCCCGACGAGGAATGTGACGAGACCTTCCGTGAGCACCTTCAAGGCCCCCAAGGGCACGTACGACCTGATCCCGCCGGACTCCGCGACGTTCCTCGCGGTCCGCGAGGCGATCGCCGCGCCGCTGCGCAACTCCGGCTACGGCTACATCGAGACGCCGGGCTTCGAGAACATCGAACTCTTCGCGCGTGGCGTCGGCGAGTCGACGGACATCGTGACGAAGGAGATGTACGCCTTCGAGACGAAGGGCGGCGACAGGCTGGCCCTGCGTCCCGAAGGCACGGCCTCCGTGCTGCGTGCCGCGCTGGAGGCCAACCTGCACAAGGCGGGCAACCTCCCCGTCAAGCTCTGGTACTCCGGCTCGTACTACCGCTACGAGCGCCCCCAGAAGGGCCGCTACCGCCACTTCTCCCAGGTCGGCGCCGAGGCGATCGGTGCCGAGGACCCGGCGCTGGACGCCGAGCTGATCATCCTGGCCGACCAGGCGTACCGCTCGCTGGGCCTGAGCAACTTCCGGATCCTGCTCAACAGCCTGGGCGACAAGGAGTGCCGCCCGGTGTACCGGACGGCGCTGCAGGACTTCCTGCGCGGCCTGGACCTGGACGAGGACACCCTGCGCCGGGCGGAGATCAACCCGCTGCGCGTGCTGGACGACAAGCGCGAGTCCGTCCAGAAGCAGCTCGGGGACGCCCCGCTGCTGCGCGACTACCTCTGCGACGCCTGCAAGGCGTACCACGAGGAGGTGCGCGAGCTGCTCACGGCGGCGGGCGTCGCCTTCGAGGACGACCCGAAGCTGGTGCGCGGCCTGGACTACTACACCCGCACGACGTTCGAGTTCGTCCACGACGGCCTCGGCTCCCAGTCCGCCGTCGGCGGCGGCGGACGCTACGACGGGCTCTCCGAGATGATCGGCGGCCCCGCGCTGCCGTCCGTCGGCTGGGCCCTCGGCGTCGACCGCACGGTCCTCGCGCTGGAGGCGGAGGGCGTCGAGCTCGAACTCCCCGCCACCACCAGCGTGTTCGCCGTCCCGCTCGGCGAGGAGGCCCGCCGGGTCCTGTTCGCCAAGGTCACGGAGCTGCGCAAGAACGGCATCGCGGCCGACTTCTCCTACGGCGGCAAGGGCCTCAAGGGGGCGATGAAGAACGCCAACCGCAGCGGCGCCCGCTACACGATCGTCGCCGGCGAACGCGACCTCGCCGAGGGCGTCGTCCAGCTCAAGGACATGGAGTCGGGCGAGCAGACGCCGGTCGGCGTGAACGAGATCGTGGCGGAACTGGAAGCGCGGCTCGGCTAGCAGCAGACCAGGAGCGAAGGCGCCGGACACCTGCCGAGGTGCCCGGCGCTTTCGTCACTGCTCCAGCAGCCCGTACCGCAGCGCGCTCGTCACCGCCGCCGTCCGGTCGTCCACTCCCAACTTGCCGAAGACGCGCAGCAAATACGTCTTCACCGTCGACTCGCCGATGAACAGCCGCCGCCCGATCTCCGCGTTCGTGCAGCCCTCGGCGACCAACCGCAGCACGGCCGTCTCGCGTTCCGACAGCCGCGGCCGCTCCGGCTTCGTACGCAGCTGCTCCACCAGCCGGGCCGCGACGGACGGGGCCAGGACCGTCTCGCCGCGCGCCGCCGCCCGCACGGCATCCGCGAGTTCCGCACGCGGCAGGTCCTTCAGCAGATAACCCGCCGCCCCGGCCTCCACCGCCCGCAGAATGTCCCGGTCCGTCTCGTACGTCGTCAGCACGACCACCCGGCACGGCAGCCCGGCCCGTGTCATCCGCACGATGGAGTCCACGCCCCCGCCACCCGGCATCCGCAGGTCCATCAGCACGATGTCGGGCCGCAACTCAGCCGCCAGCGCCTCCGCCTGCGGCCCGCTGGACGCGTCGGCGACGACCTCCAGATCGGACTCCGCACTGAGCATCGCCCGCAGTCCCTCCCGTACGACGGGATGGTCGTCGGCGAGGACGATCCGGATCACGGCGTCTCCCTCCTCAGGACCGGAAGGCGGACGGTCACCACCGTGCCGACGCCCGGGGCACTGCGCACCTCGGCCGTTCCGCCCACTTCCACGGCCCGGGCCCGCAACCCCGCCAGACCGTACCCACCGCGGGCGGCACCCGGGTCGAAGCCGGGCCCGTCGTCCCGCACGGACACGGTCAGCATGTCGTCGGCGTACGCCAGCGCCACCCCGACCGCAACCGAACTCCCCGCGTGCTTACGGGCATTGGCCAGCGCCTCCTGGCAGGCGCGCAGCGCGACCACCTCGGGACCGGCGGGCAGCATGCGGACCGGGCCGGTCACCTCCAGCGTCGCGTCATGGCGCGCGGCGAGCCGGCCCAGCGCGTCCGGCAGGGAGGCACCGTCCAGGTCGGCCGGCGCGCCCCCGGCGACCAACGCCCGGGCCTCGGCGAGGTTCTGCCGGGCCGTCTCGTCCATCAGCCGCAGATGACGCCGCGCCTCGGGCAGGTCGTGGTCCAGCTCCGCCTCGACCGCCTGGATCAGCATCACCAGACTCGTGAACCCCTGCGCGAGCGTGTCGTGGATCTCCCGGGCCAGCCGCTCCCGCTCGGCCAGCGCCCCGTGCGCCTCGGACAGCCGGCCGATCTCGTGCCGGCTCGCGTCCAGCTCCGCGATCAGCTCGGCCCGCCCCTGGCTCTGCTCGATGATCCGGATGGTCCAGATCCCGAGCGCCACCGAGAACACCAACGTGACCAGGCAGAACAGCGCGTTGAAAACCAGATCCCGGGCATTCGGGCGCCACAGCAGCGCCCAGCCCGCCACGGGCACCAGATTGATCGCGGCCACCGCCACCAGCGCCGACCGCAGCCGCAGCGTCATGAAGCACTGCGGGATGAGCGCGAAGGTCAGCACCCGCGTCTCACCGGCGAGCACCGCCGACGGAAGGAACAGCGCCAGCGCCGCCGCCAGATAGACGACCGCCTGCCACTGGTCGGGCGGATCGCCCCGGATCAGACGTCGCCCGGCCCCGACGTACAGCGGGACGAGCGGCACGAGCAGCGCCGCCGCGACCGTGCGGAGCGGCCAGCCGGACTGCTCCGCGGCGAGCACATAGGCCACGGTGGCTGCCCACACCAGCGCGAAGTACGTGTCCCAGAGCCGGAACGAGCGCTCCCAGTGGTACGCGCTCGCGGCATCGCTCATCCGGTGCGCCGGTCCTTCCAGCGGAACGTCAGCAGACACAGCACCAATCCTCCGGCGCACCACGCGGCGAGCACCAGGGCCACGCGTCCCATCTCCCAGCTCCCCGCCTGCTCCAGCACCTGCGCCGACTCCGGCAGGAACACCCCGCGCAGCCCCTGGCACATCCACTTCAGAGGGAACAGCGCACCGATGGTCAGCATCCAGTCCGGGATGGTGCCGATGGCGATGTACACCCCGGAGATGAACTGGAGTACCAGGAAGGGCAGCACGACCACGGAACTCGCGCTGTTCGCGGACCTCGGCACCGAGCTGATCGCGATGCCGAGCAGGGCGCAGGCCGTGATCCCGAGCACGAAGATCCACGCCAGGTCGAACCAACGGCCCGCGTCGGACGGCAGGTTCACGTCGTACACGGTCGTGCCGACGAGGAGCAGGATCACCGTCTCCAGCAGACCGGTGAACAGAACAAGCCAGATCTTGCCGAGGAAGTACGCCGTCGGCGGCATCGGCGTGCCCCGCAGCCGGCGCAGCACCTTCTCCTCCCGCTCCACGGCGATCGAGATGCCGAGCGCCTGGAAACTCGTCGACATGATGCCGGCGGCCATCATCGCCGGGACGTAGAGCTGCGAGGCGGTGATGCCCGCGCCCGCCACGTCGTCCCGGAAGATAGACGCGAACAGGAACAGGAAGACGACCGGGAAGGCGAACGTGAACACCACCTGGTCGCGCTGCCGGAAGAACTGCCTGATCTCCAGGGCGCCCCGCCGCAGCCCCAGGCTCCAGGCGCCGGGCAGCCCCCCGACGCCGACCCCACCTCGCTCCCGTACGGCGGTCGTGGTCATCGCGCGTCCTCCTGCCGCTGTCCGGTCAGCCGGAGGTAGACGTCCTCCAGCGTGGGCCGGCTCACCGCCAGCCCCGGGATCTCACCGTCGAAGCGCTGCATGAGCCCGGCGATCGTCCTGGTCGGCGTGCCCGTGCGCTCCCTGCGCGGGGTGCCGTCCGGCTCGGTCCACTCGACGAGGGTCTCGGTGCCGAACCGCTCCCGTAACGCCCCGGGCTCGCCCTCGGCGACGATCCGGCCCTTCGCGACGACGGCCAGCCGGTGCGCGAGGGCCTCCGCCTCCTCCAGGTAGTGCGTGGTCAGCAGGATGGTCGTGCCGTCGTCGGCCAGGGCGCGGATGAGCGACCAGAACTGCCGCCGGGCCGCCGGATCGAACCCGGTGGTCGGCTCGTCCAGAAGCAGCAGGTCCGGCCCGCCGATCACGCCGAGCGCCACGTCCAGACGCCGGCGCTGGCCACCCGACAGCGCCTTGATCCGGCTGTCCGCCTTCGTCTCCAGTCCGACCAGGCCGATGACCTCCTCCGGGTTCCGCGGCCGGGGGTAGTAGCCGGCGAAGTGCCGCACCGTCTCCCGGACCGTCAACTCCGCGGGCGCCGATTCGTCCTGCCAGACGATTCCGACACGCGAACGCCACGCGCGCGTGCCGGTCGCCGGGTCCGACCCGAGCACGGACACCTCGCCCGCGTCCCGGTCCCGGTTGCCCTGGAGGATCTCCACCGTGGTGCTCTTGCCCGCGCCGTTGGGCCCGAGCAGGCCGAACACCTCGCCCCGGCGGATGCCCAGATCGATGCCGTCGACGGCGGTCACGTCCCCGTACCGCTTGCGCAGTCCCCGCACCTGAACGGCGAGGTCGTACTCGTGTGCTGTCATACGACGAGCGTCGGCCGGAACGCACCCCTCAGGGACGACCGTGCGGACATCCTTATGTCCACTGAACGGTGGACAGGCGCCCGCGTGCGGCAGAATGGCACTGCCCGAAGTTGGTCAGGCCTCAAGCGACGGAATCGGCGTGATGAGCAAGACGACAGTCAAGGACGTCTCCATGGAGCCCGAGTCGGAGCGCGCGGAGATCGCGCCCCGCACCGAGGGCGGCAGCCGGGCCCTCGCCCTGCTGCTGGTGATCACCGGCGCGGCCGGGCTGCTCGCCTCGTGGGTCATCACGATCGACAAGTTCAAGATCCTCGAAGCCAAGGTCGCGGGCACGACGTTCACGCCCGGCTGCAGCCTCAACCCCGTCGTCTCCTGCGGCAGCGTCATGGAGAGCAAGCAGGCCGCCGTCTTCGGTTTCCCGAACCCGATGCTCGGCCTCGTCTGCTACGGCATCGTGATCGCCGTCGGCGTGAGCCTGCTCGCCCGCGCCCGCTTCCCGCGCTGGTACTGGCTCACCTTCAACGCCGGCTGCCTGTTCGGCGTCGTCTTCTGCGCCTGGCTGATGTTCCAGTCCCTGTACCGGATCAACGCGCTGTGCCTGTGGTGCTCCCTGGCCTGGGTCGCGACGATCCTCATGTTCTGGTACGTGACGTCGTTCAACATCCGCAAGGGCTTCCTGCCCGCCCCGGCCTGGCTCAGGAGCTTCTTCGGCGAGTTCACCTGGGTCATGCCCGTGCTGCACATCGGCATCATCGGCATGCTGGTCCTGACCCGCTGGTGGGACTTCTGGCTGAGCTGAGCCGGGAGCACCGGGGCCCGGAGGGATTGTCAGTGCCGTGATTTAGGGTTTCTGACGTGGAGCCCGACCTGTTCACCGCCGCAGCAGAAGAACGCCAGGAGAAGGAGCCGTCCAGCAGCCCCCTGGCGGTGCGGATGCGCCCGCGCACCCTCGACGAGGTCGTGGGCCAGCGGCATCTGCTGAAGCCGGGCTCTCCCCTGCGCAGACTGGTCGGCGAGGGCGCCTCCGGCCCGGCCGGCCCCTCCTCGGTGATCCTCTGGGGCCCGCCCGGCACCGGCAAGACCACCCTGGCGTACGTCGTCTCCAAGGCCACCGACGCCCGCTTCGTCGAGCTCTCGGCGATCACCGCGGGCGTCAAGGAGGTCCGCGCGGTCATCGACGGCGCCCGCCGCGCCTCCGGCGGCTTCGGCAAGGAGACCGTCCTCTTCCTCGACGAGATCCACCGCTTCAGCAAGGCCCAGCAGGACTCCCTGCTCCCGGCCGTGGAGAACCGCTGGGTGACGCTGATCGCCGCGACGACGGAGAACCCGTACTTCTCGGTGATCTCGCCGCTGCTGTCCCGCTCCCTGCTGCTCACCCTCGAACCGCTCACGGACGACGACATCAAGGGCCTCGTCCAGCGGGCCCTGACCGACGAGCGCGGCCTCAAGGGCGCCGTCGCCCTCCCCGAGGAGACCGAGAGCCACCTCCTGCGCATCGCCGGCGGCGACGCCCGCCGCGCCCTGACCGCCCTGGAGGCCGCCGCCGGAGCCGCCCTCGACAAGGGCGAGACGGAGATCGGGCTGACGACGCTGGAGGAGACGGTCGACCGGGCCGCCGTGAAGTACGACCGCGACGGCGACCAGCACTACGACGTGGCCAGCGCCCTGATCAAGTCCATCCGCGGCTCCGACGTCGACGCCGCCCTGCACTACCTGGCCCGGATGATCGAGGCCGGCGAGGACCCCCGCTTCATCGCCCGCCGCCTGATGATCTCCGCCAGCGAGGACATCGGCCTGGCCGACCCGACCGCTCTGCAGACGGCGGTCGCCGCCGCCCAGGCCGTCGCCATGATCGGCTTCCCGGAGGCCGCCCTCACCCTCAGCCACGCCACCATCGCCCTGGCCCTGGCCCCCAAGTCCAACGCCGCGACCACCGCGATCGGCGCCGCCCTGGAGGACGTACGCAAGGGACTGGCCGGGCCCGTGCCCGCGCATCTGCGCGACAGCCACTACAAGGGCGCCACCAAGCTCGGCCACGGCCAGGGCTACGTCTACCCGCACGACCTGCCCGAGGGCATCGCCGCCCAGCAGTACGCCCCGGACGCCCTGAAGGACCGCGAGTACTACGAGCCGACCCGGCACGGCGCGGAGGCCCGCTACGCGGACGCGGTCGAGTGGACCCGGAAGAACCTCGGTCGAAAGCGGTCCTGAGCACCCTGTAAACTCGGTCGGAGTGCCGCGTCCCGTGCAGTCAGAACGGGACAGTCGGCCGGAGCCAGTCAGGGGCACAGTCCCCGGGACCGGCTCCAGGAGCGTCGCGCACCGTCGAACGGTGTCGCGGGCAGCCCACCACCCCTCGTCGCAGGACGGGACCGGTCGGTGGGCCACTCGCGTGCTGCACGTATGTGCCCAGACCAGGGGAGCGGCTGCCCACCCCGTCCGGCAAGGACGAGGAGGGTTTCCCCGGCTGCGGATGCGACCTCCCACAACCCTGACAAGCCGACACTAGGAAACGAGAAACAGTGGCGAACCAGTCCCGCCCCAAGGTCAAGAAGTCGCGTGCCCTCGGCATCGCGCTCACCCCGAAGGCCGTCAAGTACTTCGAGGCCCGTCCGTACCCGCCCGGTGAGCACGGCCGCGGCCGCAAGCAGAACTCGGACTACAAGGTCCGTCTGCTCGAGAAGCAGCGCCTGCGCGCGCAGTACGACGTGTCCGAGCGCCAGCTCGTCCGCGCCTACGAGCGCGCCTCCAAGGTCCAGGGCAAGACCGGTGAGGCCCTGATCATCGAGCTGGAGCGCCGTCTCGACGCCCTGGTCCTGCGTTCGGGCATCGCCCGCACGATCTACCAGGCCCGCCAGATGGTCGTCCACGGCCACATCGCGGTCAACGGCAAGAAGGTCGACAAGCCCTCCTTCCGTGTCCGCCCGGACGACGTGGTGCAGGTCCGCGAGCGCTCCAAGGAGAAGACGCTCTTCACGATCGCCCGTGAGGGTGGCTTCGCCCCCGACGGCGAGACCCCGCGCTACCTCCAGGTGAACCTCAAGTCCCTGGCGTTCCGCCTGGACCGCGAGCCCAACCGCAAGGAGATCCCGGTGATCTGCGACGAGCAGCTCGTCGTCGAGTACTACGCCCGCTGATCCACGGCAGGCACGCGGTACCCCAGCCCGTCGTCTCCCCGCCCCTTCGGGCGGGCGAGGCGGCGGGCTTTCGCGAATCCGCCGTCCCCGGGCGGTAATCCGGTACGGAGCCGCATCCCCGGCGCGATAGGCTCGTCGCACGACTTTTTCGATGTTCAGGCACGTTTTTCAGGGAGCGGGTGCACACAGTGTCCGGTGGAGAGGTGGCCGGAATCCTGGTGGCCGTCTTCTGGGCGATCCTGGTCTCCTTCCTCGCCGTCGCGCTGGCGAGGCTGGCCCAGACGCTCAGGGCGACCACCAAGCTCGTGGCGGACGTGACGGATCAGGCCGTCCCGCTGCTGGCCGACGCCTCCGCGGCGGTGCGCTCCGCGCAGACCCAGATCGACCGGGTCGACTCGATCGCCTCCGACGTACAAGAGGTCACGTCGAACGCCTCCGCGCTGTCGACCACCGTCGCCTCCACCTTCGGCGGCCCCCTGGTCAAGGTCGCCGCCTTCGGCTACGGCGTGCGCCGGGCCCTCGGCGGTCGCAAGGAGGACGTGCCCGGCAAGGCGTCGAGGCGTACCGTGATCGTGGGCCGCACGGTCTCTCGGCGCAGCGCCCGAGGGAAGAGGGACTGAGAGCCAGCGATGTTCCGCCGTACGTTCTGGTTCACCACCGGCGTCGCCGCCGGAGTGTGGGCCACCACCAAGGTCAACCGGAAGCTGAAGCAGCTGACGCCCGAGAGCCTCGCCAGAACCGCGGGGAACAAGGCGCTCGAGGCCGGCCACCGGCTCAAGGACCGCGCGGTCGACTTCGCGCTCGACGTCCGCGACAACATGGCCCAGCGGGAGGCCGAACTGGGCGACGCGCTCGGGCTCAACGCCCCCGTCGACCCCGAACTCCCGGCCCCCCGGCGGTACGCCGCCATCGAGAACCGCACAGAGCCGAAGACGTACGTCATCGACAGCACGTCGTCCACGTACAAGAAGAATTCGTACAACCGGAATGAGGACCACTGATGGAGTCGGCTGAGATTCGCCGCCGCTGGTTGAGCTTCTTCGAGGAGCGCGGTCACACCGTCGTCCCTTCGGCGTCGCTCATCGCGGACGACCCGACTCTGCTCCTCGTCCCGGCCGGCATGGTCCCCTTCAAGCCCTACTTCCTGGGTGAGGTCAAGCCGCCCTTCGCCCGCGCCACCAGCGTGCAGAAGTGTGTGCGCACGCCGGACATCGAAGAGGTCGGCAAGACCACCCGGCACGGCACGTTCTTCCAGATGTGCGGCAACTTCTCCTTCGGCGACTACTTCAAGGAAGGCGCCATCAAGCTCGCCTGGGAGCTGCTCACCAGCCCCCAGGACAAGGGCGGTTACGGCCTCGACCCCGAGCGCCTGTGGATCACCGTCTACAAGGACGACGACGAGGCCGAGCGCATCTGGCACGAGGTCGTCGGCGTGCCGAAGGAGCGCATCCAGCGCCTCGGCATGAAGGACAACTACTGGTCCATGGGCGTCCCCGGCCCCTGCGGCCCCTGCTCCGAGATCAACTACGACCGCGGCCCCGAGTTCGGAGCCGAGGGTGGCCCCGCCGTCAACGACGAGCGGTACGTGGAGATCTGGAACCTCGTCTTCATGCAGTACGAGCGGGGCGAGGGCACCGGCAAGGACAACTTCGAGATCCTCGGGGACCTGCCCAGCAAGAACATCGACACCGGCCTCGGCCTCGAACGCCTCGCCATGATTCTGCAGGGCGTGCAGAACATGTACGAGATCGACACCTCGATGGCCGTCATCGACAAGGCCACCGAGCTGACCGGCGTCCGCTACGGCGACGCCCACGCCTCGGACGTGTCCCTGCGCGTGGTCACCGACCACATGCGCACCGCCACCATGCTCATCGGCGACGGTGTCACCCCGGGCAACGAGGGCCGCGGTTACGTGCTGCGCCGCATCATGCGCCGCGCCATCCGCAACATGCGCCTGCTCGGCGCCACCGGCCCGGTCGTCAAGGACCTGATCGACGTCGTCATCGGCATGATGGGCCGGCAGTACCCCGAGCTCATCACCGACCGCGAGCGCATCGAGAAGGTCGCCCTCGCCGAGGAGAACGCCTTCCTCAAGACGCTGAAGGCCGGCACCAACATCCTCGACACCGCCGTCAGCGACACCAAGGCCGCCGGCTCCACCGTGCTGCCCGGCGACAAGGCCTTCCTGCTCCACGACACCTGGGGCTTCCCGATCGACCTCACCCTGGAGATGGCCGCCGAGCAGGGGCTGTCCGTGGACGAGGAGGGCTTCCGCCGCCTGATGAAGGAGCAGCGGGAGCGCGCCAAGGCCGACGCCCAGGCCAAGAAGACAGGCCACGCCGACCTCGGCGCCTACCGCGAGATCGCCGACCGGGCCGGCGCCACCGACTTCATCGGCTACACCGACACCGAGGGCGAGTCCACGGTCGTCGGCATCCTGGTCGACGGCGTCTCCTCCCCGGCCGCCACCGAGGGCGACGAGGTCGAGATCGTCCTCGACCGCACCCCGTTCTACGCCGAGGGCGGCGGCCAGATCGGCGACACCGGCAAGATCAAGACCGACTTCGGTGCCGTCATCGAGGTCCGCGACTGCCAGAAGCCGGTCCCTGGTGTCTACGTGCACAAGGGCGTCGTCCAGGTCGGCGAAGTCACCGTCGGCGCCAAGGCCCACGCCGCCATCGACGACCGCCGCCGCAAGGCCATCGCCCGTGCCCACTCGGCCACGCACCTGACCCACCAGGCCCTGCGCGACGCCCTCGGCCCGACGGCCGCCCAGGCCGGTTCCGAGAACCAGCCCGGCCGCTTCCGCTTCGACTTCGGTTCCCCGTCCGCCGTTCCGACGGCCGTGATGACCGACGTCGAGCAGAAGATCAACGAAGTGCTCGCCCGCGACCTGGACGTCCGCGCCGATGTCATGGGCATCGACGAGGCCAAGAAGCAGGGCGCCATCGCCGAGTTCGGCGAGAAGTACGGCGAGCGCGTGCGCGTCGTGACCATCGGCGACTTCTCCAAGGAGCTGTGCGGCGGCACGCACGTGCACAACACCGCTCAGCTGGGCCTGGTGAAGCTGCTCGGTGAGTCGTCCATCGGCTCCGGTGTCCGCCGGATCGAGGCCCTGGTCGGCGTGGACGCCTACAACTTCCTCGCCCGTGAGCACACGGTCGTCGCCCAGCTCCAGGAGCTGATCAAGGGCCGCCCGGAGGAACTGCCGGAGAAGGTCTCCGCCATGCTCGGCAAGCTGAAGGACGCCGAGAAGGAGATCGAGAAGTTCCGCGCCGAGAAGGTCCTCCAGGCCGCCGCCGGTCTCGCCGAGTCCGCCAAGGACGTCCGTGGCGTTGCTGTCGTGACCGGTCAGGTCCCGGACGGCACGACCGCCGACGACCTGCGCAAGCTCGTGCTCGACGTGCGCGGACGGATCCAGGGTGGACGGGCCGTCGTGGTCGCCCTGTTCACGGTGGCGAACGGCAAGCCGCTGACGGTCATCGCCACCAACGAGGCCGCCCGCGAGCGCGGCCTGAAGGCCGGCGACCTGGTCCGGACGGCCGCCAAGACCCTCGGCGGCGGCGGTGGCGGCAAGCCGGACGTCGCCCAGGGAGGCGGCCAGAACCCGGCCGCGATCGGCGACGCCGTGGACGCCGTCGAGCGCCTGGTCGCCGAGACGGCCAAGTAAGAAACGGGTCCGGAAAAGATGCGCAGAGGACGTCGACTCGCGATCGACGTCGGGGACGCCCGGATCGGGGTCGCCTCGTGCGACCCCGACGGGATCCTCGCCACCCCGGTGGAGACGGTCCCGGGGCGTGACATCCCCGCAGCTCACCGGCGGTTGAAGCAACTCGTCGAGGAGTACGAGCCCATCGAGGTCGTGGTCGGTCTCCCGCGCTCCCTCAAGGGCGGCGAGGGCCCGGCCGCGGTCAAGGTCCGGGGCTTCGCGCAGGAACTGGCGCGCATGATCTCCCCGGTTCCGGTGAGACTCGTGGACGAACGCATGACGACGGTGACGGCCAGTCAGGGACTGCGCGCTTCGGGCGTGAAGTCCAAGAAGGGAAGGTCCGTCATCGACCAGGCGGCGGCGGTGATCATCCTGCAACAGGCCCTCGAATCCGAACGGGTGTCAGGTAAAGCACCCGGAGAAGGCGTCGAAGTGGTCATCTGATCGCGATACGGTAACGTTCCGCGCGATGCGGCGGCATTCGAACAGCCACCGCACAGCAAGAGGCGGGACGGGAGCCGAGCCGGAAGCCGCGTGACCGCCGCCTCGCGGCTCTAGGGGATCGATGACTGAGTATGGCCGGGGCCAAGGCTCCGAACCGTGGCATCCGGAGGACCCGTTGTACGGGGACGGCGGATGGGGAGGAGAGCAGGCCCACCAGGGCCGGCATTCCCCCTACGGCGGCCAGCCGCAGCACCATCCAGAGCAGCCGCAGCAGCCGCAGTACGGCGACTGGGGCACCGGTGAGCAGGCCGGATACGGTCAGGCGCAGCAGCAGTACCAGTACGACCAGCAGCAGTACGCGGCACAGGCCCATGGGCATCAGCAGTACCCGGGGCAGGGTGACCAGGGGCACCAAGACCAGCGATACCAGCAGGACCCGGGATACCAGGACCAGGGATACCAACAGGATCCCGGATACCACCAGCAGCAGTACGACAACGGCGGCTGGGCCACAGGACAGCACCAGCAGGTCTCGTACCCCGGCGACCCCGCCGACCCGTACGGTCAGCAAACCGGTGCGTACGGCCAGGGCCAGTCCGACTACTACGGCACGCCTGACGCGTATCCGCCACCGGAGCCGCCCGGCCGGCGGCGGGCCGAGCCGGAGCCGGAGACCGACTGGGACCCCGGCCCCGACCAGGGTGAGCACGCCTTCTTCGCGGGCGGCGACGACGATGACGACGCCGACGAGCCGGGCGACCGCCGCCGGCGTGACGACCAGCGGGGACGCGGCGGCAAGCCCAAGAAGCGCCGCAGCGGAATGGCCTGCCTGGTGGTCGTCCTGGTCCTCGGCGGCGGCCTGGCGGGCGTCAGCTACTTCGGCTACCAGTTCTTCCAGGATCGTTTCGGCGACGCCCCGGACTATGCGGGGGACGGCAACGGGCAGCAGGTGTCCGTCGAGATCCCGCAGGGTGCGGACGGTTACACGATCGGCCGGGTGCTGAAGTCCGCGGGCGTCGTCAAGAGCGTCGACGCCTTCGTCTCGGCGCAGGCCGGCAACCCCGAGGGCAGGACCATCCAGGACGGCGTGTACACGCTGCAAAAGCAAATGTCGGCCGACAGCGCGGTCGAAATGATGCTCAGCCCGGAGAGCCGCGACAACCTGATCATCGCCGAGGGCAAGCGCAATGCCGACATCTACCGGCTCATCGACAAGCGGCTGGAGGTCAAGGACGGCACCACCGCCGCGGTCGCCAAGAAGGACTGGAAGAAGCTCGGCCTGCCCGACTGGGCGCTGAACCACAAGGATGTCAAGGACCCGCTGGAAGGGTTCCTCTACCCCTCCAGCTACGGCATCGCCAAGGGACAGAAGCCCGAGGACGTGCTGAAACGGATGGTGACCCGGGCCACCCAGACGTACGAGAAGCTCGGCGTGGAGAAGAAGGCCCAGAGCCTCGGACTCGAGGACCCCTGGCAGTTGCTCACCGTCGCGAGCCTGGCCCAGGCCGAGGGCACGAGCCACGACGACTTCCGCAAGATGGCCGAGGTCGTCTACAACCGCATGAAGCCGGGGAATCCGCAGACCAACGGCATGCTGGAGTTCGACTCCACCTACAACTACATCAAGAACCAGAGCAAGATCGACCTGAGTCTGAGCGAGCTGCGGAACTACGACAACCCGTACAACACGTACTTCCACAAGGGCCTGCCGCCCGGGCCGATCGACAACCCGGGCGAGGCGGCGCTCAAGGGCGCCCTGAACCCGACGAAGGACGGCTGGTACTACTTCATCTCGCTGGACGGCAAGACCAGCGAGTTCACCAAGACCAACGCCGAGCACCAGAAGCTGGTCGACAAGTTCAACGCCTCGCGGAACAACTGAGGAACACCTGATGGCCGCACATCGCCGAGCCGCCGTTCTCGGCTCCCCGATCGCCCACTCGCTCTCCCCGGTCCTGCACCGCGCGGCCTATGAGGAGCTGGGCCTGACCGGCTGGACGTACGACCGGTTCGAGGTCGACGAGGCCGCGCTGCCCGGGTTCTTCGAGACGCTCGGGCCCGAATGGGCGGGGCTCTCGCTGACCATGCCGCTCAAGCGGGCCGTGATCCCGCTGCTCGACGGGATCAGCGAGACAGCGGCCTCCGTCGACGCGGTCAACACGGTCGTCCTCACCGAGGACGGCCGCCGGACCGGCGACAACACCGACATCCCCGGCATGGTCGCGGCTTTGCGCGAGCACGGCATCGACAAGGTCGAGGCCGCCGCGATCCTGGGCGCGGGCGCCACCGCCTCGTCCGCACTGGCCGCGCTGTCCCGGGTCTGCCCGGGCGAGATCGCCGTGTACGTGCGCAGCGAGGCCCGGGCCGCCGAGATGCGGCAGTGGGCCGAACGGCTGGAGGTCCCGGTGCGCATCGCCGACTGGGCGGACGCCGAGCGGGCCCTGCACGCCCCGCTGGTGATCAGCACCACGCCGGCGGGTGTCACCGACGCCCTCGCCCGATCCGTCCCGGAGCGCCCGGCGGCCCTGTTCGACGTGCTCTACGACCCCTGGCCGACCGCCCTCGCCGCCCGCTGGTCGGCGTACGGCGGCGCGGTCGTCAGCGGCCTCGACCTGCTGGTGCACCAAGCAGTGCTGCAGGTCGAGCAGATGACGGGTCGGGCCCCGGCCCCGCTGGACGCCATGCGAAAAGCGGGCGAACGCGCTCTCGCGGCCCGATAGGATCCGCTCTCGTTCCGCAGGGGGCGGAACAGGGGAGGGGAACCAACCATGTCCAGCGGCATGCCTCAGGCGTCCGTCAAGTCCCAGATATTCGAGTCCCTGCTGGGATTCCTGCCCGACTGGGTGCAGATCACGGTGCTCGCCCTGATCGTGCTCGCGGTCCTCGCGTCCTGGGCGGTCAAGATCAAGCGCAAGATCGCCTACCGGCGGGCCGTGCGCAGCGGCCGGCCCGTCCACGCGGCGGCCCAGTACGGGCAGGGGCGCGGCGCGGACTACCTGGGGGAGTACGCACCGCAGCAGGCGCAGCAGCAGGGCAGCGGGGCCGACCATCTGGGCGCCTGGGCACCGCAGCAGACGCAGACCGCGCAAGCGCAGAGCGGCGCGGACTTCCTGGGCGCCTACGCGCCGCAGCGGGAGACCGGCGGCCCGGCCTCGTCCGCCTGATGGACCGGCGGCCGGACCCGCGCTCCGGACATGGCAGGATCGTAGGTGGCGGACCGGGGCCGCGCACCCGGTCGGGCCGTCGCCGTACGCGATGAGGTGCGTACGCTGGGCAGTAAGCACGCCGCGAACACTGAGGAGCACCGTTGAGCAGGTTGCGCTGGCTGACCGCGGGGGAGTCCCACGGTCCCGCACTCGTCGCGACGCTGGAGGGTCTTCCCGCCGGCGTGCCGATCACCACGGACATGGTGGCGGACCATCTCGCGCGGCGGCGCCTGGGCTATGGGCGCGGTGCGCGGATGAAGTTCGAGCGGGACGAGGTCACCTTCCTGGGCGGCGTCCGGCACGGCCTCACTCTCGGCTCGCCGGTCGCGATCATGGTGGGCAACACCGAGTGGCCCAAGTGGGAACAGGTCATGGCGGCCGACCCGGTCGACCCGGAGATCCTGGCCGGCCTCGCGCGCAACGCTCCGCTGACCCGTCCGCGCCCCGGTCATGCGGATCTGGCGGGGATGCAGAAGTACGGCTTCGACGAGGCCCGTCCGATCCTGGAGCGGGCCTCCGCGCGGGAGACGGCGGCGCGGGTGGCGCTCGGGGCGGTGGCGCGGTCGTATCTGAAGGAGACGGCCGGTATCGAGGTCGTCTCGCATGTGGTGGAGCTGGCGGCCGCGAAGGCGCCGTACGGCGTGTACCCGAGGCCGGCGGATGTGGAGAGGCTGGACGCGGATCCGGTGCGCTGCCTGGACGCGGACGCGTCGAAGGCGATGGTCGCGGAGATCGACCAGGCCCACAAGGACGGTGACACCCTCGGCGGCGTGGTCGAGGTGCTGGCCTACGAGGTGCCGGTCGGGCTCGGTTCGCATGTGCACTGGGATCGTCGTCTGGACGCCCGGCTGGCCGCGGCGCTGATGGGCATCCAGGCGATCAAGGGCGTCGAGGTCGGCGACGGCTTCGACCTGGCGCGGGTGCCGGGCTCCGAGGCCCACGACGAGATCGTGGGCACGCCGGAGGGCATCCGGCGGACGTCCGGCCGCTCGGGCGGCACCGAGGGCGGGTTGTCCACGGGTGAGTTGCTGCGGGTGCGGGCGGCGATGAAGCCGATCGCGACGGTGCCGCGGGCGCTGAAGACGGTGGACGTCGTCACGGGCGAGGCCACGGCCGCCCATCACCAGCGTTCGGACGTGTGCGCGGTGCCGGCGGCGGGGATCGTCGCGGAGGCGATGGTGGCGCTGGTGCTGGCGGACGCGGTGGCGGAGAAGTTCGGCGGTGACAGTGTGGCCGAGACCCGCCGCAACGTGCGGTCCTACCTCGACCATCTGGCCATCCGATGAGCCCGCTGATCGTGCTGGTCGGTCCGATGGGGGTGGGCAAGTCCACCGTCGGGCAGCTGCTGGCCGGGCGGCTCGGGGCCGGCTACCGGGACACCGACGACGACATCGTCGCCGCGCAGGGCCGGACCATCGCCGAGATCTTCGTCGAGGAGGGCGAGCCCGCCTTCCGCGCGATCGAGAAGCAGGCCGTGCGCGAGGCACTGGCCGGGCACGACGGCGTGCTGGCGCTGGGCGGCGGCGCCGTCCTCGACCCGGACACGCGCGCGCTGCTCGCCGGGCAGCGCGTGGTCTACCTGTCGATGGACGTCGAAGAGGCGGTCAAGCGCACCGGTCTGAACGCGGCCCGGCCGCTGCTCGCCATCAACCCGCGCAAGCAGTGGCGCGAGCTGATGGAGGCCCGCCGCCACCTCTACGAAGAGGTCGCCACGGCCGTGGTCGCCACCGACGGCCGCACCCCCGAAGAGGTCACCCAAGCCGCCCTGGACGCACTGGAGTTGAAGGAAGCATGAGCGAGGCACTGACCCGGATCCAGGTCGGCGGCACGGCGGGCACCGATCCCTACGAGGTCCTCGTAGGGCGTCAACTCCTCGGCGAGCTGCCCGGGTTGATCGGCAGCAAGGCCAAGCGGGTCGCGATCGTCCACCCCGAGGCACTGGCCGAGACCGGTGACGCCCTGCGCGCCGACCTGGCCGGGCAGGGCTACGAGGCGGTCGCCATCCAGGTGCCCAACGCCGAGGAGGCCAAGACCGCCGAGGTCGCCGCCTACTGCTGGAAGGCGCTGGGCCAGTCCGGGTTCACGCGCACGGACGTCATCGTCGGCGTCGGCGGCGGCGCGACGACGGACCTGGCCGGGTTCGTGGCCGCCACCTGGCTGCGCGGGGTGCGCTGGATCGCGATCCCGACGACGGTCCTGGCCATGGTGGACGCGGCCGTCGGCGGCAAGACCGGCATCAACACCGTCGAGGGCAAGAACCTGGTCGGTGCCTTCCACCCGCCCGCCGGTGTGCTCTGCGACCTGGCCGCGCTGGACTCCCTCCCGGTCAACGACTACGTCTCCGGACTCGCGGAGGTCATCAAGGCCGGCTTCATCGCCGACCCGGTGATCCTCGACCTGATCGAGTCCGACCCCGAGGGCGCCCGCACCCCGGCCGGTCCGCACACCGCCGAGCTCATCGAGCGCTCCATCCGGGTCAAGGCCGACGTGGTGTCGTCCGACCTGAAGGAGTCGGGCCTGCGCGAGATCCTCAACTACGGCCACACGCTCGGACACGCGATCGAGAAGAACGAGCGCTACAAGTGGCGGCACGGCGCCGCGGTCTCGGTGGGCATGCACTTCGCCGCCGAACTGGGCCGCCTCGCCGGGCGGCTGGACGACGCCACGGCGGACCGCCACCGCACCGTCCTCGAAGCCGTCGGGCTGCCGCTGCACTACCGGCACGACCAGTGGCCCAAGCTGCTGGAGACCATGAAGGTCGACAAGAAGTCCCGCGGCGATCTGCTGCGCTTCATCGTCCTCGACGGTCTGGCCAAGCCCACGGTTCTGGAAGGACCCGACCCGGCCGTGCTGCTCGCCGCGTACGGCGAAGTCGGACAGTAAGTACCCAGGCGCGCCTTCCGCCCGGAATCGCCTTACGGGGCCGGGCACTTCGGACCGCCCCCGGCCGTTCACACAACACCGGCCGGGGGCGGTACCGTTCGGTAGCAGCGGGTTCCGCCCCCGCTGTTCAGCGCCCATCGCCTGTACGAGACGGAGTGGCACCGGATGCAGCACGCAGTGGGTTCTCCGCTGCCGCCGCCCCACCAGCCGGGGCACGGACCGGCCGTCGGCTGGTCGCCGGCCGCACACCACCCGGGCCCGCAGCACCCGGGTGCGCACCAGGGTTCCGCGCCCGTGCCCCCGCCGCCCCCGGCACCCGGTTATCCCGCGCCTCCGCCCGGGCCGGGCCCGCTCCCGCCGCAGGCCTCCGTCCCCCCGGCGCCGGACACCACCGGCCATGTGCCGCTGCCGCCCGGCGGCCCGGTCGCCATGCCCAGCGCGCCGCCCGCGACGGCGGCCCCCGACCCGGCCGGTACGACGCTCGCGGTGCTGCTCATCGGGCCCGCGGGCGCCGGGAAGACCAGCGTCGCCAAGTACTGGGCGGACCATCGCCGGGTCCCCACGGCGCACATCAGCCTCGACGACGTGCGCGAGTGGGTCCGCTCGGGCTTCGCCGACCCGCAGTCCGGGTGGAACGACAACTCGGAGGCGCAGTACCGCCTCGCCCGCCGCACGTGTGGTTTCGCCGCGCGGAACTTCCTGGCCAACGGCATCTCCTGCATCCTCGACGACGCGGTCTTTCCCGACCGGCCCGTGGTCGGCCTCGGCGGCTGGAAGCGGCACGTCGGGCCGGGTCTGCTGCCGGTCGTCCTCCTGCCCGGGCTGGACATCGTCCTGGAACGCAACGCGGAGCGCACGGGCAATCGGCGGCTGTCGGACGAGGAGGTCGCCCGTATCCATGGGCGGATGGCCGGGTGGTACGGGTCCGGTCTGCCGATCATCGACAACTCGCAGCTGGATGTACCGGAGACGGCGCGGCTCCTGGACGATGTACTGGCCAGGTCCATCGCGAGTCCGCCGAAGTGGTAGCCGGGGTGCGGTTCCAGCTGCGGGCAGTCGTGCCTCCCTCAGTGCCTTAAGGGCCTGGGAGGTACCCAGGGCGGCACGGGTGGGCGCAGCGGCACCCCGGCGCGCCGGCCTGCGCAACGCCCCGGCCTCAGCGCTGACGCCCTGACACTGAGACGCCGGGCTACGGGCCGGTGTACCGCCCAGCCGCCGCGGACAACCCCCACTCGGCCCTCCCGACCGGCGACATCGCCCCGGCGCTCGTAGGCTCGGGTCATGTCAGAGGTGTACGCGGCCCGCCGGACGCGTCTGAGGGAATACTGCAACGCGGGCGGCAGCGCGGCGGCGCTGGTCTCCCGCCCCGCCAATGTGCGCTATCTCGCGGGTGCGGCCCCGCACGGCGCCGTTCTCCTGCTGGGCAAGACCGAGGACCTCCTGGTGTGTGCCGGCCCGACGGCCGACCGCCCCACGCAGGAGCGCCCCGACGAGGCCCTGCGCGTACAGACCCTGCCCGGTGCCGGCGGCGGCGACCCGGCCGTCGCGGCCGCCGGCCTCGCCGCGCGCCAGGGCGCCGACTCCCTCGCAGTGGAGGAGCACCACCTCACCGTGGCCCGGCACCGCGCCCTCGGCTCGGTCGCCCCCCGGCTGCGCCTGGCCAACCTCGGCGGTGCCGTCGAGCAGCTCAGGGTCGTCAAGGACGAGGAGGAGATCTCCTGCCTGCGCATCGGCGCCGAGATCGCCGACCAGGCCCTCGGCGAACTCCTGGAGTCCATCCTCGTCGGGCGGACGGAGCGCCACCTCGCCCTGGAACTCGAAAGGCGCCTCGTGGATCACGGGGCCGACGGCCCGGCCTTCCCCACCTCCGTCGCCACGGGGCCGAACGCCGGACGGCCCGGGCACCGGCCCACCGACCGGCGCGTCGAGGAGGGCGACTTCCTCTCGGTCTGCCTGGGCGCGACCTACCGCGGCTACCGCTGCGAGATCGGCCGTACGTTCGTCATCGGCACGGCCCCCGCGGACTGGCAGGTCGAGCTGTACGACCTGGTCTTCGCGGCGCAGCGCGCGGGACGTGAGAGCCTGGTACCCGGCGCCGCCTGCCGGGACGTCGACCGTGCCGCCCGCCAGGTCCTGGACTCCGCGGGGTACACGGAGGGCCTCACGGCGCTCACCGGACACGGGGTCGGGCTCGAAATCGACGAGGACCCTCAATTGAGTCCTGCGGCCATGGGTAAACTGGACGCTTGCGTGCCGGTCACCGTCGAGCCTGGGGTCCACCTCCCGGGCCGGGGCGGTGTCCGGATCGATGACACGCTCGTCGTCCGCCCAGAGGCGGACGGCGGACCCGAGCTACTCACCATCACGACCAAGGAGCTGCTCGCCCTGTAGGCAGGTGCGTGCCCCGGGGTCGTACGTCAGTCCAGGAGATTCCGCAACCGTGGCTTCCACGAACGACCTCAAGAACGGCATGGTGCTCAAGCTCGAAGGCGGCCAGCTCTGGTCCGTCGTCGAGTTCCAGCACGTCAAGCCCGGTAAGGGCCCGGCCTTCGTGCGCACCAAGCTCAAGAACGTGCTCTCCGGCAAGGTCGTCGACAAGACCTTCAACGCCGGCGTCAAGGTCGAAACGGCCACCGTCGACAAGCGCGACATGCAGTTCTCCTACATGGACGGCGAGTACTTCGTCTTCATGGACATGGAGACCTACGACCAGCTCATGGTCGACCGCAAGGCCGTCGGCGACGCCGCCAACTTCCTCGTCGAGGGCTTCACGGCCACGGTCGCCCAGCACGAGGGCGAGGTGCTCTTCGTCGAGCTGCCGGCCGCCGTCGAGCTGACCGTCCAGGAGACCGAGCCGGGCGTCCAGGGCGACCGCTCCACCGGCGGCACCAAGCCCGCCACGCTGGAGACCGGCCACCAGATCCAGGTCCCGCTCTTCATCACCACCGGTGAGAAGATCAAGGTCGACACCCGCACCAGCGACTACCTCGGCCGGGTGAACAGCTAACCGTGGCTGCCCGCAACACGGCCCGCAAGCGCGCCTTCCAGATCCTCTTCGAGGGCGACCAGCGCGGCGCCGAGGTCCTCACGGTCCTCGCCGACTGGGTCCGGCTCTCCCGGGCCGACACCCGGCAGCCGCCGGTGAGCGAGTACACGATGGAACTGGTCGAGGGCTACGCGCAGCACGCGAAGCGCATCGACGAGCTCATCGCCCAGTACTCGGTCGGCTGGACGCTCGACCGGATGCCGGTCGTCGACCGCAACATCCTGCGGCTCGGCGCCTATGAGCTGATCTGGGTCGACGAGACCCCGGACGCCGTTGTCCTCGACGAGATGGTGCAGCTGGCGAAGGAGTTCTCCACGGACGAGTCGCCCTCGTTCGTGAACGGCCTGCTCGGACGGCTGAAGGAGCTCAAGCCCTCGCTCCGCCGCGACGAGGTCTGAGAGACAGACAGACAGAACGCCGGAGGGCCCGCAGCAGCGTGACTGCCGCGGGCCCTCCGGCGTTCCCGTGCCGTCGAGGGCTGCCAGGCCCTCACAACGGCGCCGGGGCGGCCGAAACCCATACGGTTTCGGCCACCCCGGCGGCACGTTTCTGCTGGCCCCTCCGCTGCTCCCGGGAGCGGTCAGCCCTCCTCGTGGGCCGCCACCGCGCGGCGCGCGTCCGCGTCGAGGACACCCCAGCTGATCAGCTGTTCGGTGAGGACCGAGGGCGACTGGTCGTAGATGACGGCGAGTGTGCGCAGGTCGTCCTGGCGGATCGAGAGCACCTTGCCGTTGTAGTCACCGCGCTGCGACTGGATCGTGGCCGCGTAGCGCTGAAGCGGGCCCGCCTTCTCGGCCGGCACCGTGGCCAGCCGCTCCAGGTCCAGGACCAGCTTCGGCGGCGGCTCGGCGGCGCCGCCCGGGGTCGTGCCCGGGAGCAGCTCCTGCACCGGAACGCCGTAGAAGTCCGCCAGCTCGGCAAGGCGCTGCACGGTCACGGCACGGTCGCCGCGCTCGTACGAACCGACCACGACCGCCTTCCAGCGTCCCTGGGACTTCTCCTCGACACCGTGGAGGGAAAGGCCCTGCTGGGTGCGGATCGCCCGGAGCTTGGCCCCGAGCTGTTTGGCGTATTCGCTGGACATATAGCTCCCCGGCACTGTGTCGACGCGTCTGGCGTGGGTGCCAGGCCGCGCGGCTGGTAACTCACTGTGAGGTTACGCAGCGTTACTCTGCCGCGTCAAGCCGAATGGTCCGCACCGACTCTTCCGTGGTATCGGCACTCTGTTAGGCCGAGTGGGTGATCCGAGGGGGCCGTCCGGGCGACGGCGAGGGCCTGCTACCGTGGATGGCGCAATCCCGACGTCCTTTAAGGTCCGTCCCGTGAGGCGGAGAAGGAGGTCCGTTTCGTATGGACACGCACGACTCGCAGTCCGATGCCCGGCCCGTTCTCGAAGGGCCCGACATCGCGCGGGTACTGACCCGCATCGCCCACGAGATCGTCGAACGCGCCAAAGGCGCCGACGACGTGGTGCTCCTCGGCATTCCGACCCGGGGCGTCTTCCTCGCCCGGCGGATCGCCGACAAGCTCGAGCAGATCACCGAGCGCAAGGTTCCGTGCGGCTCGCTCGACATCACCATGTACCGCGACGACCTGCGCATGCACCCGCCGCGTGCGCTGGCCCGCACCGAGATCCCCGGTGACGGCATCGACGGCAAGCTGGTCGTCCTCGTCGACGACGTCCTCTTCTCCGGCCGCACCATCCGCGCCGCCCTCGACGCCCTGAACGACATCGGGCGCCCGCGCGCGGTGCAGCTCGCCGTCCTCGTCGACCGCGGTCACCGCGAACTGCCCATCCGCGCCGACTACGTCGGCAAGAACCTCCCCACGTCGTTGCGGGAGACGGTCAAGGTCCAGCTCGCCGAGGAGGACGGTCGCGACACCGTGCTGCTCGGTGCCAAGCCGACCGCCCAGTAGCGCTTCAGGCGTGCGCCCCTGTCGTGCGCCGGCTCAGTGCGCGCCCTCGCGCGCCCGTCTGCCCCGATTCTCCCGTTTGAACTGCCTTACGGAGCCTGACAGATGCAGCGTCATCTCATCTCGGCCGCCGACCTCACCCGCGACGACGCCGTCCTGATCCTCGACACCGCCGAGGAGATGGCCCGGGTCGCCGACCGGCCGATCAAGAAGCTGCCGACCCTGCGCGGCCGCACGATCGTCAACCTCTTCTTCGAGGACTCCACCCGGACCCGGATCTCCTTCGAGGCCGCCGAGAAGCGGCTGTCCGCGGACGTCATCAACTTCTCCGCCAAGGGGTCGAGCGTCTCCAAGGGCGAGTCCCTGAAGGACACCGCCCAGACGCTGGAGGCCATGGGCGTCGACGCCGTCGTCATACGGCACGGCGCCTCGGGAGCCCCGTACCGGCTGGCGAACTCCGGCTGGATCGACGCGGTCGTCGTCAACGCCGGCGACGGCACCCACCAGCACCCCACCCAGGCCCTGCTGGACGCCTTCACCATGCGCCGCCGCCTGATCGGCCCGGACGCCGGGATCGGCCAGGACCTCGACGGCAAGCGCATCACGATCGTCGGCGACGTCCTGCACAGCCGGGTCGCCCGCTCCAACGTCGACCTGCTGCACACCCTCGGCGCCGAGGTCACCCTCGTCGCCCCGCCGACCCTGCTGCCGGTCGGCATCGAGACCTGGCCCTGCGAGGTGTCGTACGACCTCGACAGCACGTTGCCCAAGTCCGACGCGGTGATGATGCTGCGCGTGCAGCGCGAGCGCATGAACGCCGCCTTCTTCCCGACCGAGCGCGAGTACTCCCGCCGCTACGGTCTCGACGGCGACCGCATGGCGCGGATGCCCGAGCACGCCATCGTGATGCACCCCGGCCCGATGGTCCGCGGTATGGAGATCACCGCCGAGGTCGCCGACTCCGACCGCTGCACCGTCGTCGAGCAGGTGGCGAACGGGGTGTCCATCCGGATGGCCGTTCTGTACCTGCTGCTCGGTGGCAACGAGCCCGCCGTCACCCACCCCCGTACCGAGGAGAAGTAAGACAGATGAGCAAGATCCTGATCCGTGGTGCGAAGGTGCTCGGCGGCGAGCCGCAGGACGTGCTGATCGACGGCGGGACCATCGCCGAGGTGGGTGCCGCTCTGAGCGCCGAGGGCGCGGAGGTCGTCGAGGCCGAGGGCAAGGTGCTGCTGCCGGGCCTGGTCGACCTGCACACGCATCTGCGCGAGCCGGGCCGTGAGGACTCCGAGACCGTCCTCACCGGTACGCGCGCCGCGGCCTCCGGCGGCTACACCACCGTGTTCGCCATGGCCAACACCTTCCCGGTCGCCGACACCGCCGGCGTCGTCGAGCAGGTCTGGCGGCTCGGCAAGGAGCACGGCTACTGCGACGTCCAGCCCATCGGTGCCGTCACCGTCGGACTGGAGGGCCGCAAGCTCGCCGAGCTGGGCGCCATGCACGAGTCGGCCGCCGGGGTCACCGTCTTCTCCGACGACGGCAAGTGCGTCCACGACGCCGTGATCATGCGCCGCGCCCTGGAGTACGTGAAGGCCTTCGGCGGTGTCGTCGCGCAGCACGCTCAGGAGCCGCGGCTGACCGAGGGCGCCGAGATGAACGAGGGCGTGGTCTCCGCCGAGCTGGGGCTCGGGGGCTGGCCCGCGGTGGCCGAAGAATCGATCATCGCCCGGGATGTCCTGCTCGCCGAGCACGTCGGCTCCCGCGTCCACATCTGCCACCTGTCGACCGCCGGGTCCGTCGAGATCGTCCGCTGGGCCAAGTCCCGCGGTATCGCCGTCACCGCCGAGGTCACCCCGCACCACCTGCTCCTCACCGACGAGCTGGTCCGCACGTACAACCCCGTCTACAAGGTCAACCCGCCGCTGCGCACCGAGCGCGACGTGATGGCCCTGCGCGAGGCGCTCGCCGACGGCACGATCGACATCGTCGCCACCGACCACGCCCCGCACCCGCACGAGGACAAGGACTGCGAGTGGGCCGCGGCCGCCATGGGGATGGTCGGCTTGGAGACCGCGTTGTCAGTGGTGCAGGAGACGATGGTCGACACGGGTCTGCTGGACTGGGCCGGCGTCGCCGACCGGATGTCCGTCAAGCCCGCGCAGATCGGACAGGCCACGGGCCACGGCCGTCCCGTCTCGGCAGGTGAGCCCGCCAACCTCACCCTGGTCGACACGGCATACCGTGGGCTCGTGGAACCCGCGGGCTTCGCCTCGCGCAGCCGCAACACCCCCTACGAGGGGCGTGAGCTGCCGGGCCGTGTGACGCACACGTGGCTGCGGGGCAAGGCCACGCTCGTCGACGGGAAGCTCACGTGACACCTGTACTGCTGCTGGCCGCCGAGAAGGAATCGGCGCAAGTGACCGACTGGGCCGCCCGCATCGGCTGGGTCGTCGGCCTCGCCCTGTTCGTCGCGCTCGTCTACTGGCTGATGCGCGAGGGCTGGAAGTGGCGCGGCACCCTCCAGGGCGACCTGCCCGAGCTGCCCGTCACCCCGGACGAGACGGGCCCGGAGCGCCTGACGATGAGCGGCCGCTACCACGGCTCCACCACGGCCGGGCAGTGGCTCGACCGCATCGTCGCGCACGGCCTGGGCACCCGCAGCCGCGCCGAGCTGACCCTCACGGACGCCGGACTGGACGTCGTACGCCCCGGGGCGAGCGACTTCTTCGTCCCGGCCGCACAGCTGCGCGAGGCCCGGCTCGACAAGGGCATCGCCGGCAAGGTGCTCACCGAAGGCGGCCTGCTCGTCGTCACCTGGGAGCACGGCGACCGGCTGATCGACTCCGGCTTCCGCTCCGACCACGCGGCCGAGCACAACGAGTGGGCCGACACCATCAACTCCATGATCGAAACGAACAGCAGGGAAGGCGCCGAACGATGACCACCTCCACCAGGGGAGCCGCCAAAACTCCCGCCGTACTCGTCCTGGAGGACGGCCGGGTCTTCCGCGGCCGTGCCTACGGGGCCGTGGGGGAGACCTTTGGCGAAGCGGTGTTCTCCACCGGCATGACCGGCTACCAGGAGACCCTCACCGACCCCTCGTACCACCGCCAGGTCGTGGTGATGACCGCCCCGCACGTCGGCAACACCGGCGTCAACGACGAGGACCCCGAGTCCAAGCGCATCTGGGTCTCCGGGTACGTCGTGCGCGACCCCGCGCGCGTGCCGTCCAACTGGCGCTCGCGGCGCTCGCTGGACGAGGAGCTGGCGGCGCAGGGCGTCGTCGGCATCTCCGGAATCGACACCCGGGCCCTCACGCGCCACCTGCGCGAGCGCGGCGCCATGCGCGTCGGCATCTTCAGCGGCGACGCCGTCCGGGACGACAGCGCACTCCTCGCGCGCGTGCAGGAAGCCCCGCAGATGAAGGGCGCGAACCTCTCCGCCGAGGTCGCCACCACCGAGCCGTACGTCGTCCCGGCGATCGGCGAGAAGAAGTTCACGGTCGCCGCCGTCGACCTCGGCATCAAGGGCATGACCCCGCACCGCATGGCCGAGCGCGGCATCGAGGTGCACGTGCTCCCGGCCACCGCCACCGTCGAGGACGTCTACGCTTTGAACCCGGACGGCGTGTTCTTCTCCAACGGCCCCGGCGACCCCGCCACCGCCGACCACCCCGTCTCCGTGATGCAGGGCGTCCTGGAGCGCGGCACGCCGCTGTTCGGCATCTGCTTCGGCAACCAGATCCTGGGCCGCGCGCTCGGCTTCGGCACCTACAAGCTGAAGTACGGCCACCGCGGCATCAACCAGCCCGTGCAGGACCGTACGACCGGCAAGGTCGAGGTCACCGCGCACAACCACGGCTTCGCCGTCGACGCCCCGCTCGACCAGGTCTCCGAGACCCCGTTCGGCCGCGCCGAGGTGTCCCACGTCTGCCTGAACGACAACGTGGTGGAGGGGCTCCAGCTCCTCGACCGCCCCGCCTTCAGTGTCCAGTACCACCCCGAAGCGGCAGCCGGCCCGCACGACGCCGCCTACCTGTTCGACCGCTTCGTTTCCCTGATGGAGGGCCAGCGTGCCTAAGCGCACCGATATCCAGTCCGTCCTGGTCATCGGCTCCGGCCCGATCGTCATCGGCCAGGCCGCCGAGTTCGACTACTCCGGCACGCAGGCGTGCCGCGTCCTGAAGGCCGAGGGCCTCAGGGTCATCCTGGTGAACTCCAACCCGGCGACGATCATGACCGACCCGGAGATCGCCGACGCCACCTACGTCGAGCCCATCACCCCCGAGTTCGTCGAGAAGATCATCGCCAAGGAGCGCCCGGACGCGCTGCTGCCCACCCTGGGCGGCCAGACGGCCCTCAACACCGCGATCTCCCTGCACGAGTCGGGGACGCTCGACAAGTACGGTGTCGAGCTGATCGGCGCCAACGTCGAGGCGATCCACAAGGGCGAGGACCGCGACCAGTTCAAGGAGGTCGTGGAGGAGGTCCGCAAGAAGATCGGCCACGGCGAGTCCGCCCGGTCCTACATCTGCCACTCCATGGACGACGTCCTCAGGGGCGTCGAGGAGCTCGGCGGCTACCCGGTCGTCGTCCGCCCGTCCTTCACCATGGGCGGCGCCGGCTCCGGCTTCGCCCACGACGAGGAGGAGCTGCGCCGCATCGCCGGCCAGGGCCTCACGCTCTCCCCGACCACCGAGGTGCTCCTGGAGGAGTCCATCCTCGGCTGGAAGGAGTACGAGCTGGAGCTGATGCGCGACAAGCACGACAACGTCGTGGTCGTCTGCTCCATCGAGAACTTCGACCCCATGGGCGTGCACACCGGCGACTCCATCACCGTCGCCCCGGCGATGACGCTCACCGACCGCGAGTACCAGACCCTCCGCGACATCGGCATCGCCGTGATCCGCGAGGTCGGCGTCGACACCGGCGGCTGCAACATCCAGTTCGCCGTGAACCCCGAGGACGGCCGGGTCATCGTCATCGAGATGAACCCGCGCGTGTCGCGCTCCTCGGCGCTCGCCTCCAAGGCCACCGGCTTCCCGATCGCCAAGATCGCCGCCAAGCTCGCCGTCGGCTACACGCTGGACGAGATCCCGAACGACATCACGCAGGAGACCCCGGCCTCCTTCGAGCCGACGCTCGACTACGTGGTCGTGAAGGCCCCGCGCTTCGCCTTCGAGAAGTTCCCGAGCGCGGACTCCACCCTGACCACCACCATGAAGTCGGTCGGCGAGGCCATGGCCATCGGCCGCAACTTCACCGAGGCCTTCCAGAAGGCCCTGCGCTCGCTGGAGAAGAAGGGCAGCCAGTTCACCTTCGTCGGCGACCCCGGCGACAAGGACGAGCTGCTCCGTGAGGCGGTCCGCCCCACCGACGGCCGGATCAACGCGGTCATGCAGGCCATCCGCGCGGGCGCCACGCCCGAGGAGGTCTTCGAGTACACGAAGATCGACCCCTGGTTCGTCGACCAGCTCTTCCTGATCAAGGAGATCGCGGACGAGCTGGCCGAGGCGCCCGAGCTCACGCCCGGCCTGCTCGCCGAGGCCAAGCGGCACGGCTTCTCCGACACGCAGATCGGCGAGATCCGCGGCCTGCGCGAGGACGTCGTCCGCGAGGTCCGGCACGCGCTCGGCGTCCGCCCGGTCTACAAGACGGTCGACACCTGCGCCGCCGAGTTCGCCGCGAAGACGCCGTACTTCTACTCCTCCTACGACGAGGAGACCGAGGTCGCGCCCCGCGAGAAGCCGGCCGTCATCATCCTGGGCTCCGGCCCGAACCGCATCGGCCAGGGCATCGAGTTCGACTACTCCTGCGTCCACGCCTCCTTCGCGCTCAGCGACGCGGGCTACGAGACCGTGATGGTCAACTGCAACCCGGAGACCGTCTCCACGGACTACGACACCTCCGACCGCCTGTACTTCGAGCCGCTGACGCTCGAGGACGTGCTGGAGATCGTCCACGCCGAGCAGCAGGCCGGCCCGGTCGCGGGCGTCGTCGTCCAGCTCGGCGGCCAGACCCCGCTCGGCCTGTCGCAGGCGCTGAAGGACAACGGCGTGCCGATCGTCGGCACCTCCCCGGAGGCCATCCACGCCGCCGAGGACCGGGGCGCCTTCGGCCGGGTCCTGAAGGAGGCCGGCCTCCCCGCCCCCAAGCACGGCACGGCCACGACCTTCGCCGAGGCCAAGGCCATCGCCGACGAGATCGGCTACCCGGTCCTGGTGCGTCCCTCGTACGTCCTCGGCGGGCGCGGCATGGAGATCGTCTACGACGAGACGCGCCTGGAGGCGTACATCGCCGAGTCGACGGAGATCAGCCCGTCCCGTCCGGTCCTGGTCGACCGGTTCCTGGACGACGCGATCGAGATCGACGTCGACGCGCTCTACGACGGCGAGGAGCTGTACCTCGGCGGCGTCATGGAGCACATCGAGGAGGCCGGCATCCACTCCGGCGACTCGGCGTGCGCCCTGCCCCCGATCACGCTCGGCGGCTTCGACATCAAGCGCCTGCGCGCCTCCACGGAGGGCATCGCCAAGGGCGTCGGGGTGCGCGGCCTGATCAACATCCAGTTCGCGCTGGCGGGCGACATCCTCTACGTCCTGGAGGCCAACCCGCGCGCCTCGCGCACCGTCCCCTTCACCTCGAAGGCGACCGCGGTGCCGCTGGCGAAGGCCGCCGCCCGGATCTCCCTGGGCGCGACCATCGCCGAACTGCGCGCCGAGGGCCTGCTCCCGGCCACCGGCGACGGCGGCGAGCTGCCCTTCGACGCGCCGATCTCCGTGAAGGAGGCCGTCATGCCGTGGTCGCGCTTCCGCGACATCCACGGCCGCGGCGTCGACACGGTCCTCGGCCCGGAGATGCGCTCCACGGGCGAGGTCATGGGCATCGACTCCGTCTTCGGCACGGCGTACGCCAAGTCGCAGGCGGGCGCCTACGGCCCGCTGCCCACCAAGGGCCGGGCGTTCATCTCGGTCGCCAACCGCGACAAGCGCTCGATGATCTTCCCGGCGCGGGAGCTGGTCGCGCACGGCTTCGAGCTGCTCGCCACCTCCGGCACGGCCGAGGTCCTCAAGCGCAACGGCATCAACGCCACGATCGTGCGCAAGCAGTCCGAGGGCACCGGCCCGAACGGCGAGAAGACCATCGTCCAGCTCATCCACGACGGCGAGGTCGACCTCATCGTCAACACCCCGTACGGCACCGGTGGCCGCCTCGACGGCTACGACATCCGCACGGCGGCCGTGGCACGCTCCGTGCCCTGCCTGACGACGGTCCAGGCGCTCGCGGCGGCGGTCCAGGGCATCGACGCCCTCAACCGCGGTGACGTGGGCGTCCGATCGCTCCAGGAACACGCGGAACACCTGACAGCGGCCCGCGACTAGCAGCCCCGAGGGGGACACCGGAAACGGTGTCCCCCTCTTCGTGAGGACACCCATGTCTTCGTGAGGACACCATGTACAAGATCTTCTTCAGTCTGCTCTTCAAGCGGATGGACCCGGAGCAGGCCCACCACCTGGCTTTCCGCTGGATCCGCCTGGCCGCCCGCGTGCCCGTGCTGCGCACCTTCCTCGCGGCGGCCCTCGCGCCCCGCCACAAGGAACTGCGCACGGAGGCCTTCGGGCTGCGGATGCACGGCCCCTTCGGGCTCGCCGCGGGCTTCGACAAGAACGCCGTCGGCATCGACGGCATGGCGATGCTCGGCTTCGACCACGTCGAGATCGGCACGGTCACCGGCGAGCCGCAGCCCGGCAACCCCAAGCAGCGGCTGTTCCGCCTGGTCAAGGACCGGGCGTTGATCAACCGCATGGGCTTCAACAACGACGGATCGCTCCGCGTCGCCGCCCGCCTGGCCTCCCGGACGCCCGTCTTCAAGACCGTCGTCGGCGTCAACATCGGCAAGACCAAGGTCGTACCCGAGGAGGAGGCCGTCACGGACTACGTGAAGTCCGCCGAGCGGCTGGCGCCCTACGCCGACTACCTCGTGGTCAACGTCTCCTCCCCGAACACCCCCGGCCTGCGCAACCTCCAGGCCACACAGGCGCTGCGGCCCCTGCTGAGCGCCGTCCGCGAGGCCGCCGACCGCACGGTTCCGGCGCGGCGCGTCCCGCTCCTGGTCAAGATCGCGCCGGACCTCGCCGACGAGGACATCGACGCCGTCGCCGACCTCGCCGTGGAACTCGGCCTGGACGGGATCATCGCCACGAACACGACCATCGCGCGCGAGGGACTCGGCCTGAGGTCCGACCCCTCCCTGGTCGAGGAGACCGGCGGCCTGTCCGGCGCGCCCCTGAAGGAACGCTCCCTGGAGGTCCTGCGCCGCCTCTACGCGCGCGTGGGCGACCGCATCACCCTGGTGGGCGTCGGGGGCGTCGAGAACGCCGAGGACGCCTGGCAGCGCATCCTGGCCGGTGCCACGCTGGTCCAGGGCTACAGCGCCTTCATCTACGAGGGGCCCTTCTACGCCCGCACCATCCACAAGGGGCTCGCCGCGCGCCTGCGCACCAGCCCGTACGCCACGCTCGCCGACGCGGTGGGCGCCGACGTGAGGAAGACGGCATGAGTGGTCTCGAACCCTTCGGCGTCCGGCTGCGCCGCGCCATGGACGAGCGCGGCCCGCTCTGCGTCGGCATCGACCCGCACGCCTCCCTGCTCGCCGAGTGGGGCCTCGACGACGACGTGACGGGCCTGGAGCGGTTCAGCCGCACGGTCGTCGAGGCGGTGGCCGACCGGGTCGCCGTGCTCAAGCCGCAGAGCGCGTTCTTCGAGCGGTTCGGCTCGCGCGGCGTCGCCGTCCTGGAGAAGTCGGTCGCCGAGGCGCGGGCGGCGGGCGCGCTCGTCGTGATGGACGCCAAGCGCGGCGACATCGGCTCGACCATGGCCGCGTACGCCGAGTCCTTCCTGCACAAGGACGCCCCGCTGTTCTCCGACGCGCTGACCGTCTCGCCCTACCTGGGCTACGGCTCGCTCAGCCCGGCCGTCGCGCTGGCCCGGGAGAGCGGGGCCGGGCTGTTCGTGCTGGCGCTGACCTCCAACCCGGAGGGCGGCGAGGTCCAGCACGCCGTGCGCTCCGACGGCCGCAACGTCGGAGCGACCATGCTCGCGCACCTGTCCGCCGAGAACGCGGGGGAGGAGCCCCTGGGGTCCTTCGGCGCCGTCGTCGGCGCGACCCTCGGCGATCTGTCGTCGTACGACCTGGACATCAACGGCCCGCTCCTCGCGCCCGGCATCGGTGCCCAGGGGGCGACGCCGGCCGATCTTCCCGGGGTCTTCGGGGCGGCGGTGCGCAATGTCGTGCCGAACGTCAGCCGGGGAGTGCTACGCCACGGTCCCCACGCGGTCGCGCTGCGTGACGCCGCGGAACGCTTCGCGGAGGAGATCCGGCACGCCGTGGCCTCCTCCTGACCTCCTCCTGACCTCCTCCCGACCCCTTCCAGGCCTCTTCCGGAGTCCTCCGATGAGTGGTCCGGGGCACGCTTGAGCCTGAATACATCCTCAAATCCGGGGCAGTATGTCCTAAATGTCCGTTGAGATGAAGGCTGACCAGGACTTTTCCGCTGTTCTCGCTGACTCTGGCGGACTTGCCCGCTAGTCTCCGACGAGAGTGAACGGGCAAGCGTGTTGCTCGTGGCTCCCCAGGTGTGGGGCGACTAGGTTCCTCACCGGTCCGTATCCGACAGTTCGACATCCGAGGTGACGTAGGCGTGGCTCTTCCGCCCCTTACCCCTGAACAGCGCGCAGCCGCGCTCGAAAAGGCCGCCGCGGCTCGCCGGGAGCGGGCCGAGGTCAAGAATCGACTCAAGCACTCCGGCGCCTCTCTTCACGAGGTCATCAAGCAGGGCCAGGAGAACGACGTCATCGGCAAGATGAAGGTCTCCGCCCTCCTCGAGTCCCTGCCGGGCGTGGGCAAGGTCCGCGCCAAGCAGATCATGGAGCGACTCGGTATCTCCGAGAGCCGCCGCGTGCGGGGTCTCGGTTCCAACCAGATCGCCTCCCTTGAGCGTGAGTTCGGCAGCACCGGCTCCTGAACCGGGAACTCCGGGGGAGCGAGTCCCGGGCACTCCGGGTTTGCTGGATAATCGCTGCATGGCTGCAACACCCCGGGGGACCACCCCCGTGCCCCCGGACGTACGTCCGCGGCTGACCGTGCTCTCCGGCCCCTCCGGGGTCGGCAAGAGCACGGTCGTCGCCCATATGCGCAAGGAACATCCCGAGGTCTGGCTCTCGGTGTCGGCGACGACCCGCAAGCCCCGGCCCGGCGAGAAGCACGGAGTCCACTACTTCTTCGTCACCGACGACGAGATGGACAAGCTGATCGCCAACGGCGAACTGCTGGAGTGGGCCGAGTTCGCGGGCAACCGCTACGGCACGCCGCGTGCGGCCGTGCAGGAGCGCCTGGAGAAGGGCGAGCCCGTACTCCTCGAGATCGACCTCCAGGGCGCCCGGCTGGTCCGGGAGTCGATGCCCGAGGCCCAGCTGGTGTTCCTGGCTCCCCCCTCCTGGGAGGAGCTCGTGCGCAGACTCACCGGGCGCGGCACCGAACCGCCCGAGGTCATCGAGCGCCGGCTCGATGCGGCGAAGATCGAACTGGCCGCCGAGCCCGAGTTCGATACGACCCTGGTCAACACCTCCGTCGAGGACGTGGCTCGCGAGCTGCTAGCCTTGATGGACGTGGTGTGACCATCGCTGATCGTTTCAGGGTCTCGCTGATCATCCCGACAGAATCTTTCCCATCCATCGGAAGGTAGAGCGTGTCCTCTTCCATCTCCGCGCCCGAGGGCATCATCAACCCGCCGATCGACGAGCTCCTCGAGGCCACCGACTCGAAGTACAGCCTCGTGATCTACGCGGCCAAGCGGGCCCGCCAGATCAACGCGTACTACTCGCAGCTCGGCGAGGGTCTCCTCGAGTACGTCGGTCCTCTCGTCGACACCCACGTCCACGAGAAGCCGCTCTCGATCGCCCTTCGCGAGATCAACGCGGGGCTGCTGACGTCCGAGGCCGTCGAGGGCCCGGCGCAGTAAGTGCTGTTTACAGCTTGACGCTGACTTTTCCACAGGCCCGGCAGGCCGACTGCCGGGCCTGTGGTGTGTCATGGAGTCGTACGGTGTGCCGGTTGCCGAGGTCCGGGGAGAGACGTGGACAAGCCGAAGGTCGTTCTGGGGGTCAGTGGCGGCATCGCCGCGTACAAGGCCTGTGAGCTGCTGCGGCGGCTGACGGAGTCGGGCCATGACGTGCGCGTCGTCCCCACCGCCTCCGCGCTGCACTTCGTCGGCGCCGCCACCTGGTCCGCGCTCTCCGGAAACCCGGTCTCCACCGAGGTGTGGGACGAGGTGCACGAGGTCCCGCACGTCCGCATCGGACAGCACGCCGACCTGGTCGTCGTCGCCCCCGCCACCGCCGACATGCTCGCCAAGGCGGCCCACGGCCTCGCCGACGACCTCCTCACCAACACCCTGCTCACCGCCCGCTGCCCGGTCGTCTTCGCCCCCGCCATGCACACGGAGATGTGGGAGCACCCGGCCACCCAGGAGAACGTGGCGACGCTGCGCCGCCGCGGCGCCCTCGTCATCGAACCGGCCGTGGGCCGCCTCACCGGCGTCGACACCGGCAAGGGCCGGCTGCCCGACCCCGGCGAGATCTTCGAGGTCTGCCGCCGGGTGCTGGCCCGGGGCGGGGCCGAGCCCGACCTGAAGGGCCGGCATGTCGTGGTCAGCGCCGGCGGCACCCGCGAGCCCCTGGACCCCGTCCGGTTCCTCGGCAACCGCTCCTCCGGCAAGCAGGGCTACGCCCTCGCCCGCACCGCGGCGGCCCGCGGCGCGCGCGTCACGCTGATCGCGGCCAACAGTGCCCTGCCCGACCCGGCCGGCGTGGACGTCGTGCCCGTGGGCACCGCCGTGCAGCTGCGCGAGGCGGTGCTGCAGGCGGCCGCCGACGCCGACGCGGTGGTCATGGCGGCGGCGGTGGCGGACTTCCGCCCGGCGGTGTACGCGGCCGGGAAGATCAAGAAGAAGGACGGCCAGGAGCCGGAGCCGATCACCCTGGTGCGGAATCCGGACATCCTCGCGGAGATCTCCACCGAGCGCGCCCGCCCCGGGCAGGTGATCGTCGGCTTCGCGGCGGAGACCGACGACGTGCTCGCCAACGGCCGCGCGAAACTGAAGCGCAAGGGCTGCGATCTGCTGGTGGTGAACGAGGTCGGCGAGAGCAGAACCTTCGGTTCCGAGGAGAACGAGGCCGTCGTCCTCGGCACCGACGGAAGTGAGACCGCGGTGCCGCACGGCCCCAAGGAAGCCCTGGCCGAGACCGTGTGGGACCTGGTGGTCGAGCGTCTCCGCTGATGTTTCAGTCGCCCTGCGACACGGTGAAACCCGGCCGATCGGGGCGTGGCGCCTCTGGCCAACGCAGCTCGGCATTGGGCAGAATGCCCGTGCCGCAGGTCACAGCACTTCCGAGTGGCGAGACAGGGGGGCCGTGGCCGAAGCGTGACCGATAAACTGTTCCACGGACGGCGCCGGGTGCAGCCCCCGCCGTCCGCCAATGATCAGCCAGCAGCCGCTGCAACCCCAGGGAGCGTTGTGTCCCGTCGTCTGTTCACCTCGGAGTCCGTGACCGAGGGTCACCCCGACAAGATCGCTGACCAGATCAGCGACACCATTCTCGACGCGCTGCTCCGCGAGGACCCGACGTCCCGGGTCGCCGTCGAGACCTTGATCACGACCGGCCTGGTGCACGTGGCCGGCGAGGTCACCACCAAGACGTACGCGGACATCGCGACGCTGGTCCGGAGCAAGATCCTCGAAATCGGCTACGACTCCTCGAAGAAGGGCTTCGACGGCGCCTCCTGCGGTGTCTCGGTGTCGATCGGCGCGCAGTCCCCGGACATCGCCCAGGGCGTGGACACGGCGTACGAGTCCCGTGTCGAGGGCGACGAGGACGAGCTCGACAAGCAGGGCGCGGGCGACCAGGGCCTGATGTTCGGCTACGCGACGGACGAGACGCCGACGCTGATGCCGCTGCCGATCTTCCTGGCCCACCGCCTGTCGAAGCGCCTGTCCGACGTGCGCAAGAACGGCACGATCCCCTACCTGCGCCCGGACGGCAAGACGCAGGTCACCATCGAGTACGACGGCGACAAGGCGGTCCGCCTGGACACCGTCGTGGTCTCCTCGCAGCACGCCTCCGACATCGACCTGGACTCGCTCCTGGCTCCGGACATCAAGGAGTTCGTCGTCGACCCGGAGCTCAAGGCGCTGCTCGACGAGGGCATCAAGATCGACACGGAGAACTACCGCCTCCTGGTCAACCCCACCGGCCGCTTCGAGATCGGCGGCCCGATGGGTGACGCCGGCCTGACCGGCCGCAAGATCATCATCGACACCTACGGCGGCATGGCCCGCCACGGCGGCGGCGCCTTCTCGGGCAAGGACCCGTCCAAGGTCGACCGCTCCGCGGCGTACGCGATGCGCTGGGTGGCCAAGAACGTGGTCGCCGCGGGTCTCGCCACCCGCTGCGAGGTCCAGGTGGCGTACGCCATCGGCAAGGCCGAGCCGGTCGGTCTGTTCGTCGAGACCTTCGGCACCGCCAAGGTCGACACGGAGAAGATCGAGAAGGCGATCGACGAGGTCTTCGACCTCCGCCCGGCCGCCATCATCCGCGACCTCGACCTGCTCCGCCCGATCTACTCCCAGACGGCGGCCTACGGCCACTTCGGCCGTGAGCTTCCCGAGTTCACCTGGGAGCGGACGGACCGCGTGGACGCGCTGCGCAAGGCCGTGGGTCTGTAGGTCCCAGCAGGACGGCGGGGCCGCGAGCCCGACGCCGCCGCGGTACCTCGCGAGGCCCGGCACCCTTCGGGGCGCCGGGCCTCGTCGTGCGTCCGCCGTGCGGGCGGCGGGTACTCGGGGCCCGCCGGATGTCAGTGGCGTTTGGTAAGAATGCAAGCGTGAGCAGCGAGAACGAACAGGCGGGAGGCGGCGCGGAGGGTGCGCCGCCCGAGCAGCTCGCGCTCATCCGGGAGAGTGTGCGCAAGGCCAAGACCCCCCGGGCCAAGCCGCGGACCTGGCGGGGGGCCGCGCTCGCCAAGGAGCTGCCCGTCGCGCGGGTGCTCGTCGACAAGGGCGTGCTCCATCTCGACCGGTACTTCGACTACGCCGTGCCCGAGGAGCTGGACGAGCAGGCCCAGCCGGGCGTCCGGGTGCGGGTGCGGTTCGGGGCCGGGCGGCACCGGGTGCGGGACGGGCGGCGCGAGGGCGGCGGGCTGATCGACGGGTTCCTCGTCGAGCGGCTGGCCGAGTCCGACTACTCCGGGCCGCTGGCCGCCCTCGCCCAGGTCGTGTCGCCCGAGCGGGTGCTGAGCGAGGAACTGCTCGGGCTGACCCGGGCGGTCGCCGACCGGTACGCGGGCAGCCTCGCCGACGTCCTGCAACTCGCGGTGCCGCCGCGTAACGCCCGGGCCGAGCAGCGCCCCTCGCCCGCACCGCTGCCGCCGTCTCCGGCGCCCGAGGCGGGCTCCTGGCAGCGGTACGAGCAGGGGGAGGCCTTCCTGGAGTCGCTGGCCTCGGGCGGTGCGCCACGGGCCGTGTGGAACGCCCTGCCCGGCCCGGAGTGGAGCGAGGAGCTGGCCCGGGCCGTCGGGGCGACGCTGGCCTCCGGCCGCGGCGCGCTCGTGGTCCTGCCCGACGGGCGGGCGGTCGCGCGGGTCGACGCCGCCCTGACCGCCCTGCTGGGGGAGGGGCGGCACGCCGTGCTCACCGCCGACGCGGGACCCGAGAAGCGGTACGCGCAGTGGCTCGCGGTCCGGCGGGGCTCCGTCCGGGCCGTGATCGGGACCCGGGCCGCGATGTTCGCACCGGTCCAGGACCTCGGGCTGGTCGCCATCTGGGACGACGGGGACGACAGCCACAGCGAGCAGCACGCCCCGCAGCCTCACGCACGTGAAGTGCTGTTGCTGCGGGCCGCCCAGGACAGGTGCGGCTTCCTGCTGGGCAGCTGGGGCTGCACGGTGGAGGCCGCGCAGCTCGTCGAGAGCGGATGGGCGCGCCCGCTGGTCGCCGGGCGTGACCAGGTGCGCGCCACCGCCCCGCTCGTCCGCACCGTCGGGGACGGGGACCTCGCACGGGACGAGGCCGCCCGGGCCGCCCGGCTGCCGACCCTCGCCTGGCAGGTCGTCAGGGAGGGACTGCGGCACGGCCCGGTGCTGGTGCAGGTGCCCCGGCGGGGATACGTGCCGCGCATGGCCTGTGCCAACTGCCGGGCGCCCGCGCGGTGCCGGCACTGCTCCGGACCGCTGGAGACGCGGGACGGCGGCGCGTTGTGCTGCGGGTGGTGCGGCCGTGAGGAGAGCGGCTGGCACTGCCCGGAGTGCGGCGCCTTCCGGCTGCGCGCGTCGGTGGTGGGTGCCCGGCGGACCGCCGAGGAACTCGGACGGGCCTTCCCCGCGGTTCCGGTGCGGACCTCGGGTCGTGAACACGTGCTCGACACCGTGCCGGGGGCGCCCGCGCTGGTGGTGAGTACGCCGGGGGCCGAGCCCGTCGCCGAGGGCGGCTATGCGGCGGCGCTGCTGCTGGACGGGTGGGCCATGCTCGGGCGGCCCGACCTGCGGGCCGGCGAGGACGCGTTGCGGCGGTGGATCGCGGCCGGCGCGCTCGTCCGGCCGCAGCCGGCCGGCGGGCACGGTGGTGGTCGTGGCCGAGCCGACGCTGCGGCCCGTCCAAGCTCTCGTGCGGTGGGATCCCGTCGGTCACGCGGTGCGGGAACTCGCCGAGCGGGCCGAGTTGGGGTTTCCGCCGGTGTCGCGGATGGCGGCCGTGTCGGGGCCGGCGGAGGCGGTGGCCGAGTTTCTCCGTGCGGCAGAACTGCCCCCGGAGGCCGAGGTGCTGGGGCCGGTGCCGTTGCCCGTCCCCGCGGCGGGGCGACCGCGGCGGGCGGGGGCGCCGCCGCCCGGGGAGCAGTGGGAGCGGGCGTTGGTCAGGGTGCCGCCGGGGAAGGGTGCCGCGCTGGCCGGTGCGCTGAAGGCGGCGCAGGCCGCGCGGATGGCCCGGGGGAGTGCGGAGCCTGTCTGGGTGCGGATCGATCCGGCTGACATCGGGTGAGCCGGTGGCTGCGGTCGTGCCTGCCGCTGTTCGTTGCCTCGATATGACGCTGCCCTCCCGGACGCATCGGGAGGGCAGCGGCCTGTCGGGGCGGGATGCGGCTCAGCCGTTGCGCGGGCTGGGGAAGGCCGTCGACCTCGCCTCGTCGCGGAGGGCCGGGCTGCCCGCCGTCGGCTGGGTGGGCATGGAGCGGGCCGCCGGGACTGTCGGGACCGTGGGGAGGCCGGTGTTCACACTGACCGTGCGGGAGCCCGACGGCTCCGGTGTGCGCTCCGCCTCGGCCGCGGCAGGCTGGGGCGTGGCCCGGCGGGCGCCGTAACGGCGGTGGACCGCCTGTTTGGTGACTCCGAGCGCGGAGCCCACCGCGTCCCACGAGAAGCCGAGTGAGCGGTCGAAGTCCACGGCCGCCGTGACCAGGGTCTCGACGCTGTCCCGCAGCTCCTGGGCGAGACGTACCGTCGGGGCGGGGGCGCGTCCGTAGACGACGAAGCCCGTGGAGGGGCCGGAGCGGCGCGGGCGGTAGACGTTGCCCAACTGGGCGGTGAGTGTGCGCAGTGCGTCCACCTGCCGGCGGACCCGCTCGATGTCCCGCACCAGCAAGTGCAGGCTGGCCCGAGCCTGGGCGTCGTGGGTTGCGTGGTCGGCCATGAACAAGCCTCTCGAACCGGCGTTGAAAGGAATGGGCCGCGATCGCGGCCCGATGTGGTCAACTCTGTCTTGACCAACGCGGATTCGCTCCGCGGGTCACGGTGTGGGGGCGTGGGGGCACATGCGTGCGCCCGTTTGCGCGGGGTGTGCGCCTCGGCCTGCGGCCTTCGGCTTTGGTCTCCCACCCGCGCACCGCCCGTAACTGTCTGTCGAGTGGCCCGGCTCTCCCGTGGGTGGCCGGGCGCCGTCGGCGGCTTTCCGTGTCCGGCTCATAGACTTGGGCGTTGCCCGTCGTCGTCCCCACCCGAGAGGCCCCCACCACCCCATGAAGCTCGTCTTCGCCGGTACACCCGAGGTCGCCGTTCCCGCTCTGGACGCTCTTCTCGCCTCCGAGCGGCACGAGGTGGCCGCTGTCGTCACGCGGCCCGACGCGCCGGCCGGGCGGGGGCGCAGGCTTGTCGCGTCGCCCGTCGCCGAGCGGGCGGAGGAGGCCGGGATCGAGGTGCTGAAGCCCGCGAAGCCGAAGGACCCCGAGTTCCTGGAGCGGCTGCGGGAGATCGGGCCGGACTGCTGTCCCGTCGTCGCCTACGGTGCGCTGCTGCCCCGGGTCGCCCTCGACGTCCCGGCCCACGGCTGGGTCAATCTGCACTTCTCCCTGCTGCCGGCCTGGCGCGGTGCCGCGCCCGTGCAGCACGCCATCATGGCCGGGGACGAGATCACCGGGGCTTCCACCTTCCTGATCGAGGAGGGGCTGGACTCCGGGCCGGTGTACGGGACGGTCACCGAGGAGATCCGGCCCACCGACACCAGCGGGGACCTGCTGACGCGGCTGGCCTTCGCCGGTGCGGGGCTGCTCGCGGCGACCATGGACGGGATCGAGGACGGCACGCTGAAGGCCGTACCGCAGCCGGCCGAGGGGATCAGCCTGGCCCCGAAGGTCAACGCCGAGGACGCCCACATCGACTGGAGCGCGCCCGCGCTGCGCGTCGACCGGATGGTGCGGGGCTGCACTCCCGCGCCCGGTGCCTGGACCACCTTCCGCGGTGAGCGGCTCAAGCTCATCCAGGTCACCCCCGTGCCGGACCGGACGGATCTGGCCCCGGGGCGGATCTCCGCCGGGAAGAACAACGTGTACGTCGGCACCGGCTCGTACGCCGTCGAGCTGGTCTGGGTGCAGGCCCAGGGCAAGAAGCCGATGCGGGCGGCGGACTGGGCCCGGGGGGTGCGGATCGCCGAGGGCGAGCGGCTCGGGGGCTGACACGGCGGCACGTCCGGGGCGGCGTAGGCTGGACGGCGCACTTCTTCTCACATCCGGAGCACCTTTTCGTGAGCGACCAGCCCCGTCGGCCCCGTACGTCCGGCAAGCCCTACCGGCGGCCCAAGAAGGACCCCGTCCGCATCCTCGCCTTCGAGGCGCTGAGGGCCGTGGACGAGCGGGACGCCTACGCCAACCTCGTTCTGCCGCCCCTGCTGCGCAAGGCGCGGGAGAAGGAGGGGCCCGAGAAGTTCGACGCCCGTGACGCGGCGCTCGCCACCGAGCTGGTCTACGGCACGCTGCGGCGGCAGGGGACGTACGACGCCGTCCTTTCGGCCTGCGTGGACCGGCCGCTGGGGGAGGTCGACCCGCCCGTGCTGGACGTGCTGAGCCTCGGCGCGCACCAGCTCCTCGGGACGCGGATCCCGACGCACGCGGCCGTGTCCGCCACCGTCGAGCTCGCCCGGGTCGTGCTCGGCGACGGGCGCGCCAAGTTCGTCAACGCCGTGCTGCGGAAGGTCGCGCAGCACGATCTGGACGGCTGGCTGGAGCGGGTCGCGCCGCCCTACGACGACGATCCCGAGGACCACCTCGCCATCGTCCACTCGCATCCGCGGTGGGTCGTGTCCGCGCTGTGGGACTCCCTCGGCGGCGGTCGCGCCGGCATCGAGGACCTGCTGCGCGCCGACAACGAGCGGCCCGAGGTGACCCTGGTGGCGCGGCCCGGGCGGGCCACGGCCGAGGAACTGCTCGAAGAGGACGCCGCCGTGCCGGGCCACTGGTCGCCGTACGCCGTGCGGCTGACCGAGGGCGGTGAGCCGGGCGCCGTCGCGGCCGTGCGGGACGGGCGCGCGGGCGTGCAGGACGAGGGCAGCCAGCTCGTGGCGCTCGCCCTTGCGGGCGCGCCGCTGGACGGGCCCGACCGGCGGTGGCTGGACGGGTGTGCGGGGCCCGGCGGCAAGGCCGCGCTGCTCGGCGCCCTCGCGGCCCAGCGGGGCGCGCTGCTCGTCGCCTCCGAGAAGCAGACCCACCGCGCCGGGCTCGTGGCCAGGGCGCTGGAGGGGAACCCCGGTCCGTATCAGGTGATCGCCGCGGACGGGACGCGTCCGGCGTGGCGGCCCGGCAGCTTCGACCGCGTGCTGGTCGACGTGCCGTGCACCGGGCTCGGTGCCCTGCGGCGCCGCCCCGAGGCGCGCTGGCGGCGCCGGCCGGAGGACCTGGAGGGGTTCGCGCCGTTGCAGCGCGGCCTGCTGCGCACCGCCCTGGAGTCGGTGCGGGTCGGCGGTGTCGTCGGCTACGCGACCTGCTCGCCGCACCTCGCCGAGACCAGGGCCGTGGTCGCCGACGTCCTCAAGCAGTATCCGGACACCGACCTCCTCGACGCCCGGCCGCTGCTGCCCGGCGTACCGGACCTCGGCGAAGGGCCCGACGTGCAGCTGTGGCCGCACCTGCACGGGACCGACGCGATGTACCTGGCGCTCATCCGCCGGACCGGCTGACCCCCGCTCCGACGCTCTCCCGGTCCGCCGCACCGCCGTCCTCCCCAGCCAGCCGGTGCGGCCACCACACCTTCGGGCCGACGTCCAGGAACAGCGACGTCACCAGGACCGAGCGCACGATGAACGTGTCGATGAGGACGCCGAGGGCGACCGCGAAGCCGATCTCGGCGAAGGCGACCATCGGCAGGGTGCCGAGGGCGGCGAAGGTGCCGGCCAGGACCAGGCCGGCGGAGGTGATGACCGCGCCGGTGGTGGCGAGCCCGGTGACCACGCCCGCTCTGGTGCCCTGGCGGGCCGCCTCCTCGCGGATGCGGGTGGTCAGGAAGATGTTGTAGTCGATGCCCAGGGCGACCAGGAACACGAAGACGAAGAGCGGGAAGTCGGTCGCCTCGCCCGCGTAGTCGAAGACGTACCGGAACGCGAGCGCGCTGATGCCGAGGGCCGCCGCGAACGACAGGATCACCGTCCCGATCAGCAGCAGCGGGGCGATCAGGGCGCGCAGCAGGGCGCACAGGATCAGCAGGACGACCGCCAGCACCACCGGGATGATCAGCACGTTGTCGTGGGTGATCGCCTCGTCCATGTCCACCAGGCCCGCCGTACCCCCGCCCACCTTGGCATCGGCGTCCGGTACCGCATGGACGGCGTCCCGTACCCGCTCCACGGTCTGTTTCGCCGCGTCGCTGTCGGCCGGGGCGGTCATCGTGGCCTCGAAGAGGACCCTGCCCTGGAAGGACGGTTTCGTGCCCGGTGGCAGGCCCAGCGACTGCGGGACCACGCCCGGCGTGGCGGCGACCGCGCGGCCCACCTGCCGGGCCTGCGCCTGGTTGCTGACGATGACGAGCGGACTGCCGCTGCCCGCCGGGAAGTAGCGCGCCGACACCTCCTGGCCGGTGACCGAGTCCGGTTTCCCGGTGAACGCGTCCGCGTTGCCGATGCCCTCCGCGCGCAACTGGATCAGGCCCAGCGAACAGACCGCCAGGGCCAGCGCCGTGACGGCCCAGGTCGTACGCGGCCGGCGGGCGATACGGCGGCCCGTGCGCGCCCAGATGCCGCGCTCGGTCGGGTCGGGCGCGCCGTAGTGCGGGACCGCCGGCCAGAAGATCCACCGGCCGAAGATCACCAGCAGCGCCGGGAACAGGGTCATCATCGCCAGCAGGGCGACGGCGACACCGATCGCGGCGACCGGGCCCAGGCCGCTGGTCGAGTTCATCTCGGCGACCAGCAGTACCAGCATGCTCAGCACGACCGTCGCGCCGGAGGCGAGCACCGCGGGGCCCGCGCGGTGCAGCGCCAGGGCCATCGCCTCGTGCCGGTCCTCGTGCCGGCGCAGCTCCTCGCGGTAGCGGGCGACCAGCAACAGGGCGTAGTCCGTCCCCGCCCCGAAGACCAGCACCGTCAGGATGCCGGCGCTCTGGCCGTTCACCGTCAGGCCCGCGTGCTCGGCCAGCAGGTAGATCAGCGCCTGGGAGGTGAACAGCGCACAGACCACCGAGATCAGCGGGACGAACAGGAGGGTCAGGCTGCGGTAGGTGATGAGCAGCATGACGATGACGACGGTCATGGCCGCGAACAGCAGCGTCGAGTCGATGCCCTCGAAGGCCTCCGAGAAGTCCGCCGACGTGCCGCCCGGCCCCGTGATGTGCACGGCCGGCCCGCCGCCGCCCTCGCCGACGTCGTCCCGGACGGAGTCGACGGCGGGCGCGATCCGCTCCCAGCCCTTCTCGTCCATCGTGATCGGCACGAACACCTGCGCCGCCCGCGGATCGGTCTGCCGGTCGAAGACCGGCCCCCGGGTCTCCGCCCCCCGGATGCCGTGGTCACGCAGCTCCTTCAGCTGCCGCACGTCCTGGGCGATCTCCGCCCGGTCCCGGGCCGTCAGCCCCCCGTCCCGGGCGTAGATCACCACCGCCGGGATCTGCTCCGGCCGGAAGTCCTCGGAGATCTGCAGCACCTGCGTCGACTCCGCGGACCCCGGCAGCCAGGACGCCGCGTCGTTGTCCTGGGCGTCGGTCAGCTTCATCGCGAGTGGTGCCGTCACGAACAGCACCGCCACCCACAACACCAGCACCAGCCACTTGGCCCGCCGCCCGCAGACGAGATGTGCGACGCCCTGTTTCATGGCAACCCCCTCCGCGCCCCGGGACCGATGCCCACAACCCCGGGAGGGCATGGCAGTCTTAGGTCATGGCCGCGCAGATCAACCCCAGCATCCTGTCCGCCGATTTCGCCCGCCTCGCGGACGAGGCGAAGGCCGTGGAGGGAGCCGACTGGCTCCACGTCGACGTCATGGACAACCACTTCGTCCCGAACCTCACCCTCGGCGTGCCGGTCGTAGAGTCGCTCGCCCGTGCGACGGACACCCCGCTGGACTGCCATCTGATGATCGAGGCCCCCGATCGGTGGGCGCCCCAGTACGTCGAGGCGGGGGCCGGTTCCGTCACGTTCCATGTCGAGGCGGCCGCCGCCCCGGTCCGGCTCGCCCGGGAGATCCGGGCCAAGGGCGCCCGCGCCTCCATGGCGCTGAAGCCCGCGACCCCCATCGAGCCGTACGAGGACCTGCTCCCCGAGCTCGACATGCTGCTGATCATGACGGTCGAACCGGGCTTCGGGGGGCAGGCCTTCCTCGACATCATGCTCCCCAAGATCCGCCGCACTCGCGAGTTGATCAGCAAGCACGGTCTGGAGCTCTGGCTCCAGGTCGACGGCGGAGTCTCCGCTTCCACGATCGAGCGGTGCGCGGACGCCGGAGCCGACGTCTTCGTGGCCGGATCGGCGGTCTACGGGGCAAACGACCCGGCAGAGGCGGTACGTGCACTACGCACGCAGGCGGATGCGGCGACCGCCAAGGCCTCCTGGGCCTGCGACCACTGAGCCACAGCAAAGTGAACGGCTCTCATCAGGGCTGATCATCCGCGCCGGATCTGCAAGGATGAACGGCGAATCCAGAGTGTGAACAGCAGTGAGGAGATCGCCGTGTCGGGTATGTCGGCGGGCCGGTCAGCCATGCGGATGGGACCCGCTGAGCTGGTGCAGGCGGCGGCCATGGCCCGCCGCTTCTACCTCGAGGGCAAGTCCAAGATCCAGATCGCGGAGGAGTTCGGCGTCAGCCGCTTCAAGGTGGCCCGGGTCCTGGAGACCGCCCTCGAACGGGATCTCGTGCGTATCGAGATCCGTGTGCCTGCGGAGCTGGACGCCGAGCGCTCGGACGCGCTCCGCGCCCGGTACGGCCTCAGGCACGCCGTCGTGGTCGAGTCCCCGGCCGATGCCGAGGAGTCGCCCGACCCCGAGAACCTGGGAGAGGTGGCCGCCGACCTGCTCGGCGAACTGGTCAACGAAGGTGATGTGCTGGGCCTGGCCTGGGGCCGTTCCACCATCCACATGGCGGCGGCCCTCGACCGGCTGCCGCCGTGCACGGTGGTGCAGCTGACGGGCGTGTACGACGCCGGGACCGCCGAGCGCGGCTCCGTCGAGGCCGTACGCCGTGCCGCCCAGGTGTCCGGCGGTGACGCGCACCCCATCTACGCGCCGATGCTGCTGCCCGACGCGGCCACGGCCACGGCCCTGCGCAACCAGACGGGGATCGCCCGGGCCTTCGAGCACTTCGACAAGGTCACCGTCGCCTGCGTCTCCATCGGCTCCTGGGAGCCGGGCATCTCCACGGTGCACGACATGCTGAGCGACGAGGAGCGCGCGCACTACGCCTCCCTCGGTGTCGCCGCAGAGATGTCCGCGCACCTCTTCGACTCCGAGGGCCGCAGGGTCGGCCGGGACCTGGGCGAGCGGTGCATCACCGTCAAGGCCGACCAGCTCCGCCGTATCCCCGAGGTCGTCGCGATCGCCGGCGGGCAGCGCAAGGGGCCCGCGATCGACGCGGTGCTGCGGTCCGGGCTCGTCACCAGCCTGGTGACGGACACCTCGGCCGCGGACTATCTGATGACGGCGGGCCCGGCACCGAAACCCGCGCTCAACAGGGCCGACCCGGACGGAGTCTGACAGATGGTCAGCCAGTCGCACGAAGTGCCGGACGACCCGGCCGGCCGGATCGTGCTCGTGCTGGACCTCGACGGGGTCACGGACAAGGCGGGCCTCATGGACCGCTGCGCCCGTGACCTGTCCCTGCCCGAGTGGTTCGGCCGTAACTGGGACGCCCTCGCCGACTGCCTGGCCGATCCTGACCTGTGGCCCGAGGGGTCCGAGGAGCGGGGGCTGCTGGTCGTCGTCCGGGGCTGGCGGGCGTACGCCGAGAAGCGGCCCGAGGAGTGGCAGGTCGCGGAGGAGATCTTCGCCGAGGCGACGGACCGGGGCCCGGGTCTCTTCGTGACCCTCGGGCTTGGAGCATCCTCCGAACGAGGCCCTGACCAGCCTGGATGATCCGCTGGGGGTTGTTCGCCGGCCCGTCATGGGAGAATGAAGTACGTGCTCTTTTCCCCCTGGCCGGCCGGTCGGGGGGTCACCTCTGATCGACTGGGATGTGCAGCACGTGCGTTTCCTCAATGACATCCAGCCCGGGTACGACCTGACGTACGACGACGTCTTCATGGTGCCGAGCCGCTCCTCGGTGGGCTCGCGGCAGGCCGTCGACCTCAGCTCCCCGGACGGCACGGGCACCACCATCCCGCTCGTCGTCGCCAACATGACCGCCATCGCCGGGCGCCGCATGGCCGAGACCGTGGCCCGCCGCGGCGGCCTCGTCGTCATACCGCAGGACATCCCGATCGACGTGGTCACCGATGTCGTCTCCTGGGTGAAGAGCCGCCATCTGGTCCTGGACACCCCGATCATGCTGGTGCCCCACCAGACGGTCGCGGACGCGCTGGCCCTGCTGCCCAAGCGGGCGCACAACGCCGGAGTCGTCGTCGACGAGAACCACCGGCCGGTCGGCGTGGTCACCGACTCCGACCTGTCCGGCGTGGACCGCTTCACGCAGCTGGGCGAGGTCATGTCCCGGGACCTGCTGCTCATCGACGCGGACATGGACCCGGGCGAGGCCTTCGACACCCTCGACCACGCCAACCGCCGCTACGCCCCCGCGGTCCACGAGGACGGCACGCTCGCCGGCATCCTCACCCGCAAGGGCGCCCTGCGCGCCACGCTCTACACGCCGGCCACGGACGCGCAGGGGCGGCTGCGGATCGCCGCCGCCGTCGGCATCAACGGCGACGTCGCGGGCAAGGCCAAGCAGCTGCTGGACGCGGGCGTCGACACGCTCGTCATCGACACCGCGCACGGCCACCAGGAGTCGATGATCAGCGCCCTGAAGCTGGTGCGCGACCTCGACCCGCAGGTGCCGATCGTCGCGGGCAACGTGGTGGCCGCAGCGGGCGTGCGCGACCTGATCGAGGCGGGCGCGGACATCGTCAAGGTCGGTGTCGGACCCGGCGCCATGTGCACCACGCGCATGATGACCGGCGTCGGCCGGCCGCAGTTCTCCGCCGTCTTGGAGTGCGCCGCCGAGGCCAGGAAGTACGGCAAGCACGTGTGGGCCGACGGCGGGATCCGCCACCCGCGCGACGTGGCCATGGCCCTCGCCGCCGGCGCGTCCAACGTGATGGTCGGCTCCTGGTTCGCGGGCACCTACGAGTCCCCGGGCGACCTCCAGCACGACGCCCAGGGGCGCGCCTACAAGGAGTCCTTCGGCATGGCCTCCGCGCGGGCCGTGCGCAACCGCACGTCGGAGGAGTCGGCGTACGACCGGGCCCGCAAGGCGCTGTTCGAGGAGGGCATCTCCACGTCCCGGATGTTCCTCGACCCGGCCCGCCCCGGCGTCGAGGACCTGATCGACTCGATCATCGCGGGCGTCCGCTCCTCCTGCACGTATGCCGGGGCCGGATCCCTGGAGGAGTTCGCCGAGAAGGCCATCGTCGGCATCCAGAGCGCCGCAGGCTACGCCGAGGGCAAGCCGCTGCACGCCAGCTGGAGCTGACGGGCCCCCACACCCTCGTCCGGGCCCCCGGTGAAAATCGGGGGCCTCGTGCGTGCGGGCGCCCTACCGTCGTACGTCATGGAGATCACCGTCTGCCGGGCCGCCGACGTGCCGCTGCTCGACCAGTACATCGGCTCCCCGGGCGCCACCTCGTTCCACGCGCGCCGCTTCGAACGTCAGGAGCAGGGCCGGAGCACGTATCTCGTCGCCTGGGTCGACGCACGGCCCGTCGGGCACACGGAGCTGCGCTGGGGCGGCTGCGACGACGCGGCCGTACGGGCGGCCCGGCCCGGCTGCCCGGAGATCAACGCGCTCTCCGTGTGGCCCGAGACCCTGCGCTCGCGCGGCATCGGCAGCGCCCTGATCCGGGCCGCGGAGGAACGCGCCCGGGAGCGGGGCCGCACGGCCATCGGCCTCGGCGTCGCCGACGACAACCCACGCGCCGCCGTCCTCTACGCCCGGATCGGCTACCGGCCCCTCACCCCCTACGTCGGCCGCTGGTCCTACGAGGGCCACGACGGCGTCACACACGAGTGTGTCGAGGAGCTCACGTTCCTCGTGAAAGAGCTGGTCCGAGCAAGGCCCGTGCAACGGACCAACGCTGACGTGCAACGAACCTCCGGCCAGTCCCGAGGAACGCAATGATCTTGCGGGCACGCGCAAGGTTGCTGCATTACACGGGCAACGCCGCTGCTCGTAGGCTGTCGCCTCGTACGTGGCGTGGCGGGGACCCCGCTCGGTGGGTCCCGGCTGTCGGGCGGGGCGCTGCCGGTCCCCGCCGCCCAAGACCGGCAGTGACGAAGGAGCCAGCGCGTGCTCGACCAAGGCGCACCCCCGCACAGCAGTAGTCAGACCGCCCCGCCGTCCCCGGGCGTCGGCGCGCGCCTCATGCGCCGCAAGCCGGTGGAGAACCTGGTCGCGGAGGGTGGCCAGGGCGAGGGAGGCTCGCTGCGGCGCTCCCTCGGCCTGTGGCAGCTCACCATGATCAGCATCGGCGCCACCCTCGGCACCGGCATCTTCGTCGTGCTCGGCGAGGCCGTCCCCAAGGCGGGACCGGCCGTCACGCTCTCCTTCGTCATAGCCGGTCTGACCGCCCTGTTCTCGGCCCTGTCCTACGCCGAGCTGGCGGGCACCATCCCGGTCTCCGGCTCCTCGTACTCGTATGCGTACGCAACGATGGGCGAGCTGATCGCCTGGATATGCGGCTGGTGCCTGGTCCTGGAGTACGGCGTGTCCGTCGCCGCCGTCGCCGTCGGCTGGGGCGAGTACCTCAACGAACTGCTCGACGGGACCATCGGCGTCACCCTCCCGGCCGCCCTGTCCGCCCCGCCCGGCGACGGCGGCGTGTTCAACCTGCCCGCGCTGATCGTCGTCCTGCTCGCGATGGCGTTCCTGCTGGGCGGCGCCCGCGAGTCCGCACGCGCCAACACCGTCATGGTCATCGTGAAGATCGCCGCGCTGGTGCTGTTCTGCGCCATCGGCGTCCAGGGCTTCCGCTCGGGCAACTACGAGAACTTCATGCCGCTGGGCATGGCGGGCGTCAGCGCCGCCGGTGCGACGCTGTTCTTCTCCTACATCGGCTTCGACGCCGCCTCCACCGCCGGCGAGGAGGCCAAGAACGCCCAGCGCGACCTGCCGCGCGCGATCATGCTGTCGCTGGTCATCGTCACGGCGCTGTACGTCCTCGTCGCCGCCGTCGCGGTCGGCGCCAAGCCCTGGAAGGGCTTCACCGACTCCGAGGCCGCCCTCGCCCAGATCATGCGCGAGGTCACCGGGCAGACCTTCTGGGGCACGCTGCTGGCCTTCTGCGCCGTCATCGCCATCGCGAGCGTGGTGCTGACCGTGCTCTACGGCCAGACCCGCATCCTGTTCGCCATGTCCCGCGACGGTCTCGTGCCGAAGGTGTTCGCCAAGGTCCACCCCAAGAGCGGCACGCCCCGCGCCAACACCCTGATCGTCTCCCTGTTCTGCGGTGTGCTGGCGGCCGCGATCCCGCTCGGGCAGCTCGCCGACGCCACCAGCATCGGCACGCTGTTCGCCTTCGCGCTGGTCAACGTCGCCGTCGTGGTGCTGCGCCGGACCCGGCCGGACATGCCCCGCACCTTCCGGGTGCCGCTCTCCCCGGTCCTGCCCGCGCTGGGCTTCGCCCTCTGCCTCTGGATGATGGGCAGCCTGTCGACCGTGACCTGGGTCGTCTTCGGTGTCTGGATGGCCGCCGGGCTCGTGTTCTACTTCGTGTACGGCTATCGCCGCTCCCGACTCGCACCATCCGAAAAGTGACCGACCCACTGTGCTGAACGATCTCGACGAACGCATCGTGCACGCCCTCGCCGAGGACGCCCGCCGCTCCTACGCCGACATCGGCCACATCGTCGGCCTGTCCGCGCCCGCCGTGAAACGGCGCGTGGACCGGCTGCGGGCCACCGGAGCCATCACCGGCTTCACCGTACGGGTGGACCCGGGCGCCCTCGGCTGGCAGACCGAGGGGTTCGTCGAGATCTACTGCCGGGGCAACACCTCCCCGGAGACCATCCAGCGGGGCCTGGAGCGCTACCAGGAGGTCGTGGCCGCGTCCACCGTCACCGGGGACGCGGACGCGATCGCCCAGGTCTTCGCCTCCGACATGCGGCACTTCGAACGGGTCCTGGAGCGGATCGCCGGGGAGCCGTTCGTCGAGCGGACCAAGTCCGTGCTCGTGCTGTCGCCGCTGCTGCGGCGCTTCTCGTCGGGTTCGCCCACCTGAGAATCCGCCACCGGGAAATCGGCGGCGCCCCGCGCCGCACGGGCCTAGCATCGGTGTCATGACCTGGCGACATTGATCCACCAGCCGCGCCTCCCGAGGACCGCCTCGCACGCCGTATCTCCGGCGTCCGATCGGTCCTTACGGGAAGGCCTCATGACACTCTCACCCGCACGCGTGCCCACCACCGGCGTCCGGCGGCTGACACGCACGCTGTACGGCTACGCGTTCCTCGACGACTTCGTCCTGCTCTACCCGGTGTACGCGCTGCTGTTCGCCGACACCGGCCTGTCGCTGTGGCAGATCTCCTCCCTCTTCGCCCTGTGGTCGATCACCGGGGTGGTGCTGGAAGTGCCCTCCGGTGCCTGGGCCGACGCCGTGTCGCGCCGCAGGCTGCTGTGGATCGGCCCGCTGCTCACCGCCGCCGGCTTCGCGCTGTGGGTGGCGATCCCGTCGTACGGGGCGTTCGCGGTCGGCTTCCTCCTGTGGGGCGCCGGCGGAGCGCTCGGCTCCGGAGCGCTGGAGGCCCTCATCTACGACGAGCTGGACCACCTCGGCGCCGCCGACCGGTACGCGCGGGTCATGGGCCGGGCCCGGGCCGCGCGGCTGGCGGGCACCGTGGCCTCCCTCGGCCTCGCGGGGCCCGTCTTCGCCGAGGGCGGCTACGCGGCCGTCGGCGCCGCCAGCGTCCTGGCCTGTGTGCTGACCGCCCTCACCGCGACCCGGTTCCCCGAGCACCGGGCGCGCCCGGAGACCGCCGACGACAGCTGGGCGACGATCCTGCGGACCGGACTCGCCGAGGTCCGCGGGGACCGTGCGGTGCGCGGCGCCCTGCTGCTGGTCCCGGCCGTGGCCGCGGTGTGGGGCGCGCTGGACGAGTACACCCCGCTGCTCGTCCGTGACATCGGCGTCGCGGAGGCGACGGTGCCCTACCTGATCATGCTGATCTGGGCGGGCGTCACCGTCGGCAGCCTCCTGGCCGGACCGGCCGAACGCCTGGGCACGGCCGGGTTCGCGGCTCTGCTCGCCGGCGCCGCCCTCGCCCTGGCCGTGGGCGCCGCGTCCCGCTCACTGGCCGGAATCGCCCTCGTGAGCCTCGCCTTCGCCGGGTTCCAGCTGGCCGAGGTGCTGGCCGACGTCCGCCTCCAGCACCGCATCGACGAGTCCCGCCGGGCCACCCTCACCTCCGTGGCGAGCCTGGGCACCGAGCTGGCCACGGTCGCCACGTTCGGCGTGTACGCGCTGCTCGGCACCCGCCTGGCGCACGGCACCGTCTTCGCGGTGCTCGCGGTGCCCTACCTGGTGACGGCCCTGGCGCTGATCAGAGCTCGGGCTGCCAGGGCACGACAGTGAAGTCGCCCGTCCCCTTCGCGACCTTCTCGAAGGGGGCGGAGCTGACGCACTTGGGCAGCTCCTTCGTCTCGGCGGGGCTGCCCGTGGACGCCCAGCTGTAGCCGAGCCGGTCGTGGCGGCCGAGGTCGTGGACGGTGACACCGACCCGCTTGCCCTCGGCGCCCGGCAGGTCGGACTCGGTCACGACACCCGAGACGACGGCGACCTTGCCGCCGGTCAGCAGGCAGTCGACCGCGACCTCGGCCCGGGCGCCCTGGCCATTGAGGTAGTGGCTGAACTCGAAGGTGCCGGTGGCCTTCATCGGATCGGCCTTGTCCTTCGCGGCCAGGTGCGCGTCGAAGGAGAAGGTGATGTCGTCCCCGGCCGAGCGGTACAACTTGGCCTTGCCGGTGAGCGCGGCGGCCTCACGCCCGCTTCCGTGGTGGGCGGATGCTCCGGCGGAGCCGGCCGCGGCGGCGACGGTGAGCAACAGCGCGGAGCCGAGTAAGGCGGTCCTCGTACGGCGGTTCATGGCGGTCCTTTCCGCAGGTGACGCACGTCGACTGGACACTCACCACTGTCCCGGCGCGGCGCCCGCACCACATCGCACCCGGGACGGGACCCGGCCTCCGCCGTCCGGCGGGGAAACACCGCTCGGGCATGCGCCCAGGGGAGGACTGGCCAGGGCCCGCAACGAATCGCCGCAGAGGCGGCGGCGGACGCAATGATCCGCTCACGGACGCGCAACGGCTGCTCCTTGTCCGGCCGCAGCCGCCGACCGTACCGTCTATCAGGCCCCCCGAAACCCCCGCGTACCGGTGAGGAACACGCATGCGCACCGCCCTGCTCCAGAGCTCCGGCCGACCCGGCTCCACCGCCGAGAACCTCAAGGTCCTCGACGAGGCCGCGGGCCGGGCCGCCGCCGCGGGCGCCGGGCTGCTGGTCGCGCCGGAGATGTTCCTGACGGGGTACGCGATCGGCGGCGACATCGGCCGGCTCGCCGAGCCCGCCGACGGCACTTGCGCGGACGTCATCGCCGAGACCGCGACCAGGCACGGACTGGCGATCGCCTACGGCTACCCCGAGCGGGCCGGCGACGCCGTGTTCAACTCCGCCCAGCTGATCTCCGCCGACGGCACCCGGCTCGCCAACTACCGCAAGACCCACCTCTTCGGCTGCTTCGAGCGGGACCACTTCACGCCCGGGGACCAGCCGGTCGTCCAGGCGGAGCTCGACGGTCTGCGCGTCGGGATCCTGATCTGCTACGACGTCGAGTTCCCGGAGAACGTCCGCGCCCACGCCCTCGCCGGCACCGACCTGCTGGTCGTCCCGACCGCGCAGATGCACCCGTTCCAGTTCGTCGCCGAGTCGATGATCCCGGTGCGTGCCTTCGAGAACCAGATGTACGTCGCGTACGTCAACCGGGCCGGCCGGGAGGGCGAGTTCGAGTTCGTGGGGCTGTCCACGCTGGCCGGGCCCGACGGGGTCGCCCGGACCCGGGCCGGGCGCGCCGAGGAACTCGTCCTCGCCGACGTCGACCCCGTCTTCCTCGCCGCGTCGCGCGAGGCCAACCCGTATCTGCGGGACCGGCGCCCCGGCCTGTACGGGCCGCTCGTCTGACACCCCCTTCAACGCCTGTTCGTATCTGTGCAAGGAGTCCGTACCCCATGACGTCCACCGTGCCCAACGCCGTCGAGCACGCAGACGCGCAGCAGCCGCCGATCACCATGTTCGGCCCGGACTTCCCGTACGCCTACGACGACTTCCTCGCCCACCCGGCGGGTCTCGGGCAGATACCCGCGACCGAGCACGGCACGGAGGTCGCGGTCATCGGCGGTGGCCTGTCCGGCATCGTCGCCGCCTACGAGCTGATGAAGATGGGCCTCAAGCCGGTCGTGTACGAGGCCGACCGGATCGGCGGACGGCTGCGGACGGTGGGTTTCGACGGCTGCGACGACTCCCTCACCGCCGAGATGGGCGCGATGCGCTTCCCGCCGTCCTCCACCGCCCTCCAGCACTACATCGACCTGGTCGGCCTCCAGACGCGGCCCTTCCCCAACCCCCTGGCGGAGACGACCCCGTCGACCGTCGTCGACCTCAAGGGCGAGTCGCACTACGCCGAGACGATCGCCGACCTGCCCCAGGTCTACCGGGACGTCGCCGAGGCCTGGAACCGGTGCCTGGAGGAGGGCGCCGACTTCTCCGACATGAACCGGGCCCTGCGCGAGCGGGACGTCCCGCGCATCCGCGAGATCTGGTCCCGGCTCGTGGAGAAGCTCGACAACCAGACGTTCTACGGCTTCCTCTGCGACTCCGAGGCGTTCAGGTCGTTCCGGCACCGCGAGATCTTCGGCCAGGTCGGCTTCGGCACGGGCGGCTGGGACACCGACTTCCCCAACTCCATCCTGGAGATCCTGCGCGTCGTCTACACCGAGGCCGACGACCACCACCGCGGCATCGTCGGCGGCTCCCAGCAACTGCCGCTGCGCCTCTGGGAGCGCGAGCCGGAGAAGATCGTCCACTGGCCCTACGGGACCTCCCTCGCGAGCCTCCACGACAACCGTGCGCCCCGCCCGGCCGTCACCCGCCTGCACCGCACCGCCGGCAACCGCATCACGGTGACCGACGCGCACGGCGACATCCGCACCTACCCGGCGGCGATCTTCACCGCCCAGTCCTGGATGCTGCTGTCGAAGATCGACTGCGACGACTCGCTCTTCCCGATCGACCACTGGACTGCCATCGAGCGCACGCACTACATGGAGTCCTCCAAGCTGTTCGTCCCGGTCGACCGGCCGTTCTGGCTCGACAAGGACGAGGAGACCGGGCGGGACGTCATGTCGATGACGCTCACCGACCGGATGACGCGCGGGACCTACCTCCTCGACAACGGCCCGGACCAGCCCGCCGTCATCTGCCTCTCCTACACCTGGTGCGACGACAGCCTGAAGTGGCTGCCGCTGTCCGCGAACGAGCGGATGGAGGTCATGCTGAAGTCGCTCGGCGAGATCTATCCCAAGGTGGACATCCGCAAGCACATCATCGGCAACCCGGTGACCGTCTCCTGGGAGAACGAGCCGTACTTCATGGGCGCGTTCAAGGCCAACCTGCCCGGCCACTACCGCTACCAGCGGCGCCTGTTCACGCACTTCATGCAGGACCGGCTGCCCGCGGACAAGCGCGGCATCTTCCTCGCCGGCGACGACATCTCCTGGACGGCCGGCTGGGCCGAGGGCGCCGTCCAGACCGCCCTCAACGCGGTCTGGGGCGTCATGCACCACTTCGGCGGCACGACCGACCCGGCCAACCCGGGTCCCGGCGACGTCTACGACGAGATCGCGCCGGTCGAGCTGCCCGAGGACTAGGGCAGGCAGGAGGGCTGCGGCAGGGGCGTGAGCAGCATGCGCCCCGCGAAGCCCACCGCCGTGTCCAGGCGTTCGGTGAACTCCTCGGCGACGTCGGGGAGTCCGCGCAGCGCCCACAGCGCCCGGGCCGCCGTCCAGGTGGCGTCGCGGGCGCGCTCCAGGCTCCAGGAGCCGAGCAGATGGGTCAGCGGGTCGGCGATCTGGAGGAGGTCGGGGCCCGGCATCAGATCTTCGCGGATGCGCTCCTCCAGCGACACGAGGAGATCGCCCACCGCGTCGAACTCGTCCTCCAGCTCGGCGGGTGCGCAGTCGAGCGTACGGCAGGTGTCCACGACGGCCAGCGCGAGATCGTGCCCGATGTGCGCGTTGATGCCCGCGAGCGCGAACTGCAACGGCCGTACACCGGGATGGCGCCGGAACTGGAACAGGGGCCGCCAGCAGGCCGGCGGGCGCCGCTCGCCGGCCACCGCCTCGACGGCCTCCAGGTACCGCTGCGCGAACCGTACGTCCAGCGTGATCGCGGCGTGCGGGTCCGCGAACCGCCCGCTGTCGACGTACCGGTCCACCGCTTCCGTCACGGCGAGGTAGACGCGGTTGAAGACCGCCACCCCGTCCCGGGGGTGCAGGGTCGCGTCGAGGGCGCGCATACGGGAGATGACTCCGTCGACCGGAGTGTCCACGGCTGGGGGGACTTGTTCGCATCGCGGCATGCGGGCAGAGTCCCAGCTCTAGGCTGGCGGGAGTACCGGCAGGCCCGGCGCTTCCCCGAAACGGGGGAACGCCGCCCGCCGCAGGGGGAGGGGGACCGGCACCGTGTCAGGCTCACGTGCCCAGCGCCTGGCCGTCCGCAGGGCCGAGCGCAGGCGTGCCGTACGGCGTGGCGCGATGGTCGTGGCGGCCTCCGTCGTGGTCGCGGCCGGCTCGGTCGCCGGGGTGCTGTCCGCGTTCGACGCCCGGCGCGGCCCGGACCGGGCCGAGCGCCCCGCGGTGCCCGCCTCACCCCGTCTGGCGCCCCTGCCTGCCGTACCGTCGGCTCCCCCGTCGGTGACCGAGCCGGCTTCCCCGACGCCCGTCACCTCCGCGCCCGCGACGCCGAGCCCCAGGCCGTCGCCGTCGAGAACCCGCGAGAAGCGGGAGCGGACCGCCCCCGTGAGCGCCCGGCTCTACCGCCACCCCGACTCCCAGGTACTCGACTGGGTCCGGGCCCACGCCGGCGATCCCCGCCAGGCGGTCATCGCCTCCCGCATCGCCGACCAGCCGGCCGCCGTCTGGTTCGCCGACTACGCCCCGGACACGCTCACCGCCCGGGTCGCCGCGGTGACGTCGGGCGGTGCCGCGCTGGGCCGGGTGCCCGTCCTCGTGCCGTACGCGATCCCCGGCCGGGACTGCGGCGGTCACTCCCAGGGCGGGGCGCCCGGACTGGACGCCTACGACGCGTGGATCGACCGGTTCGCCGACGGGCTGGGCTCCGGCGAGGTCATCGTCGTCCTGGAGCCGGACTCGGTCGCCCAGGCCGAGTGCCTGTCACCCGGCGAGCGCGCGGACCGCTTCGCCTCGCTGGCCCGGGCCGGACGCGTCCTGAAGGCCGCCAACCCCCGGGCACGCGTGTACTTCGACGCGGGGCACTCGGGCTGGAACGCGCCCGGCAAGCAGGCGGCGTGGCTGCGGCAGGCCGGTGCCGCCTCGCCCGCCTCCTCCGACGGGATCTTCAGCAACGTCTCCAACTTCCACGCCACGGCCGACGAGGTCGCCTACGACCGGCGGGTCCTCGACGCGCTGGGCGGGCCGGCGGGCCTGGGTGCCGTCATCGACACCAGCCGCAACGGCAACGGCGCTCCGCCCGACGGCATGTGGTGCGACCCGGCGGGCCGTAAGCTCGGCCGGGCCCCGACCCTCAGCACCGGCGAGGACCGGATCGACGCCTATCTGTGGGTCAAGCTGCCGGGGGAGTCGGACGGCTGCAAGGGCAGGCCCGGGACGTTCACGGCGTCGTACGCCTACGAGTTGGCCTCGTCGTAGGAGCTGGTGCCCTCGTCCAGCAGCGGCCGCTGTGTCTTCAGGTGGGGCGGGGCGAAGGCCCGCAGCGCGTGGTAGCCGGTGATGACGACGAGCGTGCCGAGCGCGATGCCGCTCAGCGAGAAGGTGTCCGTGATCTTCATGGAGACGTTGCCGACGCCGATGATGATGCCGGCCGCCGTCGGGACCAGGTTCAGCGGATTGCGCAGGTCCACCCCGGCGTTGAGCCAGATCTGGGCACCGAGCAGGCCGATCATGCCGTACAGGATGACGGTGATGCCGCCGAGCACCCCGCCCGGGATCGCCGCCACGACCGCGCCGAACTTCGGGCAGACGCCGAAGAGCAGGGCGAAGCCGGCGGCGGCCCAGTAGGCGGCCGTGGAGTAGACGCGGGTCGCGGCCATCACGCCGATGTTCTCGGAGTACGTCGTGTTGGGCGGGCCGCCGACCGCGGTGGACAGCATGGAGCCGACGCCGTCGGCCGCGATCGCCGTGCCGAGCTTGTCGTCCAGCGGGTCGCCGGTCATCTCGCCGACCGCCTTGACGTGCCCGGCGTTCTCCGCGACCAGCGCGATGACGACCGGCAGGGCGACCAGGATCGCCGACCACTCGAACGACGGGGCGTGCAGGGTCGGCAGCCCGATCCAGTCGGCCTCGGCGACGCCGGAGAGGTCGAGCCGCCAGTGGTCGGTCGGCTTGCCGCTCGCGTCCACCGAGTGGATCCTGCCGAAGACCAGGTCGAAGACCCAGGAGACGCCGTACCCGAAGACCAGCCCGAGGAAGATCGCGATCCGGGACCAGAAACCGCGCAGGCACACCACGGCGAGACCGGTGAACAGCATCACCAGCAGCGCCGTCCACTGGTCCTGCGGCCAGTACGTCGAGGCCGTCACCGGCGCCAGGTTGAAACCGATCAGCATCACCACCGCGCCGGTCACGACCGGCGGCATCGCGGCGTGGATGATCCGCGCCCCGAACCGCCGCACGGCGAGCCCCACCAGGAACAGCGCGGCGCCCACGACGAAGACCGCGCCGGTGACGGTGGCGCTGCTGCCGCCCTGCGCCCGGATCACCGCCGCCACCCCGACGAAGGACAGCGAGCAGCCCAGATAACTGGGCACGCGGCCGCGGGTGGCGAGCAGGAACACGACGGTCGCGACGCCCGACATCATGATCGCGAGGTTGGGGTCCAGGCCCATCAGGACCGGGGCCACGAAGGACGCCCCGAACATGGCCACCACGTGCTGGGCACCGAGCCCGGCGGTGCGGGGCCAGGAGAGCCGCTCGTCGGGGCGGACCACGGCGCCGGGCGCCGGGGTGCGTCCGTCGCCGCCGTGCAGTTTCCAGCGGACGCCGAGATCCATGGTGCGGTTTCGCTTTCGTCGTGCGTGCGAGTGTCCGGACCATTGTCGGGGTGCGTCAGCGGTGGGGATGACCCAGGGCGGTCGGATGTCCGTTCAGGGCCGCGGGTCGGGGACCGCCGCGTCCGGCCGGCTGATCGCCGCCCGGTCGCCGGGGCGCAGCACGCGCGCGAACGCCACGATCCCGCAGGACAGCAGCGTCACCAGAGCGAACGACACCATCAGGCTGGTCGCCTGCGCCAGCATGCCGATCGCGCTCGGCGCGACCAGGCCCGAGGTGTACGTGATGGTCGCGACGCCCGCGATGGCCAGGCTCGGGTTGGACCCGCTGCGGCCCGCCGCCGCGAAGCACAGCGGTACGACGACGGCGATGCCCAGCCCCATCAGCGCGAACCCGGTCATCGCCACCGCCGGGTGCTCCGCCACCACGATCAGCAGCCCGCCGAGGACGGCGAACACCCCGCTCGCCCGCACGGTCCGCACGGCACCGAAGCGGTCCACGACCTTGTCACCGGCGATCCGGGCGATGGCCATGGTGAGCGTGAAGCCCGTCGTGCACGCCGCCGCGAGACCGGCCGAGGTCTCCAGCTGCTCCCGCAGATAGACCGCCGACCAGTCCAGGCTCGCGCCCTCGGCGAACACCGCGCAGAAGCCGATCGCGCCGATGAGCAGCGCCGAGCGGGGCGGCAGAGCGAACCGCGGCGGCGGCTCCTCGTCCTCGGCGGGCTGGAGGTCGAGCACCCACTGGCAGGACAGCACGCCGGCGACGGTGAGGACCGCGGCGGCCAGGACGTGGTGCAGCCGGGCGTCCGAACCGAGGTGCGCGGCGAGCGTGCCGGCCGCCGAGCCGACCAGGGCGCCCGCGCTCCACATGCCGTGCAGTCCGGACATGATCGACCGGCCGAGGCGGTTCTCGACCTCGACGCCGAGCGCGTTCATCGCCACGTCCGCCATGCCCGCCGTGGCGCCGTAGGTGAACAGGGCCAGGCAGAGCGTGAGCAGGTTCGGGGCGAGGGACGGCAGGACCAGCGACAGCGTCCACAGGGCGATCAGTGCGCGCAGGGCGTTGCGGGCGCCGAAGCGGTGGCTGACGCTGCCGGCGAGCGGCATCGCGACGGACGCGCCGAGCGCGGGGAAGGCGAGCGCGATCCCCAACTGGCCGGGGCTGACGCCCGCGTGGTCCTGGATCCACGGCACGCGGGTGGCGAACGAGCCGGTCACGGCGCCGTGTACGGCGAAGACGGCGGCCACGGCGTACCGCGACCGCTTCACCTCGCGCTCTTCGTAGACCACGTTGCTCATTCTCCGGCCCCCGTCCTCTCCTGGTCTTCCCCGCGTCGGCGCCCGTGGGCACGCGTTGTCGAGCGCTGGCGCGCGTAAACTATCAGGAACCCTGCCTGATAGATAAGGGGATGACCGGTCGGCCGGAGCACCCGGCCGTGCGGCCCCGATGTTCTGGAAGGATCCCGGCATGCCCGCATCCCCGAGCACCGCCCGGGCCATCAACGACCGGCTCGCCCTGCGACTGCTCCAGCAGGAGGGCCCGCTGACGGCAGGGCAGTTGAAGCAACTGACCGGTCTGTCCCGGCCGACCGTCGCCGACCTCGTCGAACGCCTCACCGCCGCCGGGCTGGTCGCGGTGGTCGGCGAGGCGGGGGAGCAGCGGCGCGGGCCCAACGCCAAGCTGTACGGCATCGTCGCGGACCGGGCGCACCTCGCCGCGCTGGACGTACGCACCGAGGGCGTCTCCGTGGCCGTCGCGGACCTGGTGGGACGGGTCCTGGCCGAGGAGTCGGTGCCCATCGGCGGCGACATGGCGACGGGTCCCGCCGTGGAGCAGGCGGTCGCGCTGGTCGAGCGCGTGGTGAAGGAGGCCGGGGCCGACCGGCTGCACACCGTGGGGATCGGGGCGCCCGGTCTGATCGACCCGGCCAGCGGCGAACTGCGCGACTCCTCCGGGTTGCCCAAGTGGCACCGCCGGCTCGTCGCCGCCCTCCAGGAGCGGCTGCCCGAGGCCCGGGTGAGCGTGGAGAACGAGACCAACCTCGCGGCGCTGGCCGAGCAGCGTGACGGGGCGGCCCGGGACCGCGACACCTTCGTCCTGCTGTGGCTCGGCCACGGGACGGGCGCGGCGGTGGTCCTCGACGGCGCGCTGCGACGCGGTGCCTCCGGCGGCACCGGCGAGATCGGCTTCCTCCCGGTCCCGGGCACGGCCGCGCTGCCGTCCTCGACGGACTGCGAGGGCGGCTTCCACTCCCTGGCGGCGGCGGGCGCGGTCGTGGACCTCGCGGCGAGGTGCGGGGTTTCGGCGGAGCCGGGGCAGGAGCGGTCGGTGGTGGGGGTGGTGCGGGCGGCGGTCGGGCTGGTGGGGTCGGCGGTGGCGCAGGTGCCGGAGGTGCCGGAGGTGCCGGAGGTGGTCGAGGGGGAGAGGCGAGAGACGGCGCAGGCGGGGCGAGGGGTGAAAGAGGTGCGGGGGGCCGTCGCCGCTGCCCGTTTCCTCGATGCCCTCGCCGACCGGCTCGCCGTCGGTGTCGCCTCGGTCGTCGCGATCCTGGACCCCGGGTGCGTGGTGCTCGGCGGTGAGGTCGGCCGAGCGGGCGGCGACGAACTCGCCGCCCGGGTACAGGACCGCATCGCCCGGATGACCCCCCTGCCCACGGAGGTACGGACGACCACGCTCGGCGGAGGTGCCGTCCTGCGCGGCGCCCTCCTCACGGCCCGCGACCGCGCCCAGGAGGAACTCTTCGCGCCAGGGGAGCGGCCGGTTCAGCGGTGGTAGGCCGTGCCGGGGCTCACGCCCTGGACCGCCCGCTGCCCGCCCGGGCCTGCTCGCCCCCGTACCGCCGCGCCAGATACTCCTCGAACGTGCCCGTGCCGGTCGCACGCTGCGGCGTCAGGTGACCACCGCTGCGGAAGCCCCGGTAGGCCGCGCCCCACAGCGGCACGTTCACAACCGCCCGGCGCCGCCCCGTCGCCTTCAGATACGCGCGGGCCAGGGACTCGAACGTGCGCACCTCCGGCCCGCCCATGTCCTCCACCCGCCCCGCCGGCGCCCCCGCCGCGAGTTCGACCAGCCGGTCGGCGACCTCGGCCACCTCGACCGGCTGGTCACGGACACCGGCCGGCAGGAACACCACGGGCAGCTTCGACAGCCCCTCGAGCAGCATGACGAGCAGGTCGTGGAACTGCGTCGCCCGCAGCACGGTCCAGCCGAGCCCCGACTCCTCGACCAGCCTCTCCACCGCGAGCTTGCTCTTGTAGTAGCGGAACGGCACCCGGTCGATGCCCACGATGGAGATGTGGACGAGGTGCCGCACACTGGCCCCGCGCGCCGCCCTGATCAGGTTCGCCGCAGCCCGCTCGTCGCCCTTCGGTGATGACGCGCAGTGCACGATCGTGTCGACACCGGCGACGGCAGCGTCCAGCGCGTCACCGCCTTCCCGCAGGTCGACCGCGTACGGCTGGGTGTGCCTGCTGAGCACCCGCACGTCGTGCCCGTCCGCGCGCAGCCGCTCGGCGACGAGCCGGCCGAGCGTCCCGGTGCCGCCGGTCACCAGAATCGTGGTCATGCTGTTCAGTCCCTTCGGACGCCCGGCACTCCCGGACGGAGCGCCGCTCATCAGATGAGACCGAACAGCCCCTGCCGGATGTGACATACCCGCCCGGCGTCCGCGCCCGACGCGCTACGTCCCGCGTCTGGCGCCCGGCGCTCGGCGTCCCGCGTGCCGCGTGCCGCGTGCCGCGTGCCGCGTCCGGCGCCCGGCGTGCCGCGTCCCGCGTCCGGCGCCCGCCGTCCGACGCGCCACGTCCCGCGCCCGGCGCCCCGCGCCCGACGCGCCACGTCCCGCGCCCGGCGCCCCGCGCCCGACGCGCCATGTCCCGCGCCCGGCGTCCCGCGTCCGGCGCCCGCCGTCCGCCGCCCGGCGTCCCGCGTCCGGCGCCCGGCGCCCGCCGCCCGACGACCCACGACCCGCGCCCGACGACCCGCGCCCCGCCGACGGTCCCGCGACCCGCTCGACGGCCCTACGCCCGGCTGAACTGACGCCGTGCGAACGCCAGCTTCTCCGGGTTGACCACGGCCCGAACCCCCGCGATCAGCCCGTCGCGCACCTCGAACGCCGCCAGGCCGACGAGCGTGTCGCCCGCCCACGTGGCAAGCCCCGTCGCACCGTTGACCTCGACGACGGTGAACTCGAGGCCCCCCGTGAACTTCGGGCCCCCGCCCGCCAGGAAGTGGGCGACCCTGGGCCCGCCCTCGATCGGCCACCGGGCCGCGATGACCTTCCCGCCCCCGTCGCTCCACCAGGTGGCGTCGGCCGTGAGCAGCTTCTCCAGCCCGGCCAGGTCGCCGTCGCGCGCCGCCGTGAGGAACGACGTGACCAGCTCCTCCTGCTGCTCGGACGCGGGCTCGAACCGGGCCTGCGGCTCACCCACCCGCTGCACGGCCCGCCGGTACAGCTGGCGGCAGTTGGCCTCGCTCAGATCCAGCACCCCGGCGATCTCCCGGTGCCCGTAGCCGAACGCCTCCCGCAGCACGTACACCGCCCGCTCGGTCGGCGTGAGCCGCTCCAGCAGCACCAGCATCGCCATCGACACGGCGTCCCGCTGCTCGGCCGACTCCAGGGGCCCGAGCGTGCCGTCCGCGGTCACCACCGGCTCGGGCAGCCACGTCCCGACGTACCGCTCGCGGCGGGCCCGGGCTGAGGTCAGCCGGTTCAGACAGAGGTTGGTGACGACCTTGGCGAGCCAGGCCGCCGGATGCTCGATCCCGCTACGGTCCGCGCCGCTGAAGCGCAGATACGCGTCCTGGACCGCGTCCTCCGCCTCCTCGGCGGAGCCCAGCAGCCGGTAGGCGAGCGAGAACAGCCGGGGCCGGTGGGTCTCGAACTCGTAGGCGAGCGTGGTGGTCATGCGCCTCACCCTGCCAGAACACCGTCCGTCCGGCGTGGGAAGGCCCGACGGCGGGCAAGGGCCGTCGTCACCGCCGCCGGGCCGGTCTGGGCAGCTTGCGCACGACCCTAGAAAGGACTAGACCACAGCGTCAATAGGTGCGTACCAACGCGAGGGCCGTCGGACAAGGGCGGGCGTGCGCACCGGAGTTGCATCGCCCTGTCGCGCTCGGGAAGGGCGGCGACACGTTCTGTGAGGCACCCCACACCGATCGCCCGTCTGGGCATCGATCAGGCGTGGCAGACTAGGCATGTATCAGTAGCAGCGCACTCCGGGGTCGGTGAAAGTCCGAACCGGCGGTTACAGTCCGCGACCCGGTCGCTTCCAGCGGCCGGTTGACCAGGTGAAATTCCTGGACCGACGGTTAAAGTCCGGATGGGAGGCAGTGCGCGGCGAGCGGGCATACATGCGCGCCGCCGAAGAAGTCCGTCCTCGCGGCGGACTCCGTCCGGCGTCGTTCCCAGTGTCCTCGCTCGTATCACCTGTCGTCATCGACAGCCCCGGAGTCCGTGCCCGAAGAGGCAGGAGGACCCGGGAAGTGTTCACCGGAATCGTCGAAGAGCTGGGCGAGGTCACCGCCGTCGAGACCCTCGACGACGCCTGTCGCTTCCGTCTGCGAGGCCCCGTCGTCACCCAGGGCGCGAAACACGGCGATTCCATCGCCGTCAACGGCGTCTGCCTCACGGTCGTCGACCACGAGGGCGACGAGTTCACCGCCGACGTGATGGCCGAGACCCTCAACCGCTCCAGCCTCGGCGCGCTCCAGGCCGGCTCCCGCGTCAACCTCGAACGCCCCATGGCCGTCGGCGAACGCCTCGGCGGGCACATCGTGCAGGGTCATGTGGACGGCACCGGCGAAATCCTGGAGCGCAAGCCGTCCGACAACTGGGAGATCGTGAAGATCTCCCTCCCCGCGGACCTCACCAGGTACGTCGTCGAGAAGGGCTCCATCACCGTCGACGGCATCAGCCTCACCGTCGTCGACGCCGGCCCCGACTACTTCACCGTCAGCCTCATCCCCACCACCCTCGACCTGACCACGCTCGGCCACAAGCAGCCCGGCGACCCGGTCAACCTCGAGGTGGACGTCATCGCCAAGTACGTCGAGCGGATGCTGGGCGACCGTGTGCAGGGGGCGGCCAAGTGAACTGGCTCAACTCCGAGGCGTTCACGCTCTTCGGCCAGCACATCAAGTGGTCGGACATGATCGGCAACGTGATCGGTCTGATCGGCCTCGCCTTCGGCTGGCGGCGTTCGCTGTGGACCTGGCCCGCCCAGTTCGTCTCCGGCCTGATCCTCTTCGCGGCCTTCGCCACCGCCCATCTCTCCGGCAGCGCCGGCAAGCAGGTCGTCGTGATGCTCGTCGCCACGTACGGCTTCTGGCAGTGGAACCGCGGCCGGCAGCAGGCCCAGGACGGCTCCATCGCCGTACGGTTCGCCACCTGGCGCGAGCGCGGGGTGCTGGCCGGGGCCGCCGCCCTCGGCACCCTCGCGGTCGGCGGCCTGTTCACGGCCTTCCCGGCCCTGTCCTGGGACCCCTGGCCGGACGCGTACATCTTCGTCGGCACGATCGTCGCGATGTACGCCCAGGCCCGCGGCATGGTCGAGTTCTGGTTCGCCTGGCTGCTGGTCGACCTGGTCGGCGTCCCGCTGAACTTCGCCAACGGCTTCGCCTTCTCCGGCTTCGTCTACGTCATCTACGGCGCGCTCGTCCTGTGGGGCCTGCGCGACTGGTGGCTGCGTTCGCGCGCGGCAGCACAGCCCACCCTGGAAGGAGCGCCGGCATGAGCACGGCACCGATCCTGTACGGCACCGACGGCTTCGAGGACCTCACCCTCGACCCGGTCGAGCAGGCCATCGCCGACATCGCGGCCGGCCGCCCGGTCGTGGTCGTCGACGACGAGGACCGGGAGAACGAGGGCGACCTCGTCATCGCCGCCGAGAAGGCGACCCCCGAGATCGTCGCCTTCATGATGAGCGAGTGCCGCGGCCTGATCTGCGCGCCCATGGAGGGCGACGAACTCGACCGGCTGCGCCTGCCGCAGATGGTCGAGGACAACACCGAGTCGATGAAGACCGCGTTCACGGTCTCCGTCGACGCCTCCGCCGCGCACGGCGTGGGCACCGGCATCTCGGCCGCCGACCGCGCCACCACCCTTCAGCTGCTCGCCGACGGCGCCGCCCAGCCCGACGACTTCGTCCGCCCCGGCCACATCTTCCCGCTGCGTGCCAGGCCCGGCGGGGTGCTGACGCGTAACGGCCACACCGAGGCCGCCGTCGACCTCGCCCGCCTCGCGGGTCTGCGCCCGGCCGGCGCGATCGTCGAGATCGCGGGCGAGGACGGCACGATGCTGCGCCTGCCCGAGCTGATCCCCTTCGCCCGCAAGCACGGCCTGACGATCATCTCCATCGAGGACCTGATCGCCTACCGCCGCGGCAGCGAACCCACCGTCCGCCGCGAGGCCAGGACCCAACTGCCCACCGCGCACGGCACCTTCACGGCCTACGGCTACCGCTCCACCGTCGACGGCGTGGAGCACGTCGCCCTGGTGCACGGCGAGATCGGCGACGGCCAGGACGTCCTCGTGCGCGTCCACTCCGAATGCCTCACCGGTGACGTCTTCGGCTCCGCCCGCTGCGACTGCGGCCCCCAGCTCGACGCCTCGCTGGCCCGTATCCAGGCCGAGGGCCGGGGAGTCGTGGTCTACCTGCGGGGGCACGAGGGCCGCGGCATCGGCCTGATGTCCAAGCTGCGCGCCTACGAACTCCAGGAGCGCGGCCGCGACACCCTCGACGCCAACCTCGAACTCGGCCTGCCCGCCGACGCCCGCGACTACGCCGCCGGAGCCCAGATCCTCGCCGACCTCGGCGTGCGCGGCGTCCGCCTGCTGACCAACAACCCCGACAAGACCGACGCGCTCACCCGCCACGGCATCGTGGTGAAGACGCGCGTGCCGATGCCCGTGAGCGCCGGCGAGCACAACCTCCGCTACCTGCGCACCAAGCGGGACCGGATGGGCCACGACCTGCCCTGGCTGGACACGACCACCGTGCCGGCCTGCGGCAACCAGTAACAGAGCACAAAAGGAGAGACGTGAGCGGCAAGGGTGCACCGGAGCTGTCCGTACGCAATGTGGGTGACCTCAGGGTCGCCGTCATCGCGGCGCAGTGGCACGAGAAGGTGATGGACGGTCTGGTCGACGGCGCCCTGCGCGCCCTGCACGACCTCGGAATCGACGAGCCGACCCTCCTCAGGGTCCCCGGCAGCTGGGAGCTCCCGGTCGTCGCCAAGGTCCTCGCGGGCCGCGGCTACGACGCGATCGTCGCCCTGGGCGTCGTCATCCGCGGCGGCACCCCCCACTTCGAGTACGTGTGCCAGGGCGTGACCCAGGGCCTGACCCAGGTCTCCGTCGACACCGGCGTCCCCGTCGGCTTCGGCGTGCTGACCTGCGACACGGAGGAGCAGGCCCTGGACCGCGCCGGCCTGGAGGGGTCGAACGAGGACAAGGGACACGAGGCGGTGACGGCGGCGGTGGCGACCGCGGCCACCCTCCGCTCAGTATCCGAACCCTGGCGCTGACGAAGGGCACCCGTGGCATAGGCTGAGCGTCACCATGTCCAAGAAGACGTTCGAGGAGCTCTTCACCGAGCTCCAGCACAAGGCCGCCCATGGCGACCCCGCCACTTCCCGCACCGCAGAACTGGTCGAGAAGGGCGTCCACGCCATCGGCAAGAAGGTCGTCGAAGAGGCCGCCGAGGTCTGGATGGCCGCCGAGCACGAGGGCAAGGAGGCGGCCGCCGAGGAGATCTCGCAGCTGCTGTACCACGTCCAGGTGATGATGGTCGCCCGCGGCATCTCCCTCGACGACGTCTACGCCCACCTGTAAGCCGCACCGTTCCCGTAAGACACCCACGCAAAGGAAGCCGACCTCATGCTGCGCATCGCCGTCCCCAACAAGGGTTCCCTGTCAGGCCCTGCGGCGGAGATGCTGCATGAGGCCGGCTACCAGCAGCGCCGGGAGTCCAAGGAACTGCGGATCGTCGACCCGACCAACGAGGTCGAGTTCTTCTACCTCCGCCCCCGCGACATCGCGATCTACGTCGCCTCCGGCCAGCTGGACATCGGCCTCACCGGCCGGGACCTGCTCATCGACTCCGGCGCCGACGCGGAGGAGATCCTCGCCCTCGGCTTCGCCCGCTCCACGTTCCGCTACGCCGGCAAGCCCGGCACCATCAGCGGCCTGGCGGACCTGGCGGGCAAGACCGTCGCCACCTCCTACGAAGGCATCGTCGCGGCCCACCTCGCCGAGCACGGCATCGACGCCTCCGTCGTCCACCTCGACGGCGCCGTCGAGACCGCCATCCAGCTCGGCGTCGCCCAGGTCATCGCGGACGTCGTCGAGACCGGCACCTCGCTGCGCAACGCGGGCCTGGAGGTCGTCGGCGAGCCGATCATGCAGTCCGAGGCCGTCGTGATCCGCCGCACCGGCGCGGACGGCGACGACCCCAAGGTGCAGCAGTTCCTGCGCCGCCTCCAGGGCGTCCTGGTCGCCCGGACGTACGTGATGATGGACTACGACTGCCGCGTCGAGCAGCTGGAGAAGGCCGTCGCCCTCACCCCCGGCCTGGAGTCGCCGACCGTATCCCCGCTGCACAACGAGGGCTGGGTCGCCGTCCGCGCGATGGTCCCGGCCAAGGAGGCGCAGCGGATCATGGACGACCTGTACGACATCGGCGCCCGGGCCATCCTGACCACGGCCATCCACGCCTGCCGTCTGTGAGAGGCGCGCACTGATGTCCGATCTGCCCACCCTGCCCGTCACCTTCCGGCCGGGCAGCACCCGCGCGGTGCTGCTCAGCGCCGCCGTCGCGATCCTCGTGGTGATCACGGCCGTCGCCATGCTGCTGAAGCAGCTCAGCCCCGCCGAGCGCCTGAGCTTCATCGCCACGGCGCTCCTGCTGGACGCGGTGCTGCTTCTGCTGGCGCGGCCCAAGGTCGTCGCCGACGAGTCCGGCGTCACTGTGGTCAACCTCACGAACAAGCGCCGGCTGGAATGGGCCGAGATCCTCCAGGTGACCCTCCGGCCGGGCGACCCCTGGGTGTTCCTCAACCTCAGCGACGGCACCAGCCTGCCCGCGCTGGGCATCCAGCCGGGCATCGCCCGGCAGCGCGCGATCGCCGACGCCCGGGCCCTGCGGGCGCTCGCCGAGGCCCGTTCCATCGCGGACCCCGAGCGGCCTCAGGGCTGACTCGGGGGATCCACAGGGCCGCCGCCACTGCCGCACCGGGCCGTGTCTTGATTAATCTGTTGGGCGGAGGCGCGAACGGATGCGCCTTCGCCCCTGTCGCCCCGCCCGGTGCGCCCGGGGCTCCAGCTAACCGAGGAGTGACCCCCTCCGGCGATGGACGGATCGTCCTGCAGTACCTGCGCCGCCCCCTGCCGACATAGCGCGGACCGTGTCCGCGACCGTGCGGAGGCGGCGGCATCATGACCATCCCCCTGCTGCTTCTGGCAGCCGCGTTCCTGCTGATTCTGGCCAACGGATTCTTCGTCGCGGCCGAGTTCGGACTCGTGACGGTCGAGCGGCCGGAGGCCGAGAAGGCCGCCGCCGAGGGCGACCGGCGCGCCCACCGCGTCGTCGAGTCGCTCAAGGAGCTGTCCTTCCAGCTCTCCGGCACCCAGCTGGGCATCACCATCACCTCCCTCGTCGTCGGCATGCTCGCCGAACCGGCGCTCGCCGAGCTGCTGCACGGCCCGTTCACCTCGATCGGCGTCCCCGAGGGAGCCGTCTCCGGTGTCACGGTCGTCGTCGGCATGCTGCTGGCCTCCGCCGTGCAGATGGTGATCGGCGAGCTCCTGCCCAAGAACTGGGCGGTCTCCAGGCCGCTCCAGGTAGCGCGCTTCGTCGCGGGCCCGCAGCACGTCTTCGCACGGCTCTTCCGGCCGGTCATCGCCGGCCTCAACGCCGTCGCGAACCGGCTCGTGCGCGCCCTGGGCGTCGAGCCCGCCGAGGAGCTGGCCTCCGCCCGCACCCCCGGCGAGCTCGTCTCCCTCGCCCGCCACTCGGCCCGGGCCGGCGCCCTGGAACAGGACACGGCCGACCTCTTCGTGAGGACCCTGTCGCTGGGCGAGCTGACCGCGCAGCACGTGATGACGCCGCGCGTGAAGGTCAGCGCCCTGCAGTCCTCGGCCACCGCCGAGGACGTGGTCAACCTGACCCGCGCCACCGGCCTGTCCCGCTTCCCCGTCTACCGGGAGAGGATCGACGAGGTCGTCGGCATGGTCCACCTCAAGGACGCCCTGGCCGTGCCCGTGCGGGACCGGCTGCGCACGTCCGCCGGCCGCATCGCCCGCCCGGCGCTGCTCGTCCCCGAGACTCTGCCCGTACGGCCGCTGCTCGCCCGCCTGCGCAGCGAGCAGCCGATCGCGGTCGTCGTCGACGAGTACGGCGGCACGGCTGGTGTCGTCACGCTGGAGGACATCGTCGAGGAGATCGTCGGCGAGGTCCGCGACGAGCACGACGGACACGACCTGCCCGAGCTGGCCTCCGCGCCGCCGGAGGACGGCAGGCCCGCCTGGGACGTCGACGGCAGCTGCCGGGTCGACATCCTCCAGCGCATAGGCCTCGACGTACCCGAAGGCCCGTACGAGACCGTCGCGGGTCTGATCGCCGACCTGCTGGGCCGTATCCCGGCCGTCGGCGACAAGGCGGAACTGCCCGGCTGGCGGCTGTCGGTCCGCCAGGTCGGCCACTACCGCGCCGAGCGGGTCCGCCTGGTCAGAACGGCTCCCGTCGCCGTGGTGGAGGCCGCCCGATGAGCGTGCTCCAACTGACCTTCGCCGCACTCCTGGTGCTTCTCAACGGCTTCTTCGTCGGCGCCGAGTTCGCGCTCGTCTCCGTACGCCGCAGCCAGATCGAACCCCTCGGCACCGCCCGCTCCCGGCAGGTCCTCTACGGTCTGGAGCGGCTGCCGCAGATGATGGCCGCGGCCCAGTTCGGCATCACGATCTGCTCCCTCACCCTCGGGGCGGTCGCCGAACCGACCGTCGCGCACCTCCTGGAGCCGGTCTTCGAGTGGATCCACCTGCCGCAGGGCGTGATCCACCCGCTCACCTACGTCATCGCCCTCGCCGCCGTGGTCTTCTTCCACCTCGTCATCGGCGAGATGGTCCCGAAGAACCTGGCGATGGCGGCCCCCGAGAAGGCCGCGCTGTGGCTCAGCCCCGGCCTGGTCTGGTTCGCCCGCTTCTGCAAGCCGATCACCGCCGCGCTCGGCGCCGTCTCCCAGGGCATCCTGCGGCTCTTCCACGTCGAGCCCAAGGACGAGGTCGAGGCCGTCTTCACCAGTGAGCAGCTCAACCGGCTCGTGGAGGACGCCGGCCAGGCGGGCCTGCTCGACCCCGAGGAGGCCGAAAGCCTGGAGGACGCCCTGGAGCTGGGCTCCCGCCCGGTGACGGACGTCCTGCTCAAGCGCGAGTCACTGGTGACGGTCAGCCCGTCGGTCACCCCCGGCCGCATCGTCGAGCTCACCGCGCGCACGGGGTACTCCCGGTTCCCGGTCGTCGCGGAGAACGGTGTGTTCATGGGATACCTGCACGTCAAGGACGTCCTCGACCTGGAGCACTCGGACCGGGCCGTGCCACAGCAGTTGTGGCGCTCCATGACGACGCTGCGGTCCGAGCTCCCGCTGGACGACGCGCTGACCGTGATGCGGCGGGCGGCGACACATCTGGCCCAGGTGGCGGACGGGTCCGGGAAGGTGCTCGGGCTGGTCGCGCTGGAGGATGTGCTGGAGCTGCTGGTGGGGGAGGTGCGGGATCCCGCGCACCGGGAGGTCCGCGAGGTGAGACTGACCGAGCCGAGGTCCGGCGAGGAGGTACTGGCGACGTAGGCCCAGCTGCGGGCAATCGTGCCTCCCCCAGCCCCTACGCCAGTTCCTACAGTCCGGGCGGATCCTGCGGCCCCCGCCCGGACAGCACCTCTCCGTACGCCTGCATCAGATCCGGCAACCGCAACGTCGCCAGGTCCTCCCTGCCCAGCGCCCCCGGACAGACGGACAACCGCAGATCCCGGTACGCGCAGCTCTTCTCGTACAGCGTCCGCAGGAACCGCCCGTTGCCCAGCTCGTCGATCCACCCCTGGTCCACCACATGCCCGGCGATCGACCGCAGCTCGTCGAGGGCCTCCTCGTCCCACAGGTCGCCGTTCTCCGCGGCGAGCACCTTGCCGATCTCGGTGAGTTCCAGGGGCCGGTAGGAGGGGAAGTCGACGCGGGTGGTGAAGCGGGAGGACAGCCCGGGGTTGGCGGCGAGGAGCCGGTCCATGCCCTCGGGGTAGCCGGCCAGGATCACCACGAGATGGTCGCGGTTGTCCTCCGCCCGCTTCAGCAGCACCTGGAGCGCCTCGTCGCCGTACGCGTCCCCCTTGCCGTAGCCCGAGTTGGACAGCGAGTACGCCTCGTCGACGAAGAGCACGCCGCCGAGCGCCGAGTCGATCAGTTCGTTCGCCTTCACGGCGGTCTGCCCGAGGTACTCGCCGACCAGGTCGGCCCGCTGGGCCTCCACGAGATGGTCGCCGCCGAGCAGGCCGAGCGCGTAGAAGACGCGGCCGAGGATGCGGGCGACGGTGGTCTTGCCGGTGCCCGAGGGGCCGGAGAAGACGAAGTGGCGTTTCGGCGGCTGGACCGGCAGGCCCTGCCCGGCCCGCAGCCGGGCCATGTTCAGCTGCGCCGACAACGCCTTGACCTGGCGTTTCACCGGTTCCAGACCCACCATGCGCTCAAGCTCGGCGAGCGCCTCCTCGAGTAACACGGGGTCGGTGGGACCGGCGGGCAGCGACGGGGCCGGGCCGGTCCGCGAGCGCACCGTGGGGTCGGTCACCGGCGGCAGGGGAGCGGAGGCGGGCGTTTCGGGATCGGGCAGTCTCAGGTCACGGCCCTCGGCGCCGAAGAGCGGGTCGAATCCGTCCGGTCCGTCCGCGGCGTCCTGGCCGGCGCCGGTGAGGGTGATCGCCGCGAGGTCCGTGGCCTCGTCGTAGCCGTCGCCCTCAGCGATCGCGGCGAGCCGGGCCGCGGTGTCCATGAAGGCCGGGTCGACGCGGTGCACGGCCCGGTACAGGGGGAGCGCGGCGGCGCTGCGGCCGGTGCCCTCGTGCGCCCGGGCCAGCCAGTAGCGCAGTTCCTTGCGCTGGGGCTGCTCGCTGCGGCAGCGCATCAGCGCGGCGGACAGCAGTGGTTCGGCCTGCCCGTACATCTCCAGACGGACCCGGGCCATGCCGCCGAACAGGCCGGCCTCGATGCCGAGCATCGGATCGTCGAGGAGCGGGTCGGTGTGCCGGACCAGCTGCTCCCAGTCCTTGACGAGATAGGCGCGGCAGGCGTGCAGGAAGCGGACCTGGGCGTCGGTGTCCACCGGAGGCAGCCCGGCGAGGGCGCGGTCCAGCTCGGGGACGTGGCGGCCGTCCAGCCAGTGGGAGGCGTGCGCGAGCAGCAGATCGCGGGGGCTCTCCAGCACGGGCTGTACCCACCAGCCCAGCCAGTACCAGGAGTTGAGGGCGCGACGGTAGCGGGTGCGCTGCTCGCCGAAGCGGTCCCGGTGGCGGAACATCCTGAGCAGCGCGGTCGTCGTGTCGACGCGCAGCGCGTGCAGCCCGAGCCAGGCGTCGGCCATCCCGGAGTCCATCCGCACGGCGGCGCGGAACTCCTCCTCCGCCTGCGGATAGGCGCCCATGGTGTAGGCGTCCACGCCTCGCAGCCAGGCGAGGTCGGCCGGGGCCTGCGGGCCCTGCGTGCCGAAGTCCATCACGTCCCCCACGAACCGTGCCCCCGTCGGTATGCCAACGAGCCGTCCCCCGGCCGGCTGCCCTGCTCGAACCGCTATGCCACGGACCGGAGTTGCAAGGTGTGCGAAGCAACCGTCCGTAGGTCGCAACGAGGGCATCGTACCTGCGCGGGCGGCGCCCCCGTAGGGTGCCGTACGGGGCGTTCGGCGAGGTGGGAGCGGATGCGGCACACTCCCGCACGGTGACCGAGGGTGAGCACGTGGCGCCGCGCGGCGCCCGGAAAACAGTAAGAAGACAGAACGAAGCCCCCGATCACGGGGGAACAACCGGGGGCTTCGCGTCTGTGGGCGGCTCCGAATGGCCGCACATTGAGAACGTAAGACCTGTACGGGCCCCCGGTCAAGCCGAGTTGAAGCACTCCGGCAAGTTGTTCCGCAAGGCCCTTCACAAGTTCAGCACACTGCGGGCGGTCCGTCACCGTGCGTGAGGGGCTGGTCCGGTCCAACCGTCCCAGCAGGTCCCGGAAGTACCTCATACCCCTTCTCTCGCTGGCGTACCAGAAGGTCGGCGAACGGCCGCGAGGGATCGTCGGCGAAATGCCGGCGTTCCGCCGGTGCCCATGCGTCCCAGAACTCCCGCTGTTCCTCCCCGTCCCGTGAACGACCCCGCGCCCAGGCCTCCGCAGGGGGCAGCTCCATCCACAGCAGCAGGGCCAGGCGGGGCCGCAGCGCCCGGCGCCCCGCGCCGACGCCCTCCACGAGAACCACCGGAGCGGGCGGCAGGGGGCGCGGCGTACCGAAGCGGCGAGATCGCCAGTCGTAGGGGGCGTAGTGCGCGGTCCGGCCCTGGGCCAGGGGCTCGATCACCTGGTCCAGCAGGCGTCCGGTCCAGTCGAACAGTTCGTCGTGGGTGGCGATGTCGTCGAGGCGCAGCACCGGCGCGCCGCCCAGCGCCGCGGCCAACTGCCCGGCGAACGTGGTCTTCCCGGAGCCGGCGTGCCCGTCGACGCCGACGAGGCGGACCGGGCCGCAGGAGGGCGGAAGGCGGCGGATCCGGGAGGCCAGGTCGCGGACGGCGGGCCCCGGTACGGGGCGGAAGGGCGGATTCATCTCGCGCAGCACTCTAACCACGGTGTCCGCGGCGCCCGCCAGTGGTCGACGCCAATATTGGTAGGCGTGGCGCGGGCCGAAGTGCTGGCGGGACCCGGCGGGCTGTGCTCCTATGTGGCGCATACATGTGTGCTGCCCCTATGGGGCGTCCACACGTGTGCGACCGACCGTGCAACGGACCTGCCCCACCCCTGTCCGACTCCGACTTCCGGGGGTCCCCGCCATGCGCAGAGCCGAACAGCCCTCCCGCAGAGCCGTCCTGGCCGCCGCGGTCGCCGCCGCCGTCACGGCAGGCGCGGGCCCGGCGGCCGCCGACACCGAGGAGCCCATGACGACCGACACCGCCGAACTCGCCCGCGCGGACCTGGCCCGGACCGTGGACAACCGGGCCTGGACCTCGTACGGCGACTGGCGCGGCGGCACCGCCCACGGCACCCGTGCCGTCGCGGGCGCCCGCCCGGGCGTGGCGATCGCGAAGCCCGCCGGAACCGCCGACTACACGGACCCGCACACCGGCACCACCGCCCGCTGGGAGTTCGGCACCTGGACGTCCCCGGCCCACCGGCTCGCCGTCCCCGCGACGGAGGCGATCGTCTCCTGGAACGCGCACACCCCGGCCGGCACGTGGCTCCAGGCAGAGATCAAGGCCACCTACACCGACGGCACCCGCACGCCCTGGTACGTGATGGGCCGCTGGGCGGCCGGCGACCAGGACATCCGGCGCACCTCGGTCGACGACCAGAGCGACGGCAAGAGCACCGTCTGGACCGACACCCTGGCGATCGACGACCCGTCGACGGGCCTGCGCCTGGCCTCGTACCGGCTGCGCCTCACCCTCTACCGCAAGCCCGGCACCAAGGCCACGCCCACCGTCTGGCGGCTCGGCGCGATGGGCTCCGACGTGCCCGACCGGTTCACCGTCCCGGCGTCCGCGCCCGGCTTCGCCGGGGAGCTGGCCGTCCCGCGGTACTCGCAGGAGATCCACAAGGGCCAGTACCCCGAGTACGACAACGGTGGCGAAGCCTGGTGCAGTCCGACGTCCTCCCAGATGATCATCGAGTACTGGGGCGGCCGGCTCACCCCGGAGCAACTGGCCTGGGTGGATCCGTCGTACGCCGATCCCCAGGTGTGCCACGCGGCCCGCTTCACCTACGACCACCAGTACGCCGGCTGCGGCAACTGGCCTTTCAACGCCGCCTACGCGGCCACGTTCAAGGACCTCCAGGCAGTGGTCACCCGGCTCGGCTCGCTCACCGACCTGGAGACGCTGATCGCGGCGGGCATCCCGGCCATCACCTCCCAGTCCTTTCTGAAGGAGGAGCTGACGGGCGCCGGGTACGGCACCGCCGGGCACCTGATGACCGTCATCGGCTTCACCGCCGAGGGCGACGTGATCGCGAACGATCCCTTCTCGGAGACCAACGAGGCCGTGCGACGCGTCTACCGGCGGCGGGAGTGGGAGAACATCTGGCTGCGGACCAAGCGGTACAACGCCTCCGGCAAGGTCGTCTCCGGCACCGGCGGCGTCTGCTACCTGTACTTCCCGGCCCGCCCGACCGCGGCCCAGCGCAAGGCGCTGACCGCCGTGGGCGTGCGCGTGTGACCAAGCTCTCGGCCACGCAAGCCGCTCCCGATGGCAAAGTGGACAGGCCCTCAAAGTGGACTGACCCCTCGGGGGAAAGTCCGTCCGCATCACGAATCAGCGAGAATTCATGACCGCGCACTCAGTCACCGCAGCCGGCGTCCGTACCGGCGGTCCTCAGGACGACGGCCCGAAGATCGTCGAGCATGTCATGGGCTGGACCCTCGTCGTGGTCGTCGCGATGCTCGTGACCCAGCTCGGGCTGCTGTGACCCGTCGCGGGGTGCTGTGACCTGACCCACGGCCCTGCTCTGCGGCCTGCCATACTGCGGATGTCCCGCCGCCGCCCGTTGGAACCAGGGTCGAAATTGAATATCAGTCAACAGCCTGCCGCGCGTCCCAGAGCCCGCGGCACCGAGCGCTCGCTGGCGCGCCGTGCCGAACTCATCGCAATCGGGCGGAGGTTGTTCGCCGACACGTCCTACGACGCCCTGTCGATGGACGACATCGCCCGGCAGGCGCACGTCGCCAAGGGGCTGATCTACTACTACTTCCAGTCCAAGCGCGGCTATTACCTGGCCATCATCCAGGACTCGGTCACCGACCTGGTCACCCTGGCGGCGAGCGGACACGAACTGCCCCCGGTCGACCGCGTCCAGCGCACCATCGACCGCTATCTGCGCTACGCCGAGCACAACCAGGCCGCGTACCGCACCATCGTCAGCGGCGGCGTCGGCTTCGACACCGAGGTGCACGCCATCCGTGACGGTGTGCGCGAGGCCATCGTCGCCACCATCGCCGAGGGGGCGTACGGCCGCGCCGACATCACGCCGCTGGCGCGCATGGGCCTGCTCGCCTGGGTGTGCGGTGTCGAGGGCACCACCCTCGAATGGATCGACCGCCCCGAACTGCCCCGCGAGACCATGTGCGAGCTGCTGGTGAAGGGGCTCGGCGGCGCCCTGCGCGCGATCGAGGACCTCGACCCCGCCTACCCGGCTCCGCAGGTCGCCCGCCAGGGCGCATGAGAGGGGGGGCGGAGGGGTCCGTCACGGTCCCTCCGCCCCCGGGTGCCCAGGCCTACTTGATGGCCCTGATCAGCTCACCGTTCGCCGTGTCGCCGCTCAGCTCCCAGAAGAACGTGCCGCCCAGGCCCTGCTGGTTCTTGTAGGTCATCTTGGTCGCGACGGTCGTCGGGGTGTCGTAGCTCCACCAGTCGTTCCCGCACTTGGCGTACGCCGTGCCGGCCACCGTCCCCGTCGCCGGGCACTTGGTCTTGAGCACCTTGTAGTCGTCGATGCCCTGCTCGTACGTGCCCGCCGCCGGGCCGGTCGCGGTGCCGCCGGGCGCCGACTGGGTGACGCCGGTCCAGCCGCGGCCGTAGAAGCCGATGCCGAGCAGCAGCTTCGAGGCGGGGATGCCGAGGCCCTTGAGCTTCGCGATGGTCGCCGAGCTGTGGAAGTCCGCCTTGGGGATGCCGGCGTAGGAGGTCAGCGGGGAGTGCGGGGCCGTCGGCCCGGCGGCGTCCCAGGCGCCGAAGTAGTCGTACGTCATCGGGTTGTACCAGTCGACGTACGGGGCGGCGCCCGCGTAGTCCGCCGCGTCGATCTTGCCGCCCGGGGTGGCGTCGGCGGTGATCGCCGCGGTGACGAGGTTCTTCGAGCCGAACGTGGCGCGCAGCGCCTGCATCAGGTTCCTGAAGGCCGCCTTGCCGCTGGTGTCGCAGGTGGCGCCGCAGGCGTTCGGGTACTCCCAGTCGATGTCGATGCCGTCGAAGACATCCGCCCACTTGGAGTTCTCGACGAGGTCGTAGCAGGACCGCGCGAAGGCGGCCGGGTTCTTCGCGGCCTCGCCGAAGCCGCCCGACCAGGTCCAGCCGCCGAAGGACCACAGCACCTTGAGGTTCGGGTGCTTCTGCTTCAGCTTGCGCAGCTGGTTGAAGGTGCCGCGCAGGGGCTGGTCCCAGGTGTCGGCCTTGCCGTCGACGGACTCGGCGGCGGTGTAGGCCCGGTCGGTGGCGGCGTAGGCGTCGCCCATCGCGCACTTGCCGCCGGTGACGTTGCCGAAGGCGTAGTTGATGTGCGTGAGCCGGGCCGCCGAGCCCGACGTCTCGATGTTCCTGACGTAGTACTTGCGGTCGTAGGTGCCCCATTCGGTGAAGTACCCGACGACCTTGGAGCCGGCGGCCTTGGAGTCGGGAGCGGCCTTCGTGCCGGCGGCGGCCTCCTGAGCCGAGGTCGCCGCGGTGGCGGTGGCACCCGCGCCGGCCAGCAGACCGGCGCCGAGGACGGCGCAGCAGGCCGCGGACACGATGGCCCGGAAACGGGAGCGGTGGGGGGTGTGCATCCGATGACTCCTCGTAGGGGAGGGGACGCGTGCCTATTGGCATGAACGCGGTGAATCGGTGGAGCGAAACAGTAGGAGGACTAGACCAGTCCGGTCAATGGTGCGGACCAATTTCGCTTCCCCGGGGGCGCTCGGGTATTTCTTGAAGTAAGCGGTCGTTAACTGGTGACGGGATGCCTCCGATCGGGCATACTCACAGCGCAGAGCCGCTGGTCAGCAGCTTCCGAGACCCGGGACTGCAAGCATCGGCCAGGCACCAGAACGACCCGGCGGCGCCGCCCCCACCCACGGGCCCGTCCGCCAGTGCCCGACAGGGAGGAGAGTGTCGCCATGCCCGACCGCGCCCCGCAGCCGGTGGACCGGCAACTGCCCACGGAGGAGGCCCGGGACCTGATCTCGCTCGTCCGCGACATCGCGCAGCAGGAGATCGTCCCGAAGGCGGCCGAAGAGGAGGACGCCGGCCGCTTCCCGCGCGAGCTGTTCACCCTGCTCTCACGCTCCGGCCTGCTCGGCCTGCCGTACGACTCCGAGTACGGCGGCGGTGACCAGCCCTACGAGGTCTACCTCCAGGTCCTGGAAGAGCTCGCCGCGGCCCGCCTCACGGTCGGCCTCGGCGTCAGCGTGCACTCCCTGGCCTCCTACGCGCTCGCCGCCTACGGCACCAAGGAGCAGCAGGTCGAGCACCTGCCCGCGATGCTCGGCGGTGGCATGCTCGGCGCCTACTGCCTCTCCGAGCCGCACTCCGGCTCGGACGCGGCCGCCCTGCGCACCAGGGCGGTGCGCGACGGCGACGCCTGGGTGATCACCGGCACCAAGGCCTGGATCACGCACGGCGGAATCGCCGACTTCTACACGGTCATGGCGCGCACCGGCGAGGAGGGTCCGCGCGGGATCACCGCGTTCCTGGTGCCCGGCGACGCGCCGGGGCTGAGCGCCGCACCGCCCGAGAAGAAGATGGGCCTGAAGGGCTCGCCCACCGCCCAGGTCCACTTCGACGGCGTACGCGTCACCGATGACCGGCGTATCGGCGAGGAGGGGCAGGGCCTTGCGATCGCCCTGTCCGCGCTCGACTCGGGGCGGCTCGGCATCGCGGCGTGCGCGATCGGCGTGGCGCAGGCGGCGCTCGACGAGGCGCTGGCGTACGCGACCGAGAGGCGTCAGTTCGGCAAGCCGATCGCCGACTTCCAGGGGCTGCGCTTCATGCTCGCCGACATGGCGACGCAGATCGAGGCGGGCCGGGCGCTCTACCTGGCGGCGGCGCGACTGCGGGACGCGGGCCGGCCGTTCGCCGCGCAGGCGGCCATGGCCAAGCTGCACTGCACCGACACGGCGATGCGGGTCACCACCGACGCCGTGCAGATCCTCGGCGGCTACGGCTACACCGCGGACTTCCCGGCGGAGCGCTACATGCGCGAGGCGAAGGTGCTCCAGATCGTCGAGGGCACCAATCAGATCCAGCGGATGGTCATCGCCCGCCATCTCGTGGGTCCAGGGGGACGCTGAACTGGTCCAGGCCCCGCCAGGGCGCCGCGAGCCGCATCCACTCCGGGTCGTGCCGGCCCGGAAGAGTGCGGCCGCGCTCGACCCAGGCCCGCATCAGGTCACGGTAGATCGGCGGGTCCTGATAGCGCGGCGCGGTAGGCCGAACCGATTCTGCGGGCGGCGGGACGAACAGGAGGCGTTGACGCCCGGTCGCTGAGGAGATGGGGGTCATGCCAGGGCAACGCGGAAGAGGCCGGACAGGTCACCCCGGGGCGGAATCGCGCGTGCGTTCAGGGGAGTTCAATACATCTGGACGCACTGATCCCGCACCACGGCAGACTGCGAGCCGTGGTGCGGGGCAGTCACTGGGATGGAGCGAGCGGGCGAAGAGGGCCCGCGCTCAGGCCGCTTGGCGGCGCATGACGGGGACCCTGATGGGGCGCGAGCCCGGCCCGCCGACGTGCGAGAAGGGCTGGGTCCGCCAGTCGAGTCCCTGAGGCAGCGTCAACAGCAGGGCGGTGTCCTGCTCCTGAGGGTCGACGGACTCGTCCGCGGGGCGGGCGTCCGTGGCCCTGCGGCCGGTTCCGGCACAGACCGTGAGTCCGAACGGGTTCCACGGCGAGGCGCACAGCGCGTGCTCCGGCAGGACCTCCTCGTCCGCCAGGAGGGCGATTGGCTGCGCGCAGTCCGGGCATACGACCCGGTACATCTCGAACGTGTCGTAGGCGTCGAGTTCGTCGTCGAAGGTGTCGGGTTCGACGCCCTCCGGCTCGGGCTCGACGACGAGCTGCTGCCGCTTGGGTGCGGTGCGACCTGGGCGCTTAAGACTCTGCATTGGGTTCTCCCCCTCGGGCTGGGCCGTATCAGGCACTGCGGCCTCGACCACAGCAAGCACTTCCCGTCCGCCCTCGGCGGTAATCACGAGAACATTACGGAGACTGTTCGAGCCCTGTGGCGTTCGTCACATGCCGCACGCAGGTGCCCACTGCGGCCGGTTTGTCCCCCGGACGGCTGACCGTCGCCCACCGGCCGGCTCACGAACCGGGCATGGCCCGGGCCGCTCAGGTATCGGAGGAGATCAACCGCACTGTAGGTTCTTGCGCCATGGAGGAGCTGGACCGACAGATCGTGCAGCTGCTCGTCAAGGACGGGCGGATGAGCTACACCGACCTGGGCAAGGCCACGGGCCTGTCCACGTCGGCCGTGCACCAGCGGGTGCGCCGGCTGGAACAGCGTGGCGTCATCCGCGGCTACGCCGCGGTCGTCGACCCGGAGGCCGTCGGTCTGCCCATGACCGCGTTCATCTCGGTCAAGCCCTTCGACCCCAGCGCGCCCGACGACATCGCCGACCGCCTCGCGGACGTGCCCGAGATCGAGGCGTGCCACAGCGTCGCGGGCGACGAGAACTACATCCTCAAGGTGCGGGTCGCCACGCCGCACGAACTGGAGGAACTGCTCGCACGGGTGCGGTCGTTGGCGGGCGTGTCCACACGGACGACGGTGGTGCTGTCCACGCCGTACGAGGCACGGCCGCCGCGGATCTGACCGCCGGGCCTCCCTGTTCGGCTGTTGGGGGTCACCCCTGTTCGTAGCGGTCGGAGTGAGGCGCGAGACTGGTCCTCATGAGTGAGTCCAGTGCCCCGCCGAAGACCGTCCTGCTCCGTCGCGGAGAGGTTCACAGCCCTGCCGATCCGTTCGCGACCGCGATGGTCGTGGAGCGGGGGCAGGTCGCCTGGGTCGGCTCGGAGGGAGCCGCCGACGCCTTCGCGGACGGTGTCGACGAAGTGATCGACCTGGACGGGGCCCTGGTCACCCCGGCGTTCACGGACGCCCACGTGCACACCACCGCCACCGGCCTCGCGCTCACGGGCCTCGACCTGTCCGCCGCCCCCTCCCTCGAGTCCGCACTGGCCCTCGTACGGGACTTCGCCGCCGCCCGGCCGCACGACCGCGTGCTGCTCGGGCACGGCTGGGACACCGCCCGCTGGCCCGGCGGACGTCCCCCGACGCGTGCCGAACTCGACGAGGCCACCGGACACCGGCCGCTCTACCTCAGCCGGATCGACGTCCACTCGGCGGTCGTCACCACGGCCCTGCTCGACATGGTCCCGGACCTCCCGCGCGCGGACGGACCGCTCACCGCCGATGCCCACCACGCCGTCCGCGCCGCCGCGTTCGCGGCCGTGACGCCTCGGCAGCGCACCGACGCCCAGCGCGCCGCCCTCGCGCACGCCGTCTCGCTCGGCATCGGCACGATCCACGAGTGCGGCGGCCCGGAGATCTCCTCCGAGGACGACTTCACCGGTCTGCTGCGGCTCGCCGCCGAGGAGCCCGGTCCGCGCGTCGTCGGCTACTGGGCCGAGGAGGACGTCGCCAAGGCCCGGGAACTGGGCGCGGCCGGCGCCGCGGGCGACCTGTTCGCCGACGGCTCGATCGGCTCGCACACGGCCTGCCTGCACCAGCCGTACGCCGACGCCGACCACACCGGCCGGGCCTATCTGGACGCCGCCGCCGTCGCCGCCCACGTCGTGGCCTGTACCGAGGCGGGCCTCCAGGCCGGCTTCCACGCCATCGGCGACGCCGCGGTGGATTCCGTGGTCGAGGGCGTGCGGGCCGCTGCCGAGAAGCTCGGTCTCGCCCGCATCCGGGCCGCCCGCCACCGGATCGAGCACGCCGAGATGCTCACGCCCGAGACCGTCGCGGCCTTCGCCGAGCTCGGTCTCACCGCCTCCGTCCAGCCCGCCTTCGACGCCCTGTGGGGCGGCGCGGACGGCATGTACGCGCAGCGGCTGGGGGCCGAGCGGGCCCGTACCCTGAACCCCTACGCGGCGCTGCTGCGCGCCGGTGTGCCGCTCGCCTTCGGCTCCGACAGCCCGGTCACACCCCTCGATCCCTGGGGCACGGTGCGCGCCGCCGCCTTCCACCGCACGCCGGAGCACCGCATCTCCGTGCGCGCTGCGTTCACGGCGCACACGCGCGGCGGCTGGCGGGCCGTCGGACGGGACGACGCGGGCGTCCTGGCGCCGGGGGCGCCCGCCGACTACGCGGTGTGGCGCACCGGCGAACTCGTGGTCCAGGCCCCGGACGACCGGGTCGCGCGCTGGTCGACCGATCCCCGCTCCGGCACCCCGGGACTGCCCGACCTGACCCCGGGCCGCGACCTGCCCGTCTGCCTGCGGACCGTGGTGGGCGGACACACGGTGTTCGTACGGCCGGGCGAGTGATCTACGGGGGTGGCGCGCACACGATCGTGCGCCGCGCCCCTGGCGTGCGACCTGCGCATCCTCCGCGCTGACCAGGGCTTTGCCGAACGATGCGCAGGTCAAATGGCTGTTGACAGGCGGCCGCAGGGGGCCGGTAGGTTCGGCCGAGTCCACCACCGGACGCCCGACCGGGGTACGTCCGCCCACTCGCCGCAGCGCCGCCGGGTCAGGGACGGTGTGCCGCACCGGGGCACCGCCACTGGGAGCCAGGCTCAGGCCGGCGCGGCGCCGAGGGAACGTTCCGGCCGGTCGGGGAGGTGTGACCCCGGGTGGGGCCCGGGCGCTCAGTAGACAACGGCTTTCGGTCGATCCGCAGCCGGCGGATCCCAGGTCGGCCCGAAGGGCGCCGGGCCCCCATCCGCCGTACGCTCGCCCCCGGAGGCGCGCTCTTACCCGGGTCTTGTGGATTCGACACCACGATTCGAACGGCCTATCACGTCATCGCAGGCCGGGCCCACTATGGTGGACCCCTGCGTACGGACATGAAGGGGCATCAGTGAACGACGGCGACGGAACCCTCGCGGCAGGAGCCCAGGGGAGGAAGTTCGGCCCGCTCGGCACGGCCTTGGTGATCATCCCGACCTACAACGAGGCGGAGAACATCAAGAGCATCGTCGGCCGGGTGCGCGAGGCCGTCCCCGAGGCGCACGTACTCGTGGCCGACGACAACAGCCCGGACGGCACGGGCAAGCTGGCCGACGAACTGACCGTCGACGACGACCACGTCCACGTGCTGCACCGCAAGGGCAAGGAGGGCCTGGGCGCCGCCTACCTCGCGGGCTTCCGCTGGGGCCTGGAGCACGACTACGGCGTGCTGGTCGAGATGGACGCCGACGGCTCCCACCAGCCCGAGGAACTGCCCCGTCTGCTCACCGCCCTGAAGAGCGCCGACCTGGTGCTCGGCTCGCGCTGGGTGCCCGGCGGCCGGGTGGTGAACTGGCCGAAGTCCCGCGAGGTGATCTCCCGGGGCGGGAGCCTCTACTCCCGGCTGGCGCTCGACCTGCCGCTGCGCGACATCACCGGCGGCTACCGCGCCTTCCGCCGGGAGACCCTTGAGGGCCTCGGCCTCGACGAGGTCGCCTCCCAGGGCTACTGCTTCCAGGTCGACCTCGCCCGTCGCGCGGTCAAGGCCGGCTACCACGTCGTGGAGGTGCCCATCACCTTCGTCGAGCGTGAACACGGCGACTCCAAGATGAGCCGCGACATCCTCGTCGAGGCCCTGTGGCGGGTCACGGCTTGGGGTGTGGGGGAGCGGGTCGGCAAGGTCACGGGGCGCGGCGGCAAGCCGTCGACGTCGTAACCGGCACTGCGCGCTCCCTCCTCGCCCGCCGCTCACAGAAACACCTGATCGGGGCCTTATCCCGCGCTGAGCCGGGCCCAGGCACACTGGAGACATGACGACTGGCGCTCAGACCCCCGGTAATCCCGCCCGGCCCCGGCGCTCCCGGCTGCGTACGTTCCTGCCGCTGGGGCTCGCCGCGTGGCTCGTCCTGGAGATCTGGCTGCTCATCCTGGTCGCGGGGGCGTCGAGCGGGCTGGTGGTGTTCCTCGTCCTGGTGGCGGGGTTCGTCCTCGGCTCGGTCGTCATCAAGCGGGCGGGCCGGCGGGCCTTCCGCAACCTCTCCGAGACGCTGCAACAGCAGCAGAGCGGCGTGATGCCCGCGGAGGCCCGGCCGAACAGCGAGGGCAACGGCCTGATGATGCTGGGCGGACTGCTGCTGATGATCCCCGGCCTGGTGTCGGACGCGGTGGGTCTGCTCCTGCTGCTGCCCCCGGTCCAGAAGGCCGTGAGCCGCACGGCGGAGCGCACCTTCGAGCGCAAGCTCCGCGAGGCCGACCCGGGCACCCTGGGCGGCGCCTTCCAGCAGGCCCGTATGCACCGCCCCGACGGCAAGGTGGTCCAGGGCGAGGTCATCAGGGACGACCGGGGCGACGCAGCGCAGGAACCGCGGCCGCCGCTGACGCACTGATCCGCGGGAACGCACGGCGCACTGATCCGCGGGCACGCACGCCGCACCATCCGCAAGAAGGCATGACAAAAACCGCGGGCGCCGTACTTCACGTACGGCGCCCGCGGTCCTTGACGCGCTGTAACTTTCGGCCAGACCCCGGAGGGACTTACGCCGACTTGCGGCTGTCTCGGGGATGAACCGCGATGTTCATCGCCCCGGAGCGCAGAACCGCCAGGCGCTCCTCGAGGACCTCTTCGAGTTCCTCACGGGTGCGCCGCTCCATCAGCATGTCCCAATGCGTACGCGCGGGCTTGGCCTTCTTCTCTTCAGGGCCATCGCCGTCCACGAGGAGTGCCTGGGCCCCGCAGACCTTGCACTCCCACTCCGGCGGGATCTCCGCCTCGACCGAGAAGGGCATCTCAAACCGGTGCCCCTTCTCGCATGCGTACTCCACGGCCTGGCGCGGGGCCAGGTCGATGCCGCGGTCCGTCTCGTAGCTGGTCACCACGAGGCGCGTGCCGCGAAGAGCTCGCTCACTCATGAATCGTGCCTCCCGGGCTTGTCGCCCACAGGACAGGTGTCGCTGTCGTCGTCATCCGGTCAACGTCCGGTCGGCGGTAAAGATTCCCGTTCCGAGTCCCGTTCCGGGTCATGCGTCGCCGTCGTAGCCGCCCTTGTTGTACCCACCAGCGCCCGGTTTGTCACATCTGCTAGCAGATGTAACCCAGCGTTTCGGCATCTTTGACGCGCAGTAACGGTACGCCTGGCAGGCCAAACGCGTACACTACAGCCCTTTCGCGCCGAGCGCTAAATTCTGTCAGGAACCGGGTTCCCCGCTTCTTCGATCGCACGCCGCACCGGAACCCGCGCGAGCAGGGCGAACCCGATGACGAAGAAGCCCACCAGCGAGATGATCGCGTCCCGATAACTCCCGGTCAGCTGGTAGGTGAGCCCGAACACCAGCGGCCCGAGCCAGCTCATTCCGCGGTCGCTCATCTCGTACGCGGAGAAGTATTCGGCCTCCTTGCCGGGCGGGACGAGATGGGAGAACAGGGACCGGGACAGGGCCTGACTGCCGCCGAGGACCAGGCCGATGCCGGCGGCCAGGGCGAAGAACCACGCCGGTGCCCCGGCCGGCAGGAAGAACCCGGCCGCCAGCGTCACCGTCCACGCCACCAGCGAGCCGAGGATCGTGCGCTTGGCGCCGTAGGTCCGGGCCAGCCGGCCCATCGTCAGCGCTCCCACCACCGCCAGTACCTGCACCAGCAGCACGGCGCCGATCAGGGTGGACTGGCCGAGGCCGAGCTCCTCGGAGCCGTAGACCGAGGCCTGGGAGATCACCGTCTGGATGCCGTCGTTGTAGACGAGGTAGGCGAGCAGGAAGGAGAGGGTCAGCGGGTGCCGGCGCATGTCGCGGACGGTCGCCGCGAGCTGCCGGAACCCGGGAAGGGCCGCCTCCCGGGCGGCGGACCTGCGATCGCGGAGCCGGATCAGCGGGATGAGGGTGAACGCGCCCCACCACAGGCCGGCCGACGCCAGGCAGATGCGGACCGCCGTGCTCTCGGAGACGCCGAAGCTGTCGTGCCCGGTGTAGAGGGCCAGGTTGACGACGAGGACCAGCGAGCCCGCCGCGTAGCCGAAGGCCCAGCCGCGGGAGGAGACCGCGTCCCGCTGCTCGGGCGGGGCGATCTGCGGCAGGTAGGAGTTGTAGAGCATCATCGCCACGGACTGCGCGGCGTTCGCGACGATCAGCAGCGCCCCGCCGAGCAGATAGCGGTCGCCGTCCAGGAAGAACATCGCCGTCGTGGCCGTGGCCCCCAGGTAGGCGGCGGTGGCGAGGAGGGGTTTCTTGCGGCCGGTGCGGTCGGCGGCGGCGCCCACCAGGGGCATCACCAGCACGGCCACGATCACCGACAGGGACACCGAGTACGCGAAGAAGGACCCGGCCCGCACCGGGATCCCGAGGGGGTGCACGTACCCGTCGGCATCGGCCGCCGACTCGGCGACCGACGTCAGATAGGGGCCCAGGAACACGGTGAGCACGCTCGTCGAATAGACGGAGCAGGCCCAGTCGTAGAAGTACCAGCCGCGCTGCTCGCGCCTCAGTCCCGCGGCCCCGTCGGCCGCCTCCGGACGCGCGGTGTCGGTGCCCACCCGTGCCCTCGCCTCCCCGTGAACGCGCAGAGGCGACCGGCCGGGTCTCAGACCCAGACGCCGCGGTCCTCCATGACCTTGCGCAACGTGTCGATGTGATCGGTCATGATGCCATCCACGCCGAGGTCGAGAAGCCGGTGCATGCCCTCCGGGTCGTTGACGGTCCACACGTGCACCTGGAGCCCGCGCGCGTGGGCGGCGCGGAGGAAACGGTGGTCCACGACCTGGATGCCGGACTGGATCTCGGGCACCTGGGCGGCGACCGCCGAACGGCGCACCGCGGCCGGCAGCCCCCAGGAGCGCAGCCGCAGGTTGAGCACTCCCCGGGTGCCGTACGAGGTGGCCAGGCGCGGGCCGGCCAGCCGCTGGGCGCGCACCACCCGCGCCTCGGAGAACGAGCCGAGGCAGATCCGGTCCCAGGAGTTCGTCCGGCCGACCAGGTCGAGGAAGGGCAGCAGGGCGGCCTCCGCCTTGACGTCGACGTTCCAGCGGACGTCCGGGAAGGTCTCCAGGAGCTCCTCGAAGAGCGGCACCGGCTCCTCGCCCGCCACGCGCGCGTGGCGCACCTCCTGCCAGGGCAGGTCGGCGATCCGGCCCGCGCCGTCCGTCACCCGGTCCAGGGTCGCGTCGTGGAAGGCGACGAGTGCGCCGTCCCGGGTGGCGTGGACATCGGTCTCGATGTACCGGTAACCCGCCTCGACGGCGCACCGGAACTGCCGCACGGTGTTCTCCAGGCCGTCCGCGGCCCCGCCCCGGTGGGCGAAGGCGATCGGGCCGGGATGGTCGAGGTAGGGATGGCGTATCCGCGGGGTCACGGACGCAGTATCGCTCCTCGGGGTTGACCGGTGGCAACGACCGTGCTGCCGCCGGATGCCGCGGGGACGGCGAACACGCGCAGGAACAGCTGGGCCAGCGGGCCGATCGCCACCGCGTACAGGAGGGTGCCGACCCCGACGGTGCCGCCCAGCGCGAAGCCGGTCGCCACGACCGTGAGCTCGATGCCCGTGCGCACCAGGCGGATCGAGACGCCCGTGAGCTGGTGGAGGCCCGTCATCAAACCGTCGCGCGGGCCAGGGCCGAAGCGGGCCGCGATGTACAGGCCGGTCGCCGCGCCGTTCAGGACGATCCCCGCCGCCAGCAGGGTCACGCGGAGCGCCCAGCCGTGCGCGTCGGGCACCAGGGCCAGCGTCGCGTCCATCGCCATGCCGATGACCAGCACGTTGGAGATCGTGCCCAGGCCCGGCCGTTGGCGCAGCGGGATCCATGCGAGCAGCACCGCGGCGCCCACGATGGTCAGCACGACGCCGATGGACAGACCGGTCCGCTCGGCGAGGCCCTGGTGCAGGACGTTCCACGGCTCCAGTCCGAGGCCCGACCTGACGAGCAGCGCCGAACTCGCGCCGTACAGAACGAGACCGACGTAGAGCTGCGTCAGACGCCGGGCGAGCCGCCGCTGCGTGGACATGATGTGCCCCCCTGGTGGTAGTGGACTGATGCATGACACCCTGTGGCTTGGATGGAGAGGCCATCCATGGCCAATCCGGGGAAGGTGGACTGATTCTCATGGCGCAGTGGACCTCGGCCGTGGGTGCGACTCAGCTCGCGCGGCTGCTCAACTCCCAGCACGACCGCCCGGCAGGGCCCGGCACGCGCCGGCCGCCCGCCTACCGCGCGCTCGCCGACGGCGTCCGCCTGCTGGTGCTCGAAGGGCGGGTCCCGGTGGCCGCCCGGCTGCCCGCCGAGCGGGAACTCGCCCTCTCCCTGTCCGTCAGCCGTACGACGGTCGCCGCCGCCTACGAGGCCCTGCGCAGCGAGGGTTTCCTGGAGTCCCGGCGCGGCGCGGGCAGCTGGACCGCCGTACCGGCCGGGAACCCGCTGCCCGCGCGCGGGCTGGAACCCCTGCCGCCGGAGGCCCTCGGCTCGATGATCGACCTGGGCTGTGCGGCGCTTCCGGCCCCGGAGCCGTGGCTGACCCGGGCCGTGCAGGGCGCGCTGGAGGAACTGCCGCCGTACGCGCACACGCACGGCGACTATCCCGCCGGGCTGCCCGCGCTGCGGTCGATGATCGCCGAGCGCTACACCGCGCGCGGGATACCGACCATGCCCGAGCAGATCATGGTGACGACCGGGGCGATGGGCGCGATCGACGCGATCTGCCATCTGTTCGCCGGGCGGGGCGAGCGCATCGCCGTCGAGTCGCCCTCGTACGCCAACATCCTCCAGCTGATGCGGGAGGCCGGGGCCCGGCTCGTGCCCGTCGCGATGGCCGAGGGACTCGCGGGCTGGGACATGGACCGCTGGCGGCAGGTCCTGCGGGACGCCGCGCCCCGGATCGCCTACGTCGTCGCCGACTTCCACAATCCGACCGGTGCGCTCGCCGACGAGGACCAGCGGCGGCGGCTGGTCGACGCGGCCCGGTCCGCGGGGACCGTGCTGATCGCCGACGAGACGATGAGCGAGCTGTGGCTCGACCCGGACGTGCGGATGCCGCGGGCGGTGTGCGCTTTCGATCCGGCCGGGTCGACGGTGATCACCGTGGGGTCGGCGAGCAAGGCCTTCTGGGCCGGGATGCGCATCGGGTGGGTGCGGGCCGCGCCCGACGTGATCCGCAGCCTGGTCGCGGCGCGGGCGTACGCGGACCTCGGTACGCCGGTGCTGGAGCAGCTGGCCGTGAACTGGCTGTTCGGCACGGGCGGCTGGGAGCAGGCCGTCAGGATGCGGCGGGAGCAGGCGCGGGAGAACCGGGACGAGATCGTGGCGGCGGTGCGGCGGGAGTTGCCCACCTGGGAGTTCGAGGTGCCTCGGGGCGGCCTGACGCTGTGGGTGCGCACGGGCGGTCTGTCCGGCTCGCGGCTCGCGGAGGCGGGGGAGCGGGTGGGCCTGCGGGTGCCGTCCGGACCGCGCTTCGGGGTCGACGGGGCGTTCGAGGGGTATGTGCGGTTGCCGTTCACCGTGGGGGGTGCGGTGGCCGAGGAGGCGGCCGCGCGGCTGGCTGCGGCGGCGCGGATCGTGGAGGACGGGGGTGTGGGGGCCGGCGAGTCGCCGCGGACGTTCGTGGCGTAGGGCCGGGCCAGCCGGGCCAGGCCGGGCTCGTGGCTGCGGCGATCGGCCTGGTTGACCGCGGCTAGTGACCTGAGTCAGAGATTCGTCGTTAGTCGGGCATGAGTCGTCCGGGTCCGAAGATTCCGCCGTTGTCGGTCACTGATGCCCAGCGGGCGGTGCTGGAAGGCTGGCTACGTCGACGTAGGACGGCTCAGGCTCTGGCCCAGCGGTCTCGGATCGTGCTGGAGTGCGCCGAGGGCCACTCGATCATGGAGGTGTCCCGTCGGCTGCAGATCGTTCCGGACACGGTCCGCACCTGGCGGCGTCGCTTCATCGAGCGGGGTCTGGACGGCTTGTGCGACGACCCCAGGCCCGGCGTCCCCCGGAAGATCACCGATGCCGACGTCGAGCGGGTCATCGTCAAGACGCTCGAGGAGACACCGAAGAACGCCACCCACTGGTCGACGAGGTCGATGGCCGCTGCCACGGGCATGTCCCAGTCGACGATCTCGCGGATCTGGCGGGCGTTTGCCCTGGCCCCGCACCGGTCGCAGACGTTCAAGCTGTCCACGGACCCGCTGTTCATCGACAAGGTCCGTGACGTCGTCGGTCTGTATCTCGATCCGCCGGAAAAGGCTTTGGTGCTCTGCGTGGACGAGAAGTCGCAGATCCAGGCCCTGGACCGGTCGCAGCCGGTTCTGCCGATGGTACCTGGCGTTCCCGAACGCCGCAGCCACGACTATGTCCGGGCCGGCACCACGACCCTCTTCGCCGCCCTGGAGGTCGCCACCGGCAAGGTCATCGGCTCCCTCCACCGCCGCCACCGGGCAGCGGAGTTCAAGAAGTTCCTCGCGAAGCTGGACAGGGAAGTCCCGGCTGATCTGCAGGTTCATCTGATCCTGGACAACTATGCGACTCACAAGACGCCCGACATCAAACGGTGGCTGCTGGCCCACCCGCGGTTCCGCCTGCACTTCACACCGACCAGCGCGTCCTGGCTGAACCTGGTCGAGCGGTGGTTCGCCGAGCTGACCCAGAAGAAGCTCAAGCGCGGCGTCCACCGCTCCGTCCAAGCCCTCGAACGCGACATCCGGGCCTGGCTCACCGACTGGAACGAGCACCCCAGACCGTTCGTCTGGACGAAGACCGCCGACGAAATCCTCGACAAAGTCGCCGCCTACTGCCGACGAATCTCTGACTCAGATCACTAGGACGTCTTCGTGGGTTTGGTCAGTACGGGGACCGGCTTTCGTTCCGCCGGTTCGGGTTCCGGTTCCGTCAGTACCGGTACTGGCTCGGATTCCACGGGCTCCGGTTCCGCCGGCTCAGGCTCGACCAGCTCCGGTTCTCCCTGCGACGGATCCGGGTCGGGCACCGTCTCCCCGTCCGCCGGTGTCGTGCGGGGCGGCAGGAGGTCCAGCACCGCCTGGCGGAGGGCGTCGGACGTCGCGTCGTCGTAGGGGTTGGGGGTGGCCGGGACCTGGAGGCGGTGGACCGGGCCCGTGCCCAGGCGGGCGTAGCCGCGGCCGGGCGGGACCTGGTCGACGGGCGTGGTGTGCGGGGGCGCGCCCAGGACCGACTCGACCTGGGCGGCCGTCGCCGGGCCGAGGATCACGCGCGCGCGGGTGTGCTGCCGTACGGCGTCGGTGAGGGTGTCGACGCTGTCGAGCTGGTCGGCCACCACCACCGTCACGTTCGCCGGACGGCCGTGCCGCAGGGGGACCTGGAGGAGGGCCTGGGGATCCTTGCGGTCGTCGGCGGCGGCCAGGTGGGTGAAGGCCGTCGGGCGGTCCAGGAGGATCCACAGGGGGCGCTTGGTGTCGTCGGGCGGCGGGTGGCCCGCCTGGTGGGCGCGGTTGGCGGCGATGAGGCGGCGCTCGGTCTCGGTCGCGGCCCACTCCAGGATGGCGAGTGCCCCGGTGAGCCCGCACTCGACGGCCAGGACGCCGTCCCGGCCGGTCAGGCAGGCGTACTCGCCGGTGCCGCCGCCGTCGACGATCACCACGTCGCCGTGCTGGAGGGCCTGGAGGGCGATGGACCGCAGCAAGGTGGAGGTGCCGCTGCCGGGCTGGCCGAGGGCGAGCAGATGGGGCTCGGTCGAACGCAGGCCCGTGCGCCAGACGACCGGGGGCGCGTCCCGCCGCTGTTCGCCGTAGGTGAGGGGGAGCGTGCGCCGGACCTCGGTGGGGTCGGTGAAGCCGAGGACCGTCTCGCCGGGGGTGGTGACGAAACGCTGGGCGGCGATGTCGACGGGCAGCGGCAGGAGCACGCTGACCGTCAACTGGTTGCCCTCCTCGTCCCACGTGAAGTGGTATTCGCGGCCCCGGCCCGACTTGGCCGCGAGCAGGTGCTCGATCCGGGTGCGGACTTCGGCCTCGCCGTCGGTGAAGTACGCCGGGTAGCGGACCACCAGGTGCGAGATCCGGCCGGCGCCGTCGAACGCGTAGGTGGGGAAGGCCTTGTCCCACGCACCGCCGTGGGCGTACAGCGGCTCGGGGTCCTCGGTGGCGGAGAAGTGCGGCACGAGGGCCTCGTAGAGCGCCTTGAGGCGTTCCGACTGCGACTCGTCGGGCCCGTCGGACGCCGCCGGGGCGCGGTCCCGGCCCTTCCAGGCCGCGGCCGCCATCAGGGTGACGGCGGCGCACAGCGGTCCGTAGGGCAGCAGCGCCACGACCAGGAGCACGGAGGCGACGAGGAACAGCAGCGCCCCCCGTCTCTCCTTGGGGGTCTCGGTCCATCTGCGCCGCCCGGCCGCTGCCAGCCGGCGCAGACCGCGCGTGATCGTGATCAGCGGGTGGAGGACGTCCGTGGCGCTGTCGGCGGCCGTCCGGGCCAGCTCCCGGCTCCGGGCGAGCTGTGCGCTGCCGTTGCTCAGGATGCGGGGGAGGGGGCGCCGGGCCACTGCTGCCTCCAGGGAGTGCGTACGGGGAGCGGGGTCGTCAGAACTTGATTCCGCCGAGGAGGCTCGCCAGGCTCTCGCCGCCCGCCTTGATGCTCGGGGCGATGGCCGTGCTCGCCAGGTAGAAGCCGAACAGCATCGCCACCACCGCGTGCGACGCCTTCAGGCCGTCCTTGCGGAAGAAGATGAAGACGACGATGCCGAGCAGGACCACGCCTGAGATGGAGAGGATCATTTGAGATCTCCTGGTTCGCGGGGACAGTCACCATGAGTACTTCCAGGCTCACAGGATGTATCCATACGATAAAAGGTGCAACTGGGTGAAATTCGGACTATTCCGCCTGGCTGGCGGAGTGGTCCCCGGCCCGGTCGCGCTGGGCTGTTGCGCCCGGCGAGGTCTGTGGTGATCTTTACCTCGGGCACATCGGGTCATGTGCCGCGCGAGCCAGTACTCTGGCGATTCACTCGTACGGCTGCACCGCTGCAGGCGTACGCACCCGACGAGACGCGTGAGAGGCGGTCCGGCCGATGACCGAAGTCCCCGACCCCGAGGTCGTGGAGCTGGCGACCAAGATCTTCGATCTGGCCCGGCGGGGACAGACGGAGGCGCTCGTGGCATACGTCGACGCGGGTGTCCCGGCCAACCTCACCAACGACCGCGGTGACTCGCTCGTGATGCTCGCCGCCTATCACGGCCACTCCGAGGCGGTCCGCGCGCTGCTCGCCCGCGGCGCCGAGGCCGACCGGGTGAACGACCGAGGCCAGACCCCGCTCGCGGGAGCGGCCTTCAAGGGCGAGACGGGCGTCGTCAAGGCCCTCCTGGAGGGCGGCGCCGACCCGTCCGCCGGCACCCCCTCGGCGGTCGACACCGCCCGGATGTTCGGTCGGACGGAATTGCTCGAACTGTTCGGCGAGCACTGAGCCGACCAGTCTGACCTGGAACGACGACGAAAACGGGGGAGGCGGTACAGGGCCGCCGAAATTTCGGTCGCGGCAGATGGAACTGCCGGGTCATCATGACGACGTGGTTCACGGACGTGATGGCTGGGCAGCTGTTGCCGCACCGCGCGGACCGTGACCCGGTCCGCAAGGGCCACCGACGAGAGGCAGAGGAAGATGGTCTACAGCAAGCAGGAAACGGCGGACACTCCGACGTGTTGTCGCGCGGCCAGGTAGTACACGTCCCCGGTTGCGTCGACGCTTGATGTGAGGCTGTTTCCCATGTTCGATCCGGTCATAGCGCCCAGCGGTACGCTGCTCGGCCTGCTCCAGCGGGGCCGCGGCGACGGCACACTGCACGCGCTCACCGCCCCGCGTCCCGAGGCGCTCGCGGCACTGAACCACTGCGTGCTGCGCGATCCCCGCCACGACTGGCAGGTGGAGAACCGCTCCCTCTACTACGCCCGGCTCTTCCTCGACCTGAACGGCGAGCTGGACGAGATCGAGGCCCACCTCTTCGGTGCCGAGGACGTCCTCGACGCCGACGAGTCACGCACCGGGCTCGCCCTCGCCGTCCTCGGGCACCTCGCCTCCTACGGCAGGCGGGACGCGCTCGAACTGCTGCGCAGGTACGCCGCCCACGGCTCCAACTGGGCCTGGGCCCTCGACGAGCTGGCCCTCAGGGACGACGACGCGGGCCTGCGGGCCCTCGCCGCACCGGTCCTCGCGCGGTTCCCGGCCGATCCGGAGGGCGACGCCGAGCTGGCCGCGACCGTCCGTGACGCCTTCGAACCCCGGCCGTGGCGGCTGTGGGCCGAGGATCCGCGCGAATCCATCGCCACACGCGTGCGTGCCGCCCACGAGACAGGCTGTTTCGACCGCTGGCAGCGGCAGATGCGGCCGGCCGGACCCCGCCCCGGGTGGAGTGTGCAGGCCGTTTTCGAATGGGCCCAGCAAGGCCTCGAACGGGGCGCGGCGCTCCATGTCCCGGCCGCCCGCTGTCTCACCGCCGTGGCGGGGCCCGAGGACCGGGCCGAGATCATCCAGGCGGCGAAGGACGGCGGCGACGGAGCCCGGTGCACCGCCCTGCGCTACCTCGCCGACGGCAACGATCCCGACGCCCTCGGTCTGATCGAGGGCGCCGTGGCCACCGGCTCGACGGTCGTCGTGGACGCCGCCGTCGACGCTTTCGAACGTATGCGCTCGCTCGCCGCCGTCGACCAGGCGCGCGGCTGGGCCCGGCGGCCGGACGCGCTGGGCGCCGCCGCCGGACGCGTCCTCGCCTGCCGGGGCGGCGCGCAGGACCGCGACCTGGTCCTCGCGGCACTGCGCGAAGCCGTACGGGGCGACGGCCCCGACGCACCGACCCTGTGGACGCTGGTCGACGGCACCGGACGGCTCGGCATCGCCTGCGCCGCACCCGTGCTCCGCCACATCTACCGCGAGACCGCCTCCTCCCAGTTGCGCTGCCGGGCCGCCCGCGCCCTCGCCGCCACCGACCCCTCCTTCGCCACCGGCTTCGCCGTCGAGTGCCTGTGGGACTGCGAGGAGACCACCCGGGAGATCGCCGCCCGGCATGCCGAGACCGGAGACGCCCGTGTCGTCGAGCGACTGCGCCGGCTCGCCGCCGACCCGGCCGAGGAGGCCGAGGTCCAGACGGCCGTACGCAGCCGGATCGGTCCCGAGGAGACCGCCGTGTGACCCCTCTGCGTGAGCGGGTTGACTCCCTTGGGGCAAGGGCGCGGGGACGGATTGCGCAAGGACGCCAGGGCGGAATCAGGCCGCCCGGGTGAACGCGGGATGACTCGCGGGCCAGGAGCGCATGGCCGCGGCCTGACCTGCGCGGGTGCACCTCAGAACGCTCATGGGACGTTCCTCGTCCGGAAAGATCCACGTTGACGCGGCCACGTCCGGCACGGCGAGAACACCGGTATGCGTGTCGTCATCGTGACCGAATCCTTTCCCCCCGATGTGAACGGCGTGGCCCACTGCGCGCTCCAGACCGCCCGGCACCTCGTCGATCGCGGTCACGCCCCCGTCGTCGTCGCCCCGGCCCCCGCGCCCGGGAGCAAGCCCGACGCCGACGCGCCGTGCCCCGTCGTCCACGTCCCCTCCCTCCCGCTCCCCGGCTACTCCCAGGTCCGCATCGCCCTCCCCAGCCGCCGCCTGGCCGCCACCCTCGCCGAGCACCGCGCCGATGTCGTCCACCTCGCCAGCCCCTTCGTCCTCGGCGTGCGCGGCATGGCCGTCGCCGCCCGCCTCGGCATCCCCGCCGTCGCCGTCTACCAGACCGACCTGGCCGGATACGCCCGTACGTACATGGGTGCCGGGGAAGCCGCCGCCTGGCGGCGGATCCGCTCCGTGCACGGCGCCGCCGACCTCACCCTCGCCCCGTCCAGCGCGTCCCTGCGCGACCTCACGACGCACGGAGTGCCCCGGGTCGAGCTGTGGCCGCGCGGCGTCGACACCGAACGTTTCCGGCCCGACCGCCGCGACGAGGCCCTGCGTCGCGAACTCGCCCCGAACGGTGAGCTGATCGTCGGCTACGTCGGCCGGCTCGCCCCCGAGAAGCAGGTCGAACTCCTCGCCGGTGCCTGCGGCCTGGAGGGCGTCCGGGTCGTGGTCGTCGGCGACGGCCCGAGCCGGCCCGGCCTGGAACAGGTGCTGCCCGGCGCGGTCTTCCTCGGCCGCCGTACCGGCGACGATCTGGCCCGGGTCTTCGCCTCGCTGGACGCCTTCGTGCACACGGGTCCCTTCGAGACCTTCTGCCAGACGGTGCAGGAGGCCATGGCCAGCGGCCTGCCCGTCGTGGCTCCCGCCGCGGGCGGGCCGCTGGACCTGGTCGCCCACGGGCGCACGGGCCTGCTGGTGCCGCCGCGCGACGCGAGTGCCGTACGGGACGCGGTACGGGCCCTGGCCGCAGACGCCGGGCTGCGCGCCGCCTTCGGGGTCGCCGGGCGCGCCACCGTGGAGGGCCGCACCTGGGCGGCCGTCGGGGATCAGCTGATCGGGCACTACGCGCACGTGCTCGCCGGGCGCAGGACGGCGGTGGCGGCATGAGCGTCTCGCGTCCGGGTGACGGCAGCCGCAGCCGTCAGTCGCTGCGGATCGTGCGGCTCGCCAACTTCGTCGCGCCCGCGTCCGGCGGTCTGCGCACCGCCCTGCGCGAACTCGGCAAGGGCTTCAAGGCGGCGGGGCACGAACCCGTCCTCGTGGTCCCCGGCGAGCGGATGAGCGACCGTGAGACCGAGCAAGGGCGGGTGATCACCCTCCCCGGGCCGCTGCTGCCCGGCACCGGCGGCTACCGCGTGCTCGCCGACAAGCGGCGGGTGGCCCGGCTCCTGGAGGAGCTCGCGCCGGACCGGCTGGAGGTGTCCGACCGTACGACCCTCAGGTGGACCGGCAAGTGGGCGCGGCGCGCCCGGATCCCGGCCGTGATGGTCTCCCACGAGACCGCCGACGGGGTGCTGCGCACCTGGGGCCTGTCCGAGGGGGCCGCCCGGCGGGCCGCCGACGCCCTCAACGTCCGCACGGCCCACACGTACGCGCGCGTCGTGTGCACCACCGAGTTCGCCGAGCGGGAGTTCGTGCGGATCGGGGCACGCAACGTCGTCCGAGCCCCGCTGGGCGTCGATCTGGCGCAGCGGCACCCCGCGCTGCGCGACCCGGAGCTGCGGGCACGGCACGCGCGCGTGGACGAGACGCTGCTGGTGATGTGCTCGCGGCTGTCCGTGGAGAAGCGGCCCGGCACGGCGTTGGACGCCCTGGAGGCGCTGCGGTGGCGCGGGCGCCGGGCGGTGCTGGTGGTGGCCGGGGACGGGCCGCTGCGCGCCCGGCTCGAACAGCGGGCGCGCGAGAGCGGCCTGCCGGTCACCTTCCTCGGGCACGTCTCCGACCGCGGGCTGCTCGGCGCGCTCCAGGCGTCCGCCGACGTGGCCCTGGCGCCGGGGCCCGCCGAGACGTTCGGGCTCGCCGCGCTGGAGGCCATGGCGTGCGGCACGCCCGTGGTGGCGAGCGCGTCGTCCGCGCTGTCGGAGGTGATCGGCTCCGCCGGGGCCGTCGCGGGGGACCACGGGGGGGCCTTCGCGGACGCCGTGGACCTGCTGCTGGAACGACGGGAGGCGGACCGGCGCGAGCGGGCACGCGCGCGTGCGGAGTGCTTCGGCTGGGACGCGGCGGTCGACGCGTTCCTCGCCGCGCATGACGCGGCTGTCCCTGCGCGTCCGGTTCAGCCCTTCGTGCCCGGGGGCGTGGCATGAGACCCCCGCGGTTCGAGGGGCCCGTGAGGTTCGTGGCCCTCGGCGACTCACTCACCGAGGGCGTGGGGGATCCCGTCGGCCACGGGGCGTGGCGCGGCTGGGCAGCGCTGCTCGCGGACGGGCTCGCCGAGGGGCCCGCGGGGCTCTTCGAGGGACCCGTCCGGTTCACCAACCTCGCGGTGAGCGGGTCGCAGACCCGGGACGTGCTGGAGCGGCAGTTGCCTGCCGCGTTGGAGCTGCGGCCCGACCTCGTGTCCGTCGTCATCGGCGTCAACGACACCCTGCGCTGCACCTTCGACATCCAGGCCGTGGCGGCCCGGCTCGACCAGATGTACGCGGCCTTCACCGAGCGGGGCGCGGTCCTGCTCACCGCCTGTCTGCCCGACCCGGGCACGATGCTCGGGCTGCCGGGGGCACTGGCCCACCCGCTGGCACGGCGGCAGCGGGCCGTGAACGCGGTCGTCCATGCCCTGTCCGACCGGTACGGGGCTCTGCACCTGCACGCGTGCGAGGGCGACTGGATCACGGACCGTGCCTTGTGGAGCGCGGACCGGTTGCACCCCGGAGAGCGCGGGCACCGGCAGCTGGCCCTGCGTTTCCACGCGCTGCTCGCTGAACACGGCCTCGCGACGGGGCCCGTGCCCTCGCCCGAGCCCGAGTCCCCCGTCCCGACCAGGGCGGCGAGCCTGTGGTGGCTGGCCACGGCGGGCACCGGCTGGGTGGCCCGCCGGTGCACCGACCTGCTGCCCCAGCTCCTGACGCTCGCCGCCGACGAGCTCCGGCACCGTGCCCGGGGTACGAGCGCCCGGCTCGATCTGCGGGCCTCCGCGGCCGTGTCCGCCGCGCTGGCCGCCCTGTCTTTGGCGGAGCAGCCGGACGCGGCCTGACGGGGCGGCGGCGACCGACATGGTCCGGCCGGTTCAGCGGCGCCGTACGGCCGTGAAGCGGACCGGCGTGCCCGGAACCGCCTGGGCGGCGGCCGCCAGGTCGGCGGCGCGGACCACCGCGATCACCGGATAGCCCCCGGTGGTCGGGTGGTCGGCGAGGAACACCACCGGCCTGCCGTCGGGCGGCACCTGGACGGCGCCCAGCACCATGCCCTCGCTGGGGAGTTCTCCGGGCCTGGCCCGCTCCAGGGCGGCCCCCTCCGTGCGCAGCCCGATGCGGTTGCTCGCCGGGGACACCCGGTAGGGGCGCGAGACGAAGGTGCGTACGGCCTCCGGCGTGAACCAGCCGTCGCGCGGCCCGAGTGTCACCCGCAGGACCAGCTCGGCCGGTGGCGCCGGCTGCGGGGCGACGTCCACGCGCGCCTGGACGCCCGAGGGCCGGCCCAGGGGCAGCACCGTGCCGTCCGTGAGAGGGGGCGGCCCGAGCCCCGACAGCAGGTCCGTCGAGCGGCTGCCGAGCACCGGCTCGACGGTGATGCCCCCGGAGACGCCCACGTAGCTGCGCAGGCCCGACACGGCAGGCCCGACGTCCAGCAGCGCCCCGGCGGGCACGCGCACCGGCGCTCCCCAGGCGACGGGCCGTCCGTCCACCGTGACCCGGCAGGGCGCGCCCGCCACGGCCACGGTGACGGTGGAACGGGGCCGTACGGTGCAGCCGTTGACGGTCGTCTCCAGCACGGCCGCCTCGGGCGGATTGCCCGTCAGCCGGTTGACGAGGTCCGCCGCGGGCCGGTCCAGGGCCCCGGAGCGGGGCACACCGAGGTGGGCGTGCCCGGGGCGTCCCAGGTCCTGCACGGTGGTCAGGGCCCCGGCCCGGACGACGGCGAGCGCGCGGTCGGTCACGGGTGCCCCACCGGCTCGACGGGGACGAACCGCACCCGCGTGCCCGGCGACAGCAGCGCGGCCGGCACGCGCGCGTGGTCCCACAGGACGGCGTCCGTCGTGCCGATCAGCTGCCAGCCGCCCGGCGACGAGCGCGGGTACACGCCCGTGTACGGGCCCGCCAGCGCCACCGAACCGGCCGGGACGGCCGTGCGCGGGGTGGCCCGGCGCGGGACGTCGTAGCGCGGGGGCAGGCCGGTGAGGTAGCCGAAGCCGGGGGCGAAGCCGCAGAAGGCGACCCGGAACTCCGTCCCCGAGTGGAGGCGGGCGACCTCCCGCTCCGGCACGCCCCAGTGCGCGGCGACATCGGCCAGGTCCGGGCCGTCGTAGCGCACCGGGAGCTCGACCACGGCACGCGCGCGTGGGGGAGCGGGCGGCAGTTCGGCGGCGGTCAGTTCGGCGGCCACCCGGGCGGGGGCGTCGAGGCCGTCGAGGAGGACCGTGCGGGCCGCGGGCACGATCTCGCGGGCCGACAGCGTGCCCTCCGCGCGGCGGCGCAGCAGCTCCGCGTGCAGGGCCTGGGCCTCGTCGCCCGAGGAGACCTCGACGAGCAGGGCGTCCTCGCCGACCGGCAGGACCTTCATGCGAAGGCCTCCACCCGGACGCCCGACGCCTCCAGGCGCTCCCGCACGCGGCGGGCCAGCTCCACCGCGCCGGGTGTGTCGCCGTGCAGGCACAGGGAACGCGCGCGTACCTCGATCCGGGTCCCCGAGCGGGAGACGACCTCGCCGGAGCGGGCCAGGCCGAGCGACCGTTCCACGACGGTGTCGGGGTCGGTGACCACGGCGCCTTCCAGGGTGCGCGGCACGAGGGTGCCGGCGTCGGTGTACGCCCGGTCCGCGAACGCCTCCGTGACGACCGGCAGTCCGGCCTTCCCGGCCAGCTCCAGCAGGCGCGAGCCGGGCAGGCCCAGCACCGGCATCGAGGCGTCCGCGAGGAGCACGCCGTCCACGACCGCGCCGGCCTGCTCCTCGTCGTGCACGACGCGGTTGTAGAGCGCGCCGTGCGGTTTCACGTAGGCCACGCGGGCACCCGCCGCGCGGGCGAAGACCTCCAGGGCGCCGATCTGGTAGGCCACCTCGGCCGCCAGCTCGGCGGGCGGCACGTCCATCGCGCGCCGCCCGAACCCGGCCAGGTCCCGGTAGGACACCTGGGCGCCGATCCGGACGCCGCGCTCGGCCGCCAGCTCGCACACCCGGCGCATGGTGGCCGGGTCCCCGGCGTGGAAGCCGCACGCCACGTTGGCGCTGGTGACGACCGACAGCAGGCGTTCGTCGTCGGTGAGCCGCCAGCGGCCGAAGCCCTCGCCGAGGTCGGCGTTCAGGTCGATGGACGTCATAGCGAGTCGGGTCTCCTGTCAGGCCACGCGGTACTGCTCGTCGCGGGCGTCGGTGAGGAACATCTGCCCGGGGGCGTGCGTGAGGGCGAACGGCGGGCGGGAGGCCATCACGGCCGCCTGCGGGGTCACTCCGCAGGCCCAGAACACCGGGATGTCGTCCGGCTCGGCGGCCACCGGGTCGCCGAAGTCGGGACGGCCGAGGTCGTCGATGCCGAGCCCCGCGGGATCGCCGCAGTGTACGGGGCTGCCGTGCACCGCCGGCAGCAGACTGCTCTCCCGGATCGCCGCCGCCAGGTGTGGGGGCGGCACCGGCCGCATGGACACCACCAGCGGCCCGTGCAGCCGTCCCGCCGGACGGCACTGCCGGCTGGTGACGTACATCGGGACGTTGCGGCCCTGCTCGACGTGGCGGATCGGCACGCCCGCCTCGCTCAGCGCCCACTCGAAGGTGAAGCTGCACCCGATCAGGAACGACACCAGGTCGTCCCGCCAGCACGCGCGCACGTCCGTCGGCTCGTCCACCAGCTCGCCGTCCCGCCACACCCGGTAGCGCGGCAGGTCGGTGCGCAGGTCCGCGCCCTCCGCGAGCACGGTGGTCCAGGACCCGGCGTCGGTGACGTCGAGGACGGGGCACGGCTTGGGGTTGCGCTGGCAGAACAGCAGCATGTCGTAGGCCCAGTCGGCGGGCACCGAGATCAGGTTGACCTGGGTGTGGCCCGCGGCGACCCCGGCCGTGGGGCCTGTCAGGCCCTCCCGGAAGCGGGCCCGGGCCGTTTCCGGGCTCCACGCGCGCGCGTGCTCGTCGACGAGGACGACGGGACGGTCCCCGGTCTCGGTGCTCGTGCGGTTCATGTGAGCTCCTTCCCGCGCGTCTCCGGCAGCCCGAGCAGCGCCAGGGCCGCGATGCCGTAGCCGATCGCCCCGAAGACCAGCGCGCCGCCCACACCCCAGCTGTCGGCCAGGAACCCGACCGTCGTCGGGAAGACGGCACCCACCGCGCGCCCGGTGTTGTACGTGAATCCCTGCCCCGTGCCGCGCACCGCCGTCGGGTACAGCTCGCTCAGGTACGAGCCGAAGCCGCTGAAGATCGCCGACATGCAGAACCCGAGCGGGAAACCGAGCACCAGGAGCAGGGTGTTGGCGCCGCTCGGGATGTTCGCGTACGCCAGGATGCAGATCGCCGACAGCAGGGCGAAGAGCCAGATGTTGCGCCGCCGGCCCAGCTTGTCGGTGAGGTAACCGCCCGTCAGATAGCCGATGAAGGCGCCCGATATCAGGAACGTCAGATAGCCGCCGGTGCCGACGACCGACAGGTCGCGCTCGGACTTGAGGTAGGTCGGCACCCAGGTGGCCAGCGTGTAGTAGCCGCCCTGGACGCCGGTCGAGAGCAGCCCGGCGAAGATCGTCGTCCGCAGCAGGCCCGGCTTGAAGATCGCCGTGAACGAACCCTTCTCCGCGCTCTGTTCACGAGCGGCGGCCGCCTCGGGCGCGTCGTGCACACTGCGCCGCACCCAGATGACGAGCAGCGCGGGCAGCGCCCCGGTCCAGAACATGATGCGCCAGGCCAGGTCGTCGCCGGCCACCGAGAAGACCACGGTGTAGACGACCGCCGCGAGGCCCCAGCCCACGGCCCAGGAGCTCTGGATGGCGCCGAGGGTGCGCCCCCGGTGCCTGGCGCTCGCGTACTCGGCGACGAGGATCGCGCCGACCGCCCATTCGCCGCCGAAACCGAGGCCCTGGAGGGCGCGGAAGACCAGCAGCGTCTCGTAGTTGGGCGCGAAGCCGCAGGCGACGGTGAAGACCGCGTAGGTGATCACCGTGAGCATCAGCGCCTTCACCCGGCCGATGCGGTCCGCGAGGACACCCGCGAGGGCGCCGCCGATCGCGGAGACCACCAGCGTGACCGTCGTGAAGAGGCCGGTCTGGCCGCTGCTCAGGCCGAAGTAGGCGGACAGCGCGACCATGCTCAGCGGCAGCGTGAAGTAGTCGTACGAGTCCAGGGCATAGCCGCCGAAGGCACCGGTGAAGGCGCGCCGGCCGCGCGGGCCCAGGGCGCGCAGCCAGCCGAACGCCCCGTCACCGCCGGTGTGTTCGGCCGCCGCGGAGCGCGTGTCGTCGGTCAGGGCCTGTTGTGGAGGAGTCGTGCTCATGGGCACCTCGAAGAGGGGGACGGAGGGTGCTTCGGACTGAGCAGTGGGGGTGCTCTGTGAGTGAGCCCGGCCGCTTCGGGAGCGAGCCGTGCCTAGCACCGTAGAGGATTGTTCAACGATCCCTCAATACCCATGTTGGTTCGTTCTTGCGATCTGCGATTGAATTCCGGCATGGCAGAGCAGCTGAGGGACCTTTCCGACGACCGGGCTCTCCTGGGGCGCACCAGCACCGCCGAGCGCGTCTCGGACATCCTCAGGAGCCGGATCGCCGAGGGCTATTTCCCGCCCGGGACCCGGCTGTCGGAGGACAGCATCGGCGGCGCGCTCGGCGTCTCCCGCAACACGCTGCGCGAGGCGTTCCGGCTGCTCACGCACGAACGCCTGCTCGTCCACGAGCTGAACCGGGGCGTTTTCGTCCGGGTCCTGACCGTCGAGGACGTCGAGGACATCTACCGCACCCGCAGGCTCGTCGAGTGCGCCGTCGTGCGAGGTCTCGGCGAGCCGCCCTACGGCCTCGACGGGCTCGCCGGCGCTGTGGAGGAGGGGCGGCAGGCGGCGCGGGAAGGCGACTGGAAAGGAGTGGGCACGGCCAACATCCACTTCCACCGGGAGCTGGTCGCCCTCGCGGCGAGCGAGCGCACCGACGAGCTGATGCGGAGCGTGTTCGCCGAACTCCGCCTCGCGTTCCACGTGGTGGACGAACCGCAGCGGTTGCATGAGCCGTACATCGCGCGAAATATCATGATTCTTGAGGCTCTTCAGGCAGGAGACCGGGGCAAGGCCGAGCGTCTGCTCGCCGGTTACCTGGACGACTCGCTGCAACGGGTCGTCGAGGTGTACCGGCGGCGGGTCGGCGAGGACGGCTGACCAGGCCCACCCGCGTCGTTTGGGTCGTTGTCAGACCCAGGACCTAGTCTGTGCACCGTGACTTCGCCTGCATCGACGGACAGCGTTCCGCCCCAGCTCAGCGCGGGGCCGCGCCCCGCCCCGGGGCCGGCCGCCGACGAGGGCCTGGCGCGGCGCCTGCGCGCGCTGGCCTGCACCGCGCCGCTGCACGACCTCGACGCGCGCAAGGCCAACCTCGCCGGTGAGTACTCGGTGTACGGCATGGCGGAGGTCGCCCTCGCGGCCATCGACCTGGTCACGCTGAACATGGACTTCGACACGGGCGCGGACCACGACCAGATCGTCGCCCGCCTCGTCCCGCGCATCGCCGCCCAGGCGCCGCAGCGCCCCGCCGCCGAGCATGAGCGGGTGGCCCGCTGGGTCCTGGAGAACCTGATCAACGTCGGCAGCGTCGACCGCGGCTTCCGCGCCGTGTACGGCACGTTCGGCGCGGACGGCACCTATGTGCGCCGTGACTACGACTTCAAGCTGATCGAGGAGGTCCCGGGCCCGGGCGGCACGGTCTACCTGCGCACGACGGACGAGGCGGTCAACGTCCTCGTCGGCGCCCTCGACACGGACGTCACCAGCGCGCAGATCGCCGCCGAAGTCAAGCTGGAGGTGCTGATCAGCCGCGGCCGGCTCGCCGACGCACAGCTCGCGGCCGAACAGGCCCGCTACCGCACCGTGCAGTACTCGGAGACCCTGCGCCGCGCCCTGGAGGCCACCCGGCGCAACGTGCGCGCGGTGGACTGGCTCACCACCGTGCCCGACATGATCGCCGAGGCCCTGGAGCACGTGGCCGACCGCTATCGCCACGAGAACGCGATCCTCACGAACATCCGCAAGGCCCGTGACGAGTCCGAGGGGCCCGAGCACAAGCGCCGCGCCGCCGAACTCGTCGACATCGTCAAGGACTGCATCCGGCGGCACACGCAGTTGCAGTCCCGGCTGCTCGAGGCCGGACCGCTGTTCCGCGCCGAGCAGGACCGGCAGGCCTTCGCCACACCGGCCGCCACCTCCGGAATAGACCTCTACGGGCACCTCGTCTCGCCCGTCCTGCCGCTGCCGCTGGAGCAGGCCGTGCGGGTCACGGACGCGTTCTTCGGGCACGGCACGGGGCTGCGGACACCGGTGTCCGTCCGGGTCGGGGACCTTGTCGACATACTGCTGACGCCGCCGCTGGAGCGGGAGCACCTGGGTGCGGAGATGCCCGAGCCGGACCTCATCGCCACGCCCGACGACAGCCGCTTCAGCGAGGAGCAGATGGCGGCCGCGCAGGAGCTGCTCGACCTGCCGGCGGATGCGCCGCGCCGGTTGTCCGGGCTGCTGGCCGAGGCCCGGCGGCAGGATCCCGAACTGCCGTATCTGGTGGCCTTGCTGGCGGTGCACGCCGCGAGTCCGCCGGTCGGTACGGCCTATCGCCAGGGCGAGCAGAAGCTGCTGTTCGCCGTGGACGACGGGACCGAGCTCGATGATCCGGAGTTCGGCGGGTCGGATCTCATCGTCGGTACCGCGCTGCTGGACGCGGCGGGGATGGCGGCGGACCGGACGGAAGCAGCATGAGTCAGTACGAGTGGCACAAGGAGTCCCGACCGTGAGCGAGCATGTCGAGTGGAGTGAGCCGGAAGCCCCGGCCCCGACGGCCTCGGCCGCCGTCACTCCCGCCGACGCCGCCGACGCGGCTCGGCTCGTGTCCTTCGGGCTGCAGCCCAAGCTCCAGCCCGCGCGCGACCAGGAGTACGCGGACCTGCTGCGGCGCTACCGGGAGGACCCCCCCTTCGCGCGGCTCGCCGACGCCGTGGCGACCGGCCTGGGGCTGATCGTGCTGGAGGTGTCCCCGCGCGCGGGCATGGCCGTGACCGCCGCCGAGGACTCGGTGTTCGCCGTCCGCATGGGCGACTACGCGCGTCGTACGTCCGCCGACGGCGGCGACCGGTTCCTGCACGGGCTCGCCCATCTCGCCGTCGCCGCCATGGCGTTCCCGCGCCCCGAGGACCTCGCCGACGACGGCTACATCGGCCGCGTCACGGTCAACGGCGTCGACGCCTTCGTGCGCCAGGCCTGCCGCCGCCTGGAGGAGCGGGCCGCCGAACAGGGCGAGAACACCGACCCGGCCACCGACGCTCCCGGCCTGGAGGCCGCCTGGCGGATCTGGGTGCGGCGCAGCTCGACCGGGGCCACCAAGGACGCGCGCCGGCTCGCCGGTTCGACCACCGGCATCGTCGCCAAGGCCGTCGCGTTCCTCACCGACTCCGGTTTCCTCCAGCGCACCGGCGACGACAACGGCGGCACGTACCGCACGACCGCCCGCTACCAGCTCCAGGTCCGCGACATGGCCGGCAGCGCCGCCCTGGCCGAGCTGCTGGAGCTGGGCGTCGTCCCGGTCACCGACGGCACGCCGACGCTGCTGCCCCCCGAGGAGAGCGACGACCTGGATCTGGTCGCCGACGCCGGGCTGCCGTTCCACTCCTCCTGAACTCCCCACCACTCCTGCTGAACCCCCACCTCACGAAGCCTTACGAGAGTCCGCCATGTACGAGCTGTCCCGGGTCCGCCTCTACTCCATCGGGCCCGCCGGTGCGCGTTACGCCGACACCGTGCTTGACCTGCGCGGCGTGGGCGAGCCCGTGCCCGACCCCGCGCCCACGCAGGCGGAGTTCTTCGAGGAGGAGCCCGTCGGCCCGCCGCGCCGGCCGGCGCCCGCGGGCGTGCTCTTCCTGGAGAACGGCGGCGGCAAGTCGGTGTTGCTCAAGCTGATCTTCTCCGTGATGCTGCCGGGGCACCGCAACACGCTCGGCGGCGCCAGCTCAGGCGTGCTGCGCAAGTTCCTGCTCGCCGACGACTGCGGCCATGTCGCGCTGGAATGGCAGCACGTGCTGACCGGCGAGTGCGTCGTCGTCGGCAAGGTCAGCGAGTGGCGCGGACGGCAGGTCTCCAACGACCCGCGCAAGTTCGCCGAGGCCTGGTACTCCTTCCGGCCCGGGCCCGGACTGAGCCTCGACAACCTTCCCGTGGCCGAGTCCACCGCCGTACGGGCCCCGGTCGAGGGCCAGTCGGGCGCGCGCGGCCGGCGTCGCACCATGAAGGGCTTCCGTGACGCCCTCATGGAGGCGGGCAAGACGTATCCGCACCTGGAGGTGCACTGGGAGGAGATCCACGACCGCTGGATCGAGCACCTCGGCGACCTCGGCCTCGACCCCGAACTCTTCCGTTACCAGCGGGAGATGAACGCCGATGAGGGTGAGGCCGCAGGTCTCTTCGCGGTCAAGAAGGACGCCGACTTCACCGACCTGCTGCTGCGCGCCGTCACCGACACGCGTGACACCGACGGGCTGGCCGACCTGGTCAGCGGATTCGGCAACAAGCTGGGCCGGCGCGCCGAGCTGATCGCCGAACGCGACTTCACCGCCGGGTCCGTCGACCTGCTCGGCCGGATCGTCGAGGCCGCCGAGGCCCGCTCACGCGCGCGGGACATCCATGCCGCAGCCGAGCGCCGGACCCGGACCCTGGCGCGCAGACTGTCCGCGCGCGGCGTGCAGGAGCGGGCCCGGGCCGCCGATCTGGCCCAGCGGGTCACCGCCGCCGCGTACGCCGTCACCCACGCGGAGGCGGCCCGTGAACGCAGCGCGCTGATCTCCGCCGAACTGGCCTACCGGCACGCCTCGCTGGCCCTCGCCGCGGCCGAGAAGTCCGCCGCCGCGCAGAAACGCGAACTGGCCGACGCCCGCACGCTGTACTCCGCGTGGCAGGCCGCCGAGGCCGTACTGCGCCACCGCGCCGCCGCCGACCGCGTCACCCGCGTGTCCGCCGCGATCCAGGAGGCGGAACGCGACGCCGCTCCGGCCCTCGCCGCCCGCTCCAAGGCCGCCGTCGACCTCGTACGAGCCCTGCACGCGGCCGCGGAGAACGCCGAGAACCACGCCAACGAGGAGGAGGAGCGCTCCGCCGCCCTCCAGGAGGTCAGCGACGCCGCCTACCGGGACTCCACCGCCGCCGCCACACAGGCGCAGCGGGCCCGCAGCGAGGTCGGGCACCTCAAGCAGCGTCTCGCCGAGGTCGAGCAGGAGACCGCCGAGGCGGTCCGGGCCGGCTGGCTCGACGACAGCGCGCCCGACGCCGACCCGGCCCGGGCGGCCCTCGCCGCCAGCGACGCCGAGAAGACCGCCGTCGCGGCCTGGGACTCGGCCCGCGAGGCCTCCCACCGGGCCACCGAGCACGCGCGCGAGGCCGGTGCTGCCGAGACCCGCGCGGAACTGACCGCGGCCCGTGCGGCGGACGCGGCCACGGCGGCCGAGCGGTCGTACGAGGCCGAGCGCCGCACCGCCGAGGCACTGGCGAGGGAGGAGCGGCTGGCGGAACTGCTCAGCCTGACCTCCGAGACCCGCCCGGGCATCCCGCAGCCCCGCCACGGCACGGACAGCGAGCCGGCCACCCGGCCCGCCCCCGGCCGGCATGGCCTCAGCCCCGAGGAGCTCGACCGCTTCGCCGACGACCTGCGCGAACTGCTCGACGACGCCGTCAGCTCGGCCGAACGGCAGCTGTTCGACCTGCGTACGGCCGCCGCCGACGACTCCCGGATCCTCGGCGCGCTCGGTGACGGCGGGCTGCTGCCGCCCGGCCCGGACGTGCTGGCCACGGTCGAGTTCCTCGGCGAGCACGGCATCCCCGCGCTGCCCGGCTGGCGCTACCTCGCGCAGGCCGTCGACCCGGCCGACCACGCGCGCGTCCTGGCCGCCCGGCCCGAACTGGTCGACGGCGTGATCATCACCGACCCCGACTCCCACGCACGCGCCCGGGAGGCGCTGGGCGACGCGGCGCTGCTGCCCCGTTCCGCCGTGGCCGTCGGCACGGCCGCCGCCCTGCTCGCCCCGACCCCCGCCCCGGACACCGACAGCGGCGACGTGTTCCTCGTCCCGCCGAACCCGGCCATGCACGACGAGCATGCCGCCGACGAGGAGCGGCAGGCGCTGCGCGCCCGGGCGGCCGAGCGGGACGAGGAGATCCGCACACTCGCCGCCCGGCTCGGCAAGGACCGCGAACTGGCCGCCCGGCTCGCCTCCTGGCGCACCGGCTGCCCGGCCGGCCGGCTGGCCGAACTGGCGCAGGCGGCACACGACACCCGTGCCTTCGCCGAGGAGGCGGAAGCCGAGCTGGCCGAGGCGCGCACGGTGCGGGCGGAGGCCGAGGAGGCCGCCGCGGAGGCCGCGCGCGTCCGGGACGAGCGGCAGGAGACCGCCCAGAAGGCCCGCCGCTCCGCCGACGCCCTCGCCGGGCTCGCCTTCCGGCTGCGCGAGCGGGCCGGCTGGCAGGTGAAGCTGCGCGAACTGGCCGACGAGGCGGCCGAATCCGAGGCGGCCGCCCAGGCCTGCCTGGAGCGGGCCCGGGCCGCAGACGAGGACCGGCGGGCCGCCCAGCGCGCCGCCGACGACGCCCGCCGCACGGCCCGCGCGCTGCGCGCCGAGCGCTCCGAGATCGCCGGCGCCCCCGACGACGTACCCGAGGACGACGCCCAGACCCCGAAAGCCTCCCTGCCCGCCCTGCGCGAGGCCTACCGGGCGGCGTCGCAGCTGTACGAGAAGGTGGGCGTCGGCGCCGACCTGCGGGCCGAGCAGGCCCGCGCGGAGAGCGACGAGAGCGCGGCCCGCGCGGAGCTGGACCGGCTGAGCAACAAGGTCCGCACGCGCGCGGAGCAGCTCCTCGAATCCCCCGACGGCTCCGACGGACCCAGCCGCCAGGCCGCCGCCGCCCGTGCCGAGGAGCTGGTGCAGCTCCTGGAGACCCGTATGTCGAGCGCGAGCGAGCAGCTCGGGCGGCTGCGCGGCGAGGCCGAGCGGCACGCGCCCGAGGAGGGCGAGGCGCACACCGACCTCCCCGAGGACCTCCAGCCGCGCGACGCCGAGCACGCGCAGGCCCTGCTGCGCACCGCGACGGCCGAACTCGCCTCCCACACCGAGGCGCTGAACCAGGCACGCGAGGCGCACGCCGAGCTCCTCGACGCCCACCGCGCCGCCGAGGACGCGGCGAGCGGCTTCGACGAGATCGCCGCCATGCTCCGCGACCTGCTGCGCGAGCACACCACGGAGGAGGAGCAGGAGGAGACCGAGCCGTACCCCGGCAGCCCGGAGGAGGCCCGGCAGTCGGCCGCCGAAGCCCGCCGCTCGCTGCGCGGCTGCGCCGCCGACCTGTCCGCCGCGGAGGCCGCCGTCCGCGAGGCCAGCGACATCCTCGTCCGGCACGCCAACTCCACGCGCTACGAGCAGGTCCGAACCCCGGCACGGCAGCAGATCCGCGAACTTCCCGCCTCCGCTCTGCCCGAACACGCCCAGAAGTGGGCCGACGCCTTCGCGCCCCGGCTCCGGGTCCTGACCGACGAGCTGGAGCAGCTGGAGCGCAACCGCGACTCGATCGTGGACCGCCTGCGCGGCCTGGTCGAGTCGGCCCTGGCCACCCTGCGCTCCGCCCAACGGCTCTCCCGCCTTCCGGAGGGCCTCGGCGAGTGGTCGGGACAGGAGTTCCTGCGGATCCGCTTCGAGGAGCCCGACCAGGCCACGCTCACCGAGCGGCTGGGCGAGGTCATCGACGAGGCGACCCGCGCCGCCGTCAAGAAAAACTCCGACCTGCGGCGTGACGGCATGTCCCTGCTGCTGCGGGGCGTCGCCGCGGCACTCCAGCCAAAGGGCGTCGCAGTCGAGATCCTCAAGCCCGACGCGGTTCTGCGCGCCGAGCGCGTCCCCGTCGGACAGATGGGCGACGTCTTCTCCGGCGGCCAGCTTCTCACCGCCGCGATCGCCCTGTACTGCACGATGGCCGCGCTGCGCTCGAACGACCGGGGCCGCGACAAGCACCGGCACGCCGGGACGCTGTTCCTGGACAACCCCATCGGCCGCGCCAACGCCACGTACCTGCTGGAACTCCAGCGGGCGGTGTCGGACGCGCTGGGCGTCCAGCTCCTCTACACCACCGGCCTGTTCGACACCACGGCGCTCGCCGAGTTCCCCCTGGTCATCCGCATGCGCAACGACGCCGACCTGAGGGCCGGCCTCAAGTACATCAGCGTCGAGGAACACCTCCGCCCGGGACTGCCGCCGCAGCCCCAGGCGGGGGAGGCCGTACACAGCGAGATCACGGCGACCAGGATGTACAAACGCCCCGCGTCCACGACGCCTTAGGGGCGGGGAGCCGCGCGACCGGCCACAACGGTTCGGGGGCCGACCGCGGTCAGGCGCTGTCGGCCCCCGGGGCGGCGACGGAAGCGGTGGCCCCGCCGTTCGAACGGTGCTCGGCGAGCACGCCGGTCCGGTGCCGCTGGACGAACCAGTAGTAGGCGAAGCCGCCGCCCGCGATGACGGCGACGAACAGCACCGCGCCCCAGCGCAGGTACCAGTGGTACGGGGCCGTGGCGTTGTAGACCGCGCCCCGGGGCCAGATCAGGTTCAGCGTCATGGCCGCGCCCCACAGCACGGCCAGGATGTTGACCGGCAGGCCCCAGCGGCCCAGCGAGAACCGGCCCTCGCCCGCGGGCTGCCACCTGCCGCGCAGCCGCGCGACCAGCAGCGGCACCGTGACGCCCAGGTAGGCGAGGTAGATCATGATGATGCCGATGCTGGTGACGACGGTGAAGATCTGCGGCTGGCGGATGTTGACCACCAGGATCGCCAGCGCCAGGATCCCGATGATCACGGTCGGCAGCACCGGTGTCCGGAAGCGCGGATGGCACTTGGCCAGCCGCGAGGAGGCGGGCAGGTTGTTGTCGCGGGCCATCGCGAACGCCAGCCGGACCGCCGCCGTGTGCACCGCCAGGGCGCACACCGTCACCGCGATCAGCACACACCACAGCATCGCCTTGCCGGCCGTCGGACCCAGCACGTCCAGGACGATGTATTGCAAGCCGTCCGTGGACAGCTTCTCGCCCTTCAGACTGGAGACGCTCATCAGGGCGAGCAGCAGGATCAGGCCGCCGAGCACGAAGGAGGCCACGATCGCCCGGATGATCGCGCGCGGCGCGTTCCGCGTCGGGTCCAGGGACTCCTCGCCGAGCGAGCCGCGGTGTCGAAGCCGTACATGACGTACGCCGAGGCCAGTGAGGCGACCAGGAAGGCGCCGAGGTAGCCGTAGCCGGCGCCGGTACCGTGCGTCTCCATCACGACCTGCGGACCACGCGTGATGTGGACCGCGAACAAGGCGATCAGTACGACAGTGGCGATCAACTCGATGAACACGCCCGCCGTGTTGATCGTGGCCATCAACGTGACGCCGAAGGCGTTGACCAGGGTGGTGAACAGGATCAACACGGCCGCCAGGATGACCGCGTTGGTCGCCACGTCGTACGTACCCGTGCCGTCCCCCACGAACTGGAAGAACGACGAGATCTGCGGCAGCGTCAGCTGGTAGGCCAGCGCCACGGCCGATATGGAAACGATCGAGGCGATCAGCATCATCCAGCCGGCGAGCCAGCCCAGATGCGGATTGCCTGTCTTCTTCGACCAGTTGTAGACGGAGCCCGCGACGGGATAGCGGGCGGCGAGCTCCGCGAAACACAGGGCGACCATGAACTGGCCGACGAAGACCATCGGCCACGACCACCAGTAGGCGGGACCGCCGCTGCCGTAGCCGAACTCGGTGAGTTCGGCGTCGTCCTGGCCGTGTGATTCCGTGGACTGCGCGGTCGGTCTCATGGGTGGTTCCTCAAGGGGCGTTCTCTCAGGGCGGCTTGATCAGTCGAACCAACCCTGAGGTGGGGAACCGGTGTTGCGCCAGATGGACTGCAGGAAACCGCCCCTCCCGCCGTCACTCACAAGCGGGCCACCTGCCCGTCCACGCTACGAGTGGGCCACCTGCCCGGCCCCGCCCCGCCGGCGTATCCGCTCCTGTGCCCGCTCGGCGGCGCGCGCCTGCCGCCGGGCCCGGCGGCGCTCGCGTCGCAGGGCCCGTGCCGTGCTGCTCGGCACGGACACCACGCCGTTGCGCTGGTTCCAGACCTGACGCGTCACCCACACGTCGAGTGCTCCCCAGGTCGCCACGATCGTGCTGACCACGCTGCTGATCACCATCGGGAACGCCAGCCAGGATCCGGCCATCGTGCACAGGAAGGCCACCATGGCCTGAAGCAGCGTCAGGGCGATGAGGAGTACCGACCGCACGGCGGCTGTCCGCACGGGATCCGGCAACCGGCGCCGCCGCGCCGGCTCCTCGACCCACAGAGGCCGGTAGTACTGCTGCTCGCGCACGTCACGGCCCGCCCCTTGAGCCGGGACCCTCGCCCCGCGAGTCGTGCTCTCCGCCTCGTCAGCCGCGTTGTCGCGATCAGTCGCCTCGCCCTCCTGATGCGCTGTTACTTGCACCCCGCCCGCCCTGGGCGCCCTGCTCCGCTCCGCCGTGCCCATCACCGTGTCACTCCCCACCGCCAGCAGACTGCTCGCTCGCATCCGAAGACCCGTGCTTCCCAGTGGCTGCCCGGCTTGCGCTGTTTTACGCCGCCCGGATGCGGGATGCGGCTCCTGTGGCCGATTCCGCCTTCATTTCCCGTAGAGAAGGACGAACAACCCGTCACGAAGATTCCCGGAAACCGAAAAATTTCAGCCAACCGCCCGGACCGTCCACCGGCCTTGGCCCGCGCGGCCGCCGTCGGTTTCGGGGAGACAACTCCCGCAATGCCCGGACAACTCCACGTGCCTCGTAGCTGGCGCGGAAGTTCACCTTCCGGACCGGCCTTCGAGTTCCCTGGGCGTCGGTAGTAGGCTCGCGCCGTTTGTTGACGCACATGTGTACCCCCGGTGGACCGGGGGGCCCGAGCTGGGGGAGGCCATGCGCTTTCGCGGGAAGTCCATCCGCCGGAAGATCGTGGCGCTGCTTCTCGTGCCGCTGGTGTCCCTGACCGCGATCTGGGCCTTCGCCACGGTGCTCACGGGACGTGAGGCGGGCGACCTGTTCAACGTGTCGTCCGTGGTGGAGAAGATCGGCTATCCCATCGAGGACACCGTCCGTGTCCTCCAGGAGGAGCGCCGTCAGACCCTGGTCTACCTCGCCGACCCCCGTGCTTCCGACGGGCTCGCCGCGCTCCGGCGCAGCCGGACCGCCACCGACGAGGCCGTCGGCAGCATCCGCGAGAACGCCCGGAATCCGGACGTGCGTGACGCGATGGGAGCGGACACCGACGAGCGGCTGACCGCGGTCCTGGACGCCTTCGACGGCATCGAGTCGCTGCGCAGCAGTGTCGAGGACGGCACCGTCGACCGCTCCCAGGCCCTCGACCTCTACAACCGGCTGGTCGACCCGTGTTACGTCCTGCTCACCAACCTCCACGTCGTCGACAACGTGGAACTGGACAAGCAGTACCGCGCGCTGGTCAATCTCGCCCGCGCCCGCGAACTGCTCTCCCGTGAGGACGCCCTCCTCGGCTCCGCCCTGATCGTCGGCGAGATCTCCCGGTCCGAGGAGCGGGAGATCTCCGACCTCGTGGCACAGCGCACCCTGATGTACGACACCAGCCTCCCGCTGCTGCCCGTCTCGGAACGCGACCGCTACCAGACCTTCTGGAAGAACGCCTCCACCGCTCCGCTGCGCGTAGCTGAGGAAGCGGCCGCCTCCTCCGCCGACGGAACACCGCGCGGCGTCACCGCCAAGAGCTGGGACAGCGCCGCCGGCAACGTGCTCGACGAACTCGGCACGCTCAACGACCAGGCCAACGACCGCTACCAGAACCGCGTCGAACCGGTGGCCATGGGCGTCATCGCCAAGGCGGTCATCGCCGGCGTACTCGGCCTGCTCGCTCTCCTGGTCTCCCTCTTCCTCTCCGTGCGCGTCGGCCGCACCCTCATCCGCGATCTGCGGCAGCTGCGTCTGGAGGCCCACGAGGCGTCCGGAGTGCGGCTGCCCAGCGTGATGCGCCGCCTCTCGGCGGGCGAGCAGGTCGACGTCGAGACCGAGGTCCCGCGCCTGGAGTACGACAAGAACGAGATGGGCGAGGTCGGCCAGGCCCTCAACACGCTTCAGCGCGCCGCCGTCGAAGCCGCCGTCAAGCAGGCCGAACTGCGCGCCGGCGTCTCCGAGGTGTTCGTCAACCTCGCGCGCCGCAGCCAGGTCCTGCTGCACAAGCAGCTCACCCTGCTCGACGCCATGGAGCGCCGGACCGAGGACACCGAGGAACTCGCCGACCTGTTCCGTCTCGACCACCTGACGACCCGTATGCGCCGGCACGCCGAGGGCCTCGTGATCCTCTCCGGCGCCGCGCCCTCCCGGCAGTGGCGCAAGCCCGTCCAGCTCATGGACGTCGTACGCGCCGCCGTCGCCGAGGTCGAGGACTACGAGCGCATCGAGGTCCGCCGCCTTCCGCGTATCGCCGTCACCGGCCCGGCCGTCGCCGACATCACCCATCTCGTGGCGGAACTCCTGGAGAACGCCACGGTCTTCTCGCCGCCGCACACCGCCGTCCAGGTCCTGGGCGAGCGGGTCGCCAACGGCTTCACCCTGGAGATCCACGACCGCGGCCTCGGCATGGCCGCCGAAGCGCTCCTCGACGCCAACCTGCGGCTCGCCGAGACCCCGGAGTTCGAGCTGTCGGACACCGACCGGCTCGGCCTGTTCGTGGTCAGCCGTCTCGCCCAGCGACAGAACGTCCGCGTCTCCTTGCAGCCCTCCCCGTACGGCGGCACGACTGCTGTCGTCTTCATCCCGGACGCCCTGCTGACGGACGACGTCCCGGACACGAACGGCATCGGGTTCCGGCTCGACCGCCCCCAGCTGGCCAAGGAGAGCGAGCCGCAGGACAGCCGCCGCGTCGCGCTGTCCCAGGGGCCCGCGCAACGGCCCGGCCTGCCGGCATCCCTCCTCGACGGACCGGTGGAGCTGGAGGCCCCCGTCGACCTGGACGCCATCGGCGACTTCCCCGGCGCGCTCGATGACGGGGGCAGCGAACACGGCGCCCTGTTCCGCCCCCGGCCCCTCACCCGCGCCCAGGACGAGGCCGCCGGCCGCCGCCCCGATCCGCACCAGGCAGCCGACTCCCACAGCGCCCACGACCGGACCGACACCGATGACGACCCGAGCGCTCCGGTCCAGTTGCCGCGCCGCCACACCCCGAAGCTGGTCAGCTCGCACGGGCGCCCGGTCACCGAGCAGCGCCCCCGGCGGGGGAAGACGGACGAGGAGACCCCCGCGGGCACCGGCCGAGGGGAGCCGGGCGGTGCCTCACCGCTCCCTTCGCGTCGCCGGGGAGACGACTCCGTGAGCGGCGGGGCCGTGGGCCGATCGGGGCCGGAGCCCGCGTCCGCGCTTCCGGTGCGCCGCCGCACCGAGGACTCCTCGACCGGCGGCGGGCGAGGCGAAACCCAGTCGGACGCACCGCCGCCTCTGCCGGCCCGCCGTCGGGGAGCGGAGTCCGGCCGCCGTGGCATCGGCGCGGCCAGCCGGAACGACGACCGCACGGCGTCACCGGCCTCGCCCGGCACCGGGCCGCAGCCGCCCACACTCCCCACGCGGACACGCCGCGCGGAGATCGCATCGAGCGGCCAAGAGGGCTTCGACCATCGGTCGGGCCCCGGGCCGGAGCCCACCGGCGGGTCCACGCGCCAGATGACCGGCTCCGGTGCCACGCCGCAGGAGACCGGGTCGACTCCCAGCGGCGGACGACGGGGGCAGGCTCCCGGGTCCGCTACGAACGAGCCCCGCTCCGGCACCGCGCCGCTGCCCCGGCGCGTCCGCCAGGCCAACCTGGCACCGCAGCTGAAGCGGGGGTCCGAGCCGCGTACGGAGGACAGAGCCGAGCCCGTCGAACGCGACGCCGACGAAGTACGCAGCCGTATGGCCTCGCTCCAGCGCGGCTGGCAGCGCGGCCGCGACGAGAACGCAGCGGGCGACGCCGCCCACAGCGGCACAGCACGACAAGGAACGACAGAGAGGGACGGTCGATGACCGCACCGAAGGCCACCGGCCACACCGCAGCCAACAAGGGGGAGCTGAACTGGCTCCTCGACGACCTGGTGGACCGCGTCGCGAGCATCCGCAAGGCCCTCGTGCTCTCCGGCGACGGTTTGCCGACCGGGGTGTCCAGGGACCTGACCAGGGAGGACAGCGAGCATCTGGCCGCCGTCGCCTCCGGGTTCCACAGCCTCGCCAAGGGCGTGGGACGCCACTTCGAGGCCGGCAACGTCCGTCAGACGGTCGTCGAGCTCGACGACGCTTTCCTGTTCGTGACGGCCGCCGGCGACGGCAGCTGCCTCGCCGTCCTCTCGGACGCCGACTCGGACGTCGGCCAGGTCGCCTACGAGATGACGCTCCTGGTGAAGCGGGTGGGTGTGCATCTGGGTGCCGCTCCGCGCACCGATCTGCCCGCAGGCGGGTAGTGGGATGACATGAGCGCTGACGGTCAGGGAAGAAGCCACTGGTTCGACGACGAGGCCGGACCGGTCGTCCGTCCGTACGCCATGACGCGCGGCCGCACCAGCAGCCAGGGCCAGCACCGCCTGGACCTGATCGCGGTCGTGGTCACGGAACCGCACGGGAACGACCCGGAAGCGGACCACATGCTCTCCCCGGAGCATGTGGACATCGTCGAACTGTGTCGTGACGCCCCGCAGTCCGTCGCCGAACTCGCAGCGGAACTCGACCTGCCGATCGGGGTGGTACGGGTCCTTGTCGGAGATCTCGTGGACGCGGAATTCGTCCATGTGAACCGGCCCGTACCCCCTGCCGAACTGCCGGACGAGAGTATTCTGCGCGACGTGATCAACGGCCTCCGGGCGCTGTGAGCAGCGCGGAAGCGGGGTACTGACGTGACAGGCTGGCAGTTCTGGGTCGACCGAGGCGGCACCTTCACCGACATCGTCGCGCGTCGCCCGGACGGCCGGCTGCTCACGCACAAGCTGCTGTCGGACAACCCGGCCCGCTACGCCGACGCGGCCGTCGAGGGCGTCCGCTCCCTGCTGGCCGGCTCCGACGACTCCGTGGACGCCGTGCGCATGGGCACGACGGTCGCCACCAACGCCCTCCTGGAGCGCAAGGGCGAACGCACCCTGCTGGTCATCACCCGCGGCTTCCGCGACGCCCTGCGCATCGCCTACCAGAACCGCCCGAGCATCTTCGCCCGCCGCATCGAACTGCCCGAGCTGCTGTACGAACGGGTCGTCGAGGTCGACGAGCGCATCGCCGCCGACGGCACCCTCCTGCGCGCACCCGACCTGGACGCCCTCACCGGGCCCCTCCGGGAGGCCTACGACGACGGGATCCGGGCCGTCGCCGTGATCTGCATGCACAGCCACCTCCACCCCGCCCACGAACAGGCCGTCGGGGAACTCGCCGCCCGCATCGGCTTCCCGCAGATCTCGCTCTCCAGCGAGGCCAGTCCCCTGATGAAACTCGTCCCCCGCGGGGACACCGCCGTCGTCGACGCCTACCTCTCGCCCGTCCTGCGCCGCTACGTCCGGCACGTCGCCGACGCCCTGGAAGGCGTACGGCTGATGTTCATGCAGTCCAACGGCGGTCTCACCGAGGCCGGGCAGTTCCGCGGCAAGGACGCCATCCTGTCCGGGCCGGCCGGCGGCATCGTCGGCATGGCCCGCATGTCGCAGCTGGCCGGTTTCGACCGCGTCATCGGCTTCGACATGGGCGGGACCTCCACCGACGTCTCCCACTTCGCGGGCGAGTACGAACGTGTCTTCACCAGCCGGATCGCCGGCGTCCGGCTGCGCGCCCCCATGCTCGACATCCACACCGTCGCCGCCGGCGGGGGCTCGGTCCTGCACTTCGACGGCTCCCGCTACCGCGTAGGGCCTGACTCGGCGGGCGCGGACCCGGGGCCGGCCTGCTACCGCGGCGGTGGCCCGCTCACCGTCACCGACGCCAACGTCATGCTCGGCCGCATCCAGCCCGCCCACTTCCCGAAGGTGTTCGGCGCGAACGGCGACGAGCCCCTCGACGACGCGCTCGTCCGGGACCGCTTCGCGGCCCTCGCGCGCGAGATCCGCGAGAAGACCGGCGACGACCGCACCCCCGAACAGGTCGCCGAGGGCTACCTGCAGATCGCCGTCGCCAACATCGCGTCCGCCGTGAAGCGGATCTCGGTCCAGAAGGGCCATGACGTCACCCGCTACGCCCTCACCACCTTCGGCGGCGCCGGCGGCCAGCACGCCTGCCTGGTCGCTGGCTCGCTCGGCATCCGCACCGTTCTCGTACCGCCCATGGCCGGTGTCCTCTCCGCACTCGGCATCGGCCTCGCGGACACCACCGCCATGCGCGAACAGTCCGTCGAGGCACCCCTGGAACCCGCATCCATGCCCGGCGTCCTCAAGACCGCCGAAGACCTGGAAGCCGCGGCACGCGCCGAACTCCTCGCCGAGGACGTCCCCGAGGAGCACATCGAGATCACCCGCCGCGCGCAGCTCCGCTACGACGGCACCGACACCACCCTCACCGTCGAGCTGACCGAACCCCGCACCATGCGGCATGCCTTCGAAGAACGTCATCGCGCCACGTACTCCTTCACGCTCGACCGCCCGATCGTCGTCGAAGCCCTCTCCGTCGAAGCCACCGGCATCACCGAACCCCCCGATCTCTCCGCTCTCGCTCCCTACGAAGCCACCGCCGACGGCGGCCCCGCGGCGCCGCGGTCCGTCCGACTCCACACGGGCGGAGCCTGGCGCGACGTGCCCCTCCACCGCCGCGAGGACCTTCCCCCCGGCGACACCGTCACCGGTCCCGCGATCATCACCGAGGCCGGCGCGACGACCGTCGTCGACGACGCCTGGAGGGCCGCGGCGACCGACGACGGGCATCTGGTCATGGAACGCGCCGCGATTACGCAGAGTTCCGAACTCGACACGAAGGTCGACCCGGTTCTGCTTGAGGTCTTCAACAACCTGTTCATGTCCATCGCCGAGCAGATGGGCGCCCGTCTCGAATCCACGGCCCAGTCCGTCAACATCAAGGAGCGCCTGGACTTCTCCTGCGCGCTCTTCGACCCGGACGGAAACCTGGTGGCCAACGCCCCGCACATCCCGGTTCACCTGGGCTCTATGGGCACGAGCGTCAAGGAGGTCATCCGGCGCCGGGGCTCCCGTATGCGCCCGGGGGACACCTACGCCGTCAACGACCCGTACCACGGCGGCACTCATCTGCCCGACGTCACCGTGATCACCCCGGTCTTCGACACCGCACCGTCGGCCGACACGGAGAGTGACCCGGAGATCCTCTTCTACGTCGCCTCACGCGGCCACCACGCCGAGATCGGCGGCATCGCCCCCGGCTCCATGCCCGCGAACAGCCGCACCATCGAGGAGGAAGGCGTCCTCTTCGACAACTGGCTGCTCGCCGAGAACGGCCGCTTCCGCGAGGACGAGACCCTCCGCCTCCTCACCGAGGCGCCGTACCCCTCGCGCAACCCGAAGACCAACCTCGCCGACCTGCGGGCCCAGATCGCCGCGAACCAGAAGGGCGTCGACGAGGTCGGCCGCATGATCGAGGACTTCGGTCTCGACGTCGTCCAGGCCTACATGCGGCACGTCCAGGACAACGCGGAAGAGGCCGTACGCCGTGTCATCGACGCCCTCGACGACGGCGACTACGCCTATGAGACCGACTCGGGCGCCGTCATCCGCGTCAGCGTGCGCGTGGACCGCGAGAACCGTGCCGCGACCGTCGACTTCACCGGCACCTCGGCGCAGCTGCCCACCAACTTCAACGCCCCCTTCTCGGTCGTCAACGCGGCCGTCCTCTACGTCTTCCGCACGCTCGTAGCGGACGACATCCCCCTCAACGACGGCTGCCTGCGTCCCCTGGACATCGTCGTGCCTCCCGGCTCCCTGCTCTCCCCGGAGCCGCCGGCCGCCGTCGTCGCCGGCAACGTCGAGACGTCCCAGGCCATCACCGGTGCCCTCTACGCGGCGCTCGGCGTCCAGGCCGAGGGCTCCGGGACCATGAACAACGTCACATTCGGGAACGCACGCCACCAGTACTACGAGACCGTCGCCTCCGGCTCCGGCGCGGGCGACGGTTTCCCCGGCGCCCCCGTCGTCCAGACGCACATGACCAACTCCCGCCTCACCGACCCCGAGGTCCTGGAGTGGCGGCTGCCCGTGCGCCTCGAGGAGTTCGCGGTCCGGCGCGGCAGCGGCGGAGCCGGCCGGTGGCGCGGCGGCGACGGCGCCGTGCGGCGCATCCGGTTCCTGGAGTCCATGACCGTCTCCACGCTGTCCCAGCACCGCCGCGTTCCCCCGTACGGTATGGCGGGCGGCGAGCCGGGCACTCTCGGCGCCAACCGGGTGGAACACGCCGACGGCACCGTGACCGAACTCGGCGGCAGCGACTCCGCGGACGTCGTCACCGGCGACGTGCTCGTCATCGAAACCCCAGGCGGCGGCGGCTACGGCCCGCCGTCGCCCGACCCCCATCAAGCAGGAGAAGAGATCGATGATCTTCGGGCGTTCTGAGCGCGGCAAGCCTCCGGTCGAGCCCGTCACGCTCAAGATCCTGGTGGCCGGCGGTTTCGGCGTGGGCAAGACCACGCTCGTCGGCGCGGTCAGCGAGATCAGGCCGCTGCGCACCGAGGAGCTGCTCACCGAGGCCGGGCGCCCGGTCGACGACACCAGCGGTGTGGAAGGCAAGCACACCACGACCGTGGCCATGGACTTCGGCCGCATCACGCTCCGCGAGGACCTGGTGCTGTACCTCTTCGGCACGCCCGGCCAGGAGCGGTTCTGGTTCATGTGGGACGAGCTCTCCGAGGGCGCCCTCGGAGCCGTCGTGCTCGCCGACACGCGCCGCCTGGAGGACTCCTTCGCCGCCGTCGACTACTTCGAACGGCGCTCGATACCGTTCCTCGTCGGCGTCAACTGCTTCGAGGGCGCCCCGCGTTACCCCGTCGAGGACGTGCGCCAGGCCCTCGACCTCGACGACGGCGTACCGCTCATGATGTGCGACGCCCGTGACCGCGAGTCGGTCAAGGAAGCGCTCATCGGCGTCGTCCAGCACGCCATGGCATACGCGGCCGACCGCCGCCAGACGGTGACCACCTGAGGCTGGCCGACCGCGGCGGGCGCGGACCGTACCCCCGCCGACGGGGGTACGGTCCACAGTCGCGAAAGGCCCTCCACGCGCGCGTGGCTAGCTGTCGGCGTCCTCCTCCCAGCCGAAGCTCTTCTCCACGGCCTTGCGCCAGTTCCGGTGCTCGCGGTCCCGCACGGACGCGTCCATGGACGGCGTCCACTCGACGTCCTTCTGCCAGTGCGCCTTGAGCTCGTCCGTGTCGTTCCACACGCCGGTGGCCAGACCGGCCGCGTACGCCGCGCCCAGACAGGTCGTCTCGGAGACCTTGGGCCGCACCACCGGCACGTCGAGCACGTCCGCCTGGTGCTGCATGAGCAGGTTGTTCTTCGTCATGCCGCCGTCGACCTTCAGGGTGGTGATGTGCACCCCGGAGTCCTGGTACATGGCGTCCACGACCTCGCGGGTCTGCCAGCTCGTCGCCTCCAGCACGGCGCGCGCGAGGTGCGCCTTCGTGACGTACCGGGTCAGCCCGGTGACCACGCCGCGCGCGTCGGAGCGCCAGTACGGCGCGAACAGGCCCGAGAACGCCGGCACGATGTACGCGCCGCCGTTGTCCTCCACGCTCGCGGCCAGGGGCTCGATCTCGTCGGCGGTACGGATGATGCCGAGCTGGTCGCGGAACCACTGGACCAGCGCGCCCGTTATGGCTATCGACCCCTCCAGACAGTAGATCGGCGCCTCGCTGCCGATCTTGTATCCCATCGTCGTCAGCAGGCCGCTCTTCGACGACACCGGGCGGTTGCCGGTGTTGAGGAGCAGGAAGCTGCCCGTGCCGTACGTGTTCTTCGCGGTGCCCACGTCGTAGCAGGCCTGGCCGAACACCGCGGCCTGCTGGTCGCCCAGTGCGGAGGCCACGGGCACGCCGGCGAGCTGGCCGACGGCGGTGCCGTACACCTCGGCGGAGGACCGGATCTCGGGCAGCATGGCCTCGGGGATGTTCATCGCCGAGCAGATCGAGGAGTCCCACTGGAGGGTCTCCAGGTTCATCAGCATGGTGCGCCCGGCGTTGGTCACGTCGGTGACGTGCTGCCCGCCGTCCGTGCCGCCGGTGAGGTTCCAGATCAGCCAGGAGTCCATCGTTCCGAAGGCGATCTCACCGCGTTCGGCCCGGGTCCGGAGGTCAGGCACGTTGTCGAGCAGCCAGGCCGCCTTGGGTCCGGAGAAGTAGGTGGCCAGCGGCAGACCCGTCTGCTCGCGGAAACGGTCCTGCCCTTCCGAACCGCCCAGCTGGTTGCACAGCGCCGCCGTCCGCGTGTCCTGCCACACGATGGCGTTGTGCACCGGCTTCCCCGTCGCGCGGTCCCACAGGAGGGTCGTCTCGCGCTGGTTGGTGATTCCCATCGCGCTCAGCTGGTCGGCGCGCAGCCCGGCCTTGGCGAGCGCCCCTGCGACCACCGCCTGCACCTTGGACCAGATCTCGGTGGCGTCGTGCTCCACCCACCCGGGCTTCGGGAAGATCTGGCGGTGCTCACGCTGGTCCACGGCGACGATGGCACCGTTCTGGTTGAAGACGATGCAGCGGCTGGAGGTGGTGCCCTGGTCGATCGCTGCTACGTACTTCTCGGAGTTGTCCGTCATGGCTACTACCTCTTGATCGCTTGGTCAGAAGGCTGCGTTGCAGATGAGGGCCCCGAGAATTCCGCCGGCCGCAGGCCCTGCCACGGAGGCCCTGCCACGGGATCCAGGCGTACCCCCAGTCGGACGTTCCCTTGCCCGGGATCGGGATCGGGATAGGGATAGAGGCGAACTGGTGCGCGATGCGCGGCCCCGGTCACGTGCGTGATCGGTGTGGCCACCCGACAGCCGGCCGGCGGCGGTGTACGCGCCCGCCGTATCGATGGTCTCGCCGACGAAGATTCCACGCTGCTCATGGCGGCTCCTAGGCCGAGGCCCCGGGACGATCCGCCCCGGTCCTCATGTGCGGGGTGCGTTTCCCATGGCTACTTCACCCGAAGGCAGGAAGGTCCCACGCCCCGCCCGGCGTCCGTGACGCGCGTGCCGATCGCAGCCGAACCGCCCGTGGAACAAAGGGCCTTGGTGGTCGGCGCGCCCGCGCGCCGCATGCCGGATACGCCGGGTATGTACGGCGAGGTCGACTGACACCGGAAGTGTTCACCGGCGCCCAGGGGGCGTCAAGGTCGCCGACCGCAACGGTTGACGGCCTTGTGGCGGCGGCCGGGCCTGCCGGGCCGGGTGGCCGGCTGCACGGCCCTGGCGGCGCCCGGTCGGGTCGCTGTTCAGATCTGGTCGGGGCCTGCGCGCGCTTCGCTGAGCCGCGCGAGGCCTTGCTGGTGGTGTCGTCCGGCCTACGCTGGGCTCCGCCGTAGGCGATCGCCCAGCCGCACCTGACTCCTCGCTTGCTAGCCACCAGCATCCACCTGACCAGGCGGTCTCTCAACCGGACGAGCAGCGCCCCGCCCCTGGCGCCCTACCGGTGCCCTGGCGGGCCTGGGCGGGCGGGCCACTGCCGTGCCAAGGCGCCCGCCCCTCACGGCGCCACAATCCCGCGTACGGACTGAGTCGTGCCACCGGACGCCCCTAAGGGGCCCCCGCACCGCGCCGCTGCCGGCGTCGTCTCAGCGCCGCGGCGGGTCTCATGTCCGGGCGTGCCCGCGCGGCCCAGCACCCAACTCGGCCCGTGCAACGCCTTCGCCGCCTTCTTCAGGGGTGCCAGGCATGCCGCCGCCTGTCGGTGGTCGGTCACACTGCCCGGCGCGCACAGCACCGTGGCGAGCGACAGCGTGACCGGCCGACCGCCCGCCGACCAGGGGGCGTCCAGTACGGAGGCGGCCAGCGGATCGAGGCCCTCCGGTTCGGCGAGCACCAGGAAATCGTCGCCGCCGATGTGTCCCACGCGTGTGCTGTCCGTCGCGGCCTGTTGCAGCGCACGCCCCACCGCCCGGATCAGCTCGTCGCCCGCCGCGAACCCGGCTCCGTCGTTGACCTGCTTGAAGTGGTCGACGTCCAGCCAGCTCAGCGCGAACGCCCGCCCGGACGCGATCCGCCGGTCCACCTCACCGGTGATCGCGTCCGAGCCGGGCAGACGCGTCAGCGGATTGAGCGCCGCCGCCTCCTCCACTCGGGTCTCGGCCAGTGCGCGCACGAGGTCCGCGAGCCGTACGACGCCCACACACCGCCCGTACTGGTCCACGACGGCGACATCGTCCGACGTGCGATCCCGCTCGCCGACCGCCACGACGTCCAGTACCTCCCAGGCGGTGGCGTCGATGCCCACCGTCCGCGGTGGATCACCGAGCTTGGCCGCGGGCCGGTCGGCGTAGAGGGCGTGCCCGTAGCGCCCCGACATCGACAACAGGAAGCGGGACCGGTGCACCGACCGGACCGGCACTCCGGCGGTGTCCACGAGCAGCACCCCGGACACATCCGGTGATCCCGTCAGCAGCGCCCGCACGTGCCCCGCGGACGCCGTGGCGGGCAGCAGTGCGGCGGGCCGCACGAACTCCCGCACCGACGGTCCCGACCGTGGCACGGCCACATCGACGGGGGAGCGGGGCGGGACGTAGACGTCGGCGGCGGGCAACCGGGCCGGCGGGGCGAACAGCTCGCCCTGTGCGAGCTGTGCCCCGGCCGCCAGCGCCGTCGCGCACTGCCCTTCGGTCTCCACGCCCTCGACAGCCAGGAGAGCTCCCATCTCGTCGCACAGCGTCCGCATCGACCGCACCACCGCCGGCCGGGCCAGCAGCGACGCGTCCAGCTTCACCAGGTCGGGCGTGATGTCCGAGAGGAGCCGCAAGGGCACGTCGCCATCCCCGATACCGTCCGCGCAGATCCGGAACCCGTGCCCGCGCAGCCTGGACACCGCCTCCAGAAGTGCCCCCTGCGGCACGTGCGTGTACGGCGGACAGACGTCGATCGTCACCTCCCACGGAAGCCGCCCCGCCTCGCGCACGGCGTCGTGGAGCGAAGGGAGCCCGCCGAGGTCGGCGAGGGTGCCGGCGAAGGCATTGACGAACAGCGGCAGCAGGGTCTCTTTGTCCACCGCGGCGCGGAGCGCCGACACCGCCAGCCGGCTGTCGAGCTCGGGATCCCGGCGGGCCTCGGCCAGGATGTCGCCGGTCTCCGGGCGAGCGAGTATCTCCAGTCCCGCGACCGCGCCGGTCGTCAGATTGACCACCGGTTGGAAGGCGAAGCGGAGAGTGTCCGTCCAGGAGTGCACGGCAGCATGATGGCTCCACCGGCGCAGACCTGAGCGCAGTTCATGAGACGTTCACGCAGGATTCCGGACCGGTCACGCAGCGTATGGCAAGGCTCGGTCGCGGCCGCACAACGAGCGCGCGCGGCGGCACGGCTCCGGCGGCGTCCCGGCACGATCCCGGTGTGCGTCCGTGCCGCCTCCGGGGACCTGCCCTCGCGCCGCGTCCGGGCGCCTCCTCGCGCCGCGTTCGGGCACCCGCCGACGCCACGCCGGTCACCGCCCAGGCCCCGTCCCGGCACCGCCTCAATCCACGCCCCCTCGCACTGCACCCGTCGTTCCCAACGCCCCCCAGGCCGTGCCCGGCACCGCACCCGTCGCGTCCCAGCGCCGCCTCAGACCGAGTCCGGCACCGCACCGTCGCGTCTCAGCGCCGCCGCAGGCCGTGCCCGGCACCGCACCGTCGCGTCTCAGCGCCGCCGCAGGCCGTGCCCGGCACCGCACCGAGCCTCGTCCCGACCCCGCCGCTCACCGCACCGCGATCACCGCCGATCCATGCCCGAACAACCCCTGATTCGCGCTGATCCCCACGCGCGCCCCCGCGACCTGCCGGTCCCCTGCCTCGCCCCGCAACTGCCAGGCCAGCTCGCACACCTGGGCTATCGCCTGTGCCGGTACCGCCTCGCCGAAGGAGGCCAGTCCACCGCTGGCGTTCACCGGTATTCGCCCGCCCAGGGCCGTCGCCCCGTCGCGCAGCAGCTTTACGCCCTCGCCCTCACCGCACAGCCCCAGGTCTTCGTACCACTGCAACTCGAGCGCCGTGGACAGGTCGTAGACCTCGGCCAGCGACAGGTCCTCCGGCCCGATCCCCGCTTCCTCGTAGGCCGCCCGGGCGATGGACACCCGGAACGTCTCGGCGGGCGGATCGACCGCCGCCGCGGAGTCCGTGGCGATGTCCGGCAGGTCCAGCAAGGTGTTCGGGTACCGCGGCGTCACCGTGGCCACCGCCCGGATCCGCACCGGATCCGCATGGCCGTGCCGCCGCGCGAACTCCATGCTGGAGAGCACCACCGCCGCGCCGCCGTCGGAGGTCGCGCAGATGTCGAGCAGCCGCAGCGGATCGGCGACGACGGCGGAGGCGGCCACCTCCTCGGCGGTGACACGCCGGCGGTAGCGCGCATGGGGGTTCAGCGCACCCATCGCCGCGTTCTTCACCTTCACCTGTGCGAAGTCGCCCGGCGTATCGCCGTGCACGGCCATGCGCCTACGGGCATACAACCCGAAGTACACGGGGTTGGTCGCCCCGATGATCCGGAACCGCAGCCAGTCGGGATCGTCGGGCCGATCCCCGCCCGCGGGGCGGAAGAATCCCTTGGGAGCGGCATCGGCTCCCACCACGAGCACCACCTCGGCGAGCCCGGAGAGGATCTGGGCCCGCGCCGCGTCCACGGCCTGCGCCCCGGACGCGCACGCGGCGTACGCGCTCGTGACCCGGGCGCCTTGCCAGCCCAGTGCTTTCGCGAACGTCGCTCCGGCGACATAGCCGGGATAGCCGCCACGGACGGTGTCCGCGCCGATGATCGAGCCGATGTCCCGCCAGTCCAGCCCGGCGTCGGTGAGCGCCGCGCGGGCCGCTGTGACGCCGTACTCGACGAAGTTGCGCCCCCACTTGCCCCACGGGTGCATGCCCGCGCCCAGCACCGCCACCTCGCCCGTCACGCCTTCACCCCCGTCGGCCGCCAGTGCCACGTCGTCCAAGTCGTTTCCGCGTCCTCGTGGAGCACGCCGGGCACGACCTCCACCTCCATGCCCACCGTCAGATCCGCGACGGTGACCCCGGGAGCCGCCTGTCCCAGCACCACGAGCCGCTCGGCCTCCAGCTCCACAGCGATCAACGCACACGGCTCCCACGAGAGTTCCGGATCGCTCACGTAGGGTGACGGCGGCCGATACCGGCTGTCCGTATACGACCAGACGCGGCCATGCCGCGACAGCGGGACCTCCGTCAACTCTCCGCCGGCGCAGGCCGGGTTGCGGCAGTGGTGGTCCTCGCGGGGGAAGAAGACCGAGGCGCACGCTGCGCAACGGGTGCCGAGCAGCCGGAAATCCTTCCCCTCTCCGGCGAACCACCCGGCGACCACCGGCGTTCGTGCACGCGACACAGGGCCTCCCCGCAGACCGAATCTGACGGTACGTCAGAATTCTGCCACGGCCTCCCGGATTTCGGCATCCCTTCCCCGGCGGGACCGTCTCCTGGTAGACGCAGGAGCCATGACACGACTCACCACCGTGGCACGCGGCCTGATCACAGCCCTCGCCGCCGTGCTGGCAGCGACCGCCCCCACCGCCACCTCCCAGGCCAAGACCGGGCCCGGACCCCATGCGCCCGACGACTTCGTGGCCCTGAAAAGCGTGGACCCGACGATCATCCAGGAGATGCGCTACTTCACCCCGCACAACTTCGTCGGCGAGCGCATCGACGGCTACGCCCAGCCCATCTGCGTCCTCACCCGCCCCGCCGCCCAAGCCCTCCACAGGGCCCAGACGAAGCTGCTGCGCCAGGGCTACACACTCAAGGTGTACGACTGCTACCGGCCGCAGCGCGCGGTGAACCACTTCGTCCGCTGGGCCAAGGACCTCGACGACCAGGCCATGAAGGGCGAGTTCTACCCGAACGTCGACAAGACCCGTCTGTTCGCCGATGGCTACATCGCCGAGAAGTCCGGCCACAGCCGCGGATCGACCCTCGACGTCACGCTCGTGAAAGTGCCGGCGAAGCCGACCCGGCCGTACCACCCCGGAGAGCCCCTCGTGCAGTGCTTCGCCCCCAAGGACGAGCGGTTCCCCGACAACTCCGTCGACATGGGCACCGGCTTCGACTGCTTCGACACTCTCTCGCACACGCTCGACCCCCGCGTCCAGGGCGAACAGCGCGCCAACCGGCTGTTGCTCAAGAGCACCCTGGAGGGCCTCGGCTTCGTGAACCTGGCAGAGGAGTGGTGGCACTACACCTACAAGCCCGAGCCCTACCCGGACACCTACTTCGACTTCCCCGTGTCCAGGAAGGCGCTGACCAGCGCTCACTGAGCCGCCCGCCCGAGACGCCCTCTCCGTGATCGGCTACAGTCCGCCGCGTGTCCGAAACTCAGCACTCCAGTTCCAACTCCGCGCCGGGCTCCCACTGTTCGAGCTGTGGCGCGCCCTACGGAGAGGGCGTCTCCGGCTGGCCCCGCACCTGCCCGGCGTGCGGCAACGTGGCCTACCGCAATCCACTCCCGGTCGCGGTGGCCCTCCAGCCCGTGTACGACACCAAGGGCACCGCCCTGGTCGTCATCACCCGAACCGTCACTCCCGCGCGCGGGGGCATCGCCCTGCCCGGCGGTTACATCGACGACCGGGAGGACTGGCGGCAGGCCGTCGTACGCGAACTCAAGGAGGAAACCGGCATCGACGCGGCCGTCCGCGACGTACGCCTCGTCGACGCGATGAGCTCGCCCGACGGACACCTACTGCTGTTCGGCCTCCTCCCGGAACGCCCTGTCGAGGGCCTGCCGCCCTCCGCCGCCACGGACGAGACGGAGGGCTGGCACCTCCTGCGCAGGGCGGAGGAACTCGCCTTCCCTCTGCACACCGTGGCGGTACGGGCGTGGTTCGAAGGCCGCTACATCTGAGCTCAGCGCTTCCCGGCACCGCGGACGCGCACCGGGCGGGACGGCTCGCCCCCGCCGGCCCCACCCTCCAGCTCTACGACCACCCGAGAGCCCACCCACCGAGCGGTGTAGCGCTCGATATCCGGCTCGTCCCACCCGTCGCCGCCGTCCGGCACGACCAGCCCGCCCCCGGTCCGTCCCGGGGCGGGCGCCCACACTTCCAATTCCAGCCCGCCGTCCTCCCCGCGTACGGGAAGCACCGCACCCGCGCGTGCGAACACCGGGATCCGCGACAGAGGTGCGTCGACGAGCACCTGCGCCGGCCCCTCGTACGCCTGCTCCGTCACCGTGTCGTACCAGCGTCCCCGCGGCAGCTGCACGGCACGCCGGTCCGCGCCCGGGTCCAGCACCGGCGCCACCAGCAGGCTGTCGCCCAGCAAGAAGGCGTCCCCGCAGTCACGCAGCGCCCGCTCCTCCGGCGCGGCCCACCACAGAGGCCGCACGTAGGGCGCTCCCGTACGCCGCGCCAGATGCGCCAGCGTCATGAAGTACGGCAGCAGCCGCCGGCGTTCGATGAGTGCCACGCGCGCGTGCTCCAGCACCTCGGCACCGAACTCCCACGGCTCCCTGCGCCCCGCCCGCATACTCGCGTGCGTACGGAACAGCGGCAGATACGCGCCCAGCTGGAACCACCGCAGGAACAGTTCGGGCGAGGGATCCCCGTCGAAGCCCCCGATGTCCGGCCCCGAGTACGGCACACCGCACAGACCGAGCCCCATCACCAGCGCCACGGACGCCCGCAGTCCCGGCCAGTCGGTGGCCACGTCACCCGACCATGTCCCGCCGTAGCGCTGCAGTCCGGCCCACCCGGAGCGGGAGAACAGGAACGGCCGCTCCTTGGGATCGAGCTTCCGCAGCCCTTCGAAGCCCGCCCTGGCCATGCACAAGGCGTACACGTTGTGCGCCTCACGATGGTCACCGCCCCGCCCCTCCAAGGAGTGCCGCGCCGAACGCGGCAGCGTCGCCTCCCCGAAGGCGGCGAAGGACGTGGGCTCGTTCATGTCGTGCCAGAAACCCGAGAAGCCCTGCGCGAGCCGCTCCTCGTAGAGACCGCCCCACCACTCACGCACACGCGCGTGCGTGAAATCGGGAAACACCGCCTCCCCGGGCCACACGACACCGCGCACGAGCCGCCCCGAGGCATCCCGCACGAACACGTCCTCGGCCGTCCCGCCGTCGTACACGGCATTGCCCGGCAGGGCCTTCACGGCCGGGTCGACGATGGACACCAGCCGGATGCCGTCCCGTCGGAGTTCCTCGGCCAGAACGGGCAGCTTCGGGAAGCGGTCCTGGTCGACGGTGAACACCTGATGCGCGTCGAAATGATCGATGTCCAGGTGCACGGCGTCGAGCGGCAGACCGTGCTCCAGGTAACCCGCGACGATCCGCCGCACCTCCTGCTCACTGCCGAACCCCCACCGCGCGTGGTGGTGCCCGAGGGCCCACGCGGGCGGCAGCGCGGGCGCGCCGGTCAACGAGGCCCAGGCGAGCAGCACGCGCGCGGGGGTGCCCGCCATCACCCAGCAGCGCAGGGGACCGCCCTCCATCCGCAGCTCGCTCGTCCCCACCCGGTCATGCCCGGAACCAGCGCCCTCCTCGCCCTCCCGCAGCGTCACCGTGCCGTCCCACGAACTGTCGTGGAACACGAGATGCGTACCGCCGTCGGACACCACCATCTGCACCGGCATCGTGATGTACAGCGGGTCGTCACCGGGCGCGAAGGCGTGACCGGGGTCGGTGTTCCACAGCCGGTACGTCCCGTCCGGCAGCCGAGGACCCGAGGCACGACCACCGAGCCCGAAGAACCGCGCGTCGGCAGCCACCTCCGACCGCTGCATCCACCGCGCCGGGCCGCCCCCGACCGGCTCCCACCACCGCGGCGGCAGATCACGGCGCAGCGTCACGCCACCGGGGGTGCGCACCTCCACCGCGCCATGCCGCGTCACGACGACCGTCACCCGCTCGGCCACCACCCGCCAGCCGCCGTCTTTGTCCGGCTCCAGCGCTGCCCGGGGATCCGCCTCCGGACACCGGCCGGCCAGCGCGTACGACGGCTCGGGCTCCGCCCCGTCCCAGCCCCAGAAGACGGCTCCGTTCACGGCGACGAGAATCCGCAGCTCCGACCGGCTGAACCGGACGACACCGCCCCCCGGCCCCGGCTCCACCTCCTGCACGGCCCCGGGCACCCGCGCACGCTCCGCCCCGCGCGACGGCAGCCCGGTGGCGTCGGCCCGCCGCCTGCGCCACGCTGCTCGTACGGTACGCACACCCTGTGCCGCGCCCACCGAACCCACCGCTTTCACCGAACGCACCAGGTCACGACCGTTCATGCTGCTCACCCTGCCACTGACCGCCCCACGCGCGCGTGTCGTTCAACTGCCGTTCATCCGTGCCGGGACCACATCTTCACGACACGGACTATGTGGGGCGCACCCTGGTGTCGAAGTCGATCACATGGCATTGTCCGTGCCAGCCGCGTCACGCGCACACCCCAGCCCGTGCGCGGAGGACGCACACGACGCGTACAGTCCGGGAGCCGACCATGTCGACCGATAGTCCTCAGCCGCTGTGGCAGCCAGACCCCGACCGCATCGCCCGGGCACGGATCACGAGGTTCCACGCCTGGGCAGCCGAGTACCACGGCGCCCCCGCCGAGGGCGGCTACGCGGCCCTCCAGCGCTGGTCCGTCGACGAGCTGGACACCTTCTGGAAAGCCCTCACGGAGTGGTTCGACGTCCGTTTCTCGACGCCCTACGCGCGCGTGCTCGGCGACCGTTCGATGCCCGGCGCCCAGTGGTTCCCCGGCGCGACCCTCAACTACGCCGAACACGCCCTGCGCGCGACCGACACCCGCGCTGACGAACCGGCCCTCCTGTACGTCGACGAGACACACGAACCAAGCGCCGTCACCTGGGCCGAGCTGCGCCGCCAGGTCGGCTCCCTGGCCGCCGAACTGCGCGCCCTCGGCGTACGCCCCGGAGACCGCGTCAGCGGCTATCTCCCCAACGTCCCGCAGGCCGTGATCGCCCTCCTCGCCACAGCCGCCGTCGGCGCCGTCTGGACGTCCTGCGCGCCCGACTTCGGCGCCCGCAGCGTCCTCGACCGCTTCCAGCAGGTCGAACCCGTCGTGCTGTTCACGGTCGACGGCTACCGCTACGGCGGCAAGGAGCACGACCGCCGCGAGATCGTCGCCGAACTGCGCCGCGAACTGCCCACCCTGCGCGCCGTCGTCTACATCCCCCTCCTCGGCACCGAGGCACCCGAGGGCGCCCTGGACTGGTCGGCCCTCACCTCCGCCGACACGACCCCCGTCTACGAGCAGGTGCCCTTCGACCACCCCCTGTGGGTGCTCTACTCCTCCGGCACCACCGGCCTGCCCAAGGCCATCGTCCAGTCCCAGGGCGGCATCCTGGTCGAGCACCTCAAGCAACTCGGCCTGCACTGCGACCTGGGCCCCGAGGACCGCTTCTTCTGGTACACGTCGACCGGCTGGATGATGTGGAACTTCCTCGTCTCCGGCCTGCTCACCGGCACCACGATCGTCCTCTACGACGGCAGCCCCGGCTACCCGGACACCGGCGCCCAGTGGCGCATCGCCGAACGCACCAAGGCCACCCTCTACGGCACCTCGGCCGCCTACGTCATGGCCTGCCGCAAGGCGGGCGTCCACCCGTCGCGCGACTTCGACCTCTCCACTGTCCAGTGCGTCGCCACCACCGGTTCCCCCTTGCCGCCCGACGGCTTCCGCTGGCTCCACGACGAGGTCCGCGACGACCTGTGGATCGCTTCCGTCAGCGGCGGCACAGACGTGTGCTCCTGCTTCGCCGGAGCCGTACCGACCCTCCCGGTCCACGTCGGCGAGCTCCAGGCCCCCTGCCTCGGCACCGACCTCCAGTCCTGGGACCCGAGCGGCACCCCCCTGGTCGACGAGGTCGGCGAACTCGTGGTCACCAACCCCATGCCGTCGATGCCCATCCACTTCTGGAACGACCCCGACGGCAGCCGCTACCACGACAGCTACTTCGACACGTACCCCGGCGTCTGGCGGCACGGCGACTGGATCACCGTCACCTCCCGCGGATCCGTCGTCATCCACGGCCGCTCCGACTCCACGCTCAACCGCCAGGGCGTACGCATGGGATCCGCCGACATCTACGAGGCCGTGGAGCGCCTTCCCGAGATCAGGGAATCCCTGGTCATCGGCATCGAACAGCCCGACGGCGGCTACTGGATGCCCCTCTTCGTGCACTTGGCCCCCGGAGCCGTCCTCGACGAGGCCCTGCTGAACCGCATCAAGCAGACCATCCGGGAACAACTGTCACCGCGCCACGTCCCCGACGAGATCATCGAAGTCCCCGGCGTCCCCCACACCCTGACCGGCAAGCGCATCGAGGTCCCGGTCAAACGCCTCCTCCAGGGCACCCCGCTGGACAAGGCGGTCAACCCGGGCTCCATCGACAACCTCGACCTGCTGAGCTTCTACGAGGACCTGGCCCGCAAACGCGCCTGACCGGCATCACCCTGAGACCACTCGTCGTAACCATGGCTGCCGACGCAATCGTGCCCCCTGTAAGGTCGCTGACCTGCTGTTTTCACCCTCGCTCGGATGGGTGTTCACCTTGCCCACCCCCGTTGTCAGTGCCTCCGATTACTGTGAGTGAGCATTGATCGACCGTGCACAGGGGGAACAATGACGCACACCGACAGCCGGACCATGCGACGTGTACTGCGCCGCGAAATCGCCGGCACCATCGGCCTGCTCACCGACGAGCACGACTTCCGGGTCATGCGGCGCTACCGCAGCTTCACCTTCCATGACCACGCCGCCTACCTCAAGCATGTGGAAGGCCTCCTCAGGGCACGAGCCCTGGAAGGCAGTCACACCACGGTGGCCCTCTTCGACCCCGAGGAGTACGCCGAGTTCTGCACGCAAAAGGGCCTTGATCCCGACCACCCGTCGAGCCGCACACGCTTCACGGCACGACTCGCGGTCACAGGCCCGACCCTTCCCTACGAGGGCCAGCCTCTGTCCGACCTCCTCCCGGCCCTCGTCGACGAGGCCGTGCGCCAGGCCACCTGGGAGTACGCGACCACACTCCTCGCTCGCCTGGGCGCCTGCACCTCCTGCGGCGAGGACCTCGGACGCGCCGCCTTCGCCCGGGCCTCCGACCTCCTCGTCCGCATCCTCGACACGGCCCCACCCGGCAACCGCCACCTCGTATGCAGCGTCACCGGACCGCCCGAAACCCTCGTCGCCGCCCTCCACGTCGCCGACACCGGCGGCGCCGTGAAACTGGACGAGACCGAAGCCCTCGAGTTCACCACGGTCCTGGCCCTCGGCCTGGCCACCGAAAGCCCCGGAGGACTCGTCATCCGTGCCAGCGCCCCAGGCGACCCCGACCGCGTCTACGGCTGGCGCCTGCGCGCATACGGACTCGAACCCCTCACCGCGGGAGAGGTCTTCGACGCCTACTGCACCGACGTCGAATCCGGTGACCTGATCTCCCCTGAATCCAACGTCGACTACTGCGAACCGCCCGACCTGGGAGAAGTGCAACCCGCACAGGGACACAACCACTGAAAAGCGGGCGGGGCGCCCCACCGCAGTGGAGCGCCCCGCTCGGGCAATCATCAGCCGGACATGGCCCGGCTCACTCGCCCGACAACACGGCCTGCGCCGCGCTGCGCGCGTCCTCGGCGCTGTCCGAGGCCCGCGCCGCCGCAGCGGCCCGCTCACACTGCGCCAGGGTGTACTTCGCCAGCGTGGCCCGGACATAGGGAATCGACGCCGCGCCCATCGAAAGAGAGGTGACGCCCAGACCAGCCAGCACGCACGCGAGCAGCGGGTCGGACGCGGCCTCACCACACACGCCGCAGCTCTTGCCCTCGGCCTTCGCCGCCTCGGCGGACAGCGCCACCAGGTCGAGCAGCGCCGGCTGCCAGGGATCCTGGAGACGGGAGACCGCACCCACCTGACGGTCGGCGGCGAAGGTGTACTGCGCCAGGTCGTTCGTCCCCAGCGACAGGAACTCGACCTCCTGGAGGATCGAGCGTGCCCGCAGCGCGGCCGACGGGATCTCGACCATGGCGCCGAACTTCGCACGCAGCCCGGCCTCTCGGCACGCGTCCGCGAAGGCTCGGGCATCAGTGCGGTCCGCGACCATCGGGGCCATGACCTCGAGGTAGACCGGCAGCCCCTCCGCGGCCTTGGCGAGCGCCGTCAGCTGGGTACGCAGGACCTCCGGGTGATCCAGCAGCGTCCGCAGACCCCGCACGCCGAGCGCCGGGTTAGGCTCGTCGGCCGGCGTCAGGAAGTCGAGCGGCTTGTCCGCGCCCGCGTCCAGCACCCGCACCACGACACGCCCCTCGGGGAACGCCTCCAGCACCTGTCGGTACGCGGCAACCTGCTTCTCCTCGGACGGCGCCTGCTTGCTGTCGTCCAGGAAGAGGAACTCGGTACGGAAGAGACCGACCCCCTCCGCCCCGGCCTCGACCGCTGCCGCTGTATCCGCGGGGCCACCGATGTTCGCAAGCAGCGGCACCTTGTGACCGTCCGCGGTGGCACCGGGACCGGTGGAGGCCGCCAGCGCCGCCTTGCGCTCGGCGGCCGCGGCCTCGAGTTGAGCCTTCTTCTCATCACTCGGGTCGACGAAGATCTCGCCGGTGCTGCCGTCGACGGCGATCATCGTGCCTTCGGCGAGCTCACCCGCACCCGGCAGCGCGACCACGGCCGGCACCCCGAGCGCCCGCGCCAGAATCGCGCTGTGGCTGGTCGGACCGCCCTCCTCGGTGACGAAGCCGAGCACCAGAGTCGGGTCCAGCAGTGCGGTGTCGGCGGGCGCGAGGTCACGGGCGACCAGGACATAGGGCTCGTCGCTGTCGGGGACACCCGGCATCGGCACCCCCAGCAGACGGGCGACGATACGATTCCGCACGTCGTCGAGGTCGGCCACGCGACCGGCGAGGTACTCACCGGCGCCCGCCAGCAGCTCGCGGTACGCGGCGAACGCGTCGTACACCCCGCGCTCGGCCGTGCTGCCGACGGCGATCCGTCGCTCCACGTCTGCTATCAGCTCGGGGTCCTGGGCCATCATGGCCTGCGCCTCGAGCACCGCCTGGGCCTCACCCCCCGCCAGGTTGCCCCGTGCCATCAGGTCGGCCGCCACAGCCTCCACGGCCTTGCGGGCGCGCCCCTGTTCACGCTCCGCCTCCTCCGCGGGGATCTGCTTCGCGGGCGGCTCCAGCACCGCCGTACCCATGTGCCGAACCTCGCCGATAGCCACACCGTGGCTTACGCCGACGCCTCGCAGCGTTGTGTCCATCTCACCCGTCTCCGATAGTGCGGCGGATCCAACCGCCGCGTTGGTTCTCCTGCTGGCCGCCCTCCGACGGCACTGACGTCACTTCCAGAGGAAGAGGCTGTCGCCGGCCTTCACATCGCCGTCGTCACGCAGATCGGAGAGTGCTTCGGCCGTGGCCTCCAGCGCCACGATCGGGCAGACCGCGGACTTACCGGCGGCCTCGACGGCAGCCGGGTTCCAGCGCACGATGCCCTGACCGCGCCTGACGGTGTCACCCTTGTTCACGAGCAGCTCAAAACCCTCGCCGTTGAGCTGCACGGTGTCGATACCGAGGTGGGTGAGAACACCGTGACCGTTCTCGTCGACGACGACGAACGCGTGCGGGTGCAGGGAGACGATGACGCCGTCCACCGGCGAGACGGCCTCGGAAGGCTCACGTACGGGGTCGATCGCTGTGCCCGGGCCGACCATGGCCCCGGAGAAGACCGGATCCGGCACGGCTGCCAGTCCGATGGCGCGTCCTGCGAGTGGGGACGTCACGGTGGTCATGGGAAGCCTCCCAGGGGTGGAGATCGATATGGGCCGTCCCTGTCGGTACCGGGCGGCACACTGTTCAGCAGGGTATGTCACCTGAAGTGCCGGTTCCGCATGAGCGCTTCAGAGTGGTCTAGACCATACCGCACATCGATTTGCACCCGCTCCGTGGCCGCGTGTACAGTCGTACTCCTGCCTGGGGCTGAGCGACGCACTCTCGCGGCCCGGCCTGGCAGCACCCAACTTGCCAGATCCTATCTCGGGGTCACTTTCTGCATGCCTGCAGGACGGTGGTCAGAGGGCCGGAAAAACACTGGTAGAGTTGGAAACGTCGAAGGGAAGCGCCCGGAGGAAAGCCCGAGAGGGTGAGTACAAAGGAAGCGACCGTTCCTTGAGAACTCAACAGCGTGCCAAAAGTCAACGCCAGATATGTTGATACCCCGTCTCCAGCATCTGCTGGGGCGAGGTTCCTTTGAAAAAACACAGCGAGGACGCTGTGAACGGCCGGGCTTATTCCGCCTGGCTGTTCCGCTCTCGTGGTGTTCATCCCGATTACGGGAAAACATTCACGGAGAGTTTGATCCTGGCTCAGGACGAACGCTGGCGGCGTGCTTAACACATGCAAGTCGAACGATGAACCACTTCGGTGGGGATTAGTGGCGAACGGGTGAGTAACACGTGGGCAATCTGCCCTGCACTCTGGGACAAGCCCTGGAAACGGGGTCTAATACCGGATACAACCACTAGGGGCATCTCTTGGTGGTGGAAAGCTCCGGCGGTGCAGGATGAGCCCGCGGCCTATCAGCTAGTTGGTGAGGTAATGGCTCACCAAGGCGACGACGGGTAGCCGGCCTGAGAGGGCGACCGGCCACACTGGGACTGAGACACGGCCCAGACTCCTACGGGAGGCAGCAGTGGGGAATATTGCACAATGGGCGAAAGCCTGATGCAGCGACGCCGCGTGAGGGATGACGGCCTTCGGGTTGTAAACCTCTTTCAGCAGGGAAGAAGCGAAAGTGACGGTACCTGCAGAAGAAGCGCCGGCTAACTACGTGCCAGCAGCCGCGGTAATACGTAGGGCGCGAGCGTTGTCCGGAATTATTGGGCGTAAAGAGCTCGTAGGCGGCTTGTCACGTCGGTTGTGAAAGCCCGGGGCTTAACCCCGGGTCTGCAGTCGATACGGGCAGGCTAGAGTTCGGTAGGGGAGATCGGAATTCCTGGTGTAGCGGTGAAATGCGCAGATATCAGGAGGAACACCGGTGGCGAAGGCGGATCTCTGGGCCGATACTGACGCTGAGGAGCGAAAGCGTGGGGAGCGAACAGGATTAGATACCCTGGTAGTCCACGCCGTAAACGGTGGGCACTAGGTGTGGGCAACATTCCACGTTGTCCGTGCCGCAGCTAACGCATTAAGTGCCCCGCCTGGGGAGTACGGCCGCAAGGCTAAAACTCAAAGGAATTGACGGGGGCCCGCACAAGCGGCGGAGCATGTGGCTTAATTCGACGCAACGCGAAGAACCTTACCAAGGCTTGACATACACCGGAAAACCCTGGAGACAGGGTCCCCCTTGTGGTCGGTGTACAGGTGGTGCATGGCTGTCGTCAGCTCGTGTCGTGAGATGTTGGGTTAAGTCCCGCAACGAGCGCAACCCTTGTCCCGTGTTGCCAGCAGGCCCTTGTGGTGCTGGGGACTCACGGGAGACCGCCGGGGTCAACTCGGAGGAAGGTGGGGACGACGTCAAGTCATCATGCCCCTTATGTCTTGGGCTGCACACGTGCTACAATGGCCGGTACAATGAGCTGCGATACCGCGAGGTGGAGCGAATCTCAAAAAGCCGGTCTCAGTTCGGATTGGGGTCTGCAACTCGACCCCATGAAGTCGGAGTCGCTAGTAATCGCAGATCAGCATTGCTGCGGTGAATACGTTCCCGGGCCTTGTACACACCGCCCGTCACGTCACGAAAGTCGGTAACACCCGAAGCCGGTGGCCCAACCCCCTTGTGGGGAGGGAGCTGTCGAAGGTGGGACTGGCGATTGGGACGAAGTCGTAACAAGGTAGCCGTACCGGAAGGTGCGGCTGGATCACCTCCTTTCTAAGGAGCACTTCTCACCGATCCCTTCGGGGTGAGGTCAGAGGCCAGTACATCAGCGAATGTCTGATGCTGGTTGCTCATGGGTGGAACGTTGACTACTCGGCCGGATTCTGGGTCGGAGGCTGCTAGTACTGCTCGCAAGGGCGTGGAACGCATGATCTTCGGGCGGGAGCTGGTCGGGCACGCTGTTGGGTGTCTGAGGGAATGAACTTTCCTCAGTGCCGGCCCCGGTAAAGGTTCGCGTAAGCGGGCTGTGACGGGTGGCTGGTCGTTGTTTGAGAACTGCACAGTGGACGCGAGCATCTGTGGCCAAGTTTTTAAGGGCGCACGGTGGATGCCTTGGCACCAGGAACCGATGAAGGACGTGGGAGGCCACGATAGTCCCCGGGGAGTCGTCAACCAGGCTTTGATCCGGGGGTTTCCGAATGGGGAAACCCGGCAGTCGTCATGGGCTGTCACCCGCTGCTGAACACATAGGCAGTGTGGAGGGAACGCGGGGAAGTGAAACATCTCAGTACCCGCAGGAAGAGAAAACAACCGTGATTCCGGGAGTAGTGGCGAGCGAAACCGGATGAGGCCAAACCGTATGCGTGTGAGACCCGGCAGGGGTTGCGTATACGGGGTTGTGGGATCTCTCTTTCATGGTCTGCCGGCCATGAGACGAGTCAGAAACCGTTGATGTAGGCGAAGGACATGCGAAAGGTCCGGCGTAGAGGGTAAGACCCCCGTAGTCGAAACGTCAGCGGCTCGTTTGAGAGACACCCAAGTAGCACGGGGCCCGAGAAATCCCGTGTGAATCTGGCGGGACCACCCGCTAAGCCTAAATATTCCCTGGTGACCGATAGCGGATAGTACCGTGAGGGAATGGTGAAAAGTACCGCGGGAGCGGAGTGAAATAGTACCTGAAACCGTGTGCCTACAAGCCGTGGGAGCGTCGGGCAAGCACTTGTGCTTGCCTCGTGACTGCGTGCCTTTTGAAGAATGAGCCTGCGAGTTTGCGGTGTGTTGCGAGGTTAACCCGGGTGGGGAAGCCGTAGCGAAAGCGAGTCCGAATAGGGCGATTTTAGTAGCACGCTCAAGACCCGAAGCGGAGTGATCTAGCCATGGGCAGGTTGAAGCGGAGGTAAGACTTCGTGGAGGACCGAACCCACCAGGGTTGAAAACCTGGGGGATGACCTGTGGTTAGGGGTGAAAGGCCAATCAAACTCCGTGATAGCTGGTTCTCCCCGAAATGCATTTAGGTGCAGCGTCGTGTGTTTCTTGCCGGAGGTAGAGCACTGGATAGGCGATGGGCCCTACCGGGTTACTGACCTTAGCCAAACTCCGAATGCCGGTAAGTGAGAGCGCGGCAGTGAGACTGTGGGGGATAAGCTCCATGGTCGAGAGGGAAACAGCCCAGAGCATCGACTAAGGCCCCTAAGCGTACGCTAAGTGGGAAAGGATGTGGAGTCGCACAGACAACCAGGAGGTTGGCTTAGAAGCAGCCACCCTTGAAAGAGTGCGTAATAGCTCACTGGTCTAGTGATTCCGCGCCGACAATGTAGCGGGGCTCAAGCGTACCGCCGAAGTCGTGTCATTGCAGCATATACGGCCAACGCCGGCTGTGATGGGTAGGGGAGCGTCGTCTGCCGGGTGAAGCAGCACCGGAAGGTAGTTGTGGACGGTTGACGAGTGAGAATGCAGGCATGAGTAGCGATTCACACGTGAGAAACGTGTGCGCCGATTGACTAAGGGTTCCTGGGTCAAGCTGATCTGCCCAGGGTAAGTCGGGACCTAAGGCGAGGCCGACAGGCGTAGTCGATGGATAACCGGTTGATATTCCGGTACCCGCTGTGAAGCGTCAAACATCGAATCCAGTGATGCTAAGCCCGTGAAGCCGTTCCGGACCCTTCGGGGAAAGGAAAGTGGTGGAGCCGGTGACCCAATCTGGTAGTAGGTGAGTGATGGGGTGACGCAGGAAGGTAGTCCAGCCCGGGCGGTGGTTGTCCCGGGGTAAGGGTGTAGCCCGTCATCTAGGTAAATCCGGGTGACATGAGGGTGAGACCTGATGCCGAGCCGATTGTGGTGAAGTGGATGATCCTATGCTGTCGAGAAAAGCCTCTAGCGAGTTTCATGGCGGCCCGTACCCTAAACCGACTCAGGTGGTCAGGTAGAGAATACCGAGGCGTTCGGGTGAACTATGGTTAAGGAACTCGGCAAAATGCCCCCGTAACTTCGGGAGAAGGGGGGCCACATCCGGTGATGAGCTTTGCGCTCTGAGCTGGGGGTGGCCGCAGAGACCAGCGAGAAGCGACTGTTTACTAAAAACACAGGTCCGTGCGAAGCCGTAAGGCGATGTATACGGACTGACGCCTGCCCGGTGCTGGAACGTTAAGGGGACCGGTTAGTCACTCTTCGGGGTGGCGAAGCTGAGAACTTAAGCGCCAGTAAACGGCGGTGGTAACTATAACCATCCTAAGGTAGCGAAATTCCTTGTCGGGTAAGTTCCGACCTGCACGAATGGCGTAACGACTTCTCGACTGTCTCAACCATAGGCCCGGTGAAATTGCACTACGAGTAAAGATGCTCGTTTCGCGCAGCAGGACGGAAAGACCCCGGGACCTTTACTACAGTTTGATATTGGTGTTCGGTTCGGCTTGTGTAGGATAGCTGGGAGACTGTGAAGCGCTAACGCCAGTTAGTGTGGAGTCGTCGTTGAAATACCAGTCTGGTCGTGCTGGATGTCTAACCTGGGTCCGTGATCCGGATCAGGGACAGTGTCTGATGGGTAGTTTAACTGGGGCGGTTGCCTCCTAAAGAGTAACGGAGGCGCCCAAAGGTTCCCTCAGCCTGGTTGGCAATCAGGTGTTGAGTGTAAGTGCACAAGGGAGCTTGACTGTGAGACCGACGGGTCGAGCAGGGACGAAAGTCGGGACTAGTGATCCGGCGGTGGCTTGTGGAAGCGCCGTCGCTCAACGGATAAAAGGTACCCCGGGGATAACAGGCTGATCTTCCCCAAGAGTCCATATCGACGGGATGGTTTGGCACCTCGATGTCGGCTCGTCGCATCCTGGGGCTGGAGTCGGTCCCAAGGGTTGGGCTGTTCGCCCATTAAAGCGGTACGCGAGCTGGGTTTAGAACGTCGTGAGACAGTTCGGTCCCTATCCGCTGTGCGCGTAGGAGTCTTGAGAAGGGCTGTCCCTAGTACGAGAGGACCGGGACGGACGAACCTCTGGTGTGCCAGTTGTTCTGCCAAGGGCATGGCTGGTTGGCTACGTTCGGGAGGGATAACCGCTGAAAGCATCTAAGCGGGAAGCCTGCTTCGAGATGAGGACTCCCACCTCCTAGAGAGGGTAAGGCTCCCAGTAGACGACTGGGTTGATAGGCCGGATATGGAAGCACGGTAACGTGTGGAGTTGACCGGTACTAATAGGCCGAGGGCTTGTCCTCAGTTGCTCGCGTCCACTGTGTTGGTTCTGAAACCACGAACAGCCCCATGCCATGGTCACGGCGTGGTGCGGCATAGTTCGACAGTTTCATAGTGTTTCGGTGGTTATAGCGTAGGGGAAACGCCCGGTTACATTCCGAACCCGGAAGCTAAGCCTTACAGCGCCGATGGTACTGCAGGGGGGACCCTGTGGGAGAGTAGGACGCCGCCGAACTCCTTTTAGAGCTCTGGCTCTTGGGCACTCAGCCCGAGAGCCAGAGCTTTTTTGCGTTGAGGTAAGGTCAGGGGGCATCGTTGGCACGTTTCCCACAGGAGGCCCCCGGGTGGAGGTTCAGGAGACTCGCGTCCAGACGGACCGTGTGCTCACCATCCCGAACATCCTCAGCATGGCGCGCCTCGTCGGCGTGCCCCTCTTCCTGTGGTTGATTCTGCGTCCTGAGTTCGGTGGGCCCAAGAGTGACGGCTGGGCACTTCTGGTACTGGCTCTCAGCGGCATCAGTGACTACCTCGACGGCAAGCTCGCGCGGCGCTGGAACCAGATCAGCAGCCTCGGCCGGCTCCTCGACCCCGCGGCCGACCGGCTCTACATTCTTTCCACTTTGGTCGGCCTCACCTGGCGCGAGATTCTGCCCCTCTGGTTGACCGCTGTACTTCTGGCGCGAGAGCTGGTTCTGCTGGTGATGGTGGGCATCCTCCGCTGGCACGGCTACCCGCCGCCCCAGGTGAACTTCCTGGGGAAGGCCGCCACCTTCAACTTGATGTATGCCTTCCCGCTGCTCCTGCTCAGTGACGGAAGTGGTTGGATCTCGTCACTGGCTGCTATTTTCGGATGGGCGTTCGCCGGATGGGGTACAACGCTGTACTGGTGGGCAGGAGTCCTCTACGTAGTACAAGTCCGCCGCCTGGTCCGTGCGGACGCCATGCCCGATTGAACTCGCGGATTGCTCCCACAGAAGCGGTGCGATGGCCCGTGGTGGAAAAGTGCGGGACAATCCTCGCGGGGGAAGTCGGCTAGACCGTCGTCTCTTTGAGGAGGACGCTTCCGACATGAAGGCCGTCGTGATGGCCGGAGGCGAGGGCACGCGCCTTCGCCCCATGACCTCGAGCATGCCCAAGCCGCTCCTGCCCGTGGCCAACCGCCCGATCATGGAGCATGTGCTGCGGCTGCTCAAAAGGCATGGGCTCAACGAAACAGTCGTAACTGTCCAGTTCCTGGCCTCGCTCGTCAAGAACTACTTCGGTGACGGCGAAGAGCTCGGTATGGAGCTCACCTATGCCAATGAGGAGAAGCCACTCGGTACCGCCGGAAGCGTCAAGAACGCCGAAGAGGCGTTGAAGGACGATGCCTTCCTGGTCATCTCGGGCGATGCGCTGACGGATTTCGATCTCACCGAGCTCATCAATTTCCACAAGGAGAAGGGTGCACTGGTCACGGTCTGTCTGACGCGTGTGCCCAATCCGCTGGAATTCGGTATCACCATCGTCGACGAGGAAGGCAAGGTGGAACGCTTCCTCGAGAAGCCCACCTGGGGCCAGGTCTTCTCCGACACCGTGAACACCGGCATCTACGTGATGGAGCCCGAGGTCTTCGACTACGTCGAGCCCGATGTGCCCGTCGACTGGTCCGGCGATGTCTTCCCGCAGTTGATGAAGGAAGGCAAGCCCATCTACGGCTACATCGCCGAGGGCTACTGGGAGGACGTCGGCACGCACGAGAGCTACGTGAAGGCCCAGGCCGACGTCCTGGAGGGCAAGGTCGACGTCGACATCGACGGGTTCGAGATCTCCGCCGGGGTGTGGGTCGCCGAAGGAGCCGAGGTCCATCCCGACGCCGTGCTCCGAGGGCCGCTGTACATCGGTGACTACGCCAAGGTCGAAGCCGGCGCCGAAATCCGTGAGCACACCGTCGTGGGCTCCAACGTGGTCGTCAAGAGCGGTGCTTTTCTGCACAAGGCCGTCGTTCACGACAACGTCTACGTGGGGCCCCACAGCAATCTGCGGGGTTGCGTGGTCGGAAAGAACACCGACATCATGCGCGCGGCGCGGATCGAGGACGGCGCGGTCATCGGTGATGAGTGCCTGATCGGTGAAGAATCGATCGTTCAGGGCAATGTGCGGGTCTATCCGTTCAAGACCATCGAAGCCGGCGCCTTCGTCAACACCTCCGTCATCTGGGAATCAAGGGGACAGGCGCACCTCTTCGGCGCCCGGGGTGTGTCCGGAATCCTGAATGTGGAGATCACGCCGGAGCTGGCGGTACGGCTTGCCGGTGCCTATGCGACCACCCTGAAAAAGGGCTCGACCGTCACCACGGCCCGCGATCACTCGCGTGGTGCCCGCGCGCTGAAGCGAGCGGTGATCTCCGCGCTGCAGGCCAGCGCCATCGACGTGCGGGACCTGGAGAACGTGCCGCTGCCCGTGGCCCGTCAGCAGACGGCGCGCGGCAGTGCGGGCGGGATCATGATCCGTACGACGCCCGGGGTGCAGGATTCCGTCGACATCATGTTCTTCGACGGGCAGGGCGCCGACCTGTCGCAGGGCAGCCAGCGGAAGCTGGACCGGGTGTTCGCGCGGCAGGAGTACCGGCGTGCGTTCCCCGGGGAGATCGGTGACCTGTACTTCCCGGCGAGTGTCTTCGACTCGTACACCGGGTCGCTGCTGCGGAACGTCGACACCACCGGGATCGCGGACTCGGGTCTGAAGGTGGTCGTGGACGCGTCCAACGGCAGTGCGGGACTCGTCCTGCCGAGTCTGCTGGGGAAGCTCGGTGTCGACTCGCTGACGATCAATCCCGGTCTCGACGAGTCCAGGCCGACGGAGACGGCCGACATGCGGCGGTCGGGGATGGTGCGTCTCGGGGAGATCGTGGCGTCCTCGGGGGCCGCGTTCGGGGTGCGGTTCGATCCCGTCGGTGAGCGACTGTCGCTCGTCGACGAGAAGGGGCGCATCATCGAGGACGACCGTGCGCTGCTCGTGATGCTGGACCTCGTTGCCGCCGAGCGGCGCAGTGGACGGGTCGCGCTTCCGGTGACCACGACCAGGATCGCCGAGCAGGTTGCGGCGTACCACGGGACCCAGGTCGAGTGGACCACCACGTCTCCCGACGACCTCACGCGCGTGGGCGGTGAGGAAGGGACGATCTTCGGCGGCGACGGCAAGGGCGGGTTCATCGTCCCCGAGTTCAGCAGCGTGTACGACGCCACCGCGGCCTTCGTACGGCTCATCGGGCTCGTGGCGCGGACGCAGCTCACGCTCAGCCAGATCGACGCGAGGATCCCGCGGGCGCACGTCCTGAAGCGCGACCTGGCGACTCCGTGGGCCGTCAAGGGGCTGGTGATGCGGCGGGTCGTCGAGGCGGCCGGAGACCGGTTCGTGGACACCACGGACGGCGTGCGAGTGGTGGAGACGGACGGTCGTTGGGTGATGGTGCTGCCCGACCCGGCCGAGGCCGTCACCCACCTGTGGGCCGAGGGGCCGGACGATGCCTCCGCGCAGGCCCTGCTGGACGAGTGGTCGGCGGTCGTGGACAGCGCCGGCCGGTAAACGGGCTGCACGCGTGCGTGCCGGACAAGTGTCCCCAACGGGGCCTGTCCGGCACGCCGTGGGGCCGTTTCGGAGGTAGTGGCCCCGACGTGCGACGATGTGCGGCATGCCGCAGCAACCCCCCATTCGGAGCACACCGACGCGGCCCCGGCGCCCGGACGCGTCCATGTCGTTGATCACCAACGTCATGGACCACAGCCTCGACGACGGATACGCCGAGGCCGCCGAGCGGAAGAAGGCCGCGGGTGACGGTGGCATGCCGAGGACGCTCAGGGCGAAGCTGGGACTCGCTGCCGGCCTGGTGCTCGCGGCTCTCGTCGTGACCGTGGGAGCGGCCCAGGCGCGCGTCGCCGCTCCGGTCGTCGCCAAGGAGCGGGAGGAGCTGGTCGACCGGATCGACCGGGAGACCGAGGCGGCGGACCAGTTGGAGGACTCCGTCGACCGGCTGCGCGAGGATGTGAGCGCGCGCCAGCGGGAAGCGCTGAAGCACAGCGGTGGCAGCGCCGAGTCCGAGGTCGTGGGCATCCTGTCGGGTGCCACGGCGGTGCACGGCCCCGGCGTGAAGCTCGTGGTCAACGACGCCAAGGAGGCCGGCTCGGGCGGTGGCGCGGACCCGCGCGAGACCACCGGATTCTCCGACACCGGCCGCGTGCGCGACCGGGACATGCAGCGTGTGGTCAACGGTCTGTGGGAGTCGGGTGCCGAGGCCGTCTCGATCAACGGGCAGCGGCTGACGGCCCTGTCCGCGATCAGGGCCGCGGGGGACGCGATACTGGTCGACAACAAGCCGCTGGTGCCGCCGTACACGGTGCTCGCGGTGGGGGACGGGCAGCGGCTGAGCACTCGGTTCCAGGACAGCGCGGACGGGCTGTATCTGAACGCGCTCCAGGAGAGTTACGGCATCAGGACAGGTATCTCCGTGGAGGACGACCTGCGGTTGCCTGCCGCGCCGAGTGTGATCGTACGTACCGCACAGCCGAGCATTGAGAAGAGCGAGAAGGGCACATCGTGATCGCCGTACTGGGCCTCGTCGTGGGAGTCGTGGCCGGCCTGTTGGTCCGGCCTGAGGTTCCGGCGGTGGTCGAGCCTTATCTGCCGATCGCTGTCGTGGCGGCGCTCGACGCCGTCTTCGGCGGCCTGCGGGCCATGCTCGACGGCATCTTCGACGACAAGGTCTTCGTGGTGTCGTTCCTGTCCAACGTGGTGGTGGCCGCGTTGATCGTGTTCCTGGGCGACAAGCTGGGCGTGGGTGCCCAGCTGTCCACCGGTGTGGTGGTCGTCCTCGGTATCCGGATCTTCTCCAACGCCGCGGCGATCCGCCGGCACGTGTTCCGGGCGTGAGGCCGATGAGCGAGCACGACGACAAGCGCCCCGAGGAGAACGGCGGGACGCGCGCGGACCAGCGTGACGGGAACGGCGAGTCCGGGAACCGGCTGCGCAAGGAACTGCCCCAGGAGGTGTCCGCGCCCGTGCCGGCGGCCCAGGACGCCTCTGAACCAGAACCCCAATCGGAACCGGAGCCGCAACCGGAACCGGAGCCGGAACCGCAGGCGCCTCCCGGGCCCGGTCCCGAGTCCGAGCCGCGGCTGACCGGTCGGCAGCGGCTGGTTCAGGGGCTGTGGCCGCCGCGGGTCTCACGGGCCCAACTCATCGTCGCTGTGCTGCTGTTCGGCCTCGGGTTCGGGCTGGCCGTGCAGGTGGCCTCGCACAGCGACAGTGACAGCGCGCTGCGCGGTGCGCGTCAGGAAGACCTTGTCCGGATTCTCGATGAACTGGATGACCGTACGCAGCGTCTTGAGGACGAGAAGCAGGGCCTCGAGAAGCAGCGCGACGAGCTGGAGAACAGCTCGGACCAGGCCGAGGAGGCCCGGAAGCAGACCGTCGAGAAGGAGAGGCAACTCGGCATCCTGGCCGGCACCGTGGCCGCGCAGGGGCCTGGCATCACCATGACCATCGAGGACACCAAGGGGACGGTCGAGGCGGACATGCTGCTCGACGCGGTCCAGGAGCTGCGCGCGGCGGGTGCCGAGGCGATACAGGTGAACGGCGTGCGGGTCGTCGCAGGCACGTATCTGACGGATTCCGGCAAGGGCGTGAGCGTCGACGGGAACAAGATCAACGCGCCCTATCGTTTCAAGGTCATCGGCAAGCCGCAGGATCTCGAGCCGGCGCTCAACATCCCCGGAGGCGTGGTGCAGACTCTCGAGAAGGAACAGGCCACGGTCACCATCGAGCGGTCGACCAAGATCGTCGTGGACGCCTTGCGGGCGGTGAAGCGGCCTGACTACGCTCGGTCGTCCTCCCAGTGAACCGGGGGTGCATGGGCGAGGTCGGGCGAGGGCATGAGGTTGCGGGGGGTCGGCGCACCGAATGGGTGGTGCGTGGTGGAAACTGTCTGGTGCAGACGGACGTTGTCAGGATGTCCGGGTCGGCCAGAGTGTTCAGTCAGGGTTCGTCCTGCCCCACGGGCGGGTCTGTTTCGGTCAAGGGGAATCGCCCGTGAAGTTGTTTGCGAAGTTGTTCGGCAAGAGCGCGCGAGAGAGCAGCGACAACGCGACGGCTCGCCATCGCGCACAGCCTGACGCGGAAGGCCAGCGGCCGCTGTTCCGGGACCAGGTCGGTGGCCCGGGCGGTGACGTTTCCGGAGGTCAGGGCGCGCCGTCGGTTGACCCTGCGCAGTCCGGAGGCATAGGTTTCGGGCAACCGCCAACCTCAAGTGCGGGTGGAGGGTTTTCCGACCCGCATGCGTCCAATGCCCCCGGTGGGCAGCCGCGGCAGGAGGATCCGATGTCGGCCCTGGTGTGTACGAGGTGCGGTAACCGCAACGCGGAGAACAGCCGCTTCTGCTCCAACTGCGGCGCGCCGCTGCGGGCGGGTGCGGCGGCGGAGCGTCCGTCCGAGACGACCTCCACGATCTCCATTTCCGGTCTCGAGGCCTACGACAGCGAGACCACCGGCCAGACGCCGATGCCGACGCTGTCTCCCGAGGCGCAGGCAGCCGTCGACGCGCTGCCGCTGGGTTCCGCGCTCCTGGTCGTGCGCCGCGGGCCGAACTCGGGCAGCCGCTTCCTGCTGGACGGCGATCTGACCACGGCCGGGCGTCATCCGCAGAGCGACATCTTCCTGGACGACGTGACGGTCTCCCGGCGGCACGTGGAGTTCCGCCGAGGTCAGGACGGCTCGTTCACGGTGGCCGACGTGGGCAGCCTGAACGGCACGTACGTGAACCGCGAGCGGATCGACCAGGTCGCCCTGAACAACGGCGACGAGGTGCAGATCGGCAAGTACCGGCTGGTCTTCTACGCCAGCCAGCGGGGCTACTGACCGGATTCCGTCCGGGGAACCCCTGCGAAGGTCCGTCCGTCAGGGAAGGTCCATGCTTCAAACACCGAGCGGCGGTGCCGGACACGGCGCCGCCGCCACGGACAGGCTGATGAGCATCGGCACGGTGCTGAACGTGCTGCGCGACGAGTTCCCCGAGGTCACCATCTCCAAGATCCGTTTCTTGGAGGCGGAGGGGCTCATCGAGCCACAGCGGACTCCGTCGGGGTATCGCAAGTTCAGCGCCCATGACGTCGAGCGCCTCGGCCATGTCCTGAGGATGCAGCGGGACCACTATCTGCCCCTCAAGGTGATCCGCGAGCATCTGGAGGCCATGGAGCGCGGCGAGGCCGTCCAGCTGCCGACGCTGGGCCGCCAGCGCGACGCCGAGAGCGTGCCCGAGTCCCCCGAGGCGCCTACGGCGGCCAGGATCGGGCGTGAGGAGCTGCTCGCCGCCGCCGGCGTCGGCGAGGAGGAGCTCGGGGAGTGGGAGTCGTACGGGCTCGTCACGCCCCTGGAGGACGGGGTGTACGACGCTGAGTCGGTCACGGTGGCCTCGCTGATCGCCGAGCTGGGGCGGTTCGGGATCGAGCCACGGCACCTGCGGGTGATGAAGGCCGCCGCCGACCGCGAGGCCGGGCTCGTGGACCAGGTGGTGGCCCCGCTGAAGCGGCACCGGAACCCGCAGACCAGGGCTCATGCGGAGGCCCGCACCAAGGAGCTGGCGGGGCTCACGGTGAGGCTGCACGCCGCGTTGGTGCAGACGGCGCTGGGTGTGCGGCTGCCCTGAGGCGACCGGTCGTGGGCGACCGGAACAGGCGCCCGTTCCGGGCCCGACTACCCAAACATCCCGAGCACGGCCTAGGGTTGCTGTGTGAACGAGCTCGATGTCGTAGGTGTCCGGGTGGAAATGCCCTCCAACCAACCGATCGTGCTGCTGCGTGAAGTGGGAGGCGACCGTTACCTCCCCATCTGGATCGGACCGGGGGAGGCGACGGCGATCGCCTTCGCCCAGCAGGGCATGGCTCCGGCGCGGCCGCTGACCCACGACCTGTTCAAGGACGTGCTGGAGGCCGTCGGCCAGGAGCTCACGGAAGTGCGCATCACGGACCTGCGTGAGGGCGTCTTCTACGCGGAGCTGGTCTTCGCCAGCGGCGTCGAGGTGAGCGCCCGGCCGTCCGACGCCATAGCGCTGGCCCTGCGCACCGGAACGCCGATCTACGGCAGTGACACGGTGCTCGATGACGCCGGTATCGCGATCCCGGACGAGCAGGAGGACGAGGTGGAGAAGTTCCGCGAGTTCCTCGACCAGATCTCCCCGGAGGACTTCGGCAGCAGCAGTCAGTGAGCTCCGGATTCCGGTGAGAGCCGGATGACGGGGAGTGCCAGAGGCCAGTGAGGCTTGTGTGGGGCGGCCCGGCGGACGATGTGGTCCGCAGCAGGGTCGCCCGCCGTGTGTGACGGGTGAAATGCCCGCATGTGCCGGAGGCGACTGAGAGCGTCACGCGGCCCGCATCGGAGGCATTCGGCTAGCCTTTCCCCGCGGTGGGGCACGGGAAACCACTCTTAGGGTGATTATCACTCGGCGTGGCGAGTGTGGCGATCGTTGACGCACCCCGGGTGACTGCCTACCGTCGAGAAGGCAGGTCAAGGACGGAGGTCGGCGTGAGAAGCAGCGGCGACGGTACGGCTGGGGGTGGCCCCGAGCGCAGTCTCAGGGCGAGCGGTCCGTACCCTCCCCCGGGCTCACGGCTCCGCCCGAGCGGGGCGTGTCCCCAGCCCGGCGACGTGGCTGATCACGTTCCGCAGCGACCGACGGCTGTGCCGAGCAGCGGAGGGGCGACGTCCATGGCGTCCGAGCAGATCGGCTATCGCGGCCCCACGGCCTGCGCGGCCGCCGGTATCACCTACCGGCAGTTGGACTACTGGGCCCGCACCGGGCTCGTCGAGCCGAGTGTGCGTCCCGCCTACGGGTCCGGGACGCAGCGGCTGTACAGCTTCCGGGACGTCGTCGTCCTGAAGATCGTCAAGCGCTTCCTCGACACCGGGGTGTCGCTCCAGAACATCCGCACGGCCGTGCAGCACCTCAGGGAACGCGGTTTCCGTGACCTTGAGCGGATGACCCTGATGAGTGACGGAGCGACGGTCTACGAGTGCACCTCGCCGGACGAGGTCCACGCGCTGCTCCAAGGGGGCCAGGGCGTCTTCGGGATCGCTGTGGGCGTGGTGTGGCGGGATGTCGAGAGCGCGCTGTCCCAGCTGCACGGGGAGCGGATCGACACCGGCGAGACCCTGGTCGGGTCCAACCCGGCGGACGAGCTGGCGCGGCGGCGGAACCGGGCCGTCTGAGCCGTCCGGCAGCGTGGTGCTCCCGGGTCATTCCAGGCGGGACGTTTCCGCGCCGGGCTGCAAGCGGTTTCTCCCGGGGGTGTCGGGGCAGTTGTCCGGGGCGTTGTCAGTGGCGTAGGGCAGCATCGGAGATGTGAGAACCGCGCCTACGATCCTGCATCTCGACATGGACGCCTTCTTCGCCTCGGTGGAGCAGGCGTCCAAGCCGAGTCTGCGCGGGAAGGCCGTCGTCGTGGGCGGGCTCGGGCCGCGGGGTGTCGTGGCCACGGCGTCGTACGAGGCCAGGGTCTTCGGTGTGCATTCGGCGATGCCGATGGGGCAGGCGCGGCGGCTCGCGCCCAACGCCGCCTACCTCGTGCCGCGCTTCGGGTTCTACAAGGCGATCAGCGAGCGGGTGATGGAGCTGCTGCGGGCGCTCTCGCCGCTGGTGGAGCCACTGAGCCTGGACGAGGCGTTCGTGGACCTGGAGGCCGGGGGAGCGGCCTGGGACGAGCAGTCGGCGCGGCTGGTCGGGGCACAGCTGCGCGCGGAGATACGGGCCGCCACCGGGCTCACGGGGTCGGTCGGGCTCGCCGCCTCCAAGATGCTCGCGAAGATCGCCTCGGAGCAGGCCAAGCCCGACGGGCTGGTGGTGATCGAGCCGGGGACCGAGCGGGCGATGCTCGGACCGATGTCGGTGCGGACGCTGCCGGGGGTCGGGCCGGCGACGGGCGACCACCTGCGGCGGGCCGGGATCACCACGATCGAGGAGATCGTCGAGGCGGGCGAGGACGAGATGGTCCGGCTGCTGGGGAAGTCGCACGGGCACGGCCTCTACGCCATGGCGCTGGCGCGGGACGACCGGCCTGTCGTGGCGGAGCGGGAGGCGAAGTCGGTGTCGGTCGAGGACACCTACGACGTGGACATCCACGACCGGGTGCGGGTCGGTCTGGAGGTGCAGCGACTGGCCGACCGGTGCGTGCGGCGGCTGCGCGGGGCCGGGCTGTCCGGGCGGACCATCGTGCTGAAGGTGCGGCGGTACGACTTCTCGACGCTCACGCGGTCCGAGACACTGCGCGGGCCGACGGACGATCCGGGGGTGATCCGCGAGGCGGCGGCCCGGCTGCTCGACTCGGTCGACACCACGGGCGGTGTGCGGCTGCTCGGGGTGGGCGTCAGCGGGCTCGCCGACTACACGCAGGAGGATCTCTTCGCGCAGGCGGCGGGGGAACGGACGGAGGCAGAGGGGCCCCTCGAGGAGGACGCCGTGGCGCCGGCCGAGGAGCAGCCGACGCTCGCCGAGCGGCGGTGGGCCGCCGGGCACGACGTACGGCACGCCGTGTTCGGGCACGGGTGGGTGCAGGGCAGCGGTCTGGGGCGGGTCACCGTGCGGTTCGAGACGCCCGGCTCTGAGCCCGGGCGGGTGCGGACCTTCCGGGTCGACGATCCGGACCTGGAGCCGGCGGATCCGTTGCCGCTGGTTTTATCGGGACCGGAGGAGAGCCGTGGGCCGGAGGGTGGGGCCGGAGCTGTGGGGGTGCGGTCCGCTGTCCCGTAGGCGGCTTGCCGGGCTTCAGGCCGTCTCGTCCGTGCCCGCCAGCTTGCCGAAGTGGTGGTCGGGGAGCGGGGGAGGTGCGGCGACGTCGAGGCCGTAGTGGTGGTAGAGCTGGAGCTCCTGTTCGGGAGAGAGGTGGCGGCCCACGCCGAAGTCGGGGGCGTCCTTGATCAGGGCACGGTCGAAGGGCACGTGGAGGGCGCCGTCGATCAGTTCACTGGGTTCGAGGGGGACGAAAGCGTCCCTGCTGAACAGGCCGGTCCGTATGGCCGCCCACTCCGGCTCGCCGGTGGCGTCGTCGAGGTAGACCTCGTCGATCGTGCCGATCCTGGTTCCGTTGCGGTCGAACGCCTTGCGGCCGATCAGGTGGCGTGGATCGATATCGGTTCGCACGGGCCCTCCACATGGTCGCAACTCATCCGTAAGCCCTACAAAACGGCACAATCGGAGAGGCGGCCACTCGAAGGTTCGTGCGTGGACCGCGCTGGTAGGCTGGCAGCGGCTGCTGACCCCGTGCGGGAGAGTCCTCCAGACACCATCGGAGGCGCCGAAGGAGCAAATCCTCCCCGGAATCTCTCAGGCCCACGTACCGCACGGACGAGGTCACTCTGGAAAGCAGGGCGGGTGTCGACGGCTTCCGCTCTCACCGACGGTGAAAACCGGAGGCCTTCGGGCGATCCGGTGAAGCTCTCAGGTTGAGATGACAGAGGGGGAGGCCGTCCGGGTACCCGTGCCGTGGTGCCCCTCGAAGGTCGTGTCAGACCAGGAGGCCTCCGCAAATGACCGCCCATCGCATCCCGCTCTCCGAACTCGAAGAGGCAGTTCCCTTCGAGCAGCGTCACATCGGCCCCGACCACGAGGCCCGCGCCAAGATGCTCGCGCAGGTCGGCTACGGCTCGCTGGACGAGCTCACGGCCGCCGCGGTCCCGGCCGTGATCAAGAGCGCCGAGGCGCTGGACCTGCCGGGCGCCCGCAGCGAGGCCGAGGTGATCGCCGAGCTGCGCTCCCTCGCCGACCGCAACCAGGTCCTCGACTCCATGATCGGGCTCGGGTACTACGGCACCTTCACGCCGCCCGTCATCATGCGCAACGTCATGGAGAACCCGGCCTGGTACACGGCCTACACGCCGTACCAGCCGGAGATCTCGCAGGGGCGGCTCGAGGCGCTGCTCAACTTCCAGACCATGGTCGCCGACCTCACCGGACTGCCCACCTCCGGTGCCTCCCTGCTCGACGAGGGCACCGCGGCCGCCGAGGCCATGGCGCTCTCGCGGCGCCTCGGCAAGAACAAGAAGGGCCTCTTCCTGGTCGACGCGGACGCGCTGCCGCAGACCATCGCCGTGATCCGGACCCGGGCCGAGCCGACCGGCGTCGAGGTCGTCGTCGCCGATCTCGGCGAGGGCATTCCCGCAGAGATCGCCGAGCGCGAGATCAACGGCGTGCTGATCCAGTACCCGGGCGCCTCCGGGGCCGTACGCGACATCAAGCCGGTCATCGACCAGGCCCACGAACTCGGGGCGCTCGTCACCGTCGCCGCCGATCTGCTCGCGCTGACGCTGCTGAAGTCGCCCGGTGAGCTCGGCGCGGACATCGCCGTCGGGACGACGCAGCGCTTCGGTGTGCCGATGGGCTTCGGCGGTCCGCACGCCGGTTACATGGCGGTCCAGGACAAGATGGCGCGCAGCCTGCCCGGGCGGCTCGTCGGCGTGTCCGTGGACGCCGACGGGAACAAGGCCTACCGGCTGGCGCTGCAGACGCGTGAGCAGCACATCCGCCGCGAGAAGGCCACCAGCAACATCTGCACCGCCCAGGTCCTGCTCGCCGTCATGGCCGGCATGTACGCCGTCTACCACGGGCCGGAGGGCCTCAAGGGCATCGCGCGGCGCACCCACCGGTACGCCACGGTGCTCGCCGCCGGCCTCGCGAACGGCGGGGTCGAGGTCGTGCACGGGGCCTACTTCGACACGCTGACCGTGCGCGTCGAGGGCCGGGCCGCCGACGTCGTGGCCGCCGCGCGGGAGAACGGGGTCAACCTCCGTCTCGTCGACGCCGACCATGTCTCGATCGCCTGCGACGAGACCACAACGCGCAACCAGCTGCGTGCCGTATGGGCCGCCTTCGGGGTCGACGGTGTCATCGAGGCGCTGGACGCGGCCACCGAGGACGGGCTTCCGGACGCTCTGCGGCGGACCGACGAGTACCTGACGCACCCCGTCTTCCACCAGCACCGCTCCGAGACCGCCATGCTGCGCTACCTGCGCCGGCTGGCCGACCGCGACTACGCACTCGACCGGGGCATGATCCCGCTGGGTTCCTGCACCATGAAGCTCAACGCGACCACGGAGATGGAGCCGGTCACCTGGCCCGAGTTCGGCCAGCTGCACCCCTTCGCGCCCGCCGAGCAGGCCGGGGGTTACCTCACGCTCATCCGTGAGCTGGAGGACCGACTCGCCGAGGTCACCGGGTACGACAAGGTGTCCCTCCAGCCGAACGCCGGGTCGCAGGGCGAACTGGCCGGTCTGCTCGCCGTCCGCGGGTACCACCGGGCGAGCGGGGACGAGCAGCGCACCGTGTGCCTGATCCCGTCGTCCGCGCACGGGACCAACGCCGCGAGCGCGGTGATGGCGGGCATGAAGGTCGTCGTCGTGAAGACCGCCGACGACGGTGAGATCGACGTCGAGGACCTGCGGGCCAAGATCGAGCAGTACCGCGACGAGCTGGCGGTGCTGATGATCACGTACCCGTCCACGCACGGCGTGTTCGAGGAGCACGTCTCCGAGATCTGCGCCCAGGTGCACGAGGCGGGCGGTCAGGTCTACGTCGACGGGGCCAACCTCAACGCGCTCGTGGGGCTCGCCAAGCCGGGGCACTTCGGCGGTGACGTCTCGCACCTGAACCTGCACAAGACCTTCTGCATCCCGCACGGCGGCGGCGGTCCCGGCGTCGGGCCGGTGGCGGTGCGGGAGCACCTCGCGCCGTACCTGCCGAACCACCCGCTCCAGCCCGAGGCGGGCCCGGAGACGGGGGTCGGCCCCCTCTCCGCGGCGCCGTGGGGTTCCGCCGGCATCCTGCCGATCTCCTGGGCGTACGTCCGGCTCATGGGCGGCGAGGGGCTGAAGCGGGCCACGCAGGTGGCGGTGCTCAGCGCCAACTACATCGCCAAGCGCCTGGAGCCGCACTACCCGGTGCTCTACACCGGCCCCGGCGGGCTGGTCGCGCACGAGTGCATCATCGACCTGCGGCCGCTGACCAAGGCGACCGGGGTGAGCGTCGACGACGTCGCCAAGCGGCTGATCGACTACGGCTTCCACGCGCCGACGATGTCGTTCCCGGTGGCCGGGACGCTGATGATCGAGCCGACCGAGTCGGAGGACCTGACCGAGCTGGACCGGTTCTGCGAGGCGATGATCGCCATCCGTGCGGAGATCGAGAAGGTCGGCTCCGGCGCGTGGCCCGCGGACGACAACCCGCTGCGGGGCGCTCCGCACACCGCCGGGACGCTCACCGGGGAGTGGGAGCACGCCTACAGCCGTGAGGAGGCCGTCTTCCCGGCCGGGGTCTCGGTCGCCGACAAGTACTGGCCGCCGGTGCGCCGCATCGACCAGGCCTTCGGCGACCGCAACCTGGTCTGCTCCTGCCCGCCGCTGGACGCGTACCAGGACTGACCGGCCGGATCGGTCGTAGGGGAGGGGCTCCGCGGTGCGGGGCCCCTCGCGTCATTCGGCGGCGAGGGACACCTCGGTCGACTTGATCAGGGCGACGACGGGGGTTCCGGCCGACAGGGCGAGGTCGTCCGCGGCGTCCCTGGTGATCGCGGCGGTCAGTTCGCCGCCCTCGACGGTGACGCGCACGGACGCCATCGCGTCGCCGGTGGCGATGCCCGTGACCGTGCCGGGGAGCCGGTTGCGGATGGACAGGCCCTCGACGGGGGCGGTGGCCAGCGAGACCTCCGTCGACTTCACCAGGGCGCGCACTGCGGTGCCCGGTGTGAGACCGAGGTCGTCGGCCGCCTCGCGGGTGATCGCCGCGGTGAGGGCCTGGCCGCCGGTGAGGCGGACCCTGACCGTCGCCATGGCCTCGCCCGGCGTGACGGCGGTGACGGTGCCGGGAAGCTGGTTGCGGATGCTCAGGCTCATGGGTGCACGGTAGCCCGGCGAGTTCCTCATGCCGGGTATGCGTGCGTCTGCGTCGCCTTGACCGCCGCCCATACCGGGGCGCCGGGATGCAGGTCGAGTTCGGCCGCGGCGACCGTGGTGAGGTCGGCGGTCAGGGCGAGTTCGCCGGTGAGGTCCGCGCGGATCTGGTCGCCGTGCGTCTCCAGCCCGGCGACCTCGCAGCGCCACAGGTTGCGGGCGCTGGAGCCGGTGGGGCGTTTCCGATACAGCGTCACGGCGCCGGGCGGGAACGCCACGAAGGCCGGGCCGGAGAGCTCTTCCGTGGTCGTGATGGCCGGGCCCGCGTCGAGCCGGACGGTGTGGCCCTCGGCGCGTCCCCGGTAGAGGTTGAGGCCGACGAGCCGGGCGATGTAGTCCGTGCGGGGGTGGCGGGCGATGTGGGAGGGCGTGCCCTCCTGGACGACGTGGCCGTGCTCGACCACGACCAGGCGGTCGGCCAGCACCATGGCGTCCAGCGGGTCGTGCGTGACGAGGACGGCCACGGCCTCGAACTCGGCGAGGTGGCGCCGGAGCTGGGCGCGCACCTCCAGGCGGGTGCGGGCGTCGAGCGCGGCGAGGGGTTCGTCCAGGAGCAGCAGCCGGGGCCGGGTGGCCAGGGCCCGGGCCACGGCCACGCGCTGGGCCTGACCTCCCGACAGGCGGCGGGGCTTGGCGCCGGCGTGGTCGGCCAGGCCCATCCGGTCCAGCCACTCGGCGGCCTGGGCACGGGCCTCGGCCTTGCCGGCGCCCCGGCAGCGCGGCCCGAAGGCGACGTTGTCCAGGGCGGTCAGATGCGGGAAGAGCAGGTAGTCCTGGAAGACGACGCCGACCGGGCGGGACTCGGGCGGCGTGGCGTCCAGTGGGGTGCCGTCCAGCCGCAGGTGGCCCGAGGTGAGAGGGGTGAGCCCTGCCAGGGCGCGCAGGGCGGTGGTCTTGCCGGCGCCGTTCGGGCCGAGCAGGGCCACGACCTCTCCCGGGGCGGCGGCGAGCGTGATGTCGAGGCGGAAGGTGCCGCGCTGCACGACGAGGCGGGCGTCGAGGCCTTCGGCGAGGACGCCGGTCGTGGTGCCGTCGAGGTCGGTCATATGCGTTCGTCCAGGGGTCAGGAGGCCGTCATCCAGCGGTCGCGCAGCGCCGCCAGGACCGCGATGGACACCGCCAGCAGGACCAGGCTGAGGGCGATCGCCGCCGCCGGGTCGTTCTGGAGGGCCAGGTAGACCGCCAGCGGCATGGTCTGGGTGCGGCCCGGGAAATTGCCCGCGAAGGTGATCGTCGCGCCGAACTCGCCCAGGGCCCGGGCCCAGGCCAGTACGGCTCCGGCCGCGATGCCCGGCGCGATCAGCGGAAGGGTGACCCGGCGGAACGCGGTGAAGCGGGAGGCGCCCAGGGTCGTGGCCGCCTCCTCGTAGCGCGGGTCGGCGGCCCGCAGGGTGCCCTCCACGCTGATCACGAGGAACGGCATCGCCACGAACGTCTCGGCGAGGACGACACCCGTCGTGGTGAAGGGCAGGGTGATCCCGAACCAGGAGTCCAGCCACTGGCCGATGACGCCGCCTCGCCCGAAGGCGAGCAGCAGGGCCACACCGCCCACCACCGGCGGCAGCACCAACGGCAGCGTCACCAGGGCCCGTACGAAACCCCGGCCGGGGAACCGGGTGCGGGCCAGCAGCCAGGCCAGGGGCACGCCGACGACCAGGCTCAGGCCCGTCGCCGCCGTGGCACAGACGAGCGACAGCCGGAGTGCCTCCCACACCTCGGCGCTCGTCAGCTGTTCGGGGAGGCTGCGCCAGGGCGCCCGTACGAGCAGGGCGATCAGGGGCAGGAGGAGGAACGCCAGGCCGATCAGGGCGGGCACCAGCAGGGGCGCCGGCACCGACCGGGTCCTGCCGCGGTGGCGATCGCGGCGGGGCCGGCTTTCCAGTGTGTCGGTCACGGCTTGAGGAACCCCGCCTCGGACAGCGCCTTCCGGCCCTCGGGGGACCGCACCAGTGCGACGAAGGCCTTCGCCGCCTTGGGGTTGGGGGCGTTCTTGAGCAGGGCGATCGGATAGTCGTTGACGGCCTGGGCCGACTCGGGGAAGTCCACGCCCGCCACCTTGTCACCCGCCGCCCGCACGTCGGTCCGGTAGACGACGGCGGCGTCGGCCTCCTTCAGCTCGACCTTCGTCAGGGCGCTCTTGACGTCCTGCTCGTACGAGACGGGGGTCAGCTTCAGGCCGCCGGCGTCCAGGGCCTTCTGGGCGGCGGCACCGCACGGCACGCTCTTGTCGCACAGGACGACCTTGAGGCCGGGCTCGGTGAGGTCCTTCAGGGAAGAGACGTGGTCGGGGTTGCCGGGCGGCGTGGCGATCTCCAGCCGGTTGCGGACGAAGGTGACCGGCGTGCCCGCCGCGTCCTGCTGGTCCGTCACGGTCGCCATGGTCTTGGTGCTGGCGGCGGCGAAGACATCGGCCGGGGCGCCGCTGGTGATGCCGGCGGCGAGGGTGTCGCTGCCGCCGAAGTTGAAGGTGACCTTCGTGCCGGGGTGCTGCTTCTCGAACGTCTTGCCCAGAGCCTCGAAGCTCTCCTCCAGGGAGGCGGCGGCGAAGACGGTGATCGTGCCGGAGGGTTTCGCCGGGGAGGAGCCCTTGTCCGAGCCCGTGGCGGAGGAGCAGGCGCTCAGCGTCAGCAGCGCGGCTGCGGACACACCGGCGACCTGGAGGATCCGGCGTTTCCGGTGCGCGGAACGGGTCATCTGGGGGCCACTCCCTCGGTGCGCGGGGGAGGAACCCGTAGGGCTCCTCCGATACGTCGATCATACTGACGCATCTGCGAGGGGGAAGTCTGCTGTGGCTTCGCATGAGCCAGGGCGAGCGGGCCATGGGGTGTGTATGTGCGTTACTACGGGCTCAGACCCGGTCGATATGGACGTTCGTCGACTTCACGCGGGCCGTCGCCTCCATACCGACCTCCAGGCCCAGTTCCTCGACGGCCTCGCGGGTGAGCAGGGAGACGAGGCGGTGCGGGCCGGCCTGGATCTCCACCTGGGCGGCGACGTCACCGAGCTTGATCGCGGTGACGATGCCGGGGAAGGCATTGCGGGCCGAGGTGTACGGGGTGTCCTCCTCGGCGGTGCCGGACCTGGCGAGTTCGACGGAGAACGCGGCCAGGTCCCGTCCGTCGATGAGCCGCCGCCCGGCCTCGTCGCGGTGGGTGGTGATGCGGCCCGCGTCCGCCCAGCGCCGGGCGGTGTCCGGGCTCACGCCGAGCAGCCGTGCTGCCTGGCCGATCGTGTAGGACTGCATGCCGGTCACGATAGGGGCGCGCGGCGGGAACGGCGGATGCGGGGTTGGCCGTTGGGTATAACGCGATATAGCGTTAGTCGTCGAATGGGTGGGCCGGGTGCCGTGCCCGGGGAGATCGGGGTGATGTGATGGCGGGGGACCTCTCGCGTACCGGTGGATCGCCCGAGGTGAGGGCCTCGCATGCGGACCGGGACCGGGTGGTGGACGTCCTGCGCGTCGCCGCGGGTGACGGCCGGCTGACCTGGGAGGAGCTCGACGAGCGCCTGGAGGCCGCGCTGTCCGCCCGTACGGTGGGCGAGCTCGCCGTGCTGACCGCGGATCTGCCCGAGGGATCGGGCGGGACCGGCGTCGAGGCGCAGGAGGTCGTCCGGATCGAGCAGGAGGGGTCCTCGACCCGGCGCGGTGACGGCTGGGTGGTGCCGCGGCGGCTGGAGGTCCGGTCGGCGTGGGGCGAGGTGACGCTCGACTTCACCGACGCGGTGATCACCCAGGACACGCTGGACATCGACCTGGACATGCGGGCCTGCTCCCTGAAGCTGCTGACCCGGCCGGGAGTTGTGGTGGACACCGGCGGGCTGGTGACGAACTACTCCCAGATCAAGGCGCGTGGGGCGGCCGACGCTCCGGTCGTGCTGCGCGTGCGGATCACCGGCGAGATCAACTACGGGCAGATCGTGGTGCGTCCGCCCCGCCGGGGCCTCGGCCGGCGCAGAGCGAAGGGCTGACTCAGCCCACGTGCACCTTCGGCCGCCGCTTGCGGTCCGGTTCCGCCTCGCGCAGGACCTCGCGGGTCACCGGGGCGACCTCGCCCTGGCCGAAGAGGAAGAAGCGCAGGAGGTTGGCGAAGGGGCCCCCTTCGGTCCACTCGAAGTAGATGTGCGGGGTGCGGCCGGTCATGTCGCGGGCGTACAGCAGGAGCGCGGCCAGGGCGTTGGGGACGGAGGAGGATTCCAGGGTCAGGACGCGGTAGCGGTCGTGGAGCACCTCGCCGCGCACGGTCAGGCCCGCCTCGAATTCGGACGGGTCGGTGACCGTCACCTCGACGAAGACGAAGTCCTCCTGTCCGGGTACGTCGTTGTCGTGCCGGATCTGTTCGATCTTGTCGCGGTACTCCGCGATGTCGCGCCGGTCGGGCTCGTTGGCGATGAACCGCATCCGGCGGCTGGCCACGTCCCGAATGAAGCGTTCCGCCATGTCGTCCAGCGTCACGCCGGTCACGCGGAGTTCGAACGACCGGGCCAGCCGGGACGCCAGGGAGACCAGGATGATGCCGGCGATGAAGCAGGCGCCGATCTTCACGCCGTCCGGGCGCTCGATGACGTTGGCGACGGTCGTGTAGAGGAACACCGCGGAGATGACCGCGAAGGCGACGGTCCAGTTCCGCTGACGGGCCTTGCGGGCGGCGATGGTCACCGCGATCGCGGCGGAGCTGATCAGGACCAGCACACCGGTGGCGTAGGCGCCGCCCTGTGCGTTGACGTCCGCGTCGAAGATCCAGGTGACGAGGAAGGCGATCAGGGTGAAGACGATGACCATGGGGCGGACGGCCCTGGCCCAGTGCGGGGCCATGCCGTAGCGGGGGAGGTAGCGCGGCATCAGATTGAGCAGGCCGGCCATCGCCGAGGCGCCGGCGAACCACAGGATGGCGATCGTCGAGGCGTCGTAGACGGTGCCGAAGGTGTTGCCCAGGTAGTCGTGCGCCAGATAGGCCAGCGCGCGCCCGTTGGCCTGGCCGCCCGGCTCGAACTCCTTCTCGGGGATGAGGAGAGTGGTGATGAAACTGGTGGTGATCAGGAAGCCGCTCATGACGAGGGCGGCCGTGGTGAGCAGCTTCTTCGTGTCGCGGATGCGGCCGGCCGGCCGTTCCTCCGTGTCGTCCGGGTCGCCCTTGACGTGCGGCATCACAGCCACGCCGGTCTCGAACCCGGAGAGGCCGAGCGCCAGCTTCGGGAAGACGAGCAGGGCCACGCCGATCATGACGAGGACATTGCCGTGCTGGGTGGTGAGGGCGCCGGCCCAGTCGGTGACCACATGGCCGGTGGTGACCACGTGGTAGACGCCGACGACCACCACGACCACGTTGAGCGCCAGGTAGGCGCCCACCAGGGCGACCGCGACGCCGATCGCCTCCAGGAAGCCCTTGAGGAACACCGCGCCGAGCAGCGCCACGAGGACGAGCGTGATCAGCATCTGCTTGTCGTGCAGGACGCCGGTCAGATGCGGGTTCTCCACGAGGTGGGTCGAGGCGTCGGCGGCCGACAGGGTGATGGTGATCAGGAAGTCGGTGGCGGCGAAGCCCAGCAGGGTCAGCACGAACAGCTTGCCCTGCCAGAAGGAGAGCAGCCGCTCCAGCATCGCGATCGAGCCTTCGCCGTGCGGGCTCTCCTCGGCCACCCGGCGGTAGACCGGCAGGGCGCCCGCCAGGGTGACGATCACCAGCACGATCGTCGCCACCGGCGACAGCAGCCCGGCGGCGAGCGCCGCGATGCCCGGCTGGTAGCCGAGCGTGGAGAAGTAGTCGACGCCGGTCAGGCACATCACCCGCCACCAGCGCCGGCCCTTGTGCGGCGGCTCCGGTGCGGCATGGGGGCCGGTGTGGCCGCCGCCCTTGCCCATGTCGGACAGTCCCTCCAGCATCCAGGCGCGCAGGCGACCGGATGCAGAGGGCTCCGTACGGTTGAGTGGCGGCTGCTCAGTGGTGGCCATCGACGTGCTCCCGATGTGCGGTTCAGCGTGGTTCCGGCCATCACTGGACGGCCCGATCAGCGTAAGCGGAGCGTGATGCGATGGCCTGTGGATGAGGTCACTGCGGGCGTCAAGCTTCCGTTAAGACTGGCGGCGGGGTCGGTGGCACGGGGGCGTGGGGCGTCAAAACACGTGCTGAGGGCCATTGGGCCACCGATCGAGCGGCGCAGCCGCGCCTGCGGGCGAGGGGCGTACGCCCGCCGAGGGTTGAACACCCTCCGTGATCGCGCTCGCGCCGGTCGCGGTGCGTCGGCCTTCTTGTTGCCGGAGGCGGTGACCTCTACAGTGCACCTTCGTAACGTTCGCCGAACCAGCCGAAACATTCGCACCCTTCCCCGACTCTCGTCGAAGGGGCTGGTGCTGCTGGAGAGGCAGTTGCCAGTCAAGACCCGTACGCCGTCGGGAGATTCACCGTGCACAAGGGGTTGCCAGTGTTTGGCGCCTGTCTCTAGGGTGCGGCATCAACGAAGCTTTCTGGATCTCTTCCGAAACTTTCGATCCAGTGGACGGACGCGGGAGCGCCGTCCCGTACCCAAGGAGCGCATGATGGGCGACCCGGCACTGTCCCGCCGCGGCTTCCTGGCGGCCTCCGCCGCGGCCGGTCTCGGAATGACGACACTGAGCGCATGCGGCGGGGACTCGGGCGGAGGGTCGTCGGGGACGACCACGATCGAGTGGTGGAACATCTCCACCACCGAGCCGGCCAAGACCGTCTGGGCCGCCCTCGCCCGGAAGTTCGAGGCGCAGAATCCCAAGGTCAAGATAAAGATCGTCCAGATGGAGAACGACGCCTACAAATCGAAGATGACGGCCCTGACGGCCTCCGGGAAGCTCCCCGACATCTTCCACACCTGGGGCGGCGGCGTGCTCAAGCAGCAGGTCGACGCCGGACTCGTCGAGGACCTCACGGACCGGACCAAGCCCTGGGGCGACGCCCTGCTCCCGGTCGCCAAGGAGCCGTACCTGATCGACGACAGGGTCTACGGCATCCCGTTCGACATCGGCATGATCGGCTTCTGGTACAACAAGGCGCTCTTCGCGAAGGCCGGCATCAGTGCGCCCCCGACCACCTGGAGCGGCTTCCTCGACGCCGTACGCAAGCTGAAGTCCGCCGGCGTCACGCCCCTGGCGCTGGCCGGCAAGGAGAAGTGGCCCGGCATGTACTACTGGGCCTACCTGGCGATGCGCGCCGCCGGCGCCGAGGCGCTGGAGAAGGCCTACGCCGACAAGGACTTCACGGGCGCCCCCTTCGTCGAGGCGGGAGAGCACCTCAAGGAGCTCGTCGGCCTCCAGCCGTTCCAGAAGGGTTTCCTCGGCGCCGCCTACTCCAGCCCCACCGGCCAGGCCGCCGCCGTCGGCAACGGCAAGGCGGCCATGGAACTCATGGGTCAGTGGGCGCCCGTGGTGCAGGCCGACGCGGGCAAGGGCCTCGGCAAGGACCTCGGGTTCTTCCCGTTCCCCGCGGTCGAGGGCGGCAAGGGCGCCATCACCGAGGTGTTCGGCGGAGGCGGCGGGCACGCCCTGCGTCGGGGTGCCCCGCAGGAGGCCGTCGACTTCCTGAAGTTCTTCGCGTCCGAGGCCACCGACCTGGAACTGGTCAAGAAGACCGGCACCCTGCCCGTGGTCCCGGCGGCCGAGAGCGCCATCGCCGACCCCAACATCAAGGCCGTACAGGAGCAGTTGAAGAAGGCCACCGGCTTCCAGCTCTACCTCGACCAGGCGTACGCGCCCGCCGTCGGCCAGGAGGTCAACGACAGCGTCGCCGCGCTCATCGCCGGTTCCCGGTCGCCGGAGCAGGTCGCCCAGTCGATCACGAAGACCACGAAGGAAGAGCAGTAACCGGCGATGACCTCCACGTTCCTGCCGGACAAACGGACCGGCCGCGACGCCGGACTCCCGCCCCCGGCCACGGACCGGTCCCGGAGCCGGGCCCGGCGACGGGCACTGAACTGGCTGACCGCGGTCGGCTTCCAACTGCCCGCCCTCGTGCTGTTCATGGGGCTCGTCCTGCTGCCGATGCTGTTCGCGCTGTACGCCGCGTTCTTCCGCTGGGGCGGCTTCGGCATGCCCTCCGAGTACATCGGCGGCGAGAACTTCACCCGGCTCTTCCAGGACGACGTCTTCCTGGGCGACCTGTGGCGCTGCCTGGTGCTGGTGGTGCTGTCGCTCGTCGTCCAGCTGCCGTTCGCGCTCGCCATGGCCGTCCTGCTCAACCAGCGGATGCGCGGCCGGGCGGTGTACCGGATGCTGTTCTTCGCCCCGTACGTCCTGTCCGAGGCCATCACCGGAATCCTGTTCGGCATGATCTTCGCCCCGGACGACGGCTTCGCCGACCAGGTCCTCGGCAAGGTCGGGCTGGACGGGCTGGGCGGGGAGTGGTTCGCCGATCCGTCCACCGTCATGGCGACCCTGTTCCTGGTCATGACCTGGAAGTACTTCGGCTTCCACATGATGCTGTACCTGGCCGGGCTGCAGGCCGTCCCCAGGGAGCTGACCGAGGCGGCGCTCATCGACGGGGCCGGCCCCTGGCAGCGCTTCCGCAACGTGACGCTGCCGCTGCTCGCGCCCACCCTGCGCATCAGCGTCTTCCTGTCGGTCATCGGGGCCATCCAGCTCTTCGACCTGGTCTGGGTGACCACCGCCGGCGGACCGGACCACCACTCCGAGACCATGGCCGTGACCATGTTCCAGTACGGGTTCAAGCGCTACCAGGTCGGCTACGCCAGCGCGATCAGCGTGGTCATGTTCGGCATCAGTCTCGTCTTCGCCCTCGCCTACCAGCGGTTCGTCCTCCGGCGCGACCTGGAAGGGGCCACGACCACCATGCGGGGAGACGGAAAGTGACGCACAGTCGGACATCACGCAGGGGCAGGAACCTCCCCCTGCACCTCGTCCTGGTCCTCGTCGGCGCGGTCATGGCCGTCCCGCTGCTCTACGCCGCGCTCTCCGGCTTCAAGACCACCGACGAGCTCTCCCGCAACCCGGTCGGCCTGCCCGAGTCGTGGGTGACCTCCAACTACACCCAGATCCTGGGCTCGGGGGACTTCTGGCGGCTGATCGGCAACAGCACGCTGATCGCGGTGGGCACGACCGTCCTGGTCGTCGCGGTCTCCGCGCTGTCGGCCTTCTCCTTCGCGCGGTTCGCCTTCCGCGGCCGGGAGATGCTGTTCACGCTGTTCACGATGGGGCTGATGTTCCCCTTCGCGGTGGCGGCCCTGCCGCTGTTCCTGCTGCTGCGCTCCCTGGACCTGCTGGACAACCCGCTCGGAGTGATCCTCCCGCAGGCGGCCTTCGGGCTGCCGATGACCATCATCATCCTGCGCGGCTTCTTCCGGCAGATCCCGGGCGAGCTGGAGGAGGCGGCCACGCTCGACGGATGCAGCTCGTTCGGCTTCTTCTGGCGGGTGCTGCTGCCCATGGCGCGGCCCGCGCTCGGCACCGTGTCCGTGCTGGCCGTCGTCACCAGCTGGAACAACTTCTTCCTGCCGCTGCTGGTCTTCACCGATGCGCAGTGGTGGACCCTGCCGATCGGCGTGCAGCAGTTCCAGGGGCAGTACTCCGCGCAGTACGCCAAGGTCTTCGCCTATCTGGTGCTGGCCATGGTCCCCGCCCTCGCCTTCTACTCGGTCGCCGAGCGCCAGCTCGTCGGCGGCCTCACCGCGGGCGCGACGAAGGGCTGACACGCGCCGCGGACGTACGGCTCACCCACCCATCGATCGTGAGGAGTCGCACCATGCGCAAGACCGCCACACGGCTCAGACTCGCCGGGGCGCTCGCCGCCGCGCTGATGCTCGGAGGCATCGCCACCGGCCCCGCGGCCCAGGCCGGCGAGGAGCACGGCAAGGAACCGACCCTCGCCGACCTCGCACACCGGCACGGCCGCTACTTCGGCAGCGCGACGGACAATCCCGAGCTCGGCGACGCGCCCTACACGGCCCTGCTCGGCAGCGAGTTCGACCAGATCACCCCCGGCAACGGCATGAAGTGGTACGCGACCGAGCCCCAGCAGGGCGTGTTCGACTTCTCCCAGGGCGACGAGATCGTGAAGCTCGCCCGTGCCAACCGGCAGAAGGTGCGCGGCCACACCCTCGTCTGGCACAGCCAGCTGCCCGAGTGGCTCACGGGGCGGGAGTGGACGGCCCCCCAGCTTCGGGCCGTGCTCAAGAAGCACATCCAGACCGAGGTACGGCACTACCGGGGCAAGGTGTTCGCCTGGGACGTCGTCAACGAGGCGTTCAACGAGGACGGTACGTACCGCGAGTCGGTCTTCTACAAGACGCTCGGGCCCGGTTACATCGCCGACGCGCTGCGGTGGGCGCACCAGGCCGATCCGCGCGTCAGGCTGTACCTCAACGACTACAACATCGAGGGGATCGGCCCGAAGAGCGACGCGTACTACAAGCTGGCCAAGGAACTGAAGGCCAAGGGCGTCCCGCTGCACGGCATCGGCCTCCAGGCCCACCTCGCTCTCCAGTACGGCTATCCCGGCACCCTGGAGGACAACCTCCGCCGCTTCTCCCGGCTCGGCCTCGACACCGCGCTGACCGAGGTCGACATACGGATGCAGCTGCCCGCGACCGAGGAGAAGCTGACCCAGCAGGCCGAGTGGTACCGGGACCTGACCGAGGCCTGCCTGGCGGTGCGCCGCTGCGTCGGCATCACCCTCTGGGACTACACGGACAAGTACTCATGGATCCCGGCGTTCTTCCCGGGCGAGGGCGCGGCCCTGCCGTGGGACGAGCAACTGGCCCCGAAGCCGGCGTACTTCGCGATCCGTGAGGCGCTCGGGGGGAAGTAGAGGGGGTGGGTGGCGCCCCGTGCAGGGGGCGGGTCGGGTCGGGGCGCCATCCAGACCGTGCCGGGGGAGCGACTTGCCTGCGGCCTGTCGGGGCAGTCCCGATTCTTCTGCGGGCCCCGCCGCGCCTTGTCGGCTTCCGCCCGGTCGGGCGGGTTCGTCACGTGCGCTCCGGCGGAGGTGCCGTGCTTGCCCGCACCACCAGGTTCGTTCCCAGTTCGACCCGAGGGGAGCTCGGGTGTTCGTCGTGGGTCAGGTGGAGCACCGTGCGGACGGCCAGTTTGCCCATGTCGGCCAGGGGCTGGCGGACCGTCGTCAGAGGCGGGGCCGACCAGCGGACTTCCGGAAGGTCGTCGAAACCGACCACGCTCATGTCCTGCGGCACCCGCAGCCCGCGTCGGCGCAGTGCCTCGATCGCGCCGAGTGCCATCTGGTCGCTGGCCGCGAACACGGCGGTCGGCGGCTCGGGCAGGCCGAGCAGGGTGTCGCAGGCGGTGTGAAGCCGGACTCGGGGCGGAAGTCGCCGGGGACGACGAGGGACTCGTCCATCGCGATGCCGGCGCGTTCGAGAGCCGCGCGGTAGCCGTCCAGCCGGGCCCGTGAGCACAGCAGCCGCGGCGGCCCCGCGATCAGGCCGATCCGGCGGTGGCCCAGGGACAGCAGGTGTTCCGTGGCCGCCATGCCGCCCGACCAGTTGGCGGCACCGATGGTGGGAGCCTCCAGGGCGGGCGAGCCCGCCGGGTCGACGACGACCAGCGGGACGCCGAGAATGCGCAGTTCCTCGTGGAGCGTCGGTTCCAGGGCCGAGGTGACGAGGATGACGCCGTCCGAGGCCCGGGCCCGGAGGTTGCGCATCCACTCGCGGGCGTCTCCCGAACGTCCGTGGATGGCCGACACCACCGTGCCGACCCCGGCGGCGTGCGCGACTTCCTCGACCCCGCGGATGATCTCCACGGCCCAGGGGCTGTCGAGGTTGTTGAAGACCAGGTCGAGCAGGCCGGCCCGGGTGCCCGGGGCCGCGGGGCGCTTGCGGTAGCCGTGCCGCAGCAGCAGGTCCTCGACGCGGGCGCGGGTCTGCGGCGACACATCGGACCGGCCGTTGACGACGCGGGACACGGTCGGTACGGATACCCCGGCCTGCCGGGCGATCTCCGTGATCGTGACCTTGCCCCCGGCCTCGGCCTCATGTGCTGCCACTTGCCCCACCTCCGTCGACGGGTGCCCCCGAAACTTCCAGGAGTCTTCCGGAAAACGGGCATCCGTGGGAAGGCGTACCGTCCCGTTCGTGGCGGTGACGGTGAGTGACGGCACTCGGACACGCGTCGGGGCCGGTTCGCAGGGTGTCCTGCGGCCGGCCCCTCATGTCTGCGGGCGGGAGGTCACGCCGCCCGGCGGCCTCAGGCGGCCGTCATCACCTGGCTGGAGGCCAGCGGACGGTGCGGGTCGATGACCCGGCCGTCCGGCAGGAGCTCGCCGGTGTCCTCGAAGAGCAGCACACCGTTGCACAGCAGGCTCCAACCCTGCTCCGGGTGGTGCGCCACGAGACGGGCGGATTCCCGGTCGGCGGATTCGGCTGACGGGCACGGAGTCTGGTGCTGGCACATGGGTGGGATCTCTCGCTGTGTCGTGGTGGATGGGATGGCTGAGTCGGCTGTCGTGTCTGTTCCGCGGCTCGAAGTGTCGTTCATGGCCGCCCCCCGTTGTGATAAGTCGTCGGAACCCAGTGTTGCCCTACGGGCGTCGATCCGCAGGGATTTCGCGGCACGGCTTCTCACAGGTTCATGACGCATCACCCGCGCGGACGGTTCACCCCAACTGGACTGTCACTTCGGGTGGTTCGCACTGGCCGAATGGGGCTAGTCCGGGCGGGCAGGTGATCCATTCCGGCTCGTACGAGCTATTGAGTGCTCGTACGAGCGAATAAGGGGACGGAATGAAAAAGCGCGACCCGCCGCCGGTGAATTCGGCGACGGGGCGCGGAGAGCTGCGGGACGCGGAAGGCTTCGGGGCGCGGCGCTTCAGGCGGGTGAGCCGAGGAGCCGCGTGGGAGCCACCCGGTGGGTCAGCACCGGGAGCAGTTCGGCGACGCGGTGCGGGCGATGGGCCGCGATGCCGGGAGGCGCGGGGGCCAGGGGGACGAGCAGGTCGGTGGCGGCGGGGTGGCCGACGGCACCGTCGGCGGTGATGTCCTCGTGCAGCCAGAGCGTCAGCATGTACAGGCCGGGTACGGACAGCAGACGGGGCTGGTACGGCTGCGACATCGTCTCGGCCTGGCGCAGGGCGCGCTCGGTGGAGGCGATGTACGGGCCCTCGAAGAAGCGGGAGAAGGCCCAGCCGTCGGGAGTCAGCATGGTCTCCGCCGCGGCCACCGCACGGTCGCCACAGCGGATCAGGAAGCGCCACCCGGCCAGCCGGGTGGCCGACACGCCCTCGGCCGTGACGCGGTCGAGGACGTGGACGGGCAGGGGGAGCTCGGGAGTGACGGGTCCCTGGGCGCGGAGCAGGGAGGGAGTTCGGGCCTCACGGACCACGGTGGGAGAGGAGAGCGCAGTCAGGACGGAACGGAGTGCGGGCGCGGGAGCCGGCGGGACATGCAGCGGCATGGTGGGTCGCCTCTCAGTTCAAAGGCACGATGGCACGAGGGCGGGGGCGGACGGCGCTGTCAGCTCACGGAGGTCATCAGAGGCAGGGGCCGGGGTCTCAAGAACGAGAGGGGGGTGGGTCCGCCGAACATCGCCTCGACGGCATGACCCATCGACCGTGGGCGCCAACCTTCTGCCTTGTTCGCGGAGTTTATACGACACGGGTTCAGACTGTGTTTCGTCTAGCCGTTTCCGGTGAGTAGAACAAGGGTACATTCGGTCGGCGAAACGCGAGAATTATCCCGATTCCACGCGGGGTGCGGGGCGATGACCTCGGCGCATGCTCCCGCGGCGGTCGGCCTATTCTCGTCGGCGTTTTTCACGAGTTCGCGCAACCCCGAAACCCGGGCCGTTGCGTCATGCCGAGTGAATGTGCCACCGGTCATACGTGACCAGCGTAGCGGCCGACGGGCCCGTCCGGGACGTTATCGATCGCTTTCGCTGGGCATCCTCCACCTGACCGGGAACCCGGCGGCCGGATCTTCGGCCCACATCATCCGAGGAGGGACGCATCGATGGGGGAGAAGGTCGTGGCGGGCGGGTTCGACCTGTCCGACCGCCAGCGCTACCGCGACAAGCTCCGTCGGTGCCTGACGGGCTTGGAGCGACTCCTGGCGGAGAAGCGGTTCGACCGCCCCAAGAACCTCATGGGGCTGGAGATCGAGTTGAATCTCGCGGGCGCCGACGGCATGCCGAAAATGTTGAACGCGCAAGTCCTCGAACGTATCGCGAGCCGTGATTTCCAAACAGAACTCGCCATGTTCAACCTGGAAGTCAACATTCCCCCACACCGCCTCGGAGATCGGGTATTCGATCGGCTCGCGGAGGAACTCCGTACGTCACTGGCATATGCCGACCGGAAAGCCGGTGAGGTCGACGCGGGAATCGTGATGATCGGTATTCTGCCGACCCTCGACCGGGACGACCTGGTGTCGTCGAACCTCTCCGACGTCGACCGCTACACCCTCCTCAACGACCAGATCGTGGCCGCCCGCGGCGAGGAGTTCACCCTCGACATCGCCGGCGTGGAGCACCTCAGCTGCACCTCCAAGTCCATCGCGCCGGAGGCCGCCTGCACCTCCGTGCAACTGCACCTCCAGGTCACCCCGGCCCGCTTCGCCGACGTGTGGAACGCGGCCCAGGCGGTCGCCGCCGCGCAGATCGCCGTAGGAGCCAACTCGCCGTTCCTCTTCGGCCGTGAGCTGTGGCGCGAGTCGCGGCCCCCGCTGTTCCAGCAGTCCACCGACACCCGCCCGCCCGAACTCCAGGCCCAGGGCGTCCGGCCGCGCACCTGGTTCGGGGAGCGCTGGATCACCTCGGCGTACGACCTGTTCGAGGAGAACCTGCGCTACTACCCGGCGCTGCTGCCGATCTGCGACGACGAGGACCCGCTGGAGGTGCTCGACCAGGGCGGCGCCCCGTCCCTCGCCGAGCTCGTCCTGCACAACGGCACCATCTACCGCTGGAACCGCCCGGTCTACGGCATCGCCGACGGCGTCCCCCACCTGCGCGTGGAGAACCGCGTCCTGCCCGCCGGGCCCACCGTCATCGACGTCGTCGCCAACGCGGCCTTCTACTACGGCCTCGTCCGCGCCCTCGCCGAGGAGCCCCGGCCCGTGTGGACCCGGCTGCCGTTCGAGGCGGCCGCCGCCAACTTCGACGCCGCGTGCAAGGACGGCATCGACGCCCGCTTCACCTGGCCCCGGCGCGGCCGCTACGGAGGTACCGCACAGGTCGACGCGGTGAGCCTGGTCCGCGACGAACTGCTGCCGCTCGCCGAGGCCGGGCTGGACGCGTGGGGCGTGGAGCCGGCCGACCGCGATCTGTACCTGGGCGTGATCGAGGAGCGGTGCCGGCGCAGGGTGAACGGGGCGAGCTGGCAGGCCGCGACCTTCCGCAAGGCACTGGACGCGGGCCACCCGAGGGACGCCGCGCTGGCCGCCACGACCCGGCGCTATCGCGAGCTGATGCACAAGGGGGACCCGGTGCACACCTGGCCCGTGGGGTCGCCGGAGCCGGTGCCGTTGGGCTGATGCGCCGCCGGGCCGATCTGCTGCTGCCCTCATACTGATCCGACAGGTCGGTGAAGTGGAGGCAGGTGTGCAGGCGGAGGCGAGCCCGGTGGCCGACGGATCCTTTCCCCAGCAGCGGCTCTCGCGGCGGATGCTCCGCCACGAGACGCTGCTCGTGCTGGCGCTCTCGCTGGGGGCGAGCGGAGTCTCCGCCCTGATCAGCTTCATCGGCTCGGTCACCAAGCCCGGCGGGCTGAAGGACCAGGCGGCCACGATGAACGCCTCGGCCGCGCCCGGCCGTCCCTGGCTCGACCTGGCCTGGCAGCTCTTCGGGATCACGTCGGCCCTCGTGCCCGTCGTGCTCGTCGCGCACTTCCTGCTGCGCGAGGGCGCGGGCCTGCGCACCATCGGATTCGACCGCACCCGCCCCTGGCCCGACCTGGGCCGCGGGGCGGCGATCGCGGCCGTCATCGGCAGCACCGGAATCGCCTTCTACCTGGCGGCCCGAGGCCTCGGCTTCAACCTCACCGTGGTGCCCGAGGCGCTGCCCGGCGTGTGGTGGAAGTACCCGGTGCTGATCCTCTCGGCGATCCAGAACGCGGTGCTGGAGGAAGTGATCGTCGTCGGCTACCTGCTGCGGCGCCTCGGCCAGCTGGGCTGGACGCCGACGGCCGCGCTGGTGGGCAGCTCGGTCCTGCGCGGCTCCTACCACCTCTACCAGGGCATCGGCGGCTTCGTCGGCAACATGGTCATGGGCGTGGTGTTCGTCTGCCTGTACCGCCGCTGGGGCCGGGTGGGCCCTCTGGTGGTGGCCCACTCGCTGCTCGACATCGGCGCCTTCGTGGGCTACGCCCTGCTGGCGGGCAAGGTCGGCTGGCTGCCGACGGCGTGAGAGACCGGCGGGGGGTCCGTCTCAGGCCAGCAGCTCGCCCTCGATGACGGTGACCGCCCTGCCGGACAGCAGGGTGCGCTCGCCGCGCAGCTCCGTGCGGACGCGGCCGGAGCGGGGGGAGGCCTGGAGGCCGGTGAGGCGGGGGCTGCCGAGACGCTCGGACCAGAACGGGGCGAGCGCGGTGTGGGCGCTGCCCGTCACCGGGTCCTCGTCTATGCCGACATTCGGGAAGAAGCAGCGCGAGACGAAGTCGTAGCCCCGGTCGGGGTCGTCCGCGCGGGCCGTGGCGATGACGCCGCGCTCGGAGTGGGCGGCGAGGGCCTTGAGGTCGGGGACGAGGCCGTGCACCGTCTTCTCGTCGGCGACCTCGACCAGCAGGTCGCCGATGTTGGGGCCGGTGTCGAGGACCGTGAGCGGCTCGGTGCCCAGGGACTCGGCGAGGCCGTCCGGCGGGTCGACCCGGGCGAGCGGGGCGGTCGGGAAGTCGAGCGTGACGGAGCCGTCCTCGGCGGGCGTGGCGGCGAGGACGCCGCTGCGGGTGGCGAACCGTACCGGGCCCTCGTGGGCGCCGGTGGTGTGCAGGACGTGGGCGGTGGCCAGGGTCGCGTGGCCGCACATCGCGACCTCGGTGGCCGGAGTGAACCAGCGCAGCGCCCAGTCGGCCTCGCCGCCCTCGGGGAGGGGACGGGCGAAGGCCGTCTCGGCGTGGTTGACCTCCAGGGCGACATTCTGGAGCCAGGTGTCGTCCGGGAAGGCGTCCGCGTCGTCCAGCAGGACGACCCCGGCCGGGTTGCCGGAGAAGGGGCGATCGGTGAAGGCGTCGACGATTCGAATCCGCATGCCCCGACGCTAGAGGCTCGCCGCAGCGGCGGACCAAGGCCAATGCGCGAGTCCTGGACCGATTTACCCACGAGCCCCGTCTCGCGCCGGGCGCTCACCAGGGCCGACCCGGAGCAGTCGCCTGTCGGCCGCCCGGACGGCCAGGGCGCAGGCCGCGCATCCCGCCCCGAGGAGGCTGGAGCCCGTCCAGCCGTAGGCGGTGAAAACGGCGGTGGTTGCGGCCGCGCCGAGGGCGGAGCCGAGCGAGTAGAAGACCATGTAGCCGCCGAGGACGCTGCTGACGCGGTCCGGATACGCGGTGGTGAGCTGGTGCTGGTTGCTCACGTGCACGGCCTGGACCGCGAAGTCGAGGACCACGATTCCGGCGATGAGGAGCCACAGCGACCACGGCAGTTGCCCGATCGCCGCCCACGAGAGGATGAGCAGGGCGAGCGCGAGACCGGTGACCGGAGCCGCCCGCCCGGCGTCCGCCCACCGCCCCGCGCGTGCCGCGCCGAGCGCGCCGGCGAGTCCGGCGATGCCGAACAGGCCGATCCGGCTCTCGCTCAGCTGCCACGGCGGGTTCGCCAGCGGCAGGGAGAGCCCGCTCCACAAGGTCCCGAACGAGGCGAACAAGAAGAACGCGATGAGCCCGCGCGTGAGGAAGACACGCTGTCCGAACAGTCCGCCGAGTGAGGCGACGGCCTGCCCGTACCCCGCAGGCGGGTCGAGGCGCTCCTCGGACGGCAGTGCCACGAGGACGAGGGCCGCGAGCCCGAGGGACAGCACCGCGAGCACGGCGTAGACGCTCCGCCAGCCCCACGCCTCGGCGAGCGTGCCGGTGACGACCCGCGCGCCCAGGATTCCGGCCACGACGCCCGAGGTCACGACGCCGATGTTCCGGCCGCGTTCGGCGGGCGGTGAGACCGACGCGGCGTAGGCCACCGTGGTCTGCACCACGACCGCGAACAGCCCGGCCGCCGCGAGCCCCGCGAACGCCACCCAGGCGGCTGACGCCGACGCCGTGAGGAACATGCCCATCGCGGTGATCGCCAGATGCGCGGCGATGAGCCGGCGCCTGTCCGCCACATCGCCCAGCGGCACCAGCAGCACCAGCCCCGCCAGATAGCCGAGCTGGCCTACCGCGACGATCCACCCGGTGAGTTCCGCCGGCACACCGAGATCGCGTCCCATCGGCTCCAGAACCGGCTGCGCGGCGTAGATGCTCGCCACGGCGACACCGCACACCACCGCGAGCAGCAGCCGCCGCCACACGTCCATCGCTCCCCAACCCCCATCAGTAGCAAATTGCAACCGATTTGAAGGTACGGCAGAATGGTTTCGATCCGCAACTCATTGGGAGGCGTCATGCCGCGCACCGCCACGCGCGCCCCGACCCCCGACTGGACCGACCCCGACTGCCCCGTCGCCCGCACGCTCGACCTCGTCGGCGACAGGTGGAGCCTGCTCGTCATCCGCGACGCGATGGACGGAGCGCGTTCGTTCACCGAGTTCCAGCGGCGGACCGGCATCGCCCGCAACATCCTCACGGACCGCCTGCGCAAGCTCACCGCTCATGGGGTCCTCGCGCAGCGCACCGCGCCATCGGGCCGCCGCCGGGAATACGTACTCACCGACGCCGGCCGCGACCTGTTTCCGGTCATCGTCACCCTGCGCCAGTGGGGGGAGCGCCACGCCTTCGCCCCCGGCGAGACGCACTCCACCCTGGTCGACCAGCACGGCACCCCCGTGCCGGAGATCGTGCCGGCCGGTGCCGACGGCACGCCCCTCGGCGCCGACACGACCCAGGTACGGAAGGTCTGATGGAGTTCATCGAGCGGACCACGGACATGACCCCCAACAGTTGCTCGGACTGGCCCTTGAGATAGCGGAGCAGGGCCTGGCCGGCGGGCGAGCTGCCGATCGGGGCGGTCGTGGCCATGGGGAATGACGTCGTCGGGCGGGCCTACACACAGGAGCAGACGCTCGACCGGCGGCTGGTCCACGCCGATCTGACGGCGCGTTCGGTGCCCGGGGCGGCGGTCAGGTCGACGCGGCTGACGACGCCGGGGGTCACCCACACCGGCACCGTCTCCAGGAAGCCGAAGATCTGCAGGTGGAAGTGGCCGCAGAGGATGAGGCGGACATCGCTGCCGCGGATCACCTCGGCCAGTTCCGCCGGGTTCTGCTGCCCCAGGGCCCGCTGGACTTCCACGTCCAGGGTGATGGGCGGGTGGTGGAAGACCAGGACGGTGCCCCGGGGTGCCGGGGTGCGCAGAACCTCGCGGAGCCGGTCGAGCTGGGTGCGGCTGAGCCGGCCGTATCCCTTGCCGGGCACCAGGGAGTCGAGGGTGATGAAAACGCCTGTCGTTCGTCGTGGTTGCCGGTGTTGTAGATCACCGGGACGTTCCGCTCCGCGGCGAAGTCACGCACGAGGTCGCGGGCGGCGACGTAGGCCTCCGGCGGTCCGTCGTCGGCGATGTCGCCGCTGACGACGATGGCGTCGACGTCGCGCAGGTACCGCAGGTCAGCGAGCATCCCGCGCAGGGACCGGGTCGCGTTGACGCCGTGCTTGCTCGGTGTGTCGCGGCGGTCGAGGTGGGTGTCCGACAGATGTAAGACCCTCATTTCCCAGGCCATCGCCGCCCCGGACACCCTCGGGCGGAGTCCGGAAACGAGCGAAGAGCGAGGTCAGCGCCTGACGGCGGTTTCCCGCGCCACACGCGACAGCTTCTCGGGGTTGCGGACGTGGTAGGCGCCGGTGATGCAGCCGTTCTCGACGCGCACAGCCACCACGCCGTCGACCTCCCCGTCGACCCGCACTAGCAGCCCCGGAGCGCCATTGATCTGGGCCGGCTCGACCGACCTCTCGGCGTCGCGCCGCCACCAGCCGGCCGCCAGCAGGCGGGCCACCTCGTCCGCGCCCACGACGGGCCGCAGCAGGGCATGTGCGACTCCGCCGCCGTCGCTCAGGGCGACGACGTCCGGCGCGAGGATGTCGAGCAGGCCCTGCAACTCGCCGGTTTCGACGGCTCGCTGGAAGGCCTGGAGCGCGGCTCGGGTCTGGGCCGGGGAGACGGTGCCGCGTGGCCGGCGCGCGGCGACGTGTGCCCGTGCGCGATAGGCGAGCTGGCGGACCGCGGCCGGGCTCCTGCCGACGGCTTCGGCGATCTCGTCGTACTCGAGGGCGAACACCTCGCGCAGGACGAACACCGCTCGTTCGACCGGGGCGAGCGTCTCCAGCACCAGCAGCATCGCCATCGAGATGCTGTCGGCCAGTTCGACGTCCTCGGCCACGTCCGGCGCGGTCAGCAACGGTTCGGGCAGCCACGGCCCGACGTAGGACTCCTTGCGCCGGCCGAGCGCGCGCATCCGGTCCAGTGCCTGCCGGGTGACGATCCGCACGAGGTAGGCACGCTTCTCCCGCACGGTCGCCGGATCGACGCCCACCCACCGCAGCCAGGTCTCCTGCAGGACGTCCTCGGCGTCGGCGGCCGAACCGAGCATCTCGTAGGCGACGGTGAACAGCAGGTCGCGGTGGGCGACGAACACCTCGGTGGCGGAGTCCGCCGGCTCCGTCCGGCCGGTCCGGTCGAGTGGCCCCGCCCCGCCCGTGGTCCGTTCCCCGCGCTCGCTCATCCCCGGCTCCCGCCTGTCCGTTCCCGGCCCCGCTCCACACACCAGACGCCGGACCCCGCCGTTCTGTAACACCCCTGATCGGTGGCCTGCGTCACACGACCGCGTCTGTTACGGGCGCCGGGGCGCCGGCGTCTCGTGTTCGTCAGGAGCGACCCGATGAGAAGGGCACGGGACATGAGCACCCATAGGTTCGCAGTGGCAGGGGCGACCGGGCGGCTGGGACGCCACGTCGTGGACGTTCTGGCGGAACGAGGGCACCAGGTCGTGCCGATGGCCCGCGCCACCGGCGTGGACATCATCACCGGTGAGGGCCTGGCCGAGGCGCTCACCGGGGTCGACGTCATCATCGACGTCGCGTCCTGGCACGCCTCCGACCAGGAGGCCGCCACGGAGTTCTTCCGTACGGCCACCCGCAACCTGCACGAGGCCGGGCGGCACGCGGGAGCCGGCCGGGTCGTCGCCGTGTCCATCATCGGCACGGACAAGGCCACCGCCGGTTTCATCGCCGCCCAGCAGGTGCACGAGGAGGCCCACCTGTCCGGTCCGCTGCCCGCTCGCATTCTCCGGGCCGCGCAGTTCCATGAATTCGTCGGTCAGCTCCTGGACTGGCGGCAGGGGGACGTCGCCTACATCCCGGCCCTGCCCACCCAGCTCGTCGCCTGTCGCACCGTGGCCGAAACGCTGGTCGACCTGGCCACCGACCCCGGCGCGCCCGACCGGCCGGGCCCCGGAACACCGATCCCCGAGATCGCCGGGCCGCGCAGGGAGACCATGGCCGAGGCGGCCGGGCTCCTCGGCGCCCGCCGGGGCATCAAGGTCGTAGAGGTCGACGGCTCCGGCATGCCCGATGCCGAGACGGCGGCGGCCGGCGGGTTCCTGCCCAGCCCGCACGCCAAGCTCGCCGGCCCCACCTTCCGGGAATGGCTCGACACCCAGCCCTGATACGGGCGGACCCGATCGAGCCTTGCCATCCGAACACTACCGATATATCGTTGAGGCATCGCGACAGATCAACGATGGAATGGAGAGTGTTTGCGATGCATACTCACGGATTCGAGCACGGACATGGCCATGGCGGACCCCGTCACGGCGGCCGGGGCGGCTTCGAGGCGCTGCGTGCGGCCTTCGGGCCCTTCGGGCCGGGCGGTCCCGGCTGGGGCGGGCCCGGTGGTCCGGGCTTCGGCCCCGGCCCCTGGGGCGGACGAGGGCGCGGCGGGCCGAGGGGAAGGGCGCGGCGCGGTGACGTGCGGGCCTCGATCCTGGCCCTGCTCAAGGACCGGCCGATGCACGGCTACGAGATGATCCAGGAGATCGCCGAGCGCAGCGGCGGGGCGTGGAAGCCCAGTCCCGGCTCGGTGTACCCCACCCTTCAGCTGCTGGAGGACGAGGGCCTGATCACGAGTGAGTCCGAGGGCGGCAAGAAGCTGTTCTCGCTCACCGAGGCGGGTCGCGCAGCGGCCGAGGAAGGACCCGAGGCGCCCTGGGAGGAGGCCTCCCGCGGGGTCGACTGGGAGGCTCTCGGGGAGATCCGCCAGGCGGGTTTCGGCCTCATGGAGGCCTTCGGCCAGGTCTGGAAGACCGGCAGCAAGGAGCAGCGGGAGAAGGCGCTCGGCGTCATCAACGAAGCCCGCAAGAAGCTGTATCTGATCCTCGCCGACGAGGACTGACGATCGAGAGGACCGGCGGCCGCGAGGGGTGACGCGAGTACGGCGCTGAGCAGGCGCCCCGTGGAGTGATCCGCGGGGCGCCTCGGCTTGCGCCGGTTGCGCCGGTTGCCGGACTGCCTGGCGTTGGCGTCAGGTCACCAGCCCGTCCAGCTTGCGCAGCGACTCGTTCAGGGCGGCCGTGGCCGAGTCCTTGAGCTTGCCCGCCATCAGCGACACCGTCGCGCCCGTGAACTCGCCGTCGATGCGGACCGTCGTCACTTCGCCGTCGGGTGTGAGGGTGTAGCGCGTCACTACGGTCACGCCCATCGGGCCCTTGCCGCGGATGCCGAGCACCCGGGCCGGTTCTAGTGCCTCGACGGTCCACTCCACCTCGGCCGGGAAGTTCATGAGCCGCATGTTCTCCCGGAACGTCGCGCCGACCTCAAGCGGTTCGGGGCCGCCCTCCGGGAAGTTCGTGTGGGTCGCGTTCCACTCGCCGTACGAGGGCCAGTCCGTGAGTCCGGCCCACACCTTCTCGGCCGGCGCCCCGATGCGTGCCTCCGCGCTGACTTCGGCCATGCGACCACCTCTTCACGTCGGGCTGGATGTCGCGGAACGTAGCCGTGACCGTCGCAATGTTCAATACTGACGAACTGTCAGTTCGGTCGGGGCTGCCGGGTGGAACAGCCTGATGTCCTCCGTAAGGAGGAGATTCCGGCCGGCGATGTCCACTTTCCGTGGGACGCGAAAATGCTTCCCTCCGGGGATGACCCGGGCGCCCGGGACTGATGGGGTGGGGGATGTGCAACCCCGTATCCCCCGCCAGTCGGCGCATGAGCACGGCATCCACCGCGCGGAGAACGATGCCAGGCTCAGTGACGAGCTGGCGTCGGTGGTCACCGGTGCCCGCCGGAGGGCGGTCAGGGACGCGGACCGTCAGATCGACACGGCCCATCTGCTCCACTCGCTGCTGGAGTCCGACCCGGAGGCGCGTGCCGTCTTCGAGGGGCCGCAGATCGCGCGGCTGCTCGGCTACCTCGTCCAGCGCAGCATCGGCTACGGCCTGCGCTGGCAGAACGGCGTCGAGGACTCCGGCGCCGTCCCCGTCGTGACGGAGACCGCGGGCTTCTCGCCGCTGGCCGCGGCCTCGATGGAGTACGCCCGTGAACGGGCCGCGCGGCACGGCGGTCCGGCCCGCGGCGTCGACCTGCTCGCGGCGATCGTCGTCGACTCGCAGGCGCGCGCGGTCGAGGTGCTCCGACGCGCCGGGATCGACCCGCACGCGGTGCTCGCCCGTATCGACGGCTGGACCGACGGGTCGCGGGAGTGCCCGTCTCAGGAGTGTGTCCGAGGTGGCGAAGCCGCTTACTGACCGGGCTCGGCCGAGCCGCTCGTGACGTCCAGACAGTGAGACAGGTGCCATAAGGGATGACGCTCCTGTCACGGCCTGTCATCATGTGCCGGTGCGTACGTCTGACAGCAGTCCCAGCAGGCACGGCAAGGGCGTGGGGCTCGGCCTCGCGCTCCTGTCCGCGGTCGCCTTCGGCGGATCCGGTGTCGCGGCCAAGCCCCTGATCGAGGCGGGTCTGGACCCCCTGCACGTGGTGTGGCTGCGTGCGACCGGGGCGGCCCTGGTGATGCTGCCGCTCGCCGTGCGCCACCGGGCGCTGCTGCGCCGCCGGCCCGGACTGCTCGCCGGGTTCGGGCTGCTGGCCGTCGCCGGTGTCCAGGCCTGCTACTTCGCCTCGCTCTCCCGTATCCCCGTCGGGGTGGCGCTGCTCATCGAGTACCTGGCGCCCGCCCTCGTGCTGGGCTGGGTGCGGTTCGTGCAGCGGCGGCCCGTGACGCGCGCGGCGGCGGTCGGTGTCGTCCTCGCGGTCGGCGGGCTCGCGTGTGTCGTCGAGGTGTGGTCGGGGCTCCGCTTCGACGCCCTGGGGTTGCTGCTCGCCCTCGGCGCGGCCTGCTGCCAGGTCGGCTACTTCGTCCTCTCCGACCAGGGCAGCGACGCCGGGGACGAGGCACCCGACCCGCTCGGCGTCATCGCCTACGGCCTGCTCGTCGGCGCGGCCGTACTGACCGTCATCGCCCGGCCGTGGAGCCTGGACTGGTCCGTGCTCACCGGCACCGCCCGCATGGACGGCTCGCCCGTCGCCGCGGTCGCCCTGCTGGCCTGGATCATCCTCGTCGCCACGGTCGTCGCGTATGTGACCGGCGTGCTCGCCGTGCGCCGGCTCTCCCCGCAGGTCGCCGGTGTCGTGGCCTGTCTCGAAGCGGTCATCGCCACCGTCCTGGCCTGGATCCTCCTCGGCGAGCACCTGTCGGCGCCGCAGCTCGCCGGTGGCGTGATCGTGCTGGTGGGCGCGTTCATCGCGCAGTCCTCGACGCCCGCCAAGGGCTCCGGACAGCCGGTGGCCAGCGGCGGCCCGGAAAGGAAGTTGTCCCGGCCCGGAACGGCCGCATAGGGTGCCGATCATGCCTTCGAACGCACTCGTTCTTCCGCCTCCGGCCGCCTGAGGCGGGCCCTCCGGAATCCGCGCCCGGCGTGTCACGGCCGGGCCGAACGGTGCTGCCCGCAGACGAAGTCCGCGGACCCCGCTGATCCGACGTGATCCGGGGCCCTTCCCGAACTTCCGCGCACCAGCCGCCGCCGATGCCGCGCGGCGTGCCGTGCGCGTCTGCGGAGAGAACACGTGTCGAACACTGCCTCCGGCCTGCCCGTCGGGCGAGGCCTCCTCTATCTGATCGTCGCCGGTGTCGCCTGGGGCACCGCGGGCGCGGTCGCCTCACTGGTCTACCGGGCCAGCGACCTGGGGCCCGTCGCCCTCTCCTTCTGGCGCTGCGCCGCCGGTCTCGTGCTGCTGCTCGCCGTCCGCCTCGTCCGGCCGCGCGCCCGGGCCGCCGTACGCGTGCCGCTCGGCCGCCGGGCGCTGCGGTCCGGGGTCACCGGAGTCGGGCTCGCGGTGTTCCAGACGGCCTACTTCGCGGCCGTCTCCGCCACCGGCCTCGCCGTCGCCACGGTCGTCACCCTCGGCGCCGGGCCCGTGCTCATCGCGCTCGGCGCCCGGCTGACGCTCGCCGAGCGCCTCGGCCGGGGCGGAACTGCCGCCGTCGCGGGCGCTCTCGCCGGGCTCGGGGTCCTGGTCCTCGGCGGCGGGGACACGACCGTACGCCCGTGGGGTGTGCTGCTCGCGCTGCTGTCGGCGGCCGGGTACAGCGTGATGACGCTGCTCACCCGCCGGTGGGGTCGCGACGGCGAGGCCGACGCCTCCCGGACGACCGTCGGGGCGTTCGCCGTCACGAGCCTGTTCCTGTTGCCGTTCGCCCTGGCCGAGGGGCTGCTGCCGCACACCGAGGAGCCCGGCCGCCTCCTGGTCCTGCTGGCGTACGTCGCCGCCGTCCCCACGGCCCTCGCCTACGGCCTCTACTTCGCGGGCGCGGCCGTCGTACGGTCGGCCACCGTGTCGGTGATCATGCTGCTGGAGCCGGTGAGCGCGGCGGTGCTCGCCGTCGTCCTGCTCGGCGAGCACCTCACGGGGGCGACGCTGGCCGGCACCGTGCTGATGCTGGGCTCGGTCGTGGGGCTCGCCGTGGGCGAGGCGCGGGGTGCCAGGACCAGGGAGCCGGTGATGCTGGGGTGACATCAGCGAGCCCTCAGGTCCGGGCGTGACGTCACCGCGCCGTCAGGTAGTCGGGCAGTTCGGTGCCGGGGGCCAGGTCGTGGTTGGCGACCGGGGTGCCGTAGCCCATGCGCAGGGGGACGACACCGGCCCAGTGGGGGAGGGCGAGGTCCTCGGGTTCGTCGTTCGCGCCGCCGGTGCGGACCTTGGCCGAGACCTCGTCCAGGTCCAGGCGGATCACCGCGGTGGCGGCCAGCTCCTTCTTGTTGGCCGGCCGTGAGTCGGCGGAGCGGCCCTGGACGACCTGGTCGACCAGGGCGTCCAGGGCCTGCCGCTTCTCCTCGGGGTCCGTCACGTCATGGGCGACGCCGTGCACCACCACGGAGCGGTAGTTGATCGAGTGGTGGAAGGCCGAGCGGGCCAGGACCAGTCCGTCCACGTGCGTGACGGTCAGGCAGACCGGGAGGCCCGGGTCGGCCTGGCCGGCCTCCCGCAGCGGGCGCGAGCCGGTCGAGCCGTGCACATAGAGCCGCTCGCCGGTCCGGGCGTACAGGGTGGGCAGCACGACCGGCGCGCCGTCGCGGACGAAGCCCAGATGGCAGACGTAGGCCTCGTCGAGGATCGAGTGCACCAAGTCCTTGTCGTACGAGGCCTTGTGCGCGGCGCGCGTGGGGACGGTGCGGTCGGTCGGGGTGTAGGCGTCGGGCTGCGACGGCGTCTGCGTGGTCCCCTGCATGGTGCTCTCCATTGTATTAGTGCATAATGAGATTTGTGCTAGGAGAGTATCGGATCAGTGGGCGTCGTGCAGCGGAGATTTCCGCGAGCATTGAGCGGGCGGTGGGCAGCGGCGAGCTGTCGCCGGGTCAACTGCTGCCGCCCATGCGGGAGTTGGCGGAGCGGTTGGGGGTGAATCCCAACACGGTCGCGGCCGCGTACCGGACCCTGCGCGAGCGCGGGGTCATCGAGACCGCGGGCCGGCGCGGCAGCCGGGTGCGGGCCGCGCCGGCCACGACCGGGCGGGACCACATCAGGGTGGACGTACCCGACGGCGTGCGTGACGTGGCGAACGGCAATCCGGATCCGGCACTGCTGCCGCCGCTCGCCGGGGCGTTCGCGGCGGCGGCAGCCGAGGGCGACCGCGCGCCCGTGCTGTACGGAGCCGATCCGCTGGAGCCTGAGCTGGCCCGGATGGCCCGCGCCGGTCTCGACGCCGACGGGGTGCCGGACGGGCCGCTCGCCGTGGTCTCCGGGGCACTCGACGGCGTCGAACGGGTGCTCGCGGCCCACCTCAAACCCGGAGACGCCGTCGCCGTGGAGGACCCCGGCTGGGGCCGCACCCTCGACCTCGTGCCGGCGCTCGGGCTCAGGACCGTCCCCGTCGGGGTCGACGACGAGGGGCCCGTCGCCGACGACGTACGGCGGGTGCTGGAGTCCGGGGCGCGTGCGCTGATCGTCACGGACCGGGCGCAGAACCCGACCGGCGCCGCGGTGAGCGCCGGGCGCGCGCGTGCCCTGCGGTCCGTGCTCCGGGAGCACCCGGAGACCCTCCTCATCGAGGACGACCACGGGCACGGCATCGTCGACGTGCCCCTCCACTCCCTGGCCGGCGCCACCCGGCACTGGGCGTTCGTACGCTCGGCCGCCAAGGCCTACGGACCCGATCTGCGCCTCGCCCTGCTCACCGGGGACGCCGTCACCGTCGACCGGGTCCGCGGCCGGCAGCGGCTCGCACCCGGCTGGGTGAGCCTGCTGATGCAGCGGGCGCTGGTGCGGCTGTGGGCCGACGGGGCGGTGGACACGGGCGCGGTGGCGGCGGCGTACGGGAGGCGCCGGGACGCGCTGATCGGCGCGCTCGGCCGACGCGGTGTCCTGGCGCACGGGCGCAGCGGTATGAACGTGTGGGTGCCCGTTCCGGACGAGACCGGCGCCGTCGCGCGGCTGCTGCACGCCGGGTGGGCCGTCGCCCCCGGCGCCCGCTTCCGGCTGAACGCGCCGCCCGGCATCCGGGTCACCGTCTCCACGCTCACCGAGGACGAGACCGGGGCGCTGGCCGACGCAATCGCCTCGGCCCTCGGACCGGCTCCGGCGCGGAGTTATGTCTGAGGCTCCCCGGTTGGGCGGGGCTGTGCGGCGGCTGGGTCGGAGGGGGTGTCCGGGGGCTGGCTGTGCCCGGGGGCCGGCGGGGGCATGTGGGGACCGGCTGTGTCCGAGGGGTCGGCGGGGGCCGCTTTGGCCTCGGGGTCCGTCGGATTCGCTGAGGCGTGCGGTCGGATCGGTTGCGTCGGACGTGTCCGGCCCCCCCTGCAGCGTCGGAGCGCTTCCGGTCCCGCGCGCTGCGTCGAAAGTGTCCGACCGGACCGCTGCGCCGGAGTGTGTCCGGCCCCGTCCGCTGCGGCGGAGGTCTCCGGCGGACCCGCTGCGGCCGCGGGTCCGCCGGACTCGCTACGGCCGAGGCCCTGGTCGGATCTCTGGGACCGATGCGCCGGCTGGACTGTCCGTCCGGGGTCCCGGCCGGGCTCTGGGACGGAGGGCCCGCCCGGGTCTCTGCGTCGGAAACCCGCCTGGGCACCCACGCCCGAGGTCCCGCCCAGGCCTCCACGCCCGAGGTCCCGCCCAGGCCTCCACGCCCGAGGTCCCGCCCAGGCCTCCACGCCCGAGGTCCCGCCTCGACCTCTGGCTTCGCCCCACCCGGACCTCACCCCCGAGGCTTCGGTCGTACCTGTGTAAGGGCCGCGCCGGTCAGGACGATGACCGCCCCGACCGGTGTCGACCAGGTGAGCGACTCGCCGAGGAGGGCGACGCCCGCGGCCGTGGCGATGACCGGGATGAAGTACGTGACCATCTGGGCGGTCGTCGGTCCGACCTCGGCGACCAGGCCGTACTGGAGGAGGACGGCGAGGCCCGTGCCCAGTGCGCCCAGGGCGGCGATAGCCAGCAGCGGTCCGACGGACAGGTGGGTGGGCAGCGTTGTGAACAGCCGCGTGACGACGGCCAGTTGGACCGTCGCGAGCAGCAACTGCGCGCCCGTCATCGACAGGTGCGAGTTGCTGGTGCCGGCCAGGGTGCGGCGGACGTAGATCCAGCCGATCGGGTAGCTGAGGGAGGCCAGCAGGGCCAGTGCCGTGCCGGTGGCGTCCAGGTCGTGGAAGCCCTGCCAGGCGCCCAGCACCGTGAGTACTCCCAGGAAGCCGAGCCCGAGCCCGGCGACCCGCACCCGGGTCGGGCGGTCCTCCGACAGGGCGACCAGCGACAGTGCCATGCCCCACAGCGGCGAGGTCGCGTTGCAGATGCCCGCGAGCGTGGACGGGATGGTCAGCTCGGCGTACGCGAACAGCGAGAACGGCAGGGCGTTGAGCAGGAACGCGGCGACCGCCAGATGCCCCCACGTGCGCGCCCCGCGCGGCAGTCGCTCCCGGCGCACCGCCATCGCGGCGGCCAGCACCGCCGTACCGAACACCAGCCGGCCGAGCGTGACCTGGAACGGCGCGTACCCCTCGGTGCCCACCTTGATGAGAAGGAAGCTGAAGCCCCAGATCAAGGACAGCGCGGTGAAGCGCAGACGCCAGTCGAGGCGGCGACGGGGGCGGTCGCCCGAAGGGGTGGCGACCCGGCCGGGGGTGGTGACGGTGCTCATGGAAGACACGATGCCGGGCAGCACCTCGTAGCACAATCGAGGTTTCGCACCCGATATTGCGTAGCATTGCTTACATGTTGAACCTGGAGCGCCTGCGCACCCTCGACGCCCTCGCCCGGCACGGCTCGGTCAGCGGCGCGGCCGAGGGGCTGCACATCACGACGTCCGCCGTCTCCCAGCAGATGTCCAAGCTGGAGCGGGAGGTCGGCCAGCGGCTCCTCGCCAAGAACGGCCGGGGCGTGCGCCTCACCGACGCGGGCCGGCTGCTCGCCGAGCACGCCGCGCGCATCCTGTCCCAGGTCGAACTCGCCCAGTCCGACCTGGAGGCGCAGCGCGGACAGGTGGTCGGCGAGCTGAGACTCTCGGCGTTCCCGACGGCCGCCCGCGGCCTGTTCCCGCTCGCGCTGCCCGCGCTGCGCGAGCGGCATCCCGCGCTCCGGCTGCGCTCCTGCGAGCTGGAACCGGAGGCAGGCATCGCCGGAGTGGTGCGCGGCGACCTCGACCTCGCCGTGGTGCTCGACTGGTACAACAAGCCGATGACGCTGCCCGACGGCCTGGTCAAGGCGTCGATCATGGACGACCCCGCCGATGTCGCCATGCCCGCGGACCACCGGCTCGCCGGCCGGGACGAGGTGGACCTCGCCGAGTTCGCCGACGACGAGTGGATCACCTGGGGCCAGGGGGAGTTCTGCCACGAGTGGCTGATGTTCACGCTCCGCTCGAAGGGCATCGAGCCGCTCGTCGGCCACCGCGCCGCCGAGACCCACACCCAGCTCGCGCTGGTCGCCGCCGGCCTCGGTGTGTGCGTCGCCCCGCTGCTCGGCCGCCGTCCCGTGCCCGCCGGAGTCGTGACCGTCCCCGTCAGACAGCGGGTCCGGCGGCATGTGTACGTGGTCTGGCGCGCGGACGCCGACCGCCGCCCGTCGATCCGGGCCGCGGTGAAGGCCCTCCAGGAGGCGGGGGAGAGCCTCGGCTGAGCCCGCGCCGCCGCTCTACTGCGGCGCCAGCTTGCGGAAGTCCCAGGAGACGATCTTCTGCGGCGTCAGACGTATCCAGGCGTGCCGGCCGTCGTGCGGCATCTCCTCCAGGCGGAAGTTCTTCCGGGCGAACAACATCTCCGGGACGTCGAGTTCGGCGCGCAGCTCGCCGGTGCGCGGGATCTCACCCACGAACTCGACGGTGCCCGACAGCTCGACACCGCGCAGCTCGTCGTACTCCTCGCCGGTGTCGACCACGATCGCCACCCGCGGATCGCGCCGCAGGTCGGTCCACCGTTTGCTGCGCACGACCGAGTACAGCCACATCGAGGTGCCGTCCCAGGCGAACCACAGGGTGCTCACGTGCGGGGCGCCGTCGGCCGACACCGTGGCGACCCGGCAGGTGCGCTGCGTGGTGAGGAAATCGTCCAGCTCGCCAGGCGTCATCATGATCTTCCGGCCCCGGCGCTGCTGAGTGACGGTCATGCTCCCCCTCTTTCCTTCTTCTCTCACGTCGTGTCAGAGGTGATCCTCTGACATCACGTCAGAAAAGAATGGATTCTCTTCCGTTGGTGCGCAATGGTGGCTACGCTCGCGCGCCCAGCCGCCGGCGCCCAGGGGGAACCGTGCCCGCGTACGCAGAGCTCAGCGAACTCCTCGATCCGCGGACCACCGTGCTGCTCACCGTCGAGTGCCAGGAGGGCGTCGTCGGAGCGGACAGCGCGCTGCCCGAACTCGCCGAGCAGGCACGCGCCGGCGGGGTGCTCGCCAACGTCGCCCGACTGGTGGCCGCCGCCCACGAGAGCGGTGTCCAGGTCGTGCACGCCATCGCCGAGCGCCGCCCCGACGGCCGCGGGGCCAGCCGCAACGCCCGCCTGTTCCGTGCCGCCGAACGCCTGCCCGTGCAGCAGGTGTCGGGCACGCCGGCGGTGCGGGTCGCGGCCCCGATCGAGGTCGCCGAGGAGGACCTCGTCGTACGGCGCCTGCACGGGCTGTCGCCCCTCCAGGGCACCGATGTCGACCCGCTGCTGCGCAACCTCGGCTGCCGCACGCTGATCGTCACCGGGGTCTCGGCCAACGTGGCCGTCCCCAACGCCGTGTTCGACGCCGTGAACCGCGGCTACACCGCCGTCGTCCCGGCGGACGCCATCGCGGGAGTTCCGTCCGAGTACACCCCCGCGATGATCCGCCACACTCTCGCGTTGGTCGCCACGGTCGCGACCACGGACGAGGTGCTGGCGTGTCTGGAGGCCCCGCGGGGACTCAAGCGAGCGTGATGGAGTCGCCGTTCACGCTGATCTGCTTGGCCTCCAGCGGTTCGACCGCGGGCCCCTTCTTCACGCTCCCGTCGAGGACGGAGAACCGACTGCCGTGGCAGGTGCAGGAGATGATGTCGTCCTTGAGGTCCACCATCGGGCAGTCACGGTGGGTGCAGATCGTCGAGAAGGCCTTGTAGTCGCCCGCCGTCGGCTGCGAGACCACGACCTTCTCGTCCTTGAAGATCTTGCCGCTGCCCTCGGGGATGTCGGTGGTCTTGGCGAGCGCCGCGCCGCCGGCTCCCTCGTTCGTCGCGCCGCCGCCGGTGGCGGCGCCCTGTTCGGTGGACGCATCGGACGCCTTGTCCTCCGATCCGCACGCCGTCAGCCCCACGGTGAGCCCTGCCGCGCCCACCGCCGCCACGACGGCGCGGCGGCTCGGTCCCGACTTCGGCTGAACTGATTCGCTGGTCATGCTGACGTTCCTTCCGGGGATTCGTGATCTGCCGAGAGGTACGGCCCCTGGGGACCGGCTGTTCAGACAGTGCCGAAATCCTGCCGGGTGCGCGGAACGGCGTGGGTAAAGCGGGGCTGTCGGTTCGCTGTCGGGTGAATGGCTGACCGACACCTGACCGGAGACTGCGGACCTGCGAGTCGGGCGGCGGAGACGCGCCGGTGATCAGCTGTCCGCGGCGGAGCGGGACCGGATCTGCATGCCGGGGCGTCGGCGGTGAACGGTGAGATAGGACAGGCCGTCCGCACCTGCGGTGATGCGGCGGGTCGAGCCGTGGGGAAGCCAGAACAGCACGCCACCTGTGAGAGGTTCGTTCCGGTCGTTGCTGCCGAGGATGCCCTGCCCGGCGACGACGAGCAGGAGCACGTCGAGATCGGGCTCGGCGTGGGTCTCGACGCACTGGTGAGCCGGCAGGTGGACGAGGTTGGCGTCGAGCTGACGGCCGGACTCGGTGAGCTTCCACACGGCACCCGCCGATGCCGGATCGGCCCGGGCGAGAGCATGGATGTCGCACAGCAGGCGCGGTGCCGGCGCGGGAGCTGACCCGGGGGAGGGCACGGCAACGTGCGGGTCGATCGCCCCGGGGGTACCGGGAGCTGGGGTGTCAGGCATCGACGGTCGCCTTTCCGATCCGTACCCGCCAGGTCTCCCGGCGGGATTCGAGGTAGTCGCAGGTGTGGGTGCCCGTTCGGGTGGCCTCGAACTCGCGGCGCAGGGGCTTGGGGCCGTGGTTGTTGACCAGGAACCCCTCGCCGGGGCTCAGGCGACCGTAGCGTGCGAAGATCCGCAGGTGCCGCCGGCCGTGCGGGATCTCACGCACGTCGAGGACCGGCGGACCGCCGAGTGCGCCACCCGCGAGCAGCGTCAGCATCGTCCCCCGCACGGCGAGCACGGCGGCGAAGGTGTCACCCGAAGGCGCCCTTCTCAGGGCCTGGCCACGCCGTTCACGCCACGTGGGAGCCGCGATGCAGGTGGATCAGTTCGGCGCTCTGCACCGCCTGTTCATCGCTTTCCTGGAGGGGCGTGAGCCGGATGCCGACGTGGTAGTCCTGGACCAGCGTCCAGCCCAGGAAGCCGGCCCCGAGCGTGCAGGCCAGTCCGGCCGAAGACAGTGCGAGTCCCGGAGTGGCGCCGGTCGCCGGGCCATCCCAATGCGTGGCGTACACGGCGAGGCTCGCGCCGAAGAGGCCCAGCGCAGCGACATTGAGACCGCCGTGGGCGATTCCGACGGTCCTGGCCGCCGACCGGCGGGGGATGCCGAGCGCCAGATCGGCGATGCCGGGCAGGGCTGCCAGCAGTGCCGTGCCGACCCCGGCGATGTTGAGGGCGATGGCCAGGTTGAGCCAGAACTGCTGCCCATTGGCCGCGTAGACGGCGAAGCCCACCAGCGTGCCGGTGTAGCCGGCGATGGGGAAGCCGACGAGCATCGGGTGAACGGGATGGCCGGTGACGGTGATCTTGCTGTACATGGCACCTCCAGGCCAGTTGGTCCGTGCTACGCCTTTCCAGCTTCTCCCTCGGTGTACAGGAGCGCCAACGCGGGCCGATCAGCGTGTTCGAGTTTCGGGGCGGTGCCCGTGCAGGCGGTTCTGGCGGTGGCCGGCGGAACTCCACAGGGCGGCGCGGTGAGGGCTTTCGCCGGACCGCTTCCCGGACGAAGACCAGGACCGCCGGCCCGTCGCTGGGTGCGGATTGCGGGCTGCCGGCCGTCCGGCGACGATGGAGCGACAGGCAAGCTCTGGTGCGGGCCGCGGGCGAGCAGCGAGAAGCCTCGAGCTGTTCACTCCGCCGGGCGCGCGGGAGGAGCGGGCAGCGTCATGAATCCCTTGAACACATTGAGCGATGCCGGAGTGTCGATCTGGCTGGACGATCTCAGCCGGGAGCGGCTGGTGTCCGGGAGTCTGGCGGACCTGGTCGCGCGGGACCGGGTGGTGGGGGTGACCACCAATCCCACGATCTTCGCCAAGGCCATCACGGGCGGCGAGGCGTACGACGCACAGATCCATGACCTGACGGCCCGCGGAGTCGGGGTCCCTGAGGCACTGCGGGCGCTGACCACGACCGACGTCCGGTGGGCCTGCGACGTGCTGCGCCCGGTCTACGACGCGACGGACGGCGTCGACGGCCGGGTCTCCATCGAGGTCGACCCCCGGCTCGCGCACGACACCGCGGCGACGATCGCGGAGGCACGGGCGCTGTGGTGGCTGGTCGACCGGCCCAACCTGTTCGTGAAGATCCCGGCCGCCCGCCAGGGCCTGCCGGCGATCACCGCGTGCCTGGCCGAGGGCATCAGCATCAACGTCACGCTGATCTTCTCCCTCACCCGCTACGACGAGGTCATGACCGCCTTCCTCGACGGGTTGGAACGGGCCCGCGAGGCGGGCCGGGAGCTGTCCGGGATCGGCTCGGTGGCTTCGTTCTTCGTCTCGCGTGTCGACGCCGAGGCAGACACCCGTCTGGACAAGACCGGCACGGCGCAGGCGGCCAAGCTGCGCGGCCGGGCGGCGATCGCCAACGCAAGGCTGGCCTACCAGCACTACGAGCGGGTGTTCTCCGCACCCCGCTGGCATGCGCTTCAGAAGGCCGGGGCCCACCCTCAGCGTCCGCTGTGGGCTTCGACCTCCGTCAAGGATCCCGCCTACCCCGACACCCGTTACGTGACCGAGCTCGTCGCACCCGGCGTGGTCAACACCATGCCCGAGGCCACCTTGCGCGCGGTCGCCGACCACGGCCGAGTACCGGCCGACTCGGTCCGCACCCACTATGACGACGCTCAGCGGGTTCTCGACGGGTTGCGGGCCGTCGGCGTGGACTACGACGACCTCGTGCAGACCCTGGAGGACGAAGGGGTGTCGAAGTTCGACGCCAGTTGGGAACAGCTCTCCGAGCAGCTCGCCGCAACGCTGCGGCGCCGGCCCGCGGCCGGGGAGGGGAGCTGACGATGTCCGCGAACGACGCGTGTGTGATCGTCGGAGCTTCCCTGGCCGGGGCCAAGGCCGCTCAGGCCCTGCGCGAGGAAGGCTTCGACGGACCGCTGGTCCTGATCGGGGACGAGAGCGAACGGCCCTACGAGCGGCCGCCGCTGTCCAAGGGCTACCTGATGGACAAGGACGGGCGGGAGCAGATCTACGTCCACCGGCCGCGGTGGTACGCCGAACACAACGTGGACATGCGGCTCGGCACGGCAGTCACCGCCATCGAACCGGCCGCGCGCGAGGTGACACTCGCCGACGGCAACCGGGTCGGCTACGGCAAGCTGCTGCTGACCACCGGATCCTCCCCGCGCCGCCTGCCTGTCCCGGGTGCGGACCTGGAGCGCGTGCTGTACCTGCGGCGGGTCGAGGACAGCGACCGGATCAAGCGAGCGTTCCGGTCCGCCACACGGGCCGTGGTCATCGGTGCGGGATGGATCGGTCTGGAGACCGCTGCCGCCGCCCGCGCGGCCGGTGTGGAGGTCACCGTGCTGGAGAGGGCCGAGTTGCCGCTGCTGCGGGTCCTCGGCCGCGAGGTGGCTCAGGTCTTCGCGGACCTGCACCGCGGCCACGGCGTGGATCTGCGGTTCGGTGTGCGGGTCACCGAGATCATTGGCAGCGGCGGCGCGGCGGACGGGGTGCGGCTGTCCGACGGCACCCGCGTCGACGCCGATGTCGTCATCGTCGGGGTCGGCATCACGCCGAACACCGGGCTGGCGCGGGAGGCGGGCCTGGAGGTCGACGACGGCATCCGCGTCGACGAACGGCTGCGTACCTCCTACCCGGACATCTACGCCGCCGGTGACGTCGCCAACGCTTTCCACCCGCTGCTGGGCAAGCACATCCGCGTCGAGCACTGGGCCAACGCGCTGCACCAGCCGCAGACCGCGGCCAGAGCCATGCTCGGCCGGCACGACGCGGTGTACGACAGGGTGCCGTACTTCTTCACCGACCAGTACGACCTGGGCATGGAGTACGCGGGGTACGTCGAGCCGGGCGGTTACGACCAGGTCGTCTTCCGCGGTGATGTGGCCGGACGCGCGTTCATCGCCTTCTGGCTCGCCGGCAACCGGGTACGCGCAGCCATGAACGTCAACATCTGGGACGTCAACGACCAGCTCCAAGCCCTCGTCCGCACCGCCCGGCCAGTCGACGTGGACACGCTCACCGACCCACAGGTGCCCCTGGAGTCTCTCCTGCCCTGATCGGAACGACGGCGGCCTGTACGAACAGCTCCACGCCCATGTGCCCGTTGTGGTCGTTCCGGCCGACTTCCGGCGCGCCTCCTCCTGACGCCGTCAAAAGCAACTGCGGGCACTCCTCGTCCGCGATCACCCTCGGTTACTATGCTCACTTCATGCCGGAGGCCGAAAGCAAGGGACATGCTGAAAGAGGTCACCGCGACCCGCTACATCACGCCGCTGCGTGAGGGCGGTTCGCTGCCGGGGCTCGTCGAGGCCGACGACTTCGGCACGTACGTCCTGAAGTTCACCGGCGCCGGGCAGGGGCGCAAGACGCTCGTCGCCGAGGTGGTCTGCGGGGAACTCGCCCGCCGGCTGGGGCTGCGCGTGCCACGCCTGGTCACGGTCGAGCTCGACGCGGAACTGGGGCTCGGCGAACCCGACCAGGAGGTGCAGAGCCTGCTCAGGTCCAGCGGCGGCACCAACCTCGGCATGGACTTCCTCTCCGGCGCGCTCGGCTTCGACCCGCTCGCCTTCCCGGTCGGTCCCGGGGAGGCCGGGCGGATCGTCTGGTTCGACGCGCTGGTCAACAACGTCGACCGGTCCTGGCGCAACCCCAACCTCCTGATGTGGCAAGGCGAGTTGTGGCTCGTCGACCACGGGGCGACGATGATCTGGCACCACAACTGGCCCGGCGCGCAGGCCTCCGCGGCCCGCCCCTACGACGCCGCCGACCATGTCCTGGCGCCCTTCGCGCCCGATGTCGCCGCCGCCGCGGCCGAGTTGGCGCCCCGGGTCACCGAGGACCTGCTCGCCGACGTCACCGCGCAGATCCCGGACGCCTGGCTGACGGGCGAGCCCGGCTTCGACACGCCGGACGACCTGAGGCGGGCCTACGCGCGGCCGCTGCTCGCACGGGCTGCCGTCATCCACGACCGCATCCAGGGGATCACGTGAGCGACCGGCACATCATCAAGGGCGGGCCGCGCGACCGCCAGATCTACGAGTACGCCGTCCTGCGCGTCGTCCCGCGCGTCGAGCGCGGCGAGTGCATCAACGCCGGGGTGCTCGTCTACTGCCGCGCCGAGTCCTACATCGGCGCCCGCACCCACCTCGACGAGGCCCGCCTGCTGGCCCTCGACCCCCGGGCCGACGTGGCCGGCGTCCGCGCGGCGCTGCGCGCCGTGGAGGGCATGTGCGCGGGCGGCCCCGCGGCCGGCCAGGCGGCGGACGACACCCCCGGCCGCCGCTTCCGCTGGCTGGTCGCCCCGCGCTCGACGATCGTCCAGCCCGGCCCCGTGCACACCGGCCTGACCACCGACCCGGCGGCGGAGACCGAGCGTCTGCTGGACCTGCTGGTGAGATGACGGACGCCCCCGGACGTCAGCGTCGGCGGCGCTTCACCGCGTAACCGGCGGCGACGGCGGCACCCGCCGCGAAGGTCAGGCCGATGGCGAGGTCCCAGTCGCTCGGCCCCGAGGTCACCGCACCCCCGAGCCCGCCTCGCGCGCCTCGGGTCGGGACGACGGTGGGAGTGGCGGTGACGGGAACGGAGGGACTGGGCGAGGTGGTGGGGGAGATGACCCCGCGGCGGGCCAAGGCCTCACACGCGATGCCGTCGTCCGGGCCCTGGTCCTCGTCGAGTCTGTTGGGATCACTGGGATCCGCGTCGAAGACGGCCTGCGCGTCCTCCTGGAACGAGAAGTCGCGGCAGTCCAGGTCCTGCCGGGCATGAGCGGGGTCGGCCAACGGCACGATCGCGGCGATCGCGAACAGCGTGCCTATGGCACCGGTACGACGGCGCATGGAGTGCCTCCCTTCCGGCCACGAGTGGCTCGGGCTCCGACGCTAGGCGCCGAGAGGCACGGCGGCGCGCCGCCGTGGGCCGATCGGGTGTCCGGGAGGGCGCCGCCGGGCAGAGTGGGCACGGGTAATGGATCACATGCCGAGCGTGCCCGTTGACACCGCGTGCCAGGGCTTCTAGCGTCACACCCACTGAAGGTACTAAGCGGTCGCTCACCTGAGGAGAAGCAGCCATGTCCACCACTGAGCAGCGGGTCGCCGTCGTCACCGGTGCCGCGCGCGGGATCGGCGCCGCCACCGCCGTACGGCTGGCAGCCGAGGGCCGCGCGGTCGCCGTGCTCGACCTCGACGAGGCGGCCTGCAAGGACACCGTCGAGAAGATCACCGCCGCCGGCGGCAAGGCCATCGCGGTCGGCTGCGACGTCTCGGACGAGGCGCAGGTCGAGGCGGCCGTCGCGCGGATCGCCGCGGAGCTCGGCGCGCCGACGATCCTGGTCAACAACGCCGGCGTGCTGCGCGACAACCTGCTGTTCAAGATGAGCGTCTCCGACTGGGACACCGTCATGAACGTGCACCTGCGTGGCGCCTTCCTGATGTCCAAGGCCTGCCAGAAGCACATGGTGGACGCGGGCTTCGGCCGGATCGTCAACCTGTCGTCGTCCTCGGCGCTGGGCAACCGCGGGCAGGTCAACTACTCGGCCGCCAAGGCAGGCCTCCAGGGCTTCACCAAGACCCTCGCCAAGGAGCTCGGCAAGTTCGGCGTCACCGCCAACTCCGTCGCCCCCGGCTTCATCGCCACCGAGATGACCAAGGCCACCGCCGACCGCGTCGGCATGGGCTTCGAGGACTTCAAGGCCGCCGCCGCCACCCAGATCCCGGTGGCGCGCGTCGGTGAGCCCGAGGACATCGCCAACGCCATCGCCTTCTTCACCGGCGAGGCGGCCGGGTTCGTCTCCGGCCAGGTGCTGTACGTGGCCGGCGGACCGCTCGACTAGGGATCACAGGAGCTCACGGACATGACTGAACTCTCCGGCAAGGTCGCGCTCGTCACGGGCGCCAGCCGCGGCATCGGCTACGGCGTCGCCGAGGCGCTCGTCGCGCGCGGCGACCGCGTGTGCATCACCGGCCGCACCGAGGACGCCCTCAAGGAGGCCGTCGAGAAGCTCGGCTCGGACCGCGTGATCTACGCGGTGGGCAAGGCGCACGACGAGGCCCACCAGGCCGCCGCCGTCGAGCGCACGATGGAGGCCTTCGGCCGCGTCGACTACCTGGTCAACAACGCCGGCACGAACCCGGTGTTCGGCCCGATCGCCGATCTGGACCTGAACGTCGCCCGCAAGGTCTTCGAGACCAACGTCGTCTCGGCACTGGGCTTCGCCCAGCGGACCTGGCACGCCTGGCAGAAGGACAACGGCGGCGCGATCGTCAACATCGCCTCCGTCGCCGGCCTCTCGCCCTCGCCGTTCATCGGCGCGTACGGTGTCAGCAAGGCGGCGATGATCAACCTGACCGTGCAGCTGGCGCACGAGTTCGCGCCCAAGGTGCGGGTCAACGCGATCGCCCCGGCCGTCGTGAAGACCAAGTTCGCCACCGCCCTGTACGAGGGCCGGGAGGAGGAGGCCGCCGCGGCCTACCCGCTCGGCCGGCTCGGTGTGCCCTCCGACATCGGCGGCGCGGCGGCGTTCCTCACCTCCGGGCAGTCCGACTGGGTCACCGGCCAGACGCTCGTCGTGGACGGCGGCATCTTCCTCAACGCCGGCACGGGCTGACCTCGGCGACGGCACGGCCCGGCACGGGCGCCCCTGGGGACAGGCGGCGCCCGCATCGGCGTAAAGGTGCCGCAAAGCCGATGACAACGTAGTCACAGGTTTATCGATCAAGAGGTCATGTCCCGGGGCGGGGCAGCGGGCACGGCACTGCGGTATGGTCTGCCGACCCTTGGTATGGCAGATCGAGGAGCGTGCGCGTGTTCAACCGGAACCGATGCCTGCGGCGGGTGGCGGCCATCGCGTCCATATCGTCCCTGGTCGCCGGGTGCGGCGTGTTGTCGTCCGACACTCCGGAGGACGAAGGGCCGATCGTCGTGGGCACCACCAGTGCCCCCAGCACGCTCGACCCTGCCGCCTCCTGGGACAGCTCCTGGGAGCTGTTCCGCAACATTTACCAGACGCTCCTGAGCTATCCGACCGGCGCGAGCGAGCCCCAGCCGGACGCCGCCGAGAGCTGCGGCTTCAGCGACTCCTCGAACCAGGTGTACCGCTGCGAGCTGCGCGAGGGCCTGAAGTTCTCCAACGGAGACGCGCTCGATGCCCGGGCCGTGAAGTACTCGTTCGACCGGATCCGCAAGATCAACGTCAACGGCGGCCCGGCCGGTCTGCTCGGCAGCCTGGAGCGGGTCCAGGCGCCGAACGAGCGCGAGGTGATCTTCCACCTCAACAAGCCCGACGCCACCTTCCCGTTCGTGCTCGCCACCCCGGCCATGTCGATCGTCTCCCCGGCGGCCTACCCGGAGAACTCCCTGCGCAAGGGCAGCGACGTCGTCGGCTCCGGGCCGTACGCCCTCGACTCCTACGACGAGGGCAAGGAAGCCGTCCTCGTCCGCAACGACAGCTACAAGGGCTACGCGGAGCGCCGGAACAACGCGGTGACCATCCGCTACTTCCAGGACTCCGGCGCCATGGTCAAGGCCCTGCGGGACGAGCAGATCGACGTCACCTACCGCGGCCTGGGCGCCGGTGACGTGGTCGACCTCCAGAGCAAGTCCTCCACGGAGGAGGAGATCCAGCTCGTCGAGGGCACCGGCACCGACATCAACTACCTGGTGTTCAACCCGAAGGACTCCTGGGCCAACCGCAAGGCCGTGCGCCAGTCCATCGCCCAGGTCGTCGACCGGGCGGCGATCGCCCACAAGGTCTACAAGGACACCGTCGACCCGCTGTACTCCATGGTCCCCAAGGGCCTCACCGGTCACACGACGGGCTTCTTCGACGACTACGGCGACCCGGACGTCGCCAAGGCCCGCAAGATCCTCACCGGCGCGGGCATCAACCGGCGGGTCCCGCTCACCCTCTGGTACACCAGCGACCGCTACGGCTCCGAGACGGCCGCGGAGTTCAAGGAGCTGAAGCGCCAGCTCGATGACTCGGGCCTGTTCTCGATCACCCTGAAGAGCCGCCCCTGGAAGACGTACGTCGAGGGCTACCAGAAGGGCGAGTACCCGGTGTTCGGGCGTGGCTGGTTCCCCGACTTCCCGGACGCCGAGAACTTCATCGCGCCGTTCGTCGGCGAGCAGAACGCCCTCGGAACGCCCTACCCGGCGCCCGAGATCACCGGCGATCTGCTGCCCCGGTCGCGCCGCGAGAGCGACCGCGCGAACGTGGAGAAGGAGTTCGAGGAGGCCCAGCGGATCCTGGTGGACGACGCGCGGCTGCTGCCGCTGTGGCAGGGCCGGCAGTACGTGGCGGCAAGCCGGGACGTCTCGGGCGCGGAGCGGGCCATGGATCCGTCGACGATCATGATGATGTGGGAGCTGCACCGCAAGACCGCCTGGTAGGCGGGGCGGGCACCGGGCTCTCCCGGCAGGTTGTCACCGGGCTCTCCCGGCAGGTTGTCACCGGGCTCTCCCGGCACGTTGTCACCGGGCTTTCCGGCACGTTGTCAGTGGTCGCCGGTAGGTTCGTGGCCTGGAAGTGACCGCACATCGTGAGGACGTTGACGTGACCGACATCGCCATGCTGCCCGAGTCCTGGCGCGGGGTTCTGGGTGACGAGCTTCAGCAGCCCTACTTCAAGGAGCTGACGGAGTTCGTCGAGGAGGAGCGGGCGAAGGGCCCCGTCTATCCGCCGCGCGAGGAGGTCTTCGCCGCGCTGGACGCCACGCCGTACGAGGAGGTGAAGGTCCTGGTCCTCGGTCAGGACCCGTACCACGGCGAGGGGCAGGGGCACGGGCTGTGCTTCTCGGTCCGGCCCGGCGTGCGGATCCCGCCGTCCCTGCGGAACATCTACAAGGAGATGCACGAGGAACTGGGCACGCCGATCCCGGACAACGGCTATCTGATGCCATGGGCCCGGCAGGGCGTCCTGCTGCTCAACGCGGTGCTCACCGTTCGCGGCGGCGAGGCCAACTCGCACAAGGGCCGGGGCTGGGAGAGGTTCACCGACGCGGTCATCCGCGCGGTGGCCGGCCGGCCCGACCCGGCGGTGTTCGTGCTGTGGGGGAACTACGCGCAGAAGAAGCTCCCGCTGATCGACGAGTCGCGCCATGTGGTGGTCAAGGGCGCGCATCCGTCGCCGCTGTCGGCGAAGAAGTTCTTCGGCTCGCGGCCGTTCACGCAGATCAACGCGGCGGTGGCGGCGCAGGGGCACGAGCCGATCGACTGGACGATTCCGAGCCTGGGCTGACGGCTGACGCCCCGGGGCCGTACGGAGCGGCCTCAGCCGGATCCTCCCGGCCTGCGGTTAGCGTCGGGAGGAACAGCGGGCGAGCGGTGCGGAGGGCGTGGTCGTGGAGCGACAGGGACATGCGGTGCCGGATGCCGTGCCGACGCGGATCGGGCAGGTCGTCATGCTGCACCACGCCGGGGACCGGGAGGAGGCCCGGCAGCGGTTCCTCGACCTCTGGGCGGAGATCGGGGAGCACGGCGACCCGCTGCACCGCTGCACCCTCGCCCACTACCTGGCCGACACGCAGGACGATCCCGCCGACGAACTGGCCTGGGACCTGCGCGCGTTGACGGCGGCGGAGGAGATCACCGACGCCGGGATCCCCTCGGGGGAGGGGGCGCTCGCGGTCCGCGCGTTCTACCCCTCCCTGCACCTCAATCTGGCCGCCGACTACGACAGACTGGGCCACCGCGACGCCGCCCGCGCCCACCTGCGGCGGGCCCGCGGAGCGGCCACGGCCCTCACCGACGACCCCTACGGCGAGGGCGTCCGTGCGGCCATCAGCCGACTGGAGTCCCGGCTGGGCGAGGACGGCGGCGGGATGTGGACACCGCCGAGGCAGCGGCCGTAGCGCCCGAAGCGGCGCGGGCCGCTCGGGGCAGTGGGCGTGGTGCCGGGAGAGGCGCGGGGGTCGCTCGGGGCAGCGGCCGTGGCGCCGACGGGGGACGTGGGCCACTCCGGACGTGATCGACCGTCCGAGGTGGTTCTCAGCCTTCCACGCCCGGTGCGTTCGTCGACAGGGTCCGGGTGTGGTCGGCACCCGCCGTGCCGGCAGGCCACGGCCCAGGCGGCGGGTTCCGGCTGAGCCGGGCCTGTTCAAGGGCCCGCCCCGGGCGTCGTTCAATGCCCGTACGTGTCGCGGCAGATCGTCGCCTCCGGGCTGTCCGCCCGCCAGCCCCCGTAGCGCCTGCCCAGTGCGCAAATGTCCGTGTTCTTCGGGACGTTCTCCTGGACGTCCTGGCGTACCGACTCCGGGACCCCGGGCAGGCCGGTGTGCGGACGCCGTGGGCCGCGCGGGGCCGGTTCGGGGCGTTCCGGGCGGGCGGGGCGCGGGCGGACGTCGCGGGGGGCGGGCGGCTGCCGCCGCTGCTGTGGCGCGGTGGCCGGAGGCGTGGTCAGGCGCGACGGGGACGCGGCCGGCTCCGGGCGGGTGGACGTCTCGATGAGTTCCAGGGCCTCGCGGGCCGGTGCCTGCACGATCTGCGTCTCCGACTGCTCCTCCGGCTGCGGCGCCGACGTCCGGGCCGGGGCCGCGGGCGGCCCGGGAGCGAGGGGACGCTGGACCGTCACACAGCCGGAGAGGGCCGAGACCGCCACGGTCACCAGGAGCGTCGCTGTGGTCGTCGTTCGATGCACCCGCGTCACTCTGGTGCGTCCGGCCCGCGGCAGGGCAGCGGACGGGCGGAGGATGCCCCGCACGGGTGATCTCGCTCCCCGTACGGAGACAGTCGGCCCGTCCGGGGTGACGTCGTCGGCCGGTCCCGGCCGACGTCAGTCGCCGGTCGAGCCGTCGATGCGCTCGCGGAGCAGGTCGGCGTGGCCGTTGTGCCGCGCGTACTCCTCGATCATGTGGGTGTAGAGCCACCGCAGGTTGAACCGCTCGCCGGTGCGGCGGTGCTTGCCCTCGGAGAGGTCGTCCAGGCCGAAGCGGGCGGCGTTGCTCCGGGCGGTCTCGATCTCGGCCTGCCAGGCGGCGTGGGCCTCCGCGTAGGTGTCCGCCTCCGTCAGACGGAAGTCGGCGTCCGGGTCCTCGTCGCTCCAGTAAAGCGGCGCCACGTCCTCGTTGGTCAGCACCCGGCGGAACCAGCTCCGTTCCACGTCCGCCATGTGCCGCACCAGCCCCAGCAGGGACAGGTCGGAGGGCTCCACGGCGGGGGACCTGAGCTGCTCGTCGGTCAGGCCCTCGCACTTCCACGCGAGGGTCTGCCGGTGGAACTCCAGCCAGCCCTCCAGCATGGTCCGTTCGTCGGCGGTCGTGGCAGGCATACTGCGTTCGGTCGTCATGTCCGCATCCTTTCCCAACGCCCCCCTGCCCGACCACGGCTTTTTTCAGGCCCCCAGCATCCCGTCCAGCAGCTCCCGCAGCCCGGCCCGCACCTCCTCCAGGCCCGGCACCTCGGCACTGAAGGACCCCGCCACACAACTGAACATCAGCCCGTCCGACCAGGCGATCAGGGACAGCGTGTGCCGGGCCGGATCCGTCGAGCCCATCCCGGTGACGAGGGCGGCCAGCTGCTCACGGAAGCGGGCGCCCGTCGCGTCGAAGTACGCCCGCAGCTCCGGGCGGCGCGTGGCCTCCAGGGCCAGTTCGTAGCGGGCGAGGGTGAGTTCGCGGTTGCGGGTCAGGGCCCGGTGGGTGGCCAGGGCCAGCGCGTCCGCCAGGGGGCCGGCCCCGGCCCGGGGGTCCGGCATCTCGTGCAGCGCCAGCACTCGTGCCTCGCGGTCGGCCAGGCGCCGCACCGCCAGTTCCAGCAGGGCCTGCCGGGTCCGGGCGAGGTTCGACGTGGAGCCCTGGGGGAGTCCGGCCGCCTCGTCTACCGCCCGGTGCGTGAGGCCCCGCATCCCGCGCTCGGCGAGCAGGGCGAGGGCGGTGTCGGCGACGAGGTCGGAGCGGGAGGGGCCGGTGGTGCGTACGGACATGGAACTCACGCTACCCGTCTCACTACAGCTGTAGTAAAGTCGACAGGGGACTACAGGTGTAGTAGCGCGGCCGGTTCAGGTCCGGCCGCCGGTCGGAGGAGGAGCCATGACACAGGCGAGGCGGGCTGTCGTGATCGGCGGCGGAATCGGAGGCCTGACCGCGGCGGCCGCACTGCACCTGCGCGGCCGGCAGGTCACCGTGCTGGAACGTGCCCGTTCACTGGAGCCGGTCGGCGCCGCCATCTCGCTCTCTCCCAACTCCCTGCGCGCGCTGGACGTCATCGGCCTCGGCGACGAGATCCGCGACCTCGCCGCCTGGGCGGGGGACGGCGGGTTGCGCACACCGTCCGGCCGGTGGCTCTCGCGTTCCTCCGCCGAAGCCGCCGCCGAGCGGTTCGGCGGCCCCCTCGTGCTGCTGCACCGCGCCACCCTCGTCCAGCGCCTGACCGCACTGCTCCCGTCCGACGCGGTCCGCACGGACGCCGCCGCGACCCTCGTCGACAGCGGCGACACGGGCCGGCCCGCCCGCGTCACCACCGCGGACGGCGAGCTGGAGGCCGACCTGGTGGTGGCCGCCGACGGCGTCCGGTCCGCCGTACGCCGCGCGCTCTTTCCCGGCCACCCGGGGCCCGTCTACTCCGGATTCACCACCTGGCGGGTCGTGCTCCCCGTCCCCGGCGTCGAGTTCGCCTCGCACGAGACCTGGGGCAGGGGCCGCATCTGGGGCACGCACCCGCTCAAGGACGGCCGCGTCTACGCCTACGCCGCCGCCATGACACCCGCCGGTGGACGCGCGCCCGACGACGAGAAGGCCGAGCTGCTGCGCCGCTTCGGCGACTGGCACGACCCGATCCCCGCCGTGCTCGCCGCCGCCCGCCCCGAGGACGTGCTGCGGCACGACGTCCACCACCTCGCCGAACCCCTGCCGGCCTACCACCACGGCAGGGTCGCCCTGGTCGGCGACGCCGCGCACGCCATGCCCCCGACCCTCGGTCAGGGCGGCAACCAGGCCATCGAGGACGCGATCGTCCTCGCGCACCACTGCGACGACCTCCCCGCCTACACCGCCGCCCGGCTGCCCCGTACGACCGCCGTCGCACGCCAGGCCGTGAAGGTCGCCCGGCTCAACCTCATGACCGGCCGCGTCGGGACCGTCGTACGCGACACGGCCGTGGCCGCGCTGTCGAAGGCCGGACCCGCTCTGTTCCTGCGGAGCTTCGACGGCATCGCCGACTGGCGGCCGCCACAGCAGACGTATGCTTCCGAGCAGACCCCGGCCGGCAACCGTTAGAGGAGAGCACCCCGTGAAGGTCGGCTGCATCGGACTCGGCGACATCGCGCAGAAGGCCTACCTTCCGGTCCTCGCCTTCCAGCCCGGGGTGGAGCTGCACCTCCAGACGCGCACGCCCGCCACGCTCGACCGGGTCGCCGACGGCCTCCACATCCCGCCCGAGCGGCGGCACACGACTCTGGACTCCCTCCTCGCGGCAGGCCTCGACGCCGCCTTCGTACACGCGCCCACGATCGTGCACCCGGAGATCGTGAGCCGGCTGCTGGAGGCGGGCGTGCCGACGTACGTCGACAAGCCGCTCGCCTACGAACTCGACGCGTCCGCGCGGCTGGTGGCGCTCGCCGAGGAGCGGGACACCAGCCTCGCCGTCGGCTTCAACCGGCGTCACGCCCCCGGCTACACGCAGTGCGCCGACCATCCGCGCGAGCTGATCCTGATGCAGAAGAACCGCATCGGGCTCCCGGAGGAGCCGCGCACGATGGTCCTGGACGACTTCATCCACGTCGTCGACACCCTGCGGTTCCTGGTGCCCGGAGAGATCGACGACGTCACCGTGCGCGCCCGGGTCCAAGGCGGCCTGGTGCACCACCTCGTGCTCCAGCTCGCCGGGGACGGCTTCACCGCGCTCGGCGTGATGAACCGGCTCAGCGGTTCGGCCGAGGAGATCCTGGAGGTGTCCGGGCAGGACACCAAGCGGCAGGTGGTCAATCTCGCCGAGGTCGTCGACCACAAGGGGCAGCCGACCGTGCGGCGGCGCGGCGACTGGGTGCCGGTGGCCCGGCAGCGCGGCATCGAGCAGGCGGTGCTGGCGTTCCTGGACGCCGTGCGGGCGGGCAGGGTGCTCAGCGCCCGGGACGCGCTGGAGACTCATGAACTGTGCGAGCGGGTGGTACGCGCGGTTCAGGAGCGGACCGCCTGAGCCGCAGCGTCCGTACGCCCTCACCGGCGGCCCACGCGGCGAGGATCAGCATGGCCGCGTGCACGGTCCAGTCACCGAGGCGCACATAGGGCGTGGTGCCGTGGGCGAGGGGCACGTCGTAGACCTGCGTGGCGGACGCGTCCGTCCCGAGCCACGAGCCGACGCGCTCCCCGCTCGGGCCGTAGACGGCGGAGACACCCGTCAGCGTCGCGTGCACCATGGGGCGGCCGGTCTCGGCGGCGCGCAGCGCGGCGAGCGCGGCGTGCTGCTCGGGCGCCCAGCTGTTCTGGAACGTGGACGTCGACGACTGGCCGATCAGCACGTCGACGCCCTCCCGGGTGAGGTGGCGGGTCATGTCGGGGAAGGCCGTCTCGAAGCACACCATCGGGCCGGCGCGCAGGCTGTCCCCCATGTTCATCACGACCGGCTGGGAGCCGCGCATGCGGTCCTCGCCCGCCGCCTTGCCGACGGAGGTGGCCCAGCCGAGCAGGGAGCGGGCCGGGACGTACTCGCCGAAGGGGACGAGCCGCATCTTGTCGTAGCGCTCGCCGGTGAGACCGTCGGGCCCGACCAGGATGGAACTCTTGTAGATGCCGGGCTTGTCGGAGCGCCGGGCGTCCACGTTGACCAGGATGTCGGCGCCCGTCGCGCGGGACAGGTCGGCGAGCCGCCGGGCGAGGTCGGGCCGGTCCCCGAGGTCGAAGCCGACGCTGCTCTCGCCCCAGACGATCAGGTCGACGTCCTGCCCGGCGAGGCGCCGGGTGAGCTGTTCCTCGCGGGCGAGCCGGTGGCTCGGGCCGTCGATGACGCCGGGCTGGACGACGGCGATCCTGACCTGGCCGTCGACGTCGGGGCGCGGAGACAGGGACCAGGCGGCGGAGGTGGCGGCGGCCGTGGCGACGAGACCGGCCATGGCGGGCACGCGGGACTGACGGACCGCGACGAGGACGGCGACCGCGACGTTCATGGCCACGATCAGGAAGCTGAGCAGCCACACCCCGCCGACCGAGGCCAGCCGCAGCGCCGGCTCGACCTGCCACTGACTGGAGCCGAGCATGCCCCAGGGGCCGCCGAGGCCCTGCCAGGAGCGGACCAGCTCGACGGCCAGCCAGCCGGACGGCAGGACGACGAGCGCGGACGCGATCCGCCGCCGCGAGGGCAGGCCTGCCAGCAGCCGGTGCACCAGCCATCCCCACCCGGCCCACAGGGCGCCGAGCAGCGCGGCGAGGACGAACGTGAACACGTGCAGGAAGGGCAGCAGCCAGTGGTGCAGGGCCAGCATGAAGCCGAACCCGGCGCACCAGCCGTCGTACGCCGCGCGTTTCCCGGTCGGCGCGGTGCGCGTCAGCAGGATCCAGGGGACCAGGGCGACATAGGCCCACCACCACAAGGAGGGGGCGGGATAGGCGAATACGGGAAGGGCGCCCGCGATCACAGCGGCGGCCGAGCGCCGCCACGGGGAGGCGAGCCAGTGGCCGAGCGTCTTCATAGGCGCCTCCTACCCCGCGGGTGCCTCCAGTGTGCGCCCTGAGGACGATCTAGGACAGAGGACGCCCGCCGGGTCAGTTGACCACAGGCGCCGTCCGCCGCTCGGGAAGGCGCCGCCACTTCTCCCGGACGACCACCTCGCTCAGCCGCCAGCCGTCGACGGTGCGCCGCAGCGCGAAGGCGTACCGGCCGCCGCCCACGAAGTCGGGCGCGGGCCCTTCGGTGGCCATGGGGTTGATGTAGTCGGCCTGGACCTGGGCCGTGTCGCCGGTGTCCTGCTCCCAGACACCGAAGCGCACCCGCCGGTTGACGATCAGGTGCTGTCGCATCGGGAAGAGGCGCATGCTCTCGGCGAGCCACGCGGCGACCGCCGTGGCCTCCCCCTCGATGCCGCCGGCCGATCGGTAGTCCGCCCGTCCCTGAGGGACGAACAGCCCCCGGTACGCTTCCCAGTCGCCGTCGTCGACCGCCACCGCGTAGTCGGTGATCACTCCGTCGACGGCCAGTCGGTCCCTCACGGTGGCGAGCTCCACGCGCTGCGTCATCGGCTCAGTGTTGGGCATGGCAGGCGCGGAGCCAAGGGGTGTGCGGTGAGCGTCAGGCCGCCTTGACGACGGCGCCGCGGATCGCGGCCGCCCACTCGACGACCAGCAGTTCGTACTCCGCGCGCTCCTCGGCCGACAGGGTGCCGCCCGTGCGCCGCCAGAGCGCACGGATCTCCTCGTTGACCTCGGCGGCGGACCGCACGGAACCAGGGGTCACGAAATCGGGGGACATGCGGACAAGCCTAGGGGCCGCCACTGACAGCCCGCTACCGGACGGCTACCCCAAGGCTATGCGGTTGGTCACGAGACGCGGGTCACAGCCCGCCGGGTCAGCCCGCCGACTCGGCCGCGTGCGGGCTCAGCGCACCCATGCTGACCAGGGCGATGATGAGGATGCCGAGCGCGATCCGGTACCAGACGAACGGCATGAAGCTCTTGGTCGAGATGAACTTCATGAACCACGCGATCACCGCGTAGCCGACCCCGAAGGCGATGACCGTCGCGAAGATCGTCGGCCCCCACGAGACATGGCCGCCCTCCGTCGCGTCCTTGAGCTCGAAGATGCCGGAGGCGAGCACCGCCGGGATCGCGAGCAAAAAGGAGTAGCGGGCCGCGGCCTCGCGCTTGTAGCCCATGAACAGGCCGCCGCTGATGGTGGCGCCGGAGCGGGAGACGCCCGGGATGAGCGCCATGGCCTGGCAGACGCCGTAGATCAGGCCGTCCCGTACGCCCAGGTCCTCCAGGGCCTTGCGCTGCTTGGGGGCGCGGTGCTTGCCGCCGTTCTCGTCCCGTGCCGCGAGCCGGTCGGCGACGCCCAGGACGATGCCCATGCCGATCAGCATCGTCGCGGTGATGCGCAGGTCCCGGAACGGACCCTCGATCTGGTCCTTCAGTGTCACGCCGAGCACACCGATCGGGATCGAGCCGACGATGACCAGCCAGCCCATCCGCGCGTCGGGGTCGCCGCGCAGCTCCTTGTTCGTGAGCGAGCGCGTCCACGCCGAGATGATCCGCCCGATGTCCTTGCGGAAGTAGATCAGCACGGCGGCTTCGGTGCCGATCTGGGTGATCGCCGTGAAGGCCGCGCCCGGGTCCTCCCAGCCCGAGAAGGCCGCCGTCAGACGCAGGTGCGCGCTGGAGGAGACGGGGAGGAACTCGGTCAGCCCCTGGACGAGTCCGAGGATGAGTGATTCGAACCAAGACATGAGGTAGCGGAGTCCAAGTGCCGATCGTGGAACGGACGACGGGCACACCGGGCCGCCGGGTGTGATGACCGGGGGATCATATGTGCCGAGGGGGAAGCGTAGCGCCCCCGGATGTCCGCTCCGACACAGGGGTTTGGCCGGTGCTCCGCGGCAGGCCGGATCAGGCCGCCGTCGGTCCGGTCACCGTCCAGCCGGGCGCCTGGGGGTGGGCCCTGAGGTCCTCGTGGCGCACCTCGTCGCCGCAGCCCCGGCAGGTGACGACCGGGGTGAGCGCCCGGCCGCAGGAGTGTTCCACGACCATCGGACGGTCGCCGTCCGTTCGCAGGTGGCGGTCGCCCCAGGCCATGAGGGTCATCAGCACGGGCTCCAGTTCCAGCCCGGCCCGGGTCGGCCGGTACTCGAAGCGCTGCGGGCGCTCGCTGTAGAGGTGCTTGACCAGGATCCCGGCGTCGACGAGCCGGCGCAGCCGCGTGGCGAGGATGTCGCGCGGTGCGCCGATGTTGCGCACCAGCTGGTCGAAACGGCCGTTGCCGAGGCACACCTCCCGCAGCACGAGCAGCGAGTACTTCTCGCCGACGAGAGCCAGGGTGTCGGCGATGGAGCAGGGGCGCGGTTCTTTGCTGGCGGCCATGCGGCTCAGTCTAGGAGAGGGTTGGATTTTCCAACCCACCGGGCTACGGTGAGTTCGGATTTCCTACTCACTGGTAGCCGTGGAGGCCCGCACCATGCGTGACGCAGTCATCGTCGAAGCCGTACGCACCCCGATGGGCAAGGGCAAGCCCCACGGCGCCCTCGCACACGTCCACCCGGTGGAGCTCCTCGCCCACACCCTGCGCACCCTCGTCGAACGCTCCGGCGTCGACCCGGCGCTGATCGACGACGTCATCGGCGGCGCCGTCGACCAGGTCGGCGAGCAGGCCATGAACACCACCCGCTACGCCGCCCTGTCCGCGGGCTTCCCGGAGTCGGTGCCCGCGACCACGGTGGACCGCCAGTGCGGCTCCTCCCAGCAGGCCGTGCACTTCGCGGCCCAGGGCGTCCTCTCGGGCGCGTACGACCTCGTCGTGGCCTGCGGGGTCGAGTCGATGAGCCGGGTGCCGATGTGGTCGAACGTGCCCGCGGGCAAGGACCCCTTCGGCCCCGGGATCGCCGAGCGCTACCCCGAGGGACTCGTCCCCCAGGGCATCAGCGCCGAACTCATCGCCGCCAAGTGGTCGATCGGCCGCGAGCAGATGGACGACTTCGCCGTCTCGTCGCACCACAAGGCCGCGGCGGCCTGGGACGCCGGGCTCTTCGACGCCGAGGTCGCGCCCCTGGAGGGTGTCACGCGCGACGAGTGCGTACGGCCCGGCAGCACCCCCGAGATCCTCGCCGGCCTCAAGCCCGCTTACCACGACCCCGGCTTCGCCGAACGCTTCCCGCAGATCGAGTGGAACATCACGGCGGGCAACGCCAGCCCGATCAACGACGGAGCCTCGGCGGTGCTCATCACCTCCAGCGAGACGGCGGCCCGGCTCGGCCTGCGCCCGCTCGCCCGGTTGCACAGCTTCGCCGTCACCGGCTCCGACCCGCTGCTGATGCTCACCGGTGTCGTCCCGGCGACCGAGAAGGTACTGCGCAGGGCCTCGCTGACCCTCGACGACATCGACCTGTTCGAGGTCAACGAGGCGTTCGCGGCCGTCGTCCTGGCCTGGCAGCAGGAGACCGGCGCCGACCTCGCCCGGGTCAACGTGCACGGCGGCGCGATCGCGCTCGGCCACCCGCTCGGCGCGAGCGGCACCCGGCTGACGACGACGCTGGTGCACGCGATGCGCGAACGGGGCGCCCGGTACGCGCTCCAGACCATGTGCGAGGCGGGCGGGCTCGCCAACGCCATGGTGCTGGAACGGGTGTGAGCCGGGGCGGGCGTAACGGTTGGTCAGAGCTGGCGCAGGCGGTGCCGCTTGCGCCACGCCACCACCACGCCCGCCAGGGCGGGCAGGGCTATGCAGGCCAGGGCGATCAGGAAGGCGGGGGACGTCGGGGCGGAGGCGCGGGCGCCGGCGACGGCGTAGGCGGCGGTGTTCGGGATCGAGCCGAGGCCCGTCGCCAGCAGGAACGGCAGCAGGCCCATGCGGGAGAACGAGGCGCAGTAGTTCGCGGCCCAGAACGGCACACCGGGGAAGAGCCGCACCACCAGCATCGAGCGGAAGCCGTGCCGGCTGAGCTGACCGTCCGCGGCCTTCAGCCAGCGCCCGCGCAGCAGCGGCCGCAGGGCGTCCTGGCCCAGCGCGCGGCCCAGGCAGAAGGCGATCCCGGCACCGAGCACCGTGCCCGCCAGCGCCACGCCGGTGCCCAGCTGCGAACCGAACAGCGCCCCCGCCGCGAGGTTCAGCAGCGGCCTCGGTACGAACGCCACCGTGCACACGCCGTACGCCACCGCGAACACCAGCGCCGCCATGGCGCCGCCGAGCTGTGGCGGCCAGCCCTGCGTCAGCAGCCGCTGCGGCTCGAACAGCAGCACCCCGCACGCGCCGGCGGCGAGCAGCGCGACGAGCAGGGACAGCCGCGACCACGGGGAGAGCAGAACTCTGGTGCAGCGAGCGGTGAAACCGGTGGACGGGACGGGCGAGGCGGTCGTTGCCGAGGGGACGGCGACGGCGAGCTCCGCGGTGCTGGCCCGGGGAGAGGCCGTGGCGGTGCCCCCAGAGCGGGTGGTGGCATCGAGCATCCGGTGACACTAACCGACATATGTGTGTGATCGCCGTATGGTTCGTCTCACCAGCGTCACAGACAGCCGTCCGCATCCCCGCGCGGGACCGACGGAGCAGACGCCGAAAACCGTTCGACGTGCGGTGAAGCGTCGGCGATGATCTGACGCATGTTCCGGCACGCCTTCACCCTCGCAGCATCCGTGGTCACGGATGCCCCGAAGGCTGCCGTCGTGGTTGTCACGGCCGTTGCGGACGGCGTCCGAAGCTGACCCTCTCCGGTTCGTCCGGCGGACCCCGCAAGGGGAGGGTCGGCAGGTCCTCGGGGTCCCACGTTCTTCTTCGCCGATCAGACGCTTCGAGGTACAGCCATGTCCAAGACGGCCTACATCCGTACGAAACCACACCTCAACATCGGCACGATGGGTCATGTCGACCACGGCAAGACCACCCTCACGGCCGCCATCACCAAGGTCCTCGCCGAGCGCGGCACCGGCACGTTCGTGCCGTTCGACCGGATCGACCGGGCGCCCGAGGAGGCGGCGCGCGGCATCACCATCAACATCGCGCACGTCGAGTACGAGACCGACACCCGGCACTACGCGCACGTCGACATGCCGGGCCATGCCGACTACGTCAAGAACATGGTCACCGGCGCCGCGCAGCTCGACGGGGCGATCCTCGTCGTCTCCGCGCTCGACGGGATCATGCCGCAGACCGCCGAACACGTACTGCTCGCCCGGCAGGTGGGCGTCGACCACATCGTGGTCGCCCTCAACAAGGCCGACGCGGGCGACGAGGAGCTGACCGACCTGGTCGAACTGGAGGTCCGCGACCTGCTCACGGCGCACGGCTACGGAGGCGACTCCGTACCCGTCGTACGCGTCTCGGGACTCAAGGCGCTGGAGGGGGACCCGCGGTGGACGGCCTCGGTCGAGGCGCTGCTCGACGCGGTGGACACGTATGTGCCGATGCCGGAGCGGTATCTGGACGCGCCGTTCCTGTTGTCCGTGGAGAACGTGCTGACCATCACCGGGCGGGGGACCGTGGTGACCGGTGCGGTGGAGCGGGGCACGGTGCGGGTCGGGGACAAGGTCGAGGTGCTCGGGGCTGCCGTCGAGACGGTGGTCACCGGGCTGGAGACCTTCGGCAAGCCGATGGAGGAGGCGCAGGCCGGGGACAACGTGGCGCTGCTGTTGCGGGGCGTGCCCCGGGACGCTGTCCGGCGGGGGCATGTGGTGGCCGCGCCGGGGAGTGTGAAGCCGCGGCGGCGTTTCTCGGCGCAGGTGTATGTCCTGTCGGCCCGGGAGGGTGGGCGGACGACGCCTGTCTCCTCCGGGTACCGGCCGCAGTTCTACATCCGGACCGCGGATGTGGTGGGGGTGGTCGACCTCGGTGAGGTGGCGGTGGCTCGACCCGGTGACACGGTTGCCATGACCGTGGAGCTGGGGCGGGAGGTGCCGTTGGAGCCGGGGCTCGGGTTCGCCGTTCGTGAGGGTGGGCGGACTGTGGGGGCGGGGACTGTGACGGTCGTCGGGTGATCGCCTCTTGCTGTGCGTGGGGGACTGCCGGCTGGATGTGGCTGGTCGCGCAGTTCCCCGCGCCCCTGATGGGGCACCGCACCACAGGCACAATGAGAGGGTGAACGAGCCCATCCCCGTGACCCGCGACGTCGATCACGGCACCGCCAAGCTCATGCCCGACGTCGACCGGGAGCGGGCCTGGCTGCTGACCGTCGACGGGGCGCCCCAGTCGTATGTCGATCTGGACGCGCCGACGCATCTGGAGTTCGAGTACGCGCGGCGGCTCGGGCATGTGCTGGACGTGGTCGCGGAGCCGGGGTGTGCGCTGGACGTGCTGCATCTCGGTGGGGGCGCGCTCACACTGCCCCGGTACGTGGCCGTGACCCGGCCGGGGTCCCGGCAGGACGTCGTCGAGGTCGACCGGGGGCTGCTGGAGCTGGTGGCCGAGCATCTGCCGTTGCCGGAGGAGGCCCGGGTCGCGCTGCACACGGCGGACGCGAGGAAGTGGCTGGAGAACGCCGCCACGGACTCGGCCGATGTGATCGTCGCCGACGTGTTCGGCGGTTCGCGGGTTCCGGCGCACCTCACGTCCGTCGCGTACGTCCGTGAGGCCGGCCGTGTGCTGCGGGACAGCGGGGTCTATCTCGCCAACCTCCCCGATGCGGCGCCGTTCGCCTTTCTGCGGTCCCAACTCGCCACTCTGGCGACGGTGTTCGAGGAGCTTGTGCTGATCGCCGAGCCGGGGGTCCTGCGGGGGCGGCGGTTCGGGAACGCGGTGCTCGTGGCCGGGCGCGAGCCGGTCGACGTCGCCGCCCTGGCCCGGCTCACGGCCGCCGACGCCTTCCCGGCCCGGGTCGAACACGGCGACGCTCTGCGGGAGTTCATCGGTGGGGCGCGTGCGGTGCGGGACGAGGACGCCGTGCCGTCACCCGAGCCCCCCGACGGGGCGTTCGGTATCGGCTGACGTGTGCCGGTCCCGAGGTTCCGGTGAGCCGGGCCCGCCCCCTGCCGGGGCGAGCCCGTTCGGCGTCCGCGTCAGCCTCCGGTCGGCTCGCCGTGCAGCCGGACGGTGCTGAGGATCTTCAGGATGGTCTCCTTGGGCACCTCGCCCTTGACGCCCTTGGCCCCGAAGAAGCTCCACGCGACGAAGTCGCCCGCCGAGTTCTTGAAGCCGAAGGTGACCGCCTTGCCGTCGCTCGCGCACTTGCCCTTGTCGGGCGTGTTCTCCGACCACGCCCAGGCGACGCTGCCCTTCACACCGGCGGCCGAGGTGTAGGGCTTGGCCTTCTCGGTCTTGACGCTCTTCTTGTCCGGCTGCGTGTAGCCGCCGTACACCCATGAGGCCGCCTGGTTGAGCGCGACCTCGTCGGTGTTCTTCGCGCCGTCCGCGCCCTTGGTGCCCGTCCCGGCCAGGGACTCGCTCTCGGTCCTGCCGTCCTTGTTGTCGTCGCTCGTGCACCACTCGGACTTGTAGAAGGCCGGCGCGGACATGAGGATGAGCGGCTTGCCGTCGTCGGACTTCTCGTCCTCGAAGAAGACGTACGACGTCGGGGAGGCGACCTCCCAGTCCGCCGGGACGTCGAAGGCCGTGCCCCACTTGGGGTTGATGACGACCTTCCAGCCCTTGACCGTGGGCTTCTCCTCCTCGCCGCCGCGAGGGTTGTCGCCCGTGGCGGGTGCGCTCGACTCCGTGGACGGGCTCGCCGGCGCGGTGGTCTTCTTGCCTCCGCCCTTGCCGCCGTCCGCGGTGTCGTCCTTGTCGCCGCCCAGCACCAGGAAGCCGGTGACACCGGCCGCCACGACGACCGCCGCGGCGGCGATGATCGCGACCAGCTTCGTCCGGTTTCCGCCTCCGCCCTGCGGGGGCTGCGGCGCGCCGGCCGGCCCGGGGGCGTCCCACTGGGGCTGCTGCCCGTAGGGGTTGGGCTGTTGCTGATAGCCCGGCTGCTGGTACGGATTCGGATTCGGCTGCTGGTAACCCGGCTGCTGGTACGGGTTGTTCGCTTGCGGGTTCTGCTCGCCCCCGGGCGGCTGCTGTCCTGGCCACATGGGCAGCAACCCTAGCCGCGCTCCGGACACGATTCGGTCACTGCCCGTGGACGGAGACGTAGCAACCCGGGAACAGCGGCGCGGACGGGCGGGGGAGGACCGATGCGGCGGTCGTCACACGGGCCTGGCCAGCCGTCTCTACTCGTGAGTAACATGCGGCCATGAGCGCAGACCAGATGTCCATCGGCGAGATGCTCGCCGCCACGGTGCCCATGGCCCGGACCCTGAACCTCGAGTTCCTCGAGACGACGCCGGAGCGGGCGGTGGTGTCCCTGCCCGACCAGGGCGAGTACCACAACCACGTGGGCGGACCGCACGCCGGGGCGATGTTCACGCTCGGCGAGTCCGCGAGCGGGGCCATCGTGCTGGCCGCGTTCGGGGACCAGCTCTCGCGCGCCGTGCCGCTCGCCGTCAGCGCCGAGATCTCCTACAAGAAGCTGGCCATGGGCGCGGTCACCGCGACCGCGACCCTGGGCCGTCCGGCCGCCGAGGTCGTCGCGGAACTGGACGCGGGCGAGCGCCCGGAGTTCCCTGTGGCCATCGCCATCCAGCGGGCCGACGGCGCGGTGACCGGCGAGATGACCGTGGTCTGGACACTGCGTCCCAACGGCTGATCCGGCTTCGCCTGTGCGGGGCCCCGGCTGTGCGGGCCCCGGTCGTGCGTAGGCCCCGGCGCCTGGTGCCGGGACTCTCGCATGTCAGGCGGCGATGTCCCGCCGGGCGGTGCGTGTGCCGTCGAGGCCCGCGACGAACTCCTTGAGCCAGGCCGTGAACTCCGGCCCCAGGTCGGGCCGGTCGCAGGCCAGCCGGACCACCGTGCGCAGATAGTCGGCCTTGTCGCCGGTGTCGTAGCGCGGGCCCTTGAAGACGACTCCGTGCACGGTGCCGCTCGTGGCCAGTTCCTGGAGGGCGTCGGTCAGCTGGATCTCGCCGCCCCGGCCCGGCGGGGTGCGCTCCAGGACGCCGAAGACGTCCGGGTCGAGGACGTAGCGGCCGATGACGGCGTAACGGCTCGGAGCGTCCTGCAGGGCCGGCTTCTCGACCAGGCCGGTGACGCGGACGACGTCCTCCTCGCCGGTCGGATCCACGGCCGCGCAGCCGTAGAGGTGGATCTGCTCCGGCGGGACCTCCATCAGGGCGACCACGCTGCCGCGCCGGCGGTCGCGGACGTCCAGCATCCGGTCGAGCAGGGTCTCGCGCGGGTCGATCAGGTCATCGCCGAGCAGGACCGCGAAGGGCTGGTCGCCGACGTGCCGGCGGGCGCAGAGCACGGCGTGGCCGAGGCCGAGCGGCTCGCCCTGGCGGATGTGGTGGATGCTCGCCAGTCGCGCCGCGTCGCGCACCGCGTCCAGCCGCATGGTGTCGCCCTTGGCGGCGAGGGCCTGCTCCAGTTCGAAGGCGTGGTCGAAGTGGTCCTCGATGGCCCGCTTGTGCCGGCCCGTGACCATCAGGACGTCGTCCAGTCCCGCCGCTGCCGCCTCCTCGACGACGTACTGGATGGCCGGCTTGTCGACGACCGGCAGCATCTCCTTGGGCGTCGCCTTCGTTGCGGGCAGGAAGCGGGTGCCGAGACCGGCGGCCGGGACCACCGCCTTGCGGACGGTGCGGGCGGGGGCGACCGGGGCGGAAGGGTGGGGGGTGATCATGCGGCCCATGCTGGCGGGCGGAGATGGGAGCGCGCCGAGAGCCACATGGGAGCGGGCTGTGGAGTGGGGGATTTCGGGGACCAACCGCCTTTGAGCGCCCACAATGTGAGACCCGTGGCGGCGATGTTTTCGAAAGCCGGTGCGGATACCGCCGGTAACACATCGGAATTCCCCTCGTTTTGAACCTGGGTCATCCGAACTCCTTGTTACCTGTCAGTCGCGTGTGCGAAAGTGAGCCGCCTCACAGCCGGGTCCGCAGCTGACGCGGCACAGGTATGCACCAATCACGCACCTGCTTTCCGACGGACGCGCAATTCGCTTGCCGTCCTGCGGCTGGAAGGAAATGGTTCCGTGCAATCCCCCTACCCCCCACGCCCGCCGTACCCGCCGCGCCCCGGAGCGGGTTCCGCGGATTCCGATCGCAATCTCCTCGCCCGGGTCGGTGACCCCGCCGAAGGCCCGCGCGCCGCCGCGCTGTTGCTGGCCCGGCACTGGCGGGCGGTGTACGAGTACGCCGTGATCTGCCTGGCCTCCTCTGAGGACTCCGCGTCGATGGCGGCCGCCGCCGCGTTCCGCCGGGAACTCGCCCGGCCGGGCGGCGGCGCCCTGCGCCCGCGGCTGCTCGCGGCCGTGCGGGACACGGTCCGGGATTGGGCGGCCGACGACGGCATTTCCGGAGTGCTGCCGGAACTCCGCAAACCCGTAGGTGCTCGCGGGCTGCGGGCCGCGCGGTCCGTGACAGCCGAAAGGCGGCGGCTCGCCGAACGCGCATTCCGGGCCCTTCCGGGGGCTTCCCAATGTCTGCTCTGGCATACGGAGGTCGAGGCCGAGCCCCTATCCGTACCGGCCGGTCTGCTGGGAGTGGACGTCCGTACCGCGTCGGCCGCTCTGGAGGAGGCGCGTGAGCAATTCCGGGTGGGTTGCGTCCGGGCTCACCGGGAACTCGCGCCGACGCGGGAATGCCGCTTCTACAACCGCCTGCTGGACGTTCCGATGCGCCGCGGCGGGTCCCTGCTGCCGGATGTGCAACGGCATCTGATGACCTGCCGCTACTGCCGGCACGCCGCGGAACAACTCAGCCATTTCGAGGACGGGTTGGAGGACCTGCTCGTCGAGACCGTGCTCGGCTGGGGCGCCCGCCGCTACCTCGCGTCACGGCCGGGCCGGGGCGGGGGCCCGGGCGCGCTGCCCGCCGGCCCGGCCGGTGGCCGCCACCGGCTCCGGGCGCACGCCCTGCCGGCGGGCGGCCGGCTCGGGGCGTCGAGAAGACACACGAAGGCGCTGGCCGCCGCGGTCGGGGTGACCTCCCTCGTGCTGCTCGCGACGCTGCTCGCCGCCAGGGGCTGGACGGAGGAGGGCGGCACCGTCACCCCCCAGGCCACCTGGGGAGCGGTCAGCGGCCACTCCGTCGTCCCGGACTCGGAGGGAACCTCCTCGGCCGGCCTCCCGTCGGCCGCGTCCGCCGGCCACCCCGCCGAAGTGGCCCGCGGGCGGCTGCGCAACCTCCACACCGGCCTGTGTCTCGGCGTCCCGGGCGGCCGGGCCCGGGCCGACGCCCGCATGGTGCTGACCTCGTGCTCCACCGCCGGTCCCCTGACGTGGGCGTACCAGGACGACGGCATGCTGCGCAGCGCCGCCGACCCCACGCTCTGCCTCGGCTCGGACACCGCCGAGGGCTCGGTCGTCCTGGCCGGCTGCCTCGTGCACGCAGGAGTCGTGCGCTACGACCTGACCGTGCGCGGCGAACTCCTGCCGCGCGGCGGCAAGGGCCTGGCCCTCGCCCACGGCACGGGCCGGAACGTCATCGTCGCCGGGCGCGACGGGTCCGAGACGCAACGCTGGGTGCTGGACCCGGAGGACCCGGGGAACTCGCGGGACCCGGTCGGCCGGGGGGACACCGGGAAGCGGCAGGGCCAGGACGCGCCTCGGGAGAGCCCCCGGCAAGAGAACCGCCGGGAGAAGGAACCGTATGACGGCGCCCCGCACGGGCAGCTGCCCGAGCCTCCGCGGGGCACGGCCGGGGACCAGCCGCAGGAGCGGTACGAGACGCGGTTCGCCCAGGCGGACTGCTGCGGCACGGCCGAACCGGGACGGGCCCCGACCCCCGGCGACCCGGGCGCGCCCGGCACCGGCGCACTCGGCCCGGCGCCCCGCGCCGACGCACTGGGTTCCGCGACAGTCCCCGTGACGACGGCCGTGACGACGGCACTCCACACCACCGCGCTCCCGTAGACACCGGGGCCTGCCCGGGGACACCCGTCGGGTCACCCGGTCGGGTGGGCCCGCGCGCCCTGTGGACCGGGGCGTCGGCACGGGACCTGCGGCTGAGGACGACCGTACGGATGGGCGGCTGACGGCGCGTGCCGCACCCCCGGCGACAGATGGCCGACAGGCGCCCTGCATCGAACCGGAACAGACTGGTACTCCTCCTGAGGCCGTCGCAGAACCCAGGGAGTCACCTAATGCCCGAGGCCCCGCGCCAGGACAGCAGCACGCAACCGACCGACGAGGAACTGCGCACACTGGACGCCCACTGGCGGGCCGCCAACTACCTGGCGGCCGGTCAGATCTACCTGCTGGCGAACCCCCTGCTGACCGAGCCGCTGCGGCCCGAGCACATCAAGCCGCGGCTGCTGGGCCACTGGGGCACCTCGCCCGGGCTCAACCTCGTCCACACGCACCTCAACCGGGTGATCAAGAACCGCGGGCTGGACGCGCTGTGCGTCTGGGGCCCGGGCCACGGCGGCCCGTCGGTGCTGGCCAACTCCTGGCTGGAGGGCAGCTACAGCGAGAAGTACCCGGACGTGACGCGGGACGCCCGGGGTATGGAGCTGCTGCTGCGGCAGTTCTCCTTCCCCGGCGGCGTGCCCAGCCATGTCGCCCCGGAGGTGCCCGGCTCGATCCACGAGGGCGGCGAACTCGGCTACTCCCTCGCCCACGCCTACGGCGCCGCCCTCGACCACCCCGGCCTGCTGGTCGCCTGCGTGATCGGCGACGGCGAGGCGGAGACCGGCCCGCTGGCCGGATCCTGGCACGCCAACAAGTTCCTCGACCCCGTCCACGACGGCGCCGTCCTGCCGATCCTGCACCTCAACGGCTACAAGATCGCCAACCCGACCGTGCTGGCGCGCCTCCCGGAGCCCGAGCTCGACGCGCTCCTGCGCGGTTACGGCCACGAGCCGATCCACGTCACCGGCGACGACCCGTTGGCCGTGCACCGCGCCATGGCGCAGGCGATGGACACCGCCCTCGACCGGATCGCCGCATTCCAGCGCGCCGCGCGCGAGGACGGCACGACCGAGCGCCCCCGCTGGCCGGTCATCGTGCTGCGCACCCCGAAGGGCTGGACCGGGCCGGCCGAGGTCGACGGGCTTCCCGTGGAGGGCACCTGGCGCGCTCACCAGGTCCCGCTGTCCGCCGTCCGCGACAACCCCGACCACCTGCGCCAACTGGAGAGCTGGCTGCGCTCCTACCGGCCTGAGGAGCTGTTCGACGCCGAGGGACGGCCGGTCGCGGACGTCCTGGCCTGCGTCCCCGAGGGCGGCAGGCGGCTCGGCGCCACCCCGTACGCCAACGGCGGGCTGCTCGTCCGTGACCTGCCGGTCCCGCCCCTGGACGACTTCGCCGTCCCCGTCGACAAGCCGGGCACCACCCTGCACGAGCCCACCCGCGTCCTCGGCGACCTCCTGGCCCAGGTCATGCGGGACACCGCCGACCGTCGGGACTTCCGCCTGGTCGGCCCGGACGAGACCGCCTCCAACCGGCTCCAGGCCGTCTACGACGCCAGCGGCAAGGCGTGGCAGGCCGAAACCCTCGACGTCGACGAGCACCTCGACCGGCACGGCCGGGTCATGGAGGTCCTCTCCGAGCACCTCTGTCAGGGCTGGCTGGAGGGCTACCTGCTCACCGGCCGGCACGGGCTGTTCTCCTGCTACGAGGCGTTCGTACACATCGTCGACTCGATGGTCAACCAGCACATCAAATGGCTGCGCACCTCCCGGCGCCTGCCGTGGCGCGCCCCCATCGCCTCCCTCAACTATCTGCTGACCTCCCACGTGTGGCGGCAGGACCACAACGGCTTCTCGCACCAGGACCCCGGCTTCGTCGACCACGTCCTCAACAAGAGCCCCGAGGTCGTGCGGGTCTACCTGCCGCCGGACGCCAACACCCTGCTGTCCGTCGCGGACCACGTCCTGCGCAGCCGCGACTACGTCAACGTCGTCGTGGCCGGCAAGCAGCCCTGCTTCGACTGGCTGTCCATGGACGAGGCCAAGGTCCACTGCGCCCGCGGCGCCGGCATCTGGGAGTGGGCCGGCACCGAGGACGGCTCCCGCGAACCCGACGTGGTGCTGGCCTGCGCGGGCGACGTCCCCACCCAGGAGACCCTGGCCGCCGCGCACCTGCTGCGCCGACATCTGCCCGACCTGTCGGTCCGCGTGGTGAACGTCGTCGACCTCGCCCGGCTGCTGCCCCGCGAGGAACACCCGCACGGCATGAACGACTTCGAGTACGACGGCCTCTTCACCGCCGACAAGCCGGTGATCTTCGCCTACCACGGCTACCCGTGGCTGATCCACCGCCTGGCCTACCGCCGCGCCGGCCACCAGCACCTGCACGTGCGCGGCTACAAGGAGGCCGGCACCACCACCACGCCCTTCGACATGGTCGTCCGCAACGACCTCGACCGCTACCGCCTCGTCATGGACGTCATCGACCGTGTCCCGGGTCTCGGGGTGCGCGCCACGGCCGTACGCCAGCGCATGGCCGACGCCCGCACCCGCCACCACGCCTGGATCCGCGAGCACGGCACCGACCTGCCCGAGGTCGCCGAGTGGAACTGGAACGCCTGAGCCGCGAAGGACGTCTTGTCACCCGGTAGGCTTCCCGTGCACGCAGGGAAGCTCAGGGAAAGGATCCGGGGTTGCACGTCCAGGAATGGCTCGAAACCGTACCCGCGGTCGCCGTCTACGCACTGGTGGGACTGGTCATCGGCCTGGAGAGCCTGGGCATCCCGCTGCCGGGCGAGATCATCCTGGTCTCCTCCGCGCTGCTGGCCTCCCAGCAGGGCCACATCGACCCCGTCGTCCTCGGCGCCAGCGCCACGGCCGGCGCGATCATCGGCGACTCGATCGGCTACGCCATCGGCCGCAAGGGCGGCCGCCCCCTGCTGGCCTGGCTGGGCAAGAAGTTCCCCAAGCACTTCAGCGAGGGCCATATCGCCACGGCCGAGCGGTCCTTCGAGAAGTGGGGCATGTGGGCGGTCTTCTTCGGCCGCTTCGTCGCCCTCCTGCGCATCTTCGCGGGCCCCCTCGCCGGTGTGCTCCGCATGCCGTACTGGAAGTTCCTCATCGCCAACGTCCTCGGCGGCATCGTCTGGGCGGGCGGCACGACGGCGGTCATCTACTACGTCGGCATCGTCGCCGAGTCCTGGCTGAAGCGCTTCTCCTGGCTGGGCCTGGTGGCGGCGGTCCTCATCGGCCTCACGTCGATGCTGATCCTCAAGCGCAGGGCGAAAAAGACAGCACCTGCTGTCGCCGCGGACTGAAGTCCTGGGGGCGCGGGGAACTGCGCGACCAGCCCCCACCGGGCCGCACCCGCCGAACGACCTACGCATGCACCTCACGATGCGCCTTCGCCAACTCGGAGTACATCGTGCCGTTGAGGGTGACCCCCTGCCGCTCCTCCTCCGAAAGCTCCCGCCGGACCTTCGCGGGAACACCCGCGACCAGCGACCCGGGCGGCACGACCATGCCCTGCGGCACCAGCGCCTGCGCGGCGATGAGCGACCCGGCCCCGATCACCGCCCCGTTCAGCACCGTCGCCCCCATCCCGATCAGACAGTCGTCCTCGACGGTCGCCCCGTGCACCACCGCGTTGTGACCGATGCTGACCCGCTCACCCACCGTCACAGGAAACCCCGGGTCCGCATGGAGCGTGCAGTTGTCCTGGACGTTGCTGCTCGCCCCGACGGAGATGCGCTCGACGTCACCCCGCAGCACCGCCCCGTACCAGACACTCGCCCCCGCACCCAGCGTCACGCTCCCGATCACCGACGCCGTCGGCGCCACGAACGCCGTCTCGTCGATCTCCGGCTCCCGGCCCCCGATCCCCGTGATCATCGCCCGCTGTCCCATGCCCGCCTCCAGAAACGTCGTAGACAACGCGCAAACCGTACGACACTCGGTGGGGCGAAGATCACAGGCCTCCAACGCCGCAGGGTGAGCTACCGCTGAGTACCGTGACCTCGTGCCGAAGCGCAAGAACACGTTCTCATCCTGGCGGCGCGGCCTCGCGCAGCGTGCCGTCCATGCGGGCTGGGCCTGGGTGCAGCGCACGGGCTCCGTCACCGCCGAACACCCCGGGCGCTACCGGTTCGGCGCGATGGGAACAGGTACCAGACTCGCTTTCCCGCTCGGCACGGTCTTCGGCGAACCCTGGATCCACATGGGCGCCCACTGCATCATCGGCGAGCAGGTCACCCTCACCGCGGGTCTGATGCCCGACCTCGACCTCGGTCCGGACCCGATCCTGCGCATCGGCGACGGTGTCGTGCTCGGCCGCGGCAGCCACGTCATCGCGGACACGACGGTCACCATCGGCAGCGACTGCTACTTCGGCCCGTACGTCTACGTCACGTCCACGAACCACTCCTACGACGATCCGCACGAACCGATCGGCAAGCAGTGGCCGCGGATGGAGCCGGTGGAGATCGGGCGCGGCTGCTGGATCGGCACGGGCGCGGTCATCCTGCCGGGTGCCCGGATCGGGCGGAACGTGGTCGTGGCCGCGGGCGCGGTGGTCCGGGGCACGGTGCCCGACCACGCCGTGGTGGCGGGCGCGCCGGCCCGCGTCGTACGACGCTGGACACCGGCCGACGGCTGGCAGCCGCCGCTGCGCACGCCGCCGCCGGTGCCGATACCGGAGGGTGTCACGCCCGAGCAGCTGCGCGCCCTGTCGGGCCTGGACGAGGAGACGGCGGCCGGACTCGCTGAGCTGGAGCCGGGATCCTGAACCGCCCCGGCCCCCTGGTGACCAGGGCCGAGAGCGCTGTCATGGGACGGATGCCTCGCAGTACAGTGCGGTGAACGATCAGGTCAACCACACCGTAGTGCAGCGGGCTGCACTGCCTCATGCGGAATATTGGACGGAATGTGTCGGACCTCGACCTGCTGACCCAGTCGCTGGCGCGCAGCGTCAAGCACTGGCGCGCGGTGCGCGGCTTCACGCTGGACGTGCTCGCCGCCCGGGCGGGCGTCAGCCGCGGCATGCTCATCCAGATCGAGCAGGCCCGCACCAACCCCAGTCTCGGCACCGTCGTCAAGATCGGTGACGCGCTCGGCGTCAGCATCACCACCCTCCTCGACTATGAGCAGGGCCCCAAGGTCCGCATCGTCCCCGCCGCACAGGCCGTACGGCTGTGGCACACCGAGGCGGGCAGCTACAACCGGCTGCTCGCGGGCACCGAGGCGCCCGGCCCGCTGGAGATGTGGGACTGGCGGCTCATGCCCGGCGAGAGCAGCGCGTCCGACCCGCACCCCGCGGGCACCATGGAGCTGCTCCACGTCACGGCCGGGGAGCTGACGCTCACCGTCGACGGCGTGGAGCACCGCGTCCCCGCGGGCGCGAGCGTGTCCTTCGAGGCCAACCTCCCGCACACGTACGGCAACACCGGCGAGGTGCCGATGGAGATGATGATGGCCGTCTCGGTTCCGCCGGTGACCTGAGACGCCCGGTCCGAGGGCGCCCGGTCTTGCTAGCGTGCGGCCATGCGCGCACCCATCGGACACTTCGACGACGCCCGTCCGGCCCCCGTCTGCCTCGACGAGCTCACCGGCCCGGTCGCCGACGCCGTACGCCAGTGGCGCGGCAGCGTCCCGGCCGACCAGATCCTCTACGTCGACACCGACCCGCAGTGGGCCGACACCGCCACCTTCGTGGAGCACTACGGCCGTGACCTGCTGGAGCGGTCCGCGAACTGCGTGGTGGTCGCGGGCAAGCGCGGCGGCGAGACCACCCTCGCCGCGAGCGTCGTACTGTCCACCACCCGGGTGGACGTCAACGGCGTCGTACGCCGCCAACTCGGCGCCCGCAAGGCCTCCTTCGCCGCGATGGACACGGCGACCGGGGAGACCGGCATGGAGTACGGCGGCATCACCCCGCTCGGACTGCCGGGCGGCTGGCCCGTGCTGGTGGACGCGGCCGTCGTCGATCTGCCGTACGTGCTGGTCGGCAGCGGCCGGCGGCGGGGCAAACTGCTGGTGCCGGGCAAGGCCTTCGCGGAACTGCCGGGCGCGGTGGTGCTGGAGGGGCTCGGGGTCGCCTGAGGGCAGGTCCCGTGCCGCCGCGTGGTGGGTCAGCGGCTGGTGCGCGTCATGGATCAGTACCGCGCGGCCGTCCCGAGGTACTGCTCGGCGAAGGCCGCGGCGGCCGCGGGCGAGGTGAACAGGCGACGCAGGCGGGCCAGTGTCGTGCCCGCGCGGAACGGGTCGCCCGCCGCCGCGCCGTGGTACACCTCGGACAGCCACTGCGAGAACTCCTGGTAGTCCCACACCCGCCGCAGGCACGCCTGCGCGTAGCCGCCGAGGCCGCTGTCGTCCCCGCTGGTCAGCTGGGCCACCAGGGCGTCGCCGAGCAGGAAGGCGTCGTGCAGGGCGAGGTTCATGCCCTTGGCGGCGATGGGGGCGACCAGGTGGGCCGCGTCACCGGCGAGGAAGAGCCGGCCGGAGACCATCGGCTCGACCACGTAGTCGTGCATGTCCAGCACACGCTTCTCGATCAGCCGCCCCTCGGTCAGCGGCGGCACACCGGACGCGCCGAGCCGCTCCCGGAGTTCCGCCCAGACGCGCTCGTGCGGCCAGTTCTCCGGGTCGTCGCCCGGCGGGCACTGGAGGTAGTAGCGGGTCACCTCCGGGCTGCGGGGCATCTGCCCGGCGAACCCCTTGGCGTGGCAGCCGAACAGCACGCCGTCGGCGGACGGCGGCGCCTCGGCGAGCAGGGCCAGCCAGCCGATGCCGTAGTCGTGCCGCGCGATGCGCACCTGTTCCGGCGGCAGGGCGGCCCGTGTCACCCCGCGCGCCCCGTCGCAGCCGGCCACGAAGTCGCAGTGGACGATGCGGTGTTCACCCGTCTCCGGGCAGGTGTACGACACCGAGGGCCGGTCGGAGTCGATGTCGTGCACCCGCACGTCCCGGACCCCGAAGCGGATCTGTCCGCCGCGCACGTCGGCGTACTCGCGCACCAGGTCCGTCACCAGCAACGGCTGCGGGTAGACGAAGTGGTGACTGCCGGTCAGCTCCGCGTAGGGGAACCGGTACCGCTCGCCGTCGAAGCGGAACTCGCACGCGGAGTGCAGCTCCGCGCGGTCCAGCAGATTCCGCGCGAGGCCACGCTTCTCCAGGCCCCGTACGGCCCACTCCTCGATGACTCCGGCCCGGGGCCGCTGTTCTATGAACTCCCGCGTCTCGGTCTCCAGCACCAGGCAGTCCACGGCCGCGGCCCGCAGGATGTTGCCGACGGTCAGCCCGGCGGGACCGGCGCCCACGACAACGACTGGGAAGCGTTGCGGGGCGCCGGAGTCGGGAGGCGGGGAGGCTTGGGTCATGCGCTCATTATGGAGGCCCCGGCCGCGCGGGGGGCGGTGTCAGTGGACGGTCGCCTCGGTGACGGCCACCCCCCCGATGCTCCGCTCGATCTCCTCCGGCCGGGACGCCGAGGCCCGGGCCCAGTAGTAGATCCCCAGGGAGAACACCGTGATGACCGCCATGTCCCACCACAGTCCGATGTGCCCCTGGCCGCCGAAGCCGCCCTGCCAGGAGATGACGCCCATGCCCAGCAGGTAGACGGGCAGCCACTGGGCGGCCCTCCAGTCGAGCCGGGGTGCGTCGGGCAGTTGCTTGCGGGTGGCGTACCAGGCGTATCCGCCGAGCAGGACGTAGCCGAGGACGATGGCCACACCGAGCCGCCACAGGGTGTCCCACGTCGACCAGTAGATGATGAGGTCGGCCACGACGAACGACAGCGGGGAGACGACGTTCCCGCCGGGCAGCCGGTAGGGCCGTGCCCGGTGCGGCAGCCGGTCGGCGAAGACGCCGTACGCCAGCGGGGCGCCCGCGTACATCAGCACGCTCGCCGAGGTGATGAAGCCGACCAGCTGCTGCCAGCTCGGGAACGGCAGGAAGCAGACCACGCCGGTCACGAAGGAGACGATCAGGCCGAACCACGGCACGCCGCGCGCGTCGGTGCGCGTGAAGATCTTCGGCGCGTAGCCGTTGCGGGCCAGGCCGTAGGAGACGCGGGAGGTGGCGGTGGTGTAGATCAGGCCGGTGCCGCCGGGGGAGACGACCGCGTCCAGGTACAGGACCACGCTCAGCCAGCCGAGCCCCAGCAGGGTGGCCAGCCCCGCCCAGGGGCCGCTGATACCGGGGTAGTCGAGCTTGGCCCAGCCGTGCGCGAACGAGGCCAGCGGCAGGGCCGCGATGAAGACGATCTGGAGCAGGACGTAGATCCCGGCCCCGATGGCGACCGAGCCGAGCGTCGCGCGGGGCAGGTCACGGGCCGGGTCGCGGCTCTCACCCGCCAGCTGGATCGCCTGCTCGAAGCCCAGCAGGGCGAAGATGATGCCGCTGGAACTCACGGCGCTCAGCACGCCGTGGGCGCCGAACGGGGCGAAGCCGTGCTCGGTGAAGTTGCCCGGGTGGAAGTTGCCGGCCGCGATGATGAAGATCGCGGCCAGCGGCACGGCCACCTTCCACCAGGTGGCGGCGCTGTTGGTGTGCGCCAGGAGCCGCACACCGAGGAAGTTGACCACGACGAACACGGCCATGAGGAGGACGGCGACGACGAACCCGCTGGTCGTCAGCGTCCCGTCCTTGGCGTGCTGGAAACCCTGCGCCCAGTGCCAGTGCCCGGCGTAGCCGATCATGGCCTCGACCTCGATCGGTGCCACGGTCGCCGCCTGGAGCCAGGAGAACCAGCCGAAGGACATGCCGGCCAGTCCGCCGAACGCGTAGTGCGGATAACGTGCCGTGCCGCCCGCGACCGGGAACATGCCGCCGAGTTCCGCGTGCACCAGGGCCAGCAGCACGATCCCGACCGCGCCGATCAGCCACGACAGAATCGCCGCGGGCCCGGCCGCCACGACCGCCTTCTCGGCGCCGTACAGCCACCCGGAGCCGATGATGGAACCGACCGACGCCCACATGAGCCCGATCAGTCCGACGTCCCGGCGCAGTCCGCCCGGACCCCCCTTTACCCCCGCTGCTGCCTGGTCGACGCTCACCATGAATGAAGGGGCCTCTCATAAAAGAACTCGTGAGTTCTGCGAGCAAGAGGCCTCAGATTAGGAATCGGTCATCCGGCGGCAGAAGGCGAGTTGTGCAGCCTTGACCCGGCCCGGGCATTTCCTGGAAAGCGCTTCAGGAATTCTGTACGCCGTGATGAGGAAGTCGTGGGATCTCGATCGCCGGGCAGCGGTCCATCACCATCTCCAGGCCCGCGGCGCGGGTCCGGTCGTACGCCGCCTCGTCGATGACGCCGAGCTGGAACCACACGGCCTGCGCTCCCTTCGCGACCGCCTCGTCCGCGACGGCTCCGGCGAGATCGCTGTTCACGAACACGTCCACGACGTCCACGTCGAAGGGGATGTCCGCCAGGCTCGCGTACCCCTGCTCGCCGTGCACCGTCTCCGCCTTGGGATGCACGGGCACGACGCGCTTGCCGAAGCGCTGGAGCACGGCGGCGACGCCGTACGCCGCGCGCTGCCGGTTCGACGACAGGCCCACCACGGCCCAGGTGTCGCCGAGCTCGGTGAGGATCCTGCGGACCGTTGCCTCGTCGCCGTACACCGGCGGCCTCCTCGTACGTCGCGTAAGTGCTGCTGGGGACTCCCCTGGATGCAACGGCGCAGGGCGGGCGGTGATTCCCCCGAGCTCGCCGTGATAGCTTGCCGAGGCCAGTCGAACCCATGTACGTGGGTCAGGGAATCCGGTGCGAATCCGGAACTGACGCGCAGCGGTGAGGGGGACGGGCGGGGCCTCGGCCACTGGACGGCGCGTGTGACGTCCGGGAAGGCGCTCCGCACCGGACGAACCCGAGTCCGAAGACCTGCTGGCGGCCCCCGCGGCCGTTCGCGGCGGGGGAGCACCGTACGACCGGGCTCCGCGATCGAGCCCTCGACGACTGAGGACTGGTTTCCGTGCCCCTCGCCCGACCCGCCCGTGCCGCCGTCCTGCTCGCGGTCGGCTCCCTGCTCCTGGCCGGCTGCGGCGACTCGAAGGCCACCACGACGAAAGCCGCCGTCACGCTCGGCAACTGCGGCCACGAGGTGCGCGTCGAGGCCCCGCCGCAGCACGCCGTCTCCCTCAACCAGGGCACCACCGAGATCCTGCTCTCGCTCGGCCTCGCCGATCGCCTCGCGGGCACCGCCACCTGGACCGACCCCGTGATGAAGGGGCTGGCGAAGGCCAACGCGAAGGTGCCGCGCATCGCCGACAACAACCCGTCCTTCGAACGGGTCCTGGACGCCGACCCCGACTTCGTCGCCGCCTCCTTCGTCTCCACCCTCGGCAAGGGCGGCGTCGCCACCCGCGAGCAGTTCGAGAAGCTCGGCCTCCCCACGTACGTCTCCCCGTCGGACTGCGCCGGCAAGGACAACTCCGGCGACGGCGACGGCGACGGCGCGCGCGCCAAGGCGCTGGGCATCGACACCGTCTACGGCGAAGTACACGACCTGGCCACCGTGTTCGGGGTGAAGGAGCGGGGCGACAAGCTCGTGGCCTCCCTCCAGCGGCGCATGGCGAAGGCCACGCAGGGCATCCACGCCTCGGACGTCACCCTCCTGTACTGGTTCGCCAACTCCGAGTCGCCCTACATGGCGGGCTGTTGCGGGGCGCCCGGCATCATCACCCGGGCCCTCGGCGCGAAGAACGTCTTCGACGACACGCACGAGGAGTGGCCGCAGACCAACTGGGAGACGGTCGCCGAACGTGACCCCGATGTCCTCGTCATCGGCGACCTGACCCGCACGTCGCAGACCGCCGAGTCGGCCGCGCGGAAGATCGCCTTCCTGGAGTCCAACCCCGTGACCCGGAACATGGACGCGGTGAGGCACAAGCGGTACGTGCTGCTCAGCGGGCAGGCCATGAACCCGACCATCCGCACGGTCGAGGGCGTGGAACAGGTCGCCGCCCAACTGCGCGAGTTCGGGCTCGTGAAGTGACCGTCCGCGGGCCCGCGCTCGGTGTCGCGGGCGCCTTGCTGCTGGTGGTCTCCCTGGCCCTGGCGATCACCGTCGGCCCGGCCGACATCCGGGTCGCGGACGTCTGGTCCGTCGTCGCGGCCCATCTCGGTCTCGGCAGTGCCGACCTGACGCCGATCCGCGACGGGATCGTCTGGCAGCTGCGGCTGCCGCGCACCCTGCTCGCGGCCGTGTGCGGGGCCGGACTGGCCGTCTGCGGGGCGGTGATGCAGTCGCTGCTGCGCAACCCGCTCGCCGACCCGTTCGTGCTCGGGGTGTCCTCCGGCGCCTCCACCGGCGCGGTCGTGGTCGTCGTCCTGGGCGTGGGCGGCGGTGCCGTCTCGGTGTCCGCGGGCGCGTTCCTCGGCGCCCTGGTGTCCTTCGCGCTGGTGCTGCTGCTCAGCCACACCCTCGGCGGCACCACCGACCGGGTCGTCCTCGCGGGCGTCGCCGCCATGCAGCTCTTCTCCGCGCTCACCTCCTTCGTCGTGATGACCGCCGCCGACGCCGAGACGACCCGGGGCGTGCTGTTCTGGCTCCTCGGCTCGCTCGGCGGCGCGGGCTGGACCGATGTGTGGCTGTGCCTGGCCGTCCTGGCCGTGACGCTGGTGGTGTGCCTGTGGTACGCCCGTACCCTCGACGCCTTCGCCTTCGGGCAGGACGCGGCGGCCGCGCTCGGGGTGTCCGTGGCCCGCACCCGCCTGGTGCTGCTGTGCGTCACGGCCCTGCTCACGGCCGCGCTGGTCAGTTCGGCCGGGGCGATCGGCTTCGTCGGGCTGGTCCTGCCGCACGCCGCGCGGGCCCTGGCCGGCCCCGGGCACGTCCGGCTGCTGCCGGTCACGGCCCTCGCCGGAGCGGTGTTCCTGGTGTGGGTCGACACCCTCGCCCGTACGGTGCTGGATCCCCAGGAGGTGCCGGTGGGCGTCGTGACGTCACTGATCGGGGTTCCGGCGTTCGTGGTCGTGCTGTACCGGACGCGGAGGGTGCGGTGAGCGGGGCGGCGGGAGCAGCGGTGTCCGGCGCCGGGTTGCGGGCCGACCGGGTCGGTCGCCGTGCCGACGGGCGTCTCATCCTCGACGGGGTCGTCCTCGCGCCCGAGACCGGCTCCACCGTCGGTGTCCTCGGCCCCAACGGCTCCGGCAAGTCCACCCTGCTGCGGCTGCTGGCCGGGTTGCTCACCCCGACCGCCGGAGTCGTCACCCTCGACGGCACCCCGCTGGGCGACCTGCCCCGCCGCACCGTCGCCCGCCGGCTCGCCGTGGTCGAGCAGCAGGCCGACACACAGGTCGAGTTGACGGTGGTGGACGTCGTACGGCTGGGCCGCGTGCCGCACCGGCGCGCCTGGACGCCGACATCGCAAGACGACGAACGGGCCGTGCGCGACGCCCTGCAGCGCACCGGCCTCGCCGAACGCGCCGACCAGCCCTGGCACACCCTCTCGGGCGGCGAACGCCAGCGGGTGCAGATCGCCCGCGCGCTCGCCCAGGAACCCCGCGAACTCCTCCTGGACGAGCCCACCAACCACCTCGACATCCACCACCAGCTCGACCTGCTCTCCCTGGTCACGGGCCTGCCGGTCACCACCGTCGTCGCCCTGCACGACCTCAACCTCGCGGCGATGTACTGCGACGAGGTCGTCGTCCTGAGCGCGGGGCGGGTCGTGGCGGGCGGCGCCCCGGGCGATGTCCTGACGGAGGAACTCATCGCCGAGGTGTACGGCGTACGGGCCGCCGTCAGCCGTGACGGCCCCGAGCAGCGGCCGCATGTGCGGTTCCTCGGGACGCTGGGCTGAGCGGGCGGGGGCGATGCACGCCACGGTGGCCCTGGGGCGTGTCCGCAAAGTCCCGCCTGCCCCGCGACGCCCTGCACGCCCTCTCGCCGCACCGGGCCCCCAGAGCACGCACCGGACGCCGCTGGGCCCGCCCTCCGGGCGGACGACGGGACTTTACGGACACGCCCCAGGCGTGGTTCCCGCCCCGGTGCCCTGGTCCGTCCGGCACGCCATTGGTGGGGTGTTCCCGCCACGGTGGCCGGAAAAAGCCGCACAAGCCTGCGTGCGCCCGCCCACCCGGCCTACGCTCGCCTCGTGCTGCGCATCATCGACGCCCGGACCGGCGAGCCGGTCGACGCCGCTCCGGCCCGCCGGGGCCTGACCCGTGTCGAAGTACACGCGCCCGGCTCCGACCTGACCAACCTGCGGGTGCTGCTCGTGGCGGATCTGCTCGTGCGGGCGCTGGAGCTCGGCGGCACACCGGTGTGGGCCCTGCTGACCGGCGGGCGCCGCCAGGCCGAGCTGCGCGCGGACGCCACGGCCCTCGGCATCCGCCCCTTCGAGGACAGCCCCGACGTCAGCGCCGGACTCGGCGAGGCCCAGGTCGTTCATGTCGCCGCCGAGGGCGGGGAGACGCCTGACGGGGTCCGGATCGCTGTCGCGCCTGTCGAGACGACCGGACCGGCCACGTCGGTCGGCGCGTCGGCGGAATCGCGCCTGCCGGTCGGCGAATCGGCGAAGCCAGGCCCGCCCAGCGGCCGGCCGGCCGAACCGGACCCGTCGGCCGGTGAGTCGGCGATGCCGAACCCGCCGAGTGGCCGGTCGGCCGGGCCGGACCCGTCGGCCGGTGAGTCGGCGATGCCGAACCCGCCGAGTGGCCGGTCGGCCGAGCCGGGCCTGCCGGCCGGTGAGTCGGCGACGTCGGACCCGTCGCGCGGCCAGTCGGTGGGATCCGGCCCGCTGGGCGGTGTCGACCCCGCCGTCCTGCGCCTCGCCCTGTTCACGCGGCACCACAAGGCCCCCGTCCGGCTGGAGGCGGACGTCCTCAGGGAGGCCGAGGCCACGCTCGCCCGGTGGCGCGGTGCCGTTGCCCGTTGGGCCCGGCGGCCCTCCCGGCCCGTGCCCGACGACGTGCGCGGGCGGCTGCGCGACGCCTGGGACGAGGATCTGGACGTGCCCCGGGTGCTGGACGTGCTGCGGGGCGTGGAGAACGAGCCGGATCTGCCGGACGGCGCCCGGTTCGAGACGTACGCCTACGCCGACCGGCTCCTCGGCCTCGAACTCACCCGCGATCTGGGAGCCCCGGCATGAGGGAGCGCGCCGGAGCGGGCCCGCCGCGCCGCCTGGTCGTGCTGCGGCACGCCAAGTCCGCCTGGCCCCTCGATGTCACCGACCACGAGCGCCCGCTCGCCCCGCGTGGCCGCCGCGACGCACCCGCCGCCGGTCAGGCCTTGGCCGAAGCGGACTGCCTGCCCGACCTCGCGCTGTGCTCCACCGCCGTACGCGCCCGCCGGACCTGGGAACTGGCCGCCGCCGAGTGGGGCACGCCCCCGCCGGTCCGGTTCGACCGGCGCCTGTACGCCGCGAGCCCCGCCGGTCTGCTGGCCGTCGTGCACGAGGTGTCCGCCGAGGTGGAGACACTGCTGCTGATCGGGCACAACCCGGGCCTGGAGGAACTCGTCCTGGCACTCGCCGGTGACGGCCCCGACGACACGCTGGAGCGGGTCCGCACCAAGTTCCCGACGTCGGCCGTCGCCGTACTGTCCTGGTACGGCACGACCTGGCGGGCCCTCATCCCCGGCGCCGCGCTGCTCACCTCCCTGACCGTGCCGCGGGGCGAGAAGAAGTAGCCCCGGGCCGGTCCGGCTCGTCCCCGGGCTCGCGCATAGGGTGGCCGGATGCAGGACGAATACCGCACGGTCGCCCGCGCCGGCGTGCACGAGACCGAGGTCAACCGCTCCCGCTTCCTGTGCTCCCTCGCCCCGGCGGCCACCGAGCAGGAGGCGCAGGACTTCATCGCCGCGATCCGCAAGGAGCACGCCGACGCCTCCCACAACTGCTGGGCCTACGTCATCGGCGCCGACGCGTCCGTCCAGAAGGCGAGCGACGACGGGGAACCCGGCGGCACCGCCGGCGTCCCCATGCTCCAGATGCTGCTGCGCCGCGACATGCGGTACGTCGTCGCCGTCGTCACGCGCTACTTCGGCGGGGTCAAGCTCGGCGCGGGCGGACTCATCCGGGCGTACGGCGGAGCGGTCGGCGAGGCCCTGGACACCCTCGGCACGCGCACCCGCCGCCGGTTCCGGCTGGCCACGGTCACCGTCGACCACCAGCGCGCCGGCAAGCTGGAGAACGACCTGCGGACCACCGGGCGCGAGGTGCGGGACGTCCGCTACGGGGAGGCGGTCACCATCGAGATCGCCCTCCCTGACGCCGATGTGGAGGCCTTCCGGGGGTGGCTCGCCGACGCGACCGCCGGAACGGCCGGCTTCGAACCGGGCGGGGAGGCGTACGGCGACGCCTGACGCGCGGTCAAGCTCTCGTGAGGCGCCCGGGGGCCGGCCCGGCGGGCGTCAGCGCCGGGGAGCGGGACGGCGGACCCCAGCGCGCGGTCGAGACCGTCGCACGCAGGAAGGTCAGGGTTCCCGGCCGCGCTGAGGGCGAAGCAGACGTACGTCCACCATGGCCGGCCGTGCTCACCGCCGAGGATCAGCGGGATGAGCACGAAAGGCAGCAGCACGGCGGTGAAGACGGCGCCGGCGATGCCGAGCCGCGGCAGATCGGCGCTGCGGCTCTCGGTGACGGCGGGCACCCTGGACCGGTGGATGCGGACGTACGACATCGCGCCGGAGTGAACGGTTCCACGACATATATGCGGGCATTTCCCCTGAACTGACGCCCGATGGGTGGGGCATCCCGAGGTTCGTGAGGGACCAGGTGTCCGCACGGGTTAGCGTGGTGGGTGCTGACAGCGAGCCGTGCCGGCTCGCGCGGATCGTGGAGCGGTAGCAGGGGGAGACATGCGGGTCGGAGCGGCGTCGTGAGACTGCTGCACACGTCCGACTGGCACCTCGGCCGGTCGTTCCACCGCGTGAACATGCTCGCCGCCCAGGCCGAGTTCATCGGCCACCTCGTCACGACCGTGCGCGAGCGGGCCGTGGACGCGGTGGTCGTGTCCGGGGACGTGTACGACCGGGCCGTGCCGCCGCTCGCCGCGGTCGAGCTGTTCGACGACGCCCTGCACCGCCTCGCCGACCTCGGCGTGCCGACGGTGATGATCTCCGGGAACCACGACTCGGCCCGCCGGCTGGGCGTCGGCGCGGGCCTCATCGGCCGGGCCGGCATCCACCTGCGCACCGAGCCGTCGGCGGCCGGCACCCCCGTGGTGCTGGCCGACGCCCACGGAGACGTCGCCTTCTACGGCCTGCCCTACCTCGAACCGGCCCTGGTGAAGGACGAGTTCGGCGTGGACAAGGCCGGGCACGAGGCCGTGCTCGCCGCCGCCATGGACCGGGTCCGCGCCGACCTCGCCACACGGGCGCCCGGCACGCGCTCCGTCGTCCTCGCGCACGCCTTCGTCACCGGCGGCGAACCCAGCGACAGCGAACGGGACATCACCGTCGGCGGCGTGGCCGCGGTGCCCTCCGGTGTCTTCGACGGCGTCGACTACGTGGCGCTCGGGCATCTGCACGGCTGCCAGACCCTCACCGACCGCGTCCGCTACTCCGGCTCCCCGCTGCCCTACTCCTTCTCGGAGGCCCGGCACCGCAAGAGCATGTGGCTCGTCGACCTGGCCGCCGACGGCACCCTCGACGCCGAGCGTCTCGACTGCCCGGTGCCGCGCGCCCTGGCGCGGATCCGCGGCACCCTGGAGGACCTGCTCGCCGACCCGGCGCTGGCGCGGCACGAGGAGGCGTGGGTCGAGGCGACGCTCACCGACCCGGTCCGCCCGGCCGACCCGATGGCCCGGCTCACCGAGCGCTTCCCGCACACCCTCAGCCTGGTCTTCGACCCCGACCGGACCGAGGACGACCCCGAGGTGTCGTACGCCCGGCGCCTCGCCGGCCGCAGCGACCAGCAGATCGCGGAGGACTTCGTCGCCCACGTGCGCGGCGCCGGACCCGACGCGCACGAACAGGACGTGCTGCGGGACGCCTTCGACGCGGTGCGGGCCGACGAGACCGTACGGGAGGTCGCCCGGTGAGGCTCCACCGGCTGACGGTCACCGCCTTCGGGCCCTTCGGTGGCACCCAGACCGTCGACTTCGACGAGCTGTCCGCGGCCGGGCTGTTCCTGCTGCACGGACCGACCGGCGCCGGCAAGACCTCCGTCCTCGACGCCGTGTGCTACGCCCTGTACGGCTCGGTGCCGGGCGCCCGGCAGGGCGGCGGCGGCCAGGGCACGGCCCTGCGCAGCGACCACGCCGCCCCGGCGACCCGCACGGAGGTCACCCTCGAACTCACCGTGGCCGGACGCCGCCTGGAGCTCACCCGGCAGCCGCCCTGGGAACGCCCCAAGAAACGCGGCACCGGCACGACCCTCGACAAGGCCCAGACCTGGCTCCGCGAGTACGACACCACGGCCGGCGCCTGGAAGGACCTCAGCCGCTCCCACCAGGAGATCGGCGAGGAGATCACCCAACTGCTCGGCATGAGCCGGGAGCAGTTCTGCCAGGTCGTCCTGCTGCCGCAGGGCGACTTCGCACGGTTCCTGCGCGCCGACGCCGAGGCCCGCGGCAAGCTGCTGGGCCGCCTCTTCGACACCCGCCGCTTCGCCGACGTCGAGAAGCGCCTCGCCGAGCGCCGCCGCGCCACCGAGGCCCAGGTCCGGGACGGGGACGCCGCGCTGCTGGCCGACGCCCACCGCATGCAGCAGGCCGCGGGCGACACCATGCGCCTGCCGGACCTGGCCCCCGGCGAACCGGGACTCGCCGAGGCCGTGCTGGGCGCCGCCGCCATCGCCCGCAGCACCGCCCGCGAACAGCTCACCGTCGCCGAGTGCACGCTCGCCGCCGCCGAGTCCGCGCAGGCCGCCGCCGGCCGCTTCCTCGACGACGTACGCGAACTCGCCCGGCTCCAGCGGCGGTTCACCGAGGCGCGGGAACGATCGGCGCGCCTGGAGGAGGGAGCCGGGGCGTACCGGGAGGCGCAGGCGCTCATGGAGCGGGCCCGCAAGGCCGAGGCGGTCGCGCCCGCCCTGGAGCTGCGGGAGTCCGCCGAGGCCGAACACCGGCGGGCGGCCGACGCCGAGGCACGCGCGCGTGCCCTGCTGCCCGAGACCTTCGCCGACGCGGGCGCGGCCGGACTCGCCGCCGCGGCCCGCCGGGCCGCCGAGGAACTGGGCGGACTGGACTCGGCCCGCCGCGCCGAGCGGCGGCTGGCCGAACTCCTCGACGAACGCGCCGGCCTGGACCGTCAGGAACGCGCCGACGCCGACGTCCTTCAGGAAGCGGACGCCTGGCTCGACGGCTGGGAGGAGACCCGCACCGCCCTCCAGGCCCGCGTCGACTCCGCGCAGCAGGCCGCCGCCCTCGCCGAACAGCTCGCCGTACGGCGCGAGCCCGCGCGGCAGCGGCTGCAGGCCGCCCGGCTGCGCGACCAGCTCGCCAAGGACACGCAGCAGGCCGTCGAGCGGGTCCGCACCGCGCAGGAGGAAGCGCTGCGCGCCAAGCAGTACTGGCTCGACCTCAAGGAACAGCGCCTGACCGGCATCGCCGCCGAACTGGCCGCGCATCTCACCGACGGCGAGCCCTGCGCCGTCTGCGGTGCCACCGAACACCCCGCCCCCGCCCGCAAGGTCGCCGGGCACGTCGACCGCGAGGCCGAGGAACACGCCCTGGCCGCCTACCAGGACGCCGACGAACAGCGCGCCGAGGCAGAGCGGAACCTCGGTGCCGTCCGGGAGTCCCTGGCCGCCGCCACCGCCGAGGCCGGTGACACATCCACCGAGCAACTCGCCTGCGAAGCCGAGGAGTTGGAGGAGCAGTACGCGCAGGCCCGGCGGGGCGCCGCCGAGCTGCACGCCGCGCAGGAGCGGCTGCGGCAGGCCGGGCACGAGCACGAGCGGCGCGTCGCCGCCCGGCAGGAGGCCGCCGTGCGCAGCGCCGCCCGGGTCGGCCACCGGGAGCGGCTGGAGAGCGAACGCACCGCCCTGGAGGAGGAGCTGGACCGGGCGAGAGGCGCCCTGGACAGCGTCGCCGCCCGGGCCGCACAACTGGAGCGCCGGACCGCGCTGCTCACGGACGCCGCCGACGCCGCCCGCGCCGCCGACGACACCGCCCAGCGGCTCAAGGACGCCGACGCCCGCCTCGCCGACGCCGCCTTCCGCGCCGGCTTCGACACTCCGCGGGACGCGGCCGATGCCCTCCTCGACGACGCCGCCCACCGCCAACTGCAACGCCGCCTGGACGCCTGGCAGAACGAGGAGGCCGCCGTACGGGCCGTCCTCGCCGAGGCCGACACCGCGGCCGCCGCCCGGCAGCAGCCGGCCGACCTCGCGTCGGCGCAGCTCGCCGCCGACACCGCGGCCCGCCGGCTGCGCGAGGCCGCCTCCGCACACGACGCCGCCGTCCGGCGCTGCGCCGAACTCGACCGGCTCTCCGCCCGGGCGACCGCCTCCGTCCGCCGACTGGCGCCGCTGCGCGAGGAGTACGACCGGGTCGCCCGCATGGCCGGCCTCACCGCCGGCACCTCGGCCGACAACGAACGCCGGATGCGCCTGGAGTCGTACGTGCTGGCGGCCCGCCTGGAACAGGTCGCCGCCGCCGCGACCGTACGGCTGCGGCGCATGTCGTCCGGCCGCTACACCCTCGTCCACTCCGACGACCGCACCGGACGCGGCCGCAGCGGACTCGGACTGCACGTCGTCGACGCCTGGACCGGCCGCGAGCGGGACACGGCGACGCTGTCCGGCGGCGAGACGTTCTTCGCCTCGCTCGCCCTCGCCCTCGGCCTCGCCGACGTCGTCACGGACGAGGCGGGCGGGGTGCGCCTCGACACCCTCTTCATCGACGAGGGCTTCGGCAGCCTCGACGACCAGACCCTCGACGAGGTCCTCGACGTCCTCGACTCCCTGCGCGAACGCGACCGCAGCGTCGGCATCGTCAGCCACGTGCCCGACCTGCGGCGGCGGATCCACGCCCAACTGGAGGTCGTCAAGGGCAGGTCCGGGTCGGTGCTGCGGCAGCGCGGCGTGGGCTGAGATCAGCGGCCGAGCGGACGCCGGGGGAGCGGCGAGGAGTACACGACGCTCGTCGTCACCGAGCCCAGCGCACCGATCCGCCCGGACACCTCCTCCAGGTGGCGCATCGAGCGGGCCGTGACCTTGATGACGAAACAGTCGTCCCCGGTGACGTGGTGTGCCTCCAGGATCTCGGGCGTGGCGGCGACGAGGTCATGGAAGGGCTTGTAGTTCCCGGTGGGGTACCGGAGACGTACGAACGCCAGGATCGGCAGTCCCAGCTTCTCCGGATCGACCACCGCCGCGTAGCCCTGGATGACCCCGGCCTCCTCCATCCGCCGCACCCGTTCGGTGACCGCGCTCGCGGACATGGAGACGGCACGGGCCAGCTCGGTGAAACTGGCCCGGCCCTCCCGCTGGAGGACGTCGAGGATGCGCCAGTCGGTGGCGTCCGGGGAATACACGGTCATCCCCGAGGAATAGCAGCGAAATCCCCGGCGGATCAAGCGGGATGCCGGGGATCGTCACTTCAGGGCGTGGAGCAGTGGCCGTAGCTTTCTCGGCATGACGACCATCACCGTGAATCCCGTGCTGCGCGTGGCCCCCGCCGCCCCGGCCGAGGCCGCCGTCCACTTCCGCGCCGGTCTCGCCTTCCACACCGACGTGTCCGACGTCGCCGCCGCGCTCGCCGCCGACGGCGAGACCGGCTTCGTGTTGGTCGACTCCCGCTCCACCGAGGCCTGGGACCAGGGCCACATACCCGGCGCCGTCCATCTGCCGACCGCGCTCGTCGGCGAGCAGGCCGGACAGCTCCTCGACAGGTCGGTGCCGGTTGTGACCTACTGCTGGGGCCCCGGCTGCAACGGCGCCGCCCGTGCCGCCTTGGCACTCGCGGAACTCGGCTACCGGGTCAAGGAGATGCTGGGCGGCTTCGAGTACTGGGTGCGCGAGGGCTTCGAGTTCGAGACCTGGCAGGGTCGCGAACGCCGTGCCCCGGATCCCCTGACGGCTCCGGTGGACGGCGGCGACTGCGGCTGCTGACCCCCCAAGCTCTGAAGGAAGTTGACCCTGTAGGTTCTTGCGCCATGGTGCGATACGCGGAGCCGGGCGTCGTGGAATGGGTGGAATCGGGCGGCGGGCCGCTGATAGCGGTGCCGGAGACGGTTCTGCCGTTCTGGGCGGGTGCCGACGGCGAGGAGACGGCGTCGGACTACGACCGGGCCTGCGAGGTGGACGGGCACGTGGGGCTCCTGCCGGTCGGCGACTGCACGGCGCTGGTGCTGGGGGACGAGCCCGCCTCGACGGCGTATCTGCCCGACCACGGGATGTTCGTCCGGTGGTGCGCGGGGAATTCCGAGGACGAGTTGCTGGCGAGTGTGCCGGTGGCTGTCGATACGGCGGAGTGGGAGCCGGAGGTTCTCTGGGAGGTGCCCGGGGCTGTGTTTCTTTTCGACGCGGCGTGGCCTGGGGCTGAGCCGGGCCCTTCGGGGATCGAGCGGGTTCGGGTGAGGTTGCAGCCGGGGCGTTACGCGGTTCGGGCGGCTCGGGTGCAGCCGGGGGCTGAAACGTGGTTGGGCTTGGTCCAGTTGCGGTTGCTTGCTCCTAGGTAGCCGTTGGGTGCGGTTGTCTGGCGTGTGCGGGTTGTCTGTGGCTTGTCGCGCAGTTCCCCGCGCCCCCAGGGGGTGATATTCGCGTGCGTCGGTTATCAGGTCCGGCCACGATGATCGTATGCCTCGACTTCCTCAGCCCGGTCCCGAAGAACTGCGCCGTGATCCCCTGCCCCTGCGGGGGCGTGCCGCCCTGGTGACCGGGGCCAGTCGGCGTGGGGGCATCGGGCATGCAGTGGCCCGGCGGCTTGCCGCCTACGGCGCCAGTGTCTATCTGCATCATCATGTGCCGCACGATGCCGGCCAGCCCTGGGGCGCCGATCGTCCCGAGGACGTCGTCACGTCCGTGCGGGAGGCGCTCGGGGATCCCGAAGCCCGGGTCGTCGCCGGGCCCGGGGATCTGGGCGATCCCGCCGTGGCCGGTGAACTCGTCGGCAGGGCCGCCGAGGCGCTCGGCGGGCGGCTCGACATCCTCGTCGCCAACCACGCGCAGAGCGGGTTCGACGGCTCCCTGGACGAGATCGACACGGCGATGCTCGACCGGCACTGGGCGGTCGACACCCGCTCCGTGATCCTGCTGATCCAGGCCTACACGCGGCTGCGGTCCGCACTGCCGCCGCGCAGCCCGGCCGGACGCGTCATGATGATGACCTCCGGCCAGGACATCGCGGGCGGCATGCCCGGGGAGCTCGCCTACGCCCTGCAGAAGGGCGCCCTCGCCTCCGTCACCCGGTCCCTCGCGACGGCGCTCGCCGAGCACGCGGTCACCGTGAACACCGTCAACCCCGGGCCCGTGGACACGGACTACATGACCGGTGCGGACTACGAGGCCATCGCGGAGCTGTTCCCGGCCGGGCGGTGGGGTATGCCCGACGACCCGGCCCGCCTCATCGCATGGCTGGCCACGGACGAGGCGGAGTGGGTCACCGGGCAGGTCATCGACTCCGAGGGGGGCTTCCGCCGCTGACTGCCTCTAGAGCCGGGACAGTTCGTCGACGAGGTCGTCCAGACCCAGCGAGCCCTGCGACAGCGCCGCCATGTGCCAGGCCTTCAGGTCGAAGGCGTCGCCGCGCCGGGCGCGGGCCTTCTCGCGGCCCAGCAGCCAGGCCCGCTCGCCGAGCTTGTAGCCGATGGCCTGGCCCGGCATGGACAGATAGCGGGTCAGCTCGCTCTCCACGAAATCCGCGGGCCGGCTGCTGTGCGAGCCGAAGAACTCCTGCGCCAGCTCGGGTGTCCAGCGTTCGCCCGGGTGGAAGGGGGAGTCGTCAGGGATCGTCAGCTCCAGGTGCATGCCGATGTCGATGATGACGCGTACGGCACGCATCATCTGCGCGTCCAGGTAACCGAGCCGGCGCTCCGCGTCCGTCAGGAAGCCCAGCTCGTCCATCAGCCGCTCGGCGTACAGGGCCCAGCCCTCGGCGTTGGCGCTCACCATGCCGACACTCGCCTGGTAGCGGGAGAGGTTCTGCGCCACGTGCTTCCACTGGGCCAGCTGGAGATGGTGGCCGGGCACGCCCTCGTGGTACCAGGTCGACACCAGGTCGTAGACGGGGAAGCTCGTCTCGCCCATGGTCGGCAGCCAGGTGCAGCCCGGGCGCGTGAAGTCGTCCGACGGCGGCGTGTAGTACGGCGCTGCGGCGCTGCCCGGAGGGGCGATGCGCGACTCCACCCGGCGCACCCGCTCGGCCAGGTCGAAGTGGGTGCCGTCGAGCGCGTCGATCGCCTCGTCCATCAGGGACTGCAACCAGTCGCGCACCTCGTCGACGCCCTCGATGTGCGTGCCGTGCTCGTCCAGGTGCGCCAGCGCCACCCACGGCGTGGCGGCACCCGGCAGGATCTTCTCGGCCTCCGCCCTCATCTCGCCGAGGAGGCGGTGGTACTCGGACCAGCCGTACGCGTACGCCTCGTCCAGGTCGAGGTCCGTGCCGTTGTAGTAGCGCACCCAGCGCGCGTACCGCTCCCGGCCCACCACGTCCGGTGCGCCCTCGACCGCCGGCGCGTACACGTCCCGCATCCAGTCGCGCAGGCCTACGACCGCCTCGGTGGCCGAGCGGGCCGCCGTGTCCAGCTCGGACCGCAGCGCCTCGGGGCCGGCGGCCGCGAAGGTCTCGAACCAGCCGCGGCCCTCGCCGCCGGCGTCCGCCCACTCGCCGAGCTGCTCCACGAACGTGGCCGTGGCACGAGGCCCGCCGTACAGCTTCCGCTCCAGGCCGAGCGCGAGGGACTCCCGGTACCCCTCCAGCGCGGCCGGGACCGCGCGCAGCCGCTCGGCGATCGCCGCCCAGTCCTCCTCCGACTGCGCCGGCGTCACGGTGAACACCTGCCGCACCGCATGGGCGATGGAGCTCAGATTGCTGACGGACCGCAGGCTCTCCTCGGCTTCGTGCACGCCGAGGTCCGCGATGAGCCGCTCGCGCAGCAGCCGCCCGCAGCGGCGCTCGATGTCACTGTCCGCGCCGGGCCGCCGCTCCGCCTCGTCCAGCCGGGCCAGCGTCCGGCGCGCCAGCTCGGCGAACGCCTCCTGGCCCGCGGGAGAGGTGTCGGGCAGCTTGCCCGAACTCTCCTTGACGCCGAGGAACGTACCGGTGATCGGGTCGAGGGCGATGAGCTCGTCGACATACGCGTCGGCGACCTCACGGGGCAGCGGGCTCTTGGTCTCAGACATGCCGCCCATCCTCGTACGCGCGGCAGCGCACGTCATCCGGATTGAGCCGAGGGCGAAGGCGGCAGCAGCGGCCCGCACTCCCACTGCTGGAAGATCAGCCGGGTCTCCACCCGCGCCACCTCCCGCCGCGAGGTGAACTCGTCCAGCACGAGCCGCTGAAGGTCGGTCATGTCGGCGACCGCGACATGGACGAGGTAGTCGTCCGGCCCGGTCAGGTGGAAGACCGTCCGCGACTCCGGCAGGGCGCGGATCCGCTCCACGAACGGCCCCACCAGCTCGCGCCGGTGCGGCCTGACCTGCACCGACAGCAGCGCCTCCAGGCCTCGCCCCAGCTTGGCCGGGTCCAGCTCCAGCCGGTGCCCGAGGATCACGCCCGAGCGGCGCAGCCGGGTCACCCGGTCCAGACAGGTCGACGGCGCCACCCCGACCTGTGCGGCGAGGTCCCGGTACGTCGTCCGGGCGTCGTTCTGCAACAGCCGCAGCAGGTGGAGATCCACCGGGTCCAGTACGACAGATTCGCCCATCGGCCGAACGTAGCACGGGGGTCCCGCCCTGAGGGCCGGTCGGTGTTCACCCTTCCGTCATGGACACAGCGAGCATGGGCGCCCACGACGCCGTACGCACCGCACCGAGAGCACTCGCCACCGAGGCCGTCCACGCCGGGCGGGACGACCTCGCCCGGCAGGGCCTGCACGCCCCGCCGATCGACCTGTCCACCACCTACCCGTCGTACGACAGCCGCGGCGAGGCGGCCCGGATCGACGCGTTCGCCGCCACCGGCGCGGACCCGGACGGCCCGCCCGTCTACGGGCGCCTCGGCAACCCGACCGTCGCCCGCTTCGAGACCGCGCTGGCCCGCCTGGAGGGCAGCGAGGCGGCCGTCGCGTTCGCCAGTGGCATGGCCGCCCTGAGCGCCGTCCTGCTCGTCCGCGCCTCCATGGGGCTGCGGCACGTGGTGGCCGTACGACCCCTCTACGGGTGCAGCGACCATCTGCTGACCGCCGGACTGCTGGGCTCTGAGGTGACCTGGACCGACCCGGCGGGGATCGCGGAGGCCCTGCGTCCGGACACCGGCCTGGTGATCGTGGAGTCACCGGCCAACCCCACGCTCGCCGAGGTGGACCTCCGGGCCGTCGCACACGCCTGCGGCTCGGTGCCGCTGCTCGTGGACAACACGTTCGCCACGCCGGTGCTCCAGCGCCCCGCCGAACAGGGCGCACGGCTGGTGCTGCACAGCGCCACCAAGTACCTCGGCGGCCACGGGGACGTGCTGGCGGGCGTGGTCGCCTGCGACGAGGAGTTCGCGGGCCGGCTGCGGCAGGTCCGCTTCGCCACGGGCGGCGTCCTGCATCCGCTGGCCGGCTATCTGCTGCTGCGCGGCCTGTCCACCCTCCCCGTCCGGGTACGGGCCGCCTCCGCCAACGCCGCCGAACTCGCCCACCGCCTCGCCGCCGACCCGCGCGTAACGCGTGTGCACTACCCGCGCATCGGCGGCGCGATGGTCTCCTTCGAGATACACGGCGACCCCCACGAGGTCATCGCCGGCGTCCGCCTCATCACCCCGGCGGTGAGCCTCGGCAGCGTGGACACCCTCATCCAGCACCCGGCGTCCATCAGCCACCGCATCGTGGACGCGGACGACCGCAGGGGGGCCGGGGTGAGCGACCGCCTCCTGCGCATGTCGGTGGGCTTGGAGGACGTGGACGACCTCTGGTCGGATCTCGACCAGGCGCTGAAGCGCCTCGAAACTGCCCCTACGGCGCTGAGGTGCTCCCCACCTCACCCGCACCCGTCGAAACAGATTCACCCAGCCGCGCAGTGATCACCAGGGTCCCCTCCTCGACCTGATAGTCGAGGGGGAGGCCCAGCCCCCGCATCGCCGCGACCATCCCCGTGTTGGACGCCTGCGTCACGGCGTACACGCTCCTGCAGCCCCCCTCCGCCGCCATCGCGACCAGCCGCCCCAGCAACTCCCCGCCGACCCCGCGCCGCTGCCACGCGTCCTCGACGATCAACGCGATCTCCGTCTCGTCCCCGTCCCACAGCAGATGCCCGAGACCGACGAGCCGCCCGGAGGCCGTCTGCACGGCGAGGGTCCGGCCGAAACGCGGACTGAGCAGGTGGTTGAGATAGCGGTCGGCGTCACCGACCGGCCCGTGGTAGCGCAGCCTGAGCGTGCGGTCCGAGCACCGCTCGTGCATCGCCCTGGCCGCCTCCAGATCACGCGTGTCGGCCCGGCGCACGGTGATGTCACTGCCCTCGGCCAGCGTGAGCACGTCCCGGCCGTGCGGGACGCGCGGCCCGAGCCGGGCGTCCAGTTCCACCAGGGCCCTGGCCCGGGCGAACTCGGTCGGTGTGAAGGGCAGATACGGCCGCTCCACGGTGATCACGCCGCCCTCCGGGGCGCGCAGGCGCATCACCGTGTCGTCGAGGGCTCCCTCCACCGGGACACCGTCGGCCGCCCGGGCGCCGCCGGCCGGTGCGGGCTGGGAACGGATCGTGCACCGGCCCAGCAACTGGCGCAGCGCCAGAGGCAGTTCCGCGGCGTCCAGGGCGGTCCGGGCGGCGAGTCCGAGGATCCGGGTCGGCGCGTCCACCAGGTCGTGGGCGTCGGCCCGCTCGATCCAGGTGTCGGTGCCGCCGGCCGTGCGGACCGCCGTGGCGATCCCGGAGGCGGCCAGTTCGCCCGGGGCACGCAGCAGGAACTCGTCCACCGTGCCCTCGGCCAGCGGATGCGTCTGGAGGCTGAGGATGTCGACCCGGTGCCCGGCGAGGGCCGTGCACAGGGCCGCCAGCGATCCCGGCTCGTCCTTCACCGTGGTCCGCATCCGCCACAGCGTGTTCGCCCCCGGCACCGGCTCCGGTGCCGGGGACTCCGTATCGTCCGACGGCGGCGCGTGTTCGTGGCGTCGTGTTCGCCAGGTGTGGAGCGCCGCCGTGACCCGCTGCCACGGGGTGGCGGGGCGGCAGTCGTTCTGCAGGTTGGTCACTTCAGTCACTTTTCGCGTCATGCACCCACTGTGACCGAACGGTGTTGCGTGATCACGAACGTATTGTGACTGGCGGGTAAAAGGGCTGGCTTGCCCGCTTTATCAAGCCTTCAAACTCACTGGCCCACCAGACCCGGCTGGAGCACCTTCGTGAACAGCACGGTGCCGTCCTGCTCGCGAAGACGTACCGTCAGCTCGCCGCTGCCGCCGTCGATGTCGACCTCGCCGAAGAACTGGTAGCCGCCGGCGGGGGAGACGTTGGCGGTCGTCGGCGCCTTCAGGAACACCCGGTCGGGACCGAAGGTGCCGTCGAGCGTGTTCGCGGGGAACGCACCGGCGTTGAGCGGCCCCGAAACGAACTCCCAGAACGGCTCGAAGTCGGTGAACGCGGCCCGCGACGGCTGGTAGTGCTGCGCCGAGGTGTAGTGCACGTCGGCCGTGAGCCACACCGTTCCGGTGATCCGGCGGTGCTTGACGAAACGCAGCAGCTCCGCGATCTGGAGCTCACGGCCCAGCGGGGCACCGGGGTCGCCCTGGGCGACGGCCTCGATGTTCGGCTTGCCGTCGCCGGTGTCCGGGACGACCAGGCCGATCGGCATGTCGGAGGCGATCACCTTCCACACCGCGTGGGAGCGGGACAGCTCGCGCTTGAGCCACTCCAGTTGCTCGCGGCCGAGGATGCCCTGCGGGTCGGTGGGCTGGTCGTCCGGCGAGTTGGCGTTGCGGTAGGTACGCATGTCCAGCACGAAGACGTCCAGCAGCGGGCCGTGGTGCTGCACGCGGTAGACGCGGCCGTCGGGGCGGCGCAGGGTGGAGATCGGGAAGTACTCCGAGAAGGCGCGCCGGGCGCGGGCGGCGAGCACGTCGACGTTCTTCTCGGTGTACCGGGTGTCGCCGAGGATCTCGCCCGGGTACCAGTTGTTGGTGACCTCGTGGTCGTCCCACTGGACGATGGACGGGACCCGGGCGTTGAAGGCACGAAGATTCTCGTCCAGCAGGTTGTACCGGAAGTTGCCGCGGAACTCCGCCAGGGTCTCGGCGACCTTCGCCTTCTCCTCGGTGGTGATGTTCCGCCAGGTGCGCCCGTCGGGCAGGGCCACGGTCTCGGTGAGCGGGCCGTCGGCGTAGATGTTGTCACCGCTGCACAGGAAGAAGTCCGGGTCCAGGGCGGCCATCGCCTCGTAGATCCGGTAGCCGCCGAGCTCCGGGTTGATGCCCCAGCCCTGACCGGCCAGGTCGCCGGACCAGACGAACCGTACGCCGTCACGGCGCTTGTCGGACGCCGTGCGGAAGGTGCCGGTGACCGGCTCGCCGGTGCGGCGCGGGTCGTCCGGGTCGGCGAGCAGCACCCGGTAGTGGATCTGCTCGCCGGACGGCAGGCCGTGCAGCCGGGTCGTGCCGGTGAAGTCGGTACCCGGGCCCAGCAGCGGGCCGTGCCATCTGCGCGGGTTGCGGAACGACTCGGTCGCCGACGTCTCGACGATCATCCGGGCGGGCCGGTCGGACCGCACCCACACCAGCCCGGAGTCGCGGGTCACGTCTCCCGCCTGCACACCCCACCCCGCTGTGGGACGCCCCGACCGCGCGAAGGCCGGCGCGGCGCCGAGGGCGGTGGGCAGGGTGAGGGCCGCCGACGCGGCGAGGGAGCCCCGCAGGACGCTGCGGCGCGCGGGGAACGGACGGTGTGACATGGATGCGCCTCCAGGGACGGGATCCGGCCAGTGTGCACAGCCACACCTACTGCCACGCCGCGGCGCACACACGAACCCCAAGTGAACAACTGACCGCGGGAGGAGGGGAACCGGCGGGAACCCGTGAGCTGCGCCGGGGAATCACGCCGTGGCCGCCTCCGCCATCAGGCGTATGCCCTCGTGGATCCGGGCGGGCGGGACGTGCGCGTAGCCCAGGACGAGCCGTATCCGCTTCGGCTCGTCGGTGCCTTCCCGCGCCGCACTCGGGTGTGCGTAGGCCGACAGGGGGCGTACCGCCACCCCGGCCGCCGTGACGCGGGTCAGGAAGCGGCCCTCGGGGCCGTAGCGCTCCGGCAGCGTGGCGATCACGTGCAGGCCCGCGGCGATGCCCGAGACCCGGGAGCCGGGGAAGTGCTCGTCGAGGGCGGCGGTCAGGGCGTCACGGCGCTCGCGGTAGGCACGCTGGCAGCGGCGCAACTGGCGGTCGTAGTCGCCGCGTTCCAGGAACCGGGCGAAGAGCGCCTGGTCCAGGGCCGGATGGCCGAGGTCCATGGTGCGCTTGCGTTCGACGATCTCCTCCGCCCAGGACTCGGGCACCATCAGCCAGCCCAGCCGCAGCCCCGGCGCGAGGGACTTGCTGACCGAGCCCGTGTAGGCGACGCGGTCCGGGTCGAGGCCCTGGAGCGCGCCGACGGGAGCGCGGTCGTAGCGGAAGTCGCCGTCGTAGTCGTCCTCCAGGACGATGCCGTCCACGGACCGCGCCCAGTCCAGCAGTTCGGCGCGACGGCGGGCCGAGTAGGCGATGCCGGTGGGGAACTGGTGGGCCGGCGTCGTCACCACGGCCCGTACGCCCGACGCCCGCAGCGGCTCCAGGGCGATTCCCTCGCCGTCCACGGGCAGCGGCACGGCGGTCACCCCCGCCGAGGCGTACAGCGCGTCGTGCTGGGGACTGCCCGGGTCCTCCACACCCACCGTGCGCACCCCGCGCGCGTGCAGCGCGAAACCCAGCAGCGTCGTCGCCTGGGCCACCCCGGAGACCACCACGATCCGCTCCGGGTCGGCCACCACACCCCGCCGCCGGGCGAGCAGTCCGGCCAGCGCGGTACGCAGCCGGGGCAGCCCGCGCGGATCGGGATACCCCAGCTCCTGGTGCGGCAGTTCCGCCAGCACAGCGCGCTGGGCGGCGGCCCACGCCGAGCGCGGGAACAGCGACAGGTCCGGCGTCCCGGGCACGAAGTCCGCCCGGGCACCGGGGGAGCGCGGAGCGAGGTCGTGCGCCCGCGTCCGGGCGGCCCGTACGGCCGAGCCCACCCACGTCCCGGCGCCCCGGCCGCTGCGCAGATAGCCCTCCGCCGTCAGCTGCTCGTACGCCTCCGTGACCAGCCCGCGCGACACCCCCAGGTCCGCCGCGAGATCCCGGCTCGACGGCAGCCGGGTGCCCGGCGCGAGCCGGCCCGAGCGGACCGCCTCGCGCAGCGCCGCCTGCAGGGAACGGCCACGCGTGCGTGCCGGCGCGGAAGCGGCCGGGAGCAGCAGCTCCCAGGCGGGCGACACGGGCTCGTCACGGTCCATGCGGTCAGTCTGCCGGATCCGCGGCCGGGCTTTCCGCCGGGCGGGGTGCCCCGCTGTTCAGCGGCTGCCGTCGAGGACGACCCGGGCGACCAGGGCCGGGTCGTCGTTCATCGGGACATGGCCGCAGCCGGGCAGCCGTACCAGCCGGGCGCGGGGGATGACGCTCTTGGCGCGCACGCCCTGACGGGGGATCAGCAGCCGGTCCCGGCTGCCCCACGCCACAGTGACCGGCGTGCCGACGATGTCGTCGGTGAACTGCACGGTCCGGCCGGAGCGGAGGGTCTCGGAGAACCCCTGCGCCCGGGCCAGCGCGAGCGTCTCGGCGACCACGGCCTCGGGCGAACGACGGCCCGGGCGGGCATAGATGGTGCTCGTCAGCAGGGTGCGGCCGATCGCCGGGCGGGCCAGCCGTTCGACGACCGGCAGCGGCATCCGCTGGGCAATCTGCCGCATCGTCATCAGCACCGTGAAGGCGTAACGGCGCTCGACATCGTTCCAGAAGCCCGCGGGGGACAGGGCGGTGACGGAGCGGACGAGCTGCGCCCGGGCCAGCTCCAGGGCCAGCAGGCCGCCCAGCGAGTTGCCCGCCACGTGCGGCCGTTCGATCTCCAGCGCCCCGAACAGCGCGGCGAGGACGGTGTTCATGGTCGGCAGGTCGTGCGCCATGCCGTCCGGGAGCGCCGGTGACTCGCCGCACCCGGGCAGGTCCACGGCGATCACGTCCCGCTCGGCGGCCAGCGCGGGGAGTATCGGGTCCCACACCTGCCGGTGGTGGCCGATGCCGTGCAGCAGGAGCAACGGTTCGCCGCTGCCCCGGCGCGTGTAGGACAGGGTCACGCTCTGCTCGCCGTGGGCGGAGGCGACGTTGAAGGAGACGGTGGCGGACATGCGGTGCTCCTCGGCTGTACTCGCTGACGGACGCCGTAGACAGCTTGTCAGCAATTGCTACCGGCGGGTAGCCCCGAGGTGTCGCCACTTTCGCGGCCACGGTCGGCCGGGACCGGGCGAATTCGCCTGGACAGGGCCGGGTCGGTGGGTTGGGATGGAGCCCGTGACCACCGAGACCGCGACCGACGTCTTCGAAGCACACCGCCCCGTCCTGCTGGGCGTCGCCTATCGCATGCTGGGCCGCGTCGCCGACGCGGAGGACGTGGTCCAGGAGGCCTGGCTGCGCTGGTCGGCCGGCGACCGCGGCGACGTGCGCGAGCCGCGCGGCTATCTCGTACGGATCACCACCCGCCTCGCCATCGACCGGCTGCGCCAGATCAAGGCCCGCGGGGAGACCTACGTCGGCCCGTGGCTGCCCGAGCCGTACGTCACCGACTTCGGCGACACCGTGCCGGACACCGCCGAGCGGGCCGTGCTCGCGGACTCCGTCTCGCTCGCCGTCCTCGTCGTGCTGGAGTCGCTGTCGCCGCTGGAGCGGGCGGTGTTCGTGCTGCGCGAGGCCTTCGGCTTCCCGTACGCCGACATCGCCGCCATGCTCGACCGCGGCGAAGCGGCGGTGCGCCAGCTGGCCGGGCGGGCGCGCAAACACGTCGAGGAGCGGCGGCCGCGCTACGAGGTCGACCCGGTCCAGCGGCGCGACCTCACCGAACGGTTCCTCGCCGCCGCGGCGGACGGCGACCTCGAAGGGCTGATGGAGCTGCTCGCCCCGGACGTCCGGCTCGTCGGCGACAGCGGCGGCAAGTCGCGGGCGCCGCTGCGGGTTCTCCGGACGGCGGACAAGGTGGGCCGCTTCCTCGTCGGCGCCGCGCAGAAGGGCGTCCCCGACTTCTCCCTGCGCTTCCTGGAGCTCAACGGCGGCCCGGCCGTGCTGGTCCTGTCCGGCGGCAAGCCCGACTCCGTCTTCCAGCTCGACGTCGCCGACGGCCGCGTCCAAGCGGTCTACATCGTCCGCAACCCCGACAAGCTGCGCTCGCTGGCCGCCCTCTAGACACCGCTGTCGGCCCCCGCTGCGGCCTCGCATGAACGTCCCGTGAACGTTCCCGGCCATTGGTCTTGACCAAGGATCAGGGCCGCCCTATGGTCGCAGAGAAGTGAAACAACCTTTAAAAAACAAGGGCGCGAAAACGCTGCCGACCACGGCGATTGCGGAGGACAGGGTGGGGACCACGCAGCTGGAATCGGTGCCGGAACCGAAGTACTGGCATCTCAAGACCGTGCTCAGTGAAGCGCTCGACTCGGAGTTCTCCGTGGGGGAGATCCTGCCCAACGAGCGCGACCTCGCGGCCCGCTTCGGCGTCGCGCCGCGCCACGCTCCGACAGGCCCTGGAGCAGCTCGAACTGGAGGGCAGGCTGCAGCGCCGCCGCGGTGTCGGTACGACCGTCGCGCCGCCCCGCATGGGTGTCTCCCTCGGCACCGGCCCGCACACCTGGCCGGGCGGCCCCGAGGACGCCTGGCAGCCCGTGGACTGCACGGCGGCGGTACCGCCCGCGGCGGTCGCCGAGGTGCTGGAGACCGGCCTGGAGGAGTCCGTGCACATCGTGCGGCGCTCCCGGGTCTCGCAGGGCCGGCCGGTGGCCGCCGAGCTGTTGTACGTCCCGCAGTCCTCGGCGCCCGAGCTCCCCGGCATCGACGCGCCGTCCGGAGCGGCACGTGCGCGTGCGGTGCTGCGCGAGTTGCAGCGGCTGGAGCTGGACCGGCAGGAGAACGCGGTGGAGCTCGGCTCCGCCGGGGCCGACGACGCGAAGGAACTGGACCGGTTGCCCGGGGCGCCCGTGCTGGTGGTGACGACGCGGTTCGTGGCGGCGGGGCGTGTGGCGGCGTTGTCCGTCGCGACGTATCGCGCTGACACGTGTCGGTTGACCTTCGGGGATGCGGGGGGTGTGGAGATCCACGCCGGGCCGCAGCGGCAGGCGTCTTGAGCCTGGCGCCGTAGGGGTGCGGTGCGCAGGGGACTGCCGGTTCGTCGTGGCTGGTCGTGCCCACGCGGCGGAGCCGCATATCGGCACAGCCCCGCGGCCCTTGGGGCGTTGACCTCAGCGGCGTGGTGTGGTCGTGCCCTCCACGCTGAACAACTGCTCCTCGACGTGATCCAGGGCGAGACGCAGGGCGCCCGTGGCGACTGCCGCGTCGCCGAGGCGGGAGAGGGCCACCTCGGGGGGACGCAGGCAGTAGCGGGCCAGTTCGTGGCGGAGGGGGGCCAGGACGCCGTCCAGGCCCGCAGCCCAGCCGCCGATGACGACCAGTTCCGGGTCGAGGGCGAGGACCAGCGCCGCCACGTCGTGGACCAGGCGCTGGAGGAAGCGGTCGACGGCCGCGCGGGCTCGCTGGTCGCCCTGGCGGGCCTGTGCGAAGACCTCGGCGACGGCCTGTTCGTCGAGGGGATGGAGGGGTTGGTCCGTGGTGGACAGGAGCGTCTCGGGCGTCACCTCCCGGCCGAGGAGATGCAGCGCGCCGATCTCGCCGGCCGCCCCGCCGTAGCCCCGGTGCAGCCGTCCCCCGATCAGTGAACCGGCGCCCGGGCTGAGCCCCGCCAGCACGAACACCACGTCGTCCGACTCGGTGGCCGCGCCCTTCCAGTGCTCGGCGACGGCCGCCGCGTTGGCGTCGTTCTCGACCAGGACCGGGCACTTGAACGACCGGCTCAGCCGCTCGCCCAGCCGCAGCCCCGTCCACCCGGGCAGCGCGGTGCCCAGCCGTACCGTGCCGTCCGCCTCGACGATCCCGGGCGTCGCCACGCCCACGGCCCGCAGCGAGCCGCGTGCCACACCGGCCCGGCGCAGCAGCTCGGCGACGGTCCCCCGCAGCCGCTCCAGCCGCTCGTCGGCGCCCGCCGTCTCGGGCACGTCCTTGGCCTGGGAGCCGATCACCCGGCCGTCCAGGTCGGCCAGCAGCGCGGCCACCCGGTGCGCGCCGATCTCCAGCCCCAGCAGATGCCCCGCCTCCGCCCGGAACCGGAACCGCCGCGCGGGCCGTCCCTGCCGCCGGGCGGCACCCTCCTCGGCCGCCTTCTCGACGACGAGACCGGCCTCGATGAGCCCTTCCACGACACCTTCGACGGTCGGCCGCGACAGCCCCGTCACCCGGGTGATCTCGGTCAGCGTCGCGCAGTCCGTGGCACGCAGCGCGTGCAGCACCACCGCGGAGTTGATCCTGCGCAGCAGCGAGGGATCCCCGCCGGTCAGCCGCCCCACCGTCCGTCCTCCCAGCTCGTGCGCGTGTTGGCCGGATCGTACTCGGCGCGGCGGACCCCGGCGAGGGGCAGACACCGGCCCCCGCCGATCAGCCCGGCGCCACGAACCCGGACTCGTACGCCGCGATCACCGCCTGCGTGCGGTCCCGCGCCCCCAGCTTCGCCAGTACGGCGCTCACGTGCGACTTCACCGTCTCGGTGCCCACCACCAGCCGGGCGGCGATCTCCGCGTTCGACAGGCCCCGCGCCATCAGCCGCAGCACCTCGCCCTCCCGCTCGGTCAGCTGGGCCCGCTCCATCGCCGCCCGCGCGGCCCGGTTCCCGCCGCCCTCGCCGTACTCGGCGGCCAGCTGCCGTACCGAGGCCGGGAACAGCAGCGACTCGCCCTCGGCGATCAGCCGCACCGCGTGCACGATCTCGGCCGGCCGGGCCCGCTTCAGCAGGAACCCATCGGCGCCCGCCCGCAGCGCCTCGTAGACGTACTCGTCGTTCTCGAACGTCGTCACCACGAGGATCCGCGGCGGCGCGTCGACCGTCCGCAGCAGTGCCCGGGTGGCCTCGATACCGTCCAGCAGCGGCATCCGTACGTCCATGGCGACCACGTCGGGCCGCAGCTGCCGCACGAGCGGGATCACCGCCGCCCCGTCCGCGGCCTCCCCGACCACCTCGATGTCGGGCTGTGCCTCCAGCACGGCCCGCAGCCCGGCGCGCACAAGGGGTTCGTCGTCGACGAGGAGAACGGTGACCGGCATCGGACCAGCGTAGATCAACTCAACGGCAGCTCGGCATGAACCTGCCAGTCACCCTGGTCGGGGCCGGTCCGGGCCTGCCCGCCGAGCAGGGCGGCACGCTCGCGTATGCCGCGCAGGCCGCTGCCCCGCCCGGGGCCGGGTACCGGCTCCGACAGCGGGTTGCGTATCGCGAGGACGAGGGTGTCGTCGGTGACGTCCACGCGGACCCGCACGGGTACGGCTCCGGCGTGCCGCAGCACGTTGGTCAGCGCCTCCTGGAGGATCCGGTAGCCCTCCCGGGACACCGGCCCGGGCACGGTGTCCACGGGACCGGTCACCTCGGCGTCGATCTTCGCCCCCGAGGTGCGCGCCGACTCCAGCAGGCGGTCGGCGTCCGCGAGGGTCGGCCGGCTGCTCACGGGTTTCTCCGACTCGCGCAGGACACCGAGCACCCGCTCCAGATCCTCCAGAGCGGCCCGGCCGGTCTCCTCGATGGCGACCAGCGCCCGGTCCGTGAACTCCGGGTCACCGGCTGCCCGCGCGGCTCCCGCCTGCACCACGGCGACCGTGAGCGCGTGCCCGATGGAGTCGTGCAACTCGCGGGCGATACGCGTGCGTTCCAGGAGCTGGTCGGTGCGCTCCTCCAGCGCCGCGAGACGCTCCGCGGGCGACGGGCCGAGCAGGCGCAGGGCGATGCGGGTGATGAGGTGCCCCGAACCGACGACGACCGCGGCCCCCAGGATCAGGGGCAGGGGCGCGAACAGGGCGTGCCACGCGTGCCGGCCTTCGACGGCAAGCCAGGCGCCGCCGGCACGCTCGTCACTGACCGCCGTCGACACCAGGTCCACCGCGAGTAAGAGGAGCTGGACGCAGAGATGCGACACCAGGACGCCGAGGAACAGCCGCGCCCCCAGCCACACCACCACCCGGCCGCGGTCGCTCCAGGTGGCTGCGGGGGTAACCATGATCTCCGGGGTCTCGCCGCCGTCCCTGGGGCCGGTCAGCAGCAGCCGGGCCTGGAACCCCTCCACGACCCGCATGGCGGGGACAAGGCCCGCCAGCCCGAGCAGCACGGTCGCCGTGCCCACGGTCCACCACGCCTCGTCGATGAACAGCCACAGGGACGGCCACACGATGGCCATGGACAGATGCAGCCACCGCGTGTACGTCACCGCCCGCGTCAACGGGCGCAGCATGCGGACCATGGCGCCATCGTGCCAGCCGCCGCTGACAACGAGCCTCCCTCCTACGGGGGAGACGATCTCCACCGCCGGGGGAGGACTGCACCACCGGCGAAAAGCCACGCTGCTGTCATGACCAGCATCGAAGTCCAGGACCTCACCAAGGAGTACGGCGGCAAACGAGCCGTGGACGGCCTCACCTTCCGCGTCCTGCCCGGTCGCGTCACCGGCTTCCTCGGCCCCAACGGCGCCGGGAAGTCCACCACGATGCGGCTGGTGCTCGGCCTCGACCGGCCGACCGCCGGTTCCGCCACGATCGATGGCCGCGCCTACTCCACCCTGCGCGAACCCCTGCGCCACGTCGGCGCCCTGCTCGACGCGCAGGCCGCGCACGGCTCCCGCACCGCCCGCGACCACCTCCGCGTCCTGGCGACGAGCAACCGCATCCCGGACCGCCGGGTGGACGAGGTGCTGGAAGAGACGGGCCTGGCCCCGGTGGCCCGGCGCCGCGTGCGGACGTACTCCCTGGGCATGCGCCAGCGCCTCGGCATCGCCGCCGCGCTGCTGGGCGACCCCGAGGTGGTCATGCTGGACGAGCCGTCCAACGGTCTCGACCCCGAGGGCATCGTGTGGATCCGGCAGTTGCTGCGCCGGCTCGCGGGGGAGGGCCGCACGGTCCTGGTCTCCAGTCACCTGATGAACGAGACCGCGTCCTTCGCGGACCACCTCGTCGTGCTGGGCCGGGGCCGGCTGCTCGCCGACACCCCGATGCGGGACTTCATCCACGCGCGCGTGCAGCCCAGCGTCCGCATCCGCACATCCGACCCCGCCGCCCTCCGCAGCGCCCTCGCCCGGCACGGCCATGACGCCGTGGAACACGTGGACGGTCACTGGACCGTGCACCACGCACGCGTGGACGACATCGGCCACATCGCCTCCGAAGCGGGTGTGCCCGTCCTCGAACTCGCGGCGGAGGAGGGCACCTTGGAGCAGGCGTACTTCGACCTCACCTCGACCGAGACCGAGTTCACCGCACAGCAGCCGCAGGAGGCCTGACCATGGAACTCACCCCCGTCCTCCGCTCCGAGTGGCTGAAGATCCGTACGCTCCGCTCGCTGCCGGGAGCGCTCCTGGCCCTGTTCGCCGCGACCACGGCGTTCTCCGCGATCGCCGGTGTCTCCGAGACGTCGGACCCCGGATTCGACCCACTGTTCACGGCCCTGTCCGGCGTGGTGCCGGGGCAGATCGCGGCCGTCTCCTTCGGGGCCATGGCCGTGTCCTCGGAGTTCCAGTCGGGCGCCCTCCGGCTCTCGCTGGCCGCGGTGCCGCGGCGCGGCCGGTGGTTCGCGGCCAAGGCGGCCGTCATCGCCGTACCGGCTCTGCTCGTGGGACTGGTGACCGCCCTCGCCGCCCTCCTCGTGGCACGGGCGGGGCTCGGCCCGACGGCCGACGGGCTCGGCACCGGCGAACAGGTGCGCGGTGTCGTGGGCTGCGGTGTCTACCTCATGCTGATGGCCCTGTTCGCCGCGGGGCTGGCCGCCCTGCTGCGCAGCGGCGTGGCCACGCTGTCCCTGCTGATCCCGTTCATCCTCGTGGTGTCGTTCGTGATCGGCGACGCGACGGGCACGGTCGCCGACTTCCTGCCCGACAAGGCGGGACAGCTGGTCCTGAGGGAGACCTACGACGGCACCCTCGGGCCGTGGTCGGGGCTCGCGGTGACCGCGCTGTGGGCGGCGGCCGCGCTGCTCGCGGGAGCGTGGAGCCTGCGGCGCCGGGACGCCTGACCGCAGAACGGCGGGAACAGGGTTGACGCCCCGCCAAGTGTCAGTGGGGCCGGGTTTACTGGACCCATGAACATCGCACAGCACATCGCCCTCATCGACGAGCTGTGCTACCGCCCCTTTCCGGCGGAGCACGGCCCGTCGGACGTCGGCGTCTCCGGACCCGGTCGGCACACCGCGGTGTTAGAGGCCGCGCCCGACGACGACCCGGCGCTCCGGGCGGTGACGATCGACCAGTACGAGAAGGACCGGGACGCCGTCTACGAACTGCTCGCCTCACGCTGGGGCGACACGCCCCCCTACAACCTGCAGACCGTCCTGCTGCGCACCGAGCGGGAGGAGATACCCCGGCCGTGGGCCGAGTTGAGCGCGTGCGCGAGCGTCGCGTACGTGTGGGAGGTGGAGGGCACCGGCCGCTGGGTCGCGGTGGCGGTCACCGACCGCGACACCTCGCGCGGGGTCCGGCTGCTGGCCCTGGTCACGGAGACGGACCCGCCGTAAGGGATCAGCTCTCGGCGGCTTCCCGCAGCCGAGCGAACTCCTCGGCCATCGTCTCGGCCGTCCAGTGCGCGTTCAGCCCGCTCGGATTGGGCAGCACCCACACACGCGTGTCCCCGATCAACCGGGACTGCGGCCCGACCCCGGCCTTCCGGTCGTCGAACGCGGCGCGGTACGCGGTCACTCCGACCACGGCCAGCCAGCGCGGCCGCAGCCGCCCCACCTTCAGCGCCAGCAGCCGCCCGCCCTCCCGGTACTCCTCGGCGCTCAGCTCGTCGGCCCGAGCGGTCGGCCGCGCCACGACATTGGTGATGCCGAGCCCGTACGAGAGCAACTCCTGCTGCTCGGCGGGCTTCAGCAGCCGCGGCGTGAACCCCGAGCGGTACAGCACCGGCCAGAAGCGGTTGCCCGGACGGGCGAAGTGATGACCCGTCGCGGCCGTCATCAGACCGGGGTTGATGCCGCAGAACAGCACCCGCAGACCGTCCGCGACCACGTCCGGCACGACACGGTCGCGGGCGGCCTCCAGCTCCTCGGGCGTGAAACGGGGCATGGGGGCCGGCGCGTCAGAGGATCGCGCCGGGCGTGTAGCCCGCGGCCTGGGGGTGCTGCTTCACGATCTCCTCGACCCGGGCGACCACGGCGGCGACCTGGTCGCCCGCGGCACCCGTGAAGGACAGCTTGTCGGCCATCAGCGCGTCCAGCGCGGCGCGGTCGAGCGGAATGCGCGCGTCGGCGGCCAGCTTGTCGAGCAGTTCGTTGCGCCCGGCGCCCTCCTCGCGCATCGCGAGCGCGGAGGCGACCGCGTTCTCCTTGATCGCCTCGTGCGCGAGCTCCCGGCCCACGCCCGCGCGCACGGCGCCCATCAGCACCTTGGTGGTCGCGAGGAACGGCAGGTAGCGGTCCAGCTCACGCGCCACGACCGCCGGGAACGCGCCGAACTCGTCGAGCACGGTCAGGAACGTCTCCAGTAGACCGTCCAGCGCGAAGAACGCGTCCGGCAGCGCGACCCGGCGCACCACCGAGCAGGACACGTCGCCCTCGTTCCACTGGTCGCCCGCCAGCTCGCCGGTCATCGAGGCGTAGCCGCGCAGGATCACCATCAGGCCGTTGACGCGCTCGCAGGAGCGGGTGTTCATCTTGTGCGGCATCGCCGAGGAGCCGACCTGCCCCGGCTTGAAACCCTCGGTGACCAGCTCGTGCCCGGCCATCAGACGGATCGTCTTCGCCAGCGACGAGGGCGCCGCCGCCAGCTGCACCAGCGCCGTGACGACCTCGTAGTCCAGCGAGCGCGGGTAGACCTGGCCGACCGAGGTGAACGCCTGCGAGAAGCCCAGGTGCGTGGCGATCCGCTGCTCCAGCTCCGCGAGCTTCGCGGCGTCCCCGCCCAGCAGGTCCAGCATGTCCTGCGCGGTGCCGACCGGGCCCTTGATGCCGCGCAGCGGGTAGCGGCCCAGCAGTTCCTCGGTCCGCCCGTAGGCGACGAGCAGTTCGTCGGTGGCGGTCGCGAAGCGCTTGCCGAGGGTGGTGGCCTGCGCGGCCACGTTGTGCGAGCGGCCGGCCATGACCAGCTCGCCGTATTCGCCGGCCAGCTTGCCCAGGCGGGCCAGGACGGCCACCGTACGGTCTCGCATCAGTTCCAGCGAGAGGCGGATCTGGAGCTGCTCGACGTTCTCGGTGAGGTCGCGGGAGGTCATGCCCTTGTGCACGTGCTCGTGCCCGGCGAGGGCGTTGAACTCCTCGATCCGCGCCTTCACGTCGTGCCGCGTGACCTTCTCGCGCTCGGCGATGGAGGCCAGGTCGACGGTGTCGAGTACACGCTCGTAGTCGGCGAGCGCCGCGTCCGGCACCTCGATCCCGAGGTCCTTCTGGGCCCGCAGCACGGCGAGCCAGAGCTGCCGCTCCAGCTTCACCTTCTGCTCGGGCGACCAGAGCGTGGCGAGCTCGGCGGAGGCGTAGCGTCCGGCGAGGACGTTCGGGATGCGGGGCTTGGCGGGAGCGGAAGTCACGTGGACGGATTCTACTGGCGATTCATGCAGGCCAGCGTCGCGGGTGCCTTCGTGGGAACCTACAAGGGCGTTTCGGCGCCCTGCCGCGAGGCCGCCGGTCACCGCCTCGCCGCGGGAACCGCCTACACCCGGTCCTCGTACGGCAGCAGCTCGGGCCGCTTCGGCGGCAGTCCGTCGCCCGACGCCGTACCCTGGGGGTCAGGAGGCCTCAATGGCCAGGACAGCACGCGAGTACCGCCGCCTCAGCAAGGACCGCGGCGGGAGCGGCAGCATCGCCCAGCAAGCGGCCGACAACGCCGCCGCGGCCGGGCGTGAGGGCTGGGCCCTCGGCGACCCGTATGAGGACGCCGACCGATCGGCCAGCCGGTACAAGACCCGGGAGCGAGACGACTACGACCGGCTGCTCGCCGACCTCCGCGCCGGACATTTCGGCGCGGCCGTCCTCATCATCTGGGAGAGCAGCCGCGGAAGCCGCGACGTGGGCGAGTGGGACGCCCTGGTGAAGATCTGCGAGAAGCGCCGCGTCCTCATCCACGTCACCTCGCACGGCCGCACGTACGACCCGCGGAACTACCGTGACCGTCGCTCCCTAATGGACGACGCCGTTGACTCCGCGTACGAGAGCGACAAGAACTCCGCCCGCATCCGGCGCGACACTGCGGCCAGCGCGGCCAAGGGGCGCCCGCACGGCCTCGCCCCGTACGGGTTCCGCCCGGTGTATGACCCGCAGACCGGTGACCTGGACACCTGGGTCGAGAACGAGGCTGAGTCGGAGGTGCCGAAGGCGCTTTTCGCCCTGCTCGCCGCGGGACACAGCCTGGCCGCCATCGAGCGCACCTTCGCCGAGCGCGGCTGGGTCAACGCCAAGACCGGCCGGCCGTTCACCCGTCACCACCTCCGCAACATGGCGACTCGCGCTGCCTATGCGGGAATCCGGGCGCACACCGACCCCGACACCGGTGAGGTCACCGAGACCGACGGCACCTGGGACGGACTGGTGTCCAAGGAGGTGTTCTATACGGTCCGCGTCCTGCTGGCCGACCCCTCCCGCCGGACCACGCGCAATGGCGCCGCGAAGTACGAGCTCACCCTGACGATCAAGTGCGACGTCTGCCGCGGGCCGCTCACGGTGACCCGTGCCCACCTGAAGTCCAAGCGCGAGAGCTACAAGTGCCGCCGCAGCCACGTTTTCATTGCGAAGGCCGAGGTGGACGCCGTCGTCATCCCGGCACTGCTCGCGTATCTGACCCGCGACGACATCTACCAGCGGCTGGCCGCCCCGGCAGCCGACGACGAGCGCGCCGCGCAACTCCGCGAGCAGCTCGCCGAGGGCCGCGCGGCGCTGGCAGAGATGGAGGCGGAGGTCCCGGAGAGCACCGGCCACGCGCGGGTGCTGGGGCGCTCCATCACGGCCCTGACGGCGAAGATCACGGCGCTGGAGGAGAAGGAACGCGGGATGACCATGCGGCCCGCCGTCGCCTCGCTGCTGGCCGCCGACAGCGTGACCGCCTGGTGGACGGCGGCGCCCATCCCCGCCCGGCGCGAGATCGCCGCGATCGTCCTGAGCCCGGCACTGATGGGAGCCGTGACGGTGACGCCGACGCCGACCGCGGGCCGGACACCGTCGGCGGCCGACCGCATCCGGATACGGCGGGCGTGACACTGCCCACACGCTTCACTTGCCCTGTTAGCAAATGCAATGCGCGGGGGAGGACGTGAAGTACACGCCGCGCGAAGTCTGAGGCGCGGGAAGGCCGCCCCCTCCCATCGAAGGAGGATCAGGGCCGCCTAGCACGGCAGGAACCGTGCCATGCCCATCTCACCGGAAGCACGCCGTCAGCGTGCCCAGCTCGCCTGCGCCACGCGCTACGGCCGCATCGAGGCCGCCGAGGACGCCGCGCGCCAGTTCAAGGTCACCCGCCTCGCCGAGCACATCCAGGAGGCCGTCGACACGGCGCCCCTGCCCACGCCCGAGGAGATGACGCGACTGCGCCACCTGCTCCGGCCCCGGCCCTGACCCCTGCCCGCCGACCCAGACCCCGCAGTCAGGAACAGAGGCGCATGACCGCAGACGAAAGCGGACCGGCCCCCAGGAGTGAGGCCGGTCCGCTTAACGAAAACGATGTTCAGCAACAGATGGTAGCAGGCGCAGCGCTGACGCCGCTGCAACTGAAGGACCGGGCCTCGGCGTACATCGGACTGCCGGACGACCAGAAGGCCGCCGCCATAGAGGAGGTCGCGCTAGAGCAGCGCGAGGAGTTCTGGGCGCTGATCCGTCGGCTCAAGGAGGAGCGGAAGGCGCGGGTCGTCCCGCCACCCCAGCTGCCGATGGCGGTCGCCCGGCACATCATCACCGACGGGCTCCCGCACGTGGTGCGCTGGCGGGAGACCTGGATGCGGTGGGACCGGACCTGCTGGGTCGAGACGTCCGACGAGGAGTTCCGCGCCCTCCTGTACCTGCGCCTCGAACACGCGACCTGCGCCGCGAAGGACAAGCAGGGCAACACCGTCGAAGTGCCGTTCGCACCGAACCGTGGAAGCGTGGCAGGGGTCGCGGAAGCCCTTACGGCCTGCGTACCGCTGGACAGCACGCGGGAACCGCCGCTGTGGCATGACGGCTGGGTTGACCGCGCCGGCACATGGGTCTCCATGGCCAACGGGCTCCTCGAACTGAAGACCCGGGAGACGATGCTGCACACGCCCGGGTTCTTCAACGTCTACTCGCTGCCGTTCGACTACGACGCCCAGGCCGAGTGCCCCCGCTGGCTCGCATTCCTGGACAGCATCTGGGGCAATGACCCTCAGGCCATCGAAATGCTTCAGGAGTTCTTCGGATTCATCGTGTCCGGGCGCAAGCATCCGCAGAAGATCCCGGTCATCTGGGGGCCGACCAGGTCCGGAAAGGGCGTCATATCCCGCGTCCTCACTCAGCTCATCGGCGAGGACAACGTCGCCGCCCCGTCCATGGCGCAGTTCACCCAGAGCTTCGGGCTGTGGTCACTGATCGGTAAACCGCTCGCGATCGTGGGCGATGCACGGACACCGGGCAGGGACAGCTCCACCATCACGGAGCGCCTGCTCTCCATCAGCGGCGGCGACCGGCAGAACGTCGGCCGCAAGAACAAGTCCGACTGGATCGGCGAACTGCCGACGCGGTTCCTCATCTGCTCCAACGAGCCGCCGACACTGCACGACTCGTCGGGGGTAATCGCCGACCGTTACGTACTCCTGCGAACGACCAGGTCCTATCTGGGCGAGGAGGACCCGAAGCTGGAGGAGGAGCTGGCAGATGAACTGCCGGGAATCCTGAACTGGGCACTGGACGGGCTGGAGCGACTGAGCCGCAACGACCAGTTCACCCACGTCCGCTCCGGGGACGCCCTCACCGAATCCATTCGTGACGCCGCATCACCCATCGGCGAGTTCGTACGGGAGATGTGCGTCACCGGCCCGCAGCGATGGGTGGCCAAGTCGGATCTCTTCAGCCGCTGGAAGGAGTGGTGCGACGTGAACGAGCACCGCCCGGGAAGCTCGGCCAGGTTCACGACCCTGCTGCATTCGGTGGTTCAAGACCTGGACAGCGATCCACCTCGACCGCATGGCACGCCGCGACGGTATGGGGGCATCGGCCTGAATCCAGTCCCACTGAACCAGTTTTGAACCAGCTACTGAACCATCCTGATACGCACTCTGACCTGCTTGAACCACCTTGAACCACCTACTTTCAATAACCAATACATACACGGGATCGCGCGCACGTTCGCGCACGCGCGCACCCGAGAGGTGAGTTTCTGAACCAGGTGGTTCAGGTGGTTCACAAGATCGAGAAAGGAAGATCCAAATGGCCGAGATCGAACTCCAACGCATCGACGCGACCCTGCAACGGATCGCCGACCAACTGGAGAAGCTGACCGAGGCGGTAACGGAGACACCGACACCGGCATCGACCCGGCCTAGGCCACGTGTCGAGACCCGGAATGCGATCCCGATCCCGACCCCGAGGGCGTCGGTTGCGGCGAAGCCGCGCACTGGGCGTACGAACCTGAATGAGAACACCGATTAAAGAATTGAGGCACAGTCAAATGGCACGTACACGGAAGCTGTCCGAGTTCGTCGCGGAAGATTGGCTCGAAGGTGAGGCCGAATCCGAGTCCGACGTCGTGACCGCGTGGGACCGCTGGCGGATTGAGCGGGCCGAACACATTGCCCTGGGCGAACAAAGGCCCGCCCCGCTGGTCGAGGCCAGCTGGGTGGAAACGCAGGAGCTGAGCCGGGCCATAGCGCGACTGGGGGCGGCTCGGAGGGCCGGGCGCACGATGGCGGGTGCGAGGCCAAGCGGATTCCCAAGAAAGGACTGTGATGAGCAGCTACGACGAGGCACTTGAACTGGCCGTCATAGCGATCCAGGAAACCGTGCGGAAGCGGCTGGACCTGGCATTCGGCCATGACGACCGCGCCGCGCTGGTCGACGGCTTTGTGAAAGGCGAAATCGCCTTCGTGATCTTCGACGACGTGATTCAGACGATGAAGGTCTACGACGAGCAGATCGTGATCCCCGACGACGCATCCGGACTGGATGGAATGGATAGCGGGTAACCTATGGATATAAGGAGTGTGAAGTATCCGAGGTGATTAGGCCCTCGCATACGGTCGGTAGGCCCCTCCGTTTTAGGTCGATAGAACCCGCAATGACCAAAGGAGGGGCCACCGTGCCCAGGAACAGGCGCCGCGACGGCGCATCAGAAGAATTCAGTCATGTCGACGAGGCCCGCGAAACCATGCAGGAACTCCACGAGCGCGCGAACGGCGCCGACCTTTCCGAAGCGGACCAGGCGACCTGGTCGGCCGCTGAGAAGTACATAACCCGCTGCGAGACGGCTCAACGGGCGCTCCACGAAGCCGTCCTTCGCGGCGATCAGCACGAGAGGGCCGGAGAGAGCCGCTCAGCGACTCGTGGCCCGCAGGTGGGCTCGCAGGCCCGACACGTCCTGGAGTCCTACGAGCGCGGCAGCCGCGCCGAACTGTTGGACCGCAGCTCGATGGAGAAGTTGCACACCACCCTCGACGAGGGCGAAGGCGCCGAATTCGACGAGATGAGCCGATGGCTCACGATCACGGGCAACCCGCACTACGAGCGTGCGGTGTGCAAGCTGTTCCGCGATCCCGATCATGGGAGTCGGGACTTCACGCGCGAGGAGCTGGCCGCCTGGCAGGCCGCCCGTAACCTCCAGCGGTCCGTGTCCGTCTACCAGGGCGGACCCTCCGGCGGGTTCTTGGCGCCGGTCCACTTGGATCCGGCCGTCCTGCTCAGCAGCGACGGTGTCCTCTCCAGTTTCCGGAAGCTCGCGCGTACGGTGACCATCAGCACGGAATCCTGGCGAGGGGTCTCGTCGGCCGGGACGACGGCGTACTGGGTTCCTGAGAATCAGAGCGCTGAACAGTCCGACGCGACGTTCGACCAGCCGAAGGTGACGCCTCACAAGCGTGTCGCTTATCTCGTGGCGTCGTTCGAGGCCCTGGGCGACACCAACATCCAGCGCGAGGCGCAGAACCTGATCCGGGACGAGTTCGCCTGCCAGGAGAACCAGGCGTTCACCTACGGCGCCGGTGACGCTGCCGGTGAGCCGACCGGGGTCCTGACGGCGCTGGACGACGGGTCACGGGACGTACCCACCGCCGTCGACGGGGTCTACGGCCGCGAGGACGTGCTGGCGTTCCAGGAGTCGCTCGCCCCCAGGTGGCGGGCCAACCGGCCTGCGATCCAGGGATCCCTCCACGCACTGAACCTGACGCGAGCCTTCCCCCTGCTGGCGGGCGGGGTCGAGACGAGCCTGGTCACCGAAGGTGACCCGCCTTCCGTCCGTGGCACGCCCTGGTACGAGAACTCCTCTATGGACGACGGCGACCTCCCCGGCGACGCCATCGCCGTGCTCGCGGACTGGCAGCAGTTCCTTATCGCCGACCGTGTCGGCGCGTCGTTCGAGCTGATCCAGAACGTCATGGACGCCTCGACGCAGCGGCCGACCGGCCAGCGCGGGATCATGGCCTGGACGCGTACCGGGTCCGGCGTACTTGTCCCCGAGGCGTTCAAGGTTCTTCGGCTTGCTGGCGGTGCTTCCTGATGCTGGAGACAAGGCAGTTCGTGTTCCGGGCTGACACCGAAGGCGACGGGCGGACCCTGTCGGGTGTCGTGGTGCCCTACTCCACGCGCGCCGACATCCATGAGAACGGCCGGGACTTCACCGAGCAGATCGCACCCGGCGCATGCCGCGACGCGGCCGCATCCGGGGGCGTGCCCATCCTCTGGGCGCACGACCGCAGCCAGGTACCGATCGCGACCGCGACCAATCTCGAAGAGCGGGACGACGGGCTGCACATGACCGCGCGCCTGCTCACCCATCCCCTCGCCGACGCCGTCAGGGAAGGCGTCGCCGAAGGTGCCGTACGCGGCGCCAGTATCGGCTTCAGCGTCCCCGAGGGCGGCGACGAATGGCGCGGTGACGAACGCGTGATTCACCGCCTTCAGCTCAGGGAGATCTCGATCACCAGCTTCCCGGCCTATGTCACCACCGGAGTAGGTGTCCGCAGCGCTGACGCCGGCCCCCTCACAGCAGGGGCTCGGGCCCACCGTCTGCGCGAGCTGGCGCTTCGGGCGTACGCGCCACCAACGCCGGCACTGGATGCGCCACCGTCACCTTCGGGGGCGGATGCGCCGACCGAGGAGGATGCGGCTGATGCGCTGGCCGTGCTGGACGCCTACTTCGCGGCGATGAAGCAGGGGGACGGTTCAGGCGAACCGCCTCCCCTCAACTGAAGACGTGCCGGGTCCTTTCAGGGAGTTTCCTTCCACGGTCCTCCCTCTTCCAGCCCGGCACCCGCTCCTCATTCGGTGACGCCGACACTGAGGAGCAACGGGCCCTGGGCAGGGATGGCTTCCCCTGCCCAGGACCCATCGACTTGTAGGTGTTACCTGTATGACGACCGAACTACGCCTGGCCCGCAGCCGGATGGAGAAGTGGCGCACTTACGCCTGCTTCGTCCAGCTCACCCTCTCAGCCTGCACGCTCATCCTTGTCGTGCTGCTGAGATAGCCGTCGCATTACCCCGTGTGCACGCGCCCAGCGCATGACCCCTCGTACCCCCAACGCCCTGGTCGTGGCCTGGTGCCATTGCCACGTGCTGTGCCAGTGCCCAGTGCCAGTGCCAGTGTCGTGTCGGTGTCCGTGTGCCGTGACGCTGAGCCTGACCGATGCTGCGACTGCGACACGATCAGCTCATGCTCATGATGAAGTCACAATGCAACATCATAATGTCGCTCATCTGTTCATTGCTTCGATCAACTTCATGTGAACTTCGTTGAGTTCATCAATTCTATTCAATGACTCGACTTCGCTTCGATCACTTCCAATCGTGATCGCGATCTGAAGATCATTAAGTTGGAGTCGTGATGGGATCTTGTAGCTTCGAGGTATCTCGACCTTGCGGAGAGCGACGAGGAGACATGCGACGCCGACGCTGATGGTGGTGCCGACGGTGACGGTGGCGCCAACAGGATGCAACAGGGACGGCTGCCGTGGCGCCCGGCACTGGCATGGGTCCCCAATTCGGCGACGCACGCCCAGGTTACGCGGCTGGCGCCGCGCCTGTCGGGTACGGCGTCCGGGGCCTCCGGTGGGCCCCCCGGACGCTGGGCGCGGGTCCCCCGTTGGCCTGACTCGGGCAGCGACACCGCAACTCATCGGCCACGAACGCGAGAACGCGAGTTGCTTGCTGCGTCGCCGGATAACCGTGATCGTTCTGACTGCGCCACCCGGGAGACAGTGAGAATGATCTAGCGGCCATCGGCATGACCGATCAGCGTGTCGCCCGGCGCTTCGGGTCGCCACTCGCCCGGCATCAGCGTCACGTCGCGGCGAATCGGCCAGGTCACCGGTCAATGCGCACGCGGCGACGGTGAATGCGACGGCGCCACCGCCACTGACACCGAATGGCGACGCATTCCGCGACGGCGACAGGGAATGGCCGGGGGGCGGGTCGCACACGCAATGCGCGCGACGCATACACGACCCCGCCATCTGGGACCCCGATTTCTCTCTACGTGAAAAGTTGCGCGACGCAGACACAAGTACAGAAGGAGAAGCGAGATGGGTGGCATCAAGTACAGCTATCGGCATCAGCAGGAGCGGAAAACCTGGGTTCCGATCGTGAACCTGGGCGGCGTTCCCTGTCACCTCTGCGACCAGGAGATCGAGCCAGGGACCAAGTGGCACCTGTCCCACCGCTGGTCGCCGGAAGGGTTCCCGCTGGAAAGCCATCCCGCCCACGCTCGGTGCAACTGCGACACCGCGCGCACCGACTTTGAGCGGGACGTCGGCCGGACACCGGCAGTGGGACCGACTCCCGCACGGCCGCCAGCACTGTCCGGGACGCTGACACCGCCGCCGACGGATGGCACCTGGGCGTGGTGCGAGCCGTCTGGGTCATGGGTGAAGGTGTCCAGGGAGTGGCGGTAACACCTGCCGGTGCGCCTTCGGTTCGGTGAGAGGCCACCCGGCACTGAGCATGCCAGCAGCGGGCCGGAGCGCTGAGCGCCACAACTCCGTTGTGGCCAGTGCCGGTTGTCAGTGGGGGATGCCACAATCTCGTCATGGCTGATGAGCTGCGCTCGCTGGACGAGATCCTGGCGAACCCGAACCTGTCAGACGAGGAGCGGCAACGCCTGCGCCGAGACAAGGTGCTTGGAGGCAGTGCCTTTCTGCTACATGAGCAAGGCGATGTTGAGGTGGCTGGGCTGGCCGCCGAAGCAGAGCTGGAGGAGTTGATTCCCTGGAGCCAGTCCAGCGACTACGAGTTGGGCTTCAAAGCTGTTCTCAGGGTGGAACCGCACCTCTTCGCTCACTACACCGAGGAGGCTCTGAACAAGATCGCCGCTGCCATGCGGGTGACGATGTCTCACGGTGAAACCATCGACGAGATCGAAGCCCGACCGTCAACTGCCCAGGTCTCTGTGGACTGGCGGAAGCAGTTCAAGGCCGCCAACGGTCCCGCGCCCAACAACCAGGCCCGTCGCATCCGGATGGAGCCCCAGCACCCGATTGAGGACGGCCTTCACTTCACCAACGAGTGGGAGCGGAGGGTGTACATGGTGCTCAAGGAACGACAGGCGGCCCTGTCGGACAACGACACCATCGGAATCCTCCCGCTCCCAAGGATGAAGGTACTCAAGTCGATTCCAGTCGAACCCGACTTCCTGATCACTTACCGTGGGCGGGTCGGGATCATCGAGGTCGACGGTCATTACCATCGGGGGCCGCGCTCGCGCTCGGACGACCACAGCCGGGAGCGGCTGATCCGCAACGCTGGCGTCAGGCAGATCGATCGCATCGACGTGCGGGACTCCACCTCGAAAGAAGAGGTCGAGAAGTTCGTGATCGACTTCCTGAAGCACCTGGCGAGCTGACGGCCGCCTCATCCGTGTGTGGCTTTGCGGCCGGCTCGGGTTCGTCGTGCGGAGCTGATCCAGCCCCCGGACTGGCTACAGGGGAGCGGAGGTCTGGGCGGAGATGCGGCGATCATCGTGGGGTGCCAGTCTGAGGTAAGGATCAGGGCGCCCTTTGGAGGGGAGTGGGTCAATGGCTCGCTGCGGTCGAATAGCCACCCTTTTGGACGTGGAGATGCTGGGCGTGGGCGAGGTGGTCCTTGCCGAGGGCCGACCCCTTGAACACCTACCGGGCAAGCCTGGCGAGAAGGCATCCAAAGAGATCGGGGGCCGCTGCGTGCTCCGCTACCTGCGGCGACACCAGGTAGGTCTGTACAGCGGAGGGACGACTGATCCTCAGTGGGTGACCGTCACTCCCTACACGCCGAAGGAAGCTGTCCGGTGGTTGGCGCTGCCCAACGCACTCGACCCCCCTGGATTCGTGCTCTTCATTGACATAGCCTCGGTCCCTGTCGTTAAAGGGCCGGGGCGCGTGCGTCTTGGAGGCGGTATCGAATACTTGCTGCCGGGGGGTTTCCCCGCGGAGGCAGTGGTCCATCCAAAGTGGGAGGTCGAAATTCAGTGAAGGAAGTTATTCACGACTTCGTGAAGCGGCAACTCGACGGCTTCGACCTCACGGAAGATGGATTCGACCGCCACGGCAGCTTCGAGTGGACCATGCATCGTGAGAGCGATGGCTTGCACCGCTACGTGATCGTGGCTGTCTCCCCCACAGCAGACGCGAACTTCGTGGTCGAAGTCTGGGCTGGTGCTAGCGACGGGCTCCACTTCGCTCGCCGACTCATTGGGACGCAGACGATGGTCGGCGGATGGACTGAGTACGGGCACATGGCCGAGCAGGTGCTACAGAAGCCAATCGATGATGCGAAACAGCTGGCTGAGAGGCTGCGCAAGTCAGACCTTGACCAGTCGTACGTAGCCGGAAGTAGCCCGCTGTAGGAAGCGTCCCCTCGGTCAGGGGTGCCAAGGGAGAGCCCTCTGGACACTGCCAGGGCACCAGACACGGAGTGACGACCAGATACGACCGCAACCAACGATGCCCATATATGCAGGCCAGCGGCCCTTTCACTCCATCGCCGTAGGTAGCCAGGACCCGGGATAAGTATTGGTCCTACTGCTGCCCGTGCCTGACCCCCGCGTGGCGGGGGGACGTGCCGCAGCGCGGTGCCCGCAGCTAGTGGGCTGGCGTGGCACACACGACGCACGGCTCCGACAGGCCGACCGCCCTGTGCGTATGCGGGGCCGCAGCGGGTGGACCGTCCGGCCAGAGGTCGTCCCAGACCCAGTAGCAGCCGATCTCACGACAGTGCACGGTGCACACCGGATCGTCCCAGTGAGGGACTAGCAACGGCGTAATATTGTCGCCCGAGGAGCGGCCCGTCAGGCGGCGGCCTATCCAGGGCAGCAGGTGCTGCCGGGCGAACCGCAGGTCCGCCGCGCGGCGCATGACCCAGCCGGGCGGCAGTGTCGTCGGCATCGGGGTGCGCCACTCGGTGTCCTCGGGCTCGTAGCCGAGCGCCTGCCACACCCCTTCGGCGACCCGGCGGTGGCCTTCGCCCGTCAGGTGCAGCCGGTCCACGTCCCACATGCGCGGATCCGAGAGCGAGGGGGCGCCGTACAGGTCGACGACGATCGCGCCGTGCCGTGCGGCGAGCTCGTCGACGCAGGCGAACAGTTCCTCCATGCGCGGCCGGAACCGCTCCAGGACGGGGCCCTGACGGCCCGGGCTGCGCATCAGCACGAGCTGTTTGCAGGACGGGGCCAGCCGCTCCACGGCCTCCTCCAGGAGTCCGCGCACCCGGCCCATGTCACACTTCGGCCGCAGCGTGTCGTTGAGCCCGCCGACCAGGGTGACGACGTCGGCCTCCATGGCCGCGGCCACGTCCACCTGCTCGTCGACGATCTGCCGGATCAGCTTGCCGCGCACCGCGAGGTTGGCGTAGCGGAAGCCGGGCGTGCGGGCCGCCATCCGCGCGGCGAGGAGATCGGCCCAGCCCCGGTGGGTGCCGTCGGGCAACAGGTCCGACATGCCCTCGGTGAAGGAGTCGCCGACCGCGACGAGGCTGCTGTAGGTGGGGTTCGTGTCCATGGCGGCGGAAATAGTATCCCGTGCACATACCCAGCAGTCGGTCACCCGTCCGGAGTATCGGCGACCGTCCCCTCACGCCCGCTGGCCGAACAGCTCCCGCAGGACGTCCTCCATGGTCACGAGCCCGGCCATCCGGCCGTCCGCCCCGAGGACGGCCGCGAGGTGCGTACGGCTGCCCCGCATCGCCGTGAGGACGTCGTCCAGCGGCGTGTGCTCCCGCACGCGCGCGATGGACCGCATGTCCCGCAGCCGGAACGGCACATCGCGCCCGGCGGCGTCCAGCGCGTCCTTCACATGCAGGTAGCCGACGATCCGCCGCCCCTCGTCCACCACCGGGAAGCGGGAGAAACCGGTCTCCGCAGACAGCCGCTCCAGCTCGTCAGGAGTGACGCCGACGCGCGCGTACACCACGCGTTCCAGCGGCAGCACCACGTCGCGCACCGGGCGGCGGCCCAGTTCCAGCGCGTCGTGCAGCCGCTCCTGGGCGCGGTCGTCGATGAGGCCGGCCTCGCTGGAGTCCTTCACGATCTGCGCTATCTCGGCGTCCGAGTAGGACGCGGCGACCTCTTCGCGCGCCTCCACGCGCAGCAGCTTCAGCAGGGTGTTGGCGAAGGTGTTCACCGTGAAGATCACCGGGCGCAGCGCCCGGGACAGCGCCACCAGGGGCGGGCCGAGCGTCAGCGCGCTGCGCACCGGCTCGGCGAGCGCGATGTTCTTCGGCACCATCTCGCCGAGCAGCATGTGCAGATAGGTCGCCAGGGCCAGCGCGATCACGAAGGACACCGCGTGCCCCGCGCCCTCCGGCACGCCCACCGCGTGGAACACCGGCTCCAGCAGGTGCGCGATCGCCGGCTCGGCCACCACACCCAGCACCAGCGTGCACAGCGTGATGCCGAGCTGCGCGGCCGCCATCAGCGCGGACACGTGCTCCAGGCCCCACAGCACGCTCTTGGCACGCCGGTCGCCCCGGTCGGCGTAGGGCTCGATCTGGCTGCGGCGCACCGAGATCAGCGCGAACTCGGCGCCGACGAAGAAGGCGTTGACGACGAGCGTCGCCAGACCGATCAGCAGCTGGACGGCGGTCACAGCTCCGCTCCCTTCTCGTCGGGCTTCTCGTCGTCGAGGGGCGCTCGCAGCCGGACACGGGCGGCCCGGCGGCCGGTGGCGTCCAGGACCTCCATCCGCCAGCCGGCGACCTCGAGGGTGTCACCGGCCGCCGGTATCCGGCCGAGTACCGTCGCCACCAGCCCGGCGAGCGTCTCGTACGGCCCCTCCGGGGCACGCAGCCCGACGCGTTCGAGGTGGTCCACGCGCGCCGAGCCGTCGGCCGAGTACAGGGCGTGGCCCGCCTCGTCCGTGCCGGCCGGCGCGAGGTCGGGCAGCTCGTGCGGATCGTGCTCGTCGCGCACCTCGCCGACGACCTCCTCGACGATGTCCTCCAGGGTGGCCACGCCCGCCGTGCCGCCGTACTCGTCGATCACCACGGCCATCGTGCGCTTGCCGGAGAGCCGGTCCAGGAGCCGGTCGACGGTGAGGGTCTCCGGGACCAGCAGCGGCTCGCGCATCAGCTCGGAGACGAAGATCCTGGTCCGGCGCTCCGCCGGGACCGTCAGCACGTCCTTGACGTGTGCCGTCCCGACTACCGAGTCGAGGGTGTCGCGGTAGACGGGGAACCGGGACAGGCCGGTCGCGCGGGTCGCGTTCGCCACGTCCTCCAGGGTCGCCCGCACCTCCAGGGCGACGACCTGCACCCGGGGCGTCATCACGTTCTCCGCGGTCAGGTCGGCGAGGTTCAGCGTCCGCACGAACAGCTCGGCGGTGTCGGCCTCCAGAACCCCTTTCTTGGCGGAGTGCCGGGCGAGCGCCGCCAGCTCCTGCGGCCCGCGCGCCGACGCCAGCTCCTCGGCGGGCTCCACACCGATCCGGCGCACGACCCGGTTCGCCGTGTTGTTGAGGTGCGTGATGAACGGCCGGAACGCCGCGCTGAACCAGCGCTGGGCGTTGCCCACCGTCTTGGCGACCGCCAGCGGCGACGAGATCGCCCAGTTCTTGGGCACCAGCTCGCCGACGACCATCAGGAACACCGTCGACAGCGCCGTGCCCAGTACCAGCGCCAGGCTGTGCGAGGCCGACCGCGAGACGCCGGCGTCCTCCAGCGGCCCGGCGATCAGCGCGGCGATCGACGGCTCGGCGAGCATGCCGACGACCAGGTTCGTGACCGTGATGCCGAGCTGCGCACCGGAGAGCTGGAACGTCAGATTCCGTACGGCCTTCAGGGCGCCCTGCGCGCCCCGCTCGCCGCGCGCCACCGCCTGCTCCAGCTCGGCGCGCTCGACCGTGGTGAGGGAGAACTCGGCCGCCACGAAGGCGCCACAGGCGAGCGAGAGCAGGATCGCCGCCAGGAGGAGGAGCACTTCGGTCATCGGTTCACCCCCGTTCCATGGTTCTCCAGGACGGGGCGGAACGCGCGGTGTCGCGTACTGGGAGGCTCGCCCATGGGCGGACGGTCACAACCTTTCATGCAGAACCGAGTGGCCATCCAAGAGTAAAGGATCAGCAAAGTCCTGCGGCCAGGGTGGTCAGCGGGGCTCGGCGGGCACGGGAGCGAGCCGGTACGCGCCCTCGTGTGCGACGACGCGGCCGGCGGTGGGCGGTGCGAAGTGGGTGCCCAGGAGGAGGGTGTCCGTGCCGGCGAGCGCGCCGAGCAGCTCGCGGCGCGTGCTCTGAGACCGTCCGGGGTCGATGTCGACGCAGGCGCCGATACCGGGGTGGGCGAGCTGGACGGGGTGGTGGACGCAGTCGCCGGTGATCAGTGCCGTCCGTCCGCGGCTGGTCAGCTCGACGGCGACATGGCCGGGGGTGTGCCCGGGGGTCGGGATCAGACGCAGTCCCGGGACGACTTCGAGGCCGTCGGCGGGGATGTCGAGGAGGTCGAGCAGCCCCGCCTCCTCCACCGGGATCACCGAGTCGCGGAACATCTGCCGGCGCGGCTCGTCCATGGCGTACCCGGCCCAGAACTCGCGCTCGGTGCGTGAGGTCAGGTAGCGGGCGTTCGGGAAGGTGGGCACCCACGCGCCGTTCACCTCCTGGGTGTTCCAGCCGACGTGGTCGGCGTGCAGGTGGGTGAGGATCACCAGGTCGACGGAGTCCGGGGGGAAACCGGCGGCGCCGAGGTGCTCAAGGTAGTCGGTGTCCAGGTCGTGCCAGGCGGGATTGGCCCGCTCCTTGCCGTTGCCGATGCCGGTGTCCACCAGGACGCGCAGCCCGCCGGCCGTGACGGCGAAGCTGTGGCTGTCGGCGCGCAGGACGCCGTCGTTGTCGGCGAAGTGGGGGCGCAGCCAGTCCTGTCCGCCGACGACCTCGGGGGTGGCGTCGGGCAGCAGCCAGGCTCCGGTGGCCGGTGGCAGAGGGGTCTCGTCGATGCGGTGGACGGTGAGGTCGCCCACGGTCCAGGAAGCGGGTGTGGTCAAGGGTCCTCCTCGGTGCACTAACGCAATCCATTTGCGTTAAGGCGACGGTAGATCCTAGAGTCCTCTAACGCAAACAATTAGCTTTTAAGGGGGAGTCCCGTGTCGAGTCCCATGCCCCACCCCGCACTCACGCCGCCCGAAGCGGCCCGTTGGGCCCACCGCGCCGGGCTCGTCCTGCCCGCCGACCGTCACGCGGCGGTCGCGGCCACCGCCGACCACATCCAGTCCGTCGTGGCGGTCCTGAGGGAGCTGGACTTCGGCGACACCCCGCCCGCCCCGGCCTACCGCGTGACAGCCGCGAAGGAGACGCACGATGCAGCCGTATGAACTGACGCTCGCTGCCGCCGCCGACGCGATCGAGGCACGCCGGCTGTCCCCCGTCGAGCTGGCCGACTCCGTACTGGAACGCATCGAGCAGGTGGAGCCGCGGCTCCGGGCCTACGTCACCGTCGACGCCGAGGGCGCGCGCCGGGCCGCACGCCGTGCCGAGAACGACATCGCGGCCGGCCGCCACCGCGGTCCGCTGCACGGCATCCCGATGGGCCTGAAGGACCTGATCGACGTCGCCGGTGCGACCACCTCGGCCAGTTCCCGAGTACGGTCCGGCCACCGCGCGCAGACCGACAGCACCGTCGCCGCACGCCTGTCGGCCGCCGGAGCGGTCCTGCTCGGCAAGACCCACACCCACGAGTTCGCCTACGGGCTGACCACCCCGCAGACCCACAACGCCTGGGACCCCGGCCGGGTCGCGGGCGGCTCCAGCGGCGGATCGGCCGTCGCCGTCGCCGCCGGCGCCGCCACCTTCGCCCTGGGCACCGACACCGGCGGATCCATCCGGGTCCCCGCCGCGCTGAACGGGGTCGTCGGCCTCAAACCCACCTACGGCCTCGTCCCGCGCCACGGTGTCACCTCCCTGTCCTGGTCCCTGGACCACGTCGGCCCGATCACCCGCACCACCGAGGACGCGGCCCTGGTCCTCGCGGCCCTGGCCGGCCATGACCCCCGCGACCCCGCGTCGCTGACCGCACCCCCGGCGCACTACCGGCCGGGCCCGGACACGGACCTGACCGGACTGCGGATCGGTGTGCCGCGCACCTACTACTTCGACCACGTCGACCCGGAGGTGGCAGCCGCCGTCCGGAGCGCGATCGACCGGCTCCAGGCGCTCGGTGCCCGCCTCGTCGACGTCGAGATCCCCATGACCCGCTACATCCAGGCCACCCAGTGGGGCCTGATGGTGCCCGAGGCCACCGCCTACCACGAGAGCAGCCTGCGTACGGTCCCCGAGCTCTACCAGGCCGACGTCCGGATCCTCCTGGAAGCCGGCGAGCTGATGTCCGCCGGGGACTACCTGCGCGCCCAGCGCTCGCGCACCCTCATGCGGCAGGAATGGGCGCGGCTGCTGCGCGAGGTCGACCTGATCGCCGCCCCCACCGTGCCGATGACCGCCGTTCCGGCCGGTCAGGAGACGGTCACCTGGGCCGACGGCACCGTCGAGGGAGTCTCCGACGCCTATGTGCGGCTCTCGGCGCCGGCCAACATCACCGGTCTGCCCTCCCTGTCCGTCCCGGTCGGCCACGACACGGCGGGCCTACCGATCGGTATGCAGCTCGTCGGGCCGCCGCTCGGGGAGAGTCTGCTGCTGCGGGTCGGACACGCCGGCGAACAGACCCGGTCCGCAGGCCATCTCGCGGCCCGGGCAGCACCGTGCTAGAAGCAATCGGTTCGCTTTAAGGTGGGTTCCGTGAGCAGGCAGATGGTGCGCCCCGGCGGGCGCAGTGCGCGGGTCCAGGCGGCGGTGCACACCGCCGTGCGCGAACTCGCCTCGGAGGTCGGCCGGGACGCCCTGACCGTGCCGATGGTCGCCCAGCGCGCGGGCGTGACGCCGTCGACGATCTACCGCCGCTGGGGAGACCTGCAGGTGCTGCTGTCGGACGTGGCGGTCGAGCGGCTGCGGCCCGACACCGAACCCGCCGACCACGGCACCCTGGCGTCCGACCTGACGGCCTGGGCCGAGCAGTTCCTCGACGAGATGGCCTCGCCGGCCGGCCGCGCCTACATCCGCGACGCCCTCCTCGGCGACCCGGACGGCGGGAACGCCGGCCAGTGTTCCGCCTACGCCGCCGAGCAGATCGACGTCATCCTCCGTCGCGCGACCGGGCGGGGGGAACCGGCACCCGGTGTCGAGACGGTCGTCGACCAGGTCGTCGCGCCCCTGATGTACCGCATCCTGTTCCGCCCGGACGGACTCGACACCGCCTACGCCCACCGGCTCGTGGCAGGAGCCCTCGGCCGGTGACGGGTTTCCCCAACGTCAGTCGGTGAGGGGCTTCACCCAGCGTCGCCACTGCTCCTCGGGCGCGTACCCGGCGGCTCCCCACGCGCGGTGCGCGGTCTCGTTGCGCGTGAGCACCATCGCGTCCGCGCGCCGCCCGCCGAGCGTGACGAACCGCTCCTCGGCCGCGGCGAGCAGCGCGGAGGCGATGCCCTGGCGGCGGTGGTCCGGATGCACGGCCAGCCGGTAGAGGTGGCACCGCCAGCCGTCGAACCCCGCGATCACCGTGCCGGCCAGCTCGCCGCCCCGCTCCGCGAGGATCAGGGCCTCGGGGTCGCGCGCGACCAGCCGCTCCACGCCACCGCGGTCGTCGCTGATGCTCGTGCCCTCGGCGGCCACCTTCCAGAAGGCCAGCACGGTGTCCAGATCCTCGGGCGTCGCGGCCCGGATGCGCAGCTCGGTCATGCCATGACCACATCACGCACGGCCGCCCTCGGGCGCACCATTTCAGAATCCGGACGTCAGGCCCCGCGCAGTGCCGATCACATCACTCGTGCGCAATGGCCGCCAGTACGTTCATGCGGGAGGCACGCAACGCCGGGAGCAGCGCCGCCACGACCCCCACCACCGCCGAGCCGATCACCACCGCGACGATCGTGGTCCACGGGATCGCGAGGGCCGTCATGCCCTGGAGGGCCAGCACCTCGTGGGTGCACACGCCCCACACCAGCCCCAGCGCGAGCCCCAGGACGGCCCCGAAGACGGCGATCACCACCGACTCCAGCCGGATCATCCGCCGCAGCTGCCGCCGCGCCAGCCCGATCGCCCGCAGCAGCCCGATCTCCCTGGTGCGCTCGACGACCGACAGGGCGAGGGTGTTGACCACGCCGAGAACCGCGATGATGATCGCCAGCCCGAGCAGCGCGTAGACGAGGTACAGCAGGACGGCGATCTGGTCGTGCACCAGCTGTTTGTAGTCGGCCAGGTCCCGCACCTGAACCTGGGGGTAGGGGTCCAGAGTCCGTTCCAGGTGCCCGCGCAGGTCGTCGTCGCTCGTGCCGGGGGCGGCGTTGACGTACAGCGCGGAGTCCTGCCCTCCCGGCGCGTACCGCTCCAGGGTGGCGAGACCGAAGTAGAGCCCGCCCTGCGTGCCGAACCCCTCGGCGGAGTCCTGGTCGGTGAGGGCGCCCACCGTCAGCTCGGCCGTGCGCCCGCCCGGGAACTCCACCGGGACCGTGCCGCCCACCCGGACGTCGTGGTCGCGCGCGAAGTCCCGGTCCATGGCGAGGCGCCCGAAGGCGAGCGCGGTTGCCGAGTCCCCTTGTACGTACGTGATGTTGGCGACCTCGTCGAGCCGCGGATCGTAGCCCGCGGCGGTCGTCTCCACGCGGTCGCCGTCCGGGAGCCGCACCCCGACCGGCGTGAACCGCCCCCGCACGACGAGACCCGCGCCCTCGGTGCCGCGCACCTTGTCGGTCACCTCCTTCGGGAACGGCAGGAAGTTGGTGTTCTGGATCACGAAGTCGGCGCCCAGCGACTTGTCGATCTGCTGGTCGAACGACCTGGTCATCGAGGCGCTCGCCACCGACATCCCGCCGACCAGGGCGAGACCCACCATGAGCGCGGCCGCGGTGGCCCCGGTACGGCGGGGATTGCGCAGGGCGTTGCGCTGGCTCATCCGGCCGATCGACCCGAACAGGGCGGGAAAGGCCGCGCCGAGGACGCGGATCACCGGGCGCACCAGCAGCGGCCCGGCGATCACGGTCGCGATCAGGGTGAGCACGACACCGAGCCCCAGCAGGGACGCCGCCGCCGACGTCCGCTCCGCCGCCACGCACCCCATGAGCGCCGCCGCTCCGGCCGCCCCGACGACCACGCCGGCCACCGCACGCACCCGCAGTGGCCGGCCCACCCCGGCGACCTCGGCGTCCGAGAGCGCGGCCATCGGCGAGACCCCGGCGGCCCGCCGCGCCGGGAGGTACGCGGCGACGAAGGTGACCCCGAGTCCGACGACGTACGCCGTCACGGGCGTCACCCAGCCGATGACCATCTCGCCCGCGTCGATGTTCATGCCGAGCAGGCCCATCAGCTCGATGAGCCCGGCCGCGAGCCCCACGCCGGCGGCGAGTCCCAGCGTGGAGCCGACCAGACCGAGCAGGAGGGCCTCGGTGAGCACCGAGCGGCGGACCTGGCGACGGTCGGCGCCGAGCGCGCGCAGCAGCCCCAGCTCGCGGGTGCGCTGGGCGATCAGCATGGAGAAGGTGTTGACGATCAGGAACACCCCCACCAGCACGGCGACCCCGGCGAAGCCGACCATCACGTACTTGATGACGTCGAGGAACCCGCCCAGCTGCTCGACGTCCGACTCGGCCTGCTCGTCGGCGGTCCTGAAGTCGTAGGTGTGCGCACCGAGCGCGGCGGTCACGCGCTGCTTGAGCTGCTCGTCGCTGACACCGTCGGCGGCGTCGACCGAGATGCTGGTGGCGGCCCGCGAGCTGTCCAGCAGTTTCGTCTGCGCGGTGCGGGGGTCGAGGAAGACCAGTGCGGCGCCCGGGTTGGTGGTCGTGAACGTGGCGATGCCGACGACGCGGACCTTGAACGACCCGGGCGGTGCGACCACGGTGAGGGTGTCGCCGATGGCCACGTGCTTGCGGTCGGCGGTCTCCGAGTCGAGCAGCGCCTGACCGTCGCCGTGCGGGGTGTGACCGGAGGTCAGTTCCACGGGGCTGCGCTCGTTCGGGTTCCAGGCGGTGCCGAGCGTGGGAGCACCGGTGGTCGGGCCGACCGGCTCGTTCTCCTCGTCGACGACCGTGAGGCCGTCCACGTCGACCTCGGCGCGTGCCGCCGCGACCCCGTCGACCCGCCGCACGCGTTCGGCGAGCGCGGCCGGCAGGGTGGCCGTCCGCCCGGAGGGCACGGCCTCGTCGAGGTCCTCCTTCGGGCTGACGGTGACATCGGCCGCGGTGGAGGCGAACAGCCGGTCGAACGTCTGGCTGACGGTGTCCGAGAAGATCAGACTGCCCGCGACGAACGCGACGGACAGCAGGACGGCGAGCGCCGAGAGCAGCAGCCGCCCCTTGTGCGCCAGGAAGCTCCTCAGGGTCGCCTTGAGCACGGGATCAGTTCTCCTCGGGTGATGCCGGGGTTTCGTCGAAGCGGGTCCGGATCCCGTCGAACCGCTTCATGCGCTCCAGCACGGTCTCCGCCGTCGGCCGCCGCATCTCGTCGACGATCCGGCCGTCCCCGAGGAAGAGCACCAGGTCGGAGTGGGCGGCGGCGCCCGGGTCGTGGGTGACCATGACGACGGTCTGCCCGAGCTGGTCCACCGCCTCGCGCAGGAAACCGAGCACCTCCAGGCCGGCGCGCGAGTCGAGGTTGCCGGTCGGCTCGTCCGCGAAGATCAGCTCGGGCCGGGAGGCCAGCGCCCGCGCACAAGCCACGCGCTGCTGCTGGCCGCCGGAGAGCTGCGACGGCCGGTGGCTGAGCCGGTCCCGCAGGCCGAGGGTGTCGATCACCTGGTCCAGCCATTTCTCGTCGGGCTTCTTGCCCGCGATGTCCATGGGCAGGGTGATGTTCTCCAGCGCGTTCAGGGTCGGGATGAGGTTGAACGACTGGAACATGAACCCGATCCGGTCGCGGCGCAGCCGCGTCAGGTCGCGCTCCCGCAGGCCCGTGATCTCCGTGTCGCCGAGCCACACCTGGCCGGCCGAGACGGTGTCGAGCCCCGCCAGGCAGTGCATCAGCGTGGACTTCCCGGAGCCCGACGGCCCCATCACCGCGGTGAAACGGCCGCGGACGATGTCGACGTCCACCGTGTCGAGCGCGAGCACGGTCGTCTCGCCCGAGCCGTACGCCTTGGTCAGACCGCGGGCCCGGGCCGCGATCCCGTCGGCCGACGCGAGGCCGGGGACGTGCTCCGCAGCAGGTGTGGACAAGGCCGCCTCCTCGGGGTGGACGCCGAATTTCGTCACCTTGCCCGAGGGTAATGTGGCGCGGCCCACACTGGGCATCCTCCTCGGGTCGGAGTCCCGCCCTTGCCGGTGCTAGCACCTTCGCGCTAGCTTCGAGGTATGGCGAAGACCCAGCTGAACGTGCGAGTCGACGAGGGCACCGCCCGAGCCGCCCGCGAGCGCGCCCTGGCCCGCGGCATGAGCGTCAACCGCTACATCGAGGAGCTGGTCAGACAGGACACCGGCGAGGTGGGCCACACGTTCGTGGAGGCCGCCGCCGACTTCATGAAGCAGTACGAGTCCGTCTTCGCCGAGGAGTTCGGCGCAGACCGTGAAGGCACGCGCGAAGGTCGCCACTGAACCCTTGAACAACCTCGAGATCGACCTCGCCTGGCTGCTGATGCTCGCCGAGCACAAGACCCCGGGAGACCCCCAGGTCACCGACTGGGGAGCCCTCGTCGCCGCCGTCGCACGCCACCAGGCCGCCATCTTCGACGTCCCCGTCTACGACAGCCCGCACGCCCGCGCCGCCGCGCTGCTCCAGCTCCTGATCCACGTCCCCGCGCTGGAACGCTCCAACGCCCTGTTCGCCTCCGCCGTCGCCTACGCGTACCTCGTCGCCAGCGGCGCCAAGGTCGTCACCTCACCCGAGCAGGTCCGCGACCTCGCCCGGCTGGTCAAGAGCGGCGAGGCGTCCGTGCGGGACATCGAGCAGGAGCTGCGCCAGTGGAGCCTGTGACCTCGCGGGCTACGAACTGACCGGGCGCCAGGCCGTGCCCAGCACGCAGAACGAGATAGGCAGCGTCGGCCCCTCCTCCGGCATCATCACCTGCCGGTAGGGGCCGAGCTCGAAGCCGGCGTCCCGCAGCGCCCGCACCGGCTCCCGCGCCAGGTGGCAGCCCCCGCTCACCACCGGCCACACCGTCCGGTCCAGGGCGCGCTGGCTGAAGGTCATCACCCGGCCGCCACCCCGGCCGTGCTCGAAGAACCGCACCTCACCGCCCGGCCGCAGCACCCGCCGGAGCTCCCCGAGCGCCCGGGGCACGTCCCGCACACTGCACAGCACCAGCGACACCACGGCCGCGTCGAAGCCCTCGCTCTTCACCGGCAGCGCCTCGGCCGCACCCGGCACCACGTCCACCGGCACCTCCGCCCGCAGGGCGGCCTCCACGGCCAGCTGCCGCAGCCGCCGCTCCGGCTCGATGGCCACGACCTCCGAGACGGTGCCCGGGTAGTGCGCGAAGTTCAGCCCGTTGCCCGCGCCGATCTCGATCACCCGCCCGGACAGCCCGGCGAGCAGCTTCTCGCGCATCCGGCCCACGCCCATCCGGGTCTCGGCGGTGACGCTGACCCGGGCGTAGCAGCGGGCGAACAGCGGATGGTGCACGGCATCCCGTGACACCGTGCCGGAGCGGGCGGACCGGAGCGGCATGGAGACCTCCCTGGCGAGGCGGGCCGTACCGGGATTGTCCCCCGGAGGAGCCAGAAGCGAACCCCGTCGGGGCCAGCCGGACGGACGGCAGATGGACCACGTAGACCGCGATCTCCCCGGCGGGCGCCGACACCGTGGCCCGCAGACCGCGCTGCCAGCTCCCCATCCGGCCCGAGGGGTGCCCCCACCGCAAGGGTGGGCCGACCAGAGCCCGACCGTTCCATGGACCGCCCGGTGGGGGTGGGAGGCGCTCAGGGCGTCCTCGAACACGGCACGGCCACGGGCACCAGGCCCGCGAGCAGCCCCGCCACGGACCGCCTGAGCACGGCGAGGCAGCCGAGGAGAGGGACGGTCACGCCCAGCCACGGCACCGTCCGCCCCTCACCCGCACCGGCCTAGCCGAGTTCCGCCGCCAGCAACGCGGCCGTCTTCGCCACCAGCGCGTCGTCGGCCGGGGCGTCCTCCTCGGGCTGGGTCGTCAGAACGGACAGCACGATCGGGGCACCGTCCGGCGGCCAGGTGAGGCCCACGTCGTTGGAGCCGCCGTACCGTCCGCCGCCCGTCTTGTCGGCGACCAGCCAGTCGGCGGGCAGGCCCTTGCGGAACCTGTCGTCGCTCGTGGTGTTCCGCAGCAGCCAGTCCGTGAGCCGTGCCCGGTCCCGGGGTTCCAGCGCGTTGCCCAGCACGAGACGGGCGTAGGTCAGGCCGATGGCGCGGGGAGACGTCGTGTCGGTCACGCGCCAGGGCTCCGCGGAGTTGAGCTCGGGCTCCCACCGGTCGAGCCGAGTGACGGGGTCACCGATCGAGCGGGCGAAGCGCGTGACGGCGGTCGGTCCGCCCAGCTCCTTCAGCAGCAGGTTGCCCGCGGCGTTGTCGCTGAAGCGGATCGTGGCGTCGCACAGTTCGCCGACGGTCATGCCGGTCGCGACGTTGTCCTTGGTGATGGGGGAGTAGCCCGACTTCGTGACGTAGTCCTGGGTGTACCGGATGCGCCGGGCCAGGAACTCGCCATCGCGGTCGAGGTCGCGCAGGACGGCCGCAGCGGCGAGCGTCTTGAACACCGAGGCCATCGGGAAGCGTTCGTCGGCCCGGTACGCCACCGTCCGGCCGGTGCGCAGATTGCGGGCGTACACGCCCAGCCGGGCGGTGTGCTCCCGTTCCAGTTCCCTCAGCCGTGCGGTGGCGCCGCCTGTGCCGGGTAAGGCGTGGGCCGTGCCGCCGCCCAGGGAGAGAGCGGCGGCGGCGGCGCCCAGCGCGAGGGCCGTGCGGCGGGACGGGCGTGGGTGTGTGGTGTGCACGGTGTTCCCTTCGGAGGTGATCACGTACGTAGTCCAACACGCGATCACGCTCGCGCCGGTTTCACCGCGCGCCCGCCGCAACGCTCAGAAGGCCGGGGGTGCCTGACGCACCTGGAACGCCGCCGCGTCCCACGTACCGTCCAGGCGCGGCGCCAGCCACTGCGGCGCGCCCGCCCGGAAGGCGGCGGGGGCAAGGGCCCCCGACCCGGCGGGAACGGAGCCCAGCAGCGGCGCCCCGGCCACGTCCGGCAGGTCCGCGAGATTGCAGCGCGAGGCGAGGTCCGGCACGGCGGGCCAGCTCCCGATCACGATCCCCGCCGTGTCCAGCCCCCGGGAGCGCAGCTCACGCGCCGTCAGCTCCGTCGTGTTCAGGGTGCCGAGCCCCGCCGACGCCACGACCAGCACCGGCGCCGACAGCAGCCGGGCCGCGTCCGCCAGGGTGCCGCCGGCCGGGTCGAACCGTACGAGCAGTCCGCCCGCGCCCTCCACCAGCACCAGGTCGTGCTCGGTGGCCAGCTTGGCGGCGGCCTCCGCGACCTCCCGCGGGTGCACGGGGGCGCGACCGGCCCGGCGGGCGGCCGTGGCGGGCGCCAACGGCTCGGGGTAGCGGGCGAGTTCCGCTGTCGTCACCGCACCCGCGAGCCGCGCGACCTCGGCGGCGTCCCCCGGCTCGTCCGGCCGTACGCCCGTCTGGGCCGCCTTCAGCACGGCCACCGAACGGCCGGCCGCCAACGCCGTCGCCGCCACCGCGGCGGTCACGACCGTCTTGCCGACCTCCGTGCCCGTGCCCGTGATCACCAGTACCGGCATGTCATCCCTCCCGCGCCGCCGCGCACACCGCCTGCGCGATCCGCGCCACGTCCGCGTCGCCCGTGACGTACGGCGGCATGGTGTAGATCAGATCGCGGAACGGCCGCAGCCACACGCCCTCGCGTACGGCCGCCTCCGTGGCCGCCTTCATGTCCACCTCGTGGTCGAGCTGGACGACCCCGATGGCGCCGAGGACCCGAACGTCCCGCACGCCCGGCAGGTCCGAGGCCGCCGCGAGCCCGTCCCGCAGTCCCGTCTCGATCCGCTTGACCTCCGTGCGCCAGTCCTGGCCGAGCAGCAGCTCGATCGAGGCGCAGGCCACGGCCGCCGCCAGCGGATTGCCCATGAAGGTCGGCCCGTGCGCGAGCACCGGCACCTCACCGCGCGCGATGCCGTCGGCCACCCGCGGGGTGCACAGCGTCGCCGCCATGGTCAGATACCCGCCGGTCAGCGCCTTGCCCACGCACATCACGTCCGGCGTCACGGCCGCGTGCTCCGCCGCGAACAGCGCGCCCGTGCGGCCGAAGCCGGTCGCGATCTCGTCGAACACCAGCAGGACGTCGTGCGCGTCGCACGCCTCGCGCAGCACCCGCAGATAGGCGGGGGAGTGGAAGCGCATCCCGCCCGCGCCCTGCACCACCGGCTCCACGATCACCGCGGCCAGCTCGTCGGCATGCCGTTCGATCGCCGCGCGCAGCTGCTCGGCGTACGACTCCTCGTACGCGGGCGGAGGCGGACCGACGAACACCTGACGCGGCAGCACCCCGGTCCACAGCTCGTGCATCCCGCCCTCGGGATCGCACACCGACATCGGCTGCCAGGTGTCGCCGTGGTAGCCGCCGCGCCAGGTCAGCAGCCGCTGTTTGCGGGGGCGGCCCAGCGAGCGCCAGTACTGGAGGCACATCTTGACCGCGACCTCGACCGACACGGATCCGGAGTCGGCCAGGAACACATGTTCCAGGCCCTCGGGCGACATGTCGACAAGGAGCTTCGCCAGTCGTACGGCGGGCTCGTGGGTGAGCCCGCCGAACATCACATGGCTCATCCGCTCCAGTTGCCCGCGCGCAGCCTCGTTCAGCACCGGGTGGTTGTAGCCGTGGATCGCCGACCACCAGGACGCCATGCCGTCGACCAGCTCTCCCGAGCCGTCGGCGAGCCGCAGCCGGACCCCGCTCGCCGACTCCACGACGAGCGGTTCCCGCCGGCCGGGCATCGGGCCGTACGGATGCCACACATGCCGCCGGTCGAGCTCCAGCAGCTCGGGCACCGTCAGCTCAGGCATTGGGCGCGAGGTCCGTTCCGGCGCCCCGGCGGCGGACGGCGACCAGGTCGGTACGGGGCTCCGCGGCCGTGCGGGGCTCGGCGGCTTCCGGAGCAGCGGCGGAACCGCAGACTCCGCCCCCCTCGGAACCGCAGCCTCCGCCACCGTCGTGGCAGCCCCCGGCCGCGCGGTGCTCGGGCAGTGTCACCTGGTCGGCGCCCTCCACCTCGAACCCGGCGTCCGCGATCATCTCCAGGTCGGCCTTGCCCGCCTGGCCCTCGGTGGTGAGGTAGTCGCCGAGGAAGATCGAGTTGGCCAGGTGCAGGGCGAGCGGCTGCATCGAGCGCAGATGGACCTCCCGGCCGCCCGCGATGCGCACCTCGACGTCCGGGCACACGAAGCGCACCATGGCCAGGATCCTCAGGCAGCGCTGCGGGGTGAGGTTCCACTCCTTGGCGAGCGGGGTGCCCTCGACCGGGATCAGGAAGTTGACCGGCACCGAGTCCGGGTCCAGTTCGCGCAGCGAGTAGACGACGTCGACCAGGTCCTCGTCCGTCTCGCCCATGCCGGCGATCAGCCCGGAGCAGGCGGACAGCCCCGCCGCGTGGGCCTTCTCGACGGTGTCCACGCGGTCGGCGTAGGTGTGCGTGGTGGTGATCTCCCCGTACGTCGCCTCGGACGTGTTGAGGTTGTGGTTGTAGGCGTCGGCGCCCGCCTCGCGCAGCCGCTCGGCCTGACCGTCGGAGAGCAGCCCGAGGCAGGCGCACACCTCGACGCCCTCGTTGTTCTCCTTGATCGCCCTGATCGTCTCGGAGACCCGGTCCACGTCCCGGTCGGTCGGACCGCGCCCGCTGGCCACCAGACACACCCGCTTGGCGCCCCCGGCCACCCCGGCCGCCGCCGCGTCGGAGGCCTGGTCGGGTTTGAGCCAGGTGTACTTCAGGATGCCGGCCTCGGAGCCGAGCCGCTGCGAACAGTACGAGCAGTCCTCGGGACACAGCCCGGACTTGAGGTTGACGAGATAGTTGAGTTTCACCCGCCGGCCGAACCAGTGCCGGCGTACCTTCCCGGCCGCGGCCACCACATCGAGCAGGTCGTCGTCGGACGTCGCGAGGACGGCCAGCGCCTCTTCGCGGGTCGGCAGCTCGCGCCGAAGCCCCTTGTCCACCAGCGTGTTCAGCAGGTCCATGGGAGCCGATCCTGTCGTACGGAGCCGCCCGCGGCCAAGGAGAGTTCGCACAACAGAGTCGCTTCGAGGTGTGGGTATTGCCACACAGTGACCTGCTGGAGGTCCCGCTAGTGTCTGTGCACTGCCTACAAATTCCCCGGAGGACCCCCCATGGCGTTCGGCTGGATCGACGAGCAGGCGCGGCTGCGCCGCCGTGCCGGACTCGTACGGACTCTGCGCCCCCGTCCGGCCGTTTCACCGCTTCTCGACCTGGCGAGCAACGACTACCTGGGACTGGCCCACCACCCCGAGGTCACCGAGGGTGCGGCCCGGGCCGCGCGACTCTGGGGCGGCGGCTCGACCGGCTCCCGGCTCGTGACCGGCAGCACCGAACTGCACGCCGAACTCGAACAGGAACTGGCCGATTTCTGCGGTGCCGAGGCGGCTCTCGTCTTCTCCTCCGGCTACGCGGCCAACCTCGCGGCGGTCACCGCGCTGGCCCCGCACGGCTCCCTCATCGTCTCCGACGCGGGCAACCACGCCTCGCTCATCGACGGCTGCCGGCTGGCCCGCGGCACGACCCAGGTGGTGGCGCACGCCGAGCCGGACGCCGTGCGCAAGGCGCTGCACACGCACGAGGGCACGGCGATCACCGTGTCCGACACGGTCTTCTCGGTCGACGGCGACGCGGCCCCGCTTGCCGCGCTCGCCGAGGCGTGCCGGGAGCACGGCGCCGGACTGGTGGTCGACGACGCCCACGGCCTGGGCGTCCTCGGCGACGGCGGACGCGGCGCCCCGCACGCGGCGGGGCTCGCGGGCGCCGACGACGTCGTCGTGACGGTCACGCTGTCCAAGTCGCTCGGCAGCCAGGGCGGAGCCGTCCTCGGCCCGGCCCGGGTGATCGACCACCTGGTCAACGCGGCACGGACGTTCATCTTCGACACGGGGCTCGCCCCCGCGGCGGCGGGGGCGGCCCTGTCCGCACTGCGGCTGCTGCGCCGCGAGCCGGAGCGCGCGGCGCGGGCCCGTGCGGTGGCGGGCGAGTTGTACGCACACCTGACCGCCGCGGGTCTGGAAGCGGTACGTCCGGACGCCGCGGTGGTCTCGGTGCGGGCGCCCTCCCCCGAGGACGCCGTGCGCTGGGCGGCCGAGTGCCGGGCGGCGGGCCTGGCCGTGGGCTGTTTCCGTCCTCCTTCCGTGCCCGACGGCATCTCACGGCTCAGGCTCACCGCCCGGGCGGACCTGACCGGGGAACAGATCGAACGCGCTGTACGACTGATCGGCGAGACGCGGCCATGAGTCGGCGTGACACGGCCGTGGGTCGCGCGGCAACGGACTGACCGGAAGTGGTTCGGACGGAGCTCGGATGCGGCTCAGATGCGGTCGACCGCGGCCGTGAACTCCGCCCAGCTCCCCGGAGAGAAGAGCAGCGCCGGCCCGGCCGGGTCCTTGGAGTCCCGCACGGCGAGCAGTCCGGCCCAGGGCGGGACGTCCGGACGCGCGGTCTCGACGCAGTTGTTCGCGCCGGTGCTGTAGCTGCTGCGCAACCACCGCACACCGTGCAGTTCGATGCTTGAGGGGACATGACGAGGCAGTGCACGCATGGTGCCTCCTTACGCGCCGGCGGCTGTCCCGGCGATGAAATCCAACGAGTCCTCGGGCGAAAGGGCGTGGATCTGAAGGGCGTTGAAGGCCTCCGTGTAGGCCTGGAGGTCTTCTTTCCGTTCGAGGTAGAGGCTACTCGTCAAGTGGTCGAGAACAACCACATCCAGATCAGATGTGCTCGAAAATGAGAAGATAACGAAAGGGCCGGTCACCCCGATGTGCGCCCCGGCGGCGAACGGCAGGACCTGGAGCCGCACTTGGGGCAGCCGCGCCGCCTCGACCAGGCGTTCGAGCTGCCGGGACATGACCCCGGGTCCGCCCACCTCCCGCCGCAGCACCGCCTCGTCCAGGACGGCGCTCAGTTCCAGCGGCGGCTCCGCGCGCAGCACGTCCTGCCGGGCCAGGCGCACCTCGACCAGCGTGTCGAGCCGGTCCTCCGGTAGGCCCTCCACCGCGGCCTTCGTCACCGCACGCGCGTACTCGGGCGTCTGGAGCAGCCCCGGGACGACGGTGGTCTCCAGCGTGCGCATCGCGCCGGCCTGCGACTCCAGGCTGATGAAGTCCCGGTAGGTCGGCGGCAGCACCCCGCGGTAGGCGTGCCACCAGTGGGTCCGGCCGCCGCTGTCCTCGGATCCCGCCAACACCATGAGCAATTCGCGCAGTTGCCCGTCCCCCACGGCGTACGCGTCGAGAAGTAACCGCACATCGGCCGGTTTCACCCCGCTCGTGCCCGTCTCGATACGGCTGACCTTCGACTGGTGCCAGCCCACCAGCCGGGCCGCCTCACCACTGGTGAGCCCCGCCGAGGTGCGCAGCGCGCGAAGTTCGGCGCCCAGTTTCCGGCGGCGCACCGCGGGACCGTGCTGCATGGGCTACTCCTTACTCCTTCCGAGCCACCCAGATACGGTCTCGCGTCGCAGAGTTCACCGCATTGAGCGACAGATATATGCATATCTTGGTGGATCGCCGCCCTTCAGGGGGGTTCTGGTGGCACTCTGGCGACGAAGCACCAGTCCGGGACCGTACTCGAACCTTCCGCTCCGTGTCGGACTGCGGTCCCATCGGAAAGGGACGACGTCGCCATGGCAGACCATTTGGAAGCATCCGTCACTCTGCCGAGCGATCCCGCCTCGGTCTCCGCGGCACGCGCCTACGTCGTGGGCACGCTGGCGGAGTGGGGCCTGCCGACGGACACGGACGTGTCCGACTCCATCCGGCTCATCATTTCCGAACTCGCCACCAACGCCGTCCAGCACACCTTCGGACAGTCGCCCACCTTCACGGTGGACGTCGCACTCGACCGCGACGAACACCTGCGCATCGCCGTCACGGACAGCCACCCGCGATTCCCCAGACGCCTGCCCGCCGCCGTCCAGCAGGACAACGGCCGCGGCCTCGTCATCATCCGCTGGCTGACCGCGGAATGCGGCGGCAGGCTCCGGATCCGCCCCACCCGCGAGGGCGGCAAGACCATCTCGATCGAACTCCCGTGGACCGTCCCGGTCCGGCCCGTGCCGACGGCCAGGCGACAGGAGCCGTGAGCTCACCGCGTCGGTGACGTGTGCCGCGCGCGGCCGAACGCCCCGCGCAACAAGGCCCGGAAGGCCTCCACGGCGGGCGCCGCCTCCTCGCCCCGGTAGGCGACGGAGATCGTACGGCGCAGCTCGCCCGCCCCGAGCGGGCGCACCCCGACCGGCGTGACCGTCGTCCGCGCCACCATCTCCGGTACGACTCCCACCCCGAGACCCGCGCTGACCAGCGCGCACACCAGCGCGTACCCGGGCGTCGAGACCAGGACCGACGGACTGGCCCCGGCCCGCGCCAGCGCCGCCTCCACACCCTGCCGGGACGGATGCTCCGGCGCCATGCTGATCAGCGGCTGACCCGCCAGCTCCGTCAGGGGAAGCCTGGACGTGCCGTCGGCGAGGGCATGACCCGGGGCGGTCACCAGAACCAGTTCCTCGACCAGCACCGGCTCCAGGCGGACGGAGGCGGGGAGCGCCAGGGCATCGGCGGGCTCGTACGTGTGCGTCAGGGCCAGGTCGATCTCACCGGCGGCCACGGCCGTGACACCGGCCGGCGGCTCGTAGTCGGCGACGGACAGCTCCACATCCGGGTGAGCCCGGCGGAACGCGCTGAGCACCGGCGGCAGCAGATGGATGCCCGCCGTCTGGAACGTGCCGAGCCTCAGGAGGCCGCCCGACAGACCGGTCAGCCGGGCCAGTTCGTGACGGGCCCGCTCCAACTCGTCGAGCACGCGCCGGGCCCGCGCCACCAGCAGCTCGCCCGCGCCCGTCAGCCGCGCCCCGCGGTGATGCCGGACCAGCAGCGCGGTGCCCGCCTCCCGCTCCAGCTTCGCCAGTTGCTGGGAGAGCGCGGGCGGGGTGTAGCCGAGGCGCTCGGCGGCCCGGGTGATGGACCCGGCCTCCGCGACGGCTACCAGCGCCGCGAGCCGGGTCGGGTCGTACATGCCGCTGACCTCCGCAGACCAAAGAGATGCTTAAGGCACATCCAGGATATTCGAAGTACCTGCTGAAGGCCCCGGCCCGGCAGGCTGGCCGTATGGACGCACAACTCATCGCCTTCACCGGGGTGGCGGCGGGCATGGTCGCCATGCCGGGCGCCGACTTCACCGTCGTCGTGCGCAACGCCCTGACCTCCCGCCGGGCCGGCCTCGCCTGCGCCCTCGGTGTCGCGGGCGGGCTGCTGCTGCACACCCTGCTGGCCGTGGCGGGGGTCGCCGCGGTCCTGGCCGCCGTGCCCGCGCTGTTCCGCGCGCTCCAGCTGCTGGGCGGCGGCTATGTGCTGTACCTGGGAGCGCGGACCCTGTGGTCGCTGCGCCGGACCCGCGTCCCGGCCGCCGAAGCCACCGGAACGCGCCGGACACGTGCCGTGGCCGCCGAAGCCGTCGGAACGCGCCGGACCCGTGCCGTGGCCGCCGAAGCCATCGGAACGCGCCGGACACGTGCCGTGGCCGCCGAAGCCACCGGAACCGCTTCGTCCGCCGCGCGTCCCCTGCGGCAGGGCTTCGTCACGAACGCCCTGAACCCGAAGGCGCCGATCACCTTCCTCAGCCTGCTGCCGCAGTTCGTGCCCGCGGGCAGTCCCGCGCTGCCCCGGACGCTGGTGCTGGCACTGATCGTGGTGGTCCTCGCGCTGCTGTGGTTCCCGGCCGTGGCGCTGCTGGTGGACCGGCTCGGCCGGTGGCTGCGGGAGCCGCGTGCCGCGCGGGCCGTCGAGACGGTCACCGGCGCCGCGCTGACGCTTCTCGGTGTGCTGCTCCTTCTCGAACCCCTGAGGGCTGCCTGATGGTGCCGTGCAGCGGCGTGGGGATCCGGACGGCGCTCCGGACGGCCGGCTCCTCGGCGGCGGCTTCCGGTCGCCCGGGGCCGCCCTGTGTCTCGTCGCGCAGCCCCGCCCGCCGCACCAGCCGGGGGAGCAGCCCCCACAGGCCGACGCAGACCAGGAACGTCGCCGCGCTCGCGGCGATGCCGCCGGCCCGACCGGTCGTCACATCCACCACCAGCAGCACGGAACCGCTGAAGGCGAACACCAGCACGACCAGGCCGGTGGTGGCCAGGCGTGAGGAGACCTGCACGATGCGCGGCTTGGCGCCCTGCTGGAAGAGCGAGCGGTGCAGCGCCGCCGGTGCCGTGAACAGCGCCGCGGCCAGGACCGCCAGCAACAGCGTGATGACGTAGGTGACGCGCTGGACCGTGTCGAGGGACGTGAAGCGCGAGGTGAACGCGAGCGACAACAGGAACGCGAACAGGATCTGTACGCCCGTCTGGGTGACCCGGAGCTCCTGGAGCAGCTCGACGAAGTTCCGGTCGGCGCGCTGGAGCGGGGTCTCGCCGCGTGCGGTGCAGGGACGGTGCTCGGCCATGGGGGGACGGGTAACCACATAAGGCCGTGTCACGCTCCGGCGTGCGGCGGCGCGTCGGGGACGCCGCCGCACGCCGGGCGGATCACTTCACGCGTCCGTACCAGACGCTCTTGGTCCAGATCTTCTGCAACCGCACCACGTCCCCGCTCTTCGGGGCGTGCCAGAGCTTGTTTTTACCCGCGTAGATACCGACGTGGTACACGCTGCTGCCCGAGTGGAAGAACACCAGGTCTCCCGCCTTGCGGTTCTTGGCGGAGATGTGGCGCGTCTTGTTGTACTGCTGGGCGGCCGTGCGGGGGAGCTTCTTGCCCGCCTTCTTGAACGAGTACAGCGTGAGGCCCGAGCAGTCGAACCGGTGCGGGCCGGTGGCGCCGTACCGGTAGGGCGATCCCTTCTTCGAGGCCGCTATCTGGAGTGCCTTGGTCGCCGGTGTGGCTGCCGCTGCCTCGGAGGAGAAGCCGGGGGCCACGATCGAGCCGCCCACGGCGGCGATGGTGAGGGCCGAGGCCGTACCGGCCCGGACCATCAGCGACGGGACACGATTGAGCGCAGTCATGCGCAACCCTTCGTCAGCCGCCTGTGAAGGATGACCTGTCGGATTCGGGCTGGCGAAGTTGCCCGGCCGCTGACGCGGCTTCACCCCAAGGGCTGCGCGGGCCCGGTCATGGCGTGACCGTCCCGGCGACCCGTCGTGCTTGGGTCCTCCACTCCTGCCGATCCACTCCTGTCGACCGGTCATCCGGGCGGCGGCAGGACTCGGCGTCCGCCCGGACCGCCCCGCCGCTGTGGCGGGGGCTTGTCGTCAGTCAGGGATCTTGGCTCATGCTTGTCCCGAAATCCCAACGGAACCGGGGATTTGTGTTGTTACTCACCACTCACCCGTTCGGGTGGACACGTCTGTGTTCGAGCCGCCGTCCGCGGGTCCATGGGCCGCCGGACCAGCGATGGAATGTCCCATTCCGCCCCTCGGCCACGCCCGTTGCGCAACTCTGAGGGTCCGAAAATAGGACTCCCGTCTACTCCGAACAGAGGTACGTCGTTCGGCGGGTTTCGACTCAGGCCCGGACGCTCCGCCGGCAGGGCGGGCGTCCGGGCCGGCGACACCGGTCAACTGACGGAATCCGGGGGAAGGGTGACGCGCGCCGTGCGCCGCTCGCCGTCCAGCACCCGCAGCGCCCGGCCGAGAGTGCCGGCGTGCAGTTCCGTCTCTCCCCGCTGGTGCATCAGCGTCAGTGCGTCACGCAGCGCCGTCGCCTTGCCGACCAGGGCCTGGGCGGCGCGCAGTCCGCGGTAGGTGTCGCCGGGCAGAGCCGGGTTGATCCGGCCGAGCAGGTCGACGACCTCCAGGTAACGGTCGATCAACTCCGCCTCGGCGCGGGTCAGTGCGGGCAGCGGCGGCAGTTCGGGCGGGAGCACCGGCGGCTCACTCTCCGGTCGGCGGGACCAGGGTGGCGTCGCGGCGGGGGACGATGCGGTCCACCAGGCCGTACTCCACCGCCTCCTGGGCGGTGAGGATCTTGTCGCGCTCGATGTCCGCGCTCACCTGCTCCCGGGTGCGGCCCGTGTGCCGCGCGAGCATCTCCTCCATGCGGGTCCGCATGCGGGTCAACTCGTCGGCCTGGATCGCCAGATCGCTGGCCTGCCCGCGGACCGGCTCGGGCAGCGCGGGCTGATGGATCACCAGACGCGCGTCCGGCAGCACGGACCGCTTGCCCGGTGTGCCCGCCGCCAGCAGCACCGAGGCGGCCGCGCCGGCCTGGCCCAGGCAGATCGTCTCCACGTCACAGGCGACGTACTGCATCGTGTCGTAGAGGGCCGTCATGGCGTGGAAGGTGCCGCCCGGGGAGTTGATGTAGAGCGAGATGTCGCGGTCGGGGGCCTGGTGCTCGAGGTACATGAACTGGGCCATCACGTCGTTCGCCGAGGTCTCGTCCACCGGCGCCCCGAGGAAGACGATCCGTCCCTCCAGGAGCTTCGAGTACGGGTCCATCGTCCGTTGCCCGGACGACGTGCGTTCGGTGAACTCGGGCAGCACGTAACGGGCGGACGGTCGGGTCATGGTGAACCCCTCCTCGTGGGCAGAGCCGTCTCCGGCGACAGCTGTCTCTGTAAAAAATGTACAGGACGTACATGACGTTATGATGGGGACATGGCCTACGAGATTCCGGTGACGCAAGCCAGGGCTGAGCTCGCCGACCTGATCAACCGCGTGGTGTACGGCGGCGAACGCGTCGTCGTCACCCGGCACGGCAAGCCCCTCGTCGCCCTCGTCTCAGCCGATGACCTGCGGCGACTCGACGAGACCCAGGAGCTCGCGGAGCCCGCGGAGCCCGCGGAGGAGCAGGTGATCAGCGCGGTCTCCACGGTCCGCGAGGTCGCGTCCGCTCCGCGCGAACACCGGCGGTTCGGGATCGCGGCGGAGCACCGGGGGGCCGACCCGGCGTAGCCCGCCCGAGCGCGGCCCGGTTAACGTGCCTGAAACCCGGTCCCACTAGCCTGCCGCCACGCCACCAGGGCTTTCCCCCCGGGGCTGCGGCAGCCGGGCCCCGCACGGTCCGGAGCGAGGACTGTGAGGTGGGACGTGCAACTGACCCCGCACGAGCAAGAGAGACTGCTGATCCACGTGGCGGCCGACGTGGCCGAGAAGCGCCGGGCCCGCGGGCTGAAGCTCAACCACCCCGAGGCGGTCGCGCTCATCACGTCGCACATCCTCGAAGGCGCGCGTGACGGCCGTACCGTCGCCGAGCTCATGTCCTCCGGGCGCAAGCTGCTCACCAGGGACGACGTCATGGAGGGCATCCCGGAGATGATCCACGACGTGCAGGTGGAGGCGACGTTCCCGGACGGCACCAAGCTCGTCACCGTTCACGATCCGATCGTCTGACGCCGGAGGCCGCCGTGATTCCCGGAGAGACCCTGTTCGCCGACGGACCGATTGCGTACAACGAGGGCCGCGAGGTCACCCGGCTCACCGTCCTCAACGCCGCCGACCGGCCCGTCCAGGTCGGCTCCCACTACCACTTCGCCGAGGCCAACCCCGGTCTGGAGTTCGACCGCGCCGCCGCGCGCGGCAAGCGGCTGAACGTCGCCGCCGGCACGGCCGTGCGCTTCGAACCCGGGATCCCCGTCGAAGTCGAACTCGTTCCGCTGACCGGCGCCCGCGTCGTGCCCGGTCTGCGCGGGGAGACCGGAGGTGCCCTCGATGCCTGAGATCTCGCGTGCCGCGTACGCCGACCTGTTCGGCCCGACGACCGGCGACCGGATCCGGCTCGCCGACACCGATCTGCTCGTCGAGATCGAGGAGGATCGTTCCGGCGGGCCCGGGCGCGCCGGTGACGAGGCCGTGTTCGGTGGCGGCAAGGTCATCCGCGAGTCCATGGGCCAGGCGCGCGCCACCCGTGCGGAGGGCACCCCGGACACCGTCATCACCGGCGCGGTGATCATCGACCACTGGGGCATCGTCAAGGCCGACGTCGGCATCCGCGACGGGCGGATCACCGGCATCGGCAAGGCCGGCAACCCCGACACCATGGACGGTGTCCACCCGGACCTGGTCATCGGGCCCGAGACCGAGATCATCGCCGGCAACGGGCGGATCCTCACGGCCGGCGCGATCGACGCCCACGTGCACTTCATCTGCCCGCAGATCGCCGACGAGGCGCTGTCCGCGGGCATCACGACCCTGGTCGGCGGCGGTACGGGCCCCGCCGAGGGCTCCAAGGCCACCACCGTGACCCCCGGGCCCTGGCATCTGGCGCGGATGCTGGAGGCCATGGAGGCCTACCCGCTCAACATCGGCCTGCTCGGCAAGGGCAACACCGTCTCCCACGAGGCGATGCTGTCGCAGATCCGGGGCGGGGCACTCGGCCTGAAGCTGCACGAGGACTGGGGTTCCACCCCGGCCGTCATCGACGCCTCGCTGACCGTCGCCGGGCAGACCGGCGTCCAGGTCGCCATCCACACGGACACGCTCAACGAGGCCGGGTTCGTCGGCGACACGCTCGCCGCGATCGCCGGACGGGGCATCCACGCCTACCACACCGAGGGTGCGGGCGGCGGGCACGCGCCGGACATCATGACCGTGGTCTCCGAGCCGCACGTGCTGCCGAGCTCCACGAATCCGACCCGGCCGTTCACCGTCAACACCGCCGAGGAACACCTCGACATGCTGATGGTGTGCCACCACCTCAACCCGGCCGTGCCGGAGGACCTGGCCTTCGCCGAGTCCCGGATCCGGCCGTCCACCATCGGCGCCGAGGACGTGCTGCACGACCTGGGCGCGATCTCGATCATCTCCTCCGACTCCCAGGCCATGGGGCGCGTGGGCGAGGTCGTCATGCGGACCTGGCAGACCGCCCATGTGATGAAGCGGCGCCGGGGCGCGCTGCCGGGTGACGCAAGCGCGGACAACCATCGTGTACGCCGCTATGTCGCCAAGTACACGATCAACCCGGCGCTCGCCCAGGGCCTGGCCCGGGAGATCGGGTCGGTGGAGACCGGCAAGCTGGCCGACCTCGTGCTGTGGGAGCCGGCCTTCTTCGGCGTCAAACCGCAGCTCGTCATCAAGAGCGGGCAGATCGCCTACGCGCAGATGGGCGACGCCAACGCCTCGATCCCCACACCTCAGCCGGTCCTGCCGCGCCCGATGTTCGGGGCGATCGGCCGGGCACCCGCCGCCAACTCCGTGAACTTCGTCGCGCCCCTGGCCGTCGAGGACGGGCTGCCGGAGCGGCTGGGCCTGGGCAAGCGGTTCGTGCCGATCGAGTCGACCCGCGGGGTCACCAAGGCCGACATGCGGGAGAACGACGCCCGGCCCGAGGTCCGCGTCGACCCCGACAGCTTCGCCGTGCACATCGACGGCGAGCTGGTGGAGGCGACACCGGCGGCCGAACTGCCCATGGCCCAGCGGTACTTCCTGTTCTGAGGACGTCCTGATGTCACGTGCGGCACTTCTCGTCCTGGCCGACGGCCGCTTTCCCGCCGGCGGCCACGCCCACTCCGGCGGGGCGGAGGCGGCGGTCAAGGCCGGGCGGATCAGTGGGGCGGCGAGCCTGGCGGAGTTCTGCCGGGGGCGGCTGCACACGGCCGGTTCGGTGGCGGCGGCCCTCGCGGCGGCCGCCGCGCTGGGGATCGACCCCGTCACGCTGGACCGAGCCGCGGACGCCCGTACGCCCTCGCCCGCGCTGCGGGTCGCCGGGCGCAAGCTGGGGCGGCAGCTGATGCGGGCCGCCCGGGCGACCTGGCCGTCCACCGAACTGCACGCGCTGGCACGGCAGTTCCCCAAGGGAGCCCATCAGCCGGTGGTGCTGGGGCTCGCGGCGCGGGCGGCCGGGCTGGGGCCGGTCGACGCGGCGTACTGCGCGGTATACGAGAGCGTCAGCGGACCGGCCACCGCCACGGTGCGGCTGCTGAGTCTGGACCCCTTCGACGCGACGGGAGTGCTGGCCCGGCTGGCGCCGGAGATGGACCGCGTCGTGGACCGGGCGGTGGAGGCGGCTCGCAGGGTGGTCGACGAGGGAGTCGACGCGTTGCCGGCGGGGTCGGCGCCGTTGCTGGAGATCGGGGCGGAGATACACGCGGGCTGGCCCGTGCGGCTGTTCGCCTCCTAGGCAGATCACCCCTTTACTCGAATCAGTCGGACCAGAACGCAGGAGCCGCCCCATGCACCTCGACCACGACCACACCCACGACGGCCCCGGCGCCGTGAGTGCCGACGCCCTCCGCGCCGACGGCAGCCGCCGTGCCCTGCGGATCGGACTCGGCGGGCCCGTCGGGTCCGGGAAGACCGCCACCGTCGCGGCGCTGTGCCGCGCGCTGCGGGAGGAGTTGTCCCTCGCGGTCGTCACCAACGACATCTACACCCGTGAGGACGCCGAGTTCCTCCTCCGGGAGGCCGTCCTGCCGCCCGAGCGGATCACCGCCGTGGAGACGGGAGCCTGCCCGCACACCGCGATCAGGGACGACATCTCCGCCAACCTGGAAGCCGTGGAGGACCTGGAGGACGCCGTCGGGCCGCTGGACCTGGTCCTCGTGGAGTCCGGTGGGGACAACCTCACCGCGACGTTCTCCAAGGGGCTCGTCGACGCGCAGATCTTCGTGATCGACGTGGCGGGGGGCGACGACATTCCCCGCAAGGGCGGGCCGGGGGTGACCACCGCCGACCTGCTCGTCGTCAACAAGACCGACCTTGCACCGTACGTCGGCTCCGACCTCGCGCGGATGGCGGCCGACGCCAAGGCGCAGCGGGCCGAACTGCCCGTCGTCTTCCAGTCGTTGCGCAGCGAGCCCGGGGTGGCCGATGTCGCCGCCTGGGTGCGTGCGCAGCTCGCCGCGTGGACGGCACGGGCGTGAACAGCGCCGGGGTGCGCTCCGTGGCGAGCGTCGTCGCCCGGGACGACGGCCGGGGCGGGACCGCCCTGCCCGTGCTGGAGAGCGACGGACCGCTGGCGCTGCGGCGCACCCGGGGCAGCGGCGCCGAGGCGCGGGTCATGCTGGTCGGAGCGATGAGCGGACCGCTCGGCGGCGACCACTTCACCGTGCGGGCCCGGCTGGAGGAGGGAGCGCGGCTGTCCGTCGGCTCGGCCGCCGCCACCATCGCCCTGCCGGGGCAGGCCAAGGGAGAGGCCCGCTACGACGTCCGGCTCGATGTCGCCGAGCGGGCCGAACTGCACTGGCTGCCCGAGCAGTTGATCTCCGCCCAGGGCAGCGACCTGTACGTCACGACCCGCGTCGAGCTCGCCGCCTCGGCCCGGCTCGTGCTGCGCGAGGAGCAGGTGCTCGGCCGCTCCGGTGAGGAACCCGGGCGGCTGACGAGCCGGCTGACCGTGCGGGTCGCCGGGAAGGTCGTGCTCGACCAGGAACTGGCCTGCGGGCCCGGCGCGCCGGGCGGCTGGGACGGCCCGGCGGTACTCGCCGGTCATCGTGCGGTCGGGCAACTGGTCGTCGTGCGCCCGGAGTTCGCCGCCGAGCCGGTGCCGGCCCGGGCACTCGGAGAAGGGGCCTCGGTCGTCCCGCTCGCCGGTCCCGCCGCCCTGGTGACCGCCGTGGCGCCGGACGCGCTGCGGCTGCGACGGCTGCTCGACGAGGCACGCGTGTCACTCATGCGGTCCTAGGGGCTCAGGCCCCGAACCAGGCGTCCTCCGCCGTGTAGTCGAACAAGTCGGGGTAGGCCCTTGCGAGCGTCGGGAAAGTCTCCTTCCAGTCCTGGTCCTGCCCGGACAGCCGGCGGATGAGCCAGTCGACCGTCTCCGGCAGGCTCTCGGCGTAGGACACGACCGGCCGGTAGCCCAACTCCCGTTCGGCGGCGGTCATGTCGAAGACCACCGGCAGCTCCGTCGACCAGGGCGAGCGGCCCACGGACGGCGAGGGTGCCGCCCCGCCCACCAGGACGGTCTCCGTCTCCACTCCCATCACCGCGTCCACCGCCGCCCCGATCTCGGCCACCGTCGGCGGCTGCGGGTCACAGGCGTTGAGCGCCCGCGAGCCGGGCCGGGCGGCCGCCAGCCGGATCAGTTCGGCGATGTTGCGGGCGGCCGACGTGTGGAAGCGGCTCTCGCCCCGGTGGGCGAGCACCCGCCTGCGCCGGCCGTCGAGGTTCCGCTTCACGAAGTACAGCTCGCGGGGGAGCGGGCTGTGGGGACCGTGGATCGCGCCCGCGCGCAGCACGGTCGTGGGCAACCGGTCGCCCGCCGCGATGAGTTCCCTCTCCAGCGCGGCCTTGCCGGTGCTGTACGTGGCGTCCCCCGGCGGGACCGTCGGCTGGTCCTCGCGTACGGGAACGGGGTACTGCGGGAATCCGCCCGGCTCGCTCATCGTGTCGAAGCCGCGGCCCGTGCCGTCCTCGTACACCGACACCGTCGACACGACCACGGCCGAGCCGATGCGGTCGGCCAGACCGGTCAACTGCCGTGCGTGCCGGGCCCCGTAGGCGACGATGTCGACCACGAGATCGCAGCCGTCGCCGATCAGCGCGCCCAGCGCCGCGTCGTCCTCGCGGTCCAGCCGCACCGCCCGCACCTCGCCGGGCCAGCTCTCGTCCCGGGCCCCGCCGCGCGACGCGGCCGTCACCTCCCAGCCGTCCCGCGCCAGCGCCTGCACCGTCGGCCGTCCTATCTGCCCGCCGGCCCCTACCACCACAGCACGTCTCATGCCGCGACCGTAGATCGCCGAGACCGGCCGCGGATACGGCTTCTGCCGACAGCAGACACCTCAGGTGAGCGGCAGGCGCGGGAACTTCCGTTCCTTCGTGGCGGCGGCGGCCTCCTCGGCCTTCACGACGGCCGCGTACTGGTCGACGTACTCCTGCTCGGACAGGGAGAGGATCGCGTACATGATCTCGTCGGTGACGGCGCGCAGGATGGCCTTCTCGTTCTCCATGCCCGCATAGCGCGAGAAGTCGAGGGGCTTGCCGAAGCGGATCACGACGGGGTGGACGTTGGGGATGACCTTGCCCGGCGGCTGGGCCTCGAAGGTGCCGATCATCGCGCAGGGGATGACCGGGACACCGGCCTTGAGGGCCATGACCGCGACGCCCACCTTGCCCTTGTAGAGCCGGCCGTCGTGCGAGCGCGTGCCCTCCGGGTAGATGCCGAGCAACTCGTCCTTGCTCAGGACGCCGAGGCCCTCGCGGATCGCGGCCTGCCCGGCGTCCTTGCCGGAACGGTCGACGGGGATCTGCCCGGCGCTGCGGAAGAACGACGCGGTCAGACGGCCCTTGATGCCCGGGCCCGTGAAGTACTCGGCCTTCGCGAGGAAGGTGATGCGCCGCTTGAGGACCGCGGGCATCAGGAAGTGGTCCGAGAACGACAGATGATTGCCGGCGATGATGGCGGCGCCCTGAGAAGGAACGTGCTCCAGGCCTTCTATCCGAGGCCGGAAAACCAGTCTCAGCAGCGGTCCCAGCAGCACGTATTTCAGCAGGTAGTAGAACAAAGCGGGCGCTCCTCGACTCTTGCGGTGGACTCAACCGCCGCGTTCCAGCAGGTCAACCGGCATGTCGTGGGGTGCCAGTGTAGGTGCAGGCGTGGCCACAGGGCACCTCGTGCGACCTGACCTGCCGATCCTTTGCCGATTGACTGACGGTCAGTCAGTAAGGTGCGTCCGGTGGTGCTCCTGCGGCTGGGGAGAACCGCGGGACCAGCGTGCTGCGCCACCCGGGTGACCGGCAAGCCGAACGGGCCGCGTGGCGGAATCCGAGGGGGTGCCTGGCCAACGGCTGGTTCTTGCGGCCCCGCCGAGTAGTCTGCGAAGCATGCGGATCTCTGTTTCCTCGGACATGGACGAGCCCGTCGCCCGCTTCCTCGTGGCGGCGCTGCGCGAGCGAGGACACGAGGTGCGCCCGCACGGCGCACTGCGCCCCGGGGACGACCCCCAGTGGGCGGTGTGCTCGGAGGCCGCGGCCCGCGAGGTCGCCGACGGGACGGCCGACCAGGCCGTGGTGTGCTGCTGGACCGGCACGGGCGCCTCGATCGCCGCGAACAAGGTGCCCGGCGTCCGGGCCGCCCTGTGCACGGACGCCTACACGGCCGACGGGGCCCGCCGCTGGAACGACGCCAACGTCCTCGCGCTCAGCCTGCGGCTCACGTCCGAGCCGCTGCTGAAGGAGATCCTCGACGCGTGGTTCGCCGGCGAGCCCAGCGCGGACACCGAGGACCGCCAGAACGTGGACCGCGTCCGGCTCCTCGACCACGGCAACACCCGCCGCTGAAGCGCAGCTCACAGCCGCACGATGATCAGCGCGGTGTCGTCCGTGGCGCCGCCGGGCGGCAGCAGTTCCAGCAGGACCGTGTCGGCGAGGCGCTCGGGATCCTGCTCCCGGCTGCGGTACAGCGCGTCGGCGAGACGGGCCAGGCCGGTGTCGATGTCCTCGCCGCGCCGTTCGACCAGGCCGTCGGTGTAGAGCACGAGCGTGGCACCCGGCGTGAAGGACGTCTCCGCCTGGGGTCTGGGGATCGGGTCGGGGCGGGCGTCGAGCGGGGTGTCCGTGGCCCCGTCGAGGAACTCGGCGCGGCCGTCGCGGTGGACCAGCACGGGCGGGAGATGGCCGGCGCTGCTGTAGGTGATGGTGCGCCGGTCGAAGTCGATGAAGGTCGTCACGGCGGTCGCCGACTCGGCGCCCTCGACCACATGGGCGTAGCGCCCCAGCACGTCCAGGGCCTGGGCCGGGCCCCCGGCGACCCGGGAGGCCGCGCTGAGCGCGCTGCGCAGCTGGCCCATCACGCCGGCGGCCTCCAGCCCGTGCCCGACCACGTCCCCCACCGACACACCGACCCGGTGACCGCCGACCAGGTCGACCAGGTCGTACCAGTCCCCGCACACGTTGAGCGCGCCCACGGCGGGCCGGTACCGGACGGCGGCCCGGTGGTGGTGGCTGACCTGACGGCGGTCGGGCAGCATCGCCTCCTGGAGGACCATCGCCACCTCCCGCTCCCGGGAGTGCGCCTGCCGCAGCCGCTCGTTGAGCTCCTGCAGCTCACGGGCGCGCGTGTACAGCTCGGCTTCCAGGACCCGGGACCGGCCGCCCCGGTCTCCGCCCGGGCGGCCCCGGGCCCGGATCAGCTCCGTGACCTCCTCGACCCGGTGCAGGATCAGCACCACCTTGCCGTCGGGGCCGAGCAGCGGCGCGTTCACCGGACTCCAGTAGCGCTCTTGCCACTGCCCGGGCCGCTCGGGATCCTCGACGTCGTAGCGCTGCAGGGCCATGGCGTCACGCTCCTCGGTCGCCAGGACCCGGTACAGCGAGGCCTCCAGGTTGCGCATGCCCGTCGAGGCCGGGTCGTTGGGGTTGTCGGGGAAGACGTCGAACAGGTAGTGCCCGACGAGCTGCTCGCGGGAGCGGCCGGACACCCGGACGAAGTCCTCGTTGACGTCCACGTACACCAGCTCGGGCGTCAGCAGCGCCACCATGCCGGGCAGGGCCTGGAACACCGCCGTGTAGTCGATCGCCGAATGCGTCATGCCCGCCGCCTCACCACTGCCGGGGTCAGACCAGTTTCCCACGGTATGGGCGAATCCGGCTTCGGCTTCACTCCAGGAGCGCCGCCACGGGCAGCTCGGGGAGCTCCGTCAGGGACTGCTCCGCCCAGATGATCTTCCCGTCCTGGACGAACCGCGTGCCCCACCGCTGGGTCAGCTGGGAGACCAGCAGCAGACCGCGCCCGCCCTCGTCCGTCGTACGGGGATGGCGCAGATGGGGCGCGGTGGCGCCGCTGTCGAAGACCTCGCAGACCAGGGCGCGCTCCCTGATCAGGCGGAGCCGGATGGGCCCGGGGGCGTGCCGGATGGCGTTGGTGACCAGCTCGCTCACCACCAGTTCCGTGGTGAAGGCCAGCTCCTCCAGCCCCCAGCGGGCCAGCTGCCGGGTGGCCCGGTGGCGGGCGTCGGCGACGAGGGCAGGGTCGGGTTCCAGGTCCCAGGCCGCGACCTGCTCGGTGCCCAGGCGTTTCGTCCGGGCCATCAGCAGGGCCACGTCGTCGTACGGGCGCGCCGGGACCAGCGCGTCGACGACGTTCCGGCAGTGCGCCTCCAGCGGACCCGCACCTTCCAGCGCCCCGCGCAGCCGTTCCCGCCCGGCGTCGACGGCCCAGGTCTCCGCCCGGGCCAGCAGCCCGTCCGTGTGCAGGGCGAGGGTGCTGCCCTCCACGAGGGACAGCTCGACCGCCTCGAAGGGCGGACCGCCCACGCCGAGCGGCGGACCCTGCGGAAGTTCGACGAACGTGACCGAGCCGTCGGGCAGGACCACGGCCGGCACCGGATGGCCCGCGGCGGCCATCGCGCACCCGCCGTCGACCGGGTCGTAGACGACGTACACGCACCCGGAGCCCACGGACTGCGTGCCCGCGGAGCCCGCCGCGCCCGGTTCGGCGCCCCCTTCCCGGGCCGACCGCGCCACCAGGTCGTCGAGGTGCGCCAGCACCTCCTCGGGCGGCAGATCCTGAGCGGCCAGCGTCCGTACGGCCGTCCGCAACTGGCCCATCGCCGCGGCGGCGTCGATGCCGTGCCCGGGCACCTCGCCCACGACGAGCGCGACGCGCGCCCCGGACAGCGGGATGAGGTCGTACCAGTCGCCGCCGAGTCCGGTCAGCTCGTCGGCCGGCCGGTAGCACGCGGCCACCTCGACCGCGTCCTGCTCGGGCAGCCGGTGGGGGAGCAGACTGCGCTGCAGGACGAGCGCGGCGTCGCGTTCGCGCGTGTAGCGCCGGGCGTTGTCCACGCAGACGGCCGCGCGGGAGACGAGGTCCTCGGCCAGCCGCAGGTCCTCCTCGTCGAAGGGCTCCCGGCCGTGCCGCCGGAAGAAGGTGGTGATGCCCAGGGTGATGCCGCGGGCCCGGACCGGCACGATCATCACGCTGTGCAGGCCCAGCTCCGAGAACGTGGACCGCCGGGCGCCCGGGCCGTCCGTGCCCCACACCCGCTCCCGCGGATCGAGCCGCTCCGCGTGCCAGGTCCGGCCCGTGGTCAGACAGCCGACCGGGGGCGACCCGGCCGGGTACGTCGCGACCTCGCCGATCCCGACGAGGGCCTGCGGGACGCCCTCCTCCGAGGAGCGGTGGCCCGTCCGGCGCAGCGCCACCGGATCGGTGTCCGCGAGCGGCCCGGGCGTCACCTCGGCGCCCCGCAGCACCGTCTCCAGCAGGTCCACGGTGACGAGGTCGGCCAGTCCCGGCACGGCCACGTCGGCCAGCTCCTGCGCGGTGCGCGTGAGGTCCAGGCTGCGGCCGATGGTCTCGTTGGCGCGGTCGAGGAGCGCCAGCCGCTGCCGGGCGCGGTGCCGCTCGGTGATGTCGACGACCGTGTAGTACACGCCCATCGGGCGGCCCCGGTCGTCCTCGAGCCGGGTGAACGACAGCATGTGCGCGGTCTCGCGCAGCGGCGCCGACACCACGCGGCCGACGTGCTCGTACCCGACCACGGCCTCGCCGGTCTCCAGCACGTGCCGCATCTGCGCCTCGACCGCCTGGGCGTCCAGGCCCGGCTGGACGTCCGCGAAGCGCAGGCCGAGCCGCCGGGACGGCGGTCCGCCGCCGAACTGCTCCAGGGCGGAGTTCGACCATACGAAGCGCAGGTCCGTGTCCACGATCGCGATGCCGACCGGGGCGTGGGCCACCATCCGCTCCAGCACCGTGCGGCTCATGTCCCAGCCGGGCGCGTCGGCCAGCTCCGACAGCAGCACCAGCCAGCGCGAGGCGCCGTGCGCCTCCTCGGCCGGGGTGATCCGGGCCGCGACCCTCACCGGCTGCCCGTCCCTGTGGCGGGCCGTCAGCAGCCCCGTCCAGCCGCCGTCCCTGCGGCACCGCTCGACCAGGTCCGGCACGCGCTGCGCGTCCTCGGCCGTCAGCAGGTCCGCCAGCTTCCTGCCGACCGCCTCGGCGGCCGGGTAGGCCAGCAGCCGCCGGGCCTCGCCGGTCCAGCCCGTCACCACGCCCTGCGGATCGAGCAACAGGGGCACGGCGTCGGCCACGTCGAACCGCCGCCGACCGTACTCCTCGTGTGCGCCCACGGCCGACCTCTCTGTCGCTGAGAGTGGTCTACCACCTCTTGCCTCAATCTTCACCCTTCCGGCATGCGGGGGCGGGTTGTACGGGGCCGGTTGGGGTGGCTGGTGGCGGGCTGGGTTGGCGGGCTTTGCCGGGTGGTTGGTGGGGCGTGACGCGCTGGAAGCGGGGCGGTCGTGGCGGGCTTGGCCGCCGGGGGCTGGGACGCGTGGGTCGGGGCGATTCGTGGCGCGCTCGGCCTGGCGGAGGCCACCCCGCTGCTGTGGTGGCCCCGCCGTCAGCCCCTGGTGGGGCCACCTGCGCCGTCACCTTTCTGCCAGGGCGGTCTCCGTCAACAACCGCCTGCCAGGGCGGCGCTCGCCATCAACCGGCTGCCTGGCGGTCTCCGGCGTCGACGCGCTGCCAGGCGGCTTCACCGGTGCCCCTCTGCGGGGCAGGCGGCTTGCGACGCGGCCCCTGCCGGGCGGCCTCCGTCATCCCCCCGGCCAGGCGGCCGCCTTCGCCCCTCCGCCGGGCAGCCCCTTGCATCGTGCTCCGCCAGGCCGCCCCTGCCGTCACCCCTCGCCAAGGCGGCCTCCGCAGCCAGCCTCCGGCCTCCTACCGCAGCACCTTCTCCAGCGTCCCCAGTGCCCCTTCGAGCTCCTCGCGCGTGATGGTGAGCGGTGGGGCCAGGCGGATCGTGGAGCCGTGGGTGTCCTTGACCAGGATCCCCTCCCGCATGAGGCGTTCGCTGATCTCGCGGCCCGTGCCGAGCGCGGGGTCGATGTCGACGCCCGCCCACAGGCCCCGCGAGCGGAAGCCGACGACGCCCTTGCCGACCAGGCCCGTCAGACCGTCCCGCAGGACCGCGCCCAGCTCGGTCGCGCGGCGCTGGAACTCGCCCGTCTCCAGCAGCTCGACCACCGCCGTGCCGACCGCGGCCGCCAACGGGTTGCCGCCGAAGGTCGACCCGTGCTCCCCGGGGTGCAGCACCCCGAGCACCTCCCGCCGGGCGACCACCGCGGACACCGGCACGATGCCGCCGCCCAGCGCCTTGCCCAGCAGCACCACGTCCGGCACGACCGACTCGTGCTCGACCGCCAGAGTGCCGCCCGTACGGCCGAGCCCGGACTGGATCTCGTCCGCGAGGAACAGGCAGCCCTTGCGGCGGGTGAGCTCCCGCACGCCCGTCAGGTAGCCGTCGTCCGGGATGATCACGCCCGCCTCGCCCTGGATCGGCTCGATCAGCACCGCCGCCGTCGTCTCGTCGACCGCCGCCTCCAGCGCGGCCAGGTCGTTGTACGGCACGATCCGAAAGCCCGGCGTGAAGGGCCCGAAGCCCGCCCGGGCCGTCTCGTCCGTGGAGAAGCTGACGATCGTCGTCGTACGGCCGTGGAAGTTGTCCGCCGCGACCACGATCGTGGCCCGGTCGGCGGGGACGCCCTTGACGTCGTACGCCCACTTGCGGGCCACCTTCACCCCGCTCTCCACCGCCTCCGCACCGGTGTTCATGGGCAGCACCATGTCCATGCCGGTCAGCGCCGCCAGCCGTTCCGCGAACTCGGCGAGCCGGTCGTTGTGGAAGGCGCGGGAGGTGAGGGTCAGCCGGTCGAGCTGGCGGTGGGCGGCCTCGACCAGCGCCGGGTGCCGGTGCCCGAAGTTGAGCGCCGAGTAGCCGGCCAGCATGTCGAGGTAGCGCCGCCCCTCCACGTCCTCCACCCACGTGCCCTCGGCACGGGCGACGACCACGGGCAGCGGGTGGTAGTTGTGCGCGAGGACCGGCTCCTCCGCGCGGATGAGCTCCTCGGAGCCGCGGGTCTCCTGCGAGTCCTGGGTACGGACGGGTGCGGTCATGAGCGGATCTCCCGGATCTCCTGGGTGCAGCACTTGATGCCGCCACCGGCCTTGTGGAACTCGGACAGGTCGACGGGGACGGGGACGTAGCCACGGTCGGCGAGCCGGCCGGCCAGGGCCGTCGCCCCCGGTGAGATGAACACGTGCCGCCCGTCGGAGACGGAGTTGAGCCCGAACGCCATCGCGTCCTCGCCGGTGGCGAGCACCGCGTCCGGGTACAGCCGGGCCAGCACCTCACGGCTGCCCGGCGAGAACGCCTCGGGGTAGTAGGCGATGGTGTCGTCGTCGAGGACGAACAGCGCCGTGTCGAGGTGGTAGAAGTAGGGGTCCACCAGCGTCAGGCTGATCACCGGCACCCCGAAGTGCTCCTGCACCTCGCGGTGCGCCTCCCGGGTCGTACGGAAGCCCGTCCCGGCCAGGATCCAGCGGCCGGCCGGCACCAGGTCGCCCTCGCCCTCGCACACCGACTCGGGGTGGTAGACCTCGTACCCCTCCGACTTGAACCACGCCTCGTACGGCACGGACTCGGGGCGGCGCTCGGGCGCGTGGAAGAGGGAGCCGAAGACGCGGCCGTCGACGACGACCGCCGCGTTCGCGGCGAAGACCATGTCGGGCAGACCGGGAACGGGTTTCACAGTGTCCACGGTATGGCCGTGGGCACGGTAGGCGCCGACCAGCGTCTGCCACTGGTCCAGGGCGCGGATGACGTCGACGGGTTCGTCGGGACGCATCCACGGGTTGATCGCGTACTGCACGGCGAAGTGTCTGGGTTCGCAGACGAGGTAGCGCCGCCGGCGCGGCACACGGGAGTCGGGCACAGAGGGGTCCCTCCGCTTCCTCACGGTGTGTGACTGGGGGTTGACACAACGGTAGGAACTGGCTGAGGGCTCGACAAGAAACAAAGGTTGCGTGTCCGCGCAGGAACGCTGCGTCTTGCGGCCGGTCAGCGCAGGTCTGCTGCGCCGCCCTGGGCCTCCTCGGGTGCCGGATGGCCGGCCCCGGCCTCCGGACTCTCCGGGAGCAGATGGGACAGCACCATCACGCTGATCGTCTTCCGGATGAACGGCTCCTGGCGGATCCGCTCCAGCACCTCCTCGAAGTGCTCCACGTCCCGCGCCCGCACGTGCAGCAGCGCGTCCGCACCGCCCGTCACGGTCATCGCCGCGGTGATCTCCGAATGGTTGCGCACCACCTCCGCGAGCCGCCGCGGCGGGGCCGCGCCCTCGCAGTACACCTCGACGTAGGCCTCGGTCCGCCAGCCCAGCGCCGACGGCTTCACCGTGGCCGTGAACCCGGTGATCACGCCCGTCTCCCGCAGCCGGTCGACCCGGCGCTTGACCGCCGTGGCCGACAGCCCGATCGCCGTGCCGATCTCGGCGAAGGACGTCCGGGCGTTCGTCATCAACGCGGTGATGATCTTCCGGTCGAGTTCGTCGAACGGCGTGGACCTGCTGTTCATGCGGGCACTGTATCCACCGGCACCCCGCCCCGCGCCCGGCCCGACGCGGCCACCGTGTCCAGCGCGAACGCCTGCCCCCGGCACGTGTCCAGACGTACCGATCGCCCCTACACTCCGGGTTCATGCTGCGCGCCCTCGCTGTCGACGACGAACGCCCCTCGCTGGAGGAACTGCTCTACCTGCTGCACGCGGACCCCCGCATCGGCAGCGCGGAGGGCGCCGGCGACGCGACCGAGGCGCTGCGCCGCATCAACCGCGCCCTGGAGTCCGGCCCGGGCGGGCCCGAGGCGATAGACGTCGTCTTCCTCGACATCCAGATGCCCGGCCTCGACGGCCTCGACCTGGCCAGGCTGCTCACCGGGTTCGCCCGGCCGCCGCTCGTCGTGTTCGTCACCGCCCACGAGGACTTCGCCGTCCAGGCCTTCGACCTCAAGGCCGTCGACTACGTCCTCAAGCCCGTCCGCAAGGAACGGCTCGCCGAGGCCGTACGGCGTGCCGCCGAGCTCCGCGGCGCCGCGCCCCGCATCCCCGTGAGCGAGCCCGACCCCGACCACATCCCCGTCGAACTCGGTGGCGTGACCCGCTTCGTCGCCGTCGACGACATCACCCACGTCGAGGCCCAGGGCGACTATGCCCGGCTGCACACCGACAAGGGCAGCCACCTGGTCCGCATCCCGCTGTCCACCCTGGAGGAGCGCTGGCGCTCCCGCGGTTTCGTCCGCATCCACCGCCGCCACCTCGTCGCCCTGCGCCACATCGGCGAACTCCGCCTCGACGCCGGCACCGTCAGCGTCCTGGTCGGCTCCGAGGAGCTCCAGGTCAGCCGGCGCCACACGCGCGAACTGCGCGACCTGCTCATGAGGAGGACGTGACGGTGCCCCAGGACCACACCGAGCGTCGCGTCGTCGTCACCGGCCCGCCCCGCCAGACCCGCAGGGCCTCCGGCTACTACCGGCCGCGCACCGAGATCGACGAGCAGACCACCCTCGGCCACACCTACGTCCGGTCCCTGATGCGCACCCAACTGCGCGCCGCCCTCACCGTCTTCGCGATCCTCGGACTGCTCATCGGCCCGCTCCCGCTGCTCTTCGCGGCGATGCCCGGCACCCGCCGCCTGGAGTGGGCCGTCCTCGGCTTCGGCCTCTACGTCCCCCTGGTCCTGCTCGCCCGCTGGTACGTCCGCCGCGCCGAGCGCAACGAACGCGACTTCGTGCGCCTCGTCGAAGACCGATGACCGACGACCGAACTGGCGCCCGATGAACTCCCACTACGCCGTCCCCGCCGTGGCCCTGGTCGTCGTCGCGACGGTCCTGTTCGGCGCCTTCGGCCTGCGCATCTCCCGCACCACCTCCGACTTCTACGTCGCCTCCCGCACCGTCGGCCCGCGCCTCAACGCCGCCGCCATCAGCGGCGAGTACCTCTCCGCCGCCTCCTTCCTGGGCATAGCGGGCCTCGTCCTGGTCCAGGGCCCCGACATGCTCTGGTACCCCGTCGGCTACAGCGCCGGCTACCTGGTGCTGCTCCTCTTCGTCGCCGCCCCGCTGCGCCGCTCCGGCGCCTACACGCTCCCCGACTTCGCCGAGGCCCGCCTCGCCTCCCAGGCCGTGCGGCGGCTGGCCGGAGCCTTCGTCGTCGGCGTCGGCTGGCTGTATCTGCTGCCCCAGCTGCAGGGGGCCGGACTGACCCTGACGGTGCTGACCGGGGCGCCCGACTGGCTCGGCGGAGTGATCGTCGCCGTCGTCGTCACCGCCACCGTCGCCGCCGGCGGCATGCGCAGCATCACCTTCGTCCAGGCCTTCCAGTACTGGCTGAAACTCACCGCCCTGCTCGTCCCCGCCCTGTTCCTGGTCCTGGCCTGGCAGAGCGACGGAGCCCCCCGCCACGCCTTCGACGAACCCGCCACCTTCCGCGAGCAGCGCGTCGTCCGCGTCGGCGACAGCATCGACCTGAAACTGGACCGGCCCCTCACCGTCACGGTGACCGGCACCGTGGACGGCCGTACGCACACCGACACCCGCCTCGAACTCCCCGCCGGCGCCCACCGCGTCGAACGCGGCACCCGGCTCACCTTCGCCGCGGGAGCGGCCGTCCCCGAGGCGCAGCGCAGCGGCGGCGGCGACCTGTCGCCGGCCCAGGCCGAGAGCCGCGAGGAACGCCCGCTGTACGCCACGTACGGGCTGATCCTCGCCACGTTCTTCGGCACCATGGGCCTGCCGCACGTCGTGGTCCGCTTCTACACCAGCCCGCACGGTGTCGCCGCCCGCCGCACCACCGTCGCGGTCCTCGGCCTGATCGGCGCCTTCTACCTCCTGCCGCCCGTCTACGGCGCACTCGGCCGCCTCTACGCCCCCGAACTCACCCTCACCGGCGACACGGACGCCGCAGTGCTCCTGCTGCCCGACCGCATCATCGGGGGAGTGGGCGGCGATCTGCTGGGCGCGCTGGTGGCGGGGGGCGCCTTCGCCGCGTTCCTGTCCACGGCCTCGGGGCTCACCATGGCGGTCGCGGGCGTGCTCACCCAGGACGTCCTCCCCGCACGCGGCGTACGGCACTTCCGGCTCGGGACCGTGCTCGCGATGGCCATGCCCCTCGCGGCGAGCGTCCTGGTCGGCGGGCTCCCGGTGGCCGATGCGGTGGGGCTCGCCTTCGCCGTGTCCGCGTCGTCGTTCTGCCCGCTGCTCGTCCTCGGCATCTGGTGGCGGCGGCTCACCCCGCCCGGCGCGGCCGCCGGCATGCTGGTCGGCGGCGGCTCGGCCCTGCTCGCCGTCGCCGCGACCATGGCGGGCTACCCGGGCGAGGGCGCGCTGCACGCCCTGCTCGCCTGGCCCGCGCTCTGGTCGGTGCCGCTGGGCTTCCTCACCATGATCCTGGTGTCGCTGGCCACCCCCGGCCGGGTACCGCCGGGCACGGCGGCGGTCCTGGCCCGGTTCCACCTGCCCGAGGAACTGCGCACGGAGGTGACGGCATGAGCGGGTTCCTGGCGGGCCTGTGCGTCGCCGTGCTCCCGGTCCTGGCCGTGGGAGTCTGGCTCGGCCGGCGCACGGCACGCCCCAAGAGCCTCGGCGGCCTGGGCACGCCCGTGGAACACGCCACCTTCGAGACCCTGCACACCGCCTCCCTCGCCGCGCCCCCGCTGCGGGCCGGCCTGACAGAGGAGACCGCCCGTAAGTCCGCCCGCAAACTGCGCTCCCTGCTCGGCACGGACGCCCTGTGCCTGACCGACACCGAACAGGTCCTGGTCTGGGACGGCGACGGCGCCCACCACCGCACCGAGATCATGGAACGTCTCGCCGGCCCTCTGGAGACCGGCCGCGGCGAGGCCTTCCAGCTGACCTGCGACCTCCTCGACTGCCCGGTGCGCTGGGCGGTCGTCGCCCCGCTCACCGTCGACGACCGGGTGCACGGCGCCCTCGTCGCCTGCGCGCCCCGCGAGTCCGCGGTCCTCGTCCGGGCAGCCGGCGAGGTGGCCCGCTGGGTGTCCGTACAACTGGAGCTCGCGGACCTGGACCAGTCCCGCACCCGCCTCATCGAGGCCGAGATCAAGGCGCTGCGGGCCCAGATATCCCCGCACTTCATCTTCAACTCGCTCGCGGTGATCGCCTCGTTCGTCCGCACCGACCCCGAGCGCGCCCGCGAACTGCTCCTGGAGTTCGCCGACTTCACCCGCTACTCGTTCCGCCGGCACGGCGACTTCACCACGCTCGCCGACGAACTGCACGCCATCGACCACTATTTGGCGCTCGTGCGGGCACGCTTCGGCGACCGCCTCTCCGTCACCCTCCAGATCGCCCCGGAGGTGCTGCCCGTCGCCCTGCCCTTCCTGTGCCTCCAGCCGCTCGTCGAGAACGCCGTCAAGCACGGCCTGGAGGGCAAGGCCGACAAGTGCCACATCCAGATCACCGCCCAGGACGCGGGCGCCGAGGCCCTGGTCGTCATCGAGGACGACGGCGCGGGCATGGACCCCGGCCTGCTCCGCCGCATTCTCGCCCGCGAGGTCAGCCCCTCGGGCGGCATAGGGCTCTCCAACGTCGACGACCGGCTCCGCCAGGTCTACGGCGACGACCACGGCCTCGTCATCGAGACCGCCACGGGTGCGGGCATGAAGATCACCGTCCGGCTTCCCAAGTACCAGCCGGGTGTGCATTCGGCCGGACGGCTGACCCGGGAGTGAGCCTCAGGTGCTCTTCGTGGTGACCACCATCCCGAGGGTGATCAGGCCCAGGACGACCCAGCCGAACCACAGCCAGCCGTTGCTGCCGAGCGCCACCGTGTAGGCCGTCACCAGGACGAGGCCGCCGACGGTGACGACTCCCATGGTCTTCGTCGCGTTCGAACCGTTCGTGGAACCGGGCATCGCAACACCCTCCTCATGGTTCTTTTCCCACCATGGTGCCCCCGTTCTGCCTCCTGACGGTGCAGACGACGACATGAGTACCGGATTTCCAGGGTCCGTCGCTGGTCCACGAACCGGCCTCGTAGACGGACGGATCGAAGCCGTAGTCGTGTGGCGCCACGTCCCGGGCGCATGCCGTGTCCGACGAGGTCCGCGCCTCGGCGAGCGTCACAGCGGCGCCCAGTCGGGTGAATCCGAGCACCTGCTGGTCGTACCGCCCGCCGCACGGCACCAGCCGGACCTCCCGGTTCGAACGGACGTCCAAGCAGTCACGCTTCTGCATGGTGGCGGTGTCGGCGAACGCCGTACCGAACCTACGTCGCTCGCCGAGCGGCCCGTACAGCGGCCCGTGCGCGCCGAGCAAAAGGCAGGCGGTGCGCCGCCCCGCCGCCTCGAACCCGGTGCCGCTCGGCACGACGGCGTGGCTGCGGACATCGGCGAGCCGCTCCCGCAGCTCCCGGGTCCGCTCCTCGCACCGGGCCGGTCCCAGCTTCCGTGCCTCGTCCGCCGAGGCCGCCTCGACGAACGCCACCACCTGCCCGTCCGGCGCCTGGTCCCGGCAGGTCGGGTCCAGGGCGAGCCGGGGCGTGCCGGCGAACCGGGCCCCGCCCGGCCAGTCCGCGAGCACACAGTCCCCGTCCGCGAGCGGCTTCCCCAGCCCGACGGCCTCGCCGTACGGCACCGCCGTCCCGCCGCCCGCCCGGTCGCCCAGCGCGTACCAGACCCCGCCGAGCGCGAGGATCAGCCCGAGACCGCAGGCGGCGACGGCCCGGAGGGCGGGGGAGCGCCGGCGACGCCGTGCGCCGGGTGCGGAGACACCGGGTGCCGCGAGGCCGGATGCCGCGACGCCGGGACCGATGCCGCCCGGCCCGGGTGGGGGCACGGGCGGCGTCTCCCACGGCGACGGTGACCCCGGGTCCCTCCACGTCCGCTCGTACGCCTCCGCATGAGGCGTGACGAGTGCCGACAGCCCGGCCTCCACCTCCTGGGCGGTCATCCGCAGCTCCGGATCCTTGGCGAGCAGCCCGTGCAGCACGGGCTCCAGAGCCCCGGCCCGTGCCGGCGGATCCGGCTCCTCCATGACCACCGCGGTAAGTGCCGCCAGGTGCGACTCCCGCTCGAAGGGGCCGCGGCCCTCGACACCGAAGTACAGCGTGCAGCCCAGCGAGAACAGATCGGCGGCCGGCGTCGGCGCACCGCCGGACGCCCGCTCCGGCGCCAGATACCCCGCCGTGCCGACCAGCACGGACGCCCTCGTGTACCGCGTCTCACCGGCGTCCGGCTGCACGGAGATGCCGTAGTCGGTGAGCAGGACCCGTCCGTACGGCGAGCCCGCGCGGTCCGGCGCGAGCAGGATGTTGGCCGGCTTCACGTCCCGGTGCATCACGCCCCGCTCGTGCCCCGCGGTCAGCGCGTCCAGTACGGCGAGACCGACGCGGGCACACTCGGCCGGAGCGAGCGGCCCGCGCCGGGTCACCAGCTCCCGCAGGTCCACGGCGCCCGTCACGTACTCCATGACGATCCACGGCAGCCCCTCGTGCTCCAGCACGTCGTGCACCGTCACCACGTGCGGGTGTCCGCGCAGCCCGGCCGCGTGCCGGGCCTCCGCCCGGGCCCGCGCGACCCGCGCCTCCCGCTCGTTTCCGGCCTCGGCCGGATCGCGGAACACGATCTCCTTCAGCGCGACCTCGCAGGCGAGTCTCTGGTCGTGGGCGAGCCAGACGTGCCCCATGCCTCCGCTGCCGAGCGGGCGCAGCAGCAGATAACGGCCGGCGATGACCCGGCCCACTCCCGACGTCGGTGATCCTGAGGACATCCGGCGACTCCAGGGGTTCTCCAGGGTTCGGCGGGGGCGCGGCGCTGGACGGTGGTGCTCGGGGTGGGTGGTGTGGTCGACGGAGCGGTCGTCGCCGGGACGGTCGTCACAGGGGTGGTCGTCGCGGGAGCGCTGGACACGGGCGGGCTGCTCGCCGGCGGCGGCGCGCCGCTCCTGACCGGTTCACCGGTGGGAGGCGGGCTGGTGACCTGCCGGGGAGAGGAGCTGGTGACCTGTGGTGGTGAGCTGGTCGCCGTGGGCGGTGCGCTGCTCCTGGGCGCGGCGCTCGACGCAGACGGCGGCACGGAGCCGGTCGGCGCCTTCGACGGGGGCTGACGGGGCGGCGCGGGCCAGGTGCTCGTCGGAGGCCTGGAGCCGACCGGGGGAGTGGAGGACGCCGAGGGCGAAGCTGTCGCCGTACTCGCCGTACGCCCCTCCGTCCCCGGCTCCGCCGCCACGCTCAGCGTCACCTGCGCCCCGAACCGCAGCTCGACACCCGCGCCCGGCTCGGACGCGATGACGCGAGCATGGTCCGCGGGCGGCTCCGCACCCCTGAACGCGACCGCGAGCCCCGCATCGGCCAGCCGCCGGCTCGCCTCCCCGAACGTCGTCCCGGCAACCCGCGGCACGGCCCGCCCCTCCGTCGCGTCGAAGCCGGTGTCGGCCTCACCCGTCGTGCCGACAGGGCGTGCGATGCCCCGGACGGGGTCCTGGAGGTCGACGAGGGCGATGCGTTCCAACTGCCGGGGAGCGGGCCGTATGACCACCACCTCGGCACGGTCGTACCCCTGCCACTTCTCGTTGCCGTCCCCGAACGTGACGGATATCCGGCGTGTGTCGCCCTCGAAGGGCCGCAACGGATTTCCGCACGAACATTTGACCGACGGAAGTCCGTGCTGGTCCACGAGAACCGCGATTCCAGCCTGGAGCAGGGCACGGAAGGGAACGGCCTTTCCCTTTTTGTAGTCGTGATTCACCGCGAGAGTGTCGTGACGCAGGAGAACCGGTGTGAGCCGGTCGAGATATCCCGGAATCCCGTCCGTGCGAAGGTCGAGGGCGGCCGCCCACGCCCGCGCCTTGCGAGCGTTGCGCGGCGCCGTGAGGAACCGCTTCAGCCGCTCGACATCACAGATCCCCGGCTGCTTCGTCCCTCCGTACAGCCCCGGCCTGTCCCCCTGCTGCAGGCCACCGGGCACGGCCCGTGACCGCACCCGGGCATCCCGGCCGAGCCCGCTGTCCTCGGGGAAGAAAGGCGCCAGGGACGGAACTCCCGCGGCCACGGCCTTCACCTCGGACAAGGACCCGCCCGAATCGCACCCCCCGAGAGCCAGCAGAAAAACGACCAGGACAGCGATCCTCCGCATCACCGCTCCCCCCTGCGGTTCCTCCCGACGCGTTTCATGCTACTGAAGGAAAATGCTATTCAGCCGCGTTGTGGAGGAAGAGCAGAAGCGAGGATGAACGGGCGAACCGGGGCGTGCGAAAAGTCAGTTCCCGCGTGCGTGCAGCGAGCTCAAATAGGCGTTGTACGCCTCGAGTTCCTTGTCCCCGTCGCGGTCGGCGGCCCGGTCCTCGCGCCTGGCCTGACGCTGGTCCGAGGCGTACCACTGGAACAGCAGCGCGACCAGCACCAGCACGGACGGGATCTCGCTGAACGCCCAGGCGATGCCGCCCGCCGCGTTCTGGTCGGAGAGCGCCTCGATGCCGAGCGAGGCGGGCGGGTTCTTGAACGTCTCGACCATCGGCTCGGACGCCATCATCAGCGCGATCCCGAAGAACGCGTGGAACGGCATGCCCGCGAACAGCTCCAGCATCCGCATCAGATAGCCCGGCCGGTGCGGGCCCGGGTCCACGCCCATGATCGGCCAGAAGAACACCAGGCCCACCGCGAGGAAGTGCACCATCATCCCGATGTGCCCCGCCTTGGAGCCCATCAGGGTGTCGAACAGGGGCGTGAAGTACAGCCCGTACAGGCTCGCGATGAACAGCGGGATCGTGAACGCCGGGTGCGTGATGATCCGCATGTACCGGCTGTGCAGGAACATCAGCAGCAGCTCACGCGGCCCCTTGCGGCCCCGTCCCGCCGTCGGCAGCGCCCGCAGCGCGAGCGTGATCGGCGCCCCGAGCAGGATGAGGATCGGCGACACCATGCTGATCACCATGTGCTGCACCATGTGCACGCTGAACATGACCATGCCGTAGTCGTTCAGCCGGGTGCACATCATGAGCACGATGCTGAGCACGCCGATGACGAAGGCGACGCTCCGCCCCACCGGCCACTTGTCCCCGCGCCGCATCAGCCGCACGACACCCCACCCGTACAGCGCCAGCCCGGCCAGGCAGGCGACGAGGAAGAACGGGTCCGTCGACCACTCCAGCCCTCGTCCCAGCGTGAACGGCGGCAGATCCATGGTCATGCCGTGCCCGCTGTGATCCATACCGCCGGCTCCTGTTTCGTGGGGGTGTGCTGCAATCTGTCCGCCCCAAGAGTAGAACCGCCCCCGGTCACACAGGTGACCGGGGGCGGTAAGACGTGCTCAGGGACGCGGGGGCCTCAGAGAACACACTCCGCCTCGGCGTACCGATCGTCCGGCACGGTCTTCAGCGTCTCCACGGCCTCGGCCAACGACACCATCACGATGTCGGTGCCCCGCAGCGCGGTCATCTGCCCGAAACTCGCCCCGGTGCACCGCCTCCACCGCGTGCCACCCGAACCGCGTGGCCAGCACCCGGTCGTAGGCGGTGGGCGTCCCACCGCGCTGCACATGCCCGAGGATCACCGGCCGGGCTTCCTTCCCCAGCCGCCCCTCCAGCTCGACCGACAGCTGACGGGCGATCCCGGCGAACCGCTCGTGCCCGTAGATGTCCTTGCCGCCCTCGTCGAACTCCATGGTCCCGGCCCGGGGCTTGGCCCCCTCCGCCGCCACGACGATCGCGAAGCGCTTGCCCGCCTCGAACCGCTCGCCCACCTTGCGGGTCAGCTCGTCGACGTCGAAGGGCCGCTCGGGCACGACGATGGCGTGCGCGCCGGCCGCCATTCCGGAGTGCAGTGCGATCCAGCCGGTGTGCCGGCCCATGACCTCGACCACCAGAACCCGCTGGTGGGACTCGGCGGTGGTCTTCAGCCGGTCCAGGGCCTCGGTCGCCACCCCGACGGCCGTGTCGAAGCCGAACGTGACGTCCGTGACCGCGATGTCGTTGTCGATGGTCTTCGGCACACCCACGACGGGCAGACCGCTGTCCGACATCAGCCGCGCGGCCTTGAGCGTGCCCTCGCCGCCGATGGGGATGATCGCGTCGAGGCCGAGCTCCTCGACATGGCCCTTGGCCCGCTCCACACCGTCCCGCAGATGGGAGGGCTGGACCCGGGAGGACCCCAGAATCGTGCCGCCGCGGGCGAGGATGCCACCCACCGCGTCGAGGTCGAGCTTGAGGTAGTCGCACTCCAGAAGGCCTTTCCAGCCGTCCCGGAAGCCGATGACCTCGTCGCCGTGGTCGACGACGGCGCGGTGCACGACGGACCGGATGACGGCGTTCAGGCCGGGGCAGTCGCCGCCGGACGTGAGGACACCAATGCGCATAGCCCGAAAACCTTCTCAACGTGGGCCGGGACCGGACCACGTTGTCCGGCTCGAATCCCCGCCACCCTAGCGGCATCGAAGGGCCGGACCGAAGCACGCGTCCGCCTGCTGGACGACCCCGCTCACCTGTGCGGATGTGCCGTCAGACGGGCTGTTGACCAGCAGGTTGACGCGTGCTGGCCGTACGCTGCCGCGCAGCGCTCACGCAGGCTGCTGAGCAGCCGCGATGCGCTCGTTGCGAAGTGCCTCGTACCAGCGGTCGTCCGTCGGCGGCAGCGCGTTGACGTCGAGGGCCAGCTTCAGGAGCAGGTCCGCGATCAGCGGGTTGCGCGCCAGCACCGGGCCGTGCATGTACGTGCCGAAGACGGTGTCGTTGAACGCGCCCTCCGTGCCGTCGCCCGTGCCGTTGCCGTTGCCGAACCGCACCCGGGCGAGCGGGCGGGCGGTGGGGCCGAGGTGGGTGACGCCCTGGTGATTCTCGAAGCCCGTCAGCGGGGGCAGGCCGAGGCGCGGGTCGATGTCGCCCAGCACATCACCGACGCACCGCTCGCCCTCGCCGCGTACGGACACCACGTCCAGCAGGCCGAGGCCGGGCTCGCGCTGCCCGAGGTCGTTGATGAACTCGTGGCCGAGGATCTGGTAACCGGCGCACACGGAGAACACGATGGCGCCGTTCTCCACCGCCCGGGTCAGTCCGCCGTCCCGGCGCAGCCGCTCGGCCGCGAGCCGCTGCGGACGGTCCTCGCCGCCGCCGATCAGGTAGATGTCGCCGGAGGTCGGGATCGCCTGGTCGCTGCGCACGTCCAGCCGCGCCACGTCCAGGCCGCGCTGCCGCGCCCGGCGCTCCACGACGAGGACGTTGCCCTGGTCGCCGTAGGTGCTGAGCAGGTCGGGATAGATCCAGACGACCCGCAGTTGGTTGTCGCTCACAAAAGTCCCCTGACGTCTCGTGCTCAGTTGCCGACCCGGCGGCGCAGGTCCTGGAACGCCGTGTAGTTGGCGATGACCTCGATCCGGCCCTGCGGGCACGCGGCCACGGCCTGGTCGAGGTTCTCGTAGACCTGGAAGTGCTGGTCGGCGACCTCCAGGCGCACCGCGAGGTCCAGTCGCCGGTCGCCGACGACGCAGATCGGATGGCCGGTCAGACGCGTGTAGTCGACGTCCCACAGCCAGGAGGTGTCGGTGCCGTCGGCGGAGCGCGCGTTCACGGACAGGATGACCGGGGCGGGCGGCGGGTCGATCAGGGAGAACGTCTCCAGCCAGCCGGCCGGGTTCTTCGCGAGGAGCAGCCTGAGGTCACGGCCCTGGAACTGGACGACGTCGTACCGGCCGGCCACCGCCTGCACCTGGTACATGCGCTCCAGCGCGACCTGCGGCGGCACGCCGAACACGGCGGCGACGGCGGCCGAGGAGGCGGCGTTGGCCTTGTTGGCGCGGCCGGGCAGCTGGAGGTGGATCGGCCAGGCGGAGCCGTGCGGGTCCAGGACGTGGTCGCCGGAGAGCGCCCAGCTCGGCGTCGGACGGCGGAAGCCGCATTCGCCGCAGTACCAGTCGTCGCCGGGGCGCTGCATCACGCCACCGCACGACGGGCAGGACCAGGCGTCGTCCTTCCACATCTGCCCGGCGGCGACCCAGATCACATTGGGGGAGGAGGACGCCGCCCACACCACCAGCGGGTCGTCGCAGTTGGCCACCACCACGGCCTTGGAACCGGCGAGTCCCTCCCGCCAGTTCTCGGCGAGCATGCGGGTCTCGGCGGCGCGGTCGAGCTGGTCGCGGGAGAGGTTGAGCAGCGCGATGCACTTCGGCGCGGTGTCCCGGGCGACGCCGGCGAGGTACTTCTCGTCGACCTCGATGACGCCGTACCGGGCGTCCGAGCTGCCCGCGAGCGCCGAGGTGATGCCGGCCGGCATGTTGGCGCCGAGCGCGTTGGAGACGACCGGTCCCGCGGCGCGCAGGGCTTCGGCGATGAGCCGGGTGGTCGTGGTCTTGCCGTTCGTCGCGGAGACCAGGATCACGTCCAGGTTCTGGGCGAGCCGGGCGAGGAGGTCGGGGTCGAGCTTGAGTGCCACCCGGCCGCCGATCACCGAACCGCTGCCGCGCCCCGCGGCGCGCGATGCCGCCGCGACCGCCTTGCCCGCGGTCACGGCCAGCTTGGCCCGCGGCGAGAGCGGGTCCGAGTTGCCTGCCATCAGTTCTCGATCCTCCTTGCGTACGCGCCGCGCCTTGAAGCCTGACGGCCACGTGGTGTGGACCTCAGCCTATCGAGATCCATTAGCACTCCCGAACCGCGGCACTGTGGTGAACTCGTGCAGGAGGCGCGGAATGACAGGGACCTTACTCTTGCCGCCATGCGAAACAGCTCCATCCCCGGCGCCCGCGGCCACGTGAGACCCCTCACCCTGCACGGCGACCCGCTGCTGCACACACCCTGCGCGGAGGTCACCGACTTCGGTCCCGAACTGGCCCGGCTCGTCGAGGACTTGTTCGCGACCATGTACGCCGCCCAGGGCGTCGGCCTCGCCGCCAACCAGATCGGCGAGCCGCTGCGGGTCTTCGTCTACGACTGCCCCGACGACGAGGACGTCCGGCACCTGGGCCACGTGGTCAACCCGCGCCTGGTCGAGGCGGACGGAGTGGTGATCCGGGGCCCGGAGGGCTGCCTGTCCCTGCCGGGCCTGGAAGCGGGCACGGAGCGCTACGACCACGCGGTGGTCGAGGGCTTCACGGTGACCGGCGACCCGATCACGGTGCACGGCACGGGCTTCTTCGCCCGCTGCCTCCAGCACGAGTGCGACCACACGGAGGGCCGCATCTACGCGGACCACCTGAGCGGCTGGCGCCACCGCAAACTGATGCGCCAGGTGGCCCGGGCTTCCTGGCGCGGGTGAGGTGTCCGACCTCAGGGGCGCGGGGCTGTTCGATATGCGGCTCCGCCGCGTGGGCGCGAACAACCCTCACCGGCCCGCAGCCGAAGGAAGACGGTCAGAATCCCGGCCCGCCCATCTTGTCCCCGGCAGCCGCAAGACGCCCCCACAGCAGATCAGCCAGACTCCGCACCAACTCCGCACGAGAACAAGGCCGTTCTCCCAGCCACCAGTCCCCGGCCGCATGCATCATGCCGACGATCCCGTGCCCCCACACCCGCGCCAGCTGCTGCCCGCCCGGCCCGAGATCCAGCCGCTCCTCGATGACCTGGGCCAGCTCCTCACCCATCCGCCGCAGCAGCGGAGCGCTGTGCTTGCCGACGTCGAACCCCTGGTCCCCCGGCTGGCCCCCCTCAGCCGGATGCATCAGGAACCGGTACACCTGCGGCCGCGCCTCGATCGCCGCGAGGTACGTGTCCAGCGTCGCCTCGACCCGCTCCCGCCTCTCCGCGGGTGCGTCCAGCGCCGCCCGGAGCGAGTCCAGCAGCGCGTCCGTGTGCCGCTTGGCGAGGGCGGCGTATAGTCCGCCCTTGTCACCGAAGTGCCGGTAGAGGATCGGCTTGGTGATGCCGGCCTCCGCCGCGATCGCGTTCATCGAGGCCTGCGGACCGTCGCGCAGCACCACTCGGTCGGCGGCCTCCAGCAGCTCACGCCGTCGGCGGTCGGCGGACCGTTGCTGGTCGGTCCGCTGCGTGGTGTCCATGTGCTCTCCCCACCCGTGCTGATTCGATGACGCCTGCGCAAACTAACACCCAAACATGCCCTGGACATCGAACGGGTGCCGACCGGTCGGTAGGAGTTGACTTCACCTACCCGTCGGTAACAGACTGGTGTTACCGCAAGTAACATGTGCCGCTGGAGGGGACGACATGGCCGAGTTCACCATGGATCTCAACGACGAACAGAAGGAGGTCCGGGACTGGCTGCACGGCTTCGCGGCCGATGTGATCCGCCCCGCGGCCGCCGAATGGGACGAGCGTGAGGAGACTCCCTGGCCGGTCATCCAGGAGGCCGCCAAGGTCGGCATCTACTCCCTGGACTTCTACGCCCAGCAGTACTTCGACCCCACCGGCCTCGGCATCCCCATGGCGATGGAGGAACTGTTCTGGGGCGACGCGGGCATAGCCCTGTCCATCGTCGGCACCGGTCTCGCCGCCGTCGGCGTCCTCGCCAACGGCACCGAGGAGCAGATCGGCACCTGGATCCCGCAGATGTACGGCGACGCGGGCGACGTCAAGGTCGCCGCGTTCTGCTCCTCGGAGCCCGACGCCGGTTCCGACGTGGCCTCCATGCGCACCCGGGCCGTGTACGACGAGGCCAAGGACGAGTGGGTGATCAACGGCACCAAGACCTGGGCGACCAACGGCGGTATCGCCAACGTCCATGTCGTGGTCGCGGTCGTCGACCCGGAGCTCGGCTCCAAGGGGCACGCCTCCTTCATCATCCCGCCGGGTACCGAAGGCCTGTCCCAGGGGCAGAAGTTCAAGAAGCACGGCATCCGCGCCTCGCACACCGCCGAGGTCATCCTGGACAACGTGCGGGTTCCCGGCTCCTGTCTGCTCGGCGGCAAGGAGAAGCTGGACGAGCGGCTCGCCCGGGCGCGGGAGAAGGCCAGGCAGGGCGGGGAGCGCGTGAAGAACGCGGCGATGGCCACGTTCGAGGCGTCGCGCCCGGCGGTCGGGGCGATGGCGGTCGGTACGGCCCGGGCCGCGTACGAGGTCGCCCTCGACTACGCCAAGACCCGCGAGCAGTTCGGGCGGCCGATCATCGACAACCAGGGCGTGGCCTTCCAGCTCGCGGACATGCGCACGTCCATCGACGCGGCCCGGCTCCTGGTCTGGCGTGCCTCCTGGATGGCCGTCAACGGCAAGCCTTTCACGGCGGCCGAGGGCTCGATGTCCAAGCTGTTCGCGAGCGAGACGGCCAAGAAGGTCACGGCCCAGGCGATCCAGATCCTCGGCGGCAACGGCTACACGCGGGAGTACCCGGTGGAGCGGATGCACCGGGACGCCGCGATCTACACGATCTTCGAAGGCACCAGCGAGATCCAGCGCCTGGTGATCGCCCGGACGCTGTCGGGCACGCCGATCCGGTAAGCGGCGGCAGCGGGCAGCAGGCCGCGAAGAAGCCGGCCGCGAAGGCGCTCGGCTGGGTCGTGTTCGAGGGGGAGTGCCGCCGGTTCACCACGTCACGGGCAGGGCCTCGGGCTCGCGGATCAGCCCCTTCTTGAACGGCACCTCCTCGGCGGGGACGGCGAGCCGCAGTCCGGGCACTCCGTCGAGGAGCGCGTCCATCAGGAGTTCCGACTCCAGCCGGGCCAGCGTGCCGTCGGGGCGGTAGTGCGGGCCGAATCCCTGGTCGGGGACGCTGTCCGGGTCGCGGTGCGGGAGCCGGCGCAGCAGTTCGTCGATGGCCCACGGGCGGATCTCCGGCTCGGCGCGCAGCCGCTCGGCGAGTTCGGGGCGGGTCAGCAGGACGTGGAACATCCGGCCGCCGTTGTGAGTGACCGCCTCGCCGCCGATCTGGAGGAGCACCGCGAGGCCCACCGCCTCCTCCAGGGTGACCTCGGCACGGCCCACGGCGGCCCCGAGCAGAGACGTGACGTCCTCGCCCGTGCTGCCCTCGCGCAGGCCGATCAGGTCGGAGAAGCAGGCGCCCATCTCCCGCTTCGCCTTCTCGCGGACCTCGGCGCCGCGCGAGGAGGAAAGGATCAGCTGGGTCCAGGTGTGCATGCCCTGCCGGTCGGCGGCCGGGACGCCCATCAGCTCGCAGATCACCGCGACGGGGAAGGGATTGAGCACGGCCTCGGTCAGGTCGGCCGGCGGGCCGTCCTGGAGCATCTCGTCGACCAGTTCCGCCAGCATGCTGCGGGACCGCTCGCGCACCCGCTCCACCCCGCGCGCCGTGAACGCCGCGGCGACGCTGCGGCGCATCCGGGCGTGCTCCGGCGCGTCCAGGAGGCCGACCACGCCACGGGCCGGGTCGAAGTGCGCTCCGGGCAGGTCGAGCGCGGGCCGGTCCCGGACCGGAGGCAGCGTTTCGTTGATCGTCTCTTCGCTCATCTTTGCCCCCGGCCAAAAGGTGGTTCACCTCAGAGGGGTGGTCCCCTCACGATCACCCGGCGGGGCGCCGAACTCGCGCCGGACTACGCCGTATCGGGGACGCCGTGCCAGGCTCGTCCCGACACCTCGACGACGGAGGACGCGATGACGCACCCGGCCCGGGACCTGCTGCAGACGACCACCGCGGCTCTCGCCCCGGACCCGCGGTCCAACCCCTTGGTCCCCCGGATCGCCGACGGCACGGCGCCCCGTTCCGTCTTCGCCGTACTCGCCCTGGAACAGTCCTGGGTGATCCCCGCGGACCGCCGGGCCTTCGAGTATCTGGCGGAGCGCTCCCTCGTGAGGGACCCGGAGGCCGCGGCCTTCTTCGCGACACTCGCGGAGGGCGAGGCGCTGGCGGAGGAGCGGCTGGCATCGTTCGCCCGGGCGTGCGGCGTGAACGAGACACGGACGGCAGCGTACGAGCCGCTCCCGGGATGCCAGGCGTACCCCGCGTACGTGGCCTGGCTGGCTCTCAACGCCGCACCGGCGGACGTCGTCCTGGCCCTGGCCGCCAACTTCTCCGCGTGGGGAGGCTATTGCGCGACCATCGCCCAGGCCCTGCGCACCCATTACGGCTTCACGGACGAGGCGTGTGCCTTCTTCGACTTCTTCGCGGAGCCGTCCCCGGAGCTGGAGAGCCGGGCGACGGCGGCGGTGCGGACCGCCCTGGACGCAGGGCGACTCGACGAGACGAGCGCGCAGCGCTACGGACGTCTCCTGCAAACGTACGAGGCCATGTTCTGGAACGCGTTGACTGCGGCCCCCTAGGCTACGTCGCACCCCCACTGCTGTGCGCAATACAAGCCACATCAATACGGTCGGCCAACTTCGCCAGCTCGATCGTCAACGCGGCGACCGTGTCCTCGTCGAGCCCCGACTCCCCGGCCTCGACAAGCCGCACCCACCGACCCCCCACCGTCCGCAACAGCTTGCTGACATCGGCCGCAGCCACCTGCAAGGTCCCGCGGTCGTCGACGATCAGAGGCAGAGTCACTTCGCGGTTCACAGACGGGATCGTAGCCCCGCAACACTCACGCACCGTGCCAAACGGTCGTGATGTTGTTGCAGAACTCCCGGATTCCGTGCCCGGACAGCTCACGCCCGTACCCGGACCGCTTCACACCGCCGAACGGGAACGCCGGATGGGAGGCCGTCATGCCGTTGACGTACACACTGCCCGCCTCCAGGTCCCGGACGAACCGGTCCACCTCGGCGTCGTCCCGCGTCCACACGTTGGAACTCAGTCCGAACGGCGAGTCGTTCGCGATCAGTACGGCCTCGTCCAGGTCGGCCGCCCGGTACAGCGTGGCGACCGGACCGAACGCCTCCTCCCGGTGGATGCGCATCTCCCGGGTGATGCCGGCGAGGACGGTCGGCGTGTAGTACCAGCCCGGCCCGTCCGGCCGTTCGCCACCGCACAGTACCTCCGCACCGCCGCGCACCGCGTCGTCGACCAGCTCCTCAAGATCGCGCAGTCCCTGCTCGCTGGAGAGCGGCCCGACCTCGGTGTCGTCGGACATGGGGTCGCCGACCTTCAGCGCCTTCATGCCCTCGGCGAACCGCTCGGCGAAGGCGTCGTAGACGTCCGTGTGCACGATGAACCGTTTCGCGGCGATGCAGGACTGCCCGGTGTTCTGCACGCGCGCGGTCACCGCGACCTTCGCGGCCCGGTCGAGGTCGGCGGACGGCATGACGACGAACGGGTCGCTGCCGCCCAGCTCCAGCACCGTCTTCTTGACCATCTCCCCGGCCGTGGAGGCGACCGCGCGGCCCGCCGGCTCGCTGCCGGTGAGGGTGGCCGCCCTGACCCGCTCGTCGCGCAGGATCTCGTCGACCGCGGCGGAGCCGATCAGCAGGGTCTGGAAGCAGCCCTCGGTGAAGCCCGCCCGGTGGAACAGGTCCTCCAGGTACAGGGCGGTCTGGGGGACGTTCGAGGCGTGCTTGAGCAGGCCCACGTTCCCGGCCATCAGGGCGGGCGCGGCGAAGCGGACCACCTGCCACAGAGGGAAGTTCCACGGCATGACCGCCAGCACCGGACCCAGCGGCCGGTAGCGCACCCGCACCCGCGAGGCACCGGAGTCCTTCACGTCGGTGTCGGAGGGCTCCTCGTCGGCGAGCAGCTTCTCGGCGTGGTCGGCGTACCAGCGCATCGCCTTGGCGCACTTCGCGGCCTCGGCGCGGGCCTGCTGGATCGGCTTGCCCATCTCGGTGGTCAGCACGCGGGCGATGTCCCGCTGGTCCTCGTCGAGGAGGTCGGCGGCCTTCCTCAGCAGCCGGGCGCGCTCGTCGAACGTCGTCGTCCGGTACGTGCGGAACGTGGCCTCCGCGAGCTGGAGCCGGCGCTCGATCTCCTCCTCGCCCATGGCCTCGTACGTCTTGAGCGTCTCGCCGTTCGCCGGGTTCACCGTTGCGATGGGCATGGCTTGACCTCCCTCGGAGCGGGCTTAGTCCGACCTTCCCGCGCGGCGGAGCGGACCGCAACGCGGGAGCGTCTCCTCAGGGCGAGTGCTCCGCCAGGCGGTCGAGAAACGCCGCCTGCGCCTTGACGATCACCTCGCGGGCCCGGTCGAGCCCGAACCACGCCACCCGGTCCAGCTCGGGGAACTCCTGGAGCTGTCCCGACCTCGGGGGCCACTCCATCCGGAAGGTGCCGGGTGCGATCGTCGCCGGGTCGAGGTCCGCTTCGATCGCCCAGACCGTGACGATCTTGCCGCCCGTCTGCCGGACCTCGCCCAGGGCGAGGGCCTCCCCGTCGGGCGGAGGCAGCCCCAGTTCCTCCTCGAACTCGCGGCGGGCGGCCGCCCAGGCGGACTCGTCCGGCTCGTACTCGCCCTTGGGGATGGTCCACGCCCCGGCGTCGCGCCGGGCGAAGAACGGGCCGCCCATGTGGCCGAGCAGCACGTCGAGGCCGTCGTCGGTGTGGTGGAAGAGCAGCAGGCCGGCACTGCGCCTCACGGCCTCACCTCCGGGTGCGCGGCCAGCAGCGTCTCCACCGTGTCGGCGTCCTCGGGGCGCTTGTCCTCCCGGTAGCGGACCACGCGGGCGAAGCGCAGGGTGACGCCGGCCGGGTAGCGGGTGGAGCGCTGGAGGCCGTCGTAGGCGATCTCGACGACGAGTTCCGGGCGTACGGTCACGACGTAGCCGTTGTCGTCGACGGCGAGCTGCCGGAGCCGTTCGGTCTGCCAGGTCAGCATCGCGTCGGTCATGCCCTTGAAGGTTTTGCCGAGCATGGCGAGGCCGCCGTCGGCGGTGCGGGCGCCCAGGTGGAGGTTGGAGAGCTTGCCGGTGCGGCGGCCGTGTCCCCACTCGGCGGCGAGGACGACCAGGTCGAGGGTGTGGACGGGCTTGACCTTCAGCCAGGAGGCGCCGCGCCGGCCCGCGCTGTAGGGGGCGTCCAGTGCCTTGGCGACGACGCCCTCGTGGCCGCGCTTGAGCGTCTCCGCGAGGAACTCCTCCGCCGTGCGCAGGTCGTCCGGGCCGGACACCGTCGTGCGGCGCACCCGCATCGGCTCGGGGACCAGCCGGGCCAGCTCGGCGTGCCGCTCGGCGAACGGCAGGTCGAGCAGGTCACGGCCGTCGACGGACAGCGCGTCGAAGAAGACGGGGGAGACCGGCACCGCGCGGGCCGCCGTCGCCACGTCCGTGCGCGAGCCGACGCGACCGGCGGTCTCCTGGAACGAGCGGGGGCGGCCGCCCTCGTCGAAGGAGATCACCTCGCCGTCGAGGACGAACCGCTCGCCCCGCAACTCCAGTGCGGCAGCGGTCACTTCCGGCAGGCGGTCGGTGATGTCGTCGAGGGTGCGGGTGTAGAGCCGTACCGTGTCGCCGTCCCGGTGCACCTGGACGCGGATGCCGTCCAGCTTCTCCTCGACCGCGCAGGCGCCGAGCTTGTCCACCGCCTCGGCGACCGAGGAGGCACTGTGCGCCAGCATCGGCCAGACCGGGCGGCCGACGGTGAGACGGAAGCGGTCCAGGGCGGCGGGGCCGTCCGCGAGCAGGGCCTCGGCCACCGTCTGGAGGGAGCCCGCGAGCATCACGGCCCGTCGCACGTCCGCCGGGGGTGCCCCGGTCGCCTGGGCCAGTCCCTCGACCGCGACGGCGTCCAGCGCGCCCTGCCGCACCTCCCCGGTGAGCAGCCCGACCAGGAACCGCTGTTCGTCCTCGGTGGCCGCGCCCATCAACTCCCCGACCAGCCGGGCCCGTTCCGCCTGGGAACCGGGCCCCGAGACCTTGGCGAGCTCCGACAGCCGGGCGTCCACCTCCCGCACGGTCAGGCCCGGCTCGGCGGCGGGGGCGACCGGGCGGCTCAGCACCTTCCAGCCGACGCCGATCCGGCCCTGCGGCAGCCGTCCGGCCAGGTACGGGATGACGATCGGCACGTCGTCGGCCTCCGCGTCCCGGAAGAGCTCCGCGAGCAGGGCCGTCTTCCGGGACCGCGCCGAGGTGGCGGCGACCTCCTGGGACACTCGGGCCAGCCGGTGCAACAGCATGCAGCCATGGTGCACCGCAGGAGCCGCCTCTACACCCGGACGGTGCCTCTACTCCTGGGCGGCCGCGTCGAGGTCCTGGGCGGCCGCGTCGAGGTCGGTCATCAGCAGATCCCCGACGATCGCCGACGCCGCCCGGTAGCCGCCGCTCGCCGCGTGCACGACCTGCTCGGCGAAGCCGATCGCGTTGCCCGCGGCCCACACGCCCGGGACGGTCGTCAGCCCGGTCGGGTCGACCACCGGGTACGCGCCGAACGGCGTCTCGTGCAGCTCGGCGCCGAGCCGCTCCAGCAGGCCGGTCTGCGGGACGGGGCGCGGGGCGACGAACAGCACGGAGCGGGCGTGCGTCGTACCGTCGCCGAGCCGGACGCCGGTGAGCCGGTCGTCCTCGACCACCAGCTCCGCGACCTCGCCGGGCACCACGTCCACCCCGGCCGCGGCGAGCCGGCGCAGGTCCTGGTCGGACAGCTCCTCCTCGGCGACCGTGTGCAGGAAGAACCGCACGTCCTTCGACCACTGGGACACGATCAGCGCCTGGTGCACGCTCGCCGGGCTCGACGCCAGCACTCCGAACGGCTGGTCGCGCACCTCCCAGCCGTGGCAGAACGGGCAGTGCAGCACGTCCCGGCCGAACCGCTCGGCGACCCCGGGGACCGCCGGCAGCTCGTCCTTCAGCCCGGTCGCGATCACCAGCCGCCGGGCCCGCACGGTCCGCCCGCCGGCCAGCACCACCGCGAAGTCCTCGCCCTTCTCCACCTCCACCGCCCGGTCCCGCACGAGTTCCACGCCGTACCCCGCGACCTCCTCCCGGCCGACGGCGAGGAAGTCGGCGGGCGGCATCCCGTCCCGCGACAGATAGCCCTGCATGTGCGCGGCGGGCGCGTTGCGCGGCTCGCCCGCGTCGACGACCAGCGTGCGGTGCCGGGCCCGGCCCAGTACCAGCGCCGCGGACAGGCCCGCCGTACCACCGCCGACGACTACGACTGCGTACCTCTCGGTCATGGTGACCACCTCCGCCGCCGAGCGTCGCCCCACCGCCACGGGATTGACAAACGCGTTTGCCGAACCTGCAATACGAGCATGACGACGGACGAGGTACTCGCGGGCGTAGGCCCCCGACTGCGACAGATGCGCAAGGAGCGGGAGGTGACCCTGGCGGCGCTCTCCGAGACCACCGGGATCTCCGTCAGCACCCTGTCGCGCCTGGAGTCGGGCCTGCGCAAGCCCAGCCTGGAGTTGCTGCTGCCGATCGCCCGGGCGCACCAGGTGGCCTTGGACGAGCTGGTCGGAGCCCCGTCGGCCGGTGACCCGCGGGTACGGTCGAAGCCGATCGAGATGTTCGGCCGCACCCACTGGCCGCTCACCCGCCAGCCCGGCGGCCTCCAGGCCTACAAGGTGCTGGAACCCCAGCGCAGACAGGAGCCGGACCCGCGCACGCACGAGGGCTACGAGTGGCTGTACGTGCTGTCCGGCAAGCTGCGCCTGGTGCTGGGCGAGCACGACGTGGTGCTCACGGCGGGGGAGGTCGCGGAGTTCGACACCCGGGTGCCGCACTGGTTCGGGTCGACGGGGGAGGGGCCCGTGGAGTTCCTCAGCCTGTTCGGGCCGCAGGGGGAGCGGATGCACGTGCGGGCGCGGCCGAAGCGGTCGTGACGCAACCGACTGTTCCCTGATCGGCAAGCGACCGCTTAGTATGCGAACCGACCCCGGTCAGACGAAGCAGTCCCCCGTGGAGGCCCCGCATGCAGGCATGGCAAGTGCACGAGAACGGCGAGCCGGGCGAGGTGATGCGCCTGGCGGACGTGGCGCCGCCGGTCCCCGGCGACGGCCAGGTCCTGCTGAAGGTGCGCGCCGCGAACATCAACTTCCCCGACGCCCTGCTGTGCCGCGGCCAGTACCAGGTCAGGCCGCCGCTGCCGTTCACCCCGGGCGTGGAGATCTGCGGCGAGACCGAGGACGGCCGCCGGGTGATCGCCAACCCGGTCCTGCCGCACGGCGGCTTCGCCGAATACGCCGTCGCGGACTCCGCCGCCCTCCTGCCCGCGCCGGACGCCCTGGACGACGCGGAGGCCGCGGCCCTGCACATCGGCTACCAGACCGGCTGGTTCGGTCTGCACCGCCGGGCCGGTCTGGAGGCCGGCGAGACCCTGCTCGTCCACGCTGCCGCTGGAGGGGTCGGCAGCGCGGCCGTGCAGCTCGGGAAGGCCGCCGGCGCCACCGTCATCGGTGTCGTCGGCGGCTCCGGGAAGGCGGCCGTCGCCCGCGAGCTGGGCTGCGACGTCGTGATCGACCGGCGCTCCGAGGACGTCGTCGCCGCCGTCAAGGAGGCCACCGGCGGCCGGGGCGCCGACGTGATCTACGACCCGGTCGGCGGCGAGGCCTACGCCCAGTCCGCCAAGGTCGTCGCCTTCGAGGGGCGCATCGTGGTCGTCGGCTTCGCCAGCGGCACGATCCCCAGCCCGGGGCTGAACCACGCCCTGGTGAAGAACTACTCGATCCTCGGCCTGCACTGGGGCCTGTACAACACCAAGAACCCGAAGCTGGTTCAGCGCTGCCACGAGCAGCTCACCGAGCTGGCCGCCCGGGGCGCGATCAAGCCGCTGGTGAGCGAACGCGTGCCGCTCGGCGAGGCGGCTGCCGCCGTGCAGCGGGTCGCGGACGGCCTCACCACTGGCCGGATCGCCGTCGTCATGGAGGAGGCAGCATGAGCAGCGCCGAGGAACTGCGCCGTCGCACACAGGAGTTGCTGGCCGCGCATCCGCCTGCCTCGACCGACCGCCTGGACTTCCTCCGGGCCCGCTTCGACGCCGGACTGGCCTGGGTGCACTACCCGGAGGGCCTCGGCGGACTCGGCGCTCCCCGGTCCCTCCAGGCCGTCGTGGACGCCGAGCTGGAGGCGGCCGGGGCGCCCGACAACGACCCGCGTCGCATCGGCATCGGCCTCGGGATGGCCGCGCCGACCATCCTGGGCTACGGCACCGAGGAGCAGAAGCGGCGGTACCTGAGGCCCCTGTGGACGGGGGAGGAGGTCTGGTGCCAGCTGTTCAGCGAGCCGGGCGCCGGGTCCGACCTCGCCGCCCTGCGCACCCGGGCCGTCCGCGAGGATGGGGGCCCCTCCCGCTCGAGCGAAGCCGAGAGTGGGGGAGACTGGGTGGTCAACGGGCAGAAGGTCTGGACGTCCAGCGCCCACGTGGCGCGCTGGGCGATCCTCATCGCCCGCACCGACCCGGACGTGCCCAAGCACCGGGGCATCACGTACTTCGTCTGCGACATGACCGACCCGGGTGTCGAGGTGCGGCCGCTGCGGCAGATCACCGGCGAGGCCGAGTTCAACGAGGTGTTCCTCACCGACGTCCGCATCCCGGACTCCCGCCGCCTCGGCGAGGTCGGTGACGGCTGGCGGGTCGCGCAGACCACCCTGAACAACGAGCGCGTCGCCATCGGCGGCATGCGGCTGCCCCGCGAGGGCGGCATGATCGGCCCGATCTCGAAGACCTGGCGGGAACGTCCCGAGCTGCGCACCCACGACCTGCACCAGCGGCTGCTGAAGCTCTGGGTCGAGGCCGAGGCCGCCCGGCTCACCAGTGAGCGGCTGCGCCAGCAGCTCGTGGCCGGCCAGCCCGGCCCCGAGGGCGCCGGAATGAAGCTCGCCTTCGCCCGCCTCAACCAGGAGATCAGCGGCCTGGAGGTGGAACTCCTCGGGGCGGAGGGCCTGTTGTACGACGACTGGACCATGCGCCGCCCGGAGCTGGTCGACTTCACCGGCCGCGACGCCGGCTACCGCTACCTGCGCTCCAAGGGCAACAGCATCGAGGGCGGGACCAGCGAGGTCCTGCTGAACATCGTCGCCGAGCGCGTCCTCGGCCTGCCCGCCGAACCGCGTACCGACAAGGACGTCGCCTGGAAGGACCTGGCCCGATGAGCACCCAGCCCGACCTGTTGTACTCGGAGGAGGAAGAGGCGCTGCGCGCCGCCGTCCGCGACCTGCTCGCCGACCACTGCGACGCCCCGGGCGTCATCGCCCGCGTCGAGTCGGACGCCCCGCACCACCCGGCGCTGTGGAAGGCACTCACCGACGGCATGGGCCTCGCGGGCCTGCTGGTGCCGGAGGAGCTGGACGGCCAGGGAGCCACGCACCGGGAAGCCGCCGTGGTGCTGGAGGAGCTGGGTCGTGCGGTCGCGCCCGTCCCGTACCTCACGAGCGCGGTCGTCGCCACCGAGGCGCTGCTGGCCTGCGCGGCCGACGACCTGATCACCGAGCTCGCCTCCGGGACGTCGATCGGAGCCCTCGCGGTCGCCCTCGACGTCGCACCGGGCGCCGCCTACAAGGTCGTCCGGCACGAGAACGGCCTGCTGCGCGGCGAACTGACCGGTATCGCGGACGCGGCCGTCGCCGACGTGCTGCTCGTACCCGCCGACGACGGCGGCCTCTACGCGGTCGACGCCACCGCCGCGACCGTCACACCCCAGATCTCCCTGGACCTGACCCGGCCGCTGGCGACCGTCACCCTCGACGGGGCGCCGGGCCGCCTGCTGGGCGACGCCGAGCCCGCCGTACGCCAGGCCCTGCGCGCCGGAGCCGGACTGCTCGCCTCCGAACAGCTCGGCCTGGCCGACTGGACGCTGACGGAGACCGTCCGCTACCTCAAGGACCGCAAGCAGTTCAACCGGCCCGTCGGCGGCTTCCAGGCGCTCAAGCACCGGCTGGCCCAGCTGTGGCTGGAGGTGGCCAATCTCCGCGCGGCCGCCCGCAACGCCGCCGACGCGCTGTCCACCGGCCAGGACACCGACGTCGCCGTCACCGTCGCCCAGGCCTACGCGGCACCCGTGGCCGTCCACGCCGCCGAGGAGGCCCTGCAACTGCACGGCGGCATCGGCATGACGTGGGAGCACCCGGTGCACCTGTACCTGAAGCGAGCGAAGGCCGACTCGATCGCCTACGGCACGGCCGGTGCCCACCGGGAGGCACTGGCCGGACTGGTCGACCTCCAGGCTCCCTGAGTCACACCTGGCCGACGCCGGTGAAAAGCCCGTCCCACCAGGGGCGGGCTTTTTCGTGTGCCCCGCCCCGGTGAAGTGAACGCACGACGGCACTCCGGCCAACTCCCCGCCAGGCCCTGCTCCTTGGCCCTGCCCGAACCCCATACTCGCAGGGTTCCCGTACGGCACTCCCAGGGAGGCAGAGCATGGACCTCAGCACCCGTCGCAGAGCCCTCAGCACCCTCGGCGCCGCCCTCGCGGGCTCGGTCGCCCTCCCCGCCACCGACGCCCTCGCCGGCGAACGGCGGTACGGGCCCCGCCCGTTGTGGCGGGCCCACGCCCACAACGACTACGAGCACCCGCGCCCCCTGTTCGACGCCCTCGACCACCGCTTCGGCAGCGTCGAGGCCGACATCCATCTCGTGGGCGACCAGCTCCTCGTCGCCCACGACCCGGCGGACCTCGATCCGGCCCGCACGCTGGAGTCCCTCTACCTCGACCCGCTCGCCGCCCGCGTGCGGGCCAACCGCGGCCGCGTGTACCGGGGGTACCGCGGGTCGCTGCAGATGCTCGTCGACCTCAAGACCGAGGGCTCGTCGACGTACCTCGCACTCGACCGCCACCTCAGGCGCTACCGGCACCTGTTCACGACCTACGCCCACGGCCGGGTCCTCCCCGGCCCGGTCACCGCCGTCGTCTCCGGCGACCGCGCGGCCCGTCCCCCGATGGAGGCGCAGACCGTCCGGCGCGCCTTCTACGACGGCCGGCTCGCCGACCTCGGCGGCCCGGCACCGGCCTCCTTCATCCCGCTGATCAGCGACAACTGGACGCTCAACTTCACCTGGCAGGGCGTGGGTGCGTTCCCGGACGCCGAGCGGGAGAAGCTGCGGGGTATCGTCCGGGCCGCGCACCGCCGGGGGCAGAAGGTGCGGTTCTGGGCCACCCCCGACCTGGCCGGGCCGGCCCGGGAGGCGCTGTGGGCCGAACTGCTCGCCGCGGACGTCGACCACCTCAACACCGACGACCTCGCCGGACTGGAGGCGTTCCTGGACGCGCGGCGGGCGGCGTAGGACGGTCGGGCCCGTAGGGGACACCACACGTTCGGCGGACAGGTCAGCAGCCCGGACGAACCCTCCGCTACGCCACACTTACGGCCGAACGCCGTGAACCGGACATGGCGGCGTGGCGGAGGAGTTGACGATGGCCATTTCCATCTCTGTGGTGCTGCTGCTCGCGGTCCTGGCGGTGATCTTCTTGCGCAACGGCGGGCTGAAGTTCTCCCATGCCCTGGTCTGCCTGCTGCTCGGCTTCTACCTGGCCAGCACCAGCGTCGCCCCCACCATCCACAGCGGCCTCACGGCGACGGCGGACATCGTCAGCAGTCTGCGGCCCTGACGTCACGGCCCCGAGAACACGCCGATGCCGTTCGCGACAGCCCGTTCGGCGCCGCCGCTGGGGTGGTTGCGCACCGAGACGGTGCTCGCGCCCGTCTTCCGGGCGACCAGCGTCGACGACCCGCCGCCGTCCAGGCTGAAGGCGTCGTCCGAGCCCAGCTCCCGCATGGTGTCGGCCACTTCGGCGATCGTCAGGCCGCTGCGGTAGGCGGCGGCGCCGTCCAGCGCGAGCAGCAGCAGGCGCCGCCCGCCGTCGGCGATCCCCACGGCCGTACGAACGGCCGAGGTCGTGTCGTCCAGACCCGGCAGCGGCCGGCCGCCCGTGAGAACCGGGTAGCCGCCGAGGGCGAGGCGGTAGGCGGCGCCGTCCGTGGCCGCCACGAGACGGTGCTCGACCTCGACCGCTTCGCCGGCGGACAGCTTCCGCAGCTGCTGCGCGCCCGCCTCCCGGCCGACCAGCACCGTGGTGCCCGCGGCGATGGGGCCGCTGCCCGGTGTGTCGGCAGCCGAGACGACCTCGCCGTCGCGGACCGTCACCTCGTACGTGTCCGTACTGCACGGCGCGGCCCGGTCCGTGTCCGTGCCGCACGTGGCGCGTACGCGGGAGACGCTGCCCCATTCGGAGGTGAACGCGCCGACGGAACCCACCGGCAGCGCGTACTGGTTGAGCCCGCCCAGCGCCAGCTGCGCCTCGTCCGTACGGACCGAGCCGTCCAGGGCCAGCCGGTCCAGCCGCGCCACTTCGTCGGTACCGACACCGAACACGTCCTCGGTGGTCGTGCCGGGCGGCAGCGCCGGGCCGAAACGCTGGCCGTCCGGCACGGCGGCCTTGAGCGTCCGCCCGGCCGCGATCGCCGGACCCACGCTCGCGCCGGTGGCCTCGACGCCCGGGTGCTGCGTCTCGGTGATGTTGAAGAAGTCGCCGTTGACACCGGCGACCGCCCCCTGGGCGTCGGCCATGCGCGAGACCTGCGCGCGTGAGGCCACGGCCCCGGGATACAGCAGATCGACCCGTACCTGCGGATGACCCAGGTCGACCTTCAGCACATGCGCATGTGTCACCCCCTTGGCGGCCTCGATGTCGAACTCCTCGTACCTGACACCCGGCGCGACCCGTACGCCCTTGTGGACGGCGCCGGCCGGAGCCGCCCCCGCCAGGGCCGCACCGGTCAGCGCGCCGAACGCCGTGAGAAACGCCAGTACCGCTCTGCCTGCTCCCCGTCGCCTGCGACGACCTGCCACCGTGCCCCCTGATGCCTCGTCAACCGACTGGATCCTCAGGGGCAGTGCACCAGACCACGAGGGCCGGCGGGGTGGCCGGGCGCCGACTCCACGGGAACGGCTGAAAAAACGCACCCCTCCGGGTGCTTCAACCGTCGCCCGTTCCGGCGCCGTACGGCGTGAAGTGAGCGGGCGCGTGGTCGATCGGCAGACCCGGCCGCCAGGCGGTGAGGGCCTGCGCGCTGCACACGAACAGCTCCTCCGGCAGCCGGTCCAGGGCGAACCAGCGCCAGCGGCCCACGCTCTCCCCGGGCTGGTCCGACGGCTCTCCCCGCCAGGCGGTGACCCGGGCGGCCACCGTCACCCGTACGACACCGCCGGCGTCGTCGAGGAGCGTCCCCAGCAATCGGACGTCCTCCGGCCGGGCATCGAGGCCCGTCTCCTCGCGCAGTTCGCGCACGACCGTCTCCCGCAGCGACTCCCCGGGCTCCACCGTCCCGCCGGGCAGCTCCCACGTCCCGTGCCGGTGCCGGCCCAGGAGCAGTCCGCGGGGCCCGTGCACGATGGCGCCCACCCCGAGCGCGGCGTGGGCCGCCGGCGGCTTGGCGGTGCGCGGCCGGGAGGAGGCGCGGACGGGCCGGGTCACCCGGAAGAGCCGGTACGACGCGTGGTTGCCGGCCTGCGGTGTGTCGAGCACGTCGACCTGCTCCACGCGCAGCCCGTGCTCGGCGAGCAGCGCCGTCCAGAGCTCCGGGTCGAGGACCCACATCTGGACGGTGACGTCCCCGCCGCCGGCCAGCCGCAGGATCTCCGGCCGGGCGATGACCTCGTCCGACGGTCCGTCACCGCGTGAGTTGGTGTGCAGCACGGTGAAGCAGAGCCTGCCGCCCGGCTTGAGCGCCGTGGCCAGGGCGGGCAGCAGCCGGTGCGGGTCGATGTACGGCACGGCGTTCACCGAGTAGATGACGTCGTACGGCTCCGCCGAGCGCAGATGCTCCACCGCGTCGCTCAGGACCAGGCGCAGCCCGGGCAGGGAGCCGTAGCGGGCGCGCGCCCGTTCGACCTGCCCGGCCGAGGAGTCGACGGCGTCCACCAGGGCGCCGTGAGCACGGACCAGATGGGCGGCCTGCCGCGCCGGACCGCAGCCGAGGTCCAGCACACGCCGGCCCGTCAGCTCCCCGAGCACCTCGATCCCAGGACCCGCGCCCTCGAACCCCCAGTCGATCCGCGCCACCTCGGGCAGCACCGTGCCCCGCCTCAGATGGTGAGCTCCGTACGTGCGCCAGGCCTCCGCGTTGACGGCCTCCGGTCGGCTCGCCACGGCTCAGCCGCCCGCCGCGGCGTCGCGCGGAAGGACCGTGACACGGTGGAAGTTGCACCCGGCGAGCTCGTGCTGCTCCCCGTCGGGCCGGGTCTGGTGGGCCTTGAGGGCGATGCTCACCAGGCTCAGCAGCAGGTCGATGTCCGCCTCGCAGTCGAGGTGGACCGTCACCCAGCCCGATCCGGGAACCAGGTGGAGCGCGCTCGAACCGGCGAGGTCGTAGTGGAAGCGCTGGATGGCCCGGCGGGTGAGGTGGAGGTCCACGTCCCGCGTCGAGTGGAAGTGGACGATCTCGTCACGGACGGAACGGAGCGCCCGTCCGGTGCCGCAACTCGCCGGGCCCGCCATCAGGTCGGGCCAGGCCTGCAAACGCTCCAGGGCGCGCTGGGCCAGGGTCATGGTCCCATCGTCGCGTGCTTACCGTGCCGCAACCAGAGGTTGAGCGTTTTGTAACCGGGACGTGAGGTGGGGGCCGGGGGCAGGGGCGGGGAAGTGCGCCGGTCTCAGGCGGAGTTGCCGACCGGTCTCATGGAGCGCCTCCAGTCCCAGTGGCGGCCCGGATCCGCCTGGCCTGGCCGGGGCCGAACTAGGCCCGCTCGGCGACGGTGGCCGGATCGTCCAGCACCGCTCGCACGACCGAGTGCGCGGCGCCCAGCAGCGGCCCCTGCGGACCCAGCCGGGACACGGACACGGGACAGGCCGGACCCGCCGTGCGGCGCGCCAGCTCGTCCCGCAACGACGGCAGCAACCACGGCGCCAGCCCGGACAGTTCCCCGCCCAGCACCACGCTCTCCGGGTCGAGCAGGTTGACCGCGCCGGTCAGGGCGACCCCGAGCGCCGTGCCCGCGTCGCGCAGGGCTCGGCGTACGTCCTCGTCGCCCTCCGCCGCGCGCCCCGCCAGCAGCCCGACCCGGTCCTCGTCCGGCTCCAGACCGGCCGCGCGCAGCACCGCCTCCTCGCCGGCGTACTGCTCCAGGCATCCGCGCCCGCCGCAGGCGCACTCCGGCCCGTCCGGCTGGACCGGTACGTGCCCCAACTCGCCCGCGAAACCGCGGGTTCCGCGCAGCAGTCCGCCGTCCACCACGACCGCCGCACCGATGCCGATCTCCGCCGACACGTGCAGGAAGTCGCGCGGCGTGCCCTCGCCCAGCCAGAGTTCGGCGAGCGCACCGAAGTTGGCCTCGTTGTCCACGGTCAGCGGGAGGTCCGCCGGCAGCAGGTCACCGAGGTCCGTGTCGTGCCAGTCGAGGTTCGGGGCGCGTACGACGGTCCGGGCGTCGCGCGCCACCAGACCGGGCACGGCCACGGCGAGACCGGCCGGCCACAGGCCCTCGCCCTCCGCGTCGGCGACGACCCGGCGGATGAGTTCGGTGAGCTCGGCGAGCACGGGCCCGGGGGAGCGGCCGCGGTTCGCGCCCTGGCGTACGGCCCGCGACCGGGTCGTGCCGCGCAGGTCCACGGCACAGACCGCGAGATGGTCGACGCCGATCTCCGCGCCGATCCCCGCCGGTCCGCGTCCGCTCAGCGCGAGCGCGGAGCCGGGGCGGCCCACCCGGCCGGGCCGTTCGGGCCCCAGCTCCTCCAGCAGCCCCGAGCGGATCAGTTCGTCGACGAGCGTCGAGACCGCCGCCCGGGTCAGGCCGATCCGCGACGCGACGGCGGCCCGGGACAGCGGCCCCTCGGCCCGGACGGCGTGCAGGACCCGGGCGAGGTTGCGGCGGCGCATGCCCTGCTGGGTGTCCGGCAGGGCGCGTCCCGGCCCGGCCGGACGGGCCTCGTGCAGCGGTGCGGTCATGCCTGACGCCAGTCCTCAGTGGGTGTCCGTGGGCCGCTCCAGCAGCGGAGCCGCGTCGGAGAGTACCCCGGCGATCCTGGCCAGCGTCTCCTCGTCCCGCTCGACGGCGTCGAGCACCGGCCCGGCCGCCGTGTTCCAGCGCCGGGCGACCGCCGCCGGATCCTCCCCGGTCAGCACCCCGGCCGCCTGCGCGGCAGCGCCGAGCGCCACCAGTTCCTTCGCCTCGGGCACCTGCACGGGCCGCCCCGACAGCCGCCGTACGGTCTGCTGCCAGGCCGTGCCCCGGGCGCCGCCGCCGATCAGCAGCAGGGGCGCCGAGGGGTCCGCGTCCTCGTCGAGGACCAGGTCGAGCGCGCCGAGCAGGGAGTGCACGGCACCGTCGTAGGCGGCCTGGAGCAGCTGGCCGGCGGTCGTGTCGTGACGCAGGCCGTGCAGCAGGCCGGAGGCGTTCGGCAGGTTGGGGGTGCGTTCGCCGTCCAGGTAGGGCAGCAGCGTCACGGCCGTGCCGGGCTCGACGGCCTCGCGGTCCAGCCCCAGCAGCGTGGCCACGCGGTCGACGGCGAGCGTGCAGTTCAGGGTGCAGGCGAGCGGCAGCCAGTCACCGCGGGCGTCGGCGAAACCCGCCACCGTGCCGCTCGGGTCGGCGGGCCGCCGCCGCGACACCGCGTACACCGTGCCCGAGGTGCCGAGGCTCATCACCGGCATGCCCGGACGCACCCCGAGGCCCAGCGCCGCGGCGGCGTTGTCGCCGGTGCCGGGCGCGACCAGGGTGCCCTTGGAGAACGGCAGATCATGGCTGTCGCGCACGGTGCCCGCCACCTCGCCGGGCCGGACCACCCGGGGCAGCAGGGCCGGGTCGAGCCCCACGTGCGCCAGGATCTCCTCGTCGTAGCCTTCCGTCCCGGACGCCCACCAGCCGGTCCCGGAGACATCCCCGCGGTCGGTCGTGCCCTGCCCGGTGAGCCGCTCGGTCAGGTAGTCGTGGGGGAGGCGCACGGCCTTGGTGGCGCGCGCCGCCTCCGGTTCGTGCTCGGCCAGCCAGGCCCACTTGGTGACCGTGAAGGAGGCGGCGGGCACGCTTCCGGTGCGCTCGGCCCAGAACTTCGCGCCGCCCAGTTCCTCGGTCAGCCTGCGGGCCTGCGGTGCCGAGCGCACGTCGTTCCACAACAGGGCCGGACGGACCGGCTCACCGCGCTCGTCCAGCGTGACCAGGCCGTGCTGCTGCCCGCCGACCGACACCGCGGCGGCCTCGTGCGCCGCGTCGCCGCACTGGCGCAGGGCCTCGCACAACGCGTCCCACCACTGACGCGGATCGCTCTCGCGCCCGGCCCCCGAGGAGACCGTGTGCGGCGCCTGGCCGCTCGCGACGACCCGGCCGGTCGACGCGTCGACGACCAGCGCCTTGGTGGACTGGGTGGACGAGTCCACGCCGACGACGAGCGGACCCTCGGCTGCTGACATCGGGCTTCTCCCTCTGCTCTCGTCCCGAGACACCTTGTCTCTTCCCAGGAAGGTGCTCGCATACTAATTTGTAAATCGGCATGACGAAATAGCCTCAGCGAGCAAGGAGCCGCGGCATGAGCTACCAGCCCACCCCCGAGGACAGGTTCACCTTCGGCTTGTGGACCGTCGGCTGGCAGGGACGGGATCCCTTCGGCGACGCCACGCGGCGTGCCCTCGACCCGGTCGAGACGGTGCAGCGACTGGCCGAGCTCGGCGCCCACGGCGTCACCTTCCACGACGACGACCTGATCCCGTTCGGCTCCGGCGACACCGAGCGCGAGGCCCACATCAAGCGCTTCCGGCAGGCGCTGGACGCCACGGGCATGAAGGTCCCGATGGCCACCACCAACCTCTTCACGCACCCGGTCTTCAAGGACGGCGCCTTCACCGCCAACGACCGCGACGTGCGCCGCTACGCGCTGCGCAAGACCATCCGCAACATCGACCTCGCCGTCGAGCTCGGCGCCCAGGTGTACGTGGCGTGGGGCGGCCGGGAAGGCGCCGAGTCGGGCGCCGCCAAGGACGTCCGCGCGGCCCTGGACCGCATGAAGGAGGCCTTCGACCTGCTCGGCGAGTACGTCACCTCCCAGGGCTACGACCTGCGCTTCGCGATCGAGCCCAAGCCGAACGAGCCGCGCGGCGACATCCTGCTGCCCACCGTCGGCCACGCCCTGGCGTTCATCGAGCGCCTGGAGCGTCCGGAGCTCTACGGCGTCAATCCCGAGGTCGGGCACGAGCAGATGGCCGGGCTGAACTTCCCGCACGGCATCGCTCAGGCGCTGTGGGCGGGCAAGCTCTTCCACATCGACCTCAACGGCCAGTCCGGCATCAAGTACGACCAGGACCTGCGCTTCGGCGCCGGTGACCTGCGCGCCGCGTTCTGGCTGGTCGACCTGCTGGAGTCGGCCGGCTACACCGGCCCGCGGCACTTCGACTTCAAGCCCCCGCGGACCGAGGATCTCGACGGGGTGTGGGCCTCGGCGGCCGGCTGCATGCGCAACTACCTCATCCTCAAGGAGCGCGCCGCCGCCTTCCGCGCCGACCCCGAGGTCCAGGAGGCCCTGACCGCGGCCCGCCTGGACGAGCTGGCCCAGCCCACCGCCGCGGACGGCCTCCAGTCCCTGCTCGCCGACCGGTCGGCCTTCGAGACCTTCGACGTCGAGGCGGCCGCCGCCCGCGGCATGGCCTTCGAGCGTCTGGACCAGCTGGCGATGGACCACCTGCTGGGGGCGCGCGGCTGAGCGCACGCGCGCGTGCGGGGCTCTTGGCACGCGCGCGTGCGGTGCCCGATCGGCACACGCGTGTGCGCGTCCGTTGGCCGGTCACGGGGTGCGTGACCGGCCAACGGACCCGTAATGCTCCGGAATCATGCGATCCGCGCCATGAGCCCGTATCAACTTCCGTGCGCCCCTGCCGTCTTGAGCGGTGCGCGGCGACTCTGGTCGGTATGGCCACGCCACCCGTTCCGCCTCACCCGCCCCGGCCTCCCCGGCGCCGGAATCCCCTGCTCGTCCTGCTCGTCGTGCTGATGGCCGTCGCAGCCGTGGCCGTCGTGGTGCTGATGGCCAGGGGCGGCGACGACTCGCCGGACCGGGAGCCGCCCGCCGAGAGCACGAGCCCCACCCCCGCCCCGTCCTTCGGCATCCCCACAAAGCTGCCCACCCGGTTGCCCACCGAGCTGCCCAGCAACCTGCCGACCCGGCTGCCGTCGGGCTTTCCCAGCCGGCTGCCGAGCGATCTGCCCAGCGACCTCGCATCGCTCCTGCCGTCCCTGGCCACCGGCGCGCTACTGCCCTGAGCTCGGAGCGGCTCCCTCCGCGGCGGCGAGTTCCGCCGACGTCAGTGCCGTCGCCGGATCCTGTGCGGCGCCTCCCGAGGGCAGCCAGCGGCCGCGCTCCTTGTGGTACGGCCACCACCGGCCGTCCCGGCCGAGGCGCAGCTGGACCGGCGCGCCGACGACCGTCCAGCGGTTGCCCCGTGCCCGCAGCTCCGGCCGCTCGTCCGCGTCCCAGGCCGATTCCAGGGCGGCACGCGCGCGTGCGAGCGTCTCGCCCTGAGCCTTCCACTCCTCGTCGAGCACGGCCAACGCGGCCGTACCGCCGTGCCGCCACGCACGGACCGCCGCTGCCAGCCCCTCCCGGCCGCGCCCCGACCCGTCGGCCAGCCGGTCCGCCACCTCCTGCCCGGGCTCGCCCGCGGCCAGTCGTACGGCGTCTTCCGAGACGGTCGGGTCCGCGCCGGAAGGGCGCCGTTCGGCAGGGTCCCGGAGTGACTCGGCGAGCAGGCGGTGGGCCAGTACGGCGGTCCGCGCGGCCAGGAACTCCAGCGCGGCCGGGTCGATGCCCGGGGCGGGCGGTGTCTCGGTGTCCAGGGACGGCGGCACCCCCGGCTCGTCGGGGAGTTCGGGCAGGGGCGGCAGCGGAGGCAGGATGTCGCCGGCCGCGTACGCCTCGGCCGCGTCCACCCCCTCCTGGCCGGAACGCTCCGCCGCGGACGCGCCGCTGCGCGACTGGAGAGCGTTCAGCAGGGCGACTTCGTCGCGTCCGCGCATCAGGAGCAGGACGAACGGGTCCTGGTCCAGCAGGCGTGCCACCTGGTAGCAGAGCGCCGCCGTGTGCCCGCAGTGGTCCCAGGCTCCGCAACCGCACTCCGGCTCCAGATCGCCCAGACCCGGCAGCAGTTCGACGCCCTCGGCCGCGGCGTCCTCGACCAGGTGCGGCGGCATCTCACGGTCCAGCAGCGCCGCCACGTGACCGGCCCGCTCGACGGCCATGTCCAGGAAGCGGTCCCACTGTCCGGGCGAGAGCTCCTCCAGCAGGACGTCGGCCCGGTGTGCCGTGCGGTCAGAGTCCTGTACGACGGCCGTGAGCCGCCCAGGGCGCACCGACACCGCGCCGACCGCTCCCGCGCGCGCGAGCCGGCGGCCCCTCCTGAGCTGCGCCGAGTCCAGTGCCGTGTCCTCCAGCGCCTTCAGCCACGCCTGACCCCACCAGGTCTGTGCGAAGCCCCGCCCGTGCGCGGGCGGCAGCGCGGCGAACGTGCGCTCCGTGTCACCGTCGTGCCGAGTCATCGCAGCCCCCCTCGCAGTTCGACCAGATCCGCCAGTTCCGCGTCCGTCAGCTCCGTGAGGGCGGCCTCGCCGGAGCCCAGGACCGCGTCCGCCAGCGCCCGCTTGCGGGCCAGCAGTTCGGCGATGCGGTCCTCGATGGTTCCCTCGGCGACGATCCGGTGCACCTGCACGGGCCGGGTCTGGCCGATGCGGTAGGCGCGGTCGGTCGCCTGGGCCTCGACGGCCGGGTTCCACCAGCGGTCGTAGTGCACGACGTGCTCGGCCCGGGTGAGGTTCAGGCCGGTGCCCGCCGCCTTCAGCGACAGCAGGAACACGGGGACTTCACCGTCCTGGAAGCGCCGCACCATGGCCTCGCGTGCGGCGACGGGCGTCCCGCCGTGCAGGAACTGCGAGGGCGTGCCGCGGGCGGCCAGGTGCCGTTCGAGGAGGCGGGCCATCTGCACGTACTGCGTGAAGACCAGCACGCCCGCCTCCTCGGCGAGGATCGTGTCGAGCAGTTCGTCCAGCAGCTCCAGCTTCCCGGAGCGTCCGGCGATCACCGGCCGCTCCTCCTTGAGGTACTGCGCCGGGTGGTTGCAGACCTGCTTGAGGCCGGTCAGCAGCTTCACGATCAGTCCGCGCCGCGCCATGCTGTCCGCGCCGGCGATCTCCGCGAGCGCCTCGCGCACCACGGCCTCGTACAGGCCCGCCTGCTCCTGGGTGAGCGACACGGCGTGATCGGTCTCCGTCTTCGGCGGCAGCTCGGGCGCGATCCCCGGGTCCGCCTTGCGGCGGCGGAGCAGGAACGGCCGTACGAGCCGGGCCAGCCGGTCCGCGGCGGCCGGGTCCTGACCGCCCTCGACGGCCTCCGCGTACCGCCTGCGGAAGGTCCCGAGCCGGCCCAGCAGCCCCGGAGTGGTCCAGTCGAGGATCGCCCACAGCTCCGACAGGTTGTTCTCCACCGGGGTGCCGGTGAGCGCCACGCGCGCGCGTGCCCCGATCGAACGCAGTGCCCGCGCGGTCGAGGAGTGCGGGTTCTTCACGTGCTGGGCCTCGTCCGCGACGAGCATGCCCCACGGCACCTCGGCGAGCCGGGGCGCGTCCAGGCGCATCGTGCCGTACGTGGTGAGCACGAACTCCCCGTCGGCCAGGCCGTCGAGGCCGCGCCGCGCGCCGTGGAAGCGCCGCACGGGTGTGCCGGGCGCGAACCTCTCGATCTCCCGCTGCCAGTTGCCCATCAGGGACGTCGGGCAGACCACCAGGGTGGGCCCGGCGGACCCGGCGTCGGTCTGCCGGTGCAGGTGCAGGGCGATCAGCGTGATCGTCTTGCCGAGCCCCATGTCGTCGGCGAGGCAGCAGCCGAGGCCCAGCGAGGTCATCCCCGCGAGCCAGTTCAGGCCCCGCCGCTGGTAGTCCCGCAGGGTGGCGGCGAGGGCCGCCGGCTGCTCCACGGGCTGCTGCGCCTCGGGGTCCGCGAGCCGCTCCCGCAGGGCCGTCAGCCACCCGGTGGGCCGCACCTCGACCCGGCGGCCGTCCACCTCCGCCCAGCCCGTCAGGGCCGCGCCCAGCGCGTCCACCGGCGTCACCTTGTGGTCCTGCCGGGAGCGGGCCAGACGCACCTCCTGAGGGTCGATCAGGACCCACTGGCCGCGCAGCCGCACCACGGGGCGCTTGGCCTCGGCGAGCCGGTCCAGCTCCTCCCGGCTCAGCCGCCGGTCGCCCAGCGCGAACGACCAGTCGAAGGCGAGCAGCGCGTCGGCGGACAGGAACGACGGCATGGCCGCGAAGGACGTGCCGGACTCCGGCTCGTCGTCGGCAGGGCCCACCTCCGCGCGCGTGGTGAGCTCGTCGCGGGTCAGTCCCTTCGGCCAGTGCACGTCCACTCCGGCCGCCGCCAGCGCCCGCGCGCCCGCGCCGAGCAGCTCGGTGACCTCCTCGTCGGCGAGCTCGACCGCGTCCGGCACGGTCGCCGACAGCAGGGGCATGAGCGGGGTCCAGGCCCGGGCCGCGCGGCGCAGGGCGAGCAGGGCGTCCATCCGCGCGCGCGGGCCGAAGGCTTCGCCCCCGGCGCCGGACCAGACGTCCGCGGCGTCCGCCACGAGCGCGGGATCGTTCACGCTGTGCACCTGGAGCACGGCCCGGAACGTCACGTCCGCGTCGTCGTCCGCGTCGTCGTCCGCCGCGTCCGCCGCGTCCGTCAGGCCGCCCGCGTCGACGCGCAGCGACAGCCGCACTCCCGCGTCGTGGCCCGCGGCGACGTCGGCGGCCCACGCCCGCTGCTCGGGCAGACGCACCGGCTCGGGCGACGCGTAGGCGGGGCCGCCGGTGACCAGCGGCGCGGCGGGGGAGCGGGGCAGGGTGTCGGCGACCGCGTCGAGGAAGGCGCGCAGCAGCCGCTCCGGGTCCGGCAGCCGCAGGGGCCCGGCGCCCGCCAGTGGCACGGCGTGCGCCTCGGGCGGCATGGCGGCGGCGAGGCGGCGCACGGCCTCGACGTCCTCGGCGCGCAGCGGGCCCGTCCGCCAGGCATCGTGGTCGGCCGGGGACAGCCCCGGCAGCAGCAGTCCGCGGGCCACGAGGTGCAGGGCGTGCGCGGCCGCCGCGCCCCAGAACACGGTGGACCGGTGCCCATGACCCTCGGCACGCGCACGTGTGAGGACCGGCAGGGCCGCGCGCACCGGCAGCAGAACCGCGGGCACGCTCAGCGGCTCGACGCCGTCACCGCCGGGCACGACGACGGTCAGGTCCGCGGCGGACGCCGACGTCACGGTCGGCGGGGCCTCGCCGTCGGGCCGCCAGAAGGCGACGCTGCCGGTCCGGGCCGGGTCGCCGGGGACGAACACGGTGCGGCAGCGGGCCAGTTCGGGGAAATGGGAGGAGGGTGCCGGGGGAGTCGGATGCTCGGCTATGGCTGATTCCTCAAATTTGACTAGCGGGTCGGAGTCGCCGAGGGTACAGCACTTCTGGCGCACGCGGGTATGACTGATGTGTGACGTGAGTCACTATGGGGAGGTCGGGGGTGTGTAGGGGGCGCACCTCAGGGATGTCTCAGGGTCGCGGTCCGGAACTGCCGCAAGCGCGGGCCCGTTTTCGAGACAGAGAGCGGCAGTGGCCGCGAAGGAGGCGACAGTCATGTCGAAGAACGCCAAGATCGCCGTAGGCGGTGTGGCGGTCGGGCTCATCCTGCTGATCTGGCTGCCCTGGTGGGCCGCGCTTTTGATCATCCTGGGAGTCCCGGCCGCCGCGTACCTCACGCTGGACCCCTCACAGCGGCGCAGGCTGCGCCGTGCCACCCGGAAGGAACTGGGCCGTTGACGCGCTGCTGACCAGCGCGGCGAAGGCCGCACCGGCTAGCTTCGGCCGTACGGCCCACCAGCTCAGTTCGGCCGTACGGCCATCTTGTCGAGGGCCTCGAGGAGGCCCGGCAGCTCCGGCCCCCGCCCCACCGGCAGGACCTCGCCGGGTTCCTCGTCGAGCAGCACGAAGGCGATGTCGTCGGTCCTGGCCACGAGCGACCAGCCGGGACCGTCGGCCCGCAGGGTCCGCGCGTCACCCGGTGCGAACGACGACCGGACCCGGCCCAGCGGCGGCGGCGAGTCGATGTAGGTGCGGGCCTCCGCGAGAACGCGCCGGATGCCGCTGTGGCCCTGCTGCCCGTTCCCCCCGCTTCCGTCCGGACCGCCGGCCGCCGCGCCCGCGTCGCCCGGTGGCGCCGAGGACCCCGGCGCCGGGAAGGCCGAGTCGTCGACCTGTTCCCGCCACGTCGCCCACTGAAGCGCGATCTCGTCCGCGCCCAGGCGCCGCTGGGCGGGGCCCCAGACGGTGGTGTCCGGCGGAGCCAGCGGGGGCCGGTCGTCGGCCTCCGGGCCGGGATCGTGCGGCGCGGGCACTCCGGGTGCCGCGACGGCGACCGCGAGGGGCCAGCCGGGCAGGGCCGCGACGACCGTGCGCTCGTCGGGCGACAGTTCGTACTCCATCCCGCAGTCCCAGGACGCGATCGCGACGGCCACCAGGGAGACGTCGTCGATGACCACGGTCCACCGGGCGCCGTCACCGTCCTGGCCGAGCACCAGCCCGTACCCGTCGGCGAGCGGCGCGAGGCCGAGCGCCGCGCACGCCTCCGGATAGTCGTCGCCCAGCACGCTCGGGAACTTCGCCGGCGTCAGCAGCACCGCCGTGAGCACATAGAGCGCGTCGTCCGCGGCGGCGACGGTGTCCTCGTCCGTCCCGGCCATCCCAGCCTCCCCATTTCGTCCACCGGCGCGCACCCTAGTGCGCGCGCAAGCCCCTTGTCACGGGCCCGCAAGCACACGTGGAGCTGCCGTTTTCCGGCGGACGGGGCGAATCGGCCGTCCCCGCCGGGTGCGTCACTCCGCCGGCAGCCCCAGCAACTCACGGGCCACGGTCCGGGGTGACTGGCCGCGTTCCCGCGCGAGCGCGACGACGGCCCGGCAGGCCAGCTCGTTCACCCCGAACGACAGCGCCTCGGGCGACACCCAGCCGGCCGCCTCGTCGGCCCGCTCCTGGTCGTCCTCCGCGTTAGCCGTGACGTAGGCCGCCGCCGCCTCGAAAAGATTGTGTGGACGTTTGTCCCCGCCGGCCTTCGGCTCCGTGCGCAGGGCGTGAGCGACTCTTCCTCCGGCCTTGCGGACCTTGCCCCACATGCTGACCACCTTCCCCCAGTGCGGATGTCCCGCCGTGCCGGTCATCTCCCGGACACCAACGTAAAGTTGCAGATCCGGTGACAGAAGGGGGACGGCACTGTGAAGCGCTTCGCGCGCCTGGAACAGATACGGCGGATGGACCCGTACCGGCAGGCCACGGAGATCTACCGGCTGAGCGTGGCGTACGAGTTCCCGTGGGACTTCACCCGCGCCCTGGAACTGGCCCTGTACCGCACCTACGCGGTCCCGAGCATCGGCCGGCTGCTCGCCGAGACGGAGGAGCTCACGGAGCGGACGCAGAAGCGCTACGACGACACGTCGCTGCTCCTGGACGCCGTGGTCGAGCACGGCTTCGGCAGCGACCAGGGCAGGACCGCGATCCGCCGCATCAACCAGATGCACCGCAGCTACGACATCAGCGACGACGACATGCGCTACGTGCTCTGCACGTTCGTCGTGGTGCCCAAACGGTGGATCGACGCCTACGGGTGGCGCAGGTTGTCGCGCCACGAGATCGTCGCCAGTGTCGTCCACTACCGCACGCTGGGCCGGCACATGGGCATCAAGGACATCCCCGAGACCTACGAGGAGTTCGAGACCTGCCTCGACGACTACGAGGCGGACCGCTTCGCCTGGGACGAGCAGGCCCGGCGGGTCTCGGACGCCACGCTCGACCTGATGTCCTCCTGGTACCCGCGCCCGCTCGCCCCGCTGCTGCGCACCACGACCCTCGCCCTGCTCGACGACTCACTGCTGCGTGCCTTCCGCTACACCCCGCCGAGCGCCGCCACGCGCGCGTGGGTGCGTCGCGCGGTACGGCTGCGGGGCCGCGCCGTCCGTCTGCTGCCGCCCCGGCGCGCCCCGCACTTCGCCCGCCAGAACTGGGAGATCAAGGGCTACCCGGACGGCTACCGGCTCGCCGACCTGGGCACGCGCCCGGTCCCCGGCGTCCGGGGCTGTCCCGTGCGGCACGTGGCGGCGTCGGACACCGAGGCCGGGTGACGCGGCTGCTCAGTCCTCGCGGACGGCGACTGCTCAGTCCTCGCGGACGGCGAGCGCCAGGAAGCGGGAGTCCTCGTCGACGTACGACGTCATGCGCCACCCCGAACCGGCCAGCAGCGGCCGCAGGTTGGGCTCGGCGCGCAGGTCGTCCGGGGTGAGCGCGCGGCCGTGGCGGGCGGCCAGGGCCGCCCTGCCGATCGGGTGGAACAGCGCGAGCACACCACCGGGGCGCACCACGCGTGCCAGCTCCCGCAGGTCCTCGGCCGGACTCGGCAGGTGCGAGATCAGCCCCGCCCCGAACACGGCGTCCAGCGCGTGTGAGCGCAGCGGCAGGGCGGCGACGTCCGTGAGCAGCAACGCCCCGTCACGGTCCCGTCCGGCCCGCACGGCCTCCCGCAGCATGGCCGGGGTCAGATCGGCGCCGAGCACCACACCCGAGGGCCCCACGGCGGCACGCAGCGGCGGCAGGGCGCGTCCGGTGCCGCACCCCGCGTCGAGCACGCGGTCGCCCGCGCGCAGTCCGAGTTCGGCGACCGCGGCCGCGTAGGCCGGACCGTCGTCGGGGAACCGGCTGTCCCAGTCGGCGGCGCGGGCGGTGAAGAACTCCTGGACACGCGTCTGGTCGTCGCTCATGTACGGCATGATTCCTCACCGGCACGGATGACGCCTCAGTGCACACGTTCGAGCGTGACCCGATCGTTCCGGTACATCCTTGCGTCATATTCCAACACCTTTCGAAATGCGCCCCCTTTGTGCGCCCCTGCCGGGTCTAGCGTCCCGGGGCCATGGGACACCTGGACCACGCCGCCCTGGGTTGGCTGACCCCCGCACTGTCGTACGTGATGGCCTGCACAGGCGCCGCACTCGGACTGCGCTGCACCGTCCGCGCGCTCGCCGCCACCGGGCGCTCGCGCCGCAACTGGCTCGTCACCGCCGCCTCGGCGATCGGCACCGGCATCTGGACCATGCACTTCGTGGCCATGCTCGGTTTCAGCGTCGGCGGCACCGATATCCGCTACGACGTGCCGCTCACCCTGCTGAGCCTGCTCGTCGCCATGGTCGTGGTCAGCGCCGGCGTCTTCGCCGTCGGCTACAGCCGGGACCGCGGCCGGGCCCTGCTGATCGGCGGGCTCACCACCGGCCTCGGCGTCGCGAGCATGCACTACCTGGGCATGGCCGCTGTCCGCCTGCACGGCGACGTGGCCTATGACCCGGTGCTCGTCGGGCTCTCCGTCCTGATCGCCGTCGTCGCCGCGACGGCGGCCCTGTGGGCGGCGCTCAACATCAAGTCGGCCGTCGCGGTCACCCTCGCCTCCCTGATCATGGGCGCGGCCGTCAGCAGCATGCACTACACCGGGATGTTCGCGGTGAGCGTGCGCGTGACGCCCTCGGGGGAGGCACTGCCCGGGGCCACGGCGATGCAGTTCGTCTTCCCCCTCGCCGTCGGCCTCGGGTCCTACCTCTTCCTGACCTCCGCCTTCGTCGCGCTGTCGCCGACGGCGGGGGAGCGCGAGGCGTCCGCGTCGGCCCAGCGGCCGGTCGAGAACGTCGCCCGTTAGCCGCGGGCAGACCCCCATAGCCCGGACGGCATGCCCTGAAGCCGGGGTGACACGCCCCGAACCACCCCCGAGCGAGGAGTTCATGCGTACACCCCGTAGGACCCCCGAGGCCGGCGCCGAGGCGCCGCCTCCGCGCGGGCGCCGCGCGCACGCCGGACCACCGGCCGACGAGGACGGCGAGGCCCTCTCGGAGGCCGCACCGGACGGAGCGGCCACGCGCGCGGAGCGCTGGCACATACGCCCCCGTACCGTGCGCGCCAAGATCGTCTGCCTCCTGATGGTCCCGGTCGTCTCCCTCCTGGCCCTGTGGGCCCACGCCACCGTCACCACCGCCCAGGACATCTCCCGGCTGCGGCAGGTCCAGCGCGTGGACGCCACGGTCCGCGCCCCCGTCTCCGCCGCGGTCGCCGCCCTCCAGGCCGAACGCGCCGCCGCCGTACGCCACGCCACCGACCCCTCCGCCGCGGGGACCGACGAGCTGGACGAACTCGCCCGGCGCACCGACCGGGCCGTCGCGAAACTGCGGCTCGGCGAGGACAGCACCGTCGCCGACAGCGAGGACCTGCCCGCCGGAGTCGCCCGCCGCCTGGAGGCGTTCGTCACCGGTGCCGGGCAACTGCGTCCGCTGCGGACCGAGGTGCGGGACCGGCGCGCGGACTGGGCCGAGACGTACGGCGGCTACACCCGGACCATCTCGGACGCTCTCGGCGTCGGCGGTGCCCTCACCGGCATCCAGGACGCCGACCTCGGCTCCGACGCGCGCGTGCTGCTCGAATTCTCCCGCGCGGGCGAGGCCTTGGCCCGGGAGGACGCCCTGTGGGCGAGCGCCCGCCTCTCCGGGACACTGACCGGGGAGCGGCTTCGGCTCTTCACCGGCGCCGTCGAACTGCGCCGCTCCCTGACCGAGTCGGCCGTCGCCGACCTGCGCGGCACCGAACGCGCCGCGTGGAGCGCCCTGACCGAGAGCAGCGCATATGCCGGGCTGGGCGACGCCGAGGACGGGATCCTCGCCGCCGGACCGGGCGCCAAGGCGATCGACGCGGCACCCGAGAGCACCTGGCACACCGCCCACGCGCGCGTACAGAACGGCATGCGCGCGATCGAGAACGACGCCGCACGCGACGTCGCGGAACGAGCCGACCCGTTCACCCGGGGACTGCTCACCCCGGCCGGCGCGGCCGTCCTGCTCGGACTCGCCGCCGTCGCCGCCTCGCTCGTCATCTCCGTACGCATCGGCCGCGGCCTCGTGGTGGAGCTCGTGAGCCTGCGCAACAGCGCCCTGGAGATCGCCCGGCGCAAACTCCCCGAGGCCATGCGGAGACTGCGCGCGGGCGAGGAGATCGACATCCGCGCCGAGGCACCGCGGGGACCGGCCGCCGAGGACGAGACCGGGCAGGTCGCCGAGGCCCTCGGCACCGTCCACCGGGCCGCGCTGCGGGCCGCCGTCGAGCGCGCCGAACTCGCCAGCGGCATCTCCGGCGTCTTCGTCAACCTCGCCCGCCGCAGCCAGATCCTCGTCCATAGGCAACTGAGCCTGCTCGACAGCATGGAACGCCGCTCCGACAACCCGAACGAACTGAGCGACCTCTTCCGCCTCGACCACCTCACCACCCGCATGCGGCGCCACGCCGAGAGCCTGATCATCCTCTCCGGAGCGGCCCCGGGGCGGGCCTGGCGCATGCCCGTCTCCCTGACCGACGTGGTCCGCGCGGCCGTCTCCGAAGTGGAGGACTACGCGCGCGTGGAGGTACGGCAACTCCCCGAGGCGGCCGTCGTCGGCGCGGCCGTCGCCGACCTCACTCACCTCCTGGCCGAACTCATCGAGAACGCCGCACAGTTCTCGCCGCCCCACACGCGCGTGCGCGTCACCGGCGAACCCGTCGGCAACGGCTACGCCGTCGAGGTCGAGGACCGCGGCCTCGGCATGGGCAAGGAGACCCTCGCCGAGGCCAACCGCCGCATCGAGCAGTCCGAGGCGCTCGACCTGTTCGACAGCGACCGGCTCGGCCTGTTCGTGGTCAGCAGGCTCGCCGCCCGGCACGGCGTCAAGGTCCACCTGAGGACCTCGCCGTACGGCGGCACCACCGCGGTCGTCCTGGTGCCCACGGCCCTGCGGCACACCGGCGCCGCGGAACGTTCCCACGGTGAAGCGGTGCACGCGCACCAGCGCGAGGAGCGCGCCCACGCGCGCGTGCCCGACGACCTCCCGCATCAGGACACCGTCCCCGACGCCGTCCCGGCACCGGCCGGCCGGCGCTCCCTGGTGGCTCCCGTCCCGGCCGTCGCGGAGACCGCGAGCCATACCCCACCCCCAGGAGTGGCCACCTTGCGACTGCACCGGCCCCAGGAGCAGGCCGACGACTCCGGCGACCTCCCGCGTCGCGTACGGCAGGCCAGCCTCGCGCCCCAACTGCGAAACGGGCGACCCGAAGAGCCGCCGCCCTCGCCCGCGCCCCGGGACGACGAACGCACGCCCGAGGCCGTCCGGGACCGCATGGCGGCGTACCGCGCCGGCTGGACGCGCGGCGGCGGCAGGCAACCCGGCCGCGGAACCACTCCCCGCCCGACGGGCAGCCACAGCAGCGAAGGAGACCCCGCATGATCCAGGACCCGAGCACGCATTCCGCCCGGAGCTCCGGCGAACTCGACTGGCTGCTGGACGATCTGGTGCTCCGCGTGAGCGAGATACGGCACGCCGTGGTGCTGTCCAACGACGGCCTCGCCGTGGGCGCCTCGACCGACCTGCGCCGCGAGGACGCCGAACACCTCGCCGCGGTCGCCTCGGGCTTCCACAGCCTCGCCAAGGGAGCCGGGCGGCACTTCGGTGCCGGCGGGGTCCGCCAGACCATGGTGGAGATGGACGAGGGCTTCCTGTTCGTGGCCGCCGCGGGCGACGGATCCTGCCTCGCCCTCCTCACCGCCGTGACCGCCGACATCGGCCTGGTGGCCTACGAGATGGCACGCCTGGTCAAACGCGTCGGCGAGCACCTCGGCACCGCGCCCCGCGTCGGCGCCCGGCCACCCGCCGCCGGATGAACGGAGAGGGCGGTCCGCGCAGATGACCGAGGACACGACGGGCACCCCGGCCGAGCAGGGCAGCCAGTGGTACGACAACGAGGCCGGCCCGCTCGTCCGGCCCTACGCCATGACGGGCGGACGCACCCGGCCCGGCCCCACCGGCGTGCGGTTCGACCTGATCGCCCTGGTCACGCTCGACCCGGCCGCGCCCGGCGTGGACGACGCCCCGCTCGGCCCGGAACACCGCAACCTCCTCGATCTGTGCCGTACGGAGACCCAGTCGGTCGCCGAACTCGCCGCAGACGCGGATCTGCCCGTGGGCGTCGTCCGGGTCCTCCTCGGCGACCTCCTGGAACTCGGCTGCGTAACCGTCAGCCGCCCCGTGCCGCCGGCACAGCTGCCCGACGAGCGCATTCTGCGCGAGGTGATCGCAGGACTGAGGGCGCTGTAGACGCAGGCACTCCACCACCTGACGCACGCACACCACCACCCGACCCACGCACACCACCACCCGACTCACGCACACCACCACCCGACCCACACACCCCCCCGTACTCACCGCCCCTCGCCTCACCTCACCCCTTGCCGGCACTCCCGAGAGAAGTGATCAATGGTCTCCGAGCACTCCGACGCCACCGGCGGCGAGACCTCCGCACTGGCGTTGAAGATTCTGGTCGCCGGCGGGTTCGGCGTGGGCAAGACCACCCTGGTGGGCGCCGTCAGCGAGATCCGGCCGCTGCGCACCGAGGAACTGCTCAGCGAAGCCGGCCAGTTGGTGGACGACACCGACGGCGTGGACCACAAGACCACCACGACCGTCGCCATGGACTTCGGACGCATCACCATCCGCTCCGGCCTCTCCCTGTACCTGTTCGGCACACCGGGCCAGGACCGGTTCTGGTTCCTGTGGGACGAGTTGTCACAGGGGGCGCTCGGCGCGGTCGTCCTCGCGGACACCCGGCGCCTGGAGGACTGCTTCCCCGCGGTCGACTACTTCGAGCACCGGCGCATCCCGTTCGTGGTGGCCGTCAACTGCTTCGCGGGCGCCCGGCGGCACGGCGCCCCGGACGTCTCACGCGCCCTCGACCTCGACCAGGGCACACCCGTGGTGCTGTGCGACGCCCGGGACCGCGACTCGGGGAAGGAGGTCCTGATCCGGCTCGTCGAGTACGCCGGGCGGATGCACACCGCCCGGCTCCTCGACTCGGTCGGATGACCGAAGGGCACGGGCCCCGCGGTCAGTCCGCGACGTCCCGCTCCGCCAGGACCCTGTCGATGGCGACCCGGACGAGGAGTTCGCCCGGGACGCCGTTGCGGGCACCGAACTCCTCGGCGCGTTCCTCGCCCATGTACCGGGCGCCGATGCGGGTGGCCCAGTGGCGTATCTCGTCGAGGTCCTCAGAGACACGGGCGCGGCCCCGCAGGACCACGAAGGAGTACGGCCGCCGGTCGTCGTCCACACACAGGGCGACCCGGCCGTCACGGATGAGATTGCGCCCTTTCACGGTGTTCTTGCCGGTGTTGAACACCAGCTCGTCGCCGTCCAGGACGAACCAGATCGGGGCCACATGCGGGCTCCCGTCGGCCCGGACCGTGGAGAGCTTTCCGGTGCGGGTGCCGTGGGAAACGAACTCCCGCCATTGCGCGTCGGTCATCTTCTCTGCCATGGCTCCCATCCTCCTTGCCCCGGCAGCGGTCGTGGGGAAGGCTGGCGTGGAGATCCTCCGGCCAGGAGGAGAATCGCACGGGGAGAAAACGGGGAGATCGGAACATGGCGCAGAACCAGGGACTGGACTGGCTGCTGGACGACCTGACCGAGCGCGTCCACCAGGTGCGGCACGCACTGGTCCTGTCCAACGACGGCCTGGTGACAGGGGCGAGCACCGGACTGCGCCGCGAGGACGCGGAGCACCTCGCGGCCGTGTCGTCCGGACTGCACAGCCTGGCCAAGGGCTCGGGACGGCACTTCGGCGCGGGCAGCGTACGCCAGACGATGATCGAGTTCGACGACGCGGTGCTTTTCGTCACCGCGGCCGGCACGGGCAGTTGTCTGTGCGTCCTCAGCGGCGCGGAGGCCGACATCGGCCAGATCGCCTACGAGATGACCCTGCTGGTCAACCGGGTCGGCGAGCACCTCGACGTCGATGCGCGCCAGCCTGAACGGAAACCGGAAACAGACGTCTGACCTGGGTGTTCGCCATCCCCCGCGGAGTTATCCACAGGCTCGCCACGCGATCCGCCGAAGCGGCTACGGTTTTTTCACGGCGACCGCACACGGCGTGAGCCGCTGACGCTGACTCCACGGGGGAGACCGACCATGTCAGGCACCATCGCGAAATCCGACCGCCTCACCTGCGCCCCGAGCCGGGCCGCGCGCGAACTCGACCTCAGGCGCGGTGACTTCGACCTGGCGGTGAATCTCGGACTCATCCGGACCGTCCCCGACGAAGGAGGCGGAGGCCGACGGGTCGCCCGCGCCGAGATCGACCGGCTGCGCGCCGAGGACGGCTTCCCGGACGCCTTGCGCGAGCGCGTCGCGACCGTGGGCACCCATGGGGGTGCCGAGATCATGGACGTGACACCCACCAGGTTCACGAGCCTCGCGCGCTTCGGCCTCCTCGTGCCCGTCCGCTCTTATCTGAACCGCTACCGCACCGTCGTCTGGCTCTATCTGGCCGAAGAACTACGGCAGTTCGCGGCCGACAAGAGCAACACCCGGCTGCTGACCGGCCGCATGCCCGCGGAGGTGCGGCAAGGGCTGAAGGCAAAGCTGGACCGGCGGCCCCGCAACTGGCGGGGACGGCACATCGGGTTCCTGCTGCGGCAGGCGGGAGACGACCCGTGGGCCCACGCGGCGGCCGTGGCCTGCCTCCTCGACCCGGCCGACGTGGCGGACGTCGTCGAGGACCCGTACGAGCGCGACCATCTGAACCGTTGCCGCCCCCGGCTGCCGGCACACGGCGCGCCCGGCTCGCCCGCCGCCGAGCGGGCCCAGGAGCTCATGACGGCGAGCGAGCCGGACGAAGTGGCCTGGTTCCGCGCGGACCTCGCCCACACGATGGAAACGGCCCGAAGGCAACACCCGGCACCACGTCCGGCCCCGGAACCGGCCCTACAGCAGGAGGCCCGCCCGGCACCCCCGGACCACCCCCCCTTCCCAGGGCGTCCTGGGCTGGCTGCGTCGCAGAGGCCGGCGGCCTACGGGGTGACCCTGCCCGCCCCCTGCCGGGCGGAGGGCACGGGCCCCGCCGTCCGCCCGATGAGCGATGAGTTTCCGGATGCGTCCCGGTCCGACCTGTGAGGAGACTAGGTCCGGGAGGCGATCATGTTCGGTACGACGAAGGCGTTCAGCGGGTTCTCCGTGAACGACATCGAGGCGGCCAGGACGTTCTACGGAGACACGCTGGGACTGCGCGTCTCGGAAGAGCACGGCCTGCTGACCCTGCACATCGCGGGCGACCGGGACATCCTGGTCTACCCGAAGGAGGACCACACCCCGGCGACATACACCATCCTGAACTTCCCCGTCGACGACATCGAGGCGGCGGTCGACGAGCTGAGCAGAAGGGGGGTGCGCTTCGAGCGCTACGACCACCTCAAGACGGACGACAAGGGCATCTTCCGCGGCGGCGGCCCGCTGATCGCGTGGTTCACCGACCCGGCGGGGAACGTGCTGTCCGTCCTCCAGCAAACCTGAACCGCCGGTCATGCCCGAGCTGCCCGATGTCGAGGGCTTCCGCCAGGTGCTGGAGTCCTGCGCGAAGGGACGGGTCGTGCGGCGTGTCGAGGTACGGGACGCGGGCGTCCTGCACGGCGTCGGGATCCGGGGCCTGCGTGACGCGCTGGAGGGGCGGCGGTTCGGCACACCGGAGCGGCACGGCAAGTGGCTGCTCGCCCGCACCGGCGGCCCCACCCTCGTGCTGCATTTCGGCATGACCGGGCGACTGGTCTGCGCTCGTCCCGAGGACGCCGTCGAGGCCCACGACCGCGTGCTGTTCACACTGAGCGGCAACCGTCAGCTGCGCTTCCGTGACCAGCGCAAACTCCAGGGCCTGTGGCTGGCCCACGACGACTCCGATCTCGACCGGCTGCTTCGGCGGCAGGGCCCCGACGCCATGGCGGTGGACCGTGCGGAGTTCGAGGCCGTGCTCTCGTCGCGCCGCGGGCACCTGAAGACCGCGCTCACCGACCAGTCCGTCCTGGCCGGCCTCGGCAATCTGCTCGCCGACGAGATCCTCTGGCGCGCCCGGTTGCGCCCCGACCGCTGGGGGCGGGAGCTCACCCAGGACGACCGCCGTCGCCTGTACAGCGAGATGCGCAGAACCCTGCGGTCCGCCGTCAACGCCGGGTGCGTGCCACCGAGGGACTCCTGGCTCACCGGACACCGCGACGACCCCGACCCCAGGTGCCCGCGCTGCGGCAGCGGCCTGCGCCGGTCCCGGATGGCGGGCCGTGGCACGGTGTGGTGCCCGCGGTGCCAGCCGGACGGGTGATCAGGCCCGGGGAGGGGGGACTCGCCGAGCGCCAGGTCAGCCGGCGGCTGGGCCGGGCCGGTCAGTCGCCGGACCGCGTTGTTGACCAGGACCGACACCGGTCGCAGGGCCTGCTCCGTCTCGGCCAGGGCCCGCTGCCAGGCGTCCTCGCCGGTGACGTTCAGATGCGTGAAGCGGGCCCGGCCGCCGAGCTCGGCCGTCAGCCGCGCCCCCTCGTCGTCCGGATGCCAGGACCGACTGTGTGAACGGAATCCGCGCCAGCAGCCACCACCCGGACGGCCGGCCCGCATCGCGTTCTCCAGCAGGAACAGCCGCCCACGAGTCCCTGCTCGTCGAGGACGTGGATGTCGGTCTTCATCAGCGCCGCGGTCACCGCACAGCTGATCGCCGTCGCGGCACCCGGACACGCCGCCCGGGCCCGGCCCTCCCGGCGTCGCAGGGCGGCGACAGCGAGGGCCGGCCCGTGCGCGGCAGATGAAACGGCGCGTCAGCAGCGACGCGACGACGAGGGCCAGCGGCAGCTCCAGCACGAACAGCGGCTGCACCATCGTCAGCGGCCCGGTCGCCGGCGCCGGCGCCTGGCAGACGGCGGCGCCGATCACCGCGGCGATGCCGGCCGGCCAGAGGGGGCCGGCGCAGCGAGCCGGCGATCAGCCCGGCCCGGAGCCCCTGGGCCCTGATCGGTACGTGACCAGGTCAGCCCAGCTTCCTGAACAATCCCTCCTGCACGACCGACACGACCAGCCGGCCCTCACGGTCGTAGATCCGGCCCCGGGCCAGACCGCGGCCGCCGACCGCGATCGGCGACTCCTGGTCGTACAGCAGCCAGTCGTCCGCGCGGAACGGGCGGTGGAACCACATGGCGTGGTCCAGTGACGCCATGTCGAAGCCCCGCGGGCCCCACAGCGGCTCGACCGGGATGCGGACGGCGTCCAGGAGGGTCATGTCGCTGGCGTAGGTGAGGGCGCAGGTGTGGACGAGCGGGTCGTCGCCGAGCGGCCCGACCGCGCGCATCCACACGGCGCTGCGCGGCTCGGAGTCCGCGACCTCGTCGGTGGTCCAGCGCAGCCGGTCCACATAGCGGATGTCGAAGGGCTGGCGGCGGGCCATCCGCTCCAACTGCTCGGGCAGCGCGCCCAGGTGCTCCCGGATCTCGTCCGTGACCGTGGGCAGGGACTCCGGGTCCGGGACCGTGCGGGCGGGCGGCAGCTGGTGCTCGAAGCTGCCCTCCTCCGGCTTGTGGAAGGAGGCGGTGAGATTGAAGATCGTACGGCCCTGCTGCACGGCCGTGACCCGGCGGGTCGTGAACGACCGCCCGTCACGCACCCGCTCGACCTGGTAGACGATCGGCACGCCCGGTATGCCCGGGCGCAGGAAGTACGCGTGCAGCGAGTGCACGGGCCGGTCGCCGTCCGTGGTGCGGCCTGCGGCGACCATGGCCTGGCCCGCCACCTGGCCGCCGAAGACCCGCTGGAGGGACTCCTGCGGGCTGCGGCCACGGAAGATGTTCACCTCGATCTGCTCCAGATCGAGCAGGTCGACCAGTCTCTCGGCCGGGTTCGTCATCGGTGGGATTCTCCTGTGCTCGCTGCTGCCCGGCCGTTCACAACTGGCCGACGTCGGTGACGCGGACGACCGCCCGGCCCTCCGCGTCGGAGGCGGTGAGGTCGACCTCCGCGCTGATGCCCCAGTCGTGGTCGCCGTTCGGGTCGTGGAAGATCTGCCGGACCCGCCACAGCGCGTTCTCCGGCTCCTCCTCGATGAGCAGCAGCTTGGGGCCGCGGGCGTCGGGGCCGGTGCCGAGGTCGTCGTACTCGTCCCAGTACTTGTCCATCGCCTCGCCCCACGCGTCGGCGTCCCAGCCGGACTCCGCGTCCATCTCGCCGAGCTCCTCGACCTGGTCGAGGGCGGCCAGCTCGACCCGGCGGAACATGGCGTTGCGGACCAGGACGCGGAAGGCACGCGCGTTGGCCGTGACCGGTTTGACCTCGTCGGCCTTCTCCTGGGCCTCCTCGGCGGTCATCTCCTCCGGGTTGGCGAGCTGCTCCCACTCGTCCAGCAGGCTGGAGTCGACCTGGCGCACCATCTCGCCCAGCCACTCGATCAGGTCCTGCAGATCCTCGGACTTGAGGTCGTCCGGGACGGTGTGGTCGAGGGCCTTGTAGGCGCTGGCCAGGTAGCGCAGCACGATGCCCTCGGTGCGCGCCAGCTCGTAGTGGGACACCAACTCCGTGAAGGACAGCGCCCGTTCGTACATGTCACGGATGATCGACTTCGGGGACAGCGGATGGTCGCCGACCCAGGGGTGGCTCTTGCGGTACGTGTTGTACGCGTGGAAGAGCAGCTCCTCCAGCGGCTTCGGGTAGGTGATGTCCTGGAGGCGCTCCATGCGCTCCTCGTACTCGACGCCGTCCGCCTTCATCGCGGCCACGGCCTCGCCGCGCGCCTTGTTCTGCTGGGCGGCGAGGATCTGCCGCGGGTCGTCGAGCGTCGACTCCACCACGGACACCATGTCGAGCGCGTACGACGGCGATTCGGGGTCGAGCAGTTCGAACGCGGCGAGCGCGAACGTGGACAGCGGCTGGTTGAGCGCGAAGTCCTGCTGGAGGTCGACGGTGAGGCGGACGACGCGGCCGGTCGCGTCCGGCTCGTCGAGCTTCTCGACGATGCCGCCGTCCAGCAGCGAGCGGTAGATCGCGATGGCCCGGCGGATGTGCCGCAACTGCTGCTTGCGCGGCTCGTGGTTGTCCTCCAGCAGGTGGCGCATCGCCTCGAAGGCGTTGCCGGGGCGGGCGATCACCGACAGCAGCATCGTGTGCGTCACCCGGAACCGGGAGGTCAGCGGCTCCGGTTCGGAGGTGATGAGTTTCTCGAAGGTCTGCTCCGACCAGGCGACGAAGCCCTCCGGGGCTTTCTTGCGGACGACCTTGCGGCGCTTCTTCGGATCGTCACCGGCCTTGGCGAGCGCCTTCTCGTTCTCGACGACGTGCTCGGGCGCCTGCGCGACGACGAAGCCCTCCGTGTCGTAACCGGCCCGCCCGGCACGGCCCGCGATCTGATGGAACTCCCGGGCGCGCAGGGTGCGTACGCGGGTGCCGTCGTACTTGGTGAGGGCCGTGAACAGCACCGTGCGGATGGGCACGTTGACGCCCACGCCGAGGGTGTCCGTACCGCAGATGACCTTCAGCAGGCCGGCCTGCGCGAGCTTCTCCACCAGGCGGCGGTACTTGGGCAGCATGCCCGCGTGATGGACGCCGATGCCGTGCCGGACGTAACGGGAGAGGTTGCGGCCGAACTTGGTGGTGAAGCGGAAGTTGCCGATCAGCTCGGCGATCTGCTCCTTCTCCTCACGCGAGCACATGTTGATGCTCATGAGCGCCTGTGCCCGCTCCACGGCCTGCGCCTGCGTGAAGTGCACGATGTAGACGGGCGCCTGCCGGGCAGCCAGCAGGTCCGTGAGCGTCTCCGTGAGTGGCGTGTAGCGGTACTCGTACGACAGGGGCACGGGGCGGGTCGCCGAGCGGACCACCGCCGTCGGGCGGCCGGTGCGGCGGGTGAGGTCCTTCTCGAAGAAGGACACGTCGCCCAGCGTCGCCGACATCAGCACGAACTGCGCCTGCGGCAGCTCCAGGATCGGGATCTGCCAGGCCCAGCCGCGGTCGCCCTCCGCGTAGAAGTGGAACTCGTCCATCACGACCTGGCCGACATCCGCCTGCTTGCCGTCGCGCAGCGCGATCGACGCGAGCACCTCGGCGGTGCAGCAGATCACGGGAGCGTCGGAGTTGACGGACGCGTCGCCGGTCAGCATGCCGACGTTCTCCGTGCCGAAGATCTTGCACAGTTCGAAGAACTTCTCCGACACCAGCGCCTTGATGGGGGCGGTGTAGAAGGTGACCTCGTCCCGGGCCAGCGCGGCGAAGTGCGCACCCGCCGCGATCATGCTCTTGCCGGAGCCGGTGGGCGTCGACACGATCACGTTCGCGCCGGAGACCACCTCGATCAGCGCCTCCTCCTGGTGGGGATAGAGCGTGAGACCCCGCTCACCGGCCCACGACTCGAAGGCTTCGTACAGGGCGTCGGGGTCGGCGGTCCGCGGCAGCTGATCGATGAGGGTCACGCCCCCCATCTTGCCTGGCCTCCCGCCCGATGCGGGAATCGGCTGCGGGCGCGAAGATCGCGAACGCTACGCTGTGTCGCCGACGGGATGTCAGCGCGCCGGTCAACTGGACAGCGGTACACGAGGAATGGGGCGGGCCACGCCGATGATGGGACCAGCACACTCACTGTCGGGCGCCGCCGCCTGGCTCGGCGTCGGTGCGGCGGCCGCCGCGGCCGGGCACCCGATGCCCTGGCCGGTCCTCCTCGTCGGCGCCCTGGTCTGCGCCGGTGCCGCGCTCGCCCCGGACCTCGACCACAAGGCGGCCACCATCTCCCGGTCCTTCGGACCGCTGTCGCGCTGGCTGTGCGAGATCGTCGACAAGTTGTCGTACGCCGTCTACAAGGCCACCAAGAAGCAGGGCGACCCGCGTCGCTCCGGCGGGCACCGGACGCTCACGCACACCTGGCTGTGGGCGGTCCTGATCGGTGCGGGCACCTCGGTCGTGGCGATCACCAGCGACCGCTGGGGGGTGCTGGCGATCCTCTTCGTGCACCTGGTGCTGGCCATCGAGGGCCTGCTGTGGCGGGCGGCGCGCGGCTCCAGCAGCGACGTCCTGGTGTGGCTGCTGGCCGCGGCCACCGCGTGGATCCTCGCGGGCGTCCTGGACAAGCCGGGCAACGGCGCGGACTGGCTGTTCACGGCGCCGGGGCAGGAGTACCTCTGGCTGGGGCTGCCGGTCGTGCTGGGGGCGCTCGTGCACGACCTCGGGGACGCGCTCACCGTCTCGGGGTGCCCGGTCCTGTGGCCCATACCGGTGGGGCGCAAGCGCTGGTACCCGGTCGGGCCGCCGAAGGCCCTGCGGTTCCGGGCGGGCAGCTGGGTCGAGCTCAGGGTGCTGATGCCGGTGTTCATGCTGCTCGGCGGGGTGGGCTGCGCGGCGGCGCTCAACGTCATCTGAACGCCGGCCGAGCTCACGCCGGGGGACAGGGCTCAGCGGCCGCCGTACCGCCGCTCGAACGCGGCGACCCGGCCCTCCGAGTCCACCGTGCGGGCCTTGCCCGTGTAGAAGGGGTGGCTCTCCGAGGAGATCTCCACGTCCACGACGGGATAGGTCTCGCCGTCGTCCCACTCGATGGTCTGGTCGCTGGTCGCGGTGGACCGGGTCAGGAACGCGTACCCGGCGGCGCGGTCGCGGAAGACGACGGGGTGGTAGTCGGGGTGCTTGTCCTGCTGCATGGCTGCTCCTCGCGCGGCTCGGGTCGGTTCTGCGATCAGCCGGACAGGGTGTCCTCGTCGACGATGTGCACGGCTGCCTCCTCGGCCGACGCCGCCGCGCCGTCGATGCCCACGTCCAAGGCGACCAGGGCGCTCTCCTCGTCCTCGTGCGCACCCTCGTCGGGGGCGACGAGCCGGCCGGAGCGGGCGGCGCCGACCTCGTTGTCCAGGAGTTCCCCGTCGGTGCCCTGGCAGTCCCCGAGACCGTCACCGTCCGGGGCGACGGGCTCCGGCAGCTCCTCGGCGAGCCGCTGGTCCAGCGTCTCGCCCTGCCGCCGCTCCGCCGCCGTGACGCCCCTGTGCTCCACGGCCCAGGGCCGCTCGGGAGGGGACCAGCCCCGGTCGAGGGGATCGTCGACGCCGTCGTACTCCAGGGTGTCCTCGGCGTCGAGCAGCCCCGTGTCCTCTCTCTGCTCGGATGGTTCCGGCTGGTAGACGTCGTCTCCCCAGCCGTCGGAGCTCTTCACGGGTACCTCCAGGGGGTGGGGCGGGCCCGTTCACACCGGGGCCCGCGCCGGGCCGCCGCCACACGGAGCACTGACGCCGCCCGCCGCCGAACCGCTGCCGCGGTTCCCGGGCGTTTCCCCGAGCCGGTGCCTGTCTCCAGCCTTCCACCCCGCCTCACCACCGCGCAACGCCACGGACCACCTCCGGCGGTCCGACCAGGAGGCGGGACCGACCGGGCCCGGCTGCCCCCGGGGCCGGGCTGCCCCGGGCCCGGGGCCCGAGCCGTCCTGGGCCGCACTGCCCCGGGCCCGGGCCGCCGAGAAGGGGCCCGTCTCACAACCCCCTCGGCACCCGATCGTCACCCATGCCACGACCTCCACAGCGCCGCATAAGCCCCGTCCGCCGTCACCAGTTCCTCGTGGCTGCCCAGTTCGCTGATGCGGCCGTTCTCGACGACGGCGATGACGTCCGCGTCGTGGGCGGTGTGGAGGCGGTGGGCGATGGCGACGACGGTGCGGCCGTCGAGGACCTTGGCCAGGGATCGTTCCAGGTGGCGGGCGGCGCGCGGGTCGAGCAGGGACGTCGCCTCGTCCAGGACGAGGGTGTGCGGGTCGGCCAGCACCAGGCGGGCCAGGGCGATCTGCTGGGCCTGGGCGGGAGTGACCGTCAGGCCGCCCGAGCCGACCTCGGTGTCCAGGCCGTCGTCGAGCGCCCGGGCCCAGCCGTCCGCGTCGACCGCGCCCAGCGCCGCCCACAGCTCGGCATCGTCCGCGCCGGTCCGGGCGAGCCGGAGGTTGTCGCGCAGGGAGCCCACGAAGACGTGGTGCTCCTGGTTGACGAGGGCGACATGGGCGCGGACGCGTTCCGCGGGCATCCGGGACAGCTCGGCGCTGCCCAGCGTGATCCGGCCGTCCCGGGGCGCGTAGATCCCCGCGAGCAGCCGGCCCAGTGTCGACTTGCCCGCACCCGAGGGGCCGACCAGGGCCAGCCGGGTGCCGGGCGCGACCTCCAGTGACACCTTGCGCAGGACGTCCACGCCCTCCAGGTAACCGAAGTGCACGCGGTCGGCGTGCACGCGGCGTCCGTCGGGGGACACAGAGGGGTCGCCGGCGTCCGGCTCGATGTCCCGGACCCCGACGAGCCGGGCCAACGACACCTGGGCGACCTGGAGCTCGTCGTACCAGCGCAGGATCATGCCGACCGGGTCGACGAGCATCTGGGCGATCAGCGCGCCCGTCGTGAGCTGGCCGACGTCGATCCAGCCGTGCAGGGCGAACACACCGCCGACCAGGAGGACCGAGGCGAGCACGGTCACGTGCGTGACGTTGATGACCGGGAAGAGCACCGACCGCAGCCACAACGTGTAGCGCTCCCAGGCCGTCCATTCCCTGATCCGGCGCTCGGACAGCGCGACGCGCCGGTCACCGAGGCGGTGTGCCTCGACGGTGCGCCCGGCGTCCACGGTCTCGGCGAGCGCGGCGGCCACGGCCGCGTACCCGGCGGCCTCCGAGCGGTAGGCGGCCGGTGCCCGCCGGAAGTACCAGCGGCAGCCGACGATCAGCAGCGGCAGGGCGAGCAGCACGGCGAGTGCCAGCGGCGGCGCCGTGACGACCAGCCCGCCCATCAGCAGCACCACCCACACCACGCCGATCGACAGCTGCGGTACGGCCTCGCGCATGGCGTTGGCCAGCCGGTCGACGTCCGTGGTGATCCGCGACAGCAGATCGCCGGTGCCGGCCCGCTCCAGCACGCCGGGCGGCAGTCCCACCGACCGGACGAGGAAGTCCTCGCGCAGGTCGGCCAGCATCCGCTCGCCGAGCATCGCGCCGCGCAGCCGTACCTCGCGGACGAACAGGGCGTGGACGGCCAGTGCCGCCACGAACAGTCCCGCGGTGAGTTCCAGCCGGAGGTCCCGCGCCCCGTCGGACACCCGCTCCACGACTCCGCCCAGCAGCCACGGACCGGCCATGGAGGCGACGACGGCGACCGTGTTGACGACGACGAGCAGCAGGAACGCCCGGCGGTGCCGGCGCAGCAGCTCGGCCACGTAGGCGCGGACGGTCGTGGGGGCGCCGACCGGCAGGGTGTTCGCCGTCGTCGGGGCGGCCGGGTCGTACGCCGGTGGCGCCACGCCGATCATGCCTTCTCCTCGATCTCTTCCAGTTCTTGCAGGACGTCGTGTTCTCGAAGCGATTCGTGTTCTTGAAGCGCTTGGTGTTCTTGAATCGATTCGTGTTCTTGAAGGCGGGCGGTCTCCTCGTCCGTCTCGCGGGTGACCACCGCCCGGTAGCGGGGCTCGGTGTGCAGCAGCTCGCGATGCGTGCCGGCCGCCGCGACCTCGCCGTCGTGCAGGAACACCACCCGGTCGGCGCGGTCCAGCAGCAGCGGCGAGGAGGTGAACACCACGGTCGTGCGCCCCGCGCGCAGCTCCCGCACGCCCTGCGCGATCCGGGCCTCGGTGTGCGAGTCGACGGCCGAGGTCGGCTCGTCGAGGACGAGCACCTCCGGGTCCGTGATCAGCGACCGGGCGAGCGCGAGCCGCTGGCGCTGGCCGCCGGACAGGGACCGGCCGCGTTCGGTGATCCGCGCGTCCATGGGGTCGGCGGCGTCCACCGAGCCCTGCACCAGCGCCGCCAGCACGTCGTCGCACTGCGCGGCGGCCAGCGCCGCCCGCGGTTCGACGGCGCCCGACGCGGGTACGTCGAGCAGTTCGCGCAGCGAGCCGGACAGCAGCACGGGGTCCTTGTCCTGGACGAGGACGGCCGTACGGGCGCTGTCCAGCGGGAGCTCGTCGAGCGGCACACCGCCGAGCAGCACCGAGGTGCCCTCCTGCGGCGGATGCCCGCCCAGCCGTTCCGCGAGCCGGCCGGCCGCGTCCGGGTCGCCGCACACCACGGCGGTGAGCCGGCCGGAGCTCGCGAGCAGCCCGGTGTCCGGGTCGTACAGATCCCCGGACGGGAGCTCGGCCCCGCGCGACCCGGCGGTGTCGGTGGCCCGCTCCAGCGCCAGCACGCCCGCGGCCCGTTTGGCGGACGGCCGGGAGAAGGAGTACGCCATGGCGATCTCCTCGAAGTGCCGCAGCGGATAGGTGAGGACCATCACCGAGCTGTAGACGGTGACCAGTTCGCCGACGGTGATCCGGCCCTGGCGCGCCAGGTGCACGCCGTACCAGACGACGGCGATGAGCAGCAGGCCCGGCAGCAGGACCTGGATCGCGGAGATCAGGGACCACATCCGGGCGCTGCGCACCGCCGCCTGCCGGACCTCCTGGGAGGCGCGGCGGTAGCGGTCGAGGAACAGTTCCTCACCGCCGATGCCGCGCAGCACGCGCAGGCCGGCGACGGTGTCCGAGGCGAGCTCGGTGGCGCGTCCGGCCTTCTCGCGCTGCACGTCGGCACGCCGGGTGGCGCGGGGCAGCAGGGGCAGCACGGCGAGCGCCAGCACGGGCAGCCCCACGGCGACGACCACGCCGAGGGCGGGCTGGTAGACCAGCAGCGCGACGCAGACCAGCACGATGGTGACCAAAGCCGCGGTGAACCGCGACCAGGCCTCCACGAACCAGCCGATCTTCTCGACGTCACCCGTGGAGACCGCCACGACCTCACCGGCCGCGACACGCCGGGTCAGCGCCGAGCCCAACTGGGCGGCCTTGCGGGCGAGCAGCTGCTGGACGCGGGCGGCCGCCGTGATCCAGTTGGTGATGGCGGTGCGGTGCAGGAAGGTGTCGCCGACGGCGTTGCCCAGGCAGGCCAGCACCAGCAGGCCGCCCGCCAGGGCGAGTTGCCCGCCGGAGCGGTCGACGACGGCCTGTACGGCGACGCCGACGCAGAACGGCAGCGCGGCGACGGAGGCGAAGTGCAGCAGCCCCCAGGCCAGTGACTTGAGCTGCCCGTCCAGCTGGTTGCGGAAGAGCCACCACAGGAATCGGGGACCCGAACGCGCGTCCGGCACGCCCGGGTCGGGGTACGGAAGGTCTTGAATCTGCATGACGTCCCAGTGGCTCGTGTCAGGGGGGATGTGGGAATGGGGGGATGGGGCTCGGCCGAAGGCAGCAAACCGTGACAGGTTCGCGTCGCCACGTGGTCGGAGGCAACCGGTTTTCGACCCACCGAACGGAACCGGCCGACAGGGGTGGGAAGGGGGTTGTCCAGGCGGGCCGGTGCTCATTGCGCCAGGCGGCGGACTCCCCGTAGAACACGGCCCATGAAGAGACGGATCGTCATGTCCATGCTTGCCGGAGCGACCCTTCTGGCGAGCACCCTCCTCGGGGCCGGTCCCGCCCGTGCGGCCGACGTCCCCGCCGAGTTCGGCACCGACTGGCACGACCCGGTCACGGCCGCCCCGCCCGTCACCAGGCCCGGCGGAAGGTCCTGCGAAGTCACCGTGGCCCGCGCGCAGTTCCGCGACTTCACCCCGTACCGGGGGACGTACACCCCGCCGGGCGACTGCGGTGACCGCTGGAGCAAGGTGGTGCTGCGGCTCGACGGCAAGGTCAAGGGGCGCCAGTACGACCGGCTCGGCTATCTGCGCGTCGGCGGGGTCGAGATCTTCCGTACGTCGACACCGCAGCCCTCGCCCGACGGCATCGAGTGGTCGGTGGAGAAGGACGTCACCCGCTACAGCGACACATTCCGCGGCCGCCGGGACGTCGAGATGCTCATCGGGAACGTCGTCGACGACACCTACACGGGCGTCCTCGACGTCAACGTCACGCTGACGTTCCACCAAGGCCGTCCTGACGGGAAGAACAGCCCCGACAGGGTCCTCACCCTCGGCCGGGGGACCGACGGCGCGACCACCCTCACGACCCCGCGCAACAGCGAACGCCTCGTCGCGGAGGTGTACGCCACCGGCTCCGGCGGTGGCTGCGAGGAGTACTGGTACCTGACGGTGCCCGACGCGGCACCGTACTCCTGCAAGGCGGGGCAAGGCCCCTACCGCGAGGTGCAGATCAGCGTGGACGGCCGGCTCGCGGGCATTGCCGCACCGTTCCCCACCGTGTGGACCGGCGGCTGGTCCAACCCGTTCCTCTGGTACGTGATCCCGGGCCCGCGCGCCTTCGACATCAAGCCGATCACCTACGACCTCACCCCCTTCGCCGGGCTCCTCAACGACGGCCGCCCGCACCGCGTCGAGGTCTCGGTCGTCGGCGTGCCCGAGGGGCAGACCGGCTGGAGCACGCCCGTGAACGTCCTCGTCTGGCAGGACGAGCAGCGCGCCCACGTTCCCGGGAAGCTCACCGCGCACCGGGCGGGCGACCTCGCCGACTCCTCGTCGTACACACCCGGTTCGGAGCATCGGGTCGACACCGAGGGTGCCCACCGGCTGACCGTCGCCGGATACGTCGACACCTCGCACGGCCGCGTCACGACCACCGTCGCCCGTTCGCTCGCCCACACCTCCGAGCACCGCTGGACGGACGGCGAGACGACCGACGCCCTCGAAGCCACCTGGACCGACGACGAGTCGGTGACCGTCGGCGGACGCGGACCGGCCCACACCACCCGCACTCACCGGACCAACACGATGGACGGTACGACCACCCTCGGCACGGGCGATCGGCTGCGCACCGTGCTGACCCTCGGCGACCGCGCCACGGCCGTCGAGACGCGCGGCGGCCGTCGTACGGCGTGGTCACGGCTCGACGACTCCTATACGGGCGAGGCCACGTACACGGCGAACGTGCCCCGCGACCAGCGGCACGCGGTCGGCACGACGCGTGAGCGCTACCGGCTGCACGGCTCGCACGGGTGCTACGACCGCACGCTGACCACCGTGCAGGGGGTGCTCACCGGGGACCGCCGTCGTTGCTGAAGGGGCATGTGTGGCGCATGTGACATGCATCACTTAGGGCGCTTTTACTTGGCTGAAACGTTGCGGTCTTGTGCGCGATCAAGACAGCCTCCAGAGTGTACGGCTACGGAAGCCGCTTTCCGTATTGCAGAAGTCCCCTCCGGCCTCTGTGTGTCCCGTCCCCCTAGGAGGCCTCGTGCCACCGTCCGTACCGTCCCTATCGCGGCGCGTCGCACGCACCCTGCGTACCTCACTCTTCGCGCAAGTCCTCTGCGCGCTCGTCCTCGGAATCCTCGTCGGGAAGCTGTGGCCGGATACGGCCACAGCTCTCCAGCCGCTCGGCGACGGTTTCACCCGGCTCATCAAGACGGTGATCTCGCCTCTGGTCTTCTGCGTGGTCGTCGTTGGCATCGCCAAGGCCGGTGACCTGAAGGCGTTCGGCCGGATCGGCGTCAAGGCCCTGATCTGGTTCGAGGTCGCCTCCACGGCGGCCCTGGTCATCGGCCTCGTCGCCGCCAATGTCGTCGGCCCCGGCAAGGGCATGAACGTCGACCCCGCCTCGCTGGACGCCGCCGCGGTGGACCAGACGACGGGCGGTGGTCATCTGCCCTCGACGACCGAGTTCGCCCTCAACGCGCTGCCCGAGAGTTTCGTCGGCGCCTTCGCCGAGAACGAACTGCTCCAAGTCCTCATCCTGGCCTGCCTGGTGGGCGCCGCCCTGCTGCACCTCGGACACACCAGGGTGCCGAAGATCCTGCCCGCCATCGACCAGGCCCAGGACGTGATCTTCACGGTCGTCGGGTTCATCATGCGACTCGCCCCGCTCGCGGTGTTCGGCGCGATGGCCCACCTGGTCGGTAACTACGGGCTGGGCGTGATGAAGACGTACGCCAAGCTCATCGTGCTCTGCTACGTGGCGGCCGCGCTGTTCGTCGCCCTGCTCGCCGTCGCCCTGCGGATGGTGACCGGGCTCAGCCTCTGGAAGTTCCTGCGCTACATCCGCGAGGAGATGCTGCTCGCGCTCGGCACCGCGTCCACCGAATCGGTCATGCCGCGTGTGATGCAGAAGCTGCGCCGGGCCGGCGCCCGCGACGACGCGGTGGGTCTGGTACTGCCCACGGGCTACTCCTTCAACCTCGACGGCGCCTCGCTCTACCTGTCGATCGGCACGCTGTTCATCGCCCAGGCTGTGGGCGTGGATCTGAGCCTGGGGCAGCAGATCACCGTGGTCCTGGTGCTGATGCTCACCAGCAAGGGCATGGCGGGCATCCCCGGTTCGGCGTTCCTCGCCCTGTCCGCGACGGCCTCGTCCCTGGGCGCCATCCCGGCCGGAGCCGTCGCCCTGCTGCTCGGCGTGGACCGCATCATGGACTCGATGCGCGTCGTCACGAACCTGCTCGGCAACTGCGTCGCGGTGTTCGCGGTGTCCCGCTGGGAGGGCGCGCTGGACATCGAGCGGGCCAGGAAGACGCTCGACGGGGAGGACACGTCCGACCCCGATGACGAGCTGGACGGCGGTGGCGGCGAGGGGGACATCGAGGCCTCCGCGGCGGTGAACCCGGCGCCGGGCATCCCCACCCAGAAGCCCAAGGAACCCGCCCCCGAGGTCAGTTGAGCCGAAGCGACCGGCACCGAACGGGCCGCGGCCACCGCTCCAGCAGGAGAGCGGCGACCGCGGCCCGTTTCGTGCGCCGGGTCCTCAACGCGCCTCAGGCCCTCAGCACCGCGCCACCGGCGCCCCGTCGATCAGCGTGTTCAGCAACCCCCCGAGTGCCTCGCGCTGTTCGTCCGTCAGCGGCGCGAGAATCTCCTCCGCGGCCGACCGGCGCGCCGCCCGCAGTTCGCCCAGCGCCTTGCGGCCGTCGTCCGTGAGCTCGATACGGATCACCCGCCGGTTCGCCGGGTCGGGGACCCGCCGCACCTTGCCGCTCGCCTCCAGCCCGTCGACCAGGGTCGTCACGGCCCGCGGCACCACCTCCAGGCGCTCGGCCAGGTCGGCCATCCGCGGTGGCGAGCCCCAGTGCGCGAGGGTGCGCAGCAGCCGGGACTGGGCCGGTGTGATGCCGAGGTCGCGCTGCTCCAGATGGTGCTTCTGGATGCGGTGCACCCGGCGGGTGAGCCGCAGCAACTGCTCGGCGAGCAGGCCGTCGGAATCGGGGGAGGTCATGCGGGAACAATATCAGGATGATGTTCATTGTGAGTATAGGTAACAATGAGCTACGATCCGATCCGCCGTCCCGGCCCCCGGCCGCACCGCTCTCTCGAAGGAGCCCATGCACCCCGACCACGAAGCCCCCTGGAGCGCACCCGCCGACGCGAAGGAACAGCCCCGGCAGGTCCGCCGCATCCTCAGGCTCTTCCGCCCCTACCGAGGCCGCCTCGCGGTCGTCGGCCTGCTGGTCGGCGCCGCGTCGCTGGTCTCGGTCGCCACGCCGTTCCTGCTGAAGGAGATCCTCGACGTCGCGATCCCGCAGGGGCGCACCGGCCTGCTCAGCCTGCTCGCCCTGGGCATGATCCTCAGCGCCGTCCTCACCAGCGTCTTCGGTGTCCTCCAGACGCTGATCTCCACGACCGTCGGCCAGCGCGTCATGCACGACCTGCGCACCGCTGTCTACGGCCGGCTCCAGCGCATGTCCCTCGCCTTCTTCACGCGCACGCGCACGGGCGAGGTGCAGTCCCGCATCGCCAACGACATCGGCGGCATGCAGGCCACCGTCACCTCCACCGCGACCTCGCTCGTCTCCAACGCCACCAGCGTGATCGCCACGATCGTCGCGATGATCGCCCTCGACTGGCGCCTGACCGTCGTCTCGCTGCTGCTGCTGCCGGTGTTCGTGTGGATCAGCCGCCGCGTGGGCAACGAACGGCGGAAGATCACCACCCAGCGCCAGAAGCAGATGGCCGCCATGGCCGCCACGGTCACCGAGTCGCTCTCCGTCAGCGGCATCCTGCTCGGCCGCACGATGGGCCGCTCCGACTCGCTGACGAAGTCCTTCGCCGAGGAGTCCGAGGAACTCGTCGACCTGGAAGTGCGCTCGAACATGGCCGGCCGCTGGCGCATGGCCGTCATCACGATCGTCATGGCGGCCCTGCCGGCCGTCATCTACTGGACCGCCGGCATGGCCCTCCAGATGGGCGGCCCCGAGGTCTCCATCGGTACGATCGTCGCCTTCGTCTCGCTCCAGCAGGGCCTGTTCCGACCGGCCGTGAGCCTGCTGTCGACGGGTGTGCAGATCCAGACCTCGCTCGCCCTCTTCCAGCGCATCTTCGAGTACCTCGACCTGCCGATCGACATCACCGAGCGCGCGGACCCGGTCCGCCTCGACCGGATCAAGGGAGAGGTCCGCTTCGAGAACGTCTCCTTCGGCTACGACGACAAGGGCGGCCCGGTCCTCGACGGCATCGACCTCACCGTCCCGGCCGGCGGCAGCCTCGCCGTCGTCGGCCCGACCGGCGCCGGCAAGTCCACGCTCGGCTACCTGGTGCCGCGCCTCTACGACGTGAGCGGCGGCCGTGTCACCCTCGACGGGGTCGACGTCCGCGACCTCGACTTCGACACCCTGGCGCGCGCGGTCGGCGTCGTCTCGCAGGAGACGTACCTCTTCCACGCCTCGGTCGGCGACAACCTGCGCTTCGCCAAGCCCGACGCCACCGACGAGGAGCTGTACCAGGCGGCGAAGGCGGCGCAGATCCACGACCACATCGCGTCCCTGCCCGACGGCTACGACACCGTCGTCGGTGAGCGCGGCCACCGCTTCTCCGGCGGCGAGAAGCAGCGCCTGGCCATCGCCCGCACGATCCTGCGCGACCCGCCGGTCCTCATCCTCGACGAGGCCACCAGCGCGCTGGACACCCGGACCGAGGCGGCCGTGCAGGACGCCATCGACGCGCTGTCGGCGAACCGCACCACGCTCACCATCGCCCACCGGCTGTCCACCGTCCGGGGCGCCGACCAGATCGTGGTCCTCGACTCGGGGCGCGCGGTCGAACTCGGTACGCACGAGGAACTGCTGGAACGGCACGGCCGGTACGCCGCGCTCGTACGCCGAGATGCCCAACTGGAACCGACAAGATGAAAATATGCCGGGTTTATGACGGTATGCGGGTTACCGTGCCCGCATGCAGAAGAACACTCCGCCACGGAGCACGATTCGACTGACGCGCCGGGGCCGTATCGCGCTCGTCGCGACCGGAGCCGTCGTGGTGGGCACCGCCGTGGCGGTGCCGCTGCTGACCCTGGGGCACGAGGAGCACGGCCGGCCTTCGACCCTGGTGATCCCCGAGGGCTGGCGCGCGAGCCAGGTCTACGCCGCCGTCGACAAGGCCCTCGCCCTGCCGCCCGGCAGCACGAAGAAGTCCCTGGCGAAGGCCGCCCTCAAACTGCCGAACGACGCCGAGGGCAACCCGGAGGGCTACCTCTTCCCGGCCGCCTATTCGCTCCAGGAGACGACGACCCCGGAGAAGCTCCTGGCCCTGATGGTCGACACCGCGAACGAGAAGTACAACGGCGCGCCCATCGCCGCGGGGGCGCAGCGCAACGCCATGAACCTCTACCAGGCCGTCACCATCGCGAGCATCGTCCAGGCGGAAGCGGCCACCGAGGCCGACATGGGCAAGGTCGCCCGGGTCGTCTTCAACCGCCTCGAACGCGGCATGCCGCTCCAGATGGACTCCACCATCAACTACGCGCTCGGCCGCTCCACCCTGCGCACCACGGCGAGCGACACCCGGATCGACAGCCCCTACAACTCGTACCAGCGCATGGGCCTGCCCCCCACCCCCATCGACAACCCCGGCGAGGAGGCCATGCGCGCCGCCATCAACCCGCCCCCGGGCGACTGGCTGTACTTCGTCACGGTCCGCCCGGGTGACACCCGCTTCACCGCGGACTACGCGGAACACCAGCGGAATGTCGTGGAGTTCAACAAACACCAGAAGAAGGGCGACGCGCGGGCGGCCGGGTGACCCGGGCGGCGGCGGAGGTTCAGGCGGGTGGCGCTCAGGGCCAGGCGCCCCCGGGCGGCGGCGGGCGGCACGGAGGGGCAGGTGGGTCGGCGGGGTGGGGCGTCGAGCCGGGTGTCGCGGGCGGCCGGGCGAGCCGGTGGGCGGCGCTCAGGGCCAGGCGCCCCCGGGGCGGCGGGCGGCACGGAGGGGAGGTGGGTCGGCGAGGTGGGGCGTCGAGCCGGGTGTCGCGGGCGGCCGGGCGAGCCGGTCGGCGGCGAGCAGCGCCGGGCGTCCCGGCCGGTGGCGCCTCGGCGGCCGGGGACGACCCTCTGCTCGGCGTCACGCGGCGACCGGCTGCCGCGCCAGCAGTCGCCTGATGTCGCGGACGGCCGCGCGGCCGGCACGGTTGGCGCCGATGGTGCTGGCCGACGGGCCGTAGCCGACGAGGTGGACGCGCGGGTCGACGGCCGCGCGGGTGCCCTCCAGACGGATGCCGCCGCCCGGCTCGCGCAGGCGCAGCGGGGTGAGGTGGTCGATGGCGGCGCGGAAGCCGGTGGCCCAGAGGATGACGTCGGCGTCGACGTGGCGGCCTCCCCCGAGCTCTCGGCTTCGCTCGAGCAGGGGGGACCCCCATCGCCAGTCCACTCCTGTCGGCGTGACGCGGTCGAACATCGGCTGCCGGTCGAGCACCCCGTCCTCGATGCCCTGCCGGACCGCGTCGTTGAGCGGCAGCCCGGTGACCGAGACGACACTCCTGGGCGGCAGTCCCTGCCGTACCCGTTCCTCGACGAGCGCGACGGCCGCCCGGCCCGCGTCCTCGTCGAAGGGGCCCTCGCGGAAGACGGGCGGACGCCGGGTCACCCAGGTGGTGGCGGCCGCGTACGGGGCGATCTCCAGCAGATGCTGCGTGCCCGAGGCGCCACCGCCCACCACGACGACCCGCTGCCCGGCGAACTCCTCCGGTCCGGGGTACTGCGCCGTGTGCAACTGCCGCCCCCGGAAGGTCTCCTGGCCCGGATAGCGCGGCCAGAACGGCCGGTCCCAGGTGCCGGTCGCGTTGATCAGCGCCCGCGTCGACCACACGCCCTCCGAGGTCTCCACCAGCAGCCGCCCGCCGGGCCCTTCGCGCACGGCCCGCACGTCGACGGGGCGCCGCACCCGCAGGTCGAAGGTCCGCTCGTACCGGTCGAAGTAGTCGCTGATCACCTCGGCCGACGGCCGCGCCGGATCCGCGTCCGTGAGCTCCATCCCCGGCAGCGCGTGCATCCCGTGCACCTTGCCGTACGTCAGCGACGGCCAGCGGAACTGCCAGGCGCCGCCGGGACCGGGGGAGTGGTCCAGCACCACGAAGTCGCTGTCCGGCTCGAAACCGGATCGCCGCAGGTGATAGGCGCCGGCCAGACCGGCCTGACCCGCGCCTATGACGACTACCTCGACCTCGCGTGTGTTGTTCACGCTTCTACTAACTGTGCCGGGGGCATGGATCTTCCCGCCCGGCGCGTCGTGTCACTCACCTTCCGAGGGCCGGGGCGCCGCGGTCGACGGCGGCAGGCCGCCGTTGAACCGGGTGTCGGTGAAGCCGGAGAAGTCGACCTTGCCCGGGATGAGCTTCAGCCCCGTGAACGTGTCGGCGATCTCCTGCTCGGAGGCGATCAGCGGCTTGTCGACGGCGACCGCGATCCGGGTCGTGTAGGTGCGCTTCACCGCGGCCAGCGCCACGTCCTCGGGGAGCCCGGTGTCCTTCGCCCAGACCTTCGCCCACTCCTCCTCGTGGTCGTACACCCACGCGTAGGCGCGCCGCAGCCGTTCCAGATAGTCCTTGACGGCGGCGGCCTTCTTCTTGTCCTTCAGCGCGTCCGGTGCCGCGACCTGGAAGGTGAGCCCGTTGGTCACGCCGTCGCCGTCGGTGAGGACCCGCCCCTGCTTGCCCTTCAGCACCTGCGAGGTGTACGGGTCCCACACCGCCCAGGCGTCGACCTTGCCGGACGTGAACGCGGCGAGCGCGTCGGCCGGCTGGAGGTACTTGACCTTGACGTCGCTCAGTTTCAGCCCGGCCTTCCTCAGGGACGCGACCAGCTGGTAGTGCGCGGACGAACCCTGCGCGACGGCCACCGACTTGCCCTTGAGCTGCTGGGGGCGCTTCAGGGGCGAGTCGTTCGGGACGAGGACGGTGTCGCCCTTGGACGTGCCGTGCCAGGCGGCCACGACCTTGATCTTCGAGTTCGCTCCGGCCGCGAAGACCGGCGGGGTGTTGCCGACGCCGCCGATGTCGACGGCTCCCGCGTTGACGCCCTCCAGCAGGGGTGGGCCGGAGGTGAACGTGGACCACTTGATCTTGTAGTCGAGGTTCTTCAGTTCCCCGGCGGCCCGCAGGATGGCCTCGGAACCGCCCTTCTGGTCACCGACGTCGAGCGTGACCGGGCCATGGCCGTCGGTGCCGCCGTCCGAGGTGCTGGCGGACGAGTTCCCGCCGCAGGCGGTGAGCAGCAGGGCGAGGGGGAGGAGCAGGGCGGCGGGGGCGAGGCGTCGTCGCATGGTGGTTCCGTTCGTGTGGGTCGTACGTGTCTCGTACGTGTGGGGCGTGTGCGGAAAGGTCAGGCGGCCTCGGCGGCCGTCGCCTCGACGCCGAGGCGTTCGAGGAGACCGGCGCGCAGTGCCGCGAAGCGCGGGTCGGTGATGTCGCGGGGACGGTCGAGGTCGACGCGCTGCTCGTGGGCGATGACGCCGCCGTCCATCACCAGGACGCGGTCGGCGAGCAGGACGGCCTCCTCCACGTCGTGGGTGACGAGGAGCACCGCGCAGCCTCGGCGCTGCCACAACTCGCCCACGAGCCGCTGGGCCTTGATGCGGGTGAGGGCGTCGAGCGCGCCGAACGGCTCGTCGAGCAGCAGCAGATCGGGCTCGCGCACCAACGCCCGGGCGAGCGAGGCGCGCTGGGCCTCGCCGCCGGAGAGGGTCTTGGGCCAGGCGGCCGAGCGGTGACCGAGGCCGACCTCGTCGAGGGCCTGCTCGGCGACGGCGCGTTCGGGCTTGCCGGGCAGGCCGAGCAGGACGTTGCGCCACACCTTCTTCCACGGCATCAGCCGGGGCGCCTGGAAGGCGACGGCCTTGCGGCGCGGCACCAGGACGGTGCCCTCGATGTCGCGGTCGAGCCCGGCGAGGATGCGCAGCAGCGTCGACTTGCCGCAGCCGCTGCGGCCGAGCAGGGCCACGAACTCGCCCGGCCGGACGTCCAGTCGCAGATCGTCGATGACGGCACGTCCGTCGAAGGAGCGGGTGAGCCCCTCGACATGGACCGCCTGGGGGGTCACCGGCCGGTGAACGTCGGTCGCCATTGCAGCAGCACCTTTTCGAGAGAGCGGACGATGAAGTCGGCGAGCAGGCCGAGGAAGGCGTAGACGACCAGGCAGACCACGATCACGTCGGTCCGCAGGAAGTCCCGCGCCTGCACCATGAGGAACCCGATACCGGAGTCGGCGTTGACCTGCTCGGCGAAGACCAGCGCGAGCCAGGCGATGCCGAGCGAGTAGCGCAGACCGGTCATGGCGTTCGGCAGCGCGCCCGGGAGGACGACGTGCCGGACGAGTCCCCACCGGGACAGCCCGAGGGACTCCCCGGCCTCGATCAACTGGGCGTCCACACCGCGGATTCCGGCGTAGACGTTGAGGTAGAGCGGGAAGGTCACACCGAGCGTGATGATGGCGACCTTGGGGGCCTCGCCGATGCCGAACCAGATGATGAACAGCGGGATGAGCCCCACGAACGGCACGGTCCGCAGCATCTGCACGGGCGCGTCCACCAGGTCCTCGCCGATCCGGAACAGGCCCGAGAACAGGGCGAGTCCGGTGCCGACGACCAGGCCGAGCAGCAGCCCGGCCGCGACCCGCTGGAGCGAGGTGCCCATGGCCGCGGGCAGCGAACCGTCGGCCACCATGTCCCCGGCGACCTGGGCGATCCGGCCGGGCGAGGCGAGCACGTCCGGCTGCAACGCGCCCGTGCTGCTGAGGAGTTGCCACAACGCCAGCAGCAGGACCGGGCCGGTGGTGCGACGCAGCCAGCGGGGGACGCGGGTGCGGCGGGAGGAGGTGGGGACGAGGGGCTGGAGGTCGAGGTCAGAGGCCGATATAGGCGAAATATCGCTTTTCGGTGACCTGGGAGGGGCATGGCTGATGCTCATGAAGGCTCCACGGGGAGAGCGCGGGCAAAGGGGAGGCGGAGGCACGCCTCGCCACCGCCGCACCGACGAGGACAAGGGAGTTCAAGCGAGAACAGGGGAGTTCAAGCGAGAACAGGGGAGTTCAGCGGGGCAGGCGGAACCAAGGCGAGGGAACCGGAACGCGAGGGGGGAAGGGCGTCAGCAGCCGCGGCGACACGCGGCGGAGGCCACCCGCAGCAGGTCGATGTGACCGCGCGTGGTGAGCAGGGCTGAACGCAACATGGAGCTGAACCTAGCCAGGTGGCATGCGCACGGTCAACGGCGTCTCGTCACGTGGACGCCTGTACCGCCACCCGGGCGGGGGCGGCCGGGCGGAACCGGGCGGGTGCGTCAGGATGGGGGCATGTCAGATGTCTTCACCACCCGAGTTCTGAACGTCCGCACCGGTTCCACGGAGAGGGTCGTCGACATCACCGGCGACTGCGAGTCCTTCCTGCGGGAGGCGGCGGCCGGGCGTGACGGCCTCCTCAATGTCTTCGTCCCGCACGCGACGGCCGGAATCGCCGTTCTGGAGACCGGTGCCGGCAGCGACGACGACCTCCTGGCCGCACTGCACACGCTGCTGCCCGCCGACGACCGCTGGCAGCACCGGCACGGCAGCCCCGGCCACGGCCGCGACCACGTCCTGCCGGCCCTCGTCCCGCCGCACGCGACCCTGCCCGTGCTGGGCGGCCGGCTGGAGCTCGGGACCTGGCAGTCGGTGTGCCTCGTGGACACGAACAAGGACAACCCGGAGCGGAAGGTGCGGTTGAGTTTCCTGGGGTGAATGCGCTCCGCCCGGCGCGGAGCCCCGTGCGCGGTGCCCGAACGGCTCCGGCGCACCGTGACGCGTGCCCGTAATGCCCGTATCCTCGTCAATGCCAGATTCACTTCCGAGCAGCGGATGATCGCGGGCGCAAGCGAGGCGAAGCGTGGTTCGGTCCGGCGAGGAACCCAAGCCGGCGGGACGTGCGACGGACGGCACGGGGCCCGTGCGTTCTCGCGAGCGGTTTCTCCAGGGCGAGCAGGTCGACACGGGTGTACGGACGTCCATCCTGAACTCGTGGCGGCGCAGCCTGTCCCTGGGCCTGTCGCCGGACCAGACCGACCTCCCCTACCGGGAGGACTTCGACCCCGGGGGCCGTATCGTCCGCGCGGCCGTGCCGGTGCTCGACCGGCTCCAGGACTCGTTCTCCGGCAGCCAGGTCAACATCTCGGTCGCCGACGCGAACGGGACGGTCCTCCTGCGCCGGTTCGGGGATCCCTCGATGGCCAGGAACCTCCCGGCGATCCAGCGGGTGCCGGGATTCGTGTTCGCCGAGCAGGTCGCCGGCACCAACGGCATCGGCCTCGCCCTGGCGGAGCGGCAGCTCATCCGCGTCTACGGCGCCGAGCACTTCGCGGAACGCTCCCAGGGCAACGCCTGCGTCGCGATGCCCGTCCGGGACCCGCTCAGCGGACGTATCGAGGGCGTCCTGTGCTTCGGCTATCCGCGCAGTTTCGAACAGCCCGCGCTGGGTGCGGCGATCCGCCGGGCGGCCGAGAACATCGAGCGGCGGCTGCTGGGGCAGAGCTCCGCGCACGAGCGCGCCCTGCTGCGGACGTACCTGGCCACCGGGGGCGGGGCCGGCCTGTACAGCGGCGTCGCCCTGGACGCGGTCGCCGACGAGTTCCCCCCGGGTGACCAGGCTGTCCTGAGGGAGAAGGCCGCCGAGCTGATCTCCCGCGGGCAGCGGGCCGCCATCGATGTGACCCTGCCCGGCGGCCGGCGGGTGACGCTGGTGAGCCGTCCGATGACGAGCGCCTCCGGCGTGCGGGGCTTCGCCGTCGAGGCGGTGCTGCCGGGCGCCTCGGTCGGGGAGTCCCTCGTCCTTCCGCACCAGGCGGACGAGCTGCCGGACCTGGCCGCGTTCGCGGCCGCACCACGGCCCGCCCGACCGTCGATCACCCTGCCGTCCGGATACCTCGCCGCCGCGTCCGCCCCGGCCGTCACGCCCGAGGGTGACCGGGTGCCCGCGGGGCACGGCGAGACGGGCAGGGCCGCCGGAGGGAGGGGGGCGCCGGACGGCGGTGGGGGTGCCGCGGGGCGTGGTGTGGCCGGTGGTGGTGCGGGCGCGGCCCACGGTGGCAGGGACGTCGTCGACGGCGGTGCGGACGGGGCGGACGGTGGCTGGGACGTCGTCGACGGCGGTCGGGGGGTGGCTGACGGTGGCCGGGACGCGGCGCGCGGGGACACCGGCGGGGCCGATGGTGGCGGAGGTGTGGCCGGCGGGGGTGCGGACGTCGCGGGCGGCGGCGGGGGTGTCGTCGACGGCGGTCGGGGTGTGGCTGACGGTGGCCGGGACGCGGCGCGCGGCGCCGGCAGGGGTGTGGTCGACGGGGGTACGGACGCCGGGGAGGCCGGCAGGGGCGTTGTCGACGGCGGTGGGGACGCGCTGTACGGCGGCAGGGCCACGGTGGACGATCGCACCGGCTCGCCGTTCCCGGCCCGGGGGCTCGTCATGGTGGGGGAGCCGCACGTCGGGGCCTACGCCCTGGCCGCGCGCCGGCGCCTGGAGCTGCTGTCCGAGGCCAGCGCCCGCATCGGCACGACCCTGGACGTGCGCCGCACCGCCGAGGAACTGGCCGAGACGGCCGTCCCGCGCCTGGCCGACTTCGTCACCATCGACCTGCCCGAGGCCGTCCTGCGCGGCGAGGAATCCGCCGACCCCCTCGCCGACCTGCGCCGCACGGTGCTGCACGGAGTCCGCGAGGGCCTGCCCTTCACCCAGCCCGGCCGGCGCATCGACTTCGGCCCGACCGCGCCCCAGCTGCGCTGCCTGACCACGGGTGAGGCGGTACTGGAACCGGACCTCAAGGCCGCGGCGGGCTGGCTCGCCCAGGACCCCGAGCACACCGCGCGCCTGCTCGCCCACGTCCAGTCCCTCATCGCGGTGCCCCTGCTCGCCCGCGGCGTCGTCCTGGGCATCGCCAGCTTCTACCGCGCCGGGAGCGCCTTCGGGGACGACGACCGTTCCCTGGCCCAGGAACTCGCCGCCCGCGCCGCCCTGTCCATCGACAACGCCCGGCGCTACACCCACGAACGCGCCATGGTCCTGGCCCTCCAGCGCAGACTCCTCCCGCACGGGCTGCCCGACCAGGACGCCGTCGAGGTCGCCCACCGCTACCTGCCCGCCGAATCCGACGTGGGCGGGGACTGGTACGACGTCATCCCCCTCTCCGGCACCCGCATCGGACTTCTCGTCGGCGACGTCGTCGGCCACGGCATGCTCTCCGCCGCCACGATGGGCCGGCTGCGCACGGCGGCGCGCAGCTTCGCCGAGCTCGACTTCTCCCCGGACGAGGTCCTCACGCACCTGGACAACCTCGTAGGACGCCTGGACCGGGAGGACCCCGACGGCAAGGGCGCCGGCGTCATCGGCGCGACCTGTCTGTACGCCGTCTACGATCCGACCGAGCAGCGGTGCCTCATGGCGCGGGCCGGTCACCCGCCGCCCGCACTCGTCCACCCCGACGGCACCGTGTCCTACCCCGACCTCCCGGCCGGGCCCCCGCTCGGTCTCGGGGGCCTGCCCTTCGACACCGTCGAGATCGACGTCCCCGAGGGCAGTCAGCTGGTGCTCTACACGGACGGGCTCATCGAGGACCGCCACCGTGACGTCGACGTGGTGCTGGAGCAGTTGCGCGTGGCCCTGGCCCATCCGGAGCGGGCACCCGAACAGACCTGCCAGGCGGTCCTGGACACCGTGGCGCCCGCGCACCCGCACGACGACATCGCCCTGCTCGTCGCCCGTGTGCACGCGCTCGACCCCGGCCGGATCGCCGCCTGGGAGCTGCCCGCCGACCCGTCGGTCGTCGCCGAGGTCCGGGCGTCCGCCATGCGGCGTATGGCCGACTGGGGGCTCGACGAGACCGCGTTCGCCGCGGAGCTGATCCTCAGCGAGCTGATCACCAACGCCATCCGGCACGGCGCCGGGCCCATCCGGGTCCGGCTGCTGTACGGGCGCACGCTGATCTGCGAGGTCTCCGACGTCAGCAACACCGCCCCCCATCTGCGCCGCGCGGCCAGTACCGACGAGGGCGGACGCGGCCTGTTCCTCGTCGCGCAGCTCTCGCAGAGCTGGGGCACGCGCTACCTCCCCGAGGGCAAGGTCATCTGGGCCGAGTGCGGGCTCGACGCCGCGTGAGGCGTCCGCCGACCCGCGTGGGAGTCACGGCGGTCGAAAGATGCCCGAAATGCTGTAATTTGATCGGGTGCGCGACGCTCCTGACACGCCGGTGAAGGCGGCTTCACCCTTCGGGCCGGAGCCCTTGGTCCGTATCCGCGGGCTCGGCAAGCGGTTCGGCGGGACCGTCGCGCTGGCCGGGGTCGACCTCGACGTCCACGCGGGCAGCGTGCTCGCCCTCCTCGGGCCCAACGGCGCGGGCAAGTCGACGCTCATCAAGGTCCTCGCCGGCGTCCACGCCGCCGACACGGGACAGATCACCGTGGACGGCATGCCCCTCGGCAGCCCGGCCGCGTCCCGGAGCATGTCCTTCATCCACCAGGACCTCGGTCTCGTGGAGTGGATGACGGTCGCCGAGAACATCGCCCTGACCACCGGGTACGCACGCCGGACCGGGCTGATCTCCTGGCGGCGCACGCGCGAGCGCTGCGTCGACGCGCTGCGGATCGTCGCCGGGCAGCTCGACCCCGACGCGCCGGTCTCCGGGCTCGCACCGGCCGAGCGCTCGCTCGTCGCGATCGCCAGGGCCCTGGCAGCCCGCGCGAAGCTCATCGTCCTCGACGAGCCGACCGCCCGCCTCCCCGCCGCCGACAGCGCCCGGCTCTTCGCGGTCCTGCACGACCTGCGCGACCGCGGACACGCGATCCTCTACGTCAGCCACCGCCTGGACGAGGTGTACGAGGTGGCCGACACGTTCGCCGTACTCCGCGACGGCCGCCTCGTCAGCCACGGCCACCTCGCGGACCACACCCCCGCCCGCCTGGTCCACGACATCGTCGGCACCCACCCCACCCCCACCACCGCCCGCCCCACTGCCACGCCGCCCCCGGCCCGCACACCCCCCGTCCTCACCCTCGACGGCGTGCGGACCGCTCGGGCCGGGCCGGTCGGTCTGGAGCTCGCTGCCGGTGAGGTGCTCGGGCTGGTCGGGCTCTCGGATGCCGGGCACACGGATCTGGGGCGTGCCCTCGCCGGGGATCGGCCGCTTCTCGGGGGGCGGGCCGTGCTGCACGGGCGGCCCTATCGGCCCCGCTCGGTCGCGGAGGCCGTCGCCCGGGGCGTCGGCTTCGTGCCGGGGGACCGGCTGCGGGAGGGCTGTCTCGCCGAACTGTCGGTGCGGGAGAACCTCCTGGCCAATCCCCGCGCGGGCGGCCGGCCGGCGCCGCGCTGGATCGGTCCCCGCCGCGAACGTGCCCAGGCCGCCGCCCTGATCGACCGGTTCTCGGTGCGCCCCCGCGACAGCGAGGCCCCCATCGCCACGCTCTCCGGCGGGAACCAGCAGAAAGTCATGATCGGCCGCTGGCTGCGGACGGAGCTGCGGCTGCTGATCCTCGAGGAACCGACCGCGAGCGTGGACATCGGCGCCAAGGCCGCGATCCACCGTCTGCTCGGCGAGGCCCTGTCGGCGGGCCTCGCGGTGCTGCTCCTGTCCACCGACTTCGAGGAGGTCGCGAGCGTGTGCGGGCGCACCCTGGTCTTCGTCCGGGGGTCCGTGACGGCGGAGCTGAGCGGCGGCACCCTCACCGTCGCCGGGCTCACCCGGGCGGCCTCGGCCCTGCCCCCGTCCACCACCGCGACGGCCGCGACGAAGCCATGACCGAACCGCCCGCCCCCTCCTCACCCCGCTCCCGGCGCCTGCGCGCCCCCGGCGGGCACCACATCGGCGCCTACGGCCTGCTCGCCCTCACCGCCCTGCTCTACCTGGTCTTCTCCCTCGCCCTGCCGGACACGTTCCCCACCCTGGACACCGTCGACTCGATCCTGTCCAACCAGTCGATCCCGGCCGTCCTCGCGCTGGCCGCCATGGTGCCCATCGTGACCGGCGCGTTCGACCTCTCCATCGGCTACGGCCTCGGACTGGCCCACGTCATGGTGATGCAGCTCGTCGTCACCGAGGGCTGGCCCTGGCCGCTCGCCTGCCTCACCGTGCTCGCCGGAGGGCTGGTCGTGGGCGTCCTCAACGGCGTCATCGTCGAGTTCGGCCGGATTGATTCCTTCATCGCCACCCTCGGCACCGGCAGCATGATGTACGCCGTGACCGGCTGGATCACCGACGGCAGCCGGATCGTCCCCGGCACCCAGGGCCTGCCGCCCGCGTTCACCGACCTGTACGACTCCACGTTCCTCGGCCTCCCGGTCCCCGCCTTCTACGTGCTCGCCCTCGCCGGAGTCCTCTGGCTGGTGCTGGAGCGGCTGCCGCTCGGCCGGTACCTGTACGTCGTCGGATCGAACCCGCGCGCGGCCGACCTCGTCGGCATCCCGACCCGCACCTACACCGTCTACGCGTTCGCCGCCTCGGGGCTGATCGTCGGCTTCGCCGGTGTGCTGCTCGCCTCCCAGCAGCAGATCGGCAACCCGAGCGTCGGCCTCGACTACCTGCTGCCCGCCTTCGTCGGCGCCCTGCTCGGCTCCACGGCGATCAAACCCGGCCGGCCCAACGCCCTGGGCACCGTCGTCGCCGTCGCCGTCCTGGCCGTCGGCCTCACCGGCATCGCCCAGCTCGGCGCCGACTTCTGGACGGTGCCGCTGTTCCACGGCGGCACCCTGCTCATCGCCGTGGGCCTGGCCGGATACGCCGCCCGCCGCCGGCTGCGCGGCGGCGCCGCGGCCCGCGACACACCCGCCGCCCCGCCCCCGCCACCGTCCTCCCCGCCCCCGTCGCCCCCGCCACCGTCCTCCCCGACGCCGGAGGGCGGCGCCGCGGGCACACCCCCCTGACCCCTCGGCACGTCCCGCCGCGCCGATCCCCTCACCAGGAGCCCCCGTGCACCGCAACCGCAAGGCCGCCCCCCGAGCCCGCACCGCGCGGCTCGCCTGCTGCGCCCTGCTGGCGACGGCGACCGCCCTCGTCGGCTGCGAGCGCGGTTCGTCGGACGGCGCGGACGAGACCGCGACGGGCCCGAGCGGCTGCCCCGACGTCCAGGCCGGGGCGCGGGCCGCCGTCACCCGGGCCGAGCGGACCGGCATCCCCTGGGGCGGACCCACCAGCGGCCCGGAGGCGGTGTCGGGCAGAACCATCGTCTACGTCGCCCAGACCATGACCAACCCCGGTGTCGCGGGCGCCGCGAACGGGGTGCGGGAAGCCGCCCGGGTCATCGGATGGAACGTCCGGGTGATCGACGGCCAAGGCACCCCGGCCGGTATCCAGGCGGCCATGAGCGAGGCCGTCGCCCTCAGGCCCTCGGGCATCGTCATCGGCGGCTTCGACCCCGACTCGACGGCACAGCAGGCCGCCCGGGCCAACGCGCAGCGCATCCCGCTCATCGGCTGGCACGCGGTCCCCGAGCCCGGTCCCAGCCGGCGGCCCGACCTCTTCACCAACGTCACCACCCGCGTCCAGGAGGTGGCCCGCATCAGCGCGCAGTGGATCATCTCCGACTCGGACGGCCGCGCCGGGGTCGTGCTCATCACCGACGCCTCGATCCCCTTCGCCAGGAACAAGTCCGACCTGATCAGGAAGGAACTCACCCGGTGCCGCGGGGTGCGGCTGCTCTCGGTCGAGAACATCCCGATCCCGGACGCGAGCAGCCGCACCCCGCGGGAGATCTCCTCGCTGCTCTCCCGCTTCCGGGACCGGTGGACCCACTCCGTCGCCATCAACGACCTGTACTTCGCCGACGCCGCCCCCGCCTTCCGCGCGGCCGGCGAGAAGGGCTCGGGGCCGCCGTACAACATCGGCGCGGGCGACGGTGATCCCTCCGCCTTCCAGCGCGTCAACAGCAGGCAGTACCAGGCCGCCACCGTGCCCGAACCGCTGTCCCTCCAGGGCTGGCAGATCGTCGACGAGTTCAACCGCGCCTTCTCCGGCCGCCCGGCCAGCGGGTACACGGCCCCCGTCCACATCGCCACGGCCGGCAACAGCGAGGGCGCCACGACCTGGGACCCGTCGGGCTACCGGGAGGCGTACCGGAAGATCTGGGGGAAGTGACGTCCGGTCAGGTGCCGATCCCTTCACCGAACATGCACGGAACCTCGAAATCCCTTTAAGTTTCAAGCGCTAATCTCACCGTCAGTCGAGTGGCCGCCGGGGGTCGATCCGAGCGGGGCCCGTTCCGCGGCGGCACTCGCAACCCCCCACCAGCACAGGAGACCGGGTGTGTACGACGGCGACGTAGTGGTGATCGGCGGCGGCTACGGCGGCGTCCGGCTGGCGAAGCGACTGGACCCCACGGCCCGGGTCACGCTGGTGGACCGCAAGGAGGTCTTCTTCCACCGCGTCGCCTCCCTGCGCGCGGGGGTGCGCCCCGAGTGGACGCACACGCCCTTCATCCCGTACGACCGGTTGCTGCACCGCGGGCGCGTGATCGCGGGCAAGGCCGTCCGTATCGACACCGCCGAACGGCAGGTCGTCCTCGCCACGGGCGAACGGCTGCCCTACGACGTGGTCGTGATCGCCACCGGCGCCGACTACCCCGAACCGGCCCGCTTCCTGGGCACCACCGTCGAGGAGGCGGCCAAGTCGTTCGCCGAGCACCAGCGCAACATCGCCACGGCCGAGCGCGTCCTCGTCGTCGGCGGCGGCCCCGGCGGCGTCGAACTCAGCGCCGAGATCCGCCTCGCCCGGCCGGACGCCCGCGTCACGCTCGCCCACTCCGGACCGGCCCTGCTCGACTCCACGGGCAGCGCGCGGCCGGGACGCAAGGCCCTCGCGTGGCTGGAGGCCCATGACATCGAGGTCCGGCTCGACTCGTTCATGTCGCCCGGCAACGACTTCGGCACCTACCGCGACGGCCGCGGCACCGTCATCGAGGCCGACCTGTCCTTCTGGGCGACGGGCACCACACCCAACACGCTCTGGCTCCGCCTGGCCGGACACGGCGACTGGCTGAACCGGGACGGACACGTCAAGGTCGACCGGACACTCCGGGTGGAGGGCAGGCTGGACGTGTTCGCCGTCGGCGACGTCAACGACGTCAGCGAACTCAAGATCACCCCCGCCGCCCTCGCCCAGGCGGACATCGCCGCCCACAACATCCGCGCCTACCTGCAGAGTTCGGGCAAGCACCGCAAGGAGCCCCGCTTCTACCGGCCGGTCCAGCGCACCCCGCTCATCGTGCCGTTCGGCCCGGCCGACGGACTGACCGTGCTGCCCGTCCCGGGCGGCGAGTCCGCGGTCCTCGGGAGCCGTACGACGGTCATGGCCAAGGCGAAGACCCTCATGACGCCCTACATGCGGCGCCAACTGGGTTACACCGCCGCCTGATCCGCGTCTCACGCGCCGGACCACCCGGCGTCCCCCCACCCCCCGTCGTTACCCGCCGGTTGCCTCTGGGGTAGGGTCCCCACCGTTTCCGGTTACCGGCTGATGGTGCGCCGGTACGGGGCGTGTCGGAGGGTGGCAAGACGATGGACTCCCAGTGGGGTGACGGCGGATCAGTGGACCTGGACGACACACGGCTGGAGGCGTTGAGTCCCCAGCCGTTGCTGACCCGTGACTACGAGACGCGCCCCGCGCTCGTGTACGAGCGGCTGAGGCAGCAGCACGGCCCCGTCGCGCCGGTCGATCTGCTCGGCGTACCCGCCTGGCTGGTCCTCGGCTACCGCGAGGCGCTCCAGGTCCTCCAGGACAACGACGGCTTCCCGAAGGGGCTGGAGAACTGGCGGGCCCGCTCCGAGGGCCGGGTGCCGGCCGACTGGCCGCTCGGCCCGTCCCTGGAGGTCAACCACATCCTGATCCAGGGCGGCCCCGGATACCGGCCGCTGCGCACGGCCTGGGACGTGGCCCTCAAGCCGTTCCAGGACCCGCGCCACCCCCAGGCCAAGCGCCTCAAGGCCGCCGTCACCGCCTACGCCGACGAGCTGATCACCCTGGTCGGGCAGGGCGGAAAGACGGGCGTGGCGGACCTGTCCGCGCAGTTCTCCCGACCGCTGCCGCTGATGGTGGCCAGCCATCTGCTCGGCTTCCCCGGCTCACAGGGCGACGACGCGCTGATGGACATGTGGCGCGTGCTCGACGCCGGCCCGGACGCGGAGGCCGCGCTGGAGCGCCTGCTCGCGACGCTGGCGGAACTGGCCGCGACGAAGCTGGAGAAGCCGGGCGACGACTTCCCCTCCTACCTGCTGGCCGCGCACCCCGACCTGTCGCTCGACCAGCTGGCCCGCGAGCTGTTCATGCTGCTCGGCATGACCTCCGACCACGTCGGCATCCTCATCTCCAACACCGTCGTCGAGGTCATCTCGGGCGAGGGCAGCGTGCGTGCCAGCCTGTCCGCCGGGATGGTCAGGGAGGCCATGAACCGGTCCGTCATGCGCAAGCCGCCCCTGGTGAACTTCGTCCCGCGCTTCGCGACCGCGGACACCCCGCTCGGCAACTACACGATCCGGGCCGGCGACCCGGTGTGGGTCTCCTCGGCCGCCGCGCACGCCGACCCGCTCTTCGCCGACCACGTCGCCTCCGGCACCACCATCAGCACCCGGGCGCACCTGTCCTGGGGAGCCGGGCCGCGCCAGTGCCCGTCACGGGAGCTCGCCTCCACCGTCGCGGCGGCCGGTGTGGGGCGGCTGTTCGAGCGGTTCGACCACCTCGACCTCGCCCTGCCCGCCGACCAACTGCCCTGGCGTTCCTCCCCGTTCATGCGCGGCCTGCGCTCGCTGCCCGTGCGCTACGACCTCTCCGCGGCGCCCGCGCGGCCGTCGGCGGACGGTTCCGCGCCGGTGGCCGAGGAGGTCCTGCCGGACCGGTCCGCCCGGCAGCGTTCCTCGCTGTGGCGCTATCTGACGGGCCTGATCCGCGGCGGCCGCTGACCGGGAGCCGGGGTCGGAACACCCATGTCGTATCAGCGTTCCTCCCGGTCCGGGGGTGACGGTCTCACGCCGCACGCGTGACGAACGGTGCTGTTGCGCGGCTTTCCGCTCTGCGATGCTCGTCGGCGGTCAGCCGCAGCACCTCCACCTCGCGCGGGGTCAGCGGGTTCGCGCCCGCGTCCAGGGCGGCCAGCGCGAACTCGGGATCGACGAACCGCTGCCCCCGCACCAGCTTGGGCACTCCGTGGACCAGCCGGTCCGGCGGGGCGTCGGTGCTGATGACGCCCGCGGCGTGCACATCGAGCATGCGGCGCAGCCGCTCGGGCGTCGTCGAGGCCATCATCAGCAGCATCCGGCACTCCGGCAGCCGCGCCCGCAGCTCGCCCCGCACGGCGATCTCCTCGCCCTCCCCGGAATCCACGTCGATCACGGCCACGTCGGGCCGGCACGCCACGGCACGTGCCACCACGTCACCCTTGCCGTCGTCCTCGGCGACGACCTCGATGTCGTCCTCACGGGACAGCAGCGCAGCGAAGGCTCCCCGCACCAGGCGGGCGTTCTCGAGAAGAAGAACGCGGATCACTGTCGCTCCCGCTCGGCCGTCGCGGCCCACTGACCGCCTGGCACGGATTATCACCGCGGACCCCGGCATTTCAGCACGGGAGGCACCCACGTTGATCGAGTGGTGAGGCCCGGGAGCCGGACGTACCGTCGAACGGTGGACACCGCAGGCAGCAGCCCGCAGCCGGCTACACCACAGACGACCACCACCAGGGAATCCGGTGGTGGCGGGAACGCGATGGCACTCTTCGTCATCGCCTCGTGCCAGCTCATGGTGGTCCTCGACATCACGATCGTGAACATCGCGCTGCCGCACATCCAGACCGCGCTGGACTTCTCCACCACGAGCCTCGCCTGGGTGGTCAACGCCTACACCCTCACCTTCGGCGGCCTGTTGCTGCTCGGCGGCAGGACGGGCGACATCCTGGGCCGGCGGCGCGTCTTCATCTTCGGCGTGCTGCTCTTCGTCCTCGCCTCCCTGCTCGGCGGGCTCGCCCAGAACGCCGGTCAACTCCTCGGCGCACGTGCCCTCCAGGGCGTCGGCGGCGCCATCGCCTCACCGACGGCCCTCGCCCTGATCAGCACCACCTTCCGCGAAGGGCCGGAACGCAACCGGGCCTTCGGCGTCTTCGCCGCGGTCTCGGCGGGCGGTGGCGCGATCGGCCTGCTGGCGGGCGGCATCCTGGTGGAGTGGCTGAACTGGCGGTGGGTGCTGTTCGTCAACGTGCCCATCGGCCTGCTCATCGTGCTCGCCACCCCGCGCTGGATCAGGGAGTCCGAACGCCACCCCGGGCGCTTCGACGTCACCGGCGCGCTCGCCTCCACCGTGGGCATGGTGCTGCTGGTCTACGGGTTCATCAGGGCCGCGCAGGAGGGCTGGCGCGACGCCCTCACCCTCGCCTCGTTCGCCGCGGCGGTCGTCGTCCTGACGGGCTTCGTCCTGATCGAGCGGCGCTCCAGACAGCCCATCACGCCGCTGCACATGTTCGCCGACCGCAACCGGGCGGGCACGTACGGCATCATGCTGTGCCTGGCCGCCGCGATCTTCGGCATGTTCTTCTTCCTCACGCTCTTCGTGCAGAACGTGCTGGGGTTCAGTCCCCTCGAAGCCGGACTGGCCTTCCTGCCGGTCAGCGCGGTCATCGCCATCGGCGCCGGACTGGCCTCGCGGTTCCTGCCCGTCTACGGCCCCAAGCCGTTCCTGGTGGTGGGCGCGCTCCTGGCCGCGGCCGGGCTGTCCTGGCTCACGCTGACCGACGTGCACTCCACGTACGCGGGCAGCGTCCTCGGCCCGATGCTCGTGTTCAGCCTCGGCATGGGCATGGAGTTCGTGTCGCTGACCCTCATGGCGCTGTCCAACGTGCCCACGCCGGAGACCGGCGCGGCCTCCGGACTGCTCAACGCCACCCAGCAGGTCGGCGGCTCCCTCGGCCTGTCCATCCTGGTCACGATGTTCGGCACGGCCAGTACCAACGAGGCCGAGAAGCAGATCCCGCTCTTCCTCCGGCAGGCGCCCCCTGCCGAGCGCCTGCGCTTCGAACGCACCGGGCAACTTCCGAAACCCTGGTCCGACGAGATCCTCACCGCCGGCGTCTCGGCCGCCTTCATCATGGCGGCGATCTTCACCGCGATCGCCGCGCTGATCGCCCTGATCGTCATCCAGGTCCGCCCTTCCGACCTGGAACGCCTCAAGGGAGGGGCGGGCCCCGGCCCGGTGTGAGGCCCGCCCCAGGGCCCGCTAGGCCCCGAGCCTCGCGGCGATGACCGGCGCCAGCCGGTCGGCGATGACCCGGTGCCCCCGGTCGTTGGGGTGCACCGAGTCCGTCAGATCGCCCGAGCCCAGCCAGCCGGTCGTGTCGACGAAGGAGACCCGGGTGTCACCGCCGGCGACGGCGGCCTTCACCGCGGCCTCGGTCTGCGGGACGTACCGCCCGCGGAACGTCTCCAGCGCGAAGATCCACGCCTGCGGATACGCCGCACGGACCTTGCGCAGCAGACTGCCGTACGCCGACTGGAACTGCGTGGAACTCACCCCGTGCCCGACGTCGTTGGTGCCCAGGTTGATGACGACCGCGTCGGCCCGGTAGCGGGAGAAGTTCCAGTCGGGCGTCGCGGCGTTCGGGTTGAGCTTGGTGAACTGCCGCTCAAGACCCACACAGCCGTCCGCCGCGGCCACCAGGCACGCCCCGCCCTGCGCGATCTGCGTGTGCTCCACGCCCAGTCGCTCCCCGATCAGCCAGCCGTACGCGGTACGGGCGTTCTGCGAGGTCGTCGTGCCCACCGTGATCGAGTCGCCGACGAACTCGACCAGTTTGGCCGGGGCCGGCGGGGCGAAGGTCGTCGCGCCGCTGTCCAGGACGAGCCCCTGGAAGACGGCGTCGCCCTTGTACGATCCGGCCACCACCTGGTAGTTGACCTGGAGCGTGTGGTTCCCGGAGGAGAGGGCCGCCGGGGTCAGGTTCACCGTCCCCTTGACGTCGTCGTAGAACTTCACGGGACCGTTGTCGATCCGCGCCCACAGATCGATCGTGCCGCGCTGCTTCAGCTTGACCGTCCGGCCGGTGAAGCCGACCCGGTAGTAGGCGCCGGCCCAATACGGGGTGTAGGCGGTGGCGGAACTGGTGGTGTCCCAGCGGCCGACGAACTTGATGTTCGGGTCGCCGGGCTGCCCGGGAGCCGCCGCCTTCACCGTGGCGCCGCTGCCGAGCCGGGCGCGGACGACCGGGGCCAGGCGCTCGGCGAACTTGGTGTGACCCGCCTCGTTGGGATGCCCGTTGCCGTCCTCGTAGTCGGCGCCGTCGGTGAGCCAGCCCGAGGTGTCGACGTAGTGCACCCGGGCGTCACCGGCGCTGTTGCGGGCGCTGACGGCGGCCTTGGTCTCGGCGACGTAGCGCTTCTTCAGCGTCTGCACCGCGAAGAGCTGCGCCGCGGGGTACTTCGCGCGCACGTCCCGCAGGAACGTGGTGTACGCCGACTGGAAGTCGGCGCCGGACACGCCGTGCCCGATGTCGTTGGTGCCGAGGTTGATGACGACCGCGTCGGCCCGGTACCGGGAGAAGTCCCAGTCCGCACCGCCGGCGGAGGCCGTCTTGAAGAACTGCCCGCTCAGACCGGTGCACCCCGACCGGGCGACCAGGCAGTACCCGGACCGGGCGATCTGCGTGTGCCGCATGCCCAGCCGCTCCCCGGTCTTCCAGGCGTACGAGTCCAGCGCCAGCCGGTCGGTCAGTGCCCCGGCGGTGATGGAGTCGCCGACGAACTCCACCAGCCCGGACGGGGCGCCGGCGGCGACGGTCCGGGCACCGGAGTCCAGGACCAGCCCCTGGAAGACGGTGTCACCGGAGCGGTAGGACAGGCGCAGGGTGTGGGTGCCGGGGGAGAGCGGCCGGGGAGTGAGGTTCACCGTGCCGCGCACACCGGCGTAGAAGACGTCGGGGCCGCCGTCGATGCTTGCGTAGAAGTTGACCGCGTTCCTGGCCCTGACCTTCACCGTGGTGCCGGTGAAGCCGGTCTGGAGGTAGCCGCCGGTCCAGTTCGGCACGGCCGCGGTCCCGGACGAGGTGTCCCAGCGCCCGACGTACGCGATGTTGGGATCGGACACCGAGCCGTCCCCCGTCGCGGCCCGCGCGGGAGAGCCGCCCGCCAGGGACAGCAGGCAGGCGAGCAGCGCGGCGGTGAGGAGAGCGGGCAGGGCGCGTCTGGGGAAGGGGTGGGGGGAGGTCTGCACGGGGTTCCCTTTCACGTGGGGGTGGGTCTGGGAGCGCTCCCATAGGCAGCTTTCCGAGGGAAGCAGTGAAACGGTTCAGGCGTCAAGTAGTGCGGCACGCGCGAAAGTTGCGCACGGGATGTCCCGCGCGGCCCGGTGTGACGGGGTACGGCCGGGTGGCGGGTCCCAACGCTTCCGTCGGGTGAACCTGCCGCCCGCGGACGCCCGGGAACCCGCGGGCGCGGAACCCTCACAGGGTGAACGGTGGTACACGTGCTTCCCAGGGTCCTGCCGCCCCGCGACTCGAAGGAGGAGGACTGTCGCGACTGCTCGGGCGGATGCTCCGCGACGGGCTCGGCCTGCGCCGCGCGCTGCACCGGCGCCGGCTGATGCGGCAGGGCTACGACCGGACCCGGACCTGGCGGGTCCGCAAGAGCGCCGGCTACGTGGCGCTGTTGGTGCTGACGTTCCTCGGGGCGCTGCTCCTGCTGTTCCTGGTTGTCACGGCCATCATCACCCTGTCGCAGGAAAAGGGTTTCGGGTCGCCCACCGCATGGTGGAACAAACAGTGCAAAAAGGATGATTTCAGCTGTGGCGTCCTCCAGTCCCTCTTCATGCCCTTCCTCACCCTCGCCCTGGCCACCGTCACCTACCTGTTCTTCCGCTTCACCCATGTGCGTCGGACCTACCTGCGGAAGGCGCGCCAGGAGCCCCAGACACTCGTGGAGACCGCGGGCGGCATCTTCGGCCGGGTCGTGGGCCGCGACCAGCTGTGTTCCGTCCTCATGGAGGACCTGCGGGACCGCCGCTTCCGCCGTACGCACGTCGTCGTAGGCGGCATCGGCACGGGCAAGACAGCGCTGGTCGTGCTGCTGACGCAGCGGCTCGCGGAGCGCGGGGCGGTGCCCGTGCCGCTGCGGCTGCGTGCCGCCGAGGCGAACCTCGACTTCCGCGAGCTGGCCTTCGAGCGCTTCTGCCGGGAGGTGCAGGGCAGCATCCGCTCGAGTGCCGAGGCGGAGAAGGTGTGGCGGCGCCTGTGCCAGCAGGGGCGGATCGTGGTGCTCGCGGACGGCCTGGACGAGGCGCTGACCGCCGACGACCTGACGGAGGAGCGCGACACCATCATCCGGCTGGCCATCCGCCGCGCCAACGAGGAGGGCCTGCCGCTGATCATCACCTCCCGGCCGCACGACTCGCTGCGTGGCATGGAGGCGTCCCTGACCGAGCTGGAGCCGCTGAGCGAGGAGGCCGCCCTCACCTACATCTCGTCCGGGGGCGCCGGGGAGGACCGGCAGCGGCTGGACTGGATCGTCGAGCGGGCCGGCATCGCGGAGGCCCCGACCTACCTGGAGATCGCCGCCGAACTGCACGAGCAGGGACTGCTGGAGCGCGCCCTCGCCGGCCACGGGGAGGAGGAGGCCGTAGAGACGCGGGGCGGCGACCGGGCGTCCCTGAGGTTCCACCTGTTCGAGACCTGGCTCAGCGCCCTGATCAGCGGGCGCTTCGGGCCGCATCTGCCGCTTTCCCCGGAGGAGCGCCGCTCGGTCGTCCACTACCTCTCCGCGCTGGCCTGCGTGGGACTCGCCCTCGACACCTCCGAGGTGCGGTTCGCCGATGTCGTCGACGAACGTGACCCGGCCCGCTCCCGTTTCCCCGAGATCGTCCGGGAGCTGGCCCGCAGGGTCGGCGACAACGGCATCGACCTCAGGCTCGCCGCCCACTGGGGCGCCGGGATGGAGCTGGTCGAGCTCGGCGGCGACCGCGTCCGCTTCCAGCACAGCGTGATCCAGGCCCAGTTGGGGGCCCGTTTCCTGAACGCGGTGATCCACCCGGACGTCCCGGCACAGCCGACGGAGGGCTGGTACTTCCCGGCGGCCCTGCGCGAACCGGGCCGGGAACTGCTGATCGCCATGGTGCTGCACTCCCGGCTGCCCGACGGCGCGTGCGTCCACGACGAGCCGGGCGCGGCGGGCTCCGACGGGACGCTGTGGTGCCCGGTGAGCGCTTCCCGCGACCTGCTGATGGAGGCCGCCTGCCAGGCACAGACGGTCAGGAACACCGGCACCGACGACAACAACGACGACAAACACCAGGTACGGCCCCTCTTCGGCCGCACTCTGCACAGCAAGGCCCTGGAGCTGTACGCGGCCGCCCTGGAGATCGACAGCGTCGACGCCCAGCCGGAGCAGCACCTCATCGCCATGCGGCTGTGCACGTCCTGGCCGGATCTGCGGGCCCGCGACCCGCACACCCTGAACACCGCGAAGGCCCTGCTCGTGGAGCGGTTCGGCGACGCCATGCGCGGCGTCGCACAACGGCAGACCCTCCGGCCCGCCTATCTGGAGATGTTCGAGATCGCACGCCTCGAACCCTCTTACCCGGTGCGGCTGGCCGTCGCGCAGGAGATCGGCGCCGGCGGGGACCTCGCCTTCGCCGCGCTCCAGCCGAGGCTGCGCGGGCCGCAGCTGGTCGAGGGCCTGCGGGTCGAGCGGGAACCCGACTGGCGGGAGAAGCTGTGGGGCGGGCAGCAGCCGGAGCTGGTGGGGGAGCGCGAGACCAGACTGCGCCGGCAGGGCGAGGGCCAGGTCGCGCGCATGAAGCGGGAACTGAAGGAACGTGAGGACGAGCGCCGCCTGGAGCGCAGACGGGAACGCGAGGACCGCGAGGCCGAGGAACGGCAGTGGCGGGACAACACCCTGTGCGCCTGGCTGGTCCCGCTGCTCGTCGGTTCGGTCACCACCCACCGGCACCAGGACACCCCGTACGCGTTCCTGGAGAGCTGGGTGCGGCGCGTCGGCGTCCCGGCGGACGGTCTCAACGGGTCTCCCGGACTCGACCTCAGCGTGGAGGTGGCGCTGGCCCAGGGCTTCAAGTACGCGGCGAACCGCCGGCACCGCCATCCGCACGCCCGGCCCGAGGCCCGCGAGTACCTGAGCGAGCAGGCGTGGGCCATGCTCAAGAACTCCCGGTTCTGGTTCACGCGCCTCACGCTGCTGCACGCGCTGACCCTGTGGGACCTGCCCGACGGCACCACCACCGGGCGCCTGTCACGCGGTCACGGGGCCGACCCCGCCCAGCAGGTCCGTCAGTGGCTGGCCCGGCCGGACGGCGAACCGGAGCACCCGTTCGTGATCGCGGCCGGGAAACTCTGCGTCTGGGCCCTGGAGACGGGGCAGCCCGAACGGTTCCTGTGGATCGACGAGTCGGGCGTCGCCGCGCACGTCGGCTCCCAGACGTCGCGTGGCGAGGTACGCAAGCACAACCTGTGGATCCCGCCCTCCACGGGCTGGAGCGCCCTGCACCCGACCGCGCAGCAACTCCTCGCCGACGTGCTGCTGCTGTTGAACCTGGCCGAACGGGGAGACTGGCCCACCGACCGCATCCGGCGCCTCCAGCACACCGCCCGGCCCGACCTGCCGCCCTGCCTCACCCTGGACCGCACCCCGCTCGACCCGTGCCGCACCACCGTCCGCACGACCTCCTCCCAGGCGGGCTCCAACTGCCGCGACGACTGCGCCTTCGAACTGTGCCCGTACCCGCCCAAGGGCCTGGACGGCCAGCGAGTGGAACTCGGCGAGGCCTTCTGTCGCGCCCAGTCCACCCTCCTGTCCCGCTCCCCGTTCCGCCGCTCCAAGGCCTCCTGGCAGCGCCGCACCGACCTCACGGAGCTGCGAAGGTTCTGGGAGTCGATGGGGCATCGGGCGCAGCGCAATTCGAAGGTGCGGTGAGCGAACCGGCGGTCGGGGTGCGTGGCCGGGCTCCCGGCCGCTACCGCTCGTGTCGGAAGCGGTTCGACAGGGCGTCGGGGAGGCCGGATGCGTCCGTGCCGAGTTTTCGGTACACGGAGGACAGGAGGTGCCGTACGCCCTGCTCGGTGATCCCCAGGTCCTTCGCGACCACCGATGCCGGGTGGCCCAGGGCCGTCATCTCGGCGGCCTTGCGCTCCTGGGTCGTCAGCATGTCCGTCTGCGGGTAGCGCAGGGGCAGCGGGCGCAGTCCCGCGGCGGAGAGCTCCCGCCTGGCCCGGGCGGCCAGACCTTCGGCACCGCAGTGCACCGCGCCTTCCAGACCCTGGTAGAGCCGGTCGGCGGCGTCGTGCAGACGGCCGTTGCGGGCCAGCGCGGAGCCGTGGCCGACCAGCGCGCGGGCCAGTTCGTACGCGGCGGGCGACTGCTCCAGATGGTCGACGGCCTGCGCGTGCAGATCGACCGCCGCCTCCCCGCCCGTCACCTCCGCCTGGACATGCAGCGCCTGGCCGATCGCGGACGCCGCACCGAAGTCCCGGGCCCGCTTGACGGCCTCCTGGGCATGGCGGGCCGCCTCCTCAGGGTCGGTGCGGGCGAGCGCGGAGGCCAGTCCCAGCTGCCAGGGGCACCACGCGGGGTTGCGCCAGTCCCGTGCGTCCAGCCAGTCGCCGACCTCGGACAACAGCCGCGCCGCCTGAGGGAGTCGCCCCTCCGCCAGGAGCAGGCCGGCGTAAACCGTGCGGGGATCCGGGAAGATGACGGCGTTGGGGACCACGTCGCCGTAGTGGTAGCCGTCGGCGAGCCGGCGTGCGTCACCGGTCCGCCCACGGGCCAGCAGGGTCTGGATGAGAATGCCGATGGCGAACCACTGGGCGGGCACCGCTCCTTCGACGCGCTCGGCGGTGTGCAGCCCGGCCCGGACGAGTTCTTCCGCCTCGCGCAGGCAGCCGCGGCGGTAGCGGATATAGCCCAGGAGGGTCTGTCCCTGCGCCAGATGGGAGCCGCGCCACCCCATGTGCTCGCACTCGGCCATACCTTCGGCGAAGAGCTCCTCGGCCCGCCGGGGCTGGTCGCAGTACATGAACAGCAGGGCGACCGCGGCGGGCACCTCGAAGCCGCGGTTCTCGTCGGTCCAGCTCATGCCTCCGCGGAGGGCCTCCTCGGCATACCCGAGGGCCGTCCGCCGCGGCTCGCCGCGCACCAGGGCGTCCCACGCCCGCAGACCGAGGATGTAGCGCTCCTCCAGGCCCCGGCCGGGCAGCTTGTCCGCCAGCCGCGCCAGCCGGCGCGAGCGGGCGGAGGAGTCGGGCTCGTCGGCGCGGAACGCGCTCCATACGAAGTGATCGGCCTGCATGCGCAGTTTGACGCGCGCGTTGGTGGCGCGCCGCGCCTCGTCGGCGGCCACGGTCGCGGCCTCGGTCAGCCGGTCGGTGTGGGCCAGCGCCTGGGTCAGCCGGTAGACGATGGAGGCGCGCAGGGCAGGGTCGATTCGCGGCTCCTTCAGCGCCTCACGGAGATGGCTGACCGTGGCCGTGGGCTCGATCAGGAACGTCGAGCGGGCCAGCTCGTGGAGAAGGGCGGCGCGGTCCTCGGCAGGGGGCGGTTCCCGCAGCGCTCGGGTCAGCACGCGCCGGGCGGCCTCCGGGGCCCCGGCACGGAGGTACTCACGCGCGGCGGCGCGCAGGCACGCGACCGCCTCGGGCCGGCCGTCGCAGGGAACTTCCAGCAGGTGCCGGGCGGCGACGGTGGGGTCGGCTCCGACCGCCTGGGCGGCATGGGCGGCCGCGTTGTGCATGCCGACCCGCAGGCCCGCGGGGATGGCGCGGTAGATCGTCGTGGCGATCTGCGGGTGGACGAACTCCAGGCTGCCCGCGGGCTCGTCGGTGTCCGCGAGAATGCGGCGGGCGCGCAGCTTCTCGGCCGCCTCGGCGGCCTCCTCGCTGCCGAGAACCGCGAGGTCGGCGGCAACCTCCGGGGAGAAGGGCCCACCCAGGACAGCGCCGGCCCAGGCGAAGCGGACGGTGCCCGGGCCGAGCCGTTTGAGGCGCTCGATCAGGCCGGGGCCCTTGACCGCGGCGGCGAGGCCCCGCATCACGGCCAATTCGTCCCGGGTGCCCCTCAGCTTCCGCTCACGGAGCCTGATGGCCAGCTCGACGGCTTCGAAGGGGCTTCCACCGGTGACCGTCCAGCACTCACCGCAGAATTCGTCCTCGGCTTCGTCACCCACTTCGTCCCTGATGATCCGCGCCACTCCGGCTTCCCCGAGCGGGAACAGCACGTGCGGGCGCTGCTCGTGGCGTTCGACGAGCGTACGGAACGAGGCCGCGTCGGACGGGAGTTCATCGGGCCGGTAGCCGACGACGATCAGCAGCGGGAGGTTGGCGACCCTGGGCGCGAAGGAGGCGAGCCAGTCCAGGGATTCGGCATCGGCCCAGTGCAGGTCGTCCAGGAGCAGAACGACAGGCGAGTTCAACATCGTCAGTCGCGTCATGACCCAGTCGAGCCCGTCGCGTACTCCGGTCGGGTCCGGTACCCGGGAGGGGTCGGTCGCCTTGAGACCGAGCGCGGCACCGACGATGTCGTACCAGGTGCCCAGGAAGTCCCGGCGCTCCGTCTCGCCCATCCGGGCCAGGATGGGCTGCATCGCCTGGCGGACGACGCGGAACGGCATCTCCCGCTCGTTCTCGCCGCCCTTGCCGGAGAACACCGTGAACCCGAGGGCGGCGGCGCGGGCACGCACCGCCGCGATGAGTGTGGTCTTGCCCAGCCCGGCCTCGCCGGTGAAGGCGAGCAATCCGCCGCGCGGTTCCTGGGGCACGCCGTCGACGGTGTCTCGGAGCTCCGCCAACGCCTGGTCGATGGCCCGGAGTTCCTCGTCGCGTTCGAGTAGAGGCCGGTCTTCGGTGATCGGTTGCCGCAGCCCGTGGGCCATGTGGTCTACCGCTTCCTGTCGTTGCTCCCCGCCGGACGGGGCGAGCGTACGCCTTGGCGCTCGCCCCATGGCCGGGTCGGAACGGGAGGTCGACAGAGAGGGTGAATTTCCTGCGGGAGCGGTTCGTGTCTCAGCTTTTCGGGTAATCTGCTCCGTTTCGGTTCTTCTCGGGACCCCTGTGGTGGAAACGACCGGTCGGGCAGCGGATCAGAGCACCGCGGGTGCCGCCATCGTGTCCGCGTACCGTGGCACGGTCCGGGACCAGAAGTAGCAACCGCGGATCCAGCCGGCCATGCCCTCCACGTAGCCGACGCCGGACGGGGACAACTCCGGCCGCAGTTCAGCGTAGAGCTCCTCGAACTCGCGGATCGTGCTGTTGATGTGCCGTGTGGCGAGCGTGACGGCCACCGGTAGGGAGCACCGGTGTGTCCGCTGGTAGGCGAGGGCCAGGTTGATCACGCCGCCCGCCCGCTGTTCCTTCACCGCGGAGAACAGGTCGGGTATCCACACCGCCGCGTCGGCCGACAGCCGGCTCAGGCGTCGCATGACGGGGTGATGGATCTCCTCCGGGGGCAGTTCGCACGGCTGGGCGGCCTCGCACAGCGGGTAGAACGGCTCGACGCCCGCGATGAGGGAGCGTATGGACCGGCACAGCCCGCTCTCCACCGGGACGGGGTGGTTCTGGGCCACCGCTTCGTGCAGCAGGCCGTGCACGTACTCACGGCTGTTCCAGGCCCACCGGGCCGCCTGAGCGGGTGTGCACCGCTCCTGTACCTGTCGATGGAGGTCGGCCAGAGCCGCCCCGAGCGGGGTGGTGGGCGGTTGGCCGTCCCGCAGGATCGCGATGCTCTCGCACAGCATGGGCAGCAGCAGGCCCGGCGTGTGCCGGCCGACGTCCTCCGCGCGGTCGTCGAAGATGAACTGGTAGGCGATCTGGTTGGCCATGATCTGGAGGAGCCCGGAATCCATGGTCGGACTGTTGTAGGCCGCGAGTTCGGCAGGGCGCGTACAGGAGATCATGGCCGCCACCGCCGGGTCGTCGGTCAGCCCCCAGGCGCTCAGCCATTCCTCGACGCCTGCCGCCGCTTCGGACGCGTGGGGATTGCGCTGGAACGGGAAGGGCATGTAGAGGTTCGCGTCGATCAGGTCCCTCAGATCGACGACCGGAATTCCCGCCTGCGTGGCGAGCGTGCCTTCCTCATGCGTCGCGGACATCATTGCCACCTGCCGTTCGTGAGGTGTGGACGACGGGTACGCCGGTTGTCCCGGGCGTGCGTGAATCCGCCCGAGGCGGTGTGCCCAAAGGCCGCCCCGTTCGCGGTTCGCCGACCATCACCAATCCCCTCGGCCCCAACGACGCCGCGGGGCGCAGGCGTTCGGTGGAGCCGGGCAGATGACGCAGCCGCCAGTGGCGGGCGATGAACGCGACGGCCACCGTGGCCTCCGCCAGCGCGAGCGTCTCCCCGATGCATTTCCGGCTGCCCGCACCGAACGGGATCATCGCTCCGGGCGGGACCGCGACGGCCTGCCCTGGCAGCCAGCGGTCGGGGAGGAAACGATCGGGGTCGGGGAACAGGGCGGGGTCGTGATGCAGGAGGTAGGGGCTGAACATGACGGTGGTGCCCTGCGGGAGACGGTGCCCGGCGAGTTCCGTCTCCCGCGTGGTGACGCGCGTGAAGAGCCAGCCGGGCGGGCGGTGGCGGAGGGTCTCGGTGAGGACGCACCGGGTGTGGACGAGATGCGGCAGGTCCTCGGGGCCGGGCGGCTGCCCGGAAGCGAGCACGGCGTCGACTTCGGAGTGCAGGCGGCGTTCCTCCTCGGGATGGTGCCCCAGGAGCCCCAAGGCGGAGGAGAGGCACAGGGCGGTGCTCTCGGCGCCGGCGAACATCAGCGTCAGCACCTGGCCGTGGACTTCCTGATCCGTGATCGCCGTTCCCCCGCCGTCGGCCCGCGTGGCCGCCAGCAGAGTTGCGAGCAGGTCGTCGCGGTCGTCGTGGGGAGTGTCTCGCCGGCGCTGGGCGATGGCCGCGTCGACGATCGCGCGCAGGCGGTCGGAAGCATGCCGGTAACGCCGGTTGGCCGGCGTGGGAACCCGGAACAGCGCGTCGACCGGCATCACCGTCCGGACGAACATGCCGCGGAACACGGTGGCCAGGCACCCGCGCATCTCGGCGGCCGTATCGGTGTCGAGCGAGTCGGAGAAGAGGACGCGGCTGACCACGCGGATGGACAGATCCAGCATGGCCGCGCTGATGTCGACCGCCTGCCCGGGCCGCCAGGCACGGCACACCGACTCCACTTCCTCGCCCATCAGGCGCACCTGGTCGGTGACGCGGGCCTTGCGGAACTCGGGCTGGAGCATCCTGCGCTGGCGCCGGTGATCCTGATGGCGGCAGGTGCCGACGCCGTCCCCCAGCAGCATCCGCAACCTGTCGTAGAGCGGGCCGCCCTTGTCGAAGGTGCGCGGGTCCCTGAGGACCTGGTGGACCAGGTCCGGGTGACACGCCATCCAGGCGCGCTGCGGGCCCAGGCGTATCTCGACCAGATCCCCGTGTCCGGGCAAAGAATTCAGAAAGGCCAGCGGTCGCCGGACCAAGTCGATACCATGGCCGAGGAATGGGAATATGCCTGGAGCAGTGCCCACTGTCCAATTTCGGGCCGGTCCTGGGACGGAGCCGCTCATCGAATACCACCTGCCTCACTTGGCACACGGGATTTCGGTGCGGTCGCACCGACTTGATGGTCGCCTCATGTCCTTCCCAGTGGAATCTGCCGATCGCTCGCTGAATCCTTTCTCCGTAGGGGCGCACGGAAGCACGGTGGGGCATCGAGAGAATCACGTTTGCTCATGCACCCAGCTTTTTATTGATTTCCTGTGCACGCAGAAATCCGTCTTCCCGTCAGTGCTCCCGGGGAACGGGGCCAGGATTGAAGACGCGGTGGTAGCTCTCCGGTGGCGCGAGATAGCTCGCCGGCAGGCCCCCCGTGTCGATGACGATCTGGTCCACGGCGATCGCGGGGTCGGTCATGAACACCCGCAGCACATGCTCACCCGGCTCCGCCACGGTCACCCTGGCCGTCAGCTTCTCGATGCCCTCCTCGACGTTGCGGGCCCAGGCGTCACCCCGGTTGCCCGTGGCGATCGCCTGGCCGGACAGGACCGTCGGCGGCTGGTCGTCGAGGGCGACCGCCAGCCGGCGCTTGCCCCGCTCGTCGAGGGAGGGCAGCCGGAAGACGGTCACCGGGAAGGTGCCGGTGCTCGTGAAGCGCACCCGGTAGCGCAGCTCCGGTGACCGGGTGGGCAGGTCCCCGGTGATCGGCGGTGCGGTCGTCGGGACCGCCTCGACCGCGGCCGTACGGCGTCCCAGGCCGCGGACGACCCGCCACCGGGCCCCGCCGCGCGCCACCCGGTCGTCGAAGTGCGCGGCGTCGATCGACACATACCCGTGGGCCTCGACGAAACCGCGGGCGCGCTGCCGGGCCCGGTCGCCGTCGTTCACCACCCGCAGGGGCACCTCGGCGGTCGTGCCGGCGCCGGTGAAGGTCAGCGTGGGCAGGTGGGTGCCCTCCGGCGCCCGCGACCAGTCGATCTCCACCCACACCCGTGTCTGGTCCGTGAGTTCGCCGCCGGCCGTGCTCAGGCGGATCCACGGGTGACTCGGCTCGGCACGCCACTCCAGAGGGAGGAAACCCGTGTTGAAGACGTCCACGAAGCGGCGGTCGCGGGTGTAGGAGGAGAAGGAGAGCGGGCGGCTCGCTCCCGTTTCGTTGCCCTCCGCGGCCAGCCCCAGGCCGGAGGTCTCCTGGCGCGGCACCCGTGTGACGGCCGGACGGCCCGGGGCCTTGGGGATCTGGGACGGGTACGGATTGACGATGCCGTCCCACTTGCCGCCCGCGATCTCCGCGTTGTAGCGGCGGGTGATCTCCTGCTCCTCGGCGTGCGCGGCCTCGGCCAGGTCCGCGAAGCGGTTGGTGCCCGCGCCGCGCCCCTGACGGACGGCGAGCGCGTTCCGGTCCGCCCAGTAGTACTTGAGGTTCATCAAGCAGGCGCCGTGTACCGGGTATTCGACCAGCTCGTAGAAGGCGTCGCGGTAGGGCTCGGGCAGCTTCGCGCCCAGCGTCCGCACCCGGTCCAGCAACTTCTCGTAGGCGGCCAGCCGGCGTTCCGCTTCGTCCCCGTGGTGCACCGTCGAGAAGACCGCCTTGTCGATGAACTCCGGGCGCCGCTCCGCCGCCAGGCGGTAGTACTCCGTGCGGATGGCGGCGATCTCCGGGCCGTGGCGCCGGCCGAACTGGCGCCCGGCCCACTCCACCAGGAAGTCCTCGACGTCGTCCGGGCCCCAGCGGTCCACGTCCCACGCCATGTCCAGGCAGAAGGACAGGCCCGTCTCGATCGACTTGATGTCACCGACGTTGAAGATCCACATCCGGTCGACCTGGTGGTCGTGGACCCGGCGCAGCTCCTGCCACACCTTGCTCAACTGCGTGGTGTCCAGCCACAGATAGCTCCGGGGACGGCCCCAGTAGGAGAGGTGGTAGTAGATGCCGTTGCCGCCGGAGCGGCGCCGCTCCGCCTCGTCCGGGAGCTGGCGCATGTTGCCGTGGTTGTCGTCCGGCCAGATCAGCGTGACGTCGTCGGGGACCTGGACGCCCGCGTTGTACAGCTCCAGGACCTCCTTGTACGGGATGAAGATCTGCGGCGCGGCCGCCTCGCCCACCTCCTCGGCCAGGATGCGTCGCTGGTCGCTGATGATGTCGTTCATCACCGCGACCTTCTCCGGGATGGTGGTGGCGTACTTCGTCTCCAGCGCGGAGTCGTGCAGGCCGCGCATGCCGATCGTCCAGCTGCTGTCGTAGGCGGCGTTCTGCCGGGCCCGCGCCCGCCAGTAGTCGGAGATGACGGCCGGGTTCACCGTGTAGTCGTAGACCGGCAGGGTGCCGTCGGGGTTGCGGTGCTCCTCGGCCCAGGGCTCCCACTCGTGCACGCCGTTGCGCAGCATGGCCTCGGGATGGCTGGAGCCGACCACGATGCCGTAGCGGTCGGCCAGTTCGGGGTTCTCGCGGTGCTTGTTGAAGAAGTCGGAGTACGGGTGCATCGCGGGCCAGAGGTAGTTGGCCTTGAGGCGGAGCAGCAGCTCGAAGACCCGCTCGTAGGTCCGTGGGCCGATGTTCTTGTCCGGCTCCTGGGTACGGTGGGACCAGGTGGTGAGGTTCTGCTCGTCGTTGATGAAGATGCCGCGATAGCGGACGGCGGGCTCGTGGCGTACGAAGGGGCCTGCCGGGACCGTCACCGTGTCGCGGCGCACCACCGGGACGTCGGCCCACCAGTACCAGGGCGAGACGCCGATGCGTTCCGAGGTGTCGTAGACGCCGTAGACCGTGCCGCGCCGGTCGCTGCCCGCGATGACCAGGGCGCGGTCCACGCCGGGCAGCGGACGGTCCACGACCTGGGTGACGGACGCCTCCCAGCGGCCCTGGACCCGGGAGACGTCCAGGCGTCCGCGGCGGACCAGCCGGTCGATCACCGGGCTCGCGCCGAGCGTCCCCACCAGGACCAGGAGTTCGGCCCGCCGGGGCACGGCGTGCAGCAGCCGTGGCCTGACACCGCCGACCCGCTCCACGTCCGCCACGAGGTCACCGGCCGCGCGGATCACGGCCGGGTCGTCCGCCGCGTCCACGAACACGTCCGTGGGGGTGCCGTTGCGGAGCAGCGGGAAATCCGGCCGGGCCGAGGCGGCGGCTTCGGCGGCGGCGGGGAGTACGGCGGGGAACAGGGGGGCGGCGCCGACGGCTGCCATGCCCCGTAAGAACGACTTGCGGGTCCATGACGGGTGCGACGGTCTGTGGGGCTCGCTGTGCGGCACGGGGCACTGCCTTTCCGCGTCAGGCCCGCGTCGGTTCCTCGTCCGGGCCGTCGGCGGGGCTGCGCGCACGTGGGATGGAGCAGGGCTGGGTTGGCATGGGCCGGCTAGAAAGCGCTTGCCGTCGCACCCTAGGCGAGTCTGCGCGAGGGCGTCCAGAGGCCGGGGAGGCGTCCGCGGCCACACGGCCCCGGCCGTTCCCCGGCTACGCCGCCCGGGCCGTTCTCCGGCTGCGCCGCCCGGGCCGTTCTCCGGCTGCGCCGCCCGGGCCGTTCTCCGGCTGCGCCGCCCCGCCCGTTTCCCCGCTACGCCGCCCCTGCCATGAGCAGCCCCGCCAACAGCGCCGTGCGCGCCGGGATGTGGTCCAGCAGGACGTGCTCGTGCCGTGCGTGGGCGCCGTCACCCACCGCGCCCAGGCCGTCGAGGACGGGACGGCCGAGCCCGGAGACGAAGTTGCCGTCGCTCGCCCCGCCGACGGCCGTCTCCGCCAGGGACCACCCCAGCTCCTCCGCTGCCCCGTGCGCCTGCGCGAACAGGAGCCGGGAGGCGGGCGTCGGCACCATCGGGGGACGGTTCCAGCCGCCGGTGACCGCGACCCGCACCCGGGGGTCGGAGGGCGCGAGGGAGGCCAGTGCGGCGTCGATGCGGGCCGCTTCGGCGGGGTCGGGGACCCGTACGTCGATGCCGCAACTCGCCCGGCCGGCGATGACGTTGCGGCCCGTGCCGCCGCCGATCACCCCGACGTTGACCGTCGTGCCCCGCTCCCGGGAGCCCAGCCCGGCGATACGGGTGACCAGTTCGGCGAGGACGTGCACGGCGCTGGCGCCCCGGTACGGATCGAGGCCGGCGTGTGCCTCCACGCCTTCCACCGTCACCTCGAAGAGGCCGACGCCCTTGCGGGACGTCTTCAGCGCGCCCTCCGGGCCGGCCGACGCCTCGCACACGAGCGTGGCCGTCGCGTCCTCGCTCAGCCGCTCGATGTGCGGGCGGGAGGCCGGGCTGCCGATCTCCTCGTCGCCGTTCAGGAACAGCCGCACCGACGGGCGCGGCAGGTCCAGTTCCCGCAGCAGGCGCAGTGCCCACACCCCCTGCACCAGGCCGCACTTCATGTCGAACGCGCCCGGTCCGGTGGCCCGGCCGTCCTCGCCCACCCGGAAGGGCCACCCGGCGAGGGTGCCGGCCGGCCACACCGTGTCGTAGTGGCACAGCACCAGCACCACCGCCGGCGATGTGCCCCGGTACAGCAGCTCCAGCATGTCCCCGTGCGGACCGCCGTCGTAGCGCCGCGACTCGTCCGGTGGGCCGAGCCGCTCGTGGGTCCAGGCCTCGACGGCGGCGAGCCCGGCCGTCAGCAACTCCTTGTCGTCGCTGGGCGTCTCCAGCTCGACCAGCCTCCGCAGATCGCCGGTGATCTCCGGCAGGGCGGTCCGGGCCAGCGACTCGACGCGGGTCAGGGACATGGACGGTCCTCCTCGTACGTGCGCAAAGCGGCCGGGCGGTCAGCGGACGGGCACGCCGGGGCCCAGGGGAATGCCCAGCGCCCACCAGGCGTAGAAGAGCAGCGTCCAGGCCGCCAGCATGACCAGGCACAGCGGCAGGGTCAGCGACAGCAGCGTGCCGATGCCGGCCGAGCGCCGGTAGCGCTGGACGACGCCCAGGGTCATCACGAAGTAGGCGCTCATCGGGGTCGCCGCGTTGGTGCACGAGTCGGCGATGCGGTACACCGCCTGGGTCACCTCGGGCGGGATGTCGAGCAGCATGAACATCGGCACGAACACCGGGGAGACCAGGGCCCATTGGGCGGAGCCGCTGGTGACGAGCAGGTTGATGACCGTGCAGACCAGCAGGACGCCGAGGAACGCGACCGGGCCCGTGATGCCCGCCGACTTCAGCAGGCCGGCGCCCCGGATCGCCAGGACCTCCCCGACGCCGGTCCACTTGAAGTACGCCAGGAACTGGGAGATGGCGAAGAACAGCACCAGGATCGGCGCCATCTCGCGCAGGCCCTGCGCCATCTGGTCGGGGATGTCCCGGCCGGTCCGTACGGTCCCGACCGTGCGCCCGTACACGGCGCCCACGATCAGGAACGCCACCGCAAGGACGACCGCGATGCCCGTGAGCACCGGAGACTCCACGATGCTGCCGCCCTCGCCCCGCAACGGTGACGAGGCCGGGGCCATCGCCACCACGACCAGCGCGGCGTACACCAGCAGCGCGAGACCGGCGTTGCGCAGGCCCCTGCGCTCCTCCGTGCGCAGCGTCAGACCTCCGGCTTCCTGACCTGCGGCCTCGGGGGCGTCCTCCGGCTCCGGTTCCTCCGGCATCGCCGCCACCCGCCGGGCGATGACCTTCTCCGTGACGACGGTGACCACGACGGCCAGGACGACCGACGAGGCCACCGAGAAGAAGTAGTTGGACAGCGGGTTGACCACGTACGCGGGGTCGACCGTATGCGCGGCGGCCGTCGTGAGCCCGGCCAGGATCGCGTCCGTCGGGGTGACCAGCGGGCTCGCGTCGTACCCGGCGGACACCGACACGAACGCCACCACGGCACCCAGCATCGGGCTGCGCCCCACCGCCCGGAACGCCATCGCGCCCAGCGGCACCAGCACCACGTAGGCGGCGTCGGACGCGACGTGCGCGACCATGGCGGTGAAGGCGAGCGTGAACGTCAGCCAACGGGCCGGGACCCGGGCGACGGCCGCCCGCAGCATCGCGGGCAGCAGCCCCGACCGGTCGGCGACGGCCACGCCCAGCATGACCACGAGGATCGTGCCGAGCGGCGGGAACGTGGCGTAGTTGGTCACCGCGTCGGAGATCATCATCCGCAGCCCCTCGCCCGAGACGAGGCTGCGCACCCCCACCGTCTTGCCGGTGGCGGGGTTGAGCGCCGAGGCGCCGGTGGCCGACAGCAGCCAGCTGACCAGCGCCAGGACGACGCTGAGCACACCGAACAGCCAGAAGGGGTGGGGGAGTTTGTTGCCGAGGCGCTCGATGCGCCCGAGGGCGGCGAGCACCCGGGAGAGCTGCTTCGAGGGGACGTCGGGCGGCGGGGGCGAAGTGGCGGTGGTCACGCCCCTATTGACGACCGCTTGATGAAATCATGCAAGTAAAAAGGTTGTTGCGGTCGTATCGGTCGTGTGAAGTCGCTGGTTGACGGATTCTTTCAAAGGAGAATGGGTCGCATGGAGAACGCCCTGGACGACGACGACCTCGACCTGGTCGCCGCGCTCCAGCGCGCACCACGCGCTCCGCTCAGCCTGCTCGCCCAGGCCCTGGGCGTGTCGGCGAGCACCGTGGGACGGCGGCTGGCCCGGCTGGAGTCGAACCGGCTGCTGCGGGTGATCGGCCAGGTCGATCTGTCGGTGTCCGGCGAGGGCACCCCCTGGCATGTGTGGGTCGCCGCCGCGCCGGGACAGGCCGTCGAGGTCGCCCGGCGGCTCGTCGCACTGCCCGAGGCGGCCCATGTCGCCGTCACCGCCGGGCAGGCGGACGTCTACTGCGTCGTCCAGCCCGCGCGCCGCACCGAGGCCCGCGACCTGCTCACCCGGCGCATCGCCACGCTCCCCGGCATCCGGTCCGCCCGCACCGAACTCGTCCTGGGCGCGGACACCAAGTCCGACGCCTGGCGGCTGCCGCGCCTGACACAGGACCAGCGCCGACTGCTCGCCACGTACACGGCGGAGGAACGCGAGAGGGACCCGGGCGGCACGGACCGGCCCGCCCGCCCCACCGGTGACGAACTGCGCACCCTGAGGCTGCTCGCCGCCGACGGCCGGATGACCGCCGCGCAGGTCTCCCGGGAGCTGGGCATCGGCCAGTCCACCGCCTACCGCGTCACCCAGTCGCTGCTGCAGCGCGGACTGGTCCGCCCCCGCGTGGAGATCGAGCCCGGACTGCTGGGCTACGCCCTGGAGGCGGTGGTCGCGCTGACCGTGTCGCCGGGCGGGGTGCGCGAGGCCGCCCGGACGCTCGCCCGGCATCCCTCCGCCCGGTACGTGTCGACCAACGCGGGCACCTTCTCCGTCGTCCACCAGGGCGTCTTCCGGGACGAGGAGGGGCTAGCGGCGTTCCTCACCCGGGACCTGGCGGAACTGCCCGGGGTGATCTCCTTCGACGTCTCCGTGGTGCTCCAGGCACTGCGCAGGCACTGGCTCGACCGGGAGGACGGCCGCCTGGCCGCCGTACCCGGCCCGACGGACACCGGAAGTGGACGGCATGACGACACGTGAGACCGCCATCGGCCTGGCGGAGGCCTACTTCGACTCCGGCGGCTTCCTGGCCGACCTGCGGCGCCGGGTCGCCTTCCCGACCCAGAGCCCGCCGCCCGACGGCACCGGCCCGCTGCGCGCCTACCTGGCCGACGAACTCGCCCCCGCCGTACGCCGCCTGGGCGCGACTGTACGGATCGTCGACAACCCGGTGCCGGACGCGGGCCCGTTCCTGCTCGCCCACCGGCACGAGGCCGACGGCCTGCCCACCGTCCTGGTCTACGGCCACGGCGACGTCGTCCCCGGCCAGGACGGCCGCTGGCGCACCGGCCTGTCCCCCTGGGAACTCGTCGTCGAGGGCGACCGCCTCTACGGGCGCGGCACCGCCGACAACAAGGGCCAGCACACCGTCAACCTGGCCGCACTCGAACAGGTCCTGGCCGCTCGCGGAGGCCGGCTGGGCTTCAACCTGAAGGTGCTCGTGGAGACGGGGGAGGAGTCGGGCTCACCGGGTCTGCACGAGGTCTGCCGCCGGCTGACGGACGACCTGGCCGCCGACCTCCTCGTCGCCTCCGACGGCCCACGCCTCGCGGCAGACCGCCCCACCCTCTTCCTCGGCTCCCGGGGCGCCGCCAACTTCCGCCTGCGCGTGGCCCTGCGCGAAGGCGCCCACCACTCGGGCAACTGGGGCGGCGCCCTGCGCAACCCCGCCACCGTGCTCGCCGGCGCCCTGGCCGCCCTGGTCGACTCCCGGGGCCGCATCCTGGTCGAGGGACTGCGGCCGCCGGCGCTGCCCGGGCCCGTCGCGGCCGCCCTGGCGGATCTCACCGTGGGCGGCGGGGACGGTGACCCGGAGGTCGACACCGACTGGGGCGAGCCGGGTCTGAGCCCGGCGGAACGCGTCTTCGGCTGGAACACCCTGGAGGTCCTCACCCTGGCCGCCGGGGATCCCGCCAAGCCCGTCGGCGCCATCCCCGGCACCGCCCACGCCGACGTCCAGCTCCGCTTCGTCGTCGGCACGCCCTGGCGCGACCTCGAACGCATCGTCCGCGACCACCTCGACGCCCACGGCCTGCCCATGGTCGACGTCGAGGTGCTCCAGGCCGTCCCCGCGACCCGCCTCAGCCCGGACGACCCGTGGGTCCGCCGGGCCGTGGACTCCCTGCGGCACACCACCGCCAAGGAACCGGCCGTCCTGCCGAACCTCGGCGGCACCCTCCCCAACGACGCCTTCGCGGACATCCTCGGCCTGCCCACGGTGTGGGTCCCGCACTCCCACCCCTCCTGCTCCCAACACGCCCCCGACGAACACCTGCTGGGGTCGGTGGCCCGCGAAGGGCTGCGCATCATGGCGGGGTTGTTCTGGGACCTCGGCGAACACACGCCTGACGCCGATCGGTAGGTTGCGGACAGCGCCGCGGTCCGGCGCTCCGCCCCCACGGAAGGACACCCCTGTGCGCCCTCGACGTCTCCGGTCCGCCCTCACTCTCCTCAGCACCCTGACGACCGCGGCCACTCTGGCCGTCGCCACGGCCGGCCCGGCCACCGCCGCCGAGCGGCCCGCTCCCGTACGTCACGCCGCCGCCGCGCACGACGTCGCGTCGGGCCTGTCGCCGGTGACCGAACTGCTCGCCCAGCGGCTGCTGCTGGCCGACAAGGTCGCCGCCGCCAAGTACGGCACGGACACGCCGATCGACGACCCGGAGCGCGAGGCGCGGATCCTGGACGACGTCCGCGCCCGGGCGGCCGGCCTCGGTCTCGACCCGGATGCCGTGGCCGCCGTGTTCCGGGACCAGATCGAGGCGAACAAGCTGGTGCAGCGCGGCCTGTACGCCCGCTGGGACGCGCACCCCGCCGAGCGCCCCACCGAGCGGCCCGACCTGGCCAAGGAGGTCCGCCCGGCCCTCGACCGCATCACCACACAGCTGCTGGCCGCGCTCGACACCACGGAACGGGCCCGGGCCCTGCCGTCGTGCGGCCCGCGCCTGGCCGCGGCCGCCGGCTGGTCCGCGTACACCCACCGGCTCGACGCGCTGCACCTGAAGGGGCTCGGCCGGGCACTGCCGTCGGTGTGTGCGCCGTCCTAGGAGTCGCGGTCGGCTTCGACGAACCGGGCCAGATTCTCCAGGGCCATGCGCGTGCCCGTCTCGTTGTCGGCGGCGGGCACGGCGTCGGGGATCCCCTCGTGGACCATGACGACGTCGGTGCCACCGCCCTCGGCGTCGGCGAGCGTCGTCGTCAGGGTCATCGTGCCGCCCAGCGCGGGGTCGACGGCCTCGAATGCGAGCACCTCGACCACCTGCTCGTCCGGCACGAGCCGCGTGAAGCGGCCGTGGTACGTGTCGGTGTGCGCGGCCGACTTCCCGGTGGCGTCCGGCGCCTCGTAGGTGAGCGAGACACGGAACCGGCCGCCCTCACGGGCGTCGAACTCGTGCACCTCACCGCTCATCCCCTCCGGTACCCGCCAGCGCGCGATCGCCTCCGCGCTCACCAGGGCCCGGTAGACGTCCGCACGGGGCGCGTCGACATGCCCGGAGACCCGCGTCGTGTACATGGGCGCCACCCTAGGCCCTGTCGTCAAATTCCCGTCTGCCTCGCGACGCCATGCACGCACTCTCGCCGCACCGGGCGAAAGCCCAAGTACGTCCAGTACGAGGGCTTCCGCCCGGCACGCCGAGAGCACGCACCTGACGCCGCGAGGCCGCCCTCCGGGCGACGACGGGAATTTGACGACAGGGCCTAGGCGACCTGGTCCGCCCCCGTCGGCAGGGGCGGTTCCGACTCGATGCGGCGCAGTTCCTCGTCGGTGAGCAGGCGGGAGCGGAGCAGGAAGCGGACGCCCTCCGGGGCCTCCAGGGAGAAACCGCTGCCACGGCCCGGGACCACGTCCACGGTGAGGTGGGTGTGCGACCAGTACGCGTACTGGTCCGCGCTCATCCAGAACGGGGTGTCCCCGGCCACGTGCCCCAGCAGGACGTCCCCGGCACCGACCCGGAACTCGCCCCGCGGGTAGCACATCGGGGCGCTGCCGTCGCAGCAGCCGCCGGACTGGTGGAACATCACCGGCCCGTGCGTCCCGGTCAGCCGCCGCAGCAAATCTTCGGCGGCGGGCGTCAGTTCGACACGTCCCGTGCGGGTCATGGGGTCCCTCCTTGCCTCGGGGGTGCCCAGCCATGGTCGCCCGGAAGCGTGCCTCTCGGAAACCCGTACGAGCTTTGCGTGCCGACCTCAGAATGAGAGATACGGGCCTCGACCGGTGGATGCGAATACAGGGCCGGCCGCCCCACGTCACCCGCCGTACGTCGTCCGCGTCATCCGCGAGCGGCTCACCCGGCCCGCCGTCGTGCCGCGCTGACGGGCCGGGTGGGCCGGTGGCCGTCAGCCCGGACGCCGCCGGTGCCGGCGGATCCAGGCCGCCTGCCCGCCGTCGACGAGCAGGTCGCTGCCGGTGATGTAGCGGGCCTCGGGGCCGGTGAGGAAGGCCACCGCGTCGGCGATCTCGCCGGGCGTGCCCGGCCGGCCCGCGCCGCACGCGTCGAGCATCGCGAGCATGTGCCCGCCGGCGTCCGAGTCGGCCTCCGCCTTCGCCATGGCGGTGGCGACCACCCCGGGGCTGATGGTGTTGATGCGGGCGCCGAGCCGGTTCCAGGCGAGGGCGGCGGCCTGCACGCGTACGTGGTTGGCGCGTTTGGCCAGGATGTACGCGGCGGTCGCGTCGTCGCCGAGGGCCGTGACCGCCTTCAGCCCGAGCAGCTCCTCGGCGGGAGCCGTCGCCAGGGCGGTCTCGTCCTCGTCGTCGAGCGAGGCCATGTGCCCGGCCAGGCTGGCGACACAGACCAGCGAGGTGCCGCGGACGGCCACCTTCTCGAACGCCTCGATCACATACACCGTGCCGAGCAGGTCCACGTCGAGGATCCCGCGGACCGAGGCCGTGGCGGCGGCGACACCGGCGGTGTGCACCACGGCGGTGATCCGCCCCTGCTCCGCCGCGGTGCGGGCGAGCCGCTCGACCGACGCACGGTCGGAGACGTCGGTCGGCACGCCCTGTGCCGCGTACCCCTCCGCGCTCAGCTCCGCGACGACCTGATCGAGCCGCTCGCGCGCGTGGTCGGCGAGGATCAGCGTCGCTCCGCTGCCCAGGCGTCGCGCGACCGCCGATCCCATCCCGCCCGCTCCGGTGACGACGACCACGTCACGCGGGTCGTCCGTACGGTTGTGCATGTGCGATCTCCTTGGGTGGGTCCCGGAGGTCAGGCCGCCTCGGTGCCGGCGGCCGGTACGGCGTCGCGCCAGGCCGTCCCGCCCGCGATGGCCTGCCGCCAGGCGCGGACGGACTTGGGCGGCATGCCGACCGCCAGGGCGCCGGTCAGCCGCTCGCCCGTGCGGTAGACGGCCACGAACCTGCGCTCGGCCACGTCACCGGCCACGACGGCGACTTCGTCGTGCCCGCGCAGAAAGCCGTACGCCTGGACCTTCATGTCGTACTGGTCGGACCAGAAGTACGGCACCGGCGCGAACGGCCGCCGCGCGTCCGGCGCGGCGAGCAGATTGCGGGCGGCGGCCATGCCCTGCTCGGCGGCGTGCGTACGGTGCTCGATCCGCATCGACGTCCCGAACAGCGGGTTGTCCCAGCGGGCCACGTCACCGGCCGCGTACACCCCCGGAGCGGCCTCGCAGTACGCGTCGCAGAGCACGCCGTCGCCGACGCGCAGCCCGCTGTCCGCCAGCCACTCGGTGTTGGGCAGCGAGCCGACGGCGACCAGGATCTCGTCGGCCTCGACCACTTCGCCGTTCGCGAGCCGCACGCCCCCGTCGGTCACCTCGGCCACGGTGACACCGGTCCGCAGCTCCACGCCGTGGTCGAGATGGGCCTGGGAGAGCACCTGGCCGACCTCGGCGCCGACGGCGTGCGCCAGCGGCACGGGAGCCGGTTCGAGCAGGGTCACGCGGGCGCCCAGCCGCCGGGCCACCGCGGCGGCCTCGGCGCCGAGGAACCCGGCACCCACCACGACCAGCCGGACACCCGGCTTCAGCCGCTCGCGCAGCGCGAGGGCGTCGTCCAGGGTGCGCAGCACATGGGCGCCGCCGTCGCCGGGCAGCCGCCGGGGACGCACCCCGGTGGCCACGACCAGGCCGTCGTACGGCACGCGCGACCCGTCGGCGAGACACACCGCACGGTCCGTCAGGTCCAGGCCGGTCGCCGCCGTCCCCAACCGCAGGTCGAGGCCGAGGGCGTCGAGGTCGGCCCGCGGGCGCAGCGGCAGGCGTCCGGTGCTCCACTCGCCGGAGAGGATCTGCTTGGACAGCGGGGGACGGTCGTACGGGGCGTGCGGCTCGTCCCCGACGAGGGTGAGCGTGCCGTCGTAGCCCGCCCGGCGCAGGGTCTCGGCCGCCGCGAGCCCGGCGGCCGAGGCGCCGACGACCACGACGCGCCTCACCGCTCCACCAGCCTGATCGCCGCGGCCGGGCAGATCGCCACGGCCTCGCGCACGTCGTCGAGCAGTTCCTCACCGGGCCGCTCCTCCAGCAGGATCGCGACGCCGTCGTCGTCTCGCTGGTCGAAGACATCGGGAGCGGCCATCACGCACTGCCCCGACGCCACACACTTCGGCACGTCCAGTTCCACACGCATGCTTGTCACCTCGGGTCGCTTTCTGATCGGGGGGAGGGGTCACCAGGCGACGGGCAGGCTGTGCACGCCGTAGGTGGTCCCGGTGTGGTCGAACTCCAGCTCCTCGATCGCGGCGGCCGGCCGCAGGGTCGGGATACGGCGGTAGAGGGTGCCGTAGACGACCTGGAGCTCCAGGCGGGCCAGGTTCTGGCCCAGGCACTGGTGCGGGCCGTAGCCGAACGCCTGGTGGATCCGGGCCGGGCGGGTGATGTCCAGCCGCTGCGCCCCGGGGAAGACCTCCGGGTCCCAGTTCGCGGCGTGCAGGTCGAAGATGATGCCGTCGCCCTTGCGGATGAGGACGTCACCGATCTCGATGTCGTCCTTGGCGACCCGGCGGACCCCGGTCTGGACGATGGACAGGTAGCGCAGCACCTCGTCCACCGCGTTCGCGACCACCTTCGGGTCGTCGGTCTCGCGCAGCAGGGCGAGCTGGTCGGGGTGCTGGAGCAGGACGAGGGTGCCGAGGCTGATCATCGTGGCGGTCGTCTCGTGACCGGCGATCAGCATGGCCACGCCCATGTGGACGGCCTCGGTGTGCGACATCTCGCCCGCCTGGACGCGGCCCGCCAGCTCGGAGAGCACGTCGTCCTCCGGGTCGGCCGTCTTCCGCGTGACCAGGTCGTCCAGGTAGGCGGCGAGCTCACCGCTGACCCTCCGGGCCTCCTCCGGCGGCGCCGAACCGTCCAGCACCAGGCTGCTGCTGCGCTGGAAGAAGTCGTGGTCCTCGTACGGCACTCCGAGCAGTTCGGCGATGACGAGCGACGGCACCGGCAACGCGAAGGCCGTGAGCAGATCGACCGGGTTGGGCCCGGCGAGCATCTCGTCGATCAGGCCGTCGACGATCTTCTGGACCGGCTCGCGCATCTTCTCGATCCGCTTGACCATGAACGGCCCGTTGACGGTCCGCCGCAGCCGCGTGTGCTCCGGGGCGTCCGTGTTCGTGATGAGCCGCGGTGTGACCGGCGCGATCTCCGCCCGGTGCGCGTTGACGTACGGGAAGCCGGGGTCGAGGTCGTCGTCGCTGACGCGCGGGTCGGGCAGCAGGGCCCGCTGGTCGGCGTGCCGGGTGACCAGCCAGGGCGTGCTGCCGTTCCAGATCCGTACCCGGGTGATCGGCTGCTCGGATCGCAGCTCCTGCGTGGCCGGGGCGGGGGCCAGCGGGCAGTCCGCCGCCCGCGGCAGCGGGTACTCGGGCAGCGGCAAGGCGCCGGTGACGGGGCACGTCAGGGAATCGGACATGACATCTCCTCAGGGGTGGGGGGAGCGGGAACCGGCCGGCCGGGGGCTGGAGTCGGGGTGGAAAGAGGGATCCTGCCTAGGAGCGCGCGGTGGAGAACTCCGCCTGCTCGGCGGGGCCTTCCGCCACCGGGGCGGGGTCGGTGACGGCCTGCCGGCGCGGGAGGAAGGACGCCAGGACGAAAGCCAGGAGTGCCGCTCCGGCACCGATGGCCATGACCGTCCTGAAGCCGTTCTCGGAGGGCAGGGCGTGGCCGCCGAAGCCGGTGGTCATCTGCGCCAGGATGACGCCGGCGAGGGCGCTGGCGAACGACGTGCCCATGGAGCGCATCAGGGTGTTGAGGCTGTTGGCCGCGGCCGTCTCGGAAGCGGGCACGGCGCCCATGATCAGGGCGGGCATGGCGCCGTAGGCGAAGCCGACGCCGCCGCCGATGACGCAGGCGACCAGGACGATGTGCCAGACCTCGGACATCAGCACGAGACTCAGGGCGTACCCGGCGGCCACGACGACCGCGCCGGTCATCAGGGTGACCTTCGGTCCCTTCGCCCTGGTGATGCCCGCGGACACGGCGGACATGGCCATCATCACCAGTCCCTGCGGGGCCAGGATCAGACCGACGGCCAGCATCGACTTGCCCAGCCCGTAGCCGGTCAGCTCGGGCAGCTGGAGGACCTGCGGCAGGACGAGCGACATGGCGAACATCGAGAAGCCGAGCGCGACCGAGGCGAGGTTGGTGAACAGCACCTGCCGGCGCGCGGTGGTGCGCAGATCCACCAGCGGCTGGGGGGTGCGCAGCTCGTACCACCCCCACACCAGGAAGATCACGGCCGCGGCGCCGAACAGCCCCAGGGTCGTGCCGCTGGTCCAGCCCCAGTCGCCGCCCTTGGAGACGGCCAGCAGCAGGGACACCAGCGCGGCGGACAGTCCGAGCGAGCCGGGCAGGTCGAAGCTGCCGCCGGTGCGGACCTTGGACTCGGGCACGACCAGCAGCACCAGCGCCAGGGCGGCGGCACCGAGGACGGCGGAGATCCAGAACAGCGTGTGCCAGTCGTAGCGGTCGGCGATGAACGCCGCCGTGGGCAGCCCGAGGGCACCGCCGACGCCGAGCGAGGCGCTCATGAGGGCGGTGGAGCCGGCCAGCCGCTCGGCGGGCAGGACGTCCCGCAGCACGCTGATGCCGAGTGGGACGACGGCCGCCGCCAGGCCTTGCAGCGTCCGGCCGACGACCATCGGGACGAGCGAGTCGCTCAGGGCGCAGACGGCCGAGCCGGACACCAGCAGCGCGAGGCTGACCAGGAGCATGCGGCGCTTGCCGAACATGTCGCCGAGGCGTCCGACGACCGGGGTGGCGACGGCGGCGGCGAGCAGGGTGGCGGTGACCGCCCAGGCGGCGTTGGACGGCGAGGCGTCCAGGTACGTCGGCAGCTCGGGGACGATCGGGATGACCAGGGTCTGCATCAGCGAGACCACGATCCCGGCGAGGGCGAGCACCGCGACCACGGCGTTCGGTCTGGGCGGTCTCGGTGGGGCGGAGGCCCCGGCCTTCGCGTGGCGGGCGGGGATGTCGGACATGGCGGGGCCTCCATGGAGCGGGATGCACGGTTGCTTGACTTAGGCAAGCAGAGGTGCATTGCCTAAGTCAAGCAACTGTTTCCCGGGCGACTCCTCGTCACCCCGCCCCGGCCCCCGCTACAGCAGGTCGCGCGGGACCTTCTCGTTCCAGGTGCGGGAGAACACCCGGCGGTCGGCCTCGAACGCGTCGAGGGTCGCGTCCACGAAGAAGTCCGTGTCGTCACACCTCAGCTGGGTGTGCGTCACCACCTGTACGTCCCAGTCGTCCCGCTGGAACCGCATGGTCCACGTGGACTCGCCGCTGACCGACGTGAAGTCGTCGGCGACCGCCGTGTAGCGCTCGTGGGCGCGGCGCCCCGCCTCCAGGTTGATGTCCTCGAAGCGGACCGTGCCCCGGTCCTTCACGATGTCCAGCTCGGAGTGGTAGCCGATCAGGTCCCGCTTGACCTCCCAGCGCTCCTCGGGGGGCGTCACCTGGCTCGTCGCGAGCGGGGCAGTGCCCTCGGGTTCACCGAAGGGGGACGCCGGCACCTCGTCCGGTTCTTCCACGGGCCGCACCGGCAGGGTGAGCGTGCTGGAGTGCTCGTGGACGCTCAGCAGGGCGGGCTTCGGCGCTGGCCAGGCCAGCGGCCAGTAGGACGTGGACAGGGAGAGCCGGATGCGGTGGCCGGGCGGGAACGCCTGGGCCACTCCGTTCAGCGGGACGGTCGCGCGGTAGCGGCGGCCCGGCTCCAGCGGCTCGGGAGACTCCGTGCTGTCACGGCGGGTGAGGTTCAGGATGCCGTACGAGACCCGGGTCGCGGAGCCGTCCGGGCTCACGTCGGACAGCCGCGCGGCCACCAGGGCGACCGGTTCGCTGACCGACAGGTCGAGTTCCACGGTCGGCGAACCGAGGATCTCCACCTGCTCGGTCAGCGGCTCGGTGTCGAAGACCAGGGAACCGCCGTCCTCCTCGCGCTGGTCGTACGGCAGGTCCGGAGGCGCGTTGTAGGAGGCCCACTTGCCCGCGAACTGGCCCACCGACAGCGGCGACTGCACGGTCAGCGCGTCGCCGCCGGGGGCGTCACCCTCGTCCGCCGCCGCCCGCGGAGGCCCGATCGTGTGCCGGGTGAGCGGATGAACGGCCTGCCGGATGTGCGGGGAGGGCCATTCCGGCTCCCCGACCCAGCGTCCCGGCCGCTCCTCGTACGCGGTGGAGGGCGGCACGCTGTCCTGCATCCACGCCTGCAGCATGGGACCGTCCATGACGCCGTTGTCGACGCCCTTCAGCCAGTGGTCCCACCACCGGACGAGCTCCTGGAGGTAGCCGATCGCCGGGCCGGGCTCCCCGAGGTGGGGGAACTTGTGCGACCAGGGGCCGATCAGCCCCTTGCGGGGCACGTCCAGGTGGCCGAGCAGCCGGGTCACGGCGTTGGAGTAGCCGTCCGCCCAGCCGCTGGAGGCCAGGACCGGGCAGCGCACGCTGCTGTAGTCCTCGCACACCGAGGCGTGCCGCCAGTAGTCGTCCCGGCGCTGGTGGCGCAGCCACTGGAGGACCCAGGGCTCGGTGTGCTCCAGCCGCTCGTGCCACATTTCGCGCCAGCGGTCGCCGACCACGGCCGGGTCGGGCGGGCAGGTGCCGTAGGCGAACATCGTGCCCGCCTCGGCCAGGTTGTCCGACAGCAGGGCGCCGCCCATGTAGTGCATGTCGTCGGCGTGCCGGTCGTCGGTGAAGGACGCGATGGCGATGGCCTTCAGGCCCGGCGGCTGCCGGGCCGCCACCTGGAGCGCCGCGAACGCGCCCCAGGAGATGCCCATCATGCCCGTGCCGCCGTCGCACCAGGGCTGTTCCGTCAGCCAGGCCAGGACCTCCTCGGCGTCCGCCTGCTCCCGTTCGAGGTACTCGTCCCGCAGCACGCCCTCCGAGTCGCCGGTGCCGCGCAGGTCGACGCGGACACAGGCGTAGCCGTGCCCCGCGAGGTACGGGTGGTGGATCGAGTCGCGTACGGCCGTGAGGTCGCGCTTGCGGTACGGGATGTACTCCAGCACCGCGGGCACCGGCTCATGGTCCGAGGAGGTGGGACGCCAGATGTGCGCGGAGAGCCGGACCCCGTCGGACATCGGGATCGTGACGTGCTCTTCTTCCTTCGTCGCACAGGGCAGGTTGGTCACGTAACGCATGGAACCCACGTGCTCCTTACTGTCGGGGTTCACTCCGGCCGGGCTTCACTCCTGCGGGGGTTCGTCGAAGGCGAGCCCCAGGGCGGCCACGCAGTGGTCGAACTTCTCCCGCAGTTCCTCCTCGTCCGCCCCGCCGGTGAAGATGTGCGCCAACTCGTAGCTGTAGCTGTCCTGTCCGGGCAGGTCCGACAGCCGCGTACCCTCCTCGGGGACCACCTCGATGCGCACGCCCGGTGTCTCCCGCTCGATGCGGGCGATCTCCTCGGGCCCGGGCACCCGGCGCACCACGCCGTCGGTGAACCAGCGGTGGTACCACTTCGCCGCCATCGCGTACGGGCCCTGGCGGTGCGGCATGCGCGGGTCCTCGCCGAGCGCGAGGCGGACCATGCAGTGGTGGTTCGGGACGCCGTCGACGTACTGGAACAGCTCCGCGTGCGACTGGGAGTGCCGGGGGTTGATCTCCAGCAGATTGATCGACTGCGTCCGCGGGTCGTAGAAGTACTCGATACTGAAGGTGGCCGACTCCATTCCGATCTGCCGCATCACCCGCTTCGAGACGTCGTGGAGCTCCGCGATGGCCGCCGGCGGCAGCGTCGAGGGGTACTGGTGGCGCAGGAAGCAGGGGGAGTCCGGGTACTGGATGGAGTCCAGGACTCCGTAGACCGTCACCTCGCCCTGGTGGACGTAGCCCTCCACGGCGACCTGGACGCCGGACATCGACTCCTCGGCCAGACAGACCCGGCCGCCGACGCCGTCCATCTCCGGCGGCAGGTCGATGCGTTCGAGGATGTGCTCGAAGGGGCGGCCGATGCGGGAGATGCCGTCGCGGATCTCGGCGACGGCCGAGCGGAACTCCTCGTCGTCGTCCACCCCGAAGGCGAGTTCCGAGGAGTAGGAGAGCGCCGGCTTGACCCACATCGGGAACGTCACGTCCTCGGGCGGGCGCGGCGGCTCGGCCGACAGGTCGACCTTGCCGAAGCGCGGGTGCCGGTCCGTCGCCTTCTGCTGCTCCAGACGGCTCCAGTACTTGTGCTCGCACTTGACCACGGACTCAAGGCTCGTGCTCCGCGTTCCGTAGCGTTCGCTCAGCATGGGCACGAGGGTGCTGACCGGGAAGTCCCAGTAGCCGACGATCGCGTCGATGCTGCCGTCGAAGGCGTCCAGCACCGCTGTGGCCTTGTCGAGCAGCGTGGGCAGGTGCACTTCGCCGAGCTGGAGTTCCTCGGCGGTCAGCAACTGGTGAAAGCGCAGCCGATCGGCTCCGGGAACCTCCCGCAGCGTCGGCAGATTGGCCTCGTCGAGCCCGATCACGAAAATGTTCTTCACCGTCTGGTCAGACACGGATCTCCTTCCGACAGCCGGCTCTCGGGCCGGGACCTTCCAAGATCGACTGAGTACCCCTCGCGGGTGCGGCCATGCCGGTCGGCGCGGCGCTCGGGCGTGACGACGGGGTACATGCCTGCCGCCGTTGTGGGCACCCCGTGCGGGGAAGCAACGGCGTGGCCCGAGGTGAACGGCCGCGCCGTGGACGACACCGGCGAAAGGGAAGCTCGTGCAGCCCGAGCAGGAACAGTCCGCACCGCAGGTCGTGTCCGAGCCGGACCCGCCCTACGACTCCGACAAGCAGCAGCGGCCCGGCCTCGAGGCCGACATGCGCACCAAGCCGCGCTATCGGGCGAGCCGCTACCGCGCCAGCGGGAAGCTGGAGGGCAAGACCGCGCTGATCACCGGCGGCGACTCGGGTATCGGGCGAGCGGTGGCGCTGCTGTACGCGCGGGAGGGCGCCGACGTCGCCCTCGTCTATCTGCCCGAGGAGCAGGTGGACGCGGAGCAGGTCCGGCGCGAGGTGGAGGAGCAGGGCCGGCGCTGTCTGCTGCTGCCGGGCCATCTCACCGACCCGGATTTCTGCCGCGAGGCCGTCGAGCGGACGGCGGCGGAACTCGGCGGGCTGAACATCCTGGTGAGCAACGCCGCGTACCTCAACAGCAAGCTGGAACTCGACCAGTTGACCGCCGAGGACTTCGACCGGACGTTCAAGACGAACGTCTACGCGTACTTCCACCTGCTCATGGCGGCGCTGCCCCACCTGGAGCCCGGTGACGCCGTCATCGCCACCGCGACCGAAGAGGCGCTCAAGGGCAGTACGACGATGATCGACTACGCGGCGTCCAAGGCCGCGCTGATCACCCTGACCAAGTCCGTCGCCGTGCACCTGGCCAAGCGCGGCGTGCGCGCGAACGTGGTCGCGCCGGGCCCGACCTGGACGCCGCTCAACGAGGCGGACCCGCACATGCCGCCGGACGGGCTCGCCCACATCGGCAGCGAGGCCCCGCTCGAACGCGCGGCCCAGCCGGAGGAGATCGCACCGACGTACGTCTACCTCGCCTCCGACGCCGACTCCAGCTACACGGTCGGCGAGGTCATCGCGGTGACCGGCGGCATCGTCGACACACGCTAGCCGCCGGCCACCGGCCGCTGTTCAGCAGGACGGCTCCGCGGGCAGGGGCTGTTCCGCCCAGATGGTCTTGCCCGTGGGGGTCTGGCGGCTGCCCCAGCGTTCGGAGAGCTGGGCGACGAGCAGCAGTCCCCGTCCGCCCTCGTCGAAGACGCGGGCCCGGCGCAGGTGGGGTGCGGTGCTGCTGCCGTCGGACACCTCGCAGATGAGGGCCGAGTCGCGGATCAGCCGCAGTTCGATGGGCGAGCCGCCGTACCGCAGCGCGTTGGTGACCAGCTCGCTGACGATCAGTTCCGTGGTGAACTCCGCCTCCGCCAGCCCCCAGACGGCCAGTTGCTCGCCCGCCATCTTGCGGGCCCGGGCCACGGCCGTCGGCTCGGGCGGCAGCTGCCAGGTGCGCACCTTCCCGGCGCCGAGCGCGGCGGTGCGGGCCAGCATCAGCACGATGTCGTCGGCGGGACGGCCGGTCAGCACGGTGCGCAGTACCTGCTCACAGGTCTCCTCCAGCGCCTCGGCAGGGTCGGCCAGCGCCTCGCGGAGCAGGGTGAGCCCGACGTCCATGTCGTGGTCGGCGGCCTTGAGCAGCCCGTCGGTGTAGAGCGCGAGCAGGCTGTTCTCCTCCAGCTCCACCTCGACGGCTTCGAACGGCAGGCCGCCGAGGCCCAGCGGCGGCCCGGTCGGCACCTCCAGGAACCGTACGGCGCCGTCGGGCGTGACCAGGGCGGGCGGCGGATGCCCGGCCCGGGCCATCGTGCAGCGCCGGGACACCGGGTCGTACACGGCGTACAGGCAGGTCGCGCCGACCTGCCCCGACGCCTCCACCGCCCGCCCGCGCGCCTCCGGGCCCTCTTCCCGGTCGATCCGGACGACGAGGTCGTCCAGCTGGGTGAGCAGTTCGTCGGGGGCGAGATCGACGTCCGCGAGTGTCCGCACGGCGGTGCGCAGCCGGCCCATCGTGGCCGAGGCGTGGATGCCGTGTCCCACCACGTCGCCCACGACCAGGGCGACCCGGGTGCCGGACAGCGGGATCACGTCGAACCAGTCGCCCCCGATGTCCGCTCCGGAACCGGCCGGCAGATAGCGGTAGGCGACCCGCATCGCCGCAAGGTCCGGCGGCCGGTCGGGCAGGAGGCTGCGCTGGAGCGCCAGCGCCGTCCGGCGTTCCCGGGTGTAGCGGCGGGCGTTGTCCACGCTCACCGCCGCCCTGGCGACGATCTCCTCCGCGAGCAGCAGATCGTCCTCGCTGAAGGCTCCGGCGTGCGGTGGCGCAGGAAGTGCACCAGCCCCAGGGTCACCCCGCGGGCGCGCAGCGGCACCATCATCACCGAGTGGATCATGTGCCTGCCCACCGACTCCTCGCGGGCCGGGGAGGACCTGACCCACTCCCGCAGGCCCGGATCCCCCGGCAGGTGCCGGGAGCCCTGGCCGGCGACCAGCGTCCGCACCGGCAGCGAGTCCACGGGGTAGAGCGTGGTGTCGCCCGAGGGGACCACAGACTCGGGGCAGCCCTCCAGCACCGACCGCTGGGCGGTGCGCCGCACGGTGACCGGCGCGTGCGGCGGCACCGGTTCCGGCTCGTCGCCCACGGTGACGGACTCCAGCAGGTCCACGGTGACGAAGTCCGCGAACCCGCTCACCGCCACCTCGGCCAGCTCCTCGGCCGTCCGGGTCACGTCCAGGGTGCTCCCGATCCGCAGGCTCGCCTCGTTGAGCACCGCCAGCCGGCGGCGGGCCCAGTCCTGCTCCGTGGTGTCGAACACGGTCGCGGACATGCCCTGCACCGCACCGGTCTCGTCCGTCAGCGGCGACATGAACATCGACCAGGCGTGGCGCCGGATCTCGCCCGGGGCCTTGCCGTGCTGCTCGTGGAAGATCGTCTCGCCGGTGCGCAGGACCTCGCGCTGCAGGCGGTCGTACTCGTCGAAGGGCGGCCCTGGCTCGATCTCCCGGAGCGTCAGGCCCTTCATCTCCTCCTCGGACCGGCCCATCACCTGGGTCATGATCTCGTTGGCGGCCACGAGCCGGGCCTCACGGTCGTAGACCGCCACCGGCACGGGGAGTTGCGCGAGCGTGAGGTCCCACAGGGTCAGGGCTCCGTGCCCGGCCCGCCTCGCCGTGGGCGCCAGTGCGGTGCCGGTGACGAGCCAGAGCCGCGTGCGGTCCGCGTCCAGCAGCGGCGTGCCGTGCAGCCGGGCCACGACCAGGTCGCCGTGCCGGTGCCGCAGCGCCACCTCACCGGCCCAGCGCTGTCCGTCGGCCACGTGGCGTCGCGTGGAACCGGGCAGGCCGGCGGCGAGCAGGCGGGTGACGGCCCGGCCCACGACTTCCTCGGGTTCGTATCCGAGCAGCCGTCGGGCGCCGTCGCTCCACACCCTGATCACACCACGGGCGTCGACGACGACCGCCAAGTTCTCCGGTACGCGTCCCTGCACGGTGCCTCCGGATGTGACGCCCCTGTCGCTTCCCCGGTCATCATCTCAGGAAGGGCCGCGGGGGGGACCCCTCGCCGGTTTCCCGGGGCACACGCACCGTCAGCCGGCCAGCCGTTCCGCCAGCAGGAAACCGCCGATGACGATCATCATCGCGCCGGAGACGCGGGTGACCGCCCTGGCCGCCGAGGGCCTGGTCCTCAGGACGGTGCGGGCCAGGACCCCGACGGTGAGGTAGACGACGGCGCAGGCGGTCATGTGCAGCGTGCCGAGCAGGCCGGTCTGCGTGGCGACCGGCCAGCCGCCCGCGGGGTCGATGAACTGCGGGAACAGCGAGAAGTACAGCAGCAGCGCCTTCGGGTTGAGCCCGCTGATCCCGGCTCCCCTGAGCATGATCCGCAGGCGGGAGGAGCCCACGTCGCCCTCGGGGGCCGTCAGGACGGCCGGCTGCCTCAGCACACCGCAGCCGAGCCACACCAGGTAGCCGGCCCCGGCCACCGTCAGCGCGGTGAGCAGGGTCGCCGAATTCGCCACGATCACCACCAGGCCCGCGACCGCGAGCAGGGTGTATCCCGCGTATCCGGCGATCAGCCCGGCGACCGCCGGGACGACCGACCGGCCCCTGATGCCCGCGGTGATCGCGTAGGCCCAGTCCGCGCCGGGGGTGAACACCAGCAGCAGATCCACTGCCAGAAATGCCGCCAGTGTCGTCGTATCCATGGACCGGTCCCTCTCACGTGCCTTGTCGCGAGAGGAAGGCTAGGCCGGATCAGCCCGAAAGTGTTCCCTTCTTTACTCCTTGATCGCGGGATCTGGGGCAGAATCTTCTCCATGGATGCCCTGGACCGGAAGATTCTTACCGAGCTCCAGCTGGACGGCCGTCTCACGGTCACCGAGCTGGCCGCCCGAGTGAAACTGAGCGTCTCGCCCTGCCACCGCCGCCTGCGCGACCTCGAACGCGAAGGCGCGATCCGCGGCTACCGGGCGGTCGTGGACCCGGCCTCCGTGGGCCTGAATTTCGAGGCCCTCGTCTTCGTCACCCTGCACTGGGAGGACGCCGACACCGTCTCCGCGTTCGAAGAAGGCGTGGCCGCCGTCCCGCACGTGCTCCAGGCGCAGCGCCTGTTCGGCGACCCCGACTACCTCCTGCGCGTCGCCACCACCGACCTGGCCGCCTTCCAGCAGCTCTACGACCAGCAGCTCGCCCGGCTGCCCGGCGTCCAGCGCCTGAACTCCACCCTCGTCATGAAACACGTCGTCGACGACCGGCCCCTGCCCGAGTGAGCGCAGCCGCCGCCTCGCGCTCAGCCGTCCAGGCCGCCGGCGAACGGCATCGTCCGCCACTGTTCGACGGCCGGCTTCAACGCCTCCACCAGCAGGGGCAGTTGCGGCGCGAGCGCGAGGCAGGCCACCGCGCGGGACATGCCCACGGCGTTGACGACGCGCAGCACACCCTCGTCCAGCCGCCGCAGGCCCCGGCGCTCGGCGGCCGTGTTGTAGGCGGCCTCGCACGCGGGGCCCAGGGCCGCCAGGTCCCACTCGACCGGTCCGAGCGTGGTCAGCTCGAAGTCGGAGTACAGCTCTCCGCCCTGGGCGGAGACGATGTTGGCGGCCGGGGAGTCCCCGTGGACCGGCTGGACGTCGATGCCGGGGAAGGCCGCCTCGAACGCCGCGCGTGAGCTGACGACGGGTTCCAGGACGTCCCACTCGCGGCGCGCGCGGTCGAGGTCGGCCGGGTCCAGCAGGTCGGGCCGCCCTTCGAGCGCGGCAAGTCCCTCGGAGACGAACCGCGGTTCCGCCGCCGACAGGAACGGCAGCTCACCCGGGTACGAGCGCAGCGCGGCGTGCAGGCCGGCGACCAGGCCGGCGTTGTGCACGTAATCGGGCTCCGCGCTCTGGTCCAGCTCGACGAACTGCCAGAACGTCAGCGAGAAACCGTCCCGCAGCACCGGCTCCCGCGGCACCAGCGGACTCGGCGGAATCACCGGGTGCCCCTGGTCCGCGAGCCACCCCGCCACATCGAGCTCCAGCCGCTGCCGCGCCGCCTGGGACTCGGGACCGGAGTACGAGGGAAGGACGGTCGGCACCCGCACCACCACGGGCGACGGAGCGAGATGCACCACGACGGAGAACACGTCGTACAGCACCCTCGCGTCGGTCACCGTCAGCCCCAGATCACGGCCCGCGGCGACGGCCGCCGCGCGAGCACGGGACGTACGGGCCTCGATCTGATCACCCGTCAAGAAACCTGCCATGTCTGCGATGTTGTCACCCCGGCCACGGGCCTGCGACTGATTAACGGCCCTCCGAACACGGTCCCCGTGCGCCCCCGGTCAAGAACCGGTGCGCTGCCCGGCAACCGGTCCCGCGGCCCCGGGTCTAGCGTGGCAAGGTCCGTCACCAGCCACCCCGGAACGAGGAAACCAGCGCATGCCCTACATCACCGTGGGCCAGGAGAACTCCACCGCCATAGACCTGTACTACGAGGACCACGGATCCGGGCAGCCGGTCGTCCTCATCCACGGCTTTCCGCTCGACGGCCACTCCTGGGAGCGGCAGAGCGCCGTGCTGCTCGACGCCGGCTACCGCGTGATCACCTACGACCGGCGCGGTTTCGGGCAGTCCTCGCAGCCGACGACCGGCTACGACTACGACACCTTCGCCGCCGACCTGAACACGGTGATGGAGACCCTCGACCTGCAGGGCGTCGTCCTCGTCGGCTTCTCGATGGGCACCGGCGAGGTCGCCCGGTACGTGTCCCGGTACGGCACCGGACGGGTCGCCAAGGTCGCCTTCCTCGCCTCGCTGGAGCCCTGCCTGCTCAAGTCCGACGACAACCCGCAGGGCGTCGCGCCGAAGGAGTTCTTCGACGGGATCGTCGCGGCCGTCAAGGCGGACCGCTACGCGTACTACACGGACTTCTACAAGGACTTCTACAACCTCGACGAGAACCTCGGCACCAGGATCAGCGAGGAGGCCGTCCGCAACAGCTGGAACGTCGCCGCGGGCGGCGGCTCCTTCGCGGCGGCCGCCGCGCCGTCGACCTGGTACACCGACTTCCGGGCCGACATCCCGAAGATCGACGTGCCGGCCCTGATCCTGCACGGCACGGGCGACCGCATCCTGCCCGTGGAGGGCACCGCCCGGCCGTTCCACAAGGCCCTTCCGGCCGCCGACTACGTCGAGATCGAGGGCGCTCCGCACGGTCTCCTCTGGACCCACGCGGAGGAGGTCAACTCGGCGCTGCTCGCCTTCTTGGCGAAGTGATCGGACTCCTTCTCTGGTTCTTCCTCCGATTCCTCCTGGACCGCCCCGGCCCGGGATGGTGACATCGTCAAGGCCGGCAGCGCATCGGAGCTGCCGGCCTTCGATGATGCCCAGGGGGGAACCAGGTGTCCGTCGTCCTGTCCACCGCGTCGCTCTCGGCGGCCGACCGCAGTGAGCTCTGGCACCACGCGGTGTCACGCACCTTCATACCGCTCGACGTACAGCTCCTCGAAGAGGATCCGTCGCCCGGGAGAATCGTCAGCAACCAGCTGGGTTCCTTACGGATTTCGCAGGTCCAGGCGGGCCCGCAGACGGTGACGCGCAGCCGCCGGCTGATCCGGGACGGCAAGGAGCACCTCATCCTCACCCTTCAGCAGCGGGGCACCGCCATCAAGGAGCAGGACGGCAGACAGGCGTGGATCGGGCCGGGCGACTTCTCCCTCTCCGACTCCTCCCGGCCGTTCCGGAAGACCGTGCAGGGCGACTTCTCCTTCACGTCCTTCCAGTTCCCCCGCACGGACCTCCGCGTGAGCGACGAGGATCTGCGGGAGGTGACCGCCACGGCGTTCTCCGGACAAGAGGGCAGCGCCGCACTCGTGGCGGCGTACTTCGCGCGCCTGGCCCGCGAAGCGCCGGGTCTCGACGCCTTCGTCGGCAGCCAGTTCGCGGCCACCGCGCTCGACCTGCTGGCGCTGCTGATCAACGAGCGGTGCGGGCGCTTCGCCTCCCAGGCTCCGGAGGCCGCCGCGGCCACCCTCGTACGCGTCAAGGACCACATCCTGCGCCACCTCGCCGACCCCGGCCTGTCACCGCCCGACATCGCCGCCGCGCACTTCATGTCCGTCCGCTACCTGCACAAACTGTTCCAGCTGGAGGGCGTGACGGTCGGGGAGTGGATCCGCACACAGCGGCTGGAGCGGTGCCGCAGGGATCTTCTGCGCTCCCCGGCCCTCGGGTACGGGGTCGCGGCCGTCGCCCGGCGGTGGGGTTTCGTCAGCCCCAGCCACTTCAGCCGCGTCTTCCGCGCCGCCTACGGTGTGACGCCCCGCGAGTGGCAGACGCACGGCTTGTCCGGCGACGGACGGACCCGAAGCGAAGACGGGCGGACCGGAAGCGAAGACGGGCGGAAGCGACGCGAAGTCGGGCGGAACGGAGGGGAAAGGGAGGGAACGCCTCCGCGAACCGGCGCGTTGCACAGGAGTTCGCCCACGTCACCGACCCTGGGAGCATCGTGCCCGACACCACGCCCGACCCGTCCACCGTCCTCCCCGCACTCCCGCCCCTGAGCGCGCAGGCCGAGCGGCTGATCGAGCTGGGGGTGCACGAGACCGCCGGGCTGTCCGCCGACGAGATCCGTACGTTCGCCGCCGGAACCGACGGCGAGGGCGCCCTGCTGGCCGTGCACCCGGACAGAGCCCCCGCCTCCGCCCTGGCGCCGCTGCTGCGCCGCGACGGCAAACCGGGCTTCGTCGTCGTCGACATGCCCGACGTCGACGCGTTCACGCCCTGCGCCGTCGAACTGCCCGACGCCCCGCTCTACGTCGTCACCGGCCTCGACCGCGGTGACCACATGGCCAACTGGAGCCCGGACGAGGCACTGCCCGCCCTCACCAAGGAGGACCGCACCCCGCTGCTGCTCACCGAGGGCATCCACTGGGTGCTCCAGCAGCCGGACGCCCTGGAGCGCAACCGCTGCTTCATGACCATCGGCTCCCGGTTGCGCAAGCCCGACGGCAGCCTGGACGCCCGCACTCCGGCGATCTGGATCAGCAACGGCACCGGCCGCGACGGCCGCGAGCGCCGCAACGCCCCGAAGGTCGGCTGGTGCTGGTGGAACAACCGTCACACCTGGCTGGGCTTCGCCTCCACGACGGGCCGCGGACCCTCGCGGGATTGACCGCAGGCCCCGTCACTGCCCGAACCGGGTCGGTGGCGGCGGCAGGCCCGCGGTCAGGGCGGTGAGGCCCGCGCGGGGCCTCGCAGGTCCGCGGGCAGGCGGTCCTACCGGCGGGCCGGGCGCCGGGGCGGGCCGCGCGGGCGGCGGCGAGCAGCCCGGCGTGCGTCGCCTCGTCGAGGTCCGGGCCCTGGGCGAGGGCGGTGACGGTGCCACGGTGCGGACGCCGGCTCCGGCCCCGCTCCATGTCACCGATGGCACGCCCCGAGACTCCCGACGCCTCGGCCGGTTCCTCGATCGTCAGCCGACGGTTGTGCCGTAACTCCCGCAACAGCCGCCCGAACGGCGCGCTGAGCTCCCTGCTGTGCCCACCGCGCGATGATACGTGCGCACGCCAGCTCGAGCCCAGGAAGACCACGCCGGTCAGAACCTGGGGCGAGGGGCCCGCTCCTCGACGATCTTCGCGGCCTCGGCCTCCGTCTCCACCGACGGCGGCGAACCGGCCAGGGGCTTGTTGGCGGTCTCCTTCATGCACAGCACGGCGATGACGCCGATGACCGCGGCCCCCGTGGAGTAGTAGGCCGGCATGAGGGTCGAGTCGAAGGCACTGATCAGGGCGGTGATCACCAGGGGAGTCGTACCGCCGAAGATCGAGGTGGCCAGGTTGTAGGCGACCGAGAGGGAGCCGTACCGGACGTGGGTCGGGAAGATCGCCGGGAGCGCCGCCGACATCGTGCCGAGCATCATCACCAGGGAGAGCCCCAGCAGCAGCAGCCCCAGGGCGATCAGGACGACACTGCCCTGCCGGATGAGCAGGAAGGACGGCACGGACAGGCAGAGGAAGCCGAGCATCCCCGCCATCAGCAGCGGCCTGCGCCCGAAGCGGTCCGACAGCCGTCCGACCTGGTTGATGACGCACATCTGGAGCACCATCACGATCAGCAGGATGAGCAGCCCGTGGTTGGTCTCGTAGCCCAGCTCGTCGGACAGGTACGTCGGCATGTACGACAGCAGCATGTAGTCGGTGATGTTGTACGCCGCGACCAGCGCGAGGCACAGCAGCAGCGGCCGCCAGTACCGGGTGAAGATCTTGCCGAGGTCTGCGGCGGCCGAGGTCTCCACGGAATCGGCGGCCTCGCTCGCCTTGACCTGGCCGCCCTCCAGCTTCTGGAAGGCGGGCGTCTCGTCCAGCTTCAGCCGCAGGTAGAGGCCGATGAAGCCGAGCGGGGCGGCGACCAGGAAGGGGATGCGCCAGCCCCACGCCAGCATCTGGTCGGCGCTGAGGAGCATCTGGAGGACGACGACGAGGCCGGAGGCCCCGACATACCCGGCGAGCGTGCCCAGCTCCAGGAAGCTGCCGAAGAAGCCGCGCCGCTTGTCGGGCGCGTACTCCGCGATGAACGTCGAGGCGCCCCCGTACTCCCCGCCGGTCGAGAATCCCTGCACCAGCCGGAAGAAGATCAGCAGAGCCGGGGCCCACAGACCGATGACGGCGTGCGACGGGACCAGGCCGATGGCGAAGGTCCCCACCGCCATCATGATCATGGTGAGGGAGAGGATGCGCTTGCGGCCGACCTTGTCGCCGAGCGGCCCGAACACCATGCCGCCGAGCGGGCGCACGAGGAAGGCCACCGCGAACGTCGCGAAGGAGCTGAGCAACTGGGCGGTGTCGTTCCCCGAGGGGAAGAACACCTTCCCGATGGTCGAGGCCAGATAGCTGTAGATGCCGAAGTCGTACCACTCCATCGCGTTGCCGAGGGCGGCCGCCTTCGTGGCGCGCTTGACCGCCGCCTCGTCGGTCACGGTGATGTCGCTGCGGCGCAGCTTCGGATGGCGTCGTTTCTCGATCGCCCGGAACAGCACCCGGTGTCGTCTCACGGCTGCGTGGTCCACCGACTCGTCGTTGTCGGGCGCCGCCATCACGTGGTTCCTTTCGCCGGTCGTCTATCCCAAGCACAACGCCTGCACAGATCTCGCGCGCTCAAACGAACCCCTTCGCACGGCGCCCGGATGACTACCGGCAGTGATGTCCGGATGCTTTGGGTGAGGCCCGCGCTGACTGCCGGCTGCGGTGTGTCCGGCGCCCCGGAGGGGGAACTTGGTTCGCCGCGGTGCCCACCCGGTGAGAGGAGCCCCAGGTGACAGCGTCAGCGGCGGGCGACCGGAACCAGGGCGCGCAGGAGGCCGGATACGAGCCGGATCCGCGCCGGTGGCGGGCCCTGTGGGTCACCCTGGTGGCCGGCTTCATGAGCCTGCTGGACGTCTCGATCGTGGTGGTCGCCCTGCCCTCCGTGCAGCGCGGCCTGGACGCCTCTCCCGCGCAGGTGCAGTGGGTGGTGTCCGGATACGCCCTCGCCTTCGCTCTCGCGCTCGTCACCGCCGGCCGCCTCGGAGACGCGCTGGGCCGGCGCCGCATCTTCCTGCTGGCCCTCAGCGGCTTCGTGCTCTTCAGCGTGGCCTGCGGGGCGGCCCCCGGCATCACGCTGCTGGTGGTGGCCCGCCTCGCCCAGGGCCTGGCGGCCGGGTTCATGGCGCCCCAGAACTCCGCGCTCATCCAGCAGATGTTCCGCGGCGGCGAACGCGGCCGTGCCTTCGGCTTCTTCGGCGCCACCGTCGGCATCTCGTCCGCAGTCGGCCCGCTCGCCGGCGGCCTGATCCTCGCCCTGGCCTCCGGCGACCAGGGCTGGCGGTGGATCTTCTACGTCAACGTGCCCATCGGGATCCTCGCCGTCCTCCTCGGCCGCCGTCTGCTGCCCCGCACCCGGCGCTCCGGCCGGCAGCACGTGGACCTGCCCGGCGTCCTGCTCCTCGGCCTCGGCGTCCTCGCGATGATGTATCCGCTGGTCCAGGCGGGCTCCGGCGGACTCGGTCGGCTGTGGTGGATGTTCCCCGCCGGTGCCGCGATCCTCTTCGGCTTCACCCGGTGGCAGCGTCGCCTCGTCGCACGGGACGTCCAGCCGCTGCTCGATCCACGCCTGTTCACCACCGTGCGCGGCTACGCGGTCGGCGCCGGCGTCGGCACGCTCTACTTCATCGGCTTCAGCGGCGTCTGGCTGGTCTTCGCGCTCTTCTACCAGGACGGCCTGGGCTTCTCCCCGCTCCGGTCCGGCCTCGCCGTGACGCCCTTCGCCCTCGGCTCGGCCTGCGGGGCCGCGGTCGCCGGCCGGCTGGTGGACCGGCTCGGCCGCATGCTCACCGTGGGCGGCCTCACGGCCGTGATCGCCGGCCTCGGCGGCACCGCGCTGCTGCTCCGCTTCGCGCCCCTGGACATCGCGCCCTGGGTCGCCGCCCCGGTGCTGTTCCTCGGCGGTGTCGGCAGCGGCTGCGTGATCTCACCGAACATCACCATGACGCTGCGCGAGGTGCCCGTGCGGATGGCGGGCGCGGCGGGCGGCGCCCTCCAGACCGGGCAGCGGCTCGGCGCAGCGGTGGGCACCGCCGCCCTGCCGGGTCTCTTCTACGTGGTGCTCGGCAGCGGCGACGACTACCGCGGCGCCCTCGCCACCGCGCTGGGTGCCGCCCTCCTCGGCATGCTGGCGTCCCTGGCCCTGGCGACATCCGACTTCAGGCGCGACCGGCGGACGCGGCAGCAGCACGGGACGTGCCCGGAGGATGTGGCCAACAGCCCGATACACGCCCGGCAGAACTGATTCCCGCGGCGCGCCGGCCGAGTACGGGGACCGGGCTCAGCCGGCGGCCAGCACCGCCTTCCCGGCGCCAGCACTCACCTGGTCGTTCGGGGCCAGCCGCAGGTAGGCGGTGATCTGCTTTCCCCTGAGGCGGGGTGCCACGGCGACCCGGTCGCTGACCGTGTGCACGAGCCGTAGTCCATGGCCTCCGACGCGGAACCGGTCGTCCTTCTGCACCGAGGGCTGCTCCGCCGAGGTGTCCCGCACGGTGATGGCCAGCCTTCCCCGGAACAGCCGCAGGATCAGCTCGCAGGGCCCGGGAGCATGCCGGATCGCGTTGGTGATCAGTTCGCTGACGACGAGTTCGGCATCCATGGCCAGAGAGGCCGGAATCGGGGCGAGAACGGTGTGCGGGCCGTGGGCGAGGAAGGCGCGCAGCGCCAGACGTGCGTCGACGGCGCTTGCCGCGCCGTCCGCCCAGGCCGCGCCGAAGCGCAGCGTGGCGTGCTCGTCCGCGCCCGGCCGATCTGCCGCCTGCTTCCCAAGCGGGTGGACCATACGGAGGCTCTTTCGTTGTGTTCGCCCCTGTCGGGCTGGTCTGTCGCCCTGCGTTTACCCGGGTGTGGACCACACATACCCGGGCAACCGCCGGGCGTTGTGCGGCTGCCCGGATCGGCAGAGCCACACGGGGCTGGTTTCGCCGCCACGGGGCACACGGGGAACGCCGGACGGCATCCCGCGGGGGACGGGCCGACAGCCGGCAGGGGCGGCCGATCAGCAAGGAGGCGACGACATGGCAGGGCCGGACCGTACGGAGACTGCCGCGCAGCAGTCTGTGGCCGTGCTCGACACCTCGCTGACCCGAGGCCTGGAGGCCCTCGGAACCGGCGCCTACGTCGTGGACGAGGAGGGCCGCATCCTCGCGGTCAACACCCGCGCCCGGGACCTGCTCGCCCGTACCGCCGAGGACCTGCTCGGGCACGACGCGCACGACCTGCTGCACCGGGACGCCCACGGGCAACCGCTGCCCACGTCGCGGTGCGCAATGCGGCAGGCCTTCCACGCCGGGCGGACCGCCCAGGGCGAGGAGGACTACTTCGCACGCGCAGACGGCTCCCTGCTGCCCATCGCCTGGCTGCTCACCCCGTACGACATCGGGGATGCCGGAGTCGGCACGCTCGTGCTCTTCCACACCGTCGAGCACACCCCGGAAACCGGCAAGCGGCCGGAGCCGACGGCCGGGCCGCTGCGGGAGCTGGAACGACTTGCCCTGCTGGCCGACGCCACCACGCGGCTGACCTCCACGCTCGACGACGACGAGGCGCTGGAACGCCTGGTGAGCCTGGTCGTGCCCCGGCTGGCGGACTGGGTGATCGTCGATCTCATCACCGAGCACGACGAAGTCTGGCGGACCGCCGTCGTCCACGCCGAAGGCGGCGCTCTGGTACGCCGCGACGACCTTCAGGGCCCGATGCCGCCCGTCCCGGAGGTGTCCCAGATGCCGCTGTCCAGAGCCCTGCGCGGCGTGGCCTCCACGGTGGCCGGGCCCGGCACCTACCAACGCGAACCGGACTCCGGCATCGCGGTCGAGCAGCGCCGGCTGTTCGACGCCACGGGGATGCACTCGGCGGCCATCGTGCCCATCCGCAGCACCCGCGCGGTGCTGGGGGCCCTGACGCTCGGCCGTGCCGAGGACCCGGTCGCCTTCACCCCCGCCGATCTCCCGCTGGTCGAGGACATCGCACGCCGGGCCGGCCTCGCCCTGGACAACGCCCGCCTGTACCAGCGCCAGCGCAAGGTCGCCGAGACCATGCAGAACCATCTGCTGCCCCAGATGCCGGGCGTCCCGGGGCTGCAGATGACCGTCCGCTACCTGCCCGCCCCCGACGCCTCACAGGTCGGCGGCGACTGGTACGACGCCTTCCCCCTGTCCGACGGATCCACGGCCCTGGCGGTCGGGGACGTCGTCGGGCACGACCTGGATGCGGCGGCCGGCATGGCCCAGGTGCGCAACATGCTCCGCGCCTACGCCTGGTCCCAGCACGAACCGCCCAGCCGGATCGTCACCCGGCTCGACGAAGCGCTCCAGCACATCACGGACGTCGACATGGCCACGATGATCTTCGCCCGCATCGAAGCGGCCGACGACGGCCAGTGGCAGCTGTCCTGGACCAACGCGGGCCACCCGCCGCCCCTGCTGATCAGCCGCGACGGCCTGGCGCGCTACCTCACCGACGGCCACGGCATCGTCCTGGGCACCGGCGGCGGCACCCCGCGCCCCGACGCCACGACCCTGCTCGCGCCCGGATCCACCCTCGTGCTGTACACCGACGGTCTGATCGAAGCGCCCGGCCACAGCCTCGACGAGGGCCTGGACCGGCTGTGCCGGCACGCCGCCGCCCTCGCCCACCGGCCCCTCTCCTCCTTCACCGACCACCTGCTGCGCCGCGTCCGCCCCGCCGACAACGAGGACGACGTCGCCCTCCTGGCCCTGCGCACACCTGTCCCCAGGGCACCAGGCGCCGGACGGTGACTCGACGCCCGACCCTCAGGGTTCGACATGGATCTTGGGGCCGGGCCCGGAGCCGGCCGGGCGCTCGCCGGCGAGGACGGGGCCCACGTCGTCGAGTCCCACGGTGGCGGCGACCAGCGGCCTGGGATCGACCGATCCGTCGGCGTACGCCCGGATGGTGGCGTCGAGGCCGGGGGAGGCGGACAGGACACCGGTCGCGGTCACGTCCTTGAGGACGAGCGTGCGGGTGTCGACCTTGCTGGGCTCGCCGGCCAGCCCGATGTACACGAGACGGCCCCCGGGCTCGACGAGTTCCAGGGCCAGATCCGGCAGCGAGGCGGCGTTCGAGGCGTCGACCACCGCGTCGAACGGCACGTCCGGCACGGAGTCCCGCGTCCACACGTGCGCGAAGCCCAGGGAGCGGGCGAAGCCGAGGGAGCTCTCGGTCGTGCCCAGGAGGTGCACCTCGGCACCGGACGCGCGCAGGAACATCGCCACCAGCAGCCCGATCGTCCCCGGGCCCAGGACCAGGGCGCGGTCCCCGGGCCCCGGCGCGGCGGCCCGAGCGGCGCGCAAGGCATTGCCGCCGGGCTCGACGAGCGCGCCGAGCACGGCGTCGACGGAGTCGGGCAGGGCGTGCAACGAAGAGGCGGGTACGGCGAGTTGCTCCGCCAGCGCGCCGGGCAGGCCCCCGCGTATGCCGACCTCCCGCCGCCGCTCGCACACATGCCGACGGCCGCGTCGGCAGCGGCGGCAGGAGCCGCAGCCGAGCATGGTGTCGCCCATGACACGGCGGCCGAGCCAGTCGGCATCGACACCGTCACCGACCGCCGCCACCCGCCCGGCCCACTCATGGCCCGGCCGCATCGGGTAGGCGGAGTGGCCTTGGTGGAGGTAGGCCATCGCGCCGGTGAAGAACTCCGCGTCCGTGCCGCACACCCCGACCCGCTCGACGTCGACGACGACCTCACCGGGACCGGCCACCGGCGCCGGGAGCTCCTGGACCTCGTACGCGCCGGGCCCGGTCAGGACGAACGCGCGCATCACAGGGCGGCGCACGGTGGGCGTGTCGCTCGGTCGACCGTCTGCCTATGCTTCATGACGTTCCGGAATCCAGACCGCTGTACCGTCCATTGGAAGGGCTCCATGGAGAGACTCCGCAGCGCGCAGTGGTACGAGGGACAGGACCGCAACGCCTACATCCACCGGGCATGGATGCGGCGCGGCGTGCCCGGCGACGCGTTCACCGGCCGGCCGCAGATCGCCATCGCCAACACCGCCTCGGACCTGACTCCGTGCAACGCGCATCTCGACGAGGTCGCGGCCTCGGTGCGCAACGGCGTGTACGAGGCGGGCGGCATCCCGCTGGACCTGCCCGTGGTGTCACTGGGCGAGACCCAGGTGCGGCCCACCGCCATGCTGTGGCGGAACATGGCCGCGATGGCCACGGAGGAGATGCTGCGGGCCAACCCCGTCGACGGCGTCGTCCTGCTCGGCGGCTGCGACAAGACGATCCCCTCGCTGCTCATGGCCGCCGCCTCGGTGGACCTGCCCGCGGTGGTGGTCCCCGGCGGTCCCATGCTCAACGGCACCTTCCGCGGCGGTCTGCTGGGCTGCGGCACCGGGGTGTGGCGTCTGTCGGAGGAGGTCCGCGCGGGCACGCTCTCCCAGGAGGAGTTCACCCGCTCCGAGTCGGCGATGATCCGCAGCCGCGGCCACTGCAACACCATGGGCACGGCCTCGACGATGGCGCTGGTGGCGGAGGCGCTGGGCACGGTCCTGCCCGGCACGGCCGGAACCCCCGCCCCCGACAGCCGGCTGCTGGAGGCCGCGCACCACACCGGCCGGCTGGCGGTGGACATGGTGGGCGCCGGACGGCGGCCCGCGACGTTCCTGACCGAGGCGTCCTTCCACAACGCGATCGTCGCGCTGGCCGCCATCGGCGGCTCGACCAACGCCGTCGTCCATCTCCTGGCCGTCGCGGGCCGGCTGGGCATCGACCTGTCGCTCGACGACTTCGACCGCATCGGCTCCCGGGTGCCGGTCCTGGTGGACCTCCAGCCGGCCGGCCGCTTCCTCATGGAGGACTTCCACCGTGCCGGGGGTCTGCTCGCCGTCCTGCGCGAGGTGCGCGACTTGCTCGACCCCGACGCGCTGACCGTCACCGGCAGGCCGCTCGTCGCCTGCCTCGACGACGCCGCGATCTGGGACGGCGAGGTCATCCGCACCCGCGGCCGGCCGCTGGTCGCCGAGGGCGGCATCGCGGTCCTGCGCGGCAACCTCGCCCCCGACGGCGCGCTCGTCAAACCGGCCGCCGCCTCACCGCACCTGCTCCGGCACCGGGGCCGGGCCGTCGTCTTCGACAGCATCGAGGACTTCCGCGCCCGGATCGACGACCCCGGTCTCGACGTCGACGCCGACTCCGTCCTGGTGCTGCGCGGCTGCGGCCCCAAGGGCTATCCGGGCATGCCCGAGGTCGCCAACATGCCGTTGCCCAAGAAGCTGCTGGAACAGGGCGTGCGGGACATGGTCCGGGTCTGCGACGGCCGGATGAGCGGCACCGCGTACGGCACGGTCGTCCTGCACGTGGCCCCCGAGGCAGCGGCCGGCGGCCCCCTCGCCCTCGTACGGACCGGGGACTTCATCACCCTCGACGTCGAGGCCCGCCGTATCGACGTCGACGTGCCGGAGGCCGAACTCGCCCGCAGGACCCCCGACCAGGCCACCGTCACCGGCTTCGCCGCTCCGCGGCGCGGCTGGGAACGCCTCTACATCGACCACGTCCTGCAGGCCGACACCGGAGCCGACCTCGACTTCCTCGTCGGCTCCAGCGGCTCCGAGGTGACCCGTGAGTCGCACTGACACCAGGTCACCCGGGGCATTCACCACGTCACGGGCAGCTCCGTGACGCCACCGGTGAGGGTGGTGCGCACCTCCAGTTCGTCCAGCTCCTTGGCGAGCCGCAGCCCGGGCAGCCGGCGGGCCAGCGTGGCGAACACGATGCGCAACTCCACCCGGGCCAGGCTCGCGCCGATGCAGAAGTGCACGCCGTGGCCGAAACCGAGGTGGGTGCGCTCGGGGCGGTCGGGGGCGAAGGTCTCGGCGTCCGTGTAGACGGAGGCGTCGCGGTTGGCGGCGTTGACCGACAGGACCACGGCGTCGCCGCGCCGGATGGTGACACCGGCGACGTCGACGTCGGTGTGCGCGTACCGCAGCAGTCCGAGGTCACCGGGCGCGCCCAGGCGCATGATCTCCTCGACGGTGGCGTTGACCCTGCCGTCGGGGTCGGCGGTCAGCGCCCGCCACTGGTCGAGACGCGTGAGCAGGAAGAGGATGCCCAGGCCGATGCGGTTGACGGTGGTCTCGTGGCCGGCGAACAGCAGCCCGACGCAGAGCTGGATCATGTCGGCGTAGTCGTAGTCCGCGTCGGTGCTCTGCGCGCGGACGAGGTCGGAGATCACGTCCTCGCCCGGCTGCGCGCGCTTGGTCTCGGCGAGTTTTGCCATGTACGCGTTGAACTCGTCCCGCGCCCGGTGGGCTTCGTCGCCGATGGCGTAGTCGGCCATGCGCTCCGACAGCGATGCGAAGAGCTCACGGTCGCTCTCCGGCACCCCGAGCAGCCGGCAGATGACCGCGACCGGCAGCGGGAAGGCCAGCCCGGCATGCAGGTCGACGACCCGGCCGGGGGCGGCGGCGTGCTCGGTGATCAGCCGGTCGACGCACGTGTCGACCAGGTGCTGGACGTGGTCGGTGAGCATCCGCATCCGCTTGGCCGAGAACGCCGGGGTCAGCAGCCGGCGCATCCGCGTGTGGTCGGCCTCCTCGGTGTCGTAGTTGCCCGTGGGGCCGTCCAGGACGGCGGCGGACGTCAGTCGGGACGCCCGCTCGGGCTCGGGGTGGGAGCGGCCGAGTCGCTTGTCGCCGAGCAGGTCGCGCACCTCCTCGAAGCGGGTGACCAGCCAGGCGGGGTCACCGGCCGGTGTGGTGACCGGCGTGACCGGCGCCTCGCGGCGCAGTACGTCGTAGAGAGGCGCGAGGTCGAGAACGTTCGGCCTCGGGAAGGGCAGTTGCTGACGCTCGGCGGTAACGCTCATGGCGCTCCTCCTGTGATCTCCGCATGCGATCTTCGAGCCGTCCCGACCGTAGCAGTTTATTGGCAGTAACTGTCATTAAAGTTTCGGCCAGTCGTCTCCCCTGTCGCGCGCGTGTTTAGATCGCCTGATGGAGGACGTCATGGTGGACAGCGGTCGTACATCCCGCCGGGGCCGGCCGCCGGTGAGCGAGGAGCAGCGCGGGCGGCAACGCCTCGGCATCTCCCGCCACGCGGTCCGGCTGTTCGCCGCGCAGGGCGTGGCCGCCACCTCCGGCGAGCAGATCGCGCGGGCCGCCGGAGTCTCCGAGCGCACGCTGTGGCGCTACTTCCCCACCAAGGAGAGCTGCGTCGAGCCGCTGCTCACGAAGATGCTCGACGCGTTCCGGACGGTCCTGCACGCCTGGCCGCCCGGATCCGGCCTGATCGAGCACCTGCGCGCGGCCTACCAGCCCGTCCTCGGCTCGTCGTCCGGTGAGGACGTCGAGGCGGTTCTCGCCGTGATCCGGATGACCCATGACGAACCCGCGCTGCGGGCCGCCTACCTCGTGCTCCGGGAGCGCGCGGAGGAGACGTTCACCGAGGTGCTCGCCGCACGCATGGGCATGCCGCCCGAGGCGTTCGAGGTGCGTGTGCAGGCCGCCGCCATGAACGCCGTGCTCAAGGTCGCGGCCGACGAGTTCGCCCGGGAGACGGCCGGCCGGGGCATCACCCCCGAGGTGCTGAACGATCACCGCGAACAACTCGCCCACGCCCTCGGCCTCGTCACCGGGAGACTCTCGGGCACGGACGCCGACTGAGGAGCCCGCGTCGCTTCAGTGCTCCCGGCGACCGGCCCGGGCGGCATGCGGGTCGTGGGCGCGTACGGCTGCCGCGACCGCGGCGTCGTCGGCCCGGCCGCGTGCTTCGAGGCCCGCGGCGACGCCCTCGATGGTGCCCTGCGGCTGGTTCTGGCTGAGCTTGAACTTGGCCTCGACCCGGCTGATGACCACCTCGACGCCGACGATGGCGCGCAGTTGCCGCTCGACGAACTTCGCCGGGGCCTGGTCGACGGACCAGGGTTCGGCGCGCCCGGCCTCGTGCCGGTCGGTCAGGCGGCGTATGTGGCCCTCGATCCAGGCCGGGTCGTCGTGCACGACCAACTGCCCGTACACATGGGCGGTGATGTAGTTCCAGGTCGGCACCACCCGGTGGTGCTCCTCCTTGGCCGGGTACCAGGAGGGCGTCACGTACGCCTCGGGTCCGCGGACGATCACCATGGCCTCGCCCTGCACCGGCCGGCGCCACTGGTCGTTGCCGCGCGCCATGTGGCCGATGAGAGCGCCGTGTTCGCCGGCCTCCGGGTCGTACTCGAACGGCAACAGGGTGGCCACGAGGCCCTCGGGGGTCATGGTGATCAGGTCGGACGCGCCCTGGTGGGCCAGCAGTTCACGGACCGCGGCCTCGTCGGGGACGAAGTGCTTGGGGAGGTACATGGGCAGCCTTTCGCGCTCAGGCGGTGGCCTCGGGGCCGGCCGGGCTGAGGTGGTGCACGGCGGTCCGGGCGGCATGCGGGGCGAGCAGGCCCTGCAACTCCTCCGCCGCGGCCTTGAGGAGACCGCCGTCGCGCGGGGCGTGGAGGGTTTCCAGGACGAAGGCGACGTGCGTGGAGTCCTCGGTGACGCGGGTGCGGTGGGCGTCGCGGTGGTTCCAGTGGCGCGTCAGGACGCCGGTGGCGTCCGCGTAGATGATCTCGCCGGACTTGGGGTGCTCGACGGTGTCGGGTTCGCCCAGCGGGGTGAAGGACTCGGTGCCGTCCGCGTAACGGATGGCGACGTCCCCGGCGACCCGGGACAGGTCGAAGGCGCCGGCGGGCAGGCCGTGCCGGACGGAGACGGCGTTGTAGGAGTCGACCGCCGGGTTGATGCGCGGCAGCGTTCCCTTCTTGGCGAGGCGGCGGCCGAGCGCGTCGACGCTGGGGCGGATACGGCGCGGGTTGGTGCCGAAGGAGCGGTAGGCGGTGTGCCAGGCCTCGATACGCGGGTCCGTCTCGTCGGCGGGCCGCCAGGTGTCGTCGGAGAGCCGCTGCTCCAGTTCCTCCAGGGCGGTGGCGGTGTGCGGCCAGGGTTCACGGCCGCGCAGGCCGGTGGCGGTGACCAGGGCGATGAGGGTGTCGGGGAAGGCCTCCGCCACGGCGGGGGTGAGGTGGAAGGCGGGCACGGCGGGTTTCCGTTTCTCGACTCGGGGCTCAGGGGCGGGGTTGCTCAGAGGCGGGGCTGCTCAGGTCAGGGCCAGGAGGCTGACCGCGACGGCGGCGGTGCCCAGGCCGACGAGCTGGCCGCGGTGGATGCGTTCGGCGAGCACGCCGCGGGCGAGCAGCACCGTACCGGCCGGGTAGAGGGCGGTGATCACGGCGACGACGGCGAGGTCCCCACTGCGGGCGGCCAGCAGGAACAACAGGTTCGCCACGGAGTCCAGCGCACCCGCGGCGGCCGACAGGGCGTACGCGGGCCGCTCGGTGCCCAGCCTGCGGTACATCAGCCCCGCCGCGGCCAGGGTGACGGCCGAGGAAACCGCCCGGCCGATGACCAGCGGGGCGACCCCGCTGTCGGACGGCGCCTGGTGCAGGCACACCAGCTGGAGGGCGATGGCGGCGCCCGCGCCGAAGGCCGGCAGCAGCGCAGTGCGGGACGGACGCGCCGAGCCCGCGCCGTGCCCGGCGCTGACCAGCACGACCGCCACCAGCGCGAGCGGCAGAGCCACCAGCCCCGCGGCGGCCAGGTGCTCGCCCTGCACCAGGCCCACACCGACGGGCAGTGCGGCGGACACCAGGGCCGTCACGGGCGACAGCACGTTCATCGGACCGATCGCCAGCGTGCGGTACAGCAGGGCGAACGCGGCGGCGGAGGCGACCCCGGAGGCGGCACCCCAGCCGAGGGCGCCGGCGCTGAAGGAGGCTCCGAGCACCGGCCACAGCACCAGCTCGACCGCGAGGCTCGCCGGGGCCGCGATCATGACGGTGCGCAGCACATGGGCCTTGCGGGCGCCGAGGCCGCCGAGGAAATCGGCGCATCCGTAGGCGAGCGAGCTGCCCAGGGCCAGCAGCAGAGCGATCACAGCACATCCCTTACCATTCAGTGGAACGACCAGACCGTACAACGGAACGACCGCCCGGTGTCAACCAAACGACCGTCCGGTGCAGTCGAATGTTCCAGCCGGCAAGGATGGTGATCAGGTGGCCGAGACAGCCGCAGCCCTGCGGACGGTCGCGCACAACGTCCGGGCGGCCCGCATCCGCGCGGGCCTCACCCTGGAGGAACTGAGCCGGCGCGCCCAGGTCAGCAAGGGCGCCCTGGTGGGTCTGGAGAAAGCGCAGGGCAACCCCAACCTGGCCACGCTGGTCCGGCTGGCCGACACCCTCGGCATCTCGGTCTCGGCCCTGATGCAGGGATCGCCCGAAGGCCGGGTCCGGGTCGTGTCCGCCGAGGCCGTGGCACCCCTGTGGACCGGAGAGCGGGGCAGCGAGGCCCGGCTGATGCTGACGACGTCGGGGCCGACGCCGGTCGAGATCTGGCGCTGGCGGCTCGAACCGGGCGAGGAGTACCCGAGCCACCCCCACCAGGGCGGCGTCGTGGAAACCGTCAGCGTCACCTCCGGCCGGATGACCCTGGTCGTCGACGGCACCGAGCACCCCGTCGAGGCGGGCCAGACCGCCACGTTCGACGGCGACACCCCGCACACCTACCGCGGCTCGGGCACCGAAGCCTGTCACCTGATCATGACGGTCCACCTGCCGCCCGGCCCGGCCCCGGCGAACTGACCCCCCGGCCGACGCCGGCACCGGCTTCTCTCTGCGGACTCGCGAACCTCATCGGTCACGCCGGTTTCGCGACGTGTGTGACGCGGAGAAGGTCCAGTTTCCCCGCGCCGCTGCTTCCGGCCGCAGCCGTGTAGGTGACCATGCGCAGGTCCGCGCCGGGGACGACGAGGACATCGCAGTCGAGCAGGATGTCGCCGATCTCCGGATGGAGGATGGTCTTGCGGTCGGTCGTGTGCTGGGCGGCGGCCGGCTGCGTGGTCCAGAGACGGGCGAAGGCGTCGGACGTCTCCCGCAGTTCCCGCACGAGACGATCGAGCCGGCCGTCCGCGGGATAGCGGGAGACGGCGTCCTTGAGGTCGACGACGATCGACGCCGCCAGGGCGTCCGGTCCACGCTCGGACCGGACGGGGAGCATCGAGGCGTGAGCGGCACCGTTGCCGAAGAGGGCACGGGCGAGGTTGCGTTCGACGGCCGGGAGGAGGGCGGGGTCACCGTGCAGGGCGCTCCACATCGTGTTCCACCACACCAAGGTCCAGTCGGCGCTGAACACGCCGATCGGGACGTCGCCGAGGCGCGCGGCCAGCCGCTGGATGCCCGCCGGCACATGGGTGCTGACCGTCCCGTCCCGCGGCGGCAGCAGCCCGGCGCTGCGGTACAGCTGGTCGCGCTCGGCACGGGAGAGCTGCAGGGCCCGGGCGAGAGCGCCGACGACCTGGGCCGAGGGGTTCTTCGCGCGTGACTGTTCCAGGCGCAGGACGTAGTCGACGGACAGCCCGGCCAGCTGCGCCAGTTCCTCGCGGCGCAGCCCGGGGGCACGGCGGCCGTCCGTCACGGTGAAGCCGGCGTCGGCCGGGGAGAGACGGTCGCGCCAGGCGCGCAGGAGTTCGGCGAAGCCGGAGCGGGAGGAAGCCATGGGGGTCATTCTCGCCGCGCGGCGCCGGCAACAGCCTGGGTACTGCCAGTCCTAGTGACGGGGACGGCACTGGTCGGCGGCGGCGCACCCGGCGAGCGTGGAGCGAGGTGCCCGAGCCGGGGCGCCCACGGCTGACCGGAGAAGGAGCCTCCCTGTGAAGCACACCATCGTGATGACGGGCGCGAGCCGCGGGATCGGCCGCGTCGCCGCCGGGCACATCCTGCGAAGGTCGCCGGATACGCACCTCTTGGTGGTCGCCCGTGGAACCTCCGGTACACAGCTCGCCGCGGAACTCGCCACGGGCGGGCACGCCGTCTCGCACGTCTCGGCGGACCTCGGCTCGCTGGGCAGTGTCCGCTCGGCCGCCACCGAGATCCGCGGCCGGCTCGACCACGGTGACCTTCCGCCGCTGCGCGGCTTCGTGGGCAACGCGGGCATCCAGTACACGAACGCGCTCACCGAAGGACCGGAGGGATTCGAGTCCACCTTCACGGTCAACGTGCTCGCCCACCACTTGTTCGTCCGCCTGCTCCAGGACCGCTTCGCCGCTCCCGCCCGGATCGTGATCACCGCCAGCGACACGCACTTCGGCGACTTCAGGCACAACCTGGGCATGGTGCCCGGCCCGGCCTGGAAGTCCCCGGACGTCCTCGCCCGCGCGGGCGCCTTCCCCAGGGCGGACACCACGACCGCCGGGCGCACCGCCTACTCGACGAGCAAACTGGCCGCCATCTACCTCGTGCACGAGTACGCACGCCGCCTGCCCGCCGGGATCGACGCCGTCGCCTACAACCCGGGCTTCGTCCCCGGCACCGGCCTCGCCCGCAACGCCGACCCCGTCTCCCGCTTCGCCATGCGGCGCATCCTGCCGCTGATGGCCCTCACCCCGTTCGCCACCGGCCGCAACGCCGCGGGCCGCTGCCTCGCCGACGTCGTCCTGGGCACGACCGGGGCGCCGACCGGCTCCTACGTCGACCGCAACCGTGTGGACCGCTCGTCCGAGGAGTCCTACGACCCACGGCGCGAAGGCGAACTCTGGGATGCCGTCGAACGGTTGACCGCAGTGTGAGGAGCCAGGACGGATGCGCGCGCAGAGTCGCAGCAAGTCTTCCGCCGCGGGTATGGCCCTCGACGGCCGACCGCCCAACACTGTGGGAACGCACGCGAGTCGGGGGAGGGCGCGGCATGGCGACGCGTACGGAGTCACCGCAGGCGGGGTTACCGGAGGGGCGGCGTCCGGAGCTGGACGTGATGCGGATGGTGGTGGTCATCGGGCTGGTCTTCTTCCACTCGGCGCTGGTGTTCGCGACCGAGGGCGACTTCTACGTCAGGAACGCCGAGACCACCGAAGTCATCACGATCATCGCCGGGTTCGGGGTCGTCTGGGCGATGCCCCTGCTGTTCCTGATCTCCGGCCTGAGTGCCCGGCACTCGCTGCAGCGCCGTGGCGCGGGCACCTTCGCCGCAGAGCGCTTGCTTCGGCTGGGAACCCCGCTGCTCCTCGCGACCCTCCTGTTGAACCCCCTCCCGCAGTGGCTGCGGCTGCGCTCGTCCGACCCCGACTACGACGAGTCGTACGTCGAATTCCTGCCCCGCTTCTTCGACGTGCACGTGGAGTTCGACGAACTGCCCTTCCTCGTCCAGGGGGAGCACTTCGAGACCGGTCATCTCTGGTTCGTCGTACTGCTGCTGACGTTCTCCCTGATGCTGGCACCCCTCCACCGCTTCCTGCCCCACGAGCCCCTCCGCCGGCTCGCCGACCGCGTGGCGGCCGTGACCCTGCGCCGGCGCGGCGTCGTACTGCTCCCGGCCCTCGCCTTCGCCGCGATCTGCGCCTTCGCCGGCATGGAGGAGGACTACGCGGGCTGGCACCGCTGGTCGTACCTCCTCTTCTTCGCCGCCGGATTCACCCTCGCCACCGACCCTCGCTTCCGCACCGTCATGCGTCGTGACGCACGCTCCGCGGCCTGTCTCGGCACCCTCCTGTTCATGGCCGCCGCCCCGGGCTTCACCACGGCCGACGACCCCTTCACGGCGACGACCCCCCTGGCCGTCGTCTCCCGGGCCCTGTTCGGGGCGGCCGGCTGGTGCCTGGTGGTCGCCATCCCGGGCCTCCTCGACCGCTCCCGCCGACAGCCACCACAGGGGCCCCTGCCTCCGACGACTCCGACTGCTCCGACGAGGCGTCAGCGCGTGTACGGGTACCTCGCCGCCGCCGTCCTTCCGCTGTATGTCCTCCACCAGCCGATCGTCGTCGCCGTCGCCTACTTCGTGGTGGGCTGGCGGGCGCTGATTCCGGTCGAGTACGTGGTGCTGGTGACGATCTCCCTCGCCCTGACGCTCGCGGCGTACGAGCTGTTGGTGCGCAGGACGCGGGTGACGCGTTTCCTGTTCGGGATGCGGGGCTGAGGAAACCGCCTCGTCAGCCCGTGGCCGCCTTGATCTTGTTGCCGCAGGGCCCGAGCGCACGGACGCACTGCGCGCCAAGTCGGCATCGAGCCCTTCGACATGGTCGTGGCCGAGTCCGCCATGGCCTGACGCCCGTCGGGTCGTCGCCGTGCGCGTCAGGCTGCCGTCCTGACCGGCGAGCCCGTCCGGGCCGGCTGCCGTACGACGTGACGGCGGCGGGCCGGCAGGCCGAGCATCGGGTGGGCGACGCCCCAGACCGCGCCCTTGCAGACCAGTTCCTTGTAGACGGCGGCGAGCCGGCCCGTCAGGGCCGCCCGGACGGAGCGGTCGTCGGCGGTGACGTACTGGATCAGGCCTTCCCCGCGGCCCAGCGAGATGCACTGGTTGAAGTAGCGCAGCGGCGCGTTCGGGAGCTTCCCGCCGGTCAGGCGGGCCGCGATGGCGTCGGCGGCCTGCCACGCCATGGGCGTGCCGGAGGCGCACGACATCCGCAGCGGCTTGTCGCCCGGGCCCATGGCCAGGGCCGCGTCGCCGACGGCGTACACGTCCGGGTGCGAGACCGAGCGCATGGTCCCGTCGACCACGATCCGGCCGGTGTCGGTGACGTCCAGGGTGGTGGCCTGCGCGATCGGGTGGACGGCGAAGCCGGTGGTCCACACGGTGACCGCGGCCGGGATCGTCTCGCCGCCGGCGGTGCTGACCCGGTCGGCCTCGACACCGGTCACCAGGGCGTGCTCGTGGACGGTGATGCCGAGCTTGTCGAAGACCTTCCGCAGGTGCCGGCGGCCCTTGGGGGAGAGCCAGTCGCCGAGCTCGCCGCGGGCGGCGAGGGCGACGTCGAGGTCCGGGCGGGCCTCGGCGATCTCGGTCGCGGCCTCCAGGCCCGTGAGTCCGCCGCCGACCACGACCACGGACTCTCCGGCGTCCAGGCGGGCCAGGCGCTCGCGCAGCCGCAGTGCGCCGGGCCGGCCGGCGATCTGGTGGGCGTGCTCGGCGGCGCCGGGGACGCCCTGGTCGTTCCAGCCGCTGCCGAGGGCGTACACGAGGGTGTCGTACTCCAGCTCCTCGGCCTCCGGCTCGCCGGGGCCGTTCGCGTCGACGACGGCGACGGCCTTGCGGTCGACGTCGACACCGGTGACCTTCGCGATCTTCAGTGCGACGCCGGTGCCCGCGAACATCTCGCCGAGGGGCCGGGGACGGAGGTCCTGGCCGGTCGCGAGCTGGTGCATCCGGACCCGTTCGACGAAGTCGGGCTCGGCGTTGACGAGGGTGATGGCGACGTCTTCACGGTGCAGCCGCCTGGCGAGGCGGCCGGCGGCGATGGCTCCGGCGTAGCCGGCTCCGAGGACGACGATGCGGTGCTGCATTTCCGGACTCCTGTCTTGAGCGGGACTCGCCCCCTGAACCGGGCAGCCCGCCGTTTCCTGACAGGAAGGCGGTGTGAAGCACGTCACATCATGGTCGGCGGGGTCAGAAGACCGTGAGCAGGGGATCGCCGTGGTCGGAGGCCGCCCACCGCCTGGTCGCGCGTTCGAGCTTGTCGGGGTTGACCTGGTTGCGAAACGCGGCGATGCCCTCGGGGGTGATCTCCAGGCACATGACGCCGATGACCCGGCCGTCGAGGACCACGACGAGGGCGGGGTCGCCGTTGGCGGTCGTGGCGTAGACGTCGGGCGAGCCGCCGACCAGGTCGCGCTTGGCCTTGCCGGGCTTGAACAGGCCCCGCATGAACTTCGCGACCGCGAGGGCACCCTCGAACGCCCTGGCGCGGGCCGGGACCTTCCCGCCGCCGTCGCCGACCGCGATGGCGTCCTGGGTGAGCAGCCGCACGAGCGGCTCGGTCCGGCCGCTGGTGGCGGCCGCGAGGAACTCGTCGACGATCCGCCGGGCGGCGGCCTCGTCGACCTCGGTGCGGGCCTTGCCCTCCGCGACGTGCTTCTTGGCGCGGTGGAGGATCTGCTGACTGGCGGCCTCGGTGATGTCGAGGATCTCGGCGATCTCCCGGTGCGGGTAGTCGAACGCCTCCCGCAGGACGTACACCGCCCGCTCGTTGGGGGAGAGGCGCTCCAGCAGGGCGAGGACCGCGTACGAGACCGATTCGCGCTGTTCGGCGGTGTCGGCCGGGCCCAGCATCGGATCCCCGGCGAGCACCGGCTCGGGCAGCCACTGGCCCACGTAGGTCTCGCGGCGCGCGCGGGCCGAGGTGAGCTGGTTGAGGCACAGGTTGGTGAGCACCTTCGTCAGCCAGGCCTCGGGGACCTCGATGCGGTCGACGTCGGTGGCCTGCCAGCGCAGGAAGGTCTCCTGCACGGCGTCTTCGGCCTCGCTCGCGGAACCCAGGAGACGGTAGGCGATGGCCTCCAGGCGGGGCCTGGCTGCCTCGAACCGGTCGACGTCGTTCATGGTCAGGGCCATGACCATGATCCTAGCGTCGCTAACCGTGCAGTTCGCGATAGGCGGCGACCGCCCCTGGATGCAGGGGGACGGCGCCGGTGGAGATCAGGCTGCGGGCGTCGAGGAACTGGGTGCCGAGGGCCGGGGCGGGGACGAGGCGGGTGGCCCGGCGGACCAGGACGCGGGTGAGGGCGGCGGCGACGGGGTCGGGGAGGCCGGGGCGGCACAGCAGCAGGTTGGCGACGCCGATGGTGCGGACCTCGGGGGTCCCCCGGTACGCCCCGGCCGGCACCGTCACCGCCTCCAGACCCGACCCTTCCGGGCCGAGGCCGGCGCGCAGCCGCGGCAGCAGGCCGGACAGGGGCAGCAGACGGATGCCCGGGCGGGTGTCGAGCCCGGACAGCACGGGGAGCGGCACACCCCCCGCGACCAGCAGGGCGTCGATCGCGCCGGCCCGCATCGCACGGGCCGCCTCGGGCATCAGCAGATGCCGGACCTGTACGTCCGTGCCGGGGGTCAGGCCCGCGGCCCGCAGCAGACGGTCGCCGAGCACGGCACCGCCGGACGCGGGCGCCCCCAGCGAGACGGTGCGGCCCGCCAGGTCGGACACGCTGTGGAGGGGCGCCTCGGCGCGCACGGCCAGCTGGACGTAGTTCTCGTAGACCCTGCCGATCGCGCGCAGCGGGACGCGGCGGCCGAACGGCGCGGTGCCGCCGTACGCCGCCCACGCGATGTCCGACAGGGCCAGGGCCACGTCGGCCCGGCGGGCCCGGAGCAGGCGTACGTTGGCCACGCTGCCCTCGCTGTTGACCACCTCGCAGGACAGCCGGGGGTAGGCGGCCGTGACCTGGGCCGCGAGCAGTCGGCCGAAGGCCGCGTAGAACCCGTCGGTCTCGCCGGTCGCGATCCTCAGCACCCCCTCCGGGCCGCTGTCCGCGCGCCGCGCGTCCGCCGCCGCGGAACCTGCGAGCAGGCCGGCGCCGGCCGCGCCGAGGCCGACGCGCAGGACGGTGCGCCGGGCCGGGGGGCGGGCGGGGCCGGTCATGCCGTGGGTCCCTTCGGGAGCACGACCCGGACGCGCAGACCGTGCGGTTCGGCCGCCGTGAACTCCACGTGTCCGGCGTGACCGGCCACCAGGCGCTCGGCGATCGCCAGGCCGAGGCCGCTGCCGCGTACCTCGCGGTGCCGTTCCGAGCGCCAGAAACGGGTGCCCGCGCGGGGGAGTTCGCCGGTGTCCAGGCCCGGTCCGTCGTCCCGCACCTCGCACACCGCGTCCGCGCCCTCGGTGAAGCAGCGTGCCTCCACGCGGGCGCCGCTGCCCGCGTACTTGATCGCGTTGTCGAAGAGGATGTCGGCCACCTGGGCCAGCTCGCCCTCCGGGCAGGCCATGAGGACGGCGGGGCCGGGGACGAACTCCAGGCGCACTCCGGCCTGTTCGGCCACCGGCTGCCACAGCCGGACCTGGGCCGCGGCGACCGCCGTCGCGTCGCAGCACGCTTCCCCTGCGTCCGTGACGGCCAGCTCACCGGCACGGTGCTCGGCGTTCGCCAGGGTGAGCAGGTCGTCGAGGAGGTGCTCCATGCGTTCGAGTTCGGACGTCACGCCGGTGTAGGTGCGGGTGGCGGAGGTGCGCAGATGGGGCTGGAGCGAGTCGATGCGCAGCCGCAGGGCGGCCAGGGGGTTGCGCAGCTGGTGCGAGGTGTCGGCGACCAGCCGGCGCTGCTGTTCCAGCGCGGTGGTGACCGCGTCGGCCATCCGGTTGAAGCCGGTGGCCAGCTGGCGCAGCTCCGGCGGACCGCCGGCCCGCGCGTGCTCGGGCGGCAGGCCGGCGGCCAGGGCGCCGACCGCGCGGTCGAGGCGGTGCAGCGGCCGTACGACCCACTGCGTGGCCCGGCGGGCGAGCAGCACACAGGCCACGGCGAACAGCCCGGCGCCCGCCAGCACGAGCGCCCACCGCAGGGCGATGTCGTCCGCCGCGGCCCGCACCGAGGCCCGCAGCACCACGGCGCCGGACACCCTGGTGCCGGTCCCCACGGGACGGGCGAGCAGCCGGTCGGCCCGTGACCAGGGCCGCAGCGTCCCGCCGGGCGAGACGGGCTGGTTGCGCAGCGCCGCGTCGACGAGCCGGGCGACGGCCGGGTCGGCGGCGCGCAGGCCGCCCGTCTGCACCAGCGGGGCACGGCGGGCGTCGACGACCACGACGGCCTCGCCGTACAGCTCGGTGTAGCGGCGCACGTCGGCCGTGAGCGCGCCGGTGTCGTCGCTCTCGGCGGCCTGCTCGGCCAGCCCGGCGAAACGGTCGAGGTCGGCGGTGCGCGCGGAGACGAGCTGCTGGGTGCGCTGCGCGGCGGTGACGGCCAGCAGCGGGACGGCGAAGCCGGCCACGGCGAGGACCACGAAGGCCAGGACCACGGTGAGGACGCGGGTGCGCATGAACAGGGCCTGCCGTCAGTGACCGGCTCAGTCGCCGAAGCGGTAGCCGAAGCCGCGGATGGTGGTCAGCACCTCGGGGCGGCCGAGCTTGGCCCGCACCTGGGTGAGGTGCACGTCGAGCGAGCGGGACACGGCGAGGAAGGCGTCGCCCCACACCTCGTCCATCAGCTGCTGGCGGCTGACCGCCGTGCCGGCCCGGGCCGCCAGCGCGGCGAGGACCTCGAACTCCTTGGCGGTCAGCCGCACCTCCGCGCCGCCGACCGTCACCCGGCGCGCGTCGAGGTCGACCTCGACGTCGGCGACGCGGACGGTGCGCGGCGCCGGGGCGGCGGGTGCCGTGGCGCGGCGGGTGACGGCCTCGATACGGGCCAGCAGCTCGGCCAGCCGGACCGGTTTGACCAGGTAGTCGTCGGCACCCAGCCGCAGACCTCGCACCACCGACCGCTCGTCCCCCCGCGCGGTGAGCACCACCACCGGCAGGGCGCTGACCGCGCGCAGCTTGCGCAGCACCTCCAGGCCGTCCAGGTCGGGCAGGCCGAGGTCGAGCAGCAGCAGGTCCGCCTGCCGGTGGCGGGCGAGCACGTCCTCACCGCGCCGCACATGGGTCGGCAGGTGACCGTTGTCGTAGAGCGCCTCGGTCAGCGCGCCCGCCACACCGTCGTCGTCCTCGGCCAGCAGTACCCGCACGGTCGCCTCCTTCCCGCCTCGTCAGTCGCGAGACCGGGAAGCGCCCTCGTCCAGCGGCGACGCGTCGGAGGTCTCGCGCATCCGAATGTAGACGAGCAGCGAGATCAGGACACAGGCGGTGACGTAGTAGAAGTACCAGTTCTCGTGTCCGGCGTTCTTGAACCAGAGGGCGACGTACTCGGCGGTCCCGCCGAACACGGCCACGGTCAGCGCGTAGGGCAGGCCGACGCCGAGCGCCCGGATCGAGGTGGGGAACAGCTCGGCCTTCACCACCGCGCTGATCGAGGTGTACAGGGAACTGACGGCCAGCGGCACGACCATCAGCAGGAACGCGTACACGGGGTCGCTGGTGTGCGACAGCAGGGTCAGCGAGGGCACCACCACCACGGTGCCCAGCACCCCGAACGCGATCAGCAGGGGACGCCGCCCCACCCGGTCGGAGAGCAGGCCCATGGCCGGCTGGAGCACGACGAACACGAGCAGCGCGAAGAAGTTGATCCAGGCCGCCGTGGGCTTGGCGATTCCGCTGGTGTTGACCATGAACTTCTGCAGGTAGGTCGTGTACGTGTAGAAGAACAGCGTGCCGCCCATGGTCAGCCCGACGACGACCAGGCACTGCCGCGGGTAGGACAGCAGCAGCCGCAGGCTGCCGCGGGCCGGGCCGCTCTTCTCCTGCTCGCCTTCCGACGCGGCACGCTCAAAGCTCTCGGACTCGTCCATGCCGCGCCGCAGCCACAGCACGATCACCGCCCCCGCGGCGCCGACGACGAACGCGATCCGCCAGCCCCAGGACTCCATCTGCGCGGCGCTGAGCACCTGTTGCAGGACGATCTGCAGGCCGAGCGCCGTCAGCTGGCCGGCGATGAGGGTGACGTACTGGAAGCTGGAGTAGTAGCCGCGGCGGCCGGGCGAGGCCACCTCGGACATATAGGTGGCGGAGGTCGAGTACTCGCCTCCCACCGAGAGACCTTGCAGCAGCCGCGCCATGACCAGGAGGACCGGCGCGGCGACCCCGATCGAGCCGTACGACGGCGTGAGCGCGACGATCAGTGAACCGGCCGCCATGAGCGTCACCGACAGCGTCAGCGCCGCGCGGCGGCCACGGCGGTCGGCGTAGCGGCCGAGGACCCAGCCGCCGATCGGCCGCATCAGGAAGCCGACGGCGAACACCGCGGCGGTGTTCAGGAGCTGGGCGGTCTGGTCGCCGGAGGGGAAGAAGACGGAGGCGAAGTAGACGCTGAAGGCGGTGTACGCGTACCAGTCGTACCACTCGATCAGGTTGCCGATCGATCCGCGCACGATGTTGCTGACGACCCTGCGTTCGTCGCGGCGCGGTGTCCGCGCACGCTCGGCGGTGGACTGTGTGGCCATCGGAACTCCCTTGTCTGCGGCCCGGGAGCACACAGAGTCGACGGCGCGAACAGGCTCACTCAATGCCGGGAACCAAGTCCTTACAGTCCCTTAGGGCTCGGGCACGTCGGGAGTTGAGATCTTGCTATCGTGAACCGCGCGGCCTCGAACGGGGAAGAACAGGACGACCATGACTGATCTGGACATCATCGACAATCCGTCCGATCCGGCGGTGCAGCGGATCATCGACGTCACCAAGCCTTCGCGCTCCCACATAAAGACGACGTTGATCGAGGACGTCGAGCCCCTCACGCACAGCATCGCGGCCGGGGTGGAGTTCATCGAGATCTACGGCAGCGACAGCAGTCCTTTTCCGCCCGAGTTGCTGGATCTGTGCAGGCGGCAGAACATACCGGTCCGCCTCATCGCTTCCTCGATCGTCAACCAGCTGTTCAAGGGGGAGCGGAAGGCCAAGACGTTCGGCATCGCCCGCGTCCCTCGCCCGGCCAGGTTCAGCGATATCGCGAGCCGCAGCGGGGACGTCGTCGTTCTCGACGGGGTGAAGATCGTCGGGAACATCGGCGCGATAGTACGGACGTCGCTCGCGCTCGGAGCGTCGGGGATCATCCTGGTCGACAGTGACATCACCAGCATCGCGGACCGGCGTCTGCAACGGGCCAGCCGGGGTTACGTCTTCTCGCTTCCCGTGGTCCTCTCCGGTCGCGAGGAGGCCATCGACTTCATCCGGGACAGTGGCATGAAGCTGATGACGCTGAAGGCGGACGGCGATATCTCCGTGAAGCAGCTCGGGGACAGCCCCGACCGGCTGGCTCTGTTGTTCGGCAGCGAAAAGGGCGGGCCCTCCGACCTCTTCGAGAAGGCGTCTTCCGCCTCGGTCTCGATCCCCATGATGAGCTCGACCGAGTCGCTCAACGTGTCCGTCTCTCTCGGAATCGCGCTGCACGAGAGGATCGACAGGAATCTCGCGGCCAACCGGTGAGCGTTCGTCAGTGGTGACCACCGCACACGGCGGCGATCACCACTGACGAATCGAGTCACGCCGATTCACCGGCCGGGTCCGCGGCGGACACCTCCTCGAAGGCGCGGCCGACGCCCGCGAAGGACTCGATGGCGCTGACGCCTTCCGCGATCGCCTCGACGGCGAACACGCTCGTGGACGTCGGCGGGTAGCCGATGAGTTCGATCGCCCGGCTCACCGACAGCGGATTCCCCACCTTCGCACCGTCCCAGAGGTACACGGCCCCCCAGTAGCCCCGCTCGGCGTCCGCGAACCAGGTCTTCATCCGCATCCCCTTGAGCGTGGAGAACGCGTCCACCGCGTAGTCGCGAAGGTACTCGCGGAGACTTTCGACCGTGGCGTCCGACTTCTCCAGGTTCCAGATGACGATCTGGATGTACACGCTGCTCATACCTCCCAGGCCGGCAACGCCCAGCGCTTCAGCCGGTACGGTGCCCACCACACACCGCCGCCGATCCGGACGACCAGGTGCTGCTTCTCGAACACCGACATCGCCTGGTCCGGCATGGAGTCCGCGCCGCGGTCGGCCAGCAACGAGTCGATCGCGGAGACAAGGGCGCTGTCCGAGACCGTGAGCCGGCGCAAGCCGGCGTGGCGCCGGTCCCGGATCTGCAGGAATCCGGGTCCCCGGCGGAAGAAGCACCGGCCGACGTGGTACCTCGCCCTCCAGACGGCCAGCACCTCGTCACCGCGCGGACCCTCCAGGACCGACGGGGGGAAGAGGTGGCTGAACACCCACCACACGGGGCCGTCCGACGCCAGGCGAGCCCGCCAGTCCACTTCCACGCCGTAGCTGGTGAGTTCGCGGATGAAGGAGAGCACGGGGATCATGTGCTCGGTCCCGGGCCGCCCACTGAGGTCGACAAGAGGTTCGACCGACACGAACCGCGCGCCGGACTCATGGATCCGGCGCGCCTCGTCCGCGACGTCCCCGCCGAGTACGCGGTCGCCGAGGTGCATGTTCGGCAAGGCCCGTACCCCTGGGGCACCGTGGCGCCACAGGCTGAACCGTACGTCGAACCCGCTACCGGGAATGGTCGTGACATCGTTCATCGTCGGCACGTGCACACTCACCTCTCACACCGCCACGGGCGTCGGAGACGGGCGGTCGGATGCCGACAGCCCCTGGCCCACCTGGATCTGCATGAACCTCTGGTTGCGGTCCTTCGTGACGACGTGGATCATGCGGCCGGCGTCCGTGAAGAGCAGGCCCAGTTCCATGAACCGGTCGATCACGGCGCCGACGTCCGTCTGCCCGAACCGCTTCGCGCACTCGCGCTCCAGGTACTCCATCGACCTCGGCTGGTCGAGGAGCTGGAAGAGCGCCTTCTCGACGTCGGTGGTGAGCTGGACGACGTCCCAGTCGAAGCCCGGCCGGGTGTTGGTGAGCGTGATGCCCTCGTCGGTCTCGAAGTAGGACAGCTGGCTGCGCCAGTGCTGGTTGCGCCACTCGTCCAGCCCGGCGCGCAGCTTGTACGCCATGTCGTTCCCGATGCCCTGGTGCGTCGCGTCGAAGATGTACGCGATGTCGAACAGTTCCTTCTCGGGAAGGTCGTAGGTGAGCGCGTACTGAGAGGCAGCCCACCGCTCCTGGAAGCCGAGTGAGGGGTTCTCGAAGTACGGGGCGAAGCGCTGGACGGCGAGCCGGTCGTCGCCGCCGGCCGGGCCCAGGTGGTGCAGCTTGGGGAACTGCTCGATGATCTTGGCGTAGTCCTCGTCGGTCTCGCCGGGGAATCCGTAGAGGTAGGCCCAGATGACGGTCAGCCCCAGCGACTCGGCGTCCCGCAGCATGCGCACGTTCAGGCAGCCGGAGACGCCCTTGTCCATGAGCTTCAGCACCTTGCTGCTGAGGCTCTCGACACCGGGCTGAATGCAGACCACGCCGCCCTTCGAGATGATCTCGAGCTGCTCGTAGCGCAGGTTGGCCTTGATCTCGTACATCAGGCGCATGTCGATCCCCGCCTCGGCGAGATGAGGCAGGAGCGAGTCCAGGTAGGCCATGTCCAGGATGTTGTCCACGATCATCACGTCGAGGATCCTGTGGCGCTTCGCCAGCGTCACGAGGTCGTCGATGAACTGGTCCGGCCGCTTGCTGCGGAACATCATGCTGGCGCCGTTCAGCCCGCAGAAGGTGCAGTGGTGCTTCTCGCCCCACCAGCAGCCGCGGGAACTCTCGATGACCAGCCTGGGCTCCAGCCAGAACCGGGCGTGCGACTTGGCGAACTGCTCGAAGTACTCGTCGTAGTGGGGCAGGACCATCGCGGCCGGCGGCAGCGGCTTGGTGCTCACCGCGTTGAAGACCGAGGTGCCGCTCTCGTCCCTCCAGCACAGGCCCGGGACGGCGTCGAAGGCCGGTTCCTCGCGCAGTGAGCGCAGCAGACCCGGCCAGGCCAACTCGCCTTCGCCGCGGACCACGTAGTCGATGAAGCCGAAATTGCGGTGCAGCGCCTCGCCCATCGGCCCTTCGCAGTTGGCGCCGCCGAACACCGTCACCGTCCGGGGGGACAGCTCCTTGAGCCGCCGGGCGACCGCCAGGGATGCGGTGAGCGTCTGGAACGTGGTGGTGAAGCCGACGACATCGGGTTCGCCCGCGGCGATGCGCTCGGCGAGTTCGTTGGTGAACTCCTCGACGTGTTCGTGCAGCCACAGCGTGGTCTGCGTCCGGCTTTCCACGGTCGTTCCGTGGGCGAGGTCCTGCCCGGGGTCGGTCGTCGTCTGGGGGCCGAACTTCTCGAGGAACTCCGGTACCTTCCACTTGGGGTCGTGGTAGAGGGCCGAAGAGAAGACCCAGTCGCCGGTGCCGATGTAGCAGCTTTCGAGGTCGTAGTACCTGTAGTCCTCGTAGTTGAAATCGGGGCGGCGCGCGGTGATCCAGTCCACGAAGTCGAGGTTTCCGTACACCACGTCGACCTGGGCGTCGGGAAACTCCTTGAGCGTGAGCCTCTTGAGCAGTCCGAGCGCCAGGGATGGAAACCCGATCGGACTCCACGGCACATTAGCGAGCACAATGTGCATGATTCTCCTCCGTTGAGGTCAATTTCGGCCGGACCATTGCGTAGCTGGAGGCGTGCGGAGCCAGATCCAGACGGATTCCGGTAGTAGAGCTATCGATGCGCGAGTTCCTTGGCGACGGCGTCGAGTCCCGCCGCCAGTTCCTCGGTTGACTTTCCTGCCAGCTCCTCGTTGGCGCGGGCGAGGAGGTAGCAGAGGAGGAACCGCTCAGCCAGGTTGAATCCCAGGGTGTAGAGACAGCTGTACAGCAGGCTCGTCTGAATCCGGTACGCCAGGAAATCCGGGTTCCGGTGCAGGAGGTCCGACATCTCGTGCGACAGTTCCTTCGAGTGGAAGCTGCTGCGCGACAACGCGGCATCGGGGGTTTTGTGCAAGTCGTCGAGCGTGGGCCCGTCGTGGACGATGAGTCCGGCGCGGCATTCGTCGCGCAGGGTGCCGAAGTGCTGCCGGACGACGTCCACCCAGGCGCGAGCCGGCTGGTCGTCGGCGGCGGGCAACGGGGCTGACGCACAGTCGCCGATGAATTCCCGGGCAGCGGAGCCGAATTTCTCGTAGTAGGCGGCACAACGACGCTCAAAGGCATCGGGGTCCTTGGCCTGCGCGGTCTTGGCGCCTTCGTAGTGTGAGCGGTAGCTGAGCATACGGAGGCTGAGCAGTTCGCCGAAGTCGCGGGACGACATCTGCCGCTGCTCGGACTCCAGCAGGGTGGCGCCCGAATTCGCGACCATCAGGCGCAGCGCGAGCAGGTAGGCCTTGGCCGTGTCGCCGCCGATCTCCGACACGCTGCGGGCGAGGACCGGCGCCACGGCGCGGTAGAGCCGCTTCGCCGCGGCGTCGAACCCGTCCCCGCCGATCCCGGAGTTCCACAGCGGGGAGGGGATCTCCTCGAACGGGACCTCCGCCATGGCCGGACGCAAGCCGTGGCGGTCCGCCGCGCGTTGGACCCGGTCGCGAGCCTCGCCCGCAGTGGCCGTATCGGACTCGAGGCTGATCTGCAGACAGTCGCGTCCGGTCGTCTGGTCCCACGTGCGCACGAAGTAGAAGTCACCCGGCCAGGAGGGCTGGGCCGGCCCGAACAGGTCGGTGAAGAAACCGCGGACCACCTGCGGCAGCGTTCTGTCGCCCCCGTCGAGGGGGATTGTCACAAAGACATGCACAATACGTACCTCCGGGTACGGCGCTGCCGCCGGGCGCGCATTCGGTGAATGGCGCCCGGCGACAGCAACTATCCTCGCCGCCTCATCAAGAAGACGACGATGATGTCGCGCAGGCGTTCTTGTCACTGCCGTCGGGCGCGCATTTCGTGAATGGCGCCCGACGACAGCGACTTGAGCCGTCGGGTCAGGACGACGAGGACGACGACGAGCTGGTCGTGCAGCCCGTGGTCGTGCACGAGGCCGCCATGACCTGCGACAGCGTTTCGTCGCTGTAGCTCGAGTCCTCAATCAGATCCGAGATCTCCAGCGCGTTCAGGTCGAGCTGCTCTGCAGCATCCACTTGAAACACCTCCTTTTCTGTTTGGGTACCATTCCATCTTACCGCCATATAGCGGTAGTTGTAGTGACAAGAGCCAAGAAATCCAAACAGTCACGATCGGATTCCTGCGCTCCGGTCAAACCCTGTGCGGCGCCCGCAGTTCGGTCAGAGAACTCCGGATGACATACGCCAGGAATGCCTCCGCAGCCGGAAGAATCCCCAGGCGGTTGTTGGTCGTGTGTATGTAGTTGGCCAGGCAGCCGGCGTACGGGGTTCCTTCGAGCGCGAGCTCCGCAAGGTCACTCCCCGTCGGTTTTTCCTGCACCGAGAGTGTGGAATTCAGCGCAGTGGCATAGATGTCGTGGAAGACGTCGGTGGCTCCGTCGCGCCAGACCGCGCTGCACAGGTTCGTCACCCTGCTCCGCGTCTTCTCGTACACGGCCGCCCATTTCTCCTCGTAACCGGGCGGAACCCACCTGAGCCAGTCCTCCTCATAGGCGCTGAGGAAATCCTGGCTCTGCTCCATGTCCAGCCCGGAGCCTTTGAGGGACATGGCCATGATGCGCATGGCCAGACCCGCCGGCGACGCCTTGAGTTCACGGTCCGACCGGTCGGCGAGGAGATCCAGCACCGCGGCCGAGGTGGAGCGGAAGAGCTCCTCGGCGATGCGGACTCCCGTGGTCCCGCCGTACTTCGCGTACTCGGGCGAGTAGGGGGTGGGCTCGATGGTGCCCGGCGCCCTGACCTCCTCGGGCTTCGCCCCTTCGAGATCTGCCAGGCCCGGCTGGAGGGAGGACTGCTCCTCGTACTCGGAGGCCTGCTCGGCGTTGAGCGTGGGCATCGCCGCGGCCAGCATGCCGCGTACCGACTCGACGGTCTCGTCCGACGCCCGGTGGAGCCTGAGCCGGATGTGCGGACCGCCCTGCCAGTACCTCAAGTACCAGAAGCGGTCCCGCATCCCGGCGTCCCGCACGACTGGATGGATCACGTCCCGCAGGAAGGTGGGCTGGAGGGACATCGGCAGATAGATATGGAGTGGCCGCCACTCGGCGTCAGGTTCAGTCCCTGTAGAGCTCAACGAAAAACTCCTCTGCCGCTGCCGGTCCTGAGCCGCCGTACTCGTCGGTCGCCGGCATGCACTCTCGAATGGACACGTAGACGTCGTCCCGCGTCAGCGCGGTCTTCGCGAAGCTGCGCACCAGATACGGATTGCGGAAGTCGACGTACATGGGCTTGTGGACACTGGCCCTGTGCAGGTGGTTGAAGTCGGTCCAGTCCCGTGGGATCTCCTCGACCAGCCCGGACAGCAGGTTGTACTCGTCCAGGCGCTGAGTCAGCACGAACGCGTGCTGGGGCAGGCCCTGTTCGATGCGCCACTGGTCGAAGCGCAGCAGCGCCGGGTACGAGTCCTTGCTCAGCTCGGACAGTTCGGGGATCTCGCGTGCGGGCACCGTCCAGGTCCTGCGGCTGGCGACGACGTCGCCGACCATCAGCCGGGGGGACGAGCCCGGGTACCCGCGGTGACCCATCGCCCGCCCGATGTCGTCCATCGGCGCGTAGTTGTACCGGATGGTCGGGCTCAGGGCCTCTATGAGGTTGTAGAGGACCGGCACCACGATGGGGAGCAGGAAGTTCATGGGGGTCAGATGGACGCGCTCGTCGAGCTCGGGGTCCCAGAGGAGCAGCCCGCGGTGGGCGTGGTCGATCCGGATCATCAGCTTGTCGAGGCTGTAGGCCTTCATCTCCGGCGAGGTGGGCCAGGTGCCGGGGTAGTTCAGCACCCGGTCGGTGAGCGGCGGGTGCAGGTTGAAGTTGAGCCCGGCGACCATGTTGAGGTCCGTCTGCCCGGGGAATGCCTTCCTGAGGTGTTCCCGGACGGCCGACCGGAGCGTCCAGCCCTCGGCGGCCGAGCCCTCGATGAACGAGCTGAAGCGCGAGAAGTAGACGCCGTATCCCGTCAGGACGCCGTTCACCACGACGTCGGGCGACGGGGCGCCGCCCGCGAGCTGGACCCGGAAGGTGATCGAGTCGGGGTCGACGCAGTCCTCCACGCCTGCGCACGCGTCCTTGAGGGCCTCGGGGGACATCCGGACGACGCCGTCCTCGGGTACGAGCTGCCCGCCGATGTCACGCAGGGCCTGGTCGCGCTGCGCGATGAAGGTCTCCGCCGCCGAGGAGTAACGCCCCCAGAACACCGCGTCCTGCTCGGCGTCCGAGAGCTGTACGAGCTTCTCGAAGAACGTCAGGAAGGGCACGGTCTCGCGGTCGCCGAACGTGTCCGCCGCGAAGGCGTACACCCCCAGCCGCTTCGTGTGGCCGTAGTCGAGCACCGACGACAGCCGCCACAGGCTCTCCAGCGCGGGGACGCTCTTGGCCACGGACTCCCGGTTCCAGGTGGCGGGACGGTCGGGCGTCCAGAGGTCCTCGTACACCGGCGCCCGGGAGATCTCAGTGGGGGGCGCTTCCAGCCCGCAGACCTCGGCGATGCCGGTGAGGGCCTTGTCCGCGGCGCTCAGCAGCGGCCTGCGCTTCTCCGTGGGCGCGTCGGAAAGCGCCGTTTCCAGTTCCACGAGGGTGTCGAGGTGACCGCTCATCGCGACTACGGGCGGGGTCGTCCCGGCGCGCAGGACCCCCGCCAGCTTCTCGGAGTATCCCGGGTCCTGTTCGTCGAAGCCGGGGCTGACGTACAGCAGCTCGAGCCGCAGCATCGCCCGCAGGGCCTTCCTGCTGACCTCCTCTTTGCCGGTCAGCTCGGTCAGTGCCCGGAGCACCTCGGGCACCGACGCCGTGCCCGAGGCCAGGACGGTCAGGATGCAGTTGACGACCCTGTCGCGCTTGAGCCTGACGACCGTCTCCGAGAGGCCTTCGCCGCCGGCGTCGGGGACGAGCCCGATGAACTCGATCGTCTTGTCGTCCGCGCGCAGCGACGAGTTCAGCAGCACCTGGCAGAGGTCGATACCGCCGTCGACCCGTCGCAGTCCGGCGACCAGCCAGTTCACCAGCACCCGGTTCAGTGTCGACGTCGAGTACGTCCGGGGCTCGGACACGGCGTGCCCGGCCTCGGGAAGATCCGTGGGGAAGGCGCCGACCTCGGTGAACCGGCCGAAGGGCGACGGCTTCAGCGCGGCGCGATAGGCGAAGTTCACCAGCGTGGACTCAAGGACGCGCAACCGGCTCGGCTTGACCGTACCCATCTCGCCCGAGGTGTACCGGCGCAGGCTCTCGTAGAGCTGGTCGCCCGAGAGCTGGATGCTCCTCGCCATCGAGTCGTGCTCGAAGAGCCGGGCGAAACCGGCGCGTGCCGACTGCATCCTCGCGTCGAACAGCGACTGCGCCTCGTCCTCGCAGCGCCGCGTCCGCTGAACGAGGTCGAACCACTCCCTCAGCCCGGCGACCGTGTCCTTTTCCAGGTGTGGTTCCACGACATCGATGCGCCGCGCCGCCGGTTCGGCACGCTGGTTGTAGACGTCACGGCGCAGCCGGACGAGATCGGCACGCACCGACTCGTCGACGTGCGGGACGAACCCGGCCAGAGAGTCGGACACCTCTTCCGCACGCCGCGCGCATTCCGCCCGGAGACGGCGGCTCTCCTCGATCCGCGCCCAGGTCTCGTCGAACCGGAGGTCCGCCAGTTCTGCCACCGGCAGCCGACTACGCCGGAAGAGGACGTAGGGGCTGACCCTCGCGGTGGCCTCAGCCGGCGGCTCCGCATGCTCATCCGATCGCACGAAAGGGCTCTCCTTCTCTTACCAGCGGGCTACGCAAAGGGGTGCGGCGGGACGTCCGCCGGGGTCTGGTCGTCGGGCAGCAGGGAGGCATGGGGGAGCCGTCCGCCGTGCAGGCGTGGCAGTCCCTCCATACGCCGTGTGCGGTGCCCGAATGTCATCGGCAGGCATCCGGGGACGAAGCTGCGCGTGCACACCAGCCCGCGCCAGCGCAGCTCCGGCGTGGTGAGATCGGCCGCGTAGACGTGACTGCCGACGGCCTCGATCTGCGTGCGCACGTAGTCGAGGTCCCCCTTGAGGGTGCCGAACACCGGGGCTGCCGCGGCCGCCGCGCTGAGACTGATCTCGGGCCGGTCCGGCGTCGTCAGGAACGCGAACCACTCCCGGGAGGCGGGCAGCGCACCGAGCAGGCTGTGGTCGTCCATGGTGACCAGCGAGTCGTGGTCCTCCGCGAGCCGCTGCCGGTGCTCCGGGTCGTCGTCGTACACGTACCTCATGGAGGCCACGCGCGCGGCCACCTCGAAGATGGCCGACTCGGCCGCCGCCCGCGGATACAGGCTGGCCGCGGTCGACACGAGCGTGCAGGGACCCGAGTCCGCGTCGCGCTGGGCGAGTGCCAGCACGACCGGGACCTCGATGTCCAAGGTCGCCCAGTACAGGCGGACCCGGAATCCGGTGACCACTTCGACGCGCTCCATCAAGTCCCTGATGTCGCTGTCGGCCGGTCCCAGGGTGAGTTCGGGGAGAAGCAGTTTGCGGTACCACGTGAGCAGGAAGGCGTCCCGTTCCACGATCTCGAAGAGCCCGTGCAGGGTCGCTTCCTCGTGACTCTGGCCCAGCGCGAAGCCGTTCGACGTGTCATAGAAGAACGGCTGCCGTGTCTCCGGGCGGCGCACCCACGACAGCGCGACCTCCGGAAGGTACCGGGCGGGTCCTTCGCCGAGCGGCGTGACCGGGACCCATTCCACCGTTTCGGCCGCGTCCAGCGGCGTCCAGGGAAAGTCCTCGCGCGCGTACTGGTCGGCGGAGTGGTAGCCGAGGGTGCGGGGATCGATGGCCCGTGTCCCCAGCTCCGAGAGCGAGGCCTCCACGGTGCCGTCGACCGGCTGGTAGCAGAAGCCTGCGAGACGCTCCAGGCCCTCCAGCACCGCGGTCGTCCGGCTCTTGGCGAAGCTCCGGGAGCGCCCGACCCCGGGCTCCAGCACGCCGTTGCCCAGCGGCAGGCCCACCTGCGCCGTGGGGAGGGGGCCGTCCAGATCGGCGAGCGGTTCCCTGAACAGCGAGTGCGGTCCCATGTAGTCGGACGTGAGTGTCGGCGGCAGCGGGCGGCCGGCCCGGAGCGCACCGTCGGACTTCTCGAGCAGCTCGGGCGCGGAGCCGAAGGCGACCGTGGTCGTGGTCGTCGCCGACTGGCATGCCGGGCATCCCGTCCTCGGCGGTACGAGTCCTTGCCGCACCGCGCCGCCGGCTCGGTCAACCATGGCGAGCGTGCCGGCAGGCGAGTTCTCCCGCAGGAAGAGTGCCGCGGTCCGAGTGACGACTGTGCGCACCGCGGGACCGGCCTGCTGCCAGAGCGCGTAGCTGCGCGCGCCTCCCGCGGAATCGCTGTCGGACGGCTCCTCGAACGGCATGTCGGCTGAGTCCACATGCCTGGTGAGGGACCACGCCAGGCACCGCGGGCATCCGCCGCCACCCTGGTCCGCCAGATCGTAGGCCAGGACGTAGATGCTGCCGCACCAGAACAACACGGCTATGCTCCGCCCCGTCCCGCCTCCGTCGGCGTGTACCCGTGTGGGGTCGGTCAGCGGGCCCAGGAGTACCTCCGCGGGCCCGGGTGCGCCGGCGTCGGCCAACAGAGCGGAGACCAGGTCCGCAGCAGGTGGAACTTGCGTTTCCGTACTCATGCCATCTCCACCAGTCGGACCTGTTGCCGCGCGAAGGGAACCGTTTGCGCGGTCACCTCCGTACACTGCGGCCGTGCGATGTGCCGCCATACCTCAGTCCAGTCACGGAAGTGGGGGTTGAGCGGAACCAGGGCGCTGTCGTCGTTGACGAGCCGGAGCAACGCCATCGACACCGCTTCCGCGTAACAGGCGCCCGCGCCCTGCGTGACCGCTTTTCCGGTGGCGCGCCCCAGGACCCGGTAGATGCCGTTCGGCAGGCGGGTGCCGGACCACTGCAGCGCCTCGCAGCCACCGGTGCGCTCGACACCCCGCTGGATGTACCGGCTGAATGCGGCACACTCGTCGTGCCCCAGGTCGTCGTCGGACAGCGGCACCCACTCGGCGTCGTCGGCCGGCGTCAGCATCGACTGCCTCAGCAGGGCACGGTAGACCGCCTCGTCCAGAGTCCAGCCGGCGCTGAGGTTCGGCCGCGGTCCGTCGTGCTGCGCAGCGAAGAGTTCGAGGCCGTTGAGCGCTGCCTGATACAGGGCCTCCCGGGACGACAACGTAGCGGCGGTGATCTCGTGCGCCTCGGCAGGTCGGACGAGGAGGGTGGCCCGTGCCTGTCCGAACGGGACTTGGGGCAGGTCGCCCCCGTCCAGGTACCGGAAGGGGCCGACGAATTCGTCCGTCCAGCCGGCCAGGACGTCGATGATGTGCCCGTGGTCGTCGTCCAGCCGGCTGTCGTCGTCGGGACTGACGATGTCCCTGCGGACCAGGGCCTCTTCTGCGTCGTCGCGCTGGTCACCGGTGGCGGGTGGTACCACCGCCCGGTGGCAACGGCAGCCCGCTGCCGACCACGCGGGATGCGGTTTCACCGTCGGCAGGCTCGCATCGAGGGGCATGGCCACCGCTGCTGCCGTGTGCTCACCGAGCCCGGCAGTGCGCTGGTAGATCGCGTGGATCACGGCTGCCGCAGTGAAGTCGTCCGGTGCCGGTGACACGGTGCCGGCCGGAGCACCGGGCTGCGCCGTGCGACCGTACTGGCACAGGCAGGCCCAGCAACCGGTCGACTTGTCGTCGGACCAGAGGATCCAGTGGCGCCGGCCCGCCTCGCCCACGATGCCGTGCGGTACGCCGCGGTCGAGCAGTGAGTCCTGCAGTCGCACGGTGCGTTCGTACGGGAGGCTGTCCGCGTCGATGACGACCAGGCCCGCGTCCTCCCACTGCGGTACCGGGTCCTCGTCCGAGACGGTGCGGTACTCGGTCCGCAGCCCGAACAGCGGTGAACTGACCAGCAGTTGGCGCAGGCGCGCGAGCCAGTCGGCGCCGCCGTACAGGTGGAGGGTGGTGGCGAGCACGCGGTCCAGCGCGCGCACCGGTTCATCCGTCAGCTGTGAGAAAAATGGAATCAGCCACTCCGCCGCGGGGCCCTTGACGGTGGCCTGATGGGCGATCGGCGCGTCGAGGACAGTCACGCACCGATGGGCCACCAACGCGTCGAGCACGCGCGACACCGCCGCGCGCGACCCGGCCGGGAACGCACCGACCAGGTCATGACCGGTGCGACTGCCGTCCGACCGGTCCAGCAGCGTCGAGACCACGCCGAAGGCGGCCGCACCCTTGATCGTGAAGGACGCGGAGCCGACACCGATCCATGCTCCGTGCTTCGTCCGCAGCGCGGACACGTCCGGGCGGGCGAGGACGACACCCGCCGCGTGCGACGCACCCTCGTAGGACATCAACTCACTCACTTTCGTCGCGCAGCATGTCGCGTCGCCGGATGACCGTCGACGGGGTGGGGAATCGGCGCGGTTTGACGCCGGTGATCACGGCGCCGGGTGGGCGTAGGTTGCGGCGAGCAGGGGGTGCCGGGTCACACCGTCGCTCTGGATCAGATTCCGGACGGCCGAGCCGATGAACCCGCCGAACATGGTGCCGACGAGATCGTGGGACTGGCATCTCAGGTGGAAGTCGTAGAGGGCCATGGAGGCACGCACCGTGCAGAGACGGTAGCCGTGCGATCCCGCCCACGAGTCCGCGCGGTCGATGTTGGCGTAGACGCTGACGATCCCGCCCGCGTCAGCGAACTCGCGCTGCACGCCGAGGAGTTCGGGATCGCCGAGGACCGAGGCCGGCGCAATGAACGACAACTCCTGCGCGGTGACCCGGTAGACCCCGGCCGGCTTCCCCTCGCTGCGCAGCGCGAAGACGAATGCCTCGAGTGGGCCGGCGTCGTCATCGAGCTTCCAGTCGTCGGCATCACGCCGCAACGCGTTCTGCAGCAGGCTCAGGACCAGGTCCGTGCGCACTGGTGCGTCCGCGTAGTGCAAGGACGACCGGCGTGTCAGGAGGGTGGCGCGCAGATCGCGGGGGTGCCCGGGGGCCGCCTCCTGCTCATCGATGGCGACGGGCGTGGCATCCGGGAACGGCTTCGGTGACCGGTGTGCCGCGAGACCGTCGCCCGTACGGGCACGAGCGGCGAAGCCGTCGAGCAGCGGTTGCATCATGGACGTGTCGGATCGCATCGATTCAGCCCACTTCCATGACTGCGGCGATGGGTTCTTCGGCCGGGGAGAGGCCCAGGTACTCACTCAGCAGGTGGTCGTCCCAATCCGTGACGAGTGAATAGTCCAGGTTCAGGTGGTCGGTGACCCTCCGGGCGGTGGACAGTCCGACGCCCGCGTCGCAGAGTGAGAGCCGGAGCCCGAACGTGCCGTATTTGGCGGCGATCTTCTTGAGGTTGGAGGTGACGACCAGCAGCAGCGGCCGGCCGCCCGGCAGCTCGTCGGTGGTGAGTTGTGCGAGGGAGTGGTCCTGGTCGCGGTACGCGTACCCGCCCACGGGCAGTACGGCCTCGTCACGGCTCACCACATAGGCAGTCGCCGAGCCGATGTTGCCGCCGGCCGCGGTCCATCGTTGTACCCACCCCTCGGTCCGCTCGCGGATGCCGAATGCCATCGCGAGCAGGAGGGAGACATCGGGCCGGCCAAGGTCGGCCCGGTCTCCGACCGGCGCTCCGGCCAACCTCGACACGTCCGCCTCGGGCAGAGCCACCCGCGGGCAGCTGGGCCAGCTCCGGAACTCCCACTGCAGCTTGATGTTGGAGGACTGGAAATGGGCCAGATGCCCTTTGGGATCCAGAAACCTGCGCGGTGGCAACGCCACGGCCGCCTCGTATGTCGCGCTGGATGGCGGCACGGACGCCGTCGTACCCTCGCTGAACGAGCAAGTGGGACACCCGGGGCGGGTCGCGCTGGGGCGGTGTCGCGTCGACAGGGTGTTCAAGTCGATGATGCCCGCGTCGAGCGGCAGGTAGGTCCGGATCGATCGCGAGACGAGCGCGAGCACGTGATGTGCGACGAGGCCGGCGATGAGGTCGTACGCGTGCTGCGGCGGATCATCCGACAGGTCGTCCTCGCCCGACACGCCGCACTCCAGGCACGGGGTGAACGCGGGGTCGACGTACGGTCCCATGACCATCGAGGTGCTGTCGGCCCGGACGCGCAACAGGGACCGCTTCTCCGACCAACATCGGCGCTGCAGTTCGATGAGCTCCGGCTGAGACTGCCGGGTCTCGAAGAAGACGACGAAGGCGTCGCCGGCGACCGGCAGCCGATCGATGTCGTCGACGACCTCGCACACCCCGCTCAGGCAGGTCGTCGTGGCCTCCACCAGGGGGCGGTGCCCGGCGACATGGACGGTGGCGCGATCGAGCCTCGCCGCGGCGTCGGTCCAGGACAGGTTCACTCCGGTGGAGTTGCCGAGCCGTGACAACAGGCAGGCGAGCTCGGGCGGCAACGCCGGGTGTTCGCCGACCCGGGTGCCCTCCTCCAAGGCCCCTGACGCCCACAACAGGGCCAAGGCCTTGTGGACGACCGCCTCGTCGAGTCCCACCGCGGCGGCGAGATCGGCATGCGTGGCGGTACCGTCACAAGCGGCAGCCAGCCGGCCAAGATGGCCGCGCGCGAACTTCCCCGTGAAGACCTGCCGTTTGTCCGCGCCATCGAGCATCACGGCGTCGCCGGACTGGCGCAGCCGAACGCCCTTGCGGAGGGCGGGGCGGACGGGGACAGCGATCTGCTTGTCCCGACGCGCGACCCGTCCGAGGGTATCTGCCCTCAGCTCAACACCCATCGGTTGCACTCCTCCCCCAAAGCGAAAACGTCACGTGAGACCAGCCACCGCGCCGATGCCGGTCCGCCGGTCGCCCCATCGGGCACCGCAACGCTGACAGCGATCCACCGCCACCGTCGACGCGGTCGACAGCGTCCCCGTGACCAGATCGAACTTCCGTACAGTGCCGCCGAGCCCCACTGGGCCCGTGCGCAGCTCGGCCATGGCCAGTGTCAGCAGACCGTGCGCGATCGCGAGGTGCATGCGGCCGAAGCCCTCCGGCAGGCCCCGGGTCGCCTCGCCCACGGGATCGGTCTGGGCGGGATCCCGGTGCTGCTCGGCGCGCCGTAGGTAGCAGTCGTAGCAGGCCGTGGCCCCGGGAATGACGGCCGGACCGCACACGATCCTGGTCGGGTACAGCTCGACCGCCACCGTCGGGACGCCCCGCTCGAAGCCGAACCGGTCGAGCGCGTCACGCAGCTTCTCGTCCTGCCCGGAGTACACCGCCGCGATCATCGCGGCGTGTGACAGCCGGGCGTCGTCGGGAAGTTCACTGCCGGTCACCCGGCTCGATGCCGTCGCCTGGTATGCGTCGGCGTACTGCTCCCCGAACGCGTCCCTCACCAGGTACAGGCATTCCTCTGATTGCTCAGACAGCACGTGCCTTGTCCCCTATCTACGCAGCTCTACGCAGCAGGCTGCGGTTCCGGATTCAGCGACTCCTCGCCGTGGCTCTCGTGTCCCATCGCCGTCGGCGCGGTGTAGAGCCGGTCCGTGCCGAGGTAGCGCTCGCTGTGAATGAACGACAGGGGCACGGCCTCGGGGACCAGCACCTTGACGGCGTGCATGCCGACCTGCCGTGCCTCGTCCGTGGTGACGTCCACCACGAGCACCTCGGCCCCCCGCGCGGCCACCCGGGACACCGCGGTCGCCAGCGGGTCCGGGTCGGCGGACAGGTCGGGCAGCTCGTCGAGGCGTCGTACGTCCCGCTCGCCTTCCAGCAGGTGCCGGAAGGCGTCCCGTCGGTCGGCCGAGGCGTTGAAGGCCGCCGAGCCGATCACGCTGACGGTCCCGTCGTCGGGCCGTCCCGCCGGCCGGCTGTCCACCGCGCCGCGCAACGCCACCCGTACGGCGGCGAGTTCACGGTAGATCTTGGCCACGGCCCGCCGCGGATCGACGTCGCACGTGGCGCCGACGATCTGGGCCAACCGGTCTTCGTGGGGCGAGAGTTGCACGGCATACACCACGGGGATGCCGAAGTCCGTCGTCGCGTCGAAGAGCCGGACGTCGAGGTGACGCGCGGTTCCCGTCGCGTGGTAGGCGCGTTCGAGCGGTTCCAGCAGCTCCGGATCGACCGACAGGTGCGGCAGTCGCAGGCGTTGCAGCCACGCCAGCGAGAGCGCGTCCCGCTCCACGACTTCGAGCAGCCCGCCGAGCACCGCGCTGCGGAGATCGGAGTGGACGGCCGCTCCCGTGGTGATGCCCCTGGTGAAGCGTTCCGACCGTGACTGCGGTGCCATGTGCAGGTACACCGTGATGGCCGGGACGAGGACGGAGCACCGCCGGGTGAGCGACCAGGCCCGGACCCATCTGATCGGAACGGCCGGGTCGTACGGGACCAGACCGCAGTCGTCGCGAGCGAACTCGCTTGCGGAGCACTGGGGCCAGCGCGTCGGCGAGACGAACTCCTCGGTGAGCTCGTCCTCGGCGGCGACGAGGATGTCCTCGTCGTGCCAGGCGCAGACCGAGTACCGCTCGAGAGCCTCAGCGATCGAGACCAGTCTGGCCCGCTCGCCCGCAAGCGCGCTGCCGACACCGTCGACGTTCCCCAGGTCACCGTCGTTGCTCCAGCCCCGCATGCTGTGCAGGACCTTCGACGGATCGCCGATGCCGGCGACGCGGATGGCGAAGTCCGGATCGCCGTCGGCCACCGGCAGAGCCGCGGTGCGGGATACGAGGCCGTACGGCGAGACCAAGGACGCTATTTGCTGTAACGCAGGCGTACTGACGTCCACAGTTCTCCCCCGTTGAGAAACCTAGACACACGGCGGTTGGTCGACCGCCGTGGGTTGATCGTTACCGACGGGACTCAGGCCTGTCAAGCAATCCCCTGTCGGCACATTGGTTGCGGGTTGAAATTCTTGCTGGTCAGAACGCCCTTTCTGTATGTAGGCAGCATGCGTGCCACTGGACGAAATTCGCGGGCTCAGGTGTGATGGTGGCAAGGCACTGGCCGTCCAGGGCGATGTACGGCACGATGTCTGGTCGGCGGAACGGGGAGAAGCGTCGGGACCTGCGGCGATAGGTACGGACCTGCGTGCATGAAGCAGGAGTCCGTGGGGTATGTCCAGGTGTTGGCGCGGCCGAAGGGGCTCAAAAACGCAGCCCAGAAACGGTTTTCGATAGGCCCCGGCCTGCCCGCAACAGAGGCGAGAAGGCGGTCGAAAGGGGAACTCGCGGCGGATTCGTCGCGGATCTGGATTTGCGAACCTAGCCGATGGTGACCCTTTTCTGGCACAGTCGCTGGAACCCCGAACCGAATCCGATGAGCGCGCTGCCCTAGTGCCGCGTGCGGTGTGGGGAGTTCCCCGCGGCGGACAGGTCCAGCCCGATCGGGCACGGGGCGGATTGACAACGGGAGAACGACGTGACCGACGTGACCAAAGAGAACGAGCGGCTCCTCGCACTGTGGCAGGAATACGCTCCCCGCTACGACCGTGACGCCGGGCGTCTCGAAAAGATGCTGCTCGATGACGGGCGTGCCTGGGTGGCCGGCCAGGCAAAGGGGGAAGTCCTCGAAGTCGCCATCGGCACCGGCCTGAATCTGGAGTTCTATCCGGCCGGGGTATCCCTGACCGGACTCGACCTGAGCCCGGCCATGCTGGACCAGGCCCGGGACCGTGCCGCCGCACTGGGCCGGGAGATCGAGCTGCGGGAAGGACAGGCCCACGCGATGCCGTTCGCGGACGACTCGTTCGACACGGTCGTCTGCACGCTCGGGCTGTGCAGCGTGCCCGACGAACGGCCCGTGATCGCCGAGATGTACCGGGTGTTGCGACCTGGGGGGCGGCTGCTGCTGCTCGACCACGTGGGCAGTCACCACCGGTTGGTCTTCTGGTGGCAGCGCATGCTCGAGAAGAACATGCTGCGGCAGTGCGGCGACTACCAGACCCGCCGGCCGCTCCCGCTGGTCCAGCAGGCCGGATTCGTCATCGAGCACCAGGAAAGGCGCAAGTTGGGCGTCGTCGAGCGGGTCACCGCGCGCAAGCCGGCCGCATAGCGGCCGGCTTCACTTCGGTCGACCACCGATTCGACGAGCAGCGGACAATCCGGTGGAAACCCTGGCTGCGGTGGCCGTGTTCGGGGACTTTCTTTTCTGGGCCCAGGGCGAAGCCCTCCGCCGACGCATCCATACCTACGTTCTAGCAAAGGATGACGAAACGTGACATCCATGGCCGACACCTGGGGAATCCACGAGGCGCAGTTCTGGCTACGTGGCCAGGCGCCGGAAGCCCCGGTGGGCTACGACGCTCAGGCCGGAATCTGGTGCGTCTACGGCTATAAGGAAGTCCAGCACGTCCTGGCCAACCCCGCGACGTTCTCCTCGAATACACAGCGCGTCATACCCAAGGACATGCTGGAGGGCCAGGAGGAGTTCAGCGAGGGCAACCTCATTCAGATGGACGCGCTGGAGCACAAGAAGCTCCGCGGGCTGATCAGCCATGCCTTCACGCCAAAGATGGTGGCCGATATGGAGCCCCGCATTGCCGAGCTGACCAATGAGTTGCTCGACGAAGTGGCCGACGGCAACCGGATGGAACTGGTCAACGACCTGGCCTATCCGCTTCCGGTCATCGTTATCGCCGAACTGCTCGGAGTGCCCAGCTCGGACCGGCACAGGTTCCGGGAATGGGGCGACGCCCTGATGGAGAGCACCCAGGAGTTCTCCTTCGCTGACCGGACCGAAGAACAGCGGCAGCGGCTTCAGGACGCGATGCAGAAGGTCCGGAAACTCTCCGACTACCTGCGCGAACACGTGGAGGACCGCAGGAGGAATCCCCGCAACGACCTGATCACCAAGCTGATTCAGGCCGAAGTCGACGGTGAACACCTCACCGACAACGAAGTGGTGAACTTCTCCAACGTCCTGCTGATCGCCGGGCACATCACCACCACGATGCTGCTGGGCAACTCGATCCTGTGCCTGGACACCCACCCGGAGTGGTTCGCCAGGGTGCGCGAGGACCGGAGCATGATCCCCGCGGCGATCGAGGAAGCGCTGCGATACTACAGCCCGTTCGCCGGGACGGCGCGGGCCACCACGACCGAGGTCGAACTCGGCGGCGAGCGCATCCCCGCCGACTCCTTGGTGGTGACGTTCCTCGGCGTGGCGAACCGGGATCCGAAGGTGTTCACCGATCCGCACACCTTCGATCCGATGCGGGACCCGAACCCGCACATGGCGTTCGGCCGTGGGGCACACTTCTGCATCGGCGCGCCGCTGGCGAGGCTGGAAGGCAGAGTGGCGCTGAACATCCTGCTGGACCGCTTCCCGAACCTGCGGAGCGATCCGGACAGCCCGCCGGTGTTCCTTCCCAGCCTGAGCATGACCGGGGTCAAGAAACTGCCGCTGGTGTTCTGAGCTCGACCCCCACAGCCCATCACCGGGGAAACGCCGAGTGGTTCGTACCCCATGGATTGATCACTCGGCGTCCACCGGCCGGCCGGGCTGTCGCCCCACTGTCGTCGGTGTGGGCATCGTGGACCCGGTCGGCCTCGGGGGTGTAGTTGAGGCAGGCGGCGCCGGTGCCTACGGTCGCGAACGCGCGCCGGCTGTGAGGGTGGAACAGGCTCCCGGCGACTTGATCAAGCGTGCCCACGACGCGGGCATCCTGTGGATCCAGCAGGTCATGGACGTCCGGCAGGCAGAGCAGGCCGTAGGTGCGGGCGCGGACGTCATCGTCGCCCTGCGCCGGACCGCCGGCACGTACACGCGCAGCACTCCGAGCTGACCCAGAACCGCGAGGCGCACGAGCCTGTTCGACCTGTCGGACATTGTTCGGAACCTATTGACGCTGCCCTGGGCGTCGGCTGAGACTCTCGCAACACACGTCACCTGTGTAACGGCAGGCTCACGGCAAGGACGTGCCGTCGCCTCGTCGTCTCCGCGTTTTCAGCTCCGCCTTGTCCGTCATCAGCCATGCCTCAGCAGGGACCTCCAAAGACATGACGCACGTCGCACGACTTCGCAGCCGCGCGAGACGTTGGGCGGGCCCTCTCGCCGGACTGACCGCCGCGTCGGTGCTGCTCACCCTCGCCGGACCCGCCGTTTCCGCGCAGGCGGCCCCGGCCGCAGCGGCGGCCGAAGCCGCGGACCTCACTGACGGCCTGGCCCTGTGGTACAAGCTCGACGCAGGCTCCGGCGGCACCGTGACCGACGCCTCCGGCAACGGCCGGAACGGCACGGTCAGCGGCACCGCCGACTGGTCGGCATCCGGTCAGGGGCTCGCCTTCAATGGGTCGGACACCTACATCAAGGTGCCGGACGACGTCATGAAGGGCATGGACTCGATCACCGTCTCCCTGGACGTACTGATCGACTCCGCCCAGAGCACGCCCTACTTCCTCTACGGCTTCGGCAACACGAGCGCCGGCAGCGGCAACGGCTACCTGTTCACCACCGGCAACTCCTTTCGCACCTCCGTCGCGACGGGCAACTGGTCGACCGAGCAGACCACCAAGCCGTCCGACTCCCACAACCTGACCCGCGGCGTGTGGAAGCACATCACCTACGCGCAGACCGGTTCCACGGGCGTGCTCTACGAGGACGGCGTCGAGGCAGGCCGCAACACCTCGGTCACCACCACGCCCGGCGCCATCGGCTCCGGCACCACCAAGGCCAACTACATCGGCAAGTCCGTCTACGACGGCGACAAGCTCTTCAAGGGCCGGATACGCGACTTCCGGGTCTACGACCGGGCACTGGACGGCTCGGAGGTCGAGCAGCTCTCCCTGCCCGTCGCCACGCAGGGCGTCGCCGACGACAAGGAGGCGCTGAGCCTGGGGGACACCAGCGGCGTCACCTCCGACCTGGACCTGCCCACGACCGGCCCGGCCGGCGGCTCCTCCATCAGCTGGGACAGCGACAACCCGTCGGTGGTGTCGGACACCGGCAAGGTGACCCGCCCCGAGGCCGGCTCACCGGACGGCCGCGCCACGCTCACGGCGACCCTGAAGAAGGGCACCGTGACCGGCACCAAGACCTTCGACGTCACCGTCCGGCCCGCTCTCGACGACGACGCCGCCACCCGGCAGGCCGCCGAGGCGCTCACGGTGCACAACCTCGACGACGCACGCGGCAACCTCACCCTGCCCAAGAGCGGCGCCTTCGGCACGACCGTGACCTGGTCCTCCGCGAACCCGGACGTCGTCTCCGCCGACGGCGAGGTCCACCGCCCCGCGCACGGCGACGGCGCCACCACCGTCGACCTGACCGCCACCGTCACCAAGGGCGAGGCCGAAGCGACCCGCGTCATGACGGCCAGGGTGCCCGAACTGCCCGCAGACGCGGCCCTCAAGGGCTACATGTTCAGCTACTTCACCGGCGAGGGCACCTCCGACGGCGAACAGCTCTACGCCGCCCTCAGCAAGGGCAACGACCCGCTGCACTGGCGCGAACTGAACGACGGCAAGCCGGTCCTCACCTCCACGCTCGGCGAGAAGGGCCTGCGCGACCCGTTCATCATCCGCTCCCCGGAGGGCGACAAGTTCTACCAGATCGCCACCGACCTGAGGATCTACGGCAACGGCGACTGGGACGCCTCCCAGCGCACCGGCAGCAAGTCCATCATGGTGTGGGAGTCCACCGACCTGGTGCACTGGACGAACCAGCGCCTGGTCAAGGTCTCACCCGACAGCGCGGGCAACACCTGGGCGCCGGAGGCGTTCTACGACGCCGAGCGCGGCGAGTACGTCGTCTTCTGGGCGTCGAAGCTGTACGACAACGCCGACCACTCCGGCGACACGTACAACCGCATGATGTACGCCACCACCCGCGACTTCTACACCTTCAGCGAGCCCAAGGTCTGGATCGACCGCGGCTACTCGGTCATCGACTCCACGATGATCCGGCACGACGGGACGTACTACCGCCTGTCCAAGGACGAGCGGAACAACTCCTCCTCCACCCCCCAACAGCAAGTTCATCTTCGAGGAGAAGAGCGACTCGATCCTGAACCCGTCCTGGACCGCGGTCGCCGAGGGCATCGGCAAGGGCGCGATGAACGCCGCCGAGGGACCGCTGGTGTTCAAGTCCAACACCGAGGAGAAGTGGTACGCGTTCCTGGACGAGTTCGGCGGCCGCGGCTACATCCCGTTCGAGACGACCGACCTCGACTCCGGCAGCTGGACCCCCTCCACCGGCTACGACCTGCCCGCGAAGCCCCGACACGGCACCGTGCTGCCGGTCACCCAGGCCGAGTACGACCGGCTGCTGCGCGCCTACCAGCCGGACCAGGTCGTGAAGAGCGTCGAGGACGTGTCGGTCACGACGCGGGTAGGCCGGGCCCCGGTCCTGCCGGCCACGGTGATCGCCGAGTACGCCGACGGCGTCAAGCGGCCCGTCGCCGTCACCTGGGAGGACGTACCGGCGTCGAAGTACGCCCAGGTCGGCACCTTCACCGTGGCCGGCAGCCTGCCGGACGGCGCCGCCATCCCGGTCCGGGCCGACGTCACCGTGTCCGACGAGGGGCCGGACGTCCCGGCCGGCCTGCTGCTGCACTACGACTTCGACGAGACCGGCGGCAGCATCGCCCGTGACTCCAGCGGGCACGGCAACCACGGCACCTATGTGCGTACGCCCGAATTCGGATCCGGTGTCGAGGGCGGCTCGTTCAAGATGTCCGGCGACTCCGGCTCGCCGTACGTGAAGATCCCGAACGGTGTGCTGAAGAACGCCGACAGCGTGACGGTGTCGACCTACGCCAAGTGGAAGGGCGGCAGCAGCTTCCAGTGGCTGTTCGGGTTCGGGCCCGACAGCGACAAGTATCTCTTCGCCACTCCGTCCAACGGCGGCTCCAGCCTCTACTCGGCCATCACGAAGGCGAGTTGGTCGGCGGAGTCGAAGCTGACGGCCGGCTCGCAGCTCACGCCCGGCCAGTGGCGGCACGTCACGGTGACGCTGGACGGCGCCACCGGCACGATGGTCCTCTACGCCGACGGCGTCGAAGCGGCCCGCACGACGACCACCATCAAGCCGTCCGAGCTGTACGACGCGGCCAAGGACTACAGCGGCTACATCGGCCGGTCCCTGTACGCGGCCGACCCCTACTTCGGCGGCGAGGTCGACGACTTCCGCATCTACGACCGTGCCCTCACGGGCGCCGAGGTCATGGAACTCAGCGGCAACACGGCGGGCATCGCCAAGGCGACGCACCCGGCGCTCAAGGTCGACGCGCTCATCGACAACGCGGGCGGCACGATCACCCTGCCGATGAAGGAGGGCACCGATCTCACCGCGCTGGCACCTCGGTTCACGCTCGCCGCGGACGCGACGATCAGCCCCGCCTCCGGCAGCGTGCGCGACTTCACCCAGCCGGTGACGTACGAGGTCACCGGGTCGGACGGCAAGAAGCGCACCTGGAAGGTCTCGGCACTGATCATGAAGACACCGGTCCTGCCGGGTCTGAACGCCGACCCGAACATCGTGCGCTTCGGCGACACCTTCTACATCTACCCCACGACCGACGGCTTCGAGGGCTGGAGCGGCACGCAGTTCAAGGCCTACTCCTCCACGGACCTGGTCCACTGGAAGGACCACGGTGTCATCCTCGACCTGGGGCCGGACGTCAGCTGGGCGGACAGCAGGGCCTGGGCGCCGGCGATGACGGAGAAGGACGGGAAGTACTACTTCTACTTCTGCGCCGACGCCAACATCGGCGTCGCGGTGTCCGACTCGCCCACCGGGCCGTTCAAGGACGCCCTGGGCAAGCCGCTGCTCAAGGCCGGTGACTTCCGCGGCCAGATGATCGACCCGGCGGTCTTCACCGACGACGACGGCAAGCGGTACCTCTACTGGGGCAACGGCCGCGCCTACGTCGTCCCGCTCGGCGACGACATGACCTCCATCGACACCTCGAAGGTCACGGACATCACCCCGAGCGGCTACAACGAGGGCACCTTCGTCATCAAGCGCAAGGGCACCTACTACTTCATGTGGTCGGAGAACGACACCCGGGACGAGAACTACCGCGTCGCCTACGCGACCGGCCCCTCGCCCACCGGCCCGTGGACCAAGCAGGGCGTGATCCTGGAGAAGGATCTCTCTCTGGGCATCAAGGGGCCGGGCCATCACTCCGTCGTCCACGTCCCGAACACCGACGACTGGTACATCGCCTACCACCGCTTCGCCCTCCCCGGCGGTGACGGCACCCACCGCGAAACCACCATCGACAAGCTGGAGTTCGGCTCCGACGGCCTGATCAGGAAGGTCGTCCCCACCCTCGGCGGCATCGACCCGGTCACCGTCGTCCACGCCGGCCCGGACGTCATCGGCGCCGAGGGCGAGGCGATCACGCTCGCCGGCACAATCTCCGGGGCCGGCACGCCCCAGTGGGCCGTCCAGGACGGCGCCCCGTGCGCCGTCCAGGACCCCGCGGCGGCCCGGACGACCCTCGTCTGTACCGACGACGGCACCTTCCAGGTCACCCTCACCGGCGGGCGCGGCACCGACACCGCGACCGTCAAGGTCTCCAACGCCGCCCCGACCATCACCTCCGCCAAGGGCCCCGGCTCGCCCCTCCCGGCGGGCAAGGCCGCCGTCGTCACCGTGTCCTTCGACGATCCTGGCTCGGCCGATCGCCATACCTGCACGGTCGACTGGAAGGACGGTGGGCGGCCGGCGACCGGCACGGTCACCGACTCCGCCTGCCGCGCCGCACACGTCTACGACGACGCGGGCATCCACCGCCCGGTCGTCACCGTCACCGACGACGACGAGGGCACGGACCGCACCACGCTCGGCGAGCTGGTCGTCTACGACCGTGCCGCCGGGCCCGCTGCCGGCGCCGGCACGATCATCTCGCCGGCCGGTGCCTACCCGGCCGGGCCGGGGCTGACCGGAAAGGCGGCGTTCACCCTGGGCGCCCAGTACCGGAAGGGAGCCACTGTCCCCACCGGCAAGGCCTCCTTCGTCTTCGGCTCCGCCCGGCTCACCTTCCGCTCGACCGACTCCGACTGGCTCGTGGTGAACGGCTCCCGGGCCGTCTACCAGGGCACCGGCACGGTGGGCGGCATGGGCGGCTACGCCTTCAGAGTCACCGCAACCGACGGCCCGGACACCTTCCGCATCAAGATCTGGAACAAGTCCACCGGCGATGTCCTCTACGACAACAAGGCGGGCGCCAGGACCAAGGGCATCGTCACCATCGGAAACCACCGGCGTTAGGTCCGTCTTCACATTCAACATTTGACGCTTCACTGGAAGTCATTGACTGAGGGATGAATTGCCTTGGTTCAAAAGCGGTAGCCCAATGTCAACTTGCCTCTTCGTGCCGCTCGACCATCCTGGATATGAGGGACACATCACCGTCGGGCGTCGCCGCCCCGGACCGCGACTGCGCGTGGCCCCGACGCGCCGGTGCCGGCCGGCACCGGCGCATCTCCGGTGCTGTCTCGCCCACGAAGGGATGCGTGCCAGCATGGCCACCAGAACCACGAACCCGAAGAAGACCACCTCGAAGAGCCGGCAACCGCAGGCCGCGTCCAAGTCCTCGTCCAGGGCCGCGTCGAAGTCCACTGCGAAGACGGCCTCGGCGAAGAAGGGCTCGCCCTCCGACGAGGAACTCATCTCGTCGCTGCGGCAGTACGTCCGCATCCGGGGCCCGCACCTGCTGGAGGATCCGAACATCACGTCGGTGGGCGTCGGCCGCAAGGTCACAGGCGATCAGCCGGGCGGCGAGGTGGCCCTGCAGTTCACCGTGGCGACCAAGGCCGAGCCGGAGGCGCTGGAGTCCCTGGGCACCTCGCTGATCCCGGCCACCATCACCGTCGACGGCTTCGAGGTGCCCACCGATGTCATCGAGCGCACCTACAAGCCGAGTTTCCACATGGTGGCCGAGGTCGAGAGCCCGACGCGCAAGAGCCGGCTGGATCCCATCCGGCCAGGGGCCAGCGTCGGCGCGGTGACGGTGTCGGCCGGCACCATCGGCTGCATCGTGTTCGACCGGGCCGACGGCACACCGTACGTGCTCAGCAACTGGCATGTGCTGCACGGGCCGTTCGGCGAGCTGGGGATCGAAGTCGTGCAGCCCGGCACACGGGACGACAATCGCATCGACCGCAACAGGATGGGCGTGCTCAAGCGCTCCCACCTGGGCGTGGCGGGGGACTGCGCGGTGGCGACCATCGAGGACCGCGACTTCCAACCGGAGTTCCTCGAACTGGACGTCGCCCCCCGGACCCTGGGGGAGCCCGAGCTCGACGACAAGGTGGTCAAGAGCGGCCGGTCCACCGGGGTCACCCATGGCATCGTCCGCCGCGTCGACACCGTAGCGAAGATCAACTACGGCGGGGTGACGGGCCAGCAGACCATCGGGTGCTTCGAGATCGGCCCTGACCCCGACCATCCGTCGGCGGACGGTGAGGTCAGCAGCGGCGGTGACTCCGGCGCGGTGTGGCTGTTCAAGGAGGGCGACGACCGGGTGAGCACGGTGCTGGCCGGGCTGCACTTCGCCGGAGAGGGCACCGGCGACCCGGACGAGCACGCCCTCGCCTGCCTGTCGACCTCGGTGTTCGAGAAGCTCGACATCACCCTCAGCCAGCCGGCGCCGGAGCAGCTGGAGATCATCGCCGGCTACGACGCCGACTTCCTCGGCGAACGGGTCGAGGCCCCGGAGCTGGACGCCGACCTCGCGCGCGACGCCGCACTCCTGGACGGCTCGCCGGTCATCCCGTACACGCATTTCTCCCTCACCCTGAGCAAGAAGCGGCGCTTCCCGTTCTGGGTGGCCTGGAACGTCGACGGCGGCTCGCTGAAGAAGCTCAGCCGCAGCGGCATCCCCTTCGTCAAGGACCAGCGGCTGCCCGGCACGGCGCAGGTCGGCAACGAGCTGTACCAGGCCAACCGGCTCGACCGGGGACATATCGCCCGCCGCGCCGACCTGCTCTGGGGCAGCCTGCCGGAGGCGCAGAAGGCCAACACCGACTCGTTCTTCTACACCAACATCACCCCGCAGATGGACGACTTCAACCAGAGCGCCAAGAACGGGGTGTGGGGTGCGCTGGAGGACGCCGTCTACGACGACGTCGACGTCGACGACCTGAGGATCAGCGTCTTCGGCGGGCCGGTCTTCCGGGACGACGACCGGGTCTACCGGGGCGTGCGGATATCCCGGGAGTTCTACAAGGTCATCGCCTTCACCGAGAACGGCGAACTGAAGGCCAGGGCGTTTCTGCTCACCCAGAACCTGGACCAGCTCGAAGCGCTGGAACTGGACGAGTTCCGGGTCTTCCAGGTCACCCTCGGCGAGGTCGAGGACCGCACTCGGGTGCGTTTCCCCGCCGCCCTCCACAAGGGCGACACCCTGCAGGTGCCCGAGGCGGCGGCGGACCGCGCGCCGCTGGAGACCACGGCCGACATCCAGTGGGGCTGACCAACCAGCCTCCTCGAAGCCCCGATCACACACCACGAAAGACTGGCGCATCACCATGACCCGACCGGTTCATGAGAACGCACCCGAGTTCCTGCAGAACGCGGCGGAACCGGTACGCGACCACCTGCTCGGTGCGGCTCCCCTGCCCGCCTTCCTGCACGGCGCCGGCCAGTTGTCGCTGGAGGACCGCCGGCTCCTCGTCGACCAGGCCCTGGTCCTGCTGGAGCAGAACTACGTCCATCTGCCGCTGAAGACCGCGATGCACGCCGTCAACCCCGTCCAGCGGCTGCGGCTGCTGCGCCGGCGCATGGAGCGGCAGACACCGCAGACCATGCCGAGGGAGTGGGTGTTCCACGCGGAGATGTCGGAGATCTTCCACTCGGTGCGGGACCTGCACACCAACTACCTGCTGCCCGACCCCTTCAAGGGGAAGATCGCCTTCCTGCCGTTCCTCGTCGAGTCCTGCACGGACCAGGACCGCACCCGGTTCCTGGTCACCCATGTGGCGAGCGGCTTCTCGGCGCCGGGGTTCGAGCCGGGGGTCGAGATCACCCACTGGAGCGGCATCCCCGTCCTGGACGCCGTCGACCTCAACGCGGCCCGGTTCGCCGGCAGCAACACGGCGGCCCGGCGCAGCCGGGGTGTGCAGTCGCTGACCGTCCGGCCGCTCACCATCCATCTCCCGCCGCTGGAGGAGTGGGTGACGGTCAGCTACGTCGACCTCGCCGGAACGGCCCGGGAACTCCGGCAGAGCTGGCAGATCGTGGAGAACCTGCCCTCGTTCGTCTCCGCCGACCGGGGCACGGCCGTGGCCCAGGGCCTGGACCTCGACGGGGACGAGACCCAGCGGGCCAAGGTGCTGCTGTTCGCGCCCCGGGTGGTCGCCCAGGAGCGGGCCGCCGAGGCGGACCAGCCCCTGCCGGACCTGGAGGCGGGCGAGATCGTCACCACCATGCCCAAGGTGTTCCGGGCCCGGCCTGTCACCACGCCGTCCGGAACGTTCGGCCACATCCGCATCTTCACGTTCAACGTCGACAGCCCCGGCAGGTTCGTCGCCGAGTTCGTCCGGCTCATCCGGCAACTGCCGCAGGGCGGTCTCATCGTGGACGTCCGGGACAACGGCGGAGGGCACATCCACGCCGCCGAGTTCACCCTGCAGACGCTGACACCGCGCCGGATCACCCCCGAACCGGTGCAGTTCGTCGACACCCCGCTCAATCTGCGGATCTGCCGGCGCTTCCAGGGTGGCCCGGGACTGGATCTGGGCCCGTGGGTGCCGTCCATGGAACAGGCCCTCGAGACCGGCTCGGTGTACTCCGGAGCCTTCCCGATCAGCCCCGAGAACGGCGCCAACGCCATCGGGCAGCAGTACTTCGGGCCCGTCGTGCTCATCACCAACGCCCGGTGCTACTCGGCCACGGACATCTTCGCGGCCGGCTTCCAGGACCACGGCATCGGCCCCGTGCTCGGCACCGACGAGAACACGGGCGCCGGCGGCGCCAACGTCTGGACGCATGAGCTGCTGTCCGAGTTCCTGGCGGACGACCCGGGCACGCCCTACACGCCCCTGCCGAAGGGCGCCGGGATGCGGGTGTCGATACGCCGCACCCTGCGGGTCGGCCCGAACTCCGGCACACCGGTGGAGGACCTGGGCGTCGTCCCCGACGAGCCGCATCGTATGACCCGCCGCGACCTGCTGGAGGGCAACACCGACCTCCTGGACCACGCGGGCCGGCTCCTGCAGGGTCTGGCTCCGCACGCCGTGACGATCACGGAGGCCGCCCCCGCCGACGGCGCGCTCCATCTGAAGCTCGCGGCGGAGAACGTCGACCGCGTCGACGTCTACCTCGACCAGCGCCCCCGCGCCTCCGTCGACCTCACCGGCGGCCGGGCCGACCTGCTGGTCCAGGGCGCCGCCTCCGCACACACCGCCCACCTGGAGGGGTTCGAGGTCGGCCGTCTGGTCGCGAGCATGACCAGGGACCTGTCGTAGGCGACTCAGAAGAAGCCGGCTACGGCGAGGTGGGCAGGTGCGGGGAGCGGAGCACGAGCAGGGTGATCTCGCTGGGGGCGAAGACGCGGAACGGCGGGCCCCAGAAGCCGGTGCCGCGGCTGGTGTAGAGGAGGGTGCGCGTGCCGTGGTGGCTGAGTCCGGCGAGGGCGGGCTGGTCGATGCGGACCAGGTGGTGGAAGGGCCAGATCTGGCCGCCGTGGGTGTGGCCGGAGAGTTGGAGGTCGATGCCGTCGGCTGCCGCCCGGTCGACGAACTTGGGCTGGTGTGCCAAGAGCAGGACGGGGAGGTCGGGGTCGGCGCCGTCCAAGGCTCCGGCGAGATGGGCGCGGTGGCCTGCCAGGCCGGAGGACTCGGCAGTGACGTCGTCCACACCGGCGACCACGAGGGTGTCGCCTCCGCGTTCGAGCAGCAGATGGCGGTTGCGCAGCGGCTCCCAGCCCAGCTCGCCCATCAGGTCGACCCAGCCCTGGGCCTCGCTGTAGTACTCATGGTTGCCGGTGACGTATACACGGGCCCGGGTGGCCCGCACGGTACCGAGGGGGACGGCCTGGGCGCGGCGGCGTTCGGCCGTGCCGTCCGCGATGTCGCCGGTGTGGCAGACCAGGTCGGCTTCCAGGGTGTTCACCGTCTCGCACACCCGCGCCGACCAGCGAGTGCGATCGAGCGGGCCGTAGTGGGTGTCGGTGATGAGGACGACGCGGGTGCCGTCCAGCCCGGCACCCAGCCGGGGGAGTAGCACGTCGAGCCGGCGCACGCGCGGCACGCGGCGGGCTTCGGCGTACCCCCAGGCGAGCAGTACGGCGGTTGTGCCGAGGATGGCCCACGTGACGATTCGGGCCCGGTCCTGACTCTCGCCGACGCCGGCCACGGTCAGGGCGAGACGCAGCAGGACGCCGAGCAGAACGGACCAGGTGAACAGAACCCAGCTGGCGCCCAGCAGGGTGTCACCGACGATCGCCGCCCGGTCCTGCTGGCGCCGGCCGTGGCCGCGCATCATCGCGAGCGGCATACCGACGAGGCCGAGGGCGAACACGGCGGTGCCGACCAGCGTGACGGGCACCGGCCAGTGCTGGCCGGTGTGCAGGAGCATCCAGCAGGGCACGGTCCACAGCAGGACAGGGGCGATCAGGGGGATGTAGCGCATCAGGCGGAGCAGCCGGCTCTGCCGCGGAGCTTGCGCTTCGCCGTCGGCGGGTCGGGTGTTGCTGGTGTCGGTCACGCTTACCCTCCCTGACCGGGCTGCCGTCTCGCGCACTGTATCCGGTCGCCCTAGGGCCGACCGGACCGTCGTTCACCGAAGCCTGGCTTTGTCGCGTGACCCAGGCGGGCTCGGCCTCCCGCCGAGCCCGCCGTGCCGGCTGCCTACCGGAGCCGGACTCGTGTCACGCCGTCAGCGCCGCAGTGTCAGCAGACCCGGACGGTAGGGCCACTGGCCGTAGTCGCCGCCGGAGTTGGGGTTGCGTCCCTGGTAGAGGAACTGCAGGTTGCAGGGATCGACGGTGAAGGTCTGATCGGCGCTGGTGCGGATCAGTTCGCCATGGCTGATGTCGTTGGTCCAGGTGGCGCCGCTGTTGGCCTTGCCGGCGAAGGGGTTGCTCTCGGTCGCGGCCTGGGGGGTCCATGAGCCGTTCAGACTGGTGGCCGTGAACGAGCGGAAGTAGCGGCCCTGCGAGCCCCTCGCCTCGACGATCATGAGGTAGCGGTTCTGGCCCTGGAGCTTGTAGACCTGCGGGGCTTCGAACAGGTTGTCCGCCGTGTCGCTCATGATCGTTGTGTAGGTCGAGCCGAAACTGCCCGGGAAGTTCCCGATCGGCATGCTGGCCCGGTAGATCTTGCCGTTGTCACCGGCGAAGAACAGGTACATGTTCGTGCCGTCGGCGATGAGCGTCTGGTCGATGGGTCCTGTTCCGGAGCCGGAGATGCTTCCGGAGAAGAGCACCTTCTGTTCTGACCAGCCATTGGGGTTGGTGGGGTCGCTCGACGTCCGGTAGGAGAAAGCGCTCCCACCGCCCCACTGGTAGGCGAGCACCCAGATGTTCTTCGGCGCGAAGTAGAAGAGCGTGGGCGCGACGGTGGAGGCCGACATCGTGTTCTGGCCGGCCGAGGCCATCTCCGGCCAGTTGGTGAACAGGCCGAAGTTCATCGAACCCCATCCCGTTCCCGTTCCCGCGGCGCCGTGCGTCGTCGCATAGACGAGGTGCTTGCCGTTGTAGGGGGCGACGGTGAAGTCCTTGAGCGAGGCCCACCCGGCCTTGGGCTGCGCCAGCGCGCCCGTCGATGTCCAGCGGTATGTCGACGGAAGATCGCACGAGCCGGGATTGTCGCCGCCGACCTTGACGAGCTGCCACTGCTGGTTGGCGCCGCCCCAGTCGTCGTACTGGACGATGTTCGCGTTGTCGGCGGTGGAGGCGCCTTGCACTTCGAGGGCCTTGTTGCTGTGGCGCGAGATGAGCCTCACGTAGCCGTCCGAGCTGTCGGCCAGCCGCCACTGCTGGTTGGCGGCGTTCAGGTCGGCCCACTGGACGATCGAGCCGCCGTTCGCGGTGGACCAGTTGTGGACGTCCAGCACCTTGCCCGAATGGCGGGACTTGATGCGGTAGTAGCCGCCCCCGGAATCGACGAACTGCCACTGCTGCTGGTTCTGATCGTTCCTGGTCCACTGGGTGATGCGGGCGCCGTCGCCGGTCGCCATGTTGTAGACGTCCAGGGCCTTGCCGCTGTTGCGGTTGACCAGCACGTACGAGGCGTTGGGGTCGATGGTCGCCGCCTCGGCGGGCTGGGCACCGAGGAAGGCGGCCACGAGCAGCAGGGGCGCGAGGACGGCGAGTAAGCGTCTCAGACGCATCAGAGGGCACTCCTTTGGGGGCGGGGTGAGGGGAACCCCGAGGGACCATCTCGAAATGTTTCGAAGAATTCCCGGAAGCTTTGACGCCACAAGCTAGGAATGGCGGGCCCTCTGGTCAAGGCCTGTCGCCGATCTGTCCACAAACAGCACTTCGCCCGGCCCCGAATGTTTCGGGCAAGGAATCGAAAGTTCTTCTGCGAGGAGTATTGACGATGCATCGTCAATCCCTCAATCATCCCTGTCTGAGAACCCGGCCTTAGTTCGAGATGTCGAACCGCCGTCGGCCCTGGGCAATCTGTGCACCGGTGAGGTTCGCACCAGCGGACGACGCGTTCCCCTGCGCTTCAGTCCTTCCTTGATTTCTACCTTGGAGGCACAGTCATGGGCTCGTATGCCCTTCCCAGACCCGTTGTCCGCCGGAAGATCCGCGGCCTGCTGTTAGCGCTGGTCGTCGGTGTCCTCGGTGTGGTCACCGCACTGGTCACGCCGCCGACCGCACACGCCGCCGAGAACACGCTCGGCGCCGCGGCGGCGCAGAGCGGCCGCTACTTCGGCACCGCCATCGCCTCGGGCAGGCTGGGCGACTCGGCGTACACGTCGATCGCGGGCCGTGAGTTCAACATGGTGACGGCCGAGAACGAGATGAAGATCGACGCCACCGAACCGCAGCGGGGCCAGTTCAACTTCGCCGCCGGTGACCGCGTCTACAACTGGGCGGTGCAGAACGGCAAGAAGGTGCGCGGCCACACCCTGGCCTGGCACTCCCAGCAGCCCGGCTGGATGCAGAGCCTCAGCGGCAGCACGCTGCGCCAGGCGATGATCAACCACATCAACGGCGTGATGGCCCACTACAAGGGCAAGATCGCCCAGTGGGACGTCGTGAACGAGGCCTTCGAGGACGGCGGTTCGGGAGCCCGCCGCGACTCCAACCTGCAGCGCACCGGCAACGACTGGATCGAGGTCGCCTTCCGCACCGCGCGCGCCGCCGACCCGGCCGCCAAGCTCTGCTACAACGACTACAACGTCGAGAACTGGACCTGGGCCAAAACCCAGGCCATGTACGCCATGGTCCGGGACTTCAAGCAGCGCGGCGTGCCGATCGACTGCGTCGGCTTCCAGTCGCACTTCAACAGCGGCAGCCCCTACAACAGCAACTTCCGCACCACCCTGCAGAACTTCGCCGCCCTCGGCGTCGACGTGGCCATCACCGAACTCGACATCCAGGGCGCCCCGGCCACGACCTACGCCAACGTGACCAACGACTGCCTGGCCGTCCCGCGCTGCCTCGGCATCACCGTCTGGGGTGTGCGCGACACCGACTCCTGGCGGGCGGAGCAGACGCCGCTGCTGTTCAACGGCAACGGCAGCAAGAAGCCCGCCTACACCGCCGTCCTCGACGCACTCAACGGCGGCACCTCCACGCCCCCTTCGGATTCCGGACAGATCAAGGGCGTCGGGTCGGGCCGCTGCCTGGACGTGCCCAGCAGCAGCACCACCGACGGCACCCAGCTCCAGCTGTGGGACTGCAACAACGGCACCAACCAGCAGTGGACGTACACCGCCGCCGGCGAGCTCAGGGTCTACGGCAACAAGTGCCTGGACGCCGCCGGCACCGGCAACGGCACCAAAGTCCAGATCTACAGCTGCTGGGGCGGCGACAACCAGAAATGGCGCCTCAACTCCGACGGATCCATCGTCGGCGTCCAGTCCGGCCTCTGCCTCGACGCCGTCGCAGCCGGCACCGCCAACGGCACCCTGATCCAGCTCTACTCCTGCTCGAACGGCAGCAACCAGCGCTGGACCCGCACCTGATGGGACCTGCCACAGACGAAAGGGTGAGTCGATGAAGACCCACGGTGCGGATTCCCCCGCCCCTCCCCGCAGACATCGCTGGTGGTCCCGGGTCGCCGCCGTGGTGGCGGCGACCCTCGCGATCGGCACGCTCGCCGCGGTGAAACCGGCGCCCGCCGAGGCGGCGACGGTGGACACCAATGCCTGGTACGTCCTGGTCAATCGCAACAGCGGCAAGGCGCTGGACGTCTCTGACACGTCCACCGCCGACGGCGCGCGGATCGGCCAGTGGACGCGCAACGACGGAGCCAACCAGCAGTGGCAGTTCGTGGACTCCGGCGGCGGCTTCTACCGCCTCAAGGCACGGCATTCGGGCAAGGTCCTCGACGTGGCCGGCGCCTCGACCGCGGACGGTGCCGCGATCCAGCAGTGGGCCGACCACAACGGGGCCAACCAGCAGTTCCGCCTGGCCGATTCCGACGCGGGCCACGTCCGGCTGATCAACCGCACCAGCGGCAAGGCGGTGGAGGTGCAGGGCGCTTCCACCGCCGACGGCGGCAACGTCGTCCAGTACTCCGACTGGGGCGGCGCCAACCAGCAATGGCAGATGGTCAAGCTGTCGTCCGGTGGCGGTGGCGGATGCGGCAGCGCCCCGACTCTGACGAGCGGTACGCACACGATTCAGAGCGGCGGCAAGAGCCGCAGCTTCATCCTCAGGGTTCCCGCCAACTACGACAACAGCCACCGCTACCGGCTGATCTTCGCGTTCCACTGGCGGGGCGGAACCGCCGGCGAGGTCGCCTCGGGCGGCACGAGCGGGAACGCCTGGTCCTACTACGGCCAACAGGAACAGTCGAACAACAGCGCGATCCTCGTCGCCCCCCAGGGCCTCGGCAACGGCTGGGCCAATTCCGGCGGTGAGGACATCACCTTCGTCGACGACATGATCCGGCGCATCGAGGGCGGCCTCTGTGTCAACCCGGCCCAGCGCTTCGCCACGGGATTCAGCTGGGGCGGCGGTATGAGCTACGCGCTCGCATGCAGCCGGGCGAACGTCTTCAGGGCCGTCGCGGTCATGTCCGGCGCCCAGATCAGCGGGTGCAGCGGCGGCAGCCAGCCCATCGCCTACTTCGGAATCCACGGCGTCAGCGACAACGTCCTCGGCATCGCGCAAGGACGGTCCCTGCGCGACAAGTTCGTCGCCAACAACGGCTGCACCGCCCAAAGCCCGCGCGAGCCCGCCCCGGGCAGCCGGACGCACATCACCACCACCTACTCGGGCTGCCGTGCCGGATACCCGGTCCAGTGGGCCGCGTTCGACGGAGGCCACATGCCCGGTCCGGTCGACGGCTCCTCCGGCGAAAGCGGCGTCACCACCTGGACCAAAGCAGAGATCTGGAGGTTCTTCGCACAGTTCCAGTGACACGACCGCACCACTGAGTGGAGCCAGGATGATCCTGGCTCCACTCTGGTCCTGGCTTCACGCTCTAGAAGAAGCCGAGCTTCTTCGGTGCGTAGCTCACCAGCAGGTTCTTCGTCTGCTGGTAGTGGTCGAGCATCATCTTGTGCGTCTCGCGGCCGATGCCGGACTTCTTGTAGCCGCCGAACGCGGCATGGGCCGGGTAGGCGTGGTAACAGTTGGTCCACACCCGGCCCGCCTTGATCTCGCGGCCCAGGCGGTAGGCCGTGTTGCCGTCGCGGGTCCAGACGCCCGCGCCGAGGCCGTACAGCGTGTCGTTGGCGATCTTCAGGGCGTCGTCGACGGAGTCGTACGTCGTCACCGAGACCACCGGGCCGAAGATCTCCTCCTGGAAGATCCGCATGTCGTTGGTGCCGCGGAAGATCGTCGGCTCGATGTAGTAGCCGCCCTCCAGGCCCGGGACCGCACGGGGGTTGCCGCCCGTGACCAGTTCGGCGCCCTCCTTCCTGCCGATGTCGAGGTAGGAGAGGATCTTCTCGTACTGGTCGTTGCTCGCCTGCGCGCCGATCATGGTGTCCGGGTCCAGCGGATCGCCGCCGCGAATGGCCCGGGTGCGCTCGACGCAGCGGGCCATGAACTCGTCGTAGATCGATGAGGGGATCAGGGCCCGGGACGGGCATGTGCACACCTCGCCCTGGTTGAGGGCGAACATCACGAAGCCCTCTATCGCCTTGTCCAGGAAGTCGTCGTCGGCGGCCATGACGTCGGGCAGGAAGATGTTCGGGCTCTTGCCGCCCAGTTCCAGCGTGACGGGGATGATGTTCTCGCTCGCGTACTGCATGATCAGGCGGCCGGTGGTGGTCTCGCCGGTGAACGCCACCTTCGCCACGCGCGGGCTGGAGGCCAGGGGCTTGCCCGCCTCCACGCCGAAGCCGTTGACCACGTTGACCACGCCCGGCGGGAGCAGGTCGGCGATCAGCTCCATGACGTAGAGGAGGCTGGCCGGGGTCTGCTCGGCCGGCTTGATGACCACGCAGTTGCCGGCGGCCAGCGCGGGGGCCAGTTTCCACGTGGCCATGAGGATCGGGAAGTTCCACGGAATGATCTGGCCGACCACGCCCAGCGGTTCGTGGAAGTGGTACGCGACGGTGTCGGCGTCGATCTCCGCGATGCTGCCCTCCTGCGCGCGGACGACGCCGGCGAAGTACCGGAAGTGGTCCACGGCCAGCGGGATGTCGGCGGCCAGCGTCTCGCGGACCGGCTTGCCGTTCTCCCAGGTCTCGGCGACCGCGATCTTCTCCAGGTTCTCCTCGATGCGGTCCGCGATCCTGTTGAGCACGCGCGCGCGTTCCGCGGTGGACGTGCGGCCCCACTGATCGGCCGCCCGGTGCGCGGCGTCCAGGGCCAGGTCGACGTCGGCCGCGGAGGAGCGGGCGACCTCGCAGAAGACCTTGCCCGTCACGGGGGTCGGGTTCTCGAAGTAGCGGCCCTCGACCGGGGCGACCCAGTCGCCGTCGATGAAGTTGTCGTAGCGGCGGGCGAGGGCGACGATGCTGCCGTCCGTTCCGGGCTGCGCGTACACCATGGCGGCTCTCCTCGGTGAGATGACGGGCGGGTCACGGCTCACGCCGTCGTGACGATCCCACTGTGCTCCCGGGAGGTTGGCGCGAGGTTGGCGCCGTGACCGTCGTGTTCACCGTGACATGCGGTCAGTCGCGCCGGGCCGTGGTCAGGCGGCCCCGCGCGATCGCGCGGCGGGTGTCGTCCGGGCCGAGCAGGTGCAGCGCGTGTTCGTGGATCTCCGCGTCGTACGGGGCCCGTTCGCCGTAGCGCAGGGCGTCTTCCGGGCGGGTGCTCGCCAGGACGGCCTCACGTACGGCCACTTCGAGGCGGGTGCGCCACTCCTCGATGCCGGGGGCCTCGGAGCGGGGCAGCAGCGGACCGCCGTAGAGGCGCAGCGCGGTGTCGGTGTCGCCCTGCTCCAGCGCGCGCAAGACGTCGGCGGCGTCGCAGGAGACCGGGATCGTCAGGGTGTAGCGGCGGGGCGGGATGCCGCCGCCGAGGGCGCGGCGCAGGTGGGAGATCTCCGCCTTGAAGGTGGACGCGGTGACCGGCCGGTCGCCGTACAGGGCGGCGCGCAGCCGCTCGGGGGAGAAGCCGTCGGGTTCGAGCGCGAGCAGGGTGAGGATCTCCACCTGGCGCGGGCGCAGGTGGAGGGGTCGCCCCTGCCGTACGGCCGGCACGGGTTGCTCCGTGCCGAGGCAGGTGAGCCGCAGTTGTCCCGGGCGGGGCTGTTCCGTGGTGAGGCGGGCCTCGATGGTGGACACCAGCGTGCGTACGGTGGACATGGCCAGGGGATGCGAACGGTCCCAGGTGGTCGACAGGTCCAGTACGCCGAGGACGCGCCCGTCCGGGCCGTGCACCGGGGCGCAGTAGCAGACCCAGCCGTGCAGGGCCGACACCAGGTGCTCGGCCGAGAAGACGGAACTGGGACGGCCGGTGCGCAGGGCGAGGGACAGGGCGTTGGTGCCCATGGCCTGCTCGTCCCATCGGCCGCCCGGCGCGAAGTTGACCCGCTCGGCCCGGCGGCGCATGGTCGGGCCGCCGCAGGTCCACAGGATGGTGCCGGACTCGTCGGTGACCGCCGTGACGAACCCGGCGTCCTCGGCGATGCTGTGCAGTTCCCCGGCGAGGCCCGAGACCGGCCGGTACAGCGGTGACGACGTCCAGCGCTGGTGCACCGGGCCGCCGTCGGTGACCGGGGCGCTGTCCCGCCCGGGATCCACGCTGCTCAGTGAACGCGCCCAGGACTCGGTCACCTCGTGGCGCAACGCCGCGCTGCCACCGGGCCGCGCGCCCGCGACGCTCAGCCGCGGCACCCAGCGGGACCACTCGTGCTCCAGCACGGCCCTGCGCTGCCGGAGGTCAGGGCGCTGTGACATGGCCTCTCCCTGCCGTCGTACGTCGTACCGGGAGGACCGGGCCCGGGCGCGGTGCCGGCCCGGTCCTCGGTCTGAGGTCAGTGTTACCGGATGCGTAGGGCCGGGGTCGAGGAGACCGCCGGAAAGGGAAGGGACCGCACCGGAGGCGTTCGTCGGGGACGACCCCGTCCTGAACGGGCGACCGCCTCACTGGATGTTTGTCCGGTGCCCGCGTGCCGCCGTACGGGTGACGGGTTCACTCGACCCGACGGACGGGGCCCGGCCCGCGTGCCACCCGTGCGTCGCGTCGCGTTGCCCGGGCATGGACAGTACTGAGACGGCGCGGCGGCTCACCGGGAACGGCGCCGCTCCCCGGTCGTTCGCCGAACTCACCAGCGGATACGGGGGTCATCCGCCCATCTACGCGGCGCTCGTCGCCGAATGGCAGGCCAGGGGCCACGCCGTCCCGGAGCACCGTGACGGTCAGTGGGTCTCGTTCGCGGCGCCGTCCGCGAGCGAGACCTGGGCCGCCGTCACCACATGGACCGCCGGCCGGCACCCGGGGACGGTCGTCCCCGACGGCACGCGCCTCACCAGCAGTCGGCCACCGCGTGCTCCGCGCTGACCGGGGCCAGTACGGCGAGGGTCTCGGTGGCCTCCCGCAGGGCCGACTCCAGCCTTCCGGGGGCGTGCAGACTGCCCGTGCCGTCCGGCGGGACGAGCCATTCCAGGCGCCCGGCGGGCCGGTACGGCGGCGGCACGGCGACCCAGGAGCCCCGGCCGACGTGCCGGACACCGGAACCGACCCACTCGCTGACGGGGTCGGGCGGCAGGAAGAAGCCCACTCTGCGTGCCGCGCTGTCCACCAGGGTGGGGCCGGGCACCTTCAAGGGGTCGCGCCACAGATAGTCCAGGGCGAGCAGGCCGAGCCGGTCGGGGACGCTGAGCACGTCCCAGTACCGCCCGGCCTCCACGAGCACCGTCCCCGTGCCGTAGTCCCATTCCCGCTTGCACTCCTGGGGGTCCCTGGCGGCCGCGGCGAGCCACTCGACGGCTTGCTTCCACATCACGCTCTGCATGGCCACCCCAGGCACAGTCGGCCGACGCCCCGACGGGCGCACGCTGGACACGGGCCGGTGACCCGCGGGGCCTCGGGCGCCGCGTGCCGGTCCGGCACTGGCCATGCTCGTAGATATTTCTACGCCCTGGAAGGGGTGGCGCGGCCTGGCGTTTGCGTCGGGCATGTCCCGGTCGAAAGGGGGCACTCGGAGGTGGATCCCGTAAGGCATCGATCAACTCCGTGCGCGTCCATGCCGCCCCGCTGAAACCGGCCATCGAGAGATGGGCGACTGGGGGAGGGGCCGGGGAGCGCGCCGGGCGGATGAGACGCCGGTGCCGGAAATGCGGGGTCTTGCAGGCATGCCGTCGGCCCGGCGATCACCACTGCTGTGCAGGAGGTGTGGACCAGTCCACGAGGGCGCGCGGGCGGGATGTGCGGATCGCGGAATTTTGCCTTCACAGAACCTCCCTGTGTGCTGGCCAGAACGCGTCTTGTTCGGTCAACTTCGCACGCAGCAAGGTGGATTGAGCACTTGAGCATCAGGAGTCACAAGCGCGCTGCTTGACCCGTGCGGCCGAACCGCGCGGGTACTGACGGGGGAACTGATGAGGTGCGCGCGTGTCCACCGCCGACGGGCGGGGACCGAGTCCTCGCGCACGGCCGCAACGTCCCTCCCCCACCTCTCTTGGTGCCTTCATCCGGTGCCCGAGACAGGGATAGGAGGGGGAATGCCGATGAGTGCAGTGAGCGCCGCCAAGCCGACGTATCCCGGCGTCTACGTCGAAGAGCTTCCCAGCAGCACCCGCACCATCTCGACCCTGACCACTTCGGTGACCGCCTTCGTGGGCCACACCCGTCGCGGTCCGCTGAACGAGCCGGTCCGCGTCACCAGCTTCACCGAGTTCGAGCGCCGCTTCGGGGGATTGAGCGCCCAGAGCGCCGTCGGCTACGCCGTTCACCAGTTCTTCGGCAACGGCGGCACCGTCGCCGTGATCGTCCGGGTCGCCCGCGCCGGCAGCGGCCAGGCCGCCGGCGTCACGCTGGAGTCCACCGAGGGCCACAGCGAGTGCGACGTCCTCAAGGTGCACGCCAAGGAACCCGGCGTGTGGGGCAACGGCCTGCGCGTCGCCGTCGACTACGACACACCCCGCCCCGACGAGACCTTCAACCTGCGCGTCCACGACGCCAAGGGCGAGGCCCGCGAGAGCTACACAGGCCTGTCCACCGACCCGTCCCACGGCCGGTATGTGCAGACCGTCGTCAACGCCGGCTCCCGGCTGATCCGCGTCGAGGTCGTCGGCGAGGGCCGCCCCGACCCGTCCGGCACCGTCTCCAAGCCCTTCGGGCACGAACTGCCCGACCTCGCCGTGGACCTCACCGTCAAGATCGGCGACGTCGAGCGGGAGTTCACGCTCCACGACCCCGACTGCGACGGCGAGGCCCCGACTTCCGTCGCCGAGCTGGCGCTGCTGCTGGAGCGCAAGCTGCGCGCCCTGCCCGACGCGCCCGGCAAGCACGCCTTCGCGGGCGCCGAGGTCACCGCCTTCGGCCGGCGGATCCAGGTCGTCGCGGGCTCCACCGACCCCGAGGACGTCGTCCGCTTCCTCGGCGAGTGCGCCAACGACCTGGGCCTGGAGGCCTCGGTCAACCCGCCCGTCTTCCCGCTGGAGGGCGGCGAGGACGGCGAGGCGCCCGGACCGCGCGACCTCATCGGCTCCGAGGCCGACAAGTCCGGCATCCAGGCACTGCGCGGCGTCGCCGACGTCAACCTCCTCGTACTGCCCGAACTCGCGGGCTACGAGAAGACGGAGGACGCCGTCACCGTCGTCTCGGCCGCCCAGCGGCTGTGCCAGGAGAGGCGGATCTTCCTCCTGGTCGACGCGCCGAGCACCTGGGTCAGCGTCGACACGGCCCGGGCCGGGCTCGCCGCCTTCGACGCCGTGCGCGGCAACCACGCCGGCCTGTACTTCCCGCACCTCCAGCTCACCGACCCCCTCACGGGCCGGCTGCGCTCCTTCCCGCCGTCCGGCGCGGTCGCGGGCGTCATCGCCCGTACGGACTCCGAGCGCGGCGTGTGGAAGGCCCCGGCCGGCACCGAGGCCCGGCTCGCCGGCGTGCACTCGCTCACGGTGAACCTGACCGACCGCGAGACCGGCCTGCTCAACCCGCTGGGCGTCAACTGCCTGCGCACCTTCCCCGTGACCGGCCCGGTGGTCTGGGGAGCGCGCACGCTGGAGGGCTCCGACGCGCTCGACAGCGAGTGGAAGTACGTGCCGGTGCGGCGGCTCGCCCTGCACGTCGAGGAGAGCCTCCAGCGCGGCCTCCAGTGGGTGGTGTTCGAGCCCAACGACGAGAACCTGTGGCAGCAGATCCGGCTCGCCGCCTCCTCGTACCTGCACACCCTCTTCCGCCAGGGCGCCTTCAAGGGCGGCACGCCCCGCGACGCCTACTTCGTCAAGTGCGACAGCGACACCACGACCGCCGAGGACATCGAGAACGGCATCGTCAACGTCCTGGTCGGCATCGCGCCGGTCCGCCCGGCCGAGTTCGTGGTCGTCAAGATCCAGCAGACGTCCGGGCAGTTCGCGCTCTGAGGAACGCTCCTAGGAATCCCTGAGGACATTTTCGATGGCAGAGTTCACGGTCAACGCCCATCGTTTCGACCCGTACAAGAACTTCAAGTTCCTGGTCCTGTGGGACGGTCGGACGGTCGCGGGTATCAGCAAGATCAGTCCGCTGAAGCGGACGACGGAGGTCGTCAAGCACCGCCACGGCGGCGACCCGTCCTCCCCGCGCAAGTCGCCGGGCCGCTCCGAGTTCGAGGGCATCACCCTGGAGCGCGGCGTCACGCACGACCCCGAGTTCGACCGCTGGGCCAACAAGGTCTGGCAGGTCGGCGCGGGCCTCGGCTCCGAGGTGTCCCTCGCGGACTTCCGCAAGGACATCGTGATCCAGGTCCTCAACGAGGCCGGCCAGGTCGCCGTCTCGCACAAGCTGTACCGGACCTGGCCGAGTGAGTACCAGGTCCTCGGCGAACTGGACGCCAACGCCAACGCGGTGGCCATCCAGTCGCTGAAGCTCGAGTGCGAGGGCTGGGAGCGGGACTACGAGGTGCCCGAGCCGGAGGAGCCCTCCTTCCTGAACCCGGCGTAAGCGCTCCGCAGGCACAGCCGCGACGGGCCGCCGGTCGTCTGCCGGCTCGTCGCGGCCGGTCGCGCCCACGCGGCGGTAGCCGCACGGTCAACGCAGCCCCGCGCCCCTTCGGGGCACAGTGCCGCACCGCACAGGACTTCATCGAACCCGCTCAGACACAGGCAAGGGGGGAGCCATGGCCATCACACAGGCGGCCGAGTTCCTGGCCACCTGGGAGACCGGGCTGGACCGGGCCCCGGCCGGGCGGGCCCTGCTGCTGCACGGGGCCGCCCGGCCGGACCTGGGCGGCGACCCGGAGGCCCTGCTGTCGCTGCCGGTGGGGGAGCGCGAGGCGGATCTGTTCGCCCTGCGCCGGGCCCTGTTCGGCGAGCGCATGCAGGTGCGCCTGGAGTGCGCGGCGTGCGGCGCGGACATGGAGTTCGAGCTGGACGCCGGGGAGTTCGCCCGCACCCTGGCCGACCGGGGCGATCCGCTGGTGCGGGTCGCCGAGGGCGGCTGGGAGGTCGAGTTCCGGGTGCCCGCCGTCGCCGACCTGACGGCGGCGGCCCGGGACGCCGACCCGCGCCGGGCCCTGCTCGCCCGGTGCGTGGTCACCGCCGTACGCGACGGGCGGCCCGTCTCCGCGGACACGCTGCCCGTCGCCGTACAGCGCCGGATCGCCGAGGCGGCCCGGGCCGCGGACCCGGGCGGCGACGTCACGCTCAACGTCGCCTGCCCCGAATGCGGCGAGGCCACCCGGGCCGAGCTGGACATCGCCTCCTACCTGTGGACCGAACTGGACGCCTGGGCCCGCGACCTCCTGCTCGACGTCCATCTGCTCGCCACCGCGTACGGCTGGAGCGAGCCGGAGATCCTGGCGCTCAGCCCGCTGCGGCGCCGCTACTACCTGGAGCTGTGTGCGGATGTCTGAGTCCACCGGGGACGATCGCCCGGAGCCCGACTTCCTCGACCGGCTGCTCGCCCGGCACGCGGCGCCCGCCGCGGGGCGCCCCGGCGTCGTGCGCGTACGGCCCCGGCTGGCCGGACCGTTCGAACGGATCGAGGCGGTACGGGGCGGCGCGCCGGACCCGGACGGCACCGAGCCGCTGTGGCCCGTCGCCGCGCCGGCCGCCGCCGCCCGGCCGGACCTGGCCCGCCCGGCGGCCCGCGAGGTCGTCCGCACCGAACGGGAGCGGACGGTCGTACGGAGTGAGCAGGCACCCGCACCGGCCGAGACCGGGATGCGCCCGGCCCGGCCGGCCGGGCCCGAAGGACCGCTGCTGCGCCCCGCCACACCGACGGGCCCCGCGCCGCGGCCGGTCCCCGACACCGCGCGTCGCGCGGCGGGCCGGGGCCGTACCGAGCGGACGGCCCCCACGAACGCGGCGTCCGTGCCAACCCCCCCTGGTGCGGACGCCGCTTCCCCCGCCGCCGTGTCCGCCGCACTGCTCCCCAGCGCGGCGGACACGGCGGCCGCACGGGACGCCGTCCGGCAGGCGGCGGCCCGGCGGCCCGGGCGCCAGGCCGAGCAGGTGGTGCAGGTGCAGATCGGGCGGCTGGAGGTCACCGCCGGCGGCGCGCCCCAGGGCGGTGGCGGCAGGCCCCGGCCACGGGACGCGGAGCGTCCGCGGGCCGCCGTCAGCCTCGCGGACTACCTGGCCAGGGGGCGCGAGTGAGGACGACGGGAGCGACCTGCGGGACGAGCAGGACCAGAGGGACCGGCAGGACGAGCAGGACTAGAGGGACCGAGGAACCGACGCCATGAGTAACGCACTTGCCATCGCCCACGTCACCCAGGCCCTCGCCCTGCTCATCGAGACCAACCTGCCCCCGGACATCGACATCGCGGTCAAGGTCGAGCCGCGCAAGCCCCCGGCCGACCCGCCGACCGAGCCCACCATCACCGTGTTCCTGTACCAGGTCACGCCCAACACCTCACAGCGCAACACCGACCTGCCCACCCGTGCCGCCGACGGCACGCTGGTCCGGCGTGCGGCCGCGCCGCTCGACCTGCACTACCTCATCAGCGCCTACGGCGAGGAGGCCGAGCTGGTCGGGCAGCGGCTCATCGGATCGGTCGTGCGCACGCTGCACGAGATCCCCGTCCTGCCGAAGGACATCATCGAACTGGCCGGCGAACGCGCCCACTTGTCGGGGAGCAACCTGGCCGAGGCGGCGCAGCGGGTGCGGTTCACACCCACCGTGATGGACATCGACGAGACGTCGAAGCTGTGGGGGATGCTCCACCAGACGCCGTACACGCTGTCGGTCGTCTACCAGGCCGCCCTGGTGTTCATCGACGGCCGCGAGGTCCCGGTGCCGGGCAAGCCGGTGGAGCGGCCCGAGGTACGGGTGCTGCCGTTCGGCGCGCCCGGCGCGCCGGTGCCGCCCCGTGTTCCCGAGGGGGGAGACCAGCCGAGCGCGCAGTCCGGGGCCGGGGAGCCCGAGCCCGCGCGGGAGGCGGGCACGCCCCCTGCGAAGGCCGCTCCTGCCAAGGCGCCCGCGAAGGCGCCGGTGAAGGCCGCCGCGAAGCCTCCGGCGCGTGCCCGCAGGACCGCGAAGAAGACCGCCAAGTCCCCTGCCGAGGAGACGAGGAACACCAAGTCCGGCGGCGAGAACGCGGAGAGCTGAGGCGGCACATGGCAGCGACGGGGGCAGGAGACGACATGGGAGCGCACGGTTCGCACGAGGTGCGGGAGCCGCGGGCGGCCGCCGCACACGCCGGCGGACCGACGCTGACCGCCGAGATCCGGCGCGTCCTGGCCCGCGTCGACGCCCACGCGGAGCGGGCCGGGGCCGGTGGGGACGGGGCGTCTCGAGCAGCTTCCGCGGCTGGGGCGACTTCCGTCTCGGGGTCGGCTCCGGCGTCTGGGGCCGCTGCGGCCGCGGGGTCGGCTCCGGGCCCTGGGGCGGCTTCGGCCTCCGGTCCGCCTTCGGCATCCCCAGCCGGGGACAGCGGTGGCGCGTCCGGGGACACCTCGGTCGCGGCAGTCGCTGACGGCACCGCCGGTCAAGGAGCCGCCCCGGTCGCCGCCGCCGGCCCCGGGACCGCCGCCCTCGACGCGCTCGTCACCTGCTTCGGGCTCACCCCCTTCGAGCGCGACCTCGTCGTACTCACCGCCGCTCAGGAACTCGAACCCACGACCGCCGCCCGCTGCGCCGCCGCGAGCGCCGACCCCGAGCGGGCCCACCCGACCTTCTCGCTCGCCCTGGCCGCCCTGGCCGAACCCCACTGGAGCGCCCTCACCCCGGTGTCGCCGCTGCGCCGCTGGCGGATCGTCGAACTGGAGGACGAGACACGGCTGACGACCTCCCGGCTCCGGCTCGACGAGCGCATCCTGCACTTCCTGCTCGGCTCGCCCTACCTGGACACCCGGCTGCACGGCCAGGCGCGCCGCACCCCCGTGCCGGACCGGTTGCCGCCGTCGTACGACGTGGCCGCGAGCCGGGTCGCGGCGGGCTGGGCGGACGGCGCCCGGCCGGACGCCCCGCTGCTCGTCGAGCTGGTCGGCGGCGACCTGCGCAGCCGTGCCGACATCGCCGCCGCGGGTGCCGCACGCGCCGGACTCGGCCTGTACACCATGAGCGCCGAGGACATCCCCACCGACGCCGCCGAGCGCGACCGGTTCGCCCGGCTGTGGCAGCGCGAGGCGATCCTGCTGCCCGCCGCGCTGCTGGTCGAGGCCGGCGAGCTGGACCGGGACCAGCAGGCGGCGACCGAGGCGTTCCTGGCCGGGGCCGCCGTACCCGTCGTTGTGTCCAGCGCCGACCCGCGCCGCAGCGACCGCCCGCACGGCACCCGCGTGTCCGTGCCGCCCCTGGACGACGACGAGCAGTTCGCCCTGTGGGCCGACGCCTTCCGGGACGTGGCCGACCTCGACGACGGCGAGCTGTGGTCGCTGGTGTCACAGTTCCAGCTGCCCCCGCACGTCGTGCGCTCCGCCGCCGCCACCGTACGGCGCGAACTGCCCTACGAGGACGAGCTGGACGCCGTACAGCTCGCCTGGCGGGCCGGTCTGGACGAGGCCCGTATGGGCATGGACGAGCTGGGCCGCCGTATCGAACCGCGGGCCGGCTGGGACGACCTGGTGCTGCACGAGCGGCAGACGAACGTCCTGCGGGAGATCGTCGCGCATGTACGGCAGCGCGCCACCGTCCACCAGGAGTGGGGATTCGCGCAGACCCTGCGCCGCGGCCTCGGCGTCACCGCGCTGTTCGCGGGCGGCTCCGGCACCGGCAAGACGCTCGCCGCCGAGGTGATGGCGAAGGAACTCGGCCTCGACCTGTTCGTCATCGACCTCTCCCAGGTCGTCAGCAAGTACATCGGCGAGACCGAGAAGAACCTCCGCCGGGTCTTCGACGCCGCCGAGGCGGGCGGCGCGCTGCTGCTGTTTGACGAGGCCGACGCCCTGTTCGGCAAGCGCAGCGAGGTCAAGGACAGCCACGACCGGTACGCCAACCTCGAAGTCAGCTATCTGCTCATGCGGATGGAGGCCTACCGCGGGCTCGCCATCCTCACCACCAACATGAAGAAGGCCCTGGACAACGCCTTCCTGCGGCGCATCCGCTTCGTCGTCGACTTCCCCTTCCCGGCCGAGCACGAACGCGCCGAGATCTGGCGCCGCGTGCTGCCGCCGCAGGCACCGGTCAAGGATCTCGACCCGCGGCTGCTCGCCCAGCTCACCGTGGCGGGCGGCTCGATCCGCAACATCGCCCTGTCCGGGGCGTTCCTGGCCGCAGAGGAGGGCGAGGCGCTGCAGATGCGGCACATGGCCGCGGCGGCCCGGACCGAATACCTGAAGCTGGAGCGCTCCTTGACGCCGACGGAGGTGCGCGGATGGGTGTGAGCCGGGACGGCAGCAGCCGGAACGCGGGCAGAGACCGGGAGCAACAGGGGAACCGCACGCCGAGCGCGATCCGGGTGGACATCGGCGAACTCGTCCTCGACGGCTTCCGCGTGGACCCGGACCGGGTCTCCGCCGCCTTCGAGCACGAACTCGACCGGCTGGTCCGTGAACACGGCGTACCGATGGCGGCCGACGGCCCCCTGACCCTGGACACGCTGAGCGGACTGCCGCCGCTGCCCGCCGGGCTCTCCTCGCGCCGGCTCGGCCAGGAACTGGCGCGCGCCGTGCACTCCGGGCTCTCCGGCCGCGGGGAGGTGACGCGATGAGCGCGTCGCCGACCCAGGACTCCCGTTCCGGACAGTCCGCCGAGCAGCGCCGCCGCAAGCGCCGGGAGAAGGCGGCCAAGGCACGCAGCCCGGAGCCCAAGAACATCGTCAGCGGCGCCGGGCAGCCCCTGGACGCGGGTGTACGGCGGGACCTGGAGGAGCAGCTCGGGCACGACCTGAGCCGCGTACGACTGCACACCGGACCGGAGGCCGGGCAGCTGACGGAGCTGCTCGGCGCGGACGCGGTCGCCGTCGGCCAGGACGTCTTCTTCCGCGAGGGTGCCTACCGCCCCGGCACTACGGAGGGCCAACGGCTGCTCGCCCACGAGCTGTTGCACACCGTGCAGAACCCGCACGGCCTGGGCGCGCTGCGGGCCGGGCGCGAGCTCGGCGCGGTCAGCCTGCCGCAGCAGGCCATCGAGCAGGAGGCCGAGTCCGTCGCGAAGGACCTCGCGCGCCCGGAGGCCGCGGGCAACGAGCAGTCCGCCCCGGACGCCCCGGAGCTGGAGGCGGGGCAGGCGACGCCGGGCTGGCTGCGGTACGCCACCGTGGACGCGGACCGGAACCGGCTGGAGCAGATCGACCCGGCGACCATGCTGGACCGCCTGGCGAACTCCGTCGTACGGTCGCTGCGCGCCGACCCGGAAGACCTGTCGAAGCGCACGCGTCAGCAACTGGTGCGGCTTCCCGAGGAGTTGCTCGACCGGGTCCTGGAGCGCCTGGAGGACAGGCTGCTCGGCTCGGAGCAGGACAAAATACTGGACCTCGTCGAGGAGATCGAGGCCGACGCGGCACTCGGCGGTGACGTGGAGCGTCCGCCGCTGGACGCCCCGGCCGTCGAGCCCGACGCGGCGGAGGAACTGCGGCAGGAGCGGGAGAGCGAGCAGCGCTCCGTCGAGGAGGAGCAGGCCCGGGCGCAGCGTCCGGCCCTGGCACCCGGACCGGAGAAGGACCGTGCCGAGGGGGAGGACGCCCCTGGCAGCACCCCGCAGAACGGCGGGACGGTGGAGAGCGGGAGTACGCCGCAGGGCGGGGGAGCGCCGCGGGGGCGGCAGGAGCCCGAAGCGGCCGGGGGCCAGAAGCCCGGAGCGGCCGGGCGTCAGGAGGGTGCGTCGTCGTCCGCGTCGCAGGAGCAGCCGGGGCAGGCCGAGGGCCGGCGGGCTGCCACGAGCGAGCCGGCCGGCGCCTCCGCCGGGGCCGCCGGGCAGGCCCGGGAGCAGAAGTCCGAGAGTCCCGGTGCAGGTGCCCGGGAGGGCAAGCAGGCCGGCGGCCAGGACAAGCAGGGCGCGGAGGGTGAGGAGGAGACCAGCCGGCAGGGCGCTGCCGCCGCGAGCAGGGAGGAGTCCGCGGCCAGGAACCGCCCCGGAGCGGCCGAGCAGTTCACGGCGGGTCAGAAGCCGAAGCAGGAGGACAAGGGCGGCAAGGACAAGCCCGCCGGTTCGGCCACGTCGGCGGGCAAGGACACCGAGCTGCCCGGCAGGACGAGCCGGCTCGACGGCGTGCGCAACCAGGATCTCGAAGGGCCCGAGGAGACCGCGCAGGACGACCCGTTCGGCTCGGGCAGCGAGTCCGAGGTGGACGTCGGCGGCGCCGAGGAGAGCGCCTGGGACGTCAAGCTCCAGCCGGAGGACTTCCTGCCGGAGCAGGACCTGGACGTGTCCCGCGTGCCGACCGTGGACCAGCTCGACCCGTCCTCCGCCGGCGGGCAGTCCGTCCCGTCGTTCCCGGCTCCCCCCGTGACCAAGGCCGACAAGGTGCAGGCCGAACGTGACGCGGAGGACGCCGAGGACGAGGCGGCCGAGCTGGAGCCGGAGGAGGACGACGCCGCGGCGCCCACGGGGCCCGACCCGTCGGTGGAGACCGAGGGCGGCCCGGGAGACGGCCTCCTGGGCAGCTTGAGGGCCGAGCGGGACGCCGAGTCCCGGCCCGGCCCCGGCGCACCGTCGAAGGACCCGAAGAGCGGAGACGACCCGAAGGCGGGGCCCGTCGCCGCGCAGAAGACGGTCCAGGAAGCCCCCGGCGACTCCGAGGGCGGCGGTGCGGAGAAGGAGACCGCCGCCAAGGAGGAGCAGAACACCCGGGCCGCGGGCGACAAGGACCAGGGCGCGCAGGAGAAGCAGTCCCAGAAGGCGGCGGGCGGTACGGCGGCGGCGCCGGAGACCGCGGGCAAGGGCGAGCAGAAGCAGCCGGACACGGCGACCAAGGGCAGCGCCACCACCGGCCGGGCGCAGGAGGGTGCCGGCGGCCCGGCGAGCGGCGGGGAACCGTCGGCGGACGCGAAGTCCCCGTCTCCCGCACGGGATACGCATGTCACGGGCGGTTCCAACGCGGACACCCCGGGCGGCGCGAGCAACGAGGCGGCCGGCCGGACGCAGAGCGGATCGCCCGACGCGGGGCCGACGAGGAGCGAGGACTCGGCGCCGGCGGCCGCGTCACCCACGAAGGCGCCGGAGGCTCCGGCTCCCGCCGCACCTGCTTCGGCACCGGCGCCGAAGGAAGCCCCCGACGAAGCCCCCAGAAACGCTCCGAAGGCCTCGAAGGAGGCACCGGAGCCCAAGGCCGCGCCCGCGCCCAGGGCACCGCGGGGCGGAGGCGCCGGCAGTGCTGCCGGTGGTGGCGGTGGTGCCAAGGGCTCCGCGTCCGGCAAGGGCAAGAAGAAGGACTCGGCACCGGCGCCGAACCTCTCCCAGGTCTCCCCGGAGGCCGGCCTGTCCACCGCCTCCAAGCTCAAGCCGCACAAGGCGCTTCAGGCGATGGGCGGCGTCGGCGGCGCGGTGGACCGCACGGTCGGCGACGAGCACCAGCAGCTCGCCGCCGCGCCCCCCTCGATGCAGCGCCCGGCGGGCGCGCCGCAGACCCTGGAGGGCAAGCCGAAGGCCGGCGCACCCGCGCAGTACTCGCAGGACCCGGCGCAGAAGTCCGAGGCACCCAAGGACGAGAAGGCCGAGGTCAAGGGTGAGAAGAAGCCCGAGGGCCAGATCGAGGCGGAGAAGGCCGAGGAGCCCGGCGGCTGGGACACCTTCAAGATGGCCCTGGGCTTCGTCGGCGCGAAGATCGTCAACGGGGTCACCAGCTTCTTCGGCGCCGACGAACCGGTGGTGGACCCGCAGGAGCTGGCGGCCAAGTTCGCCGGGCTGCCCACCAAGGACGAAGCCCTGAAGCAGGCCCAGGCCGGCAACGCGCCGGGCGTGCAGATGCAGGGCGCCGCCGAGCAGACGGCCGGCGAGCAGGGCGCCGCGGTCGACAGCAAGGGCCAGGAGACCGTCGCGACGGGCAAGGACGACGCCGCCCGCCCGATGGGCGAGAACCAGGTCTACCCCAACGCTCCCAAGGAGCAGTTGAAGGGGAAGGTCCCGGGGCAGCAGGGCGGCAAGGGCGGTGTGTCCGGGGGCGAGGGCGCGGGGACCGGCGCCGTGCCGGCCGAGGCGGCGTCCGAGGTGGCGGAGCACGACCGCGGCCCGGAGTTCCAACGGGCGTTCACTCAGGGCCAGAAGGGCATGTCCGAGGGCCGCCAGGCCAAGGACCGGGACTTCCGCGACGCGCAGCACAAGCACAGGCAGAAGGTCGACAGCGAGGTCGGCAAGAACACCGCCGCGCAGACGAGCGAGCGCGGGAAGGCCCTCGACGAGGTCACGTCGCAGCGTGCCGACTGGCGCACCGAGCAGGACGAGGAGCTCAAGAAGCTCGGTACGAAGAAGTCCGAGAAGCACGAGAAGGTGCGCAAGGACGTCAAGGAGCGGGAGAAGAAGACCGACGACGACGTCGAGCAGGAGAAGAAGGACAGCGACACAAAGATCCAGGAGAAGGCCACCGCGGCGGAGTCGGACGCGAAGAACAAGACCGACACGGCCGCCAAGGAGTCCGGCAACTGGGTCACCAAGGCCTTCGAATGGCTCAAAGAGAAGGTCATCGAGATCAAGAACGCGATCGTCCGGATCATCCGGGCGGCGCGTGACGCGGTCGTCAACTTCATCAAGAACTTCAAGGAGAACGCCGAACGCTGGATCAACGAGGCCCGCAGGTTCATCGTCGACACGGTCAAGAACCTGATCAACGACCTGATCGAGTTCGCCAAGGCGATGGTCCGGGCCGTCATCGAACTGGCCCGCCGCATCAGGAAGTTCATCACCGACCTCATCGCGGCGGCGATCGCGTTCGTCACGAAGCTCGCGGCGCAGCTGAAGCAGATCATCTCCGATCTGCTGGACGCCATCGCGAAACTGCTGAGCGACATCCTGAACATCCTCAAGAAGATGCTCATGGACGTCGTCAAGGCGGTCGTGGACGCGGTCAGGACGGTGCTCGACTACGCCTCGAAACTCCTGGCCGGGCTCGGCGAGTTCATGATGATCGCCGTCGACTTCCTCTCCGACCCGGGCGGCTGGCTGAGCGGCGCGAAGAACTCGGCCGTGGACGGTGCGAAGAACCACCTCTTCCGCGAGGTCCAGGCGGCGGTCAAGTCGTGGTTCCAGTCCAAGATCGAAGAGATCATCGGCATCCCGAGGGCGATCCTCGACAAGCTGATCAAGGGTGGCTTCACCCTGGAGAAGATCGTGAAGGAGACGTGGGACGCCATCGTCCCGCAGCTCCCCTTCATCATCGGCGAGATCGTCATCACCAAGGTCATCGCCAAGCTGATCCCCGGCGCCGGCTGGGTCATGGCGGTCATCGACGCGATCCGCACGGCCATCGGCGCCCTCGGCGAGATCCTGCGCGCCATGGGCGCGGTCCTCGACTGGCTGAAGGCGGTCCGCCAGGGCGGCGCGGGCGTCCTGTTCGCCAAGGCGGTCGCGGCGGGCATCGTCGCGCTCCTCGAACTGGCCTACGAGGCGCTTCTGAGCGGCATCGGCAAGTACGTCGCGAAGGTCGGCCGCCGCCTGAAGGGCGTGGCGGCGAAGCTCGGCAAGCCGGACAAGGCCGGCGACAAGCCGAAACCCGCCCGGGGCGACGACCCGAAGCCGGCCCGTCCCGCTTCCACCGACACCCTGCCGAAGCCGGGCAGGGCCACGGGCCCCGGCACGAAGCCGAACGCGAAGCCGGAGCCGAAGGCGGACCCGAACAGGCCGACGACGAAGACACCGGCCAAGGACCAGGACACGACTCCGGGCAAGCCCAGGTCGGACAAGCCCGTCGACCCGAGGAAACCCACGGCCCCGGACACGCCGGCCCGCCAGAAGACGGACAAGGCCCCCGACTCCAGGCCGGACACGCGCCCGACGCCGGCGCCGAAGCCGAAGCCTGAACCCAAGCCGAGGCCGAAGCCCGAGCCGGACACGAAGCCGAAGCCGAAGGACGACACCCCGGGCAAGCCGAGAGACGGCAAGGACACGACCAAGCCGAAAGACGACTCGCCCGACAAGCCGAAGGACCAGGACGCTCCGGCCAAGCCTAAGGAAAGTGACGTATCCGGAAAGCCCAAGGGCCAGGACACTCCGGGCAAGCCGAAGAACCAAGAGCCTCCCGGCAAAGCAAACGACAAGACCGGCACGGACAAACCGAAGGACAAGGCCGACAAGGACGGCCCGAGCAAGCCACGCGACCTCAAGCCGACCAACAAGGGTCCCGGCAAACCGAAGCCCAGGCCCGACAAGGCCGGTCCGGGGAGGCCCAAGCCCAAGACGGAAAAACAGAAACAGAGGGAACAGGAGAACTCCCAGGACGACCTGGGAAAGAGGCTAGCCTTGATCATCGCGCGTATACGCGCCAGGATGCTTCCGCAGCTGGACGAGGACGGCATGTGGGAGGCCGCCTTCAACCCGCAGCTCATCGCGATGAAGAATTGGTACCGGCTCACCAGTCTGCGGGCTGTGGGCGACTCGGACGTGAACGTCGTGGCCAGACTCAACCCGGCTGGCGTGGCGCTGAGGGCCAAGCGCTGGCGTGACCCACAACTACGGCAGCCGAAAATCGCCCTCAAGCAGCTACGCGAGGACGGGCTGCCCAAACCGGATCTGCCGGCCTTCAATGGAAACCAGGCGAACTCCGTCGAGGCGCGGTTCCTCAGTCGCTCCGTTCGGAACACCGGTGAAACCCCGGGTTCCCACAGCAACCCGCCCGGCTGGGATTACATAACGTCGAACGGGCTCTCCGCGGATTCTGCCTGGGTGCGCATGCACCTCCTCCCGGAAAAACTCGGAGGCATGGCATCGAACAACAACCTCGTTCCAGCTCCTGGCTACTCCGTGAACACCCCGATGAACAACCAGCTCGAGAACCTTGCCTACGTGGACATCGCCGGCGAGAGGCAGATGATCTGGTACAAGTCTGTTGTTGATTTTCACCCTCTCCAGAAAGACAGCGCGGGAGTGCTCCTCAAAGGGTTCCCGCAACGGATCACTTCCAGTTATGGCGAATACGACCACATAAAGGGTACGGGGAAGTATCGAGGCGACTGGAAGCCGCATACCAAAGCCAAGCGAACGACGTCCATCGGAAATATACGGCTCCCGTCACCGGACGAGCGCAGGCAACTCTTCATCAACTCCGCAGGAGCCAAGACCATCTTCAATCACCTCGGCGGAAACTCGGATCTCACCCGCCCCTGGGGGCAGATTTCCCGATACATCGCTGGGCTGAGCACGAGTGGCGAGAAGAGAACCACCGTAAAGTACGGCCACGAAGTGCCGGACGGTCATCCGCACTACTACTCGGTTTCCGATGTTAAACGTTATCTGGACACCAGGAAGGCAAGCATGTCGGACGAGGTGCGACGGCTGGTCAATCCCGCTCTCGCGAAGCTCAAGCAGCTCGCCAGGGCAGGGTTCATCGACTGGAAGAACTAGCCAGGAGGAACAGATGCCCACTACATTCCAAACGCGCGCCCGCGAGGCCTTCGAAGAGGTACTGTCCACAGCTGAGTTCGTCGTGGAGAAGTCCGAGATCGAGAGCGAAGGGAATCGCCCTCTCACTGCAAAGGATGCGGAACTCGTCAGCCTTTACATGGGGCCTGATGCTGTTGACCAGGTGGCGGACCATCTACTCGACGCCGAGCAGATCCACCTCTCCTGGCACACTCCCGATCACGGGGTGTACGGAGAGTTCGTGTTCAAGGATCTGAGGACCTGCCTGTCGGGTCTTTACATGCCCTATACCGACGAACGGCTTGCCCCTGCGGAGCAGTTGGTGATGGACGAGATCAAAACGTTGGAGGAATCACCAGGTTCTGGCCGCCTCACAGCACTGCGTGTTTCCATGGACATGACGCCGTGTCGCGAACTCTGGTTTTACGACATGAATCAACAGCGGTTTGAGCTACTGGACCTCAATTACTCGTCGTATGCGGACACAATGCTCCTCACGAAAGGGATTCCTGGCTGGCAGTATTTGTACACCGATGTGCGATTGGATGGAGGCGAATTTCGTCACCTCGCCAGCCAGTTGGAACGTTCCCTGGACGCGCTTGAAGCAGTATTTCCCGCCCACGACTACAGCGTCCTCCGGGAACGCATGGAGGCGCGCCGATGACCCGCTACGCAGACATCCCCAAACCCATCCGCTCCGGCATAGTCCTCGTGGACCCCGAACGCGGTACCCCCCAACGCATCATCGTCCTCCAGTTCAACCCCGACACCCTGGAACGCAGCCTCTCGCCCCAGTCCGCCGGCGGCAGCGGTGATTCGGGCGGAGGAGGCAGCGGGAACGGGGACCGGAACGAGGCCCTCCGCCTGAAGGGCCCCGCTCAGGAGACCTGGAAGTTCACCGCCGAGATCGACGCCACCGACCAGTTCGAGATCGCCGCGCCCGACGGTATCCACCCCCAGCTCGCCGTGCTCGAAATGCTCGTGCAGCCGACCTCCGCGCAGCTCAGGGAAGCGAGCCGGCTGTCCAAGAAGGGGACCATCGAGATCAGCCCGATCGAGATGCCGCTGACCCTGTTCACCTGGGGCAGCAAGCGCGTCATGCCCGTACGGCTGACGGAGCTGTCCATCAACGAGTCCGCCTTCGACGTCAACCTCAACCCCATCCGGGCCTCCCTGAGCATCGGCCTCAAGGTGCTGACCGTCAGTGATCTGCCGCTCGGCCACCCCGGCGCCGAGCTGTACTACGCGCACCTCGCACAGAAGGAACGCCTCGCCGGCGCGGCACGCACCGCGGGGCTCGGATCGCTGGGGCTCAGGCCCGGTGACATCACGGTGGGAAGGGGCTGAGCACCGGACATGGCCGGCATCGAACCGTACGAGAGCGCGCTCGACGCGATACCGGGGGCACACCCGTACCCGCGTACCAGCCGGTATCACGACGCCGAGATCGGGGTGCACCGGCAGCCCGACGGTACCGAAGTGCGTTACACCAAGCGCCGGTTGCTCCCGCCTGTCGACGAGAGCGAGGACACGCAGGTGCACACCGTGCGTACCGGTGAGCGTCCCGATCTCCTCGCCCAGCGCTACTTCGGCGACCCCGGCCAGTGGTGGCAGATCGCCGACGCCAACCCCGTACTGGACCCGCGTGAGCTGACCGCCGAACCGGGCAGCGAGGTCGACATCCCGCTCGCCGGGCACTTCCCGCGGGGAGACCGGCGTGGCTGAACTGCCCGTGGGCCGCGGCCCCGTTCACATCACGCTGCACATGGGACCGCAGCTGGTGCGCCCCGTCCCCGCCGAGGTGACCGAGGCCCTGCTGTCCGCCCAGATCACCGCCACCGCCGGGGAGCGCAGCGGTTTCCAGCTGGCCTTCGACCTCACCAAGAACGGCCTCATCAACCGCACCCTCCTGCCCGAGGGCTTCTTCGACCCCAAGACGCGCCTCGTCGTGACGGTCACCGTCCGCGGCACGCCCGAGGTGCTGTTCGACGGGCTGATCGTGCGCCAGGAGGTCGGGGCCAGCAACCAGCCGGGCCACTCCACCCTCACCGTCACCGGCGAGGACCTGGCCCTCGTCATGGACCTGGAGGAGCGCACGGACCGGTATCCCAACATGCCGCCGTCGCAGCGGGTCCTCACCCTCCTGCGCCGCTACTCCGACTACGGCATCCGGCCCGACGTGTACACCGAGAAGGTCACCCAGCCCCCGCACCAGGACCTGCGCGTCCACTACCAGACGGGCACCGACCTCCAGTACATCAACGAGCTCGCCCGGGCGAACGGATACACCTTCTACCTGGAGCCCGGACCGGCGCCCGGACAGTCCAGCGCACGCTGGGGGCCCGAGGTCCGCCTGGGCATCCGCCAGCACGCCCTCAACGTCAACATGGACGCCCACTCCACCGTCGACCAGCTGACCTTCGCCTACGACGGGACGGCGCGGGAGGAGCCGCAGGCCCGCTGGCAGGACCCGGGGACCCGGCAGTCGACCCTGCTGCCGCAACCGCCGATCAGTCCGCTGCGGCCGCCCCTCGGGAAGCGGCCCACCCCCGCCCTGAAACGCAAGACGCTCTCCGGCACCGCCAAACAGCAGCGGGAGCAGGCCGAGGCCGAACTGCTCGCCCGGGCCGCCGTGTCCGCCGACGTCATCTCCGGTTCCGGCTCGCTCGACGTGAACCGGCACGGCTACATCCTCCAGCCGCGCCAACTGGTCGGCGTGCGCGGCTCGGGCCGTACGTACGACGGCGACTACTTCGTCAAGTCCGTCACGCACACCCTGCGCCCGGGCTCCTTCCGGCAGAACTTCACGCTCTCCCGAGAGGGCCTCGAAGCACGCAGCGCCTACGTCAGGCCCTGACCCGACCTCGAACCGAACATCACGACCAGGAGCAGTTCACATGGCGGCACCCAGCAATCGCTACCTCGGCAAGTTCCGCGGCCGGGTCGTGGACAACGACGATCCGCTGCACATCGGCCGCATCACCGTCGAGGTCCCGGACGTCCTGGGCGACGAACCGTCGACCTGGGCGCTGCCCTGCCTGCCGTTCACGGGCCCGCAGGCCGGGCAGTTCGTGGTGCCGTCGCCCGGGGCCGGTGTGTGGGTCGAGTTCGAGCAGGGCGACCCCAGCTTCCCGGTGTGGACGGGGTGCTGGTACGGGGAGCAGGCCGAGCTGCCGCCCGACGCCCGCCGGCTCGTCCAGCCGGCGTCCCAGGCCAAGCCCGTCGTGGTCCAGACACCCGAGGCGCACAAGATCGTGATGAGCGATCCGCCCGGCACCGACCAGGGGATCCTGCTCCAGGCGCAGGGCGGGGCGTACATCCGCATCACCAAGGAAGCCATCGTCATCTCCAACGGCCTGGGCGCGGAAATCACCCTGCGCGGCGACCAGGTGGACGTGAACGAGGGCCAGTTGACCGTCGCGTCCAAGCGATAGGAACGGGGGAACGAAGAACGTGTCCGGAACATCCGGGAGTCTGCTGGACAGCGCCGCCGTGATCGGCTGCCCGCACGGCGGGCGCGTCACCGCGGCCACCCCACCGGCCGGCGGCGTACGCGTCGCGGGCGCCGCCGTCGCCACCACCGCGCACACCTACGTGGTCACCGGCTGCCCGCACACCGTCGACCGGCTGCCCATGCCGTGCGTCACGGTCCGCTGGACCGCGGGCGGCAGCGGCATCACCGTCGACGGCGCGCCCGTGCTGCTCGACATCTCCGCCGCCCAGTGCTTCACCGCGGCCTTCGTCCCGCAGGGACCGCCCGTCGTCCAGGGCACGCAGCGAAAGGTCACCGTCCGATGAGTCCCACGAGCCGCGGCACCCGCCCCCGCAGCGACATCGCCTTCCCGTTCCGCGCGGACCGCCGCGGACGCACCGCGCACGCCACCCACGGCGAGCATGTCCACGACCTGATCGAGCAGTTGCTGTTCACCAGCCCCGGCGAGCGCGTGATGCGCCCCGACTTCGGCTGCGGGCTCCTCGACCTGGTGTTCACCCCCAACAGCCCCGAACTGATCAGCACGCTCGAACTCTCCGTACAGGCCTCGCTCCAGAGCTGGCTCGGCGACCTCATCGACGTCGAGGCCCTCGACGTCGTCAGCGACGACCACGTCGTGCGCGTGTACCTGTCGTACGCCCTGCGCGCCACCGGCACCCGGCACGAGGACGTCTTCGAAGGGAGGGCGGCATGACCACCGGAACCGCGTCCCGCCGAGCCCGTGTACGGGCCGCCCAGCTCAACGGAGTCGATACCGTCGAGGCCGGCGACGACGGCCTGCTGCTCACCGTCACCTTCCTCGGCAAGGCCCCGCACGGCCTCGGCCCCGAGAACGTCCGCGTCGACGGCGGCCGGCGCATCACCGGCATCACCGCCGTCGACGTCAGCGTCGAACGGGAGGAGGACCCCGAACTCGACGACCGGCTCTACGTCACCCTCGACAAGGCCGGTGACACCTCCCGCTACCGGCTCTCCCTCGTCGAGACCGACCCGTACGGACGGCCCGGCACCGAGCCGTACCGCGGCTTCGACCAGCGCTACCACAGCGCCACGTTCACGTTCCGGCCCGACTGCCCCACCCCCTTCGACTGCAAGGAGCAGGAGCAGCCGGAGCCGGACTTCCCCGCCGCGCCCGTCATCGACTACACGGCCCGCGACTACGACACCATCCGCAAGCTGCTCCTGGACCGGCTCGCCCTCACCACCCCCGACTGGGTGGAGCGCAACCCCGCCGACCTCGGCACGACCCTCGTCGAACTCCTCGCGTACACCGGCGACCAGATCAGCTACCAGCAGGACGCGGTCGCCACCGAGGCCTACCTCGACACCGCCCGCCGCCGCGTCTCCGTACGCCGCCACGTGAAGCTCATCGACTACGCGATGCACGACGGCTGCAACGCCCGCGCCTACGTCACCGTCCGCACAGCGGACGACCGGACGCTCGCCCCGGGCACCTTCCGCTTCGCCTCCGTCGACGTGCGCAGCCTCGACCCGCACGACCGCCCCGAACCGGGCACCGTCATCGACGAGAGCGAGCTCGGTGACCTCGACGAGCGCGGCTCGGTGGAGGTCTTCGAACCCGTCGTCGCCACCGACCCGCTGGAGCTGAGGGTCGCGCACAACGCGATCCGGCTGTGGACGTGGGGCGGCGAGGTGTGCACCCTGCCGAAGGGCGCCACCGCCGCCACCCTGCGGGACGCCTGGGTGGACCCCGAGACCTGCCGCGAGCGCCGGCTCGACCTCGAGCCCGGCGACGTCATCGTCCTGGAGGAGGTCAAGGGCCCGCGCACCGGCACCCCCGGCGACGCCGACCCCGCCCACCGCCAGGCCGTGCGCCTCACCTCCGTCACGCCCGGCCTCGACCGGATCGAGGACCAGCCGGTCCTGGAGGTCACCTGGGCCGCCGAGGACGCGCTGCGCTTCCCGCTCTGCCTCACCACCCGCGGCGGACGCGACTGCCTGCCCGTCGAGGACGTCACGCTCGCCCGCGGCAACGTCGTCCTCGTCGACCACGGCCGGACCCTGACCGGGCTGCCCGAGACGGTCACCGTGCCGCCCGTACCCGCCGTGACCGCCCCCTGCGACCCTCCCGCGTTCGGCTGCCGGGACACCGAGGAGGGCAACGCGCCCGCGCGGCTGATCAACGCCCTGACGGAACGGACGCAGTCGGGCCGGGCGCTCGTCCCCGACGACGTCCGCGAACTCTTCGAGGTCGTCGGCGAGCGCGCCACCGCACGCGCCGGCCTCGGCCTGGAGAGCGCCGGGCAGCGGCACGAACAGGTCGTGCCCGGCACGGCGTACGCCCAGACCGCCGCGCTGCGCACCCTGCTCGCCCAGTCCGTCTACCCGGGCATCGCGCCCCGCTTCCGCCCCGTCCTCGGCCGTACGCCCGTCACTCAGGCGGTGCCCTACCCCGACCCAGGCACCGTCGCCGCCGGGCAGGCCGAGCGGATCGCGGCCATCCCGGGCCGGATCCGGCAGCGGCTCGTCGAGCTGTGGCGCAGCGCCCGCGACCGGGACGGGCTCGGCGAGCGGGAGATCGCCGAACTCGCCGTGGTCTACGGCCTGAACGTGCTGGAACGCCTCGAACTGCGCCGCCACCCGGTCCGCGCCCTGCGCGAACTGCTGTACCGCAGCGACCAGTTGCTCGACACTAAGCTGCGCCGCGTCGAGGTCCTCGCCGCCCGGGCCCGCGCGGGCACGGTCCTCGACGGGCACATCGCCTGGGAGATCGCGCACAGCTGGGGCCCGGCCTACGCGGCCGGCCTCCACCCCGAGGAGACGGTGCTGCGCGGCTCGGCGACCTCCGCACTCGCCCAGGACCCGCGCCGGGCACTGCCCGCCGTACGCGTCCACGGCGACGACGAGACCTGGGAGCCGCGCCGCGACCTGCTCGGCAGCGGTCCGCGCGAGCGGCACTTCGTGGGCGAACCGGAGGACGACGGCCGTCTGGCCCTGCGCTTCGGCGACGGCCGGCACGGCGCCAGGCCCACGCCCGGTTCCCGTCTCACACTGCGCTACCGGCTCGGCGGCGGCACCGCCGGCAACGTCGGAGCCGAGGCCATCAACCACCTCGTCGTGCAGAGCGATTGCGAAGCCCCGGCCGTCGTCGTGCGCAACCCCCTGCCCGCGGCCGGCGGGACCCAGCCCGAACCGGTGGAGCAGGTACGCCAGCTGGCCCCGCTCGACCTGCGCCGCACCCGGCTGCGCGCCGTCACCGCCGAGGACTACGCGGCCCTCGCGGGTGAACTGCCGGGCGTGCAGCGCGCGGCGGCCGAACTCCGCTGGACGGGCAGCGTCCAGGAGGCGCACATCGCCGTCGACGCGTACGGCACCGCCGCCCCGTCGCCGGAGTTGCTCGACTCGGTCGCCCAGGCGCTGGAGACGTACCGGCGCATCGGACACGACCTCGTCGTGGGCCCCGCCCGCCTGGTGCCGCTCGACATCGCCCTGACCGTGTGCGCCCGGCCGGGCCACCAGCACGGGCAGATCCTGGCCGAGCTGTACCGCGTGCTGGGCAGCGGGCGGCTGCCGGGCGGACGGCTCGGCTTCTTCCACCCCGACGCGCTCACCTTCGGCGAACCGGTCCGGCTCAGCCGCCTGGTCGCCGTCGCCGCGGCCGTGCCCGGAGTGGAGAGCGTCGAGGTCACCCGGCTGCGGCGGCTGTACGGACAGGACCGAGGAGAGAGGGAGGACGGCGTGCTGCGGCTCGGCCCGCTGGAGATCGCCACCTGCGACAACGACCCGGACCGGCCGGAGAACGGCCTGCTGGCGATATCCCTGGGAGGAGCCCGATGACCGACCCGCACCCGGTCAACGCGACCGACGCGTGCGGCTGCGGCGGCGCCTGCCGCGGCGGCCACGACGAGCGCCTCGCGCCGGCCCCCCTGCACAACCCGCCCGGCCGCACCGCGCTGGACTACCGCGTCGGCGAGTACGGCTCCTTCCTGGCCGCCCTGCTCGACCGGCTCGCCTCACCCGCCTACCCGGCACTGAACCGGCTCACCGTCCGCACCCCGGACGACCCGGCGATCGGCCTGCTCGACGCCACCGCCGTTCTCGGCGACCTGCTCACCTTCCACTCCGAGCGCATCGCCGACGAGGCCTACATCCGCACCGCGAACGAGCACCGCTCCCTGGTGCTGCTCGGCCGGCTCGTCGGACACCGGCCGCGCCCCGGCGTCGCCGCCGCCACGCACCTGGCGTACACCCTCGAACGCGACCCGCGCGCCGAGGCCCAGAACGTGCTGATCCCGCGCGGGGCGCGCAGCCACAGCGTGCCCGCGTCCGCAGGCGAGGAGTCGCTGACCTTCGAGACCAGCCGGGATCTGACGGCCCGCTGGGACTTCAACGAGCTGAAGGTCCGCCGCCGCCGTCCCTCGCTCGTCACCCCGCAGGATCTGGAGAAGCGCTCCGAGCTCTTCGTCGAGGGCACCGCGCATTCCCTGCGGACCGGCGACCAGTTGCTGTTCGTCTTCGGGGAAGGCGCCGGCGGCGAGCGCAAGCTGGTGCCGGTGGCGGACACGCGCGTCGACCGGGACGACGGCGTCACGGCGATCTCCCTGCCGAGGTCGGCGCCGCCGAGCCTGAAGGAACTCGTCGACGAGGTGCGGCGCTGGACGGCGCTGCCCGTGGCTCCGGGCGAGCCCGGTGAGGAGCCTCCCACGCCGGAGGTGCCCAACCCGCGACCGGTCAGCCGGCTCATCGAGGACTTCGAGGACCAGGTCCTGGAGCCCTTGCGTGATGACCTGGACGGCGTGAAGACGCCCGAGCGGCTCGCGGCCCGTCTCGCGGAACCTCTCGCCCGGCTCGGTGAGGCGCAGGTGCTCGCCGAGCCGTATGAGGACGTGGCGGAGTGGTTCGAGCGGTTGGAGGCGGTGTTGGCTGAACTAGCCGAGCGCGCACGGGAGTTGGCACCTGCGCTGACGGATGAGGTGGGTGCCTCGATGAGTGGTCGGCCGTCCGCGGCGCCGTTGGGGCTGGTCGCGCAGTTCCCCGCGCCCCTTCAGGGCGACTCGCGCGCCGCCGCTCTGGAAGCCCTGGGCGCCATACTCCCCGCCCTGCGCGTCACCGCCCCGCGGGGCGCCACCACCGCCCGCCAGCTCCCGGGCACCGACACCGCCCGGCTGCTGTCCGCCCTCAACCCCGGCCTCGGCAGCCTCTACCCGGCCTGGCGCACGGCTGCCGCCCCCGGTGCCCCGCGGCTCCTGCGCGAACTGCTCGCCCTGCGCGTCACCGCGGCCCCCTTCGGCGCCACGGCCCCGCTCAAGCCGGTCCAGGACGATCGCGGCCGGGTCATCCGCACCGCCGACTGGCCGCTGACCGGAGCGGTGCTGGCCACCATGCGCGTCGTGTACGACACGGCGGGCAAGACCCCGGTCCGGGCCGAGTTCCAGTACGTCGAGGGCAGCAGCTCCGACCAGCGCGCCGAGAACCTGCCCGTCACCCAGCCGGTCACCTTCACGCTCGGGCCCGGCCAGGTCGAGCTGTCCGTGCGCTCCGGCCAGGACCACGATCTGAGCTGGCTGAACCGGCGGCCCGCCGACTCCCAGGAACCCGGCGTCACCGCCCGCCTCCACTCCGGCCTGCCCGAGCGCACGCTGTTCGTGTCCCGGCCCGACGACGAGGGACTGATCCACGTCGGCGTCCACAACGGCACGTCCGAGCAGATCGCCCTCCGGCCGGGCGCCAGTGAGCAGTTCACGCACGGCGAGCACGAGGTCAGCCTCAAGTACACGGTGGGCAGCGCCGAACCCAACGTCGAGATCGTCATCGCCACCAAGCCGGAGCCCGTCAACCGCCGCACGCTCCAGCTGGACACCGTGCACGAGGGCATCACCGTCGGCAGCTGGGTGGCCGTCCAGCGGCCGGCCAAGGGCTCCGACCACGGCGTCCCCGGCGATCCGAAGCTGGCGTTCGTCACCACCCAGGTGGTGGCCGTGCGCACGGCCGCGTACACCAACTACGGGATCACCGGCCGCGGCACCGAGCTCACCCTCGCCGACCCCTGGCTGGACGAGTTCGACGTGCTCCTGTCGCACATCCGCGACACCACCGTGCACGCGGCGGGCGAGCAGCTGCGCCTCGCCGACGAACCGCTCGGCGAGGACGTGCACGGCAACGAGATCGAACTCGCCGAGCTGTACGACGGGTTGCGCCCCGGCCGCACGCTCCTCGTCGAGGGCGAACGCAGCGACATCCCCGGCACGGCCGGAGTACGGGCCACCGAGGTCGTCACGATCGCCGCCGCCGACCCCGCCGCGGACCGCCGGATCCCCGGCGACCACGTCCACACCCGGCTCACCCTCACCGCCGACCTGGCCCACCGCTACCGCCGTGAGACGGTCCGCATCCTCGGCAACGTCGTCGAGGCGACCCACGGCGAGAGCCGCGAGGAGGCCATCGGCAGCGGCGACTCGGACCGCGTCAACCAGACCTTCGCGCTCTGGCAGTCCCCGCTGACCTGGCTCGCCGACGACAACCCCCTCGGCGCCACGCCGGTGCTGGAGATCCGGGTCGACGGTGTGCTGTGGCACGAGGTCGACAGCCTCGCCGGACGCGGCCCGACCGAGCGGGTCTACATCACCGGCTCCACCGCCGACGGCCGGACCACGGTGACCTTCGGCGACGGTGTGCACGGCGCCCGGCTGCCCTCCGGACACGAGAACGTCCGCGCCCGCTACCGCTTCGGCACCGGCAAGGCCGCCAACGTTCCGGCGGACCGCGTCACCCAGCCGCTCACCCGGCCCCTCGGCGTCACCGCGGTCACCAACCCGCGCCCGGCCACCGGTGGTGCGGACGCCGACGGCCCGGGCCTGACCCGCCGTACGGTCCCGCTGGCCGTCTCGGCCCTGGACCGGCTGGTCTCCGAGTCCGACTACGAGGACTTCGCCCGCTCCCGGGCCGGCATCGGCCGGGCCGCCGCGCGTGAACTCTTCGACGGACGGCGGCGTGTGCTGCACGTGACGGTCGCCGGCACCGACGACGTGCCCATCGCGCCCGACTCGGACACCCTGCGCGCCCTGCGCGGCGCCCTCACCGAGTACGGCGACGCGAACCTCCCGGTCCGCGTGGACGGCCGGGAACTGGTCCTGCTGCTGATCGCCGCCAAGGTCAAGGTCGCCCCCGACCACGCCTGGCGGACCGTCGAGCCGCGACTGCGGCAGGCCCTGCTGCACCGGCTCGGTTTCGAGGGCCGGGAGCTGGGCCGGCCCGCCCGCCTCTCCGAGGTTCTGGCCGCCGCCCACACCGTGCCCGGCGTCGACTACGTGGACGTCGACGTCTTCACCGGCGTGCCCGCCTCCGCCACCCCGGACGAGCTCACCGAGCTGCTCACCCGGCCCGGCCCGCCCCGGGCGACCGTCCCGGCGCACCCGGCGACGTACGACGAGAAGACCCACACCGTCCGCGCCGCCAACGGCGAGACGTTGTCGGAGATCTGCGCCCGCTACGGCGTCCCGCTCGCCGAACTCCTGCGCCTCAACCCCGACATCACCGACACCCGGCGCCTGCCCAAGGGCCGGTCGGTGTACGTCTTCCGCGGCATCCGCCCGGCCCAGCTCGCGCTGCTGTCGCCCCGGGCCGCGGACACCCTGATTCTGACGGAGGTCAAGTGATGTCCCCGGACACCCAGTCGGAGACGCCGGCCCACGGCGTGCCCAGGGAGCCGGACGGGCTCGCCGAACTGCTGCCCCGCTGGCACCTGCTGCGCGACGCCGAGGAGGGCGAGCCGCTGCGCGCCCTGCTCGCGGTGATCGCCGAGCAGCTCGACCGCGTCCGCGACGGCGTCCAGCAGGGCTATGAGGACCTGTTCGTGGAGACGGCGGCCCCCTGGGTGCTGCCGTACCTCGGCGACCTGGTCGGTTACCGCACCCTGCCCGGTTACGAGCGCGTCCTGACCACCGGCCTGCACGACGGCGGCCGGGCGGCCCTGGCCGAGGCGGTCGCCCCGCGCCGGGACGTGGCCGCCACGGTCGCGAACCGCCGCCGCAAGGGCACCCTGCACCTCCTGGAGGAGCTGTCCGAGCACGTGGCGGGCTGGCCCGCGCGGGCCGTCGAACTGTCCCGGCAGGTCGCCCACACCCAGCCGGTGAAGCTGTACGGCACCGGCACCGGCACCGGCACGCACCGCGGCGAGCGCGGCCGGCTGGTCGACCTGCGCGACGGCGCCGAACTCGCCTTCGACGGCGGCCCGTTCGCGAACAGCGCCCGTACGGTCGACGTCCGCCGCGCCGAGTCACGGCACCGGCAGGGCGGCTGGAGCCCGGCCGGCGTCGCGCTCTTCGTGTGGCGGCTGAAGGCGTACGCGCTGACCCGGACCCCGGCCTACTGCATCGACCGGGCCCGCAACCTCTACACCTTCTCGATCCTCGGCAACGACACCCCGCTGGTCACCAAGCCGTTCCCGGAGCCCTCGCCGGCGCACATCGCCGCCGTCGACAACGTGCCGGCGTTCGTCACCCGCCGTCTCCTGCACGACCGGCTGCTCGACTACTACGGCCCCGGCAAGAGCTTCGTGATCCGCCTCGACGGCGAGGACAACCCCGTACCGCCCTCGGACATCGTGATCGCCGACCTGTCCGACTGGCGCTACCGGCCGAGGCGCGGCCAGGTGGCCGTCGACCCGGAGCTGGGCCGGATCGCGTTCGGCTCGCGCTCCGCGCCCCGGCAGGGCGTGTGGGTGGACTACCACTACGCGTTCGCCGCCGACATGGGCGGCGGCGAGTACGAGCGCGACCGCGCACCCCGTCCCGACGCCGAGGTGTACCGCGTCGGACCCGGACAGCCCCACCGGCAGATCATGGACGCCTACCGGGCCTGGCAGCACGACCGCCGGGCCGACCGCACCGGCCCCGCCGGCATCATCGAGATCACGCACAGCGGCGCCTACCAGGAGCAGCTCGACTTCGACCTCGACCCGGGCGACCGGCTCGAACTGCGCGCCGCCGAGGGCACGCGCCCGGTCATCCGCCTGCTGGACTGGTACAGCAACCGCCCCGACGCCCTCAACATCCGCGCGGTCTCCGACGACTGCGCCCCGCACGAGCGGCCGCGGGTCGTCCTCGACGGGCTGCTCGTCGCCGGACGCGGCATCAACGTGGCGGGGGCGGTGGGCGCCGTCGTCGTACGGCACAGCACGCTCGTGCCCGGCTGGTCCCTGGAGCCCGAGTGCGAGCCGCACTCGCCCGAGGAGCCGAGCATCGTCCTGGACCGCACCACCGCATGCCTCCAGGTCGAGCACAGCATCCTCGGCACCATCGAGGTCATCGGCGACGAGGTGGGCGAGGACCCCCTCGACATCCACATCCGCGACAGCATCCTCGACGCCACCGCCGACGACCGCGAGGCCCTGTCCGCCCCGGACTGCCGCCAGGCCCACGCCGTGCTGCACCTGCACCGCACCACCGTCATCGGCGAGATCCACACGCACGCGGTGAAGATCGCCGAGAACAGCGTCGTCACGGGCCGGCTCCACGTGGCCCGGCGCGGCATCGGCTGCCTGCGCTATTCCTACGTCCCCACCGGCTCGCGCACCCCGCGCCGGCACCGTTGCCCGGACAGCAAGCCGTTGTTCACCTCCCAGCGCTACGGCACGCCCTGGTACGGGCTGCTCGCCGACCCCAGCCCCGAGGGGATCCGGCGCGGTGCGGACGACGGCGCCGAGCTGGGTGCCTTCCACGACCTGTACCGGCCGCAGCGCGAGGACGGCCTGCGGGCCCGGCTCGCCGAGTACACGCCCGCGGGCACCGACGCCGGGATCTTCTTCGTGACGTGAGCCGCACCGCCACCGACTTCGTGAATACGCACTTCTGAACCAGGGGGGACACCCTTCATGCACGCAGACCTCTCCCGCTCCACGTTCCGCCCGGAGCGGCACTACTCCGCGGTCGTCGCCCAGCAGGGCCGCGTCCAGCTCGACGCCGACCTCAACGAACAGACCGCGATCCAGCTCCACCAGGCCCGCAGCCTCGCCGCCGACCTGATCGGACCGCACGGCGGGCCGCGCGACGCCGCCGGCTTCCGCATCGAGTACGTCGGCGGCAAGCACGAGATCGACACTCTCCTCATCCACGGCGGCCGTTACTACGTCGACGGCATCCTGTGCGACGCCGGCCGCCCGGCCGCCGGAGTGCCCGTCACCGACGAGGACAGCGAGGAGCCGGCGCCGGAGCCGCCCGCGCACTGGACCTACTGGGACCAGCCCGACGGCTTCCGCGACCCGGAGAAGCCCGGTGACCGGCTGCCCTCGCCCGCCCAGTCGCCGTTCGTCGTCTACCTGAACGTGTGGGAGCGCTCGGTCACCGCGGCCGAGGACCCCGCCCTGCGCGAGGTCGCCCTCGGCGCCGCCATGCCCGACACCGCCGCCCGTGTGAAGGTCGTCTGGCAGGTGCTGCCCCTGTCCCTCGCCGCGCTGGAGATCGAGGAGACCGATCCTTCCAAGGAGGTCGTCCGCGCCGCGTTCACCCGCTGGGCGCAGCGGCAGTCCGCCCCCTCGGCCCGGCTCGCCGCCCGCAGCGAGCGGCCCGACCACGCCGACGAGGACCCGTGCCTGGTCAAGCCGGACGCGCACTACCGCGGCCCGGAGAACCAGCTGTACCGCGTGGAGGTCCACGAGGGCGGCGAGGCGAAGGACGCCACCTTCAAGTGGTCCCGCGAGAACGGCTCCGTCGTCTTCGCCGTCGACGAACTCGACGGCACCTGGGTGCAGTTGGCGTCCCTCGGCCACGACGACAAGCTGGACCTGGACGTCGGCGACCACGTGGAGTTCGTCGACACCGCCTACGCCTCCCGCCTGGAGCCCCTGCCGCTGCTGCGGGTCGAGGAACTGGACCTGCCCGGCCGGCGCGTCCGCCTGTCCGCCGAACCCGCCCCGGGCGTCGGACGGCTCGCGCACCTGAACCCGTACCTGCGCCGCTGGGACCACCACGGCGGTCCGAAGCGCAAGGGCCGCACCACCGCCCTGCGCGGCGGCGCGGTCCCCGTCACGGAGGGGGAGTGGCTGCCTTTGGAGGACGGCGTCGAGGTGTACTTCGCCAAGGGCGGCACCTACCGCACCGGTGACCACTGGATCGTGCCCGCCCGCACCGCCACCGGCAGCGTCGAATGGCCCGTCGACCCGGCCCGCCGTCCCCTCCTCCAGGGTCCGGCCGGCATCGCCCGGCACTTCGCCCCGCTGGCCCTGATCAAGGGCGAGGGCAGCGCCGTCGACCTGCGCCTGGCGTTCGGCCCGCTGGCGAGCAGCATGCCGCCCGCGGACGAGGCGACGCTCGCCGCCGAGGAGCAGGCCCACCGCGAGGAACTGGCCGCCGAGGACCCTTCCCACGGGCGGTCCCACACCACCGCCGAGGCGGAAGCCGCCGTGGAAGGAGACAATTGATGGCCAAGCCGCTGAGCGCGTCCAAGCTGGTGGAGATTCTCCGGGCCGAGGGCCTGACCGTCCACGAGGTCCGCAGTTGGCGCACCCACAACCGCAACAGCAAGGGCCCCTGGGGCCCGGTCAACGGCGTGATGATCCACCACACCGTCACCTCCGGCACCGCCGCCTCCGTCGACATCTGCTACGACGGCTACTCCAGCCTGCCCGGGCCGCTCTGCCACGGCGTCATCGACAAGAAGGGCCACGTCCACCTGGTCGGCAACGGCCGCGCCAACCACGCCGGCCTCGGCGACAGCGACGTCCTGCGCGCCGTGATCAACGAGTCGAAGCTGCCGCACGACAACGAGGCCGACACCGACGGCAACCGGCATTTCTACGGCTTCGAGTGCATCAACCTCGGCAACGGCAAGGACCCCTGGCCCGAGGTGCAGAAGGAGGCCATCGAGAAGGTGGCCGCGGCGATCTGCCGCCACCACGGCTGGTCCGAACGCTCCGTCATCGGCCACAAGGAGTGGCAGCCGGGCAAGGTGGACCCGCGCGGTTTCACCATGGACGGCATGCGCAAGCGCATAGCCGAGCGACTCAAGGGCGCCGGAGGCGGAAGCAAGCCGGCCCCCGACCCGAAGCCGGCGCCCAAGCCGTCCTACGAGCCGTTCCCGGGCGCCGCGTTCTTCCACGTCGGGCAGCGCTCCCCGCTCATCACGGCGATGGGCCGCCGCCTGGTCGCCGAGGGGTGCAGCCGCTACGAGGAGGGTCCGAGCCCCGACTGGAGCGAGGCCGACCGCCGGTCCTACGCGCTCTGGCAGCAGAAGCAGGGCTTCTCCGGCAAGGACGCCGACGGCATCCCCGGCAAGCTCACCTGGGACCGGCTGAAGGTGCCGAAGTCCAAGTGACCGGGTGCGCCCCTCCAACGGGAGGGGCGCCCGCCCGTCACCAGCGGGGGAGCCGCAGCTCGTACTCCGGCTGGATCCGCCGCATGTAGCCGGTGTCGTCCCTGCCGCGCATGCCTGAGTCGACGTACCGCCGGTGCAGCTGCTCCAGCTTGTCGTGGTCGAGCTCGACCCCCAGCCCCGGCCCGGTCGGCACCCGCACCTCCCCGTCGCGCAGCTCCAGCACACCGGGGACGATCACGTCGTCCGCCGAGTTCCACGGGTAGTGCGTGTCGCAGGAGTGGTCGAGGTTGGGGATGGCCGCGGCGACATGGGTCATCGCGGCGAGGCTGATGCCCAGGTGCGAGTTGGAGTGCATCGACAGGGCGATCCCGAACGCCTCGCACACGGCGGCCAGTTCCCGCGTGCGGCGCAGCCCGCCCCAGTAGTGGTGGTCGGTGAGCAGGACCTGGACCGCGTTCTGTTCGACGGCCGGTTTCAGATGCTCCCAGGCGATCACGCACATGTTGGTCGCGAGCGGCATGGGCGACTCCTTCGCCACCTCCGCCATTCCGGGGATGCCCTTGGTCGGGTCCTCCAAGTACTCCAGTACGCCGTCGAGTTCACGGGCGACGTATGTCGACGTCTCCACCGTCCACGCCACGTTCGGGTCCAGCCGCAGCGGCTGCCCTGGGAAGGCCTCCGCCAGCGCCCGGATCGCGGCGATCTCCTCGTCCGGCGGGAACACACCGCCCTTGAGCTTGAACGACCGGAAGCCGTACCGCTCCTGCATCAGCCGGGCCTGCTCGACGATCCCTGCCGGGTCGAGGGCCTCGCCCCAGTCGTCGGTGATCGCCGGACGGCCGTCGAGCGCGGGGTGTTCGGCCCACTTGTAGAAGAGGTACGCGGCGAACGGCACCGCGTCGCGGACCCTGCCGCCCAGCAGGTCGCTGACCGGGCGGCCGAGCAGCTTGCCCTGCGCGTCGAGGCAGGCCACCTCGACCGCCGAGGTGGTCCAGCCGCGCTCGTGCGAGCTGGGCACGGTCGGCAGCAGGGCCGCGTCGATCGCGGCGGAGACGGCGGTGGTGTCGAAGACGTCCATTCCGGCGACCACCTTCGCCGCGGCCTGGAGCCGCTCCAGCCGGGCGGTGCCTCCTGGGGACTCGCCGAGCCCCACCGTGCCGTCCTCCAGCACGAGTTGGAGGATGATCCGCAGCGCGAGCGGCTCGTGCACACCGTTGGAGTTGAGCAGCGGCGGGTCACCGAAGGCGATCGGCGTGATGATCAGCTCACGGATACGCGTGGAGCTCATGCGGCGGCCACCTCCAGTCCGTGGTCGAGGAGTTTCGCCAGCCGGGCGAGGTGCTCCGGTGTCGGATCCAGCAGCGGAGCCCGTACGCCGCCGACGTCGAGGCCGCGCAGCGTCACCCCCGCCTTGACGAGCGACACGGCGTACCCGGGGACCTCGTCGCGCAGGGCGACCAGCGGGCCGTAGAACTCGTCGAGGAGCCGGGAGACCCGTGCCTCGTCGTCCTCGGCCAGGGCCCGGTGGAAGGCCAGGGCGATCTCCGGGGCGAAGGCGAACACCGCGGAGGAGTACAGCCCGACGCCGATGCCCTGGTAGGCGGGCGCGGTCATCTCGGCGGTGGGCAGGCCGTTGAAGAACTGGAAGTCCTCCGTGCCCGGCACGGCACGCACCGCGCGGACGATGCGGTGCATCCGCTCGATGTCCCCGATGCCGTCCTTGAGCCCGACGACCCCGGGCAGGGCGGCGATCTCGGCGGCCGTTTCCGCGGTGAGCCGGGCGGTGCCCCGCTGGTAGAAGACGACGGGCAGCCCGGTGGCCGCGGTGACCTCCCGGACGTAGCGCACCAGGCCCTGCTGCGGGGCGCCGACCAGATAGGGCGGCAGCAGCAGGATGCCGTCGGCGCCGGCGCGTTCGACCCGGGCGGCCTGGTCCCGGGCGACCGGTGCGGGACCGCCGGCGGCGGCGAGGACCGGGACGCGCCCGGCAGTCGTCCGTACCGCGACCCGGGTCGCCCGCTCGATCTCCTCGGCCGACAGGGCGTGGAACTCGCCGGTGCCGCAGGCGACGAACACACCTCCCGCGCCCGCGGCGACACCCGACTCGATGTGCTGGGCCAGCCGTTCCTCGTCCAGTGAACCGTCCGCCGCGAACGGCGTGACCGGGAAGAACAGCACTCCGTGGAACTTCATGTCTCCCTCAAACGTGGGGGTGGGTGGTCAGCCCTTGGTGGCACCGGCGGCGATGCCGGTGACCAGCGAGCGCTGGAGGAGCAGATAGACGATCAGGCTGGGGACGAGGGCGATGACCGCACCGGCCAGCACCACTCCCGAGCCGACCTCGGGGTCGGTGCGCAGGATGGACAGGGCGACGGTGACCGTGTAGTCGGTGGGGTCCTTGGCGGCGATCAGGGGCAGCAGGTACTGGTCCCAGATCATGATGAAGCCGAGCACCCCGGCCACACCGAGCGCGGGCTTGCACAGCGGCAGGATGACCTGCCACAGCATCCGCAGCTCACCGACGCCGTCGATCCGGGCGGCCTCCTCGATCTCGGCGGGGATGTCCTTCATGAACTCGGTGAGCACCATCACCGAGAAGCCCCAGGCGCCGAGCGGCAGGATGACGCCCCAGACGGTGCCCTTCAGATCGAGCCCGACCACGGGCACATGGCCGAGGACCAGGGACAGCGGGATGGCGATGACCTCCTCGGGAAGCATCATCGTCAGCATGAACAGGGTCAGGATCAGCGCCTGCCCGCGGAACCTGTGCCGGGCCAGGGCGTACGCGGCGAGCGTGCAGACGACGAGCTGGAGCAGCAGTCCGCCGCCCGCGATGACCAGCGAGTTGCCGAAGTAGTCCCAGATGCCGCGCTCGCCCGCCACCCGGAAGTTCAGCAGGGTCGGGTGGTGGGGGAGGAACGACAGGGTCGAACCGCTGGCCTTCTCGCTGAACGAACCGGAGAAGACCGTCACGAACGGCGCGGCGAAGACGCCCAGGGCGAGTACGCAGAGCAGGACGCGCAGCGCCCAGGCGAGGCCCGGCCGGTCGCTCCAGCCGAGGGCGGTGTCGAAACGGGCGGGGGTGGTGCGCTGCTTCCCGGCGGACTTCCCCGTCGGAGAGGCGGTCACCGGGGTCCGGACGGGGTCGATGGCGGGCGCGCTCATCTCACGTCTCCCCTCTTGCGGAAGTAGTTGACCGTGACGGTGAGCAGCAGCGTCACGCAGAGCAGGAGCACGGAGGCGGCCGAGGCGCCGCCGATGTCGTTGCGGGAGAAGCCGAGGGTGTAGGCGCGGGTCATCCACACGTCGGTCGACCCGGCCGGACCGCCGCCGGTGAGGACGTACACCTCGGTGAAGACGCGCAGTCCGCGGATGGCGGCGAGGGTCAGGACGATGCCGAGGGCCGGGCGGATCGCGGGCAGGGTGATGTGCCGCAGCCGCTGCCACAGCGACACCCCGTCCATCGCGGCGGCCTCGTACAGCGAGCGGTCCACGCCCGCCAGTCCGGCGAGGATGATCACCATGTTGTACGGGGCGAGCATCCAGATGCCCATGGCCATGGTCGCCCACAGTGCCGTGTCGGGGTTGTCGAGGTAGGGCACGGGCCCCAGACCGAGGAGCCCGAGACCGCTGTTGATCAGGCCGTCGGAGGTCGGGTAGTACATCAGCCGCCACATCTCGCCGACCACCGCGGTGGCGGTGACGACGGGCAGGAAGACGGCGGTACGGATGATCTTCAGCGAGCGGGCCTGGCCTTCGAGCAGCAGAGCCAGGAGGACACCGGCGACGATGCCGCCGAGGGACATGCCGATGCCCAGGACCAGCGTGTGGCTGATCGCGTCCTGGAACCGGTGGTCGGTCAGGACCCGGGTGTAGTTGTCGAGGCCGACCCACTTGTCGCCGAGGAAGGGCCGCACGTCGAAGAAGCTGAGCCAGACGCCCTTGCCCATGGGGAGGAACTTGAAGACCAGGGCGAGCAGCAGACCCGGGGCGAGGAACAGCCAGGGCAGGACGGCCTTCTTGCTGAGGAACCGGGCTCTGCGCGGCCCGGGTGTCGTCACGGTCGCGGTCATTTCAACAGGTCCTGGTCCTTGAGGTCACCGGCGAGGGTGTCGTTGAGTTCCTTCAGGCCCGAGCGGACGTCGCTGCCGCAGTACGTGAAGATCGCGTTGAGTGCGTCGGCGGTGTCCTGCTTGACCGGTGCGAAGTCGGGCGCGTTGGGGAACTGCACGGAAGCCGTCTCGTATGCCTTCTGCACCACGCTCCAGCGCGGGTCGTGGCGCACCTTCGCCGCGTCCAGCGTGGAGTTGACGGGAATGCGCACGACGGGCTGGTGGTCGCCGGTCATGGCGAGCGTCTGGCCCTCGGGGGAGATCAGGAAGGCCGCCAGCGTCCGCTCCAGCCCGGCCTTCCCGGTCTTCGCGCCGAAGTAGACGTTCTCGCCGTCGGCCAGCACGTCGTTCCCGGCCGGACCCGCGGGGGCGGGCAGGACCTCGTACTTGTCCTTGCCGAGCGCCTTGTCGAACGTGGAGATGTTGTACGGGCCGGTGAGGTACATCCCGGCGTTGCCGTCCTGGAAGTTGGTGGTGTTCGCGGTGACGGAGGTGAGGGCGCTGGGCTGGATGACACCGTTGTCACCGCAGAAGAGGTTCTTCTTCATCCAGGTGACGGTGCGCAGGGCGGCCGCCGAGTCCATGGCGGGCCGGTAGCCCGTGCCCTCCTTCTCGAGGATCCGGACCCCGCCCTGCCACAGGTAGCTGGCGCCCCACCAGGCGACATAGCCGTTCTGCGCGCTGCCGGGCACGACCATGCCGTACGTGTCCTTCTTGCCGTCGCCGTCCGGGTCGCGGGTGGCGAAGGCCTTGGCGAGGGCGAGCGTGTCCTGCCAGGTCTTGGGCTGCGGCAGGCCGAGCTTCTCGCGCCAGTCCTTGCGGACGAACAGCGTCATGGCCTGACGGGAGTACGGGATGCCGTAGTGCCTGCCGTCGCGGCCCACGGTGGACGACCAGGACCGGGCGGTGATCTCGTCGTGTCCGGCGATCGAGGCCGGGGTGATGGGCTTGAGCAGGCCCTGGGCCTGGTAACTGCCCATCAGCGCCGTGTCGTTGATCATGACGTCCGGCAGGTCCCTGGTGGACGCGCGGCTCTGCAACTGCTGGTCGAAGTTCATGACCGGCTGGTAGTCGATCTTGATGCCGGTCTTCTTGGTGAAGGCGGCGAACACCCTCTTGTAGGTCTGCGCGGAGTCCGGATCGCTCCGGGTCCACACCTCCAGCGTGTTCGGATCGCCGGCCCGGGCGCTGCCGGAACCGGAGCCGCAGGCGGCCGTTCCGAACAGGAGACCCGAGACGGCGAGCGCGGCGGCCAGGCGTCGGCGATCCCGCATGGATGGTTCTCCGTTCATATCCGTGAACCAACTTCACGAATCTAAATGATCGGCCAAGCTAGGATCGTTTCATCACCATGTCAATACATGGCTGAAACATTTCACCGAGGTCACACGAGGCCACACGAAGCCGTGCGCGGGCCCGGAGAACGACAGCGGCCCCAACCGGATGGACCGGTTGGGGCCGTGTGAGAGAAGGTCCGAGGTCAGCCGCTGTGCTCGGCGCGCTCGGCGTTCTTCTTCTTGAGCCGGGCCGCCTCCTTGCGGACCTCCGCCTGGGTGGTGCGCTCCCGCTGCAGCCACTCGGGGTTGTCCTGCTTCAGCGTCTCGATCTGTTCGGTGGTGAGGGGCTCGGTGACACCGCCGCGGGCGAGACCCGCGATGGAGACGCCGAGCTTCGCAGCTACCACCGGGCGGGGGTGCGGGCCGTTGCCCCGCAGGTCCTGAAGCCACTGCGGCGGGTTCGCCTGGAGCTCGTTCAGCTCGGCGCGCGAGACGACGCCCTCCCGGAACTCGGCGGGTGTGGCCTCGAGGTACACACCCAGCTTCTTCGCCGCGGTCGCGGGCTTCATGGTCTGGGTGCTCTGGTGCGACGTCATGCCGTCCAGCGTATCGAGCGTGTGCGCGACCGCTGACCACGGCAGCTCACCACGGCCGGTAACCTGGCCGGGTGACAGGCTCGGATGAATCTCCCTCGTTCCGGCTCGTGTACGTCCCCGGGGTGATGCCCGACAAGTGGGTGCGCATCTGGAACGAGCGGCAGCCCGATGTCCCGCTGGCCCTGACGCAGGTGCCCCCCGGGGCGGCGGCCGGGCGGCTGCTGGACGGGGACGCCGACGCGGGTCTCGTACGCCTTCCCGTCGACCGGACGGTCTTCAGCGCGATCCCCCTCTACACCGAGCAGACGGTCGTCGTCGTACCCCAGGATCACCTGGTCACGGCGGTCGACGAGGTGTCCCCGGAGGACCTGTCCGACGACATCGTGCTGCACCCCCTCGACGACGTCCTCGACTGGGAGAACCTCCCCGGGCGGCCCGCCCTCGAACGCCCCGCCACCACGGCCGACGCCGTCGAACTGGTCGCGGCGGGGATCGGCGTGCTCGTCGTCCCCCTGTCGCTCGCCCGCCTCCACCACCGCAAGGACCTCACCCACCGTCCCCTCAAGGACGCCCCCGAGTCGAGCGTGGCCCTGGCCTGGCCCGAGGAGGCGACGACGGACCTGGTGGAGGACTTCATCGGCATCGTCCGCGGCCGCACGGCCAACAGCACCCGGGGCCGCAAGCAGCCTGCGGCGCAGGAGAAGCCCATGCGCACGGACAAGGACGGAGCCCGGCGGAAGCCGACGGCGGCCAAGCAGCAGGGCGCGAACCGGCGCGCGGGCGGCGCCGGCGCCACCCCGAAGGGCGGAAAGCGGGGCAGGCCCCGCCGCCGGGCGTAGCTCGCGACGGGCGCGGGCTCGCCCCGGCGCAGGTGGGCCGGCCGGCGGCGGGGACGCTCACCCGGCCTCGGCGCCGGCCGGCGCCCCTGGCATTCCGGCCGGCGCCGGCCTCGGCCGGAACCCGGCGCCCGCGCTCACCCCGCCGACGGAGACGGTGCCCCGAAGGACGGATTCGGAGCGACCGTCTGCAGGTCCTTCAGGTCTTCGGGGATCGGCAGCACCCGGACCGGCGCACCCGCCTGCGGAGGCGGCGGCGTCGTCTGGTCCTGGGGCAGCTTGGGAGGGGAGGTGATCTGGAAGCTGACCTGCTCGTGATTGATCAGACCGGTCTTCTCCAGGACCGTGATGTGGTCGAGCACGGTGTCGTTGGTCTGGTCGGCCAGCTGGCGCACCAGGCTGTTCCGGGTGGTCGCCCGGATCTTGGCGATCGTCGGGAAGATTCCCCCGTGCGCGACGCGCATGATGGTCACGGCCGTGGAGTCGAACTCCTTGCCGGTAGCGCCCTCCGCCGTCGCCACGAACTGCTGCTGCTGCGGCGACGCCTCGTTCGGCAGGGTGATGCCCAGGTCAGTGGAGACCTTGCGGCAGGACGCGTCGAGCCGGCCGTGCCCCACGAGCAGATGCTGGGCAACCTCCTTCATCGCCGGCGTCGTGCCCCGCTCCATCGCCATCTGCCCCAGCGGGTACTCCCACAAGCCGGCCGCGCGAACACGGACCACGAAGTCGCGGTCCGCCTCGGTCAGCGGACCCCACTGGGTGTTGGCGATGATGCGGTCCTGGCCGGAAGCCGTGTTCTGCACGCCCAGCATGCTCGGATAGGCGAGCGCGGTGAGCGTCAGGATCATCGCACCGCCCACGAACGCGGTTCCTGCCGTGCTGCGCGAGATGCGCATCGTGCCTCCTGGGATATGAACGGCCCAACGCCAGAAGGTACGTATGCCAGAGCCAAAACAATCACCGCTGCCGCAAAAAAAATTCGGCGGTCCGACCGGGCCCGGTGCCGAGGGCGACACGGCACCGGACCGGGGCGGAAAGGCTCAGGGCCGGTATGAGGCCGCGCCCGCCGTGCTCACCACCTTGTCGCCGTCCGCTCGGCTCAGCAGCCCGGCCGACACCCACGCGTCCACCGTGGACCGCACCCGCGCCACCAGCGCCCCCTTGTTCCGGAACGGCGCCCCGGCCCAGACCTCGTCCAGCAGCGTGGAGCCGTCGGCCTTCGCCGGGTTGGCGACGCCCGAGTCCCGCCCGCCGAAGACGACCTTCGGCTCCGAGCGCCGGAAGTAGGCGTGCGTCGGATCCTCCGTCCCCTCGAAGAACGGCGCCCACTCCGTGCCGTCCAGCGTGAAGTGCAGCGGCTTGCCCGCGACCGGCGTGAGGGAGTGCGACAGATCGCCGGACAGCCCGGCATCGCCGTACAGTCCGACTTTGAGGTACTCCGTGGCGGCGTCGCGGGCGACCAGGTTGACCGGGCCGTGGAACAGGGTCTGCAATGACGGGTCGTCGAGGGCCCTCTCCACCCGCGTCCGGAACGGCATGGCGATGCGGACGGTGTCGCCGGCCCGCCAGGTCCGGGACACGTCGAAGTAGCTCCCGGGCTTCGGAGTCCCGGACACCGCACGCCCGTTGACGGTCACCCGGAACCCGGCCGTCGCCCACGACGGGACCCGCAGCCGCAGCGTGAAGGAGGCCCGGCGGCCCCCGAAGGTCAGCGTGCTGCCCTGCTCCCGCGGAAAGCGGGTGGTCTGCGTGACCGTGACGCCCTTCTCGGCCCAGGTCAGCGTGGACGGGCTGTACAGGTTGACGTACAGGGCACTGCCGTCGGCCTTCGCGAAGTACACCGAGTCCTGGTACTTCGTGGCGCTCTCCATGCCGGTGCCCTCGCAGCAGGTCGTGCCCTGCTTGGGCGTGTAGTCCCGGACATGACCGGGCGTCAGCCCGATGAAGTACGTGACGAGCGGCTTCTCCGCGTCCGGCTTGTCCTGCTTCGAACCGAGTACCTGGTTGTACAGGGCCCGCTCGTAGTAGTCCATGTACGTCGGGTCCTGCTCGTGGAAGAACAGGGTCCGGCTCAGCTTGAGCATGTTGTACGCGCAGCAGGTCTCCGCGGTGGTCGCGCTGATGGTGCCCGCGATCACGTCCCGGGCCTTGAAGAACTCCTGGGTGCTGGTCCCGCCGATGCCGTACATGCGGTGCGGTACGACCATGTCCCAGAAGTTCTTCGCCGCTGTGAGGTAGCGCTCCTCGCCCGTCTCGTCGTACAGCCGCACATAGCCGGTGAAGATCGGGATGTGCTGGTTGGCGTGCAGTCCGTCGATGATGTCGGTGTCAGCCGCGCACGCGTCGATCAGCCGGTCGAGGTCGAACAGCTTGGCCAGCGCGAGGTGTTCGGCCTTGCCGGTGATCGTGTGCAGGTCGCAGATCGCCTCGACGATGCCGCCGAACTCGCCGCTGGAGAAGATCCCCCACATGCGCTGGAGTGTGGACTCGGGCAGCCTGGACAGCCGGGAGTGCATCCAGTCGCACATGCCGGACGCGAGGTCCAGGGCCCGGTCGTCGTCCGTTGCGGTGTACGCGTCGAGCAGCCCCCTGAGGATCTTGTGCGCGGTGTAGTACGGCGCCCACACCTTGGTGTAGTCGGAGCTGGTCCTCGACTCCAGGTCGATGAACTGCGTCTCCGGGTACGCCGCGAGGAACCCGGGGTGGCTGGGCCCGCCCCAGGTGCGGCGCAGGGTGGCGGCCAGGCCACGGCCGGAGGCGTCCGCGAACGTCCCGCCGGTCGTCTCGTCGAAGGCGTACGACGCCAGGTCGCCCCGGCTCGTCGAGGCGTCGGCGGCCCGGCGGCTCTGCAACTCGGTGATCTCGGCGGCGGTCAGGGCCCGTGAGAAGACGTTGAACTCCTCGTAGGCGCCCGCGAAGACCGGGTCGGCGGAGTAGTTGGAGCGGCCGAGCCAGTTGTTCTTCAGCGTGCCGAGGGCCGCCGGGGTGAGGCTCATCGCGGTGTTCCGCGCCACGGCCGTGCCGTTGACGTAGAGCGTGCCGGTGCCGCCCGCGATCGTCACCGCCAGGTGGCTCCACTGGTCCAGCGGCAGCGGGGCCGTGCCGTTGATGGCCTGCTCGCCGCCGGCGCCCGACGTGGTGATGGCGAAGCGCGGCACTCCGGCCTGGTTGCGGGCGGCCAGATACATATAACGGGTGGTGTCGTCACCGAAGTCGAAGACGCGGGTCCAGTTGGCGTCGTGCGTGGGCCGCACCCAGACGGAGAGGGTGATCGCCGAAGCCCCGCCGAGCACGGTCACCGGCAGATCCACGTACTGGTACGAACCCCGCACCTGATCCGCGCCGGTCCCGAACTTCCCGGGCACGCTCAGCACCGCCGGGTCCCGCCGCAGCGCCGCGCGCACCTCGGTCAATGCCCCGACCATGGTGCCGATCCGGTCGGCGAACACCCGCTCCTTCGTACCGCGGTACGCCTGCGCCAGCATGGTCAGGAAGTGGCCGGTGTAGTGACCCCGCAGGTTGCCGTTGGCCTCACCGTCCAGCCCTTCCCAGCCGCCGGGGGCGACCGCGCCGCCGGTGGAGAGACCGGCGTTGGCGCGGAACACCTGGAGCAGCCGGTTCACGTCGTAGCCGCGGGCGTGGTCCAGCATCAGCTGCCGCTTGTCGGCGAAGATGCCCCGGCCGAGGGTGACGTCCTCCAGGGCGAAGGGACGTACGGTCCAGGCGGACGGGGTGCCGGCGGCGACCGCCGCGGTCACGGCGGACGCGGCAGCCTGCCTTGTGCTGACCTCGGATATCGCCGGGTACGGCCGCGGCGAGGGCCGCGGCCTGGAGAAGGGTTCGTCTGGAGAGGGGCCGTGCCATGTGTGCTCCTCCACGGGGCCATGGGTCCAGGGTTCACGGGTTAGCGGTACGCGGTCTGGTCGAAATGTCGAACACTGTGCGGATGATCGACCAGACCCTAGGGAGGGGACGGGGGAGCGTCAACGGGGCGGGAGGGGTGAAGTTCAGGAAACGCCGGGCGAGTTCCGGAGCCAGTCGTACGCGGCTTGTGCCGTGAACTCCTCCTGGCCGCCCCGCAGGAGCAGACCCGCGGTGGCGAACTCCGGGGCGTCCGCCTGTGCCGGGACGTACGGGATCGCGATGCACCGCATCCCCGCCGCGTGCGCGGCGGCGGCGCCCGGGGCGGCGTCCTCCAGCACCACGCAGGCCGCCGGGTCCGCCCCGAGCCGGCGGGCAGCCTCCAGGAAGACGTCGGGGGCCGGCTTGCCGTGCGCGACCTCGTCGGCCGAGACGACGGTCCGCAGACGGGCGTCCAGGCCCGTGCCCGCCAGGACCGCCTCGATGGCCTCGGGCGAGGACCCCGAGGCCACGGCCATGGGCACGTCCTCGGCCGCGAGCAGCTCGACGAACGTGCGCATCTCGGGGTACGCGCGCGTGGAACCGCGCGCCAGTTCCAGATAGCGGCGGTTCTTGGCGGTGAACAGTTCCTCGGCGGAGGCCCGCAGACCGTACCGCTCGATCCAGTCCGCGACCGTCTCCTGCGTGCTGATGCCGACGTACCGCTCGTGGTCCGTCCAGCTGAAGTCGGCGACGCCGTGCTCGGCGAGGGTTTGCCGGCCCGCCTCGTAGTAGTTCGGCTCGCTGTCCACGAGCGTTCCGTCGAGATCGAAGATGACCGATATGCCGCCGAGATTGCTCATGATTCCAGCATGTCAAAGACCATGATCCGCAGACCGCCAGGGGGTCAGGACCGGGCCGCGCGGCCGATCGACTCCACCAGCGGCAGCAGCCGGTGGGGGACCCGCTCACGCAGGGCGATCTCGGTGCGGGTGCGGACGACCCCGGGCAGACTGATCAGCTTCTGGACGACGTCCTCCAGATGGGCGTTGTCCCGCGCCACGACCCGGGTGAGCAGATCCCCGCCGCCCGTGATGGAGAACGCCTCGACGATCTCGGGCACCGCCGCCAGCGCGTCGCCCACCTCGTCGAGATGCCCCTGGGTGACCTCGATGTGCACGAACGCGAGCACCGGATGCCCGAGCGCGGCGGGGGAGAGGGCCGGTGCCGTGCCGGTGATCACGCCGTCGCGCTCCAGACGGTCGAGCCGGGCCTGCAACGTGCCCCGGGCGACACCGAGGATCCGGGCGTACTCGCGCACGCTCGTGCGCGGCTGCTCCAGCAGCAGCCGCAGGATGCGGGTGTCGAGCTCGTCCACGGCCATGCCACGCTCTCCTCGTCCGTTGGCCCTGCCACGGCCGCTCCCCGGCCGCCCCGGATGTACCAATGGCACAGTCTAGAAAGAGCCTGTTGAGCCAGTGGCGTCCGGGATGCTGATATGGACGCGTCGATGGCGCTGCGGACCCCGCGGCGCCTTTTTCATGCTTTCTCATCCGGCGTTCCGATCCGGTGTTTCGAAGGAGGCGGTAAGCGGTGCTGAAGAGGGTGTTCGTGGCTCCGGATCCGGGGCGGACGCGGTTGCGGTTCGCCACGCGCGCCGTGCTCGGCATCGCGCTCGCGGTCGCCGTGTGCGGCCTCGCCGGACACTCCCTCACCGGGGCCGTCACCGGCGGTCTCGCCGCCCTGCTCGCCCTGTTCACCGTCACCGACGCCACGGTCCGCGGGCAGGCGGTCACCACCGCGCTGCTGCCCGCCGTCGGACTGCCCGTGCTCACCGCCGCGGCCGGACTGCACGACCACCCGGTGGCCCGCGACCTCACCTTCCTCGGCGTGGTCGGCGCGGGCGTGTACGCGCGCCGCTGGGGGCCGCGCGGGCACAGCCTCGGCGTGTTCGCGTTCATGACCTTCTTCGTGGCGCAGTTCCTGCACGCCACCCCGGGCCAGCTGCCCGAGGTGTACGCCGCGGTCCTGCTCTCCGTCCTCGCCGCCGCCGTGGTGCGCTTCGGGCTGTGGTGCTACGAACGCCGCCTGCCCCCGCCCGCCGTGCCCGCACCGCCGGGCGGGACCGGCCTGGCCCGGGTGACCACCCGCCAGGCGGTCCAGGCGACCGCCGGCGCGGGGTTCGCCCTGCTCGTGGGCCAGCTGGTGTCCGGGCAGCGCTGGTACTGGGCCGTCGGCGCCACCTGGTGGATCTTCGTCAACACCACCTCGCGCGGCGAGACCCTGGTCCGCGGCTTCCGCCGGCTCCTCGGCACGGTCATCGGCATCGCCGCCGGCCTGCTCGTCGCCCTGCCCGTGCACGGCGACCCGACCGTCACGGCGGTCCTCGCCGCCGCGTGCGTCTTCGGCATCTTCTACACGGCCGCCGTGTCCTACACCTGGATGATGCTCTGGGTGACCCTCCTCGCCGGGCTCCTCTACGGCCTCCTCGGCGTGCTCGGCCCCGGCCTGCTCGCCCTGCGGCTAGCCGAGACCGGCGTCGGCGCGCTCGGCGCCGCACTGGCCGTGATCCTCGTCCTGCCCGTCACCACCCACAGCATCACCGACGCCTGGATCCAGCGGGCCCTGCGCTGTGTCCACACCTGCACCGCCGAGGCCGCCCGGCGCCTGGCGGGCGCGGCCGACGCCGACCCGGCCCCGCGGGCGGCCGAACTGGAGCAGCTGCTCGCCCGGGTACGGCTCTCCGTCGCCCCGCTGGTGCATCCGCTGAACCCGATGCTCGGCCGCAAGCGACGCGCCCGGCACGTACTCGCTCTCCTCGACGACTGCGCCCGGGAGATCCGGGGCCTGGTCGCCGTCGCCGCCGACCCCGAGGCCTCCCACGACGCCCGTCTGGCCGCCGCCTGTCATCGCGTACAGGCCGCGGTCGAGGCGCTCACCGACGGCGGAGACGTCTCGGTCCAGGCGGACACCCCCGCCACGACGGAACCCGCTCTGGCCCACCTCCACGGCCTGGAGCGGGCCCTGTCGGAACTCGCCCGACCGCTGCGCACCTCGTCGGGTTCGCCGTGGGTCGGGGCATGAGGGCTGCACGGCGCAGCGCTGAGGGGGCCTGCCCGGGTTTGCCCGGCGGTCGGGTCCGCCGCTGAACGGGGTTGAGCGCGGCACGGCCTCGGAGCGGTTCTGGGCCGGACTCGCCCGGCCGCTCCACGCATCCTCGGGTTCGCCCTCGGCCGGTGCGTGAGCGGTGCGTGCGCCTGAGCGGGGGCGGCTCAGTCCTTGACCGTTTGGTCTAGACCGCGCATGATCGGCACGCGGCATTCCCGACGGCGGCGCGGGCATTCCCGACAGCGGCGCGGGCATTCCGGACGGTTGCGTGACAGTGCGGACGAGAGGGGACAGCCGTGGCTGACGAGGGCGGGCGGCGGGCGTACATCGGGTCGTTCACGGCGGCCGGCGGCCCGGGGATCGTGACGGCGGCCGTCGATGCCGACAGCGGCGCGCTGACCGTCCTGAGCAGCGTCGACGCCGTCCCCGACCCCGCCTACCTGGCCCTGTCCCCCGACGCGGACGTCCTGTACGCGGTCAGTGAGACGGCCGAGGGCGCGGTGGCCGCGTACCGAGTGGACGGGGACAAGCCCGAGCCGGCCGGGCGGCCCGTGCCGGTCGACGGGGACGGGCCGACCCACCTCAGCCTGTTCGCCGGACACGTCCTGACCGCCAACTACGGCTCCGGCAGCGTCACCGCGATCCCCGTCCGCCCCGACGGCACCCTCGCCCGGTCCGCCGCCCACGTGCTCCAGCACACCGGCGCCGGCCCGCACACCCCCCGCCAGCACGGGCCGCACGCCCATCACGTGCAGCCCGACCCGAGCGGCCGCTGGGCCGTGAGCGTGGACCTCGGCACCGACTCCGTGCGGATCTGCACGCTGACGGACGGCACCCTCGCCCTGCACCGGGAGACCGCCCTGCGGCCCGGCTCGGGCCCGCGGCACCTCGCCTTCCACCCGGACGGGTCGTACGCGTACGTCGTCAACGAACTCACCCCCTCCGTCACCGTCTGCCGCTGGGACGCGGCCGGGGGCGTGCTGACGCCGCTGACCGAAACCCCTGTCCTGCCCGGCGCACCGGCGCGCGACGCCTACCCCTCGGGCATCGTCACCTCACCCGACGGCCGCTTCGTGTGGACCGCCACCCGCGGCGAGGACGTCCTGTCCGTGCTCGCCGTCGAGGGCGAGGAACTGCGGCTGATCGCCACGGTGCCCTGCGGCGGCCACTGGCCACGCGCCCTCGCCGCCTCCGACGGCTTCCTCTACGTCGCCAACGAACGCTCCGGCGACGTGGCCTGGTTCGCCACCGACCCGCGCACGGGCATCCCGCGACGCGCCGGCTCGATCAGGGTGCCGGCGGCGTCGTGCGTCATCCTCGGCTGACAGGGGTGTGCGGGGGCGCCCCGCCCTGACGACCAAGGACCGTCCCGACGACGAAGGCCACCCGTACGACCGAGAAGGCCCGCCCCGGTCCGGGGCGGGCCTTCTCGGTCGTACGGGGCGACGTCAGCGAACCGGCGTGCCCTGAGCCTGCTGCGGCGTGATTCCCAACGCCGTCGTGTACTTGGCCAGCGCCAGCTTCCCGATCGCCGGGTACGGCCCGAGCGACTCGGCGGCGGAGCACTCCGCCTCCTTCGCGGCCTCCTCGACCAGCCCCGGCTCGATCTCCGGCCCGATCAGATACGGCGCGAGGGCCAGCTGCTGCGAACCCGAGGAGCGCAGCTGCTCGGCGACGGACGCGATGGAGCCCTCCTGGTCCAGGGCCGCCGCCATCACCGGCACCGCGAGGCGCGCGGCGAGCAGCATGCCGGTGATCCCGGCCGCCTGCACGGCCTCGTCACCGCCCACGGACGCCAGGATGATGCCGTCGGCGGCGGTGGCCACGGTGAACAGCCGGGCCCGGTCCGCCCGGGCCAGACCGGCCTCCGAGAGCCGCACGTGCAGCGCCTCGGCGAGCAGCGGGTGCGGGCCGAGGACATCGGTCAGCTCGGCGGCGATCCGGCTCTCCATGACGGCCTGGCGGACCCGGCGCAGCAGCGCGCTGTCCGGGCCGGCGAGCAGCGGCACGACGACGGCGACGGGCCCGTCGGGCTCCCTGACGTCCATGCCGGCGGCACGCGCCTGCTCGAAGCGGGCGGTGCGCTCCTCGGCGGTGTACGTGAGCACGGCCTGAAGCGTGGGGAACTCCGCGTTGTCCCCGTCGAGGTACCCGATGCGGGCGTCGATGCCGGGCAGCTCGGAGCGGGCGATGCTCACGACCTCTTCGGCGAGGCTGCGGGTGGCGCTACTGGGCGTGCCCGGCACGGCGAGGACGAGCGCGGGCGCGCCCTCGGGAGCCACCAGCGGCTCCGGACGGCGGTGCCGTCCGGGCTGGCGGGGTCGCGGCATTCGTACTGGGAGGCCGGACTCGGGTCCAGTGGGGGAACTCATGGCGCCGCATGTTACTGGTTTCCTGGGCTCCCCTGTTCGGGGAGGGTGCAGGTGAGCGGTATCCGTCCGGTTTTGTCTGATGAGTTACGTACAGATGGAATGACGTGCGGATGGTGCGCGACCGGATCAGTCACCCGAGAGGGTTGTCACGCTCAGCATGGCCTCGTCACCCGGCAGAGTGAGCGGACCGGCGCTCAGCTCGGCCGCCATGCGCACCGAGCCGTGCAGCGGATCGCCCTCGGCCGGCACCCGCCGCGCGTGCGGGAGCCGCCGCGCCAGTTCCTCGTCGAGGGGCACGAGGAGCGGGTCGCCCATCTTGAACAGGCCGCCGGTGACGGCGAGGCGCGGCTCGCCGCCGGACGGGCACACGGCCGCCGCGGAGTCGGCCATGTGCCGGGCGGCCGCGCGCAGGATGCCCGCCGCCACCGGGTCCCCGTCCGCGCAGGCGGCCACCCGGGGCGCGAACGAGGCGAGGACGGCGGGCCGGTCCGGACGCGGATACAGCGCGCCGGGCAACCCCGCCACGGGCCCGAACACCTCCTCGACGCAGGCCAGCAGCCGGGACGAGCCGCCCGCCCGCCCGTCGTGGGCCCGCAGCGCCGCCTCCAGTCCGGCCCGCCCGATCCAGGCACCGCCGCCGCAGTCGCCGAGCAGATGCCCCCAGCCGTCCGCCCGACGCCAGCCCGCCAGGTCGGTGCCGATCGCGATCAGTCCCGTACCGCCGGCGATCACGGCGCCCGGCCGGGGCCCCAGGGCACCGACGTACGCGGTCACGGCGTCGGCGGCCAGCGCGACCCTCCGCACGCCGAACTCCCGGGCCAGGGCACCCGGCAGTTCCGCGCGCAGCCCGTCACCGAGCGAGGCGAGCCCGGCCGCGCCGACGACGGCGGCGGTCAGCCGCACGGGACCCGCCTCGGCGGTCAGGGCACGCACCAGGGGCACCAGCCGCGCCATGAAATGCTCGGGGTCGATGCCTCGGTCACCCGTGCGCACCGGCTCGTCGGACGCCCGCCGGGCGAGCGGTCCGCGCTCGGCGGTTCCCACGGCCACCCGGAGTCCGGACCCGCCGGAGTCCACGGCGAGAAAGCCGGAGCCTTGCGGCGCCGAGATTTCCGACGCCGGGCCTTCCGAGGCCCCGGTCACGGCAGGCGCCAGTCCACCGGTTGGCCGCCCTGGCGGATCAGGAGGTCGTTGGCCCGGCTGAACGGGCGGGAGCCGAAGAAGCCCCGGTCCGCCGACATGGGGGAGGGGTGGGCGGACTCCACGGAGGGCAGGTCGCCGAGCAGCGGGCGCAGATTGCGGGCGTCACGGCCCCACAGGACGGACACCAGCGGCTTGCCGCGCGCCGCCAGGGCCCGGATCGCCTGCTCGGTGACCTCCTCCCAGCCCTTGCCCCGGTGGGCGCCGGGCTTGCGCGGGGCGGTGGTGAGTGCCCTGTTGAGCAGCAGCACGCCCTGCCGCGTCCACGGCGTGAGGTCGCCGCTGGACGGCTGCGGCAGGCCCAGATCGGTGTTCAGCTCCCGGAAGATGTTGATGAGGCTGCCGGGCAGCGGCCTCACCTCGGGCGCGACCGAGAACGACAGCCCCACCGCGTGCCCCGGGGTCGGATACGGGTCCTGACCGACGATCAGCACCCGTACGTCGTCGAAAGGTTGCTGGAAGGCCCGCAACACGTTCGGCCCGGCCGGGAGGTAGGTGCGTCCCGCGGCGATCTCCGCGCGGAGGAAGTCCCCCATGGCGGCGACGCGTTCGGCCACCGGTTCCAGGGCCTTCGCCCAGCCCGCTTCGACGATTTCATGCAAGGGTCGTGGTGCCACGGGCGTCACCCTACTGCCGTACGGGCAGCCGGGATCAACCGGTGGCCAAGGCCCGCTCGTAAGCTCATTCCTCGCCCCGCCCCCGGCCTGGCCCTCCGCCTCGTCCTCCCCTCAGCCGACGACCGCGGCCCGCACGCACAGCACGTCCGGCAGATGCGAGGCGAGCTGCTGCCAGCTGTCGCCGTCGTCCGCCGAGGCGAAGACCTCGCCGTTGCGGTTGCCGAAGTAGACGCCCGCCGGATCCGCGTCGTCCGTGCACATCGCGTCGCGCAGCACCGTGCCGTAGTGGTCCTCCTGCGGCAGCCCCGCCGAGAGCGGCTCCCAGCTCTTGCCCGCGTCCGCCGTCCGGTAGACCCGGCAGCGGTGGTCCGCCGGGACCCGGTCGGCGTCGGCGTTGATCGGGAACACGTACGCGGTGTCGCCTCTGTGCGGATGCGCGGCCGCCGCGAAGCCGAACGTGGACGGCAGGCCCTCGCCGATGTCCGTCCAGTGAGCGCCCGCGTCGTCGCTGCGGTAGACACCCCAGTGGTTCTGGAGGTAGAGCCGGTCCGGGGTCGCCGAGTCCCGGGCGACCTTGTGCACGCACTGGCCGAACTCCGGGTTCGGGTCGGGCAGGAACACCGCGGAGACGCCCGAGTTGGCGGGCGCCCAGGTCGCGCCGCCGTCCAGCGTGCGGAACACGCCGGCGGTCGAGACGGCGACCGTCACCGCCCTGGGATCGCGCGCGTCGGTGAGCACGGTGTGCAGGCCCTCACCCCCGCCGCCCGGCACCCACTTCGACCGCGTGGGGTGCTCCCACAGGGGCCGGACGAGCTCGAACGTCTCCCCGCGGTCCTCCGAGCGGTACAGCGCGGCCGGTTCCGTGCCCGCGTACACCACGCCCGGCTCGGCCGCCGCCGGGTGCAGCTGCCACACCCGCTCCAGGGACGCCCCCGTGTCCTGGGGGAACTTGACGGCCGGCCGGGCCGGTTCCGTCCACGTCCGGCCCAGGTCGTCGGAGTGGAACACGGACGGGCCCCAGTGCGCGCTGTCGCCGCCGGCCAGCAGCCGCGGGGTCGCGGTGCGGGTGTCGATGGCGACCGAGTACACGGCCTGCGCGTTGAAGTAGGGGCTCTCGTCGAACTGCCAAGCGCCACCGCCTCGCCGGCGCCCGATGAACAGGCCTTTGCGCGTGCCCACGGCGAGCAGTACCTCGGTCATGCCGATCACCTCCGCGGCGTCGTCGTCGACGCCCTCGTCTCAGACACGGGCCAGTCTGCACCCCACCACTGACAGTCACCCCCGCAGCGGACTCCAGTGCAGGTCAGGGCCGTGTCGACGCGATGTGCGGGCGTCCGTCGCTCTCGCCTGCGAAGGCGCCGCCGTCGACCGCGGCGCCCTCCCGGGGTACGTGCAGTGAGCATCCAGCGGCCCTCTTCCGTATGGGGAGGGCGGCGGGATGGTCATGCGCTCGTGAGGAGGATGCCTTCGATGGCGTTACGTGGTCCGAAGGTGTGGCTGTGGCGCTGGCGGCGCAATCCGCTCAAGCGGCGCGCCGACAGGGTGGAGGCCTGGGTCGTGCTGGGCGTGTGGACGCTCACCGTGTTCGTCGGGGTGCTCGCCGGCCTGACGGTGGGCCGGTCCGTCGAGGACGGCCTGGCCCGCGAGCGCGTCGAGTGGCGCCCCCTCGTGGCCCGGCTCGCCGAGCGGGCTCCCGGGACGGCCTCCGAGAACGGCGATGTCTCCCGTGCCGAGCACGTGTGGGCGGAGGCACGGTGGACCGCCGCGGACGGTTCCTCGCACTCAGGGCAGGTGCGGGTCCTGGCGGGCAGCCAGGCCGGTTCGCCGATCACCGTGTGGACGGACCGCGAGGGCCGTCAGGTGACCCGCCCCGTCACCGAGGCCCAGGCCCGCGTACGCGCTTCCCTGATCGGCGGCGCGGCGGGCGTCTGCGCGGCGACCGCGCCACTCGCCGCCGGCCGCGCGGTACGCCGCCGCCTGGAACGCCGCCGCGTGGACCAGTGGGACGCCGAGTGGTCCCGCTTCGGCCCGCTGTGGGGGCGCACGACGGGGTGAGCGGGTGGGGCGGTCCCGTCCGGACGGGCCCCGACGAGGACGGGCCGGTCCCGCCCGACGAGGCCGGGCCCCTCCCAGCCCGGCCGCCCTACCCGCCTCCCTCCCGGGCCGGCACCACCCGGCACACCCGCAGCAACCCCTCGTCCTCATGGATGTCGTGGCTGTCGTAGCCGCCGGAGTCGCTCCGATGCCGTCGGGGGGACATCAGCTCCGCTCGCAGCAGGTCGTGCAGGGGCGCTCCCCCGGGACCCAGCGCCGCCACGCACCCGGCGATCGTCGTACGGGTGCGCGGGTGCTCGACCCACGCGGCGCGGAGGACGGGAAGAACCTGCTCCGGCTCCCCGGCGATGCGCCACACCGCGCACGCCGCCGCGGCCCGTTCCGAGGCTTCGCCGGAGCCGGTCATCCGGCGCAGCGCGGGCAGGGCCGTACGGGCCGCCGGCCCCAGCCGTCCGAGCACGTCCGCGGCATCAGCGGGGCGGTACCGGCCGCTCCCGGGCTCCGTCAGCTTCCGGAGCAGCACGGGCACGACGGCATCCGCCTCACCCGTGAGGGACCACAGCGCGTCCGCGGCCGCGACGGCGCAGCCGGTCTTCAGCAGCCCGCGCAGATCCGGTATCGCCTCGCGCGCGGCGCCGCCGAACACCCCGAGCGCGCGGACCGCCGCCCCCGTGACGGCGTCGCGCAGCCGCAGCCCGTCCGGCATGCCACGCAGCAGACGCAGCACCGACGGCACGGACTCGGCGTCGCCCAGTGCCGCGAGCGCCGACAGGAGGGGAACGGCCCGCTCGTGCGTGTCGGGGCCGTCGAGCCGAACGCGGGCGAGGCGTCGCCGCAGGGCCGGCGCGAGCGGCGCGGCCGCGCGGCCCAGGTGGGGTATCACCAGCCCCAGGTCGTGCGGTACGACCGGGCCCGCCAGCACCTCGGCCAGCACCGGCGTGGCCCGCGCGTCACCCGCCCTGGCCAGCGCCTTGAGCGGGCCGCCCAGTGTCGGGGCTCCCCGCTCCCGGTGACGTATCCGGAACTCGGGACGGCAGCTCACCAGCGCGTGGAGGTGGTCCGCCGCGGGCAGGGCCAGTTCGAAGAGTTCCACCAGGACGGCGACCGCCGCGTCGTGCAACCGTGCCTCCTCGGCGCCCAGTTGGGCACCTATGAGCGCGACCGGCTCCGCCACACCGGCACGCCACTCGCGGAACAGCCCGGCCGACATCCACACGGCGTTGCACCGGTCCAGGGCATCCGGGCTGGTCAACTGCCCGCACAGCAGGGCGACCCGGTCGGCCACCCTTCCGTCGAGCGCGGAGTGCAGCGTGCGCAGCAGCCGGGAGCCCTCCTCGTCCGAGGGGCGCAGCCGCCGCAGCCGCCCGGCGAGCGTGTCCACACCGGGCCCGTGCGGCGCGGGCCTCCCGTGGACGCGCTGCCCGGACCTGTCCCGGAGCAGCCGGACCACGGTCGGCACGAGATCCGCGGGAAGCAACTCCGGTGCGCATCGCGCCAGCTGCCCGAGCGCGGCCAGCCGCAGCGCGGGTCCGTGAGGCGGCCCGCTGAGTGCCGCCAGCAGGTACACCGCCTCGGCGGCGTGGGCGTCGCCGGTCGGCAGGTGCCGCCGTGCGAACAGGCCGAGGCCCTCGGCCAGGGCGAGCAGGACCCGGTCGTCCCGCTCCACGGTGATCCGCTCCCGTATCAGGGCGAGCACCCGCGCCGGCCGGTCGAGGAACCGCACGAGGGCCACCGGAGCCGCCCGGCGCACTCCGGCGTCCGCGTCTCCCGCCAGCCGGACGAAGACATCGGCACCCGCCCGCAAGGCGGCACCGGCCCTCGCAGCGAGATCACCCGATCCGTCCCCGCCTCCGCCCGATCCGTCCCCGCCCTCGTCGCGCCCACCTCCGCCCTCCTCGGGCCCACCGATGCTGACGAGGAGCTCCACGATCCCCGCCCGGTCCCGCACCTCCTCACGGACGGCGAGCGCGAGGAGAAACGGAACACAGGCGAGCGTCGAGTCGTACACGTCGCCCTGGTGGTGCACGGCGCCGTACATCCGGTCGAGCGCGGTCTCCCGCTCGGCCGGGTCGGCGGAGGCCAGTCCCCGCAGCAGCCCGGGCACGTCCTCCGCGCTGCCGTCGGCATGCCGCAGCGAGGCCCAGTCGACCTCGTCGATCCCCCTGAACACGTTGTCCTCCCCAGGCGAAGTGCCAACTGACGGGGAGTCTGCACCACGGCACTGACAACGAAGCGGAATCGGGCGATGACGGTGCGCGAACTGTGCGCCCGTTGGCCGACGGCGACTCTCTCGCCCCGGGCAGGGGCGGTTCAGTTCCCGCCCGGCAGCGCTCGCTCCACGATCGCGCCGAGGTCCGCCCCCTCCGGCAGCGTCCCGAAGGCGTACCCCCAGTCGCCCCCGAGCCGCGTCGCGCAGAACGCGTCGGCGACCGCCGGCGGGGCGTACCGTACGAGGAGGGAGGCCTGGAGCGTCAGGGCCATGTCCTCCACGAGACGGCGGGCCGTCGTCTGTGACGCCCCGGACAGCCGGTTCTTCAGCCGCGTCACGGCCGCGTCCAGCCGGGCGTCCGCCCCCCGGGCCAGAGCGAACTCGCTGAACAGGGCCTCGGCGGTGCCCGGTTCGCGGCTCAGCGCCCGCAGCACGTCGAGGGCGTTGACGTTCCCCGAGCCCTCCCAGATCGACAGCAGGGGAGCCTCGCGGTAGTGCCGGGGCATGCCCGAGTCCTCGACGTAGCCGTTGCCGCCGAGGCACTCCAGGGCTTCCGCCGTGAAGGCCGGGCCTCGTTTGGTCACCCAGTACTTGCCGACGGCTGTGGCGATCCGGCGGAACGCGGTCTCCCGGTCGTCCCCGCGGATCGCCCGGTCGGCCGCGCCGGCCAGCCGCAGGGTGAGCGTCGTGGCCGCCTCGGACTCCAGCGCGAGATCGGCCAGAACGTTGCGCATCAGCGGCTGGTCCACCAGCCGTGCGCCGAACGCGCTGCGGTGCCGCGCGTGGTGCCCGGCCTCGATGAGGGAGGTGCGCATCAGCGCGGCCGACATCATCACGCAGTCCAGCCGTGTGCAGTTGACCATCTCGATGATGGTCTTGACGCCCTGCCCCTCGGGCCCCACCAGCCAGGCGACGGTCCCGTCGAACTCGGGCTCGGAGGAGGCGTTGGAGCGGTTGCCCAGCTTGTCCTTCAGCCGCTGGATGCGGAAGGTGTTGCGGGTGCCGTCGGGCAGCACGCGCGGCACCAGGAAGCAGGACAGGCCGCCCGGGGCCTGCGCCAGCACCAGGAACACGTCGCACATCGGCGCCGACGTGAACCACTTGTGCCCGCGCAGGGTGTACACCCCCGGTTCGGACGAGGGCGTGGCCGTCGTGGTGTTCGTCCGGACGTCGGAACCGCCCTGCTTCTCGGTCATCCCCATGCCCGCCAGCAGCCCGCGCTTCTGCGTCGGCACCCGGAGCCCGGGCTCGTACTCCCGGCTGGTCAGCAGCGGCTCGTAGACCTTCGCCAGCTCCGGCTGCCTGCGCAGCGCGGGGACGGCCGCGTACGTCATCGACGTCGGGCAGCCGTGCCCCGCCTCGGTGTGCCCCCACACCAGTCCGCCGGCGGTCCGGGCGACATGGGCGCCGGGCCGGTCGTCCGCCCAGGGCGACGCGGCCAGTCCCGCGGCGATCGCGGCGCCCATCAGGTGGTGCCAGCTCGGGTGGAACTCGACCTCGTCGACGCGGTTGCCGTACCGGTCGTGGGTCCGCAGCTGCGGCTCGTGGCGGTTGGCCAGGTCGGCCCACTCCCGCGCCTGGACACTGCCGGCCTGCCTGCCGAGCCGCCGCAGGTCCTCCTCGGCCCACCCGGCGCCCTCCCGCCGCAGCCCCTCCAGCAGGGCCGTGTCCTCGGAGGCGTCGTACGGGGCGAGTGGCGGGGCCTGGTTCGTGACGTCGTGCGTGGCGGACCCGCCGTACGCCTGCTGTGCGCCGAGTGTCGAGACCATACGTCGAGTGTTGCACTTGGTCTACGGCCGCAGCAATCCTGCAACACGAAATGGTGCCGCGTACAGTACGTGACCATGCCGAAGAACGTCCCGGCGCGGCCCGGCGCGCTCGATCTGCGGCCGCTGTCCGCGCGGTCGGTCGTGCTGAGCCTGCTGCTCGGCACGCATCCCCCCGAACTTCCGGTCAGGGAGCTCGTGCGGCTCACGGAGGGCTTCGACGTCGGCGGCTCCACACTGCGGGCGGCGCTCAGCCGGATGGTGGCCGCCGGTGATCTGCGGCGCACCGGCACCGGCTACCGCCTCAGCGACCGGCTGCTGGAACGCCAGCGCCGCCAGGACGACGCCGTGCGCCCGCGCACACGCGCGTGGAACGGCGACTGGGAGATGGTCGTGATCACCGCGACGGGACGCGGCCCCGCCGAACGTGCCCACCTGCGCGCCCGGCTGACCGCCCTCCGGCTCGCCGAACTCCGCGAGGGCGTCTGGCTCCGCCCCGCCAACCTGGCCCGCGCCCTGCCCGACGACCTGGACCCGGTGGCCCAGCACTACACGGCCCGCCCCGGCCGGCCGGCTCGCGAGCTGGCCCGGAGCCTGTGGCCGCTGGACGCCTGGTCCGCCACGTCCCGGGCGCTGCTCGCCCACATCGCCGAGGCGCCTCGCCCCGCCGACCGTCTGACCGCCTTCGCCGCCGTCGTGCGGCACCTGCTGGCCGACCCTGTCCTGCCGCCCGGACTCCTGCCCGCCGACTGGCCGGGAGCGGGGCTGCGCGCCGCCTACACCGACTATCAGAGGGAGCTGATGGGGGAGGTACGCGCGCGTGGGTGGGGCGCATGACGCGAGCGGCCGTGCGCAGCGCCCGCCGGGACGCTTCGCACGGCCGCCTTCACCGTGGGGGGTTGCGGTTGCCCGAGGGGCTACTTGTAGGTGATGTCCGAGGTGGAGTAGAGGCAGTTCTTGCTGTCGGGTCCGGATCCGACGGCGGTGTTGTTGTTGTACTTCTGGCAGGGGACGACCTTGCGGCCGGAGTCGTTGCGGATCGTGATGTTCCGCAGCGTCGCCACGTCGTTGCGGTTGACGTTGATACTGGCGAGCCGGGCGGTGGTGCCCGTGCCGGTCACGTCGATGGTGTTGAGGTTGACCTTGCGGGTGTATTGCGTGGAGCAGTCGCCGCAGGAGCGGTAGAGCGTCTTGAACTCCTGCACCGCGAAGTTGGAGATGGTCAGCGTGCCGCCGCCGTTGTGCTGGAAGACCTTGTCGGCCGCCTTCTTCGCGCCGCCGCCGATCACCTGGTAGGTGGCTCCGTTGCCACCGCGGAAGGTGGCGGCGTCCTCGCCGACGTCCTCCCACCAGACGTTCTGGAGCGTGCAGCTGCCCTCGCAGTGGATGCCGTCGGCGGCGGGGGCGCCGAGGATGACGTTCTTCAGCACCGCGCCGTCCGCGAGCTTGAAGATCGGGTCCTGGCCCTCCTCCTGGCCGTCACCGGCCAGGCTTCCGGTGCCGTAGAACCGCTTCATCCCGTAGTCCTTGGTGCCGGACACGGAGATGGTGGAAGAGGTCCCCTGGCTGCCGTTCGGAGTCGGCCAGGTGGCGGCGCTCGCCGTCGGCGCATTGGTAGTCATGATCATGCCAACCGAGAGCCCGAGGGTGGCCAGTGCGCCGGTCAGCGCGCGCCTGCGGGCGCGCGGACGTGTCGCAGAAGTCATGTCCCGATTCCTTCTGTCGTGTTGAGCGTATGGGGGGTGTCCGAGCGGACGGGGTGTCAGAGCTTTCCGGCGCCCGCACCCGACGTCACCGAGGCGACGACGGACGAGGCCGGCTCCGCCGTGTAGGCGTACGGCGGGCTGGTGAAGCTGCCGACCCGCGAGACCTCGGTGGCGGCTCCACCGAGATCGTTGCCGCGCAGGTTGGCGTATCCGTCGACGTCGCTGCTGCGGTTCGTGGTGACCGCGACCTTCGTCGAACGGAAGACGTTGTTCTCGACCAGCATCTGGGCGCCCATGCGCGAGTGACAGGCGGTGTCGGCGCCCTCGACGTAGTTGTTGTAGAAGTGCCCGGTGCCGAAGCGCAGGCTCGGGATGCGCGAGTACACGTTGGCGAAGTGGTTGTGGTGGTACGTCACCTTCAGGTGCCCGGTGTCCTGGCTCGCGTTGTTGTCGCTGTGGCCGACGAGCGAACCCTTGAAGTGGTTCTTGAAGGTGTTCCAGGACACCGTGACGTTGTCCGCGCCGTGGTTGACGTCCAGCAGACCGTCGTAGTGGTCCTTGTCGTGATCGCGGTCGGCCGAGAAGGAGTTGTGGTCGATCCAGACCTTGCTCGACGCCTCGACGGTGATGCCGTCGGCCGGCGCCAGCGGCTTGCTGATGTCGAGGTTGCGGATGACGACGTTCGAGACCTTCTTCAGCCGGAGTCCGCCGCCGGTGAACCCGGAAGCCGAACCCACGCCCAGGACGGTCGTGTTGGACCCGACGTCGACCTGACCGCTCAGCGAGATCAGGCCGTTGACCCGGACGACCTTGGCCGAGTTGCCGGTCACCGCCGACTTGAAGGCGCTCAGTGTGGAGACGGTGACCGCCGAGGCGCTGCCGCCGCCGGTCGTTCCCGCGCCGAACCCGACGGGCGAGGTCTCGGCGGCCCCGGCCGGCTGGGGAACGGCCAGGACCGCCACGGTCGCCAGTGCGGATGCGGCGGCGAGCGCCAGGGTGGATCTGCGGACACGTGTACGTGGGGGATGAGTACGCATGTGGGGGGCGTCCCTTCGTGGTGCCTTCATGGTGCCAGGTCGGTCATGTATATGAATGAGGTTCGCCATGTTGTTCACCGCGCGCGCTGTGTGCGGCCGGTCCGGAGGCCCCGCCATGCCTCAGGGGTGCACTTCCCCGGGCCGCGCAGGCCCCGGCGGGCGCCCTGGCGGAGGCGCTCCCGGGTCACACTGCTGAACGGAACGTAGGGGGCAAGCGCTTTCTAGTCAACGCCTCGCGCAGAACACATTCGGTCGGACCTGGTCGGAGCGGCGGCGCTGCGGGAAGCGCCGTGGGAGCGCTTCCATGAGAGCCATGTCCATGTCACTATGCGGATCGGACGCTTCCCTTCACGAGAGGGCGGGTCGATGAGGACTCCGCGCATGCGTACGTTCGTCAACGGGCTGGTGTTCACGCTGCTGGCCGTCGGTGTGCCGGCCCTGGGCCCGGGACCGGCGGTCGCGGACACGCCGCGGCCGGGCCGCGCGGGCTCCCTGCCGGGGTCGTTCGCCTGGTCCTCGAGCGGCCCGTTGATCAGCCCGAAACCGGACGCCGGCCACCCGATCCTGTCGGTCAAGGATCCGACGGTGTTCCGGTATCAGGACCGCTGGCACGTCTACTTCACGACCGCCGACACCGCCGGGCGCTGGAGTCTCGGGCACACGAGCTTCGCCCGGTGGTCCGAGGCCGCCTCGGCTCCCCAGACGTTCCTCGACGCCAACCCGGACATCGGCGATCGGTACGCCGCGGCGCCCCAGGTCTTCTACTTCGCGCCCCAGCGGACCTGGTACATGGTCTACCAGACCGGACCGCCGTCCTACTCGACCACCAAGGACCCCTCGGACCCGCTCAGTTGGAGTGCCCCGCGGAACTTCTTCGACGGTGAGCCGACCGTCGTGACCGAGAACAAGGGCGACGGAGCCTGGCTGGACTTCTGGACCATCTGCGACCGGACGGACTGCTACCTGTTCTTCTCGGACGGCAACGGCCACCAGTACCGCTCGCGCACCACCCTCGCCGAGTTCCCGAACGGCTTCCGCGACACCGCCGTCGTGCTGTCCGAACCCAACCGCTTCGACCTCTTCGAGGCGGGCAACGTCTACCGGCTCGGCGACGGCGACGGCTACCTCATGCTGGTCGAGGCCCTCGCGACCGGATCCGACTGGCGGCGCTACTTCCGGGCCTGGACCGCCGACAGCCTGGGCGGCGCTTGGAAACCGCTTGCCGACACCGAGGCCAACCCCTTCGCCCGCTCGTCCAACGTCGCCTTCGAGGCCGGACAGCCCGCCTGGACCAGGGACTTCAGCCACGGCGAGATGATCCGCGCCGGCGTCGACCAGACCCTCACGATCGACCCGTGCCGCCTCCAGTTCCTCTACCAGGGGATGGACCCCGCCGCGAGCGGCGAGTACTACCGGCTGCCCTGGCGGCCGGCCCTGCTGACCCAGACGAACTCCACCTGCTGAACCACCGCACGACGTCCTGCGAGCCGCGCCTGACAACCGAAGGGACCCGGACGTGCCTGCCACCCCCCAGCCCATGACGAGGAGACCGCTGCGGTCGATGCTCCTCGCGCTCCTCGCCGCGCTGCTGCCGTTGCTCGCGGCCACCGCGCTCACCGCACCCTCGGCCGCTGCCCGCGAACCCGCACGCGAGTCCGCCCGTGCGAAGGCCGTACCCACCGCGACCCTCACCGAGGTCACGGACTTCGGCACGAACCCCAGCAACCTGCGGATGTACCTGTACGTGCCGGAGAGCGTCAGACCGAACCCGGCGGTCGTGGTCGCCGTGCACTGGTGCACCGGCTCGGGCCCGGACATGTACAACGGCACCGAGTACGACACCCTGGCCGACCAGTACGGGTTCATCGTGCTCTACCCGTCCGTCACGCGCAGCAGCAAGTGCTTCGACGTCTCCTCGCCCCAGGCACTGCGCCGCGGCGGCGGCAGCGACCCGGTCGGCATCAAGTCGATGATCGACTGGGTGACCCGCACCTACGACGCCGACACCGGCCGGGTGTTCGCCACGGGCATCTCCTCCGGCGCGATGATGACGAACGTCCTGCTCGGCGACTACCCCGACGTGTTCGCGGCGGGCGCCGCCTTCTCCGGCGTGCCGTTCGCCTGCTTCGCCACCACCGACGGCTCCGAGTGGAACAGCAACTGCTCGGGCGGCACGATCACCCACACCCCGAAGGAGTGGGGCGACCTGGTCCGGAACGCGTACCCCGGCTACAGCGGCCCCCGTCCGCGCATGCAGATCTGGCACGGCACCGAGGACGACGTCCTGCGCTACCCCAACTTCGGGGAGCAGATCAAACAGTGGACGAACGTGCAGGGCGTGAGCCAGACGCCGGCCGCCACCGACACGCCCCAGTCCGGCTGGACCCGCACCCGCTACGGCGGCACGGGTGACCAGGCCCCCGTGGAGGCCGTCAGCCTCCAGGGCGTCGGCCACAACCTGTACGCCCACGGCATGGCGTCCCGCGTGCTCACCTTCTTCGGCCTCGACAAGTCCGGCCCGGCGCCCCAGCCCCAGCCCGGCGCCTGCAAGGTGACGGCCGCGGTGAACGCCTGGAACACCGGCCTGACCGCCTCCGTGACCATCACCAACACCGGTACGACGACGGTCAACGGCTGGAAACTGGGCTTCACGCTCCCGGCCGGGCAGACGGTCACGGGCGGCTGGGGCGCCACCTACACGCCCTCGTCCGGGTCGGTGACCGCGACCAACGTGTCCTACAACGGCACCATCGCGCCGGGCGCGAGTGTGAGCATCGGCTATCAGGCCAGTCACGGCGGCAACAGCGCCGGACCGGCCGCGTACACCCTCAACGGGACGGCGTGCGCGACCGGTTGACACGCGAGCGGTGTGCCTCGGGGTTCGGGTGCCGGCTCAGACCGACCGGTGGTACTGGTCCGGCACCCGCACCTCGGCGCCGAGTGCCCGTGCCGCCTGCCGGGCCCACGAAGGGTTGCGCAGCAACTCGCGGCCCAGGAGGACCGCGTCGGCCTCGCCGTTGGCCAGGATCTTCTCGGCCTGCTCGACCTCGGTGATCAGCCCCACGGCGGCGACCGGGAGCGTCGTCTCCTGCTTCACCCGGGCCGCGAACGGCACCTGGTAGCCGGGGCCGGTGGGGATGCGGACGCCGGAGGCGTTGCCGCCGGTGGAGACGTCCAGCAGGTCGACGCCGTGGGCCCGCAGATCGGCGGCGAAGCGGACGGTGTCGTCCGCGGTCCAGCCGCCCTCGTCGAGCCATTCGGTCGCCGAGATCCGGAAGAACAGCGGCTTGTCCTGCGGCCACACCGCCCGTACGGCGTCGACGACTTCGAGCGCGAAGCGGGTGCGGTTCTCGTACGAGCCGCCGTAGGCGTCGGTGCGGTGGTTGGAGTGCGGGGAGAGGAACTCGTTGATCAGGTAGCCGTGGGCGCCGTGGATCTCGGCGATCTCGAACCCGGCGGCGAGCGCGCGACGGGCCGCGGCCGCGAACTGCCCGACGATGTCCCTGATCTGCTCGACGGTCAGTTCGGCCGGGACGGGGTGCCGGTCGTCGAAGGCGACCGGGCTCGGCGCGACGGACGCCCAGCCGTGGGCGTCCGGGCCGACCGGGGCGCCGCCCTTCCAGGGGCGGTCGGTCGAAGCCTTGCGGCCGGCGTGGGCCAGTTGGATCGCGGGCACGGTGCCCTGCGCGGCGAGGAAGCGGGTGATCCGGCGGAACGCCTCCACCTGCGTGTCGTTCCAGATGCCGAGGTCGTACGGCGAGATGCGCCCCTCCGGGGACACCGCCGTGGCCTCGACGATGATCAGGCCCGTGCCGCCGGTGGCGCGGGCGGCGTAGTGCGCGAAGTGCCAGTCGCCGGGGACGCCGGTCTCCGGGCCCTCCGGTGCGGCCGAGTACTGGCACATCGGGGGCATCCACACGCGGTTCGGGATCGTCACATCGCGCAGGGTGCAGGGCTCGAAGAGCGCGGTCACGGCGGACTCCATTCGTCACGGGGCCGATGTCGACTCGTACGATAGGCATCGTAGTACGGCGGATGTCAAACTACGAGGGTTCTCGTACTATGGAATCCCCGAAGGAAAGTGGAGCCCCCGTGACCTCTCCCGCCGTCAGCAGTCGCGACCTGCCGCATCCCGCGTGTGACGAGATCCGGCTGGAGGGGGTGTTGCATGCGCTCTCCGACCCGATGCGGTTGCGGATCGTGCGGGAGCTTGCCGGGGTCGCCGGGGAGTTGTCCTGTTCGCACTTCGACCTGCCGGTCACGAAGTCCACGACCACGCATCACTTCCGGGTGTTGCGGGAGAGTGGGGTGATTCGGCAGGTGTACCGGGGGACCGCCAAGATGAACGGGCTGCGGCGGGGGGATCTGGATGAGCTGTTTCCGGGGTTGCTGGATGCGATTCTGGATGCCGCGGCTCGGCGGGCTGTTCGTGGTGGCTGAGTTCTTTTGATCGCTGCGGGTCCGCTGTGGCTTGTCGCGCAGTTCCCCGCGCCCCTAAAGGCTGCTGCCCTGCGCGGCGTTCATCAGGGACTGCCAGTCCGGGAGTTTGACCACCCCGCGACCCAGTGATGCGCCCAGCTCCGCTTCCGCTCGCTCGATCGACTGCCAGCCCCGCCACTCGACCGGGGCGGCGCCCTCCGCGCGCAGGGCCGTGAGCGGGTCGTCGGTGACGGTCCTGGCCAGGAGGAGGGACGCGTCCTCGAGGAGCGACGTCGCCGTCTCCTTCGCGCAGGGGCGGTTCGTGCCGATGACGCCTGTCGGGCCCCGCTTGATCCAGCCGGCCACGTACTCGCCCGGCGTGACGACGCCCTCGCGCAGGACGCGCCCGGCCAGATTCGGCACCGTGCCGCTGTCCGCGTCGAACGGCAGCCCCTCCAGCGGCACCCCGCGATAGCCCACCGAGCGCAGCACCAACTGGGTCTCGATGTCCTCGAACCGGCCCGTGCCCGTCACGCCGCCGTGTCCGTCCGGGACCGTCCGCTCGAACCGCACCGCGCCCACATGGCCCTGCTCGGCGAGCAGCTCGACCGGGCGGAGGAAGAAGCGCGGCCGGATCCGGCGCGGGGCGCCGCTCGGCGGTGTCTCGGACCAGCCGCGCAGCACCTCCACGTTGCGGCGCTGCGCGGCGGGCAGGGCGGTCGGGTCGGTGTATCCGGGGTCAAGGGCCAGCTCGGCCGGGTCCACGGCGATGTCCGTCTCCGGCAGGGTGCCCAGCTCGCGCAGCTCCTTCGTGGTGAAGCGGGCCTGGGACGGGCCCCGCCGGCCCACCATGTGGATCTCGGTCACCCGGCTCGCCGCCAGTGTCGTCAGGGCCGCCTGCGGCATGTCGGTCGGGCTGAGCTCGGCCAGGCCGCGCGCCAGCATCCGGGTGACGTCCACGGCGACGTTCCCCACGCCGATCACCACGGCCGACCGGGCGTCCCGCAGGAACCCGGCGTCCACGGCGTCCGGGTGGGCGCTGTACCACGACACGAACTGCGTCGCCGACCAGCTGCCCGGCAGGTCCTCCCCGGGGATGCCCAGATGCCGGTCGGTGGCGGCGCCCACGCAGTACACCACCGCGTGGTAGAGCTCCCGCAGCCGGGCGACCGGCACTCCGCCGGGACCGGCCTGGATGCCTCCGAGGAACCGGACCCGGTCGTGCTCCAGGATCGTGCGCAGGTTGTTCTGGAGCGACTTGATCTTCTCGTGGTCCGGAGCCACGCCGTAGCGGACCAGGCCGTACGGGCACGGCAGCCGGTCCAGGACGTCGACACGCACCTCGGGGTCCTGCTGGACGAGGCTCTGGGCGGTGTAGCACCCGCTCGGCCCGGAGCCTACGACGGCGACTCGCAGCACGGCGGAACTCCTTACCCGGGATCCCGAGGGATCTCACGAGAGCGCTGACGCCTCCAGCATCGCACCGGCGGGGCTCCGCTGACAGGGTGCTGTCCGCCACCCGGGGTGCGTGTCCGATCTATAGGGAATGTGATCATTCGGTTACGTTCTGTGGTGTGCTGGAAGCATCCTTTCTTAATCTTTCTGATCGCTCTCCGGCGGACGGCACGGTGTCCGTGCGGCCCGCGTGGGAGGTGCGGGAGAACGAGGACGCCACGCGGTGGTTCGACGTCCGGCTGGTCTTCACGGACGGCGCCCACGTCGACGCGCTGGCCGTCGTGGCCGGGGGATGCGTCGGCGTGGAGGACGTACGCGCGCAACCCGCGCTGTCCGTCGACGACCTGGCGGTGCTCGCCGACTGGATCGAGGACTCGCTGGCCGAGGCGTGCGGCGCTGGTGCCGGGGCGGCTCCCGAAGGCCGCGGAGACCAGGGGCGGCGCGCCCGGCCGGCCTGGCCGCCCGGTGCGCGGGGGCGGTGGCTGGTGGCGCAGGAGTACCGAGCGGCCCAGCAGGAGGGCGCCGATCCGGTCCTCGCCGTGATGTGCGCGACCGGACACAGCCGCCGCACGTCCCTCAGGCTGATCGGCCAGGCCCGGGACGCCGGGCTCCTGACACCGCGCCGCGCCCGGCGCTGAGCGGGCCCGGTGCCGGGCGCGGCCCGGAAGTCCGCTAGAGCATGTCCCGCATCCGTGTGATCTCGCTCGTCTGCTGGGCGATCACCTCGTCGGCCATCTCCTCGATCCGGATGTTGTTGCCCTGCCCCTTCACGTCCGTGGCCATCGTGATCGCGCCCTGGTGATGGGTCGTCATCAGCGTCAGGAAAAGCCGGTCGAACGCCTTTCCGTCGGCCGCGCGGAGCTCCTTCAGTTGCGCCTCGGTCGCCATCCCGGGCATCACGGCGTGCTCGTGCCGCTCCGCCTTCAGCGGCTTGCCGTACGACTTCAGCCAGCCCTTCATGGCCTCGATCTCCGGCTTCTGGGCGGCGGCGATCCGTGCGGCGATCCGTTTCACCTTCGCCGACTCGGCGCGTCGCGGGGCGAGTTCGGTCATCACGAGGGCCTGGGCATGGTGTTCGATCATCATGCGGGCGTAGGAGACGTCCGCCGAGTTGGGGGAGTCGTTCTCCGAGCGCCGGCCCGCCGCCTCCTCGGCGGACAGGGTGCGGTTCGGCTCGCCGGGCTCACCCGGCGCGATCACGGCGGGCCCGTCCGCCGCGGCGGGCTTCCGGTCCGGACCGGAGTCGCAGCCGCCCGTCATGAGCGCGGCCAGGGCGACCAGCCCCGTCGCGACGACGGACGTACGGGACGCGCGGCGGAAGAGCACAACGACCTCCTGTTGCGGGCGGGTTGGCGGACACGCCGGGAATCTGACGACCATTCGGGCATGCTCCGCGGGTCATTGACCGAGTGACTTCTTTAAGATTTTGTTGACGCCTGTTGGTATGTGCATGGCGAGGACAATACTGCGTGGTGTGTGAACCGTTCCGCAGCGAGCGGAACCAGGGAGGAAAACAGTGATCCTGTTGAACGACCGCAGAACACGTCGCAGACGCCTCGGAGCCTCAGCGATCGCCGGCGGAGTGCTGGCCGCGCTCCTCGTGGCGGCGCCGGCAGGGGCCGTCCCCGACCCGGGGGACGAGCCGCCCACGCCGAAGGAGGTGTCCAAGAGCGCGCGGGCCGAGGCGCGCGAGGCCATCGAAAGCGGCGAGATACCCGGCCAGGACGAGATCGTCCACTCCGACAACATCGAGCACGTCGCCAACATCCCCAAGGACGTGCTGCCCGGCACCAACTCGGACCTGGCCTTCCAGGGCAGGTACGCCTTCGCCGGCAACTACGACGGCTTCCGCATCTTCGACATCAGCGACCCGAGGTCACCGAAGACGGTCGCCCAGGTGCTGTGCCCGGGCTCGCAGAACGACGTCTCCGTCTCCGGCAACCTGCTGTTCCTGTCCACCGACTCCTCGCGCAGCGACAGCAGTTGCAACAGCACCACACAGCCGGCGACCGAGAAGTCCTCGTGGGAGGGCATGAAGGTCTTCGACATCAGCGACAAGCGGAACCCGAGGTACGTCGCCGCCGTCGAGACCGCCTGCGGCTCGCACACCCACACGCTGGTGCCGGAGCGGCGGAACGTCTACGTGTACGTCTCGTCGTACTCGCCGAACGCCGCCTACCCCGACTGCCAGCCGCCGCACGACGGCATCTCCGTCATCAAGGTGCCGCGCGACGCCCCCGAGAAGGCGGCGGTCGTGGGCTTCCCCGTGCTGTTCCCCGGTGAGGGTCCGGACGGCGGCGGCAACCCGGGCGGGCCCACGAACCCGGGCGTGTCCAAGACCACCGGCTGCCACGACATCACCGTGCTGCCGTCGAAGGACCTGGCCGCGGGCGCCTGCATGGGGGACGGCATCCTGTTCTCCGTCGAGGACCCGGAGCACCCCAAGGTCATCGACCGGGTGCAGGACAACGTCAACTTCGCGTTCTGGCACTCGGCGACCTTCAACCAGAAGGCGAACAAGGTCGTGTTCACCGACGAGCTCGGCGGCGGCAGCGGGGCCACCTGCAACGAGGCGACCGGCCCGAACCGCGGCGCCGACGGCATCTACGACATCGTCGGCAAGGGCGAGAAGCGCAAGCTCGTCTTCCGCAGCTACTTCAAGATCCCCCGTCATCAGGCGGACACCGAGAACTGCGTCGCCCACAACGGCTCGCTGATCCCGGTGAAGGGCAAGGACCTCATGGTCCAGGCCTGGTACCAGGGCGGTGTCTCCGTCTGGGAGTTCACCGACTCGTCGAAGCCCCGGGAGATCGCCTACTTCGAACGCGGCCCGGCGACCACCGACCGGCTGATCCTGAGCGGCTCGTGGTCGGCGTACTACTACAACGGCTACATCTACTCGAACGAGATCACCAAGGGCTTCGACGTCCTGAAGATCAAGGACCGGCGCACGGACCCGGCACGGTGGGTCCATCTGCGTGAGCTCAACGTGCAGACGCAGCCGGACTACTTCGACTGACCCCGAGGGCCGCACTCCGGTGCGTCCCCGGTCGCGAAGAACCGCGACAGATCCCTGTCGTTCCTCCCGCCGGCGCCTTTGGCCTCCGGCGGGAGGCCCAGTTCCCAGTCGAGCCGGTAGCGCTTGAACAACTCGGCCCGCAGCACCGGGACCGGCATCGGCACGCCCGGCACCAGGGCGGCGTACACGGCACCCATCAGCAGGGCCCGCAGCATCGGGTAGTCGCTGTCGAGGTCCCCCGACCCGTGCCGGGCGACGGTGTCCCGCAGCAGTTCCGCCAGGCGCCGCTGTTCCGGGCAGGGCACGAAGCCCTCGGCCTGCAGCAGTCCGGCCATGTGCTGGCGCATCAGCACGGGCCGGTCCCTGGCCAGCCCCAGGATCGCGTCGATGGCCCGCGCCATCCGCTCCCGGCCGTCCTCGGTGCGCGGCTCGCGCTCCAGCGCCTCCTCCAGCGTGCGGTGCATCAGCCGGTGCACGGCGGACTGCACCAGCTGGCGCTTGCCCGGGAAGTAGTACGAGACCAGGCCGCGGGCCGAGCCCGCCCGGTCGGCGATGTCGCCGAGCGTCGTGGCCTCGAAGCCGCGCTCGCCGACCAGCTCGACCGCCGCCTGCAGAAGCCGCTCCTTCGAACGCCTCCGCAACTCTTCATTGACCGAGGCGCTGCGCGGGGACATGCTGTAACTCCTGCGTTGACTGGCTGCCAGCCAACTATACTCAGAGACGTCCGGCCAGGACCCGTGCGGTCCGGGCCGGCGATGCCGTCTGCCTCGGGCGACGCGGGGGATCGTCCGAGGCGGGCGAGCAGACGACCAGGTGACCTGGTGGTGGCCTCAGCTCACCAGGTCCAGGACCGGCCGCAGGCCGTCCGGCCGGTCGGTCACCGGCAGGTGGTCGACGAAGTGCACCCCGCATCCCAGGGCGGTGGCCCCGCCGTCCGCCCTGCGGTCGTCGCCGACCATGAGCGTCCGGCGCGGATCGGCGCCGAGCGCCTCGCAGGCGGTGGCGAACAGCCGCGGGTCGGGCTTCTGGATGCCGTGCTCGTACGACAGGACGTACACGTCGACGTAGCGGTCCAGGCCGTGCTCGCGGAAGACCGGGCGCAGGTCCCAGCCGATGTTGCTGACCACCCCGACGGGGATGCCCCGTTCCCGCAGCGTGCCCAGCACCTCGACGGCGTCCGGGTACGGGGTCCATGCCGCCGGTGTCATGTGGCGGTCGTACAGCGCGTCGTGCAACGCCGGGTCGGGGAGCGTGACCTGGCGGGAGAGGCCGGTGTAGGCGGCCCGGTGCAGTGCGGCGCTCCGGTCCCGGATCGGCCAGGCGTCGGCGAGTTCCGCCGGCACGCGGGCGGGGTCGCCGCCGCCGGGCAGCGCCCCCACCGCCTTCAGCGCACGTGCGGCGGCGGCCAATTCCGCCTCGGTGAAGGGGACCCCGGTGTCGGCCACGACGCCGCGCAGCCAGGAGTCGGTGGACTCGACACGGAACAGCGTTCCGGAGAAGTCGAACAGCACAGCCGTCATGGGGGCCGATCCTACGAGGCGGCGGTGTCCGGCCGGGGGCGCGGCTGCCGGTGCTCGTGCGTCCACACCGCCAGGGCCACCACCAGCGCGCCCAGCAGCCAGCCGCCCACCACGTCCGTCGGCCAGTGGACGCCCAGCCAGACCCGGGTCAGCCCGACACCGATCACGGACACGACGGCCACGGTCACGGCCGTACGCCACACCGCACGACCGACGCCGTGCCGGTGCAGGAGCCACAGCAGGAGGCCGCACACCACCGTGGCGGTCATGGCGTGGCCGGACGGGAAGGCCGAGTAGTGGGCCGAGTCGACGGGGTCGGGCCAGACCGGGCGGGGGCGGTCCACCAGGGCCTTGAGGGCCTGCTGGAACAGCGTGCCCAGCGTGACGGCCAGCGCCAGCCACACCGCCGTCCAGCGCGCCGCCAGGCGCACCACCAGCCACACGACCACGACGGCGCACAGCACCCGCATGGTCCACGGATCCCACACCCAGTCAGTGAGGATGCGGCACGCCTGGGTGATGCCGGATTCCTCGACCGCCCAGCGGTGGGTGGTGGCGGAGATGTCACGGTCCGCGCTGACCAGCGGGCTCCATCTGGCCGCGACGAGGGTCAGCAGCAGAGCGGAGCACAGCGCCAGGACGCCGGCCGACCGGGCGGCGGTACCGTGCTGCGGGCGGGGCGGGGAGTCGACGGACCGGGTGTGCATGATGCGATCCTCGCCGAACCGGGGGCTCCGGATCCAGTACGGTGCCGATCTTCGGCACCCGGACCGCACGCTTCGGCCACCCGGAGACCACTCTCACGCCTCCGAAACTGGCACGGAAGCCACATATACCCCGGAGCGCGCACCGGACTATCCCAGCGCCCGCAGCCCCGGTCCGAACGCCACCAGCACCGGCACCACGGGCACCAGTGCGGCCGCCGCCGTCAGCCGCAGCCGGCGTGCCGGGGGCAGCCGGTCCGGGGGAGTGAGCAACCGGTGCACCCGCGCCGGGACATGGGCCTGCGGCGTCGGGCAGGGGCCGAACACGCCGCGGTGCTCGTTGAGTTCCACCAGGGCCAGGGCCGTGGTCAGGCGGCCGAAACGGCGGGAGGCCGTGTCGTCGGCGGCGAGTTCGACCAGGCGGTGCATCTCGTCGCGGAACGCCGCGAACACCGGCACCTGCGGAAAGCCGCCCGCCAGTGCCGAGGAGCAGTTCAGCAGCCAGTCGTGCCGGGCCCGCGCGTGCCCCTGCTCATGGGCGAGCACGGCGTCCAGCTGCCGGCCCTTCAGCCGTCGCAACGCGGCCGTGGTGACGACCAGTCGCGGCGGAGCGCCGGGCTGCCACCAGGCGTCGGGCCGCTCGCCCTCCAGGACGACGAGCCGGCCCGACACGGCCAGCTCGCCCGGCAGCAGCGGCGCCCTGACCAGCAGATCGGCATTCCGGCGGCGGCGCCGGGCGCGTGCCCCGCCGATCTCGCGGACCAGCATCGCCGCGCTCCACAGCCCGCCCCCGGCCAGGGCCACGGCGGTGGCCGCCGCCCAGGGGCCCGCCGTACCGAGGGCGTAGGCCTCGACGACCGGGCTCGGCGCCGTCGCGAAGACGTGCCCGCCGACCGCGTGCCAGGCGGCTGCCGCGCTGAGCGTCATCGACAGCGCACAGCACACGAGCAGGGCCGCCACCACGCACTGCCACACCCACAGCGCCACGACCGGCTCACGATCAGGCCAGTCCGCCCGGGCGAGCAGCCGGGGGGCGACCACTGCGATCAGGGCGCCGAGCAGCAACAGTGCCGCGGGGAGCATCATGAGGCGCAGCCTATGAGCGATCCGCCGCTCAGGGGTACGACTTGTGGCGCCGAAGTGACGCAGGCAACGGATCCGTACGGCGTGCCGGGACGGTCCTGCTCACAGCGTCAGCAGCATCGCCACCATCGCGATCCCCATGGACAGCCGGCAGGCCCGCGTCAGCTCCGGCCGGTCGCCCCACCCGGCGGACCCGCCGCCCCCGGACCCGCCGCCCGCCACGGCGGCCACCGGCACCAGCCGGACGCCGGTGAGCAGCACGTATCCGGCGAAGTAGAGCAGCAGCGCGCCCGTCAGGAGCGGGACCCCCGATCCCCCCTGCCCGTGCGCGTGTGCGGGAGCGCCGGCCATGACGGCGGACATGTAGACCATGGCCCCGGCCCCCACCAGGTGGTGGAGGTGGTGCGCGTCGGCCCGCGCCGCCCACAGCGCGGGGAGCGCGGCCGCCCCGGACACCACCGCGTAGACGGGCCAGGCCCACGACGGCGGAGTGAACACCGCCGCCGGCACGGCCATCGCGGCCATCCCGAACCCCATCAGCGCCTCACCGCCCACGGTGCCGCGCTGTTCCCCGGCGCCGCTGCGCATCCGCGCCAGGCAGTAGGCGCCGGTCACCGCGCAGAGCGCCACCAGCAGCCAGCCGGACGTAGCCGGTCCGTGCACGCGCACCCTCCCCGCTCGACGGTCGGTCAGCTCGCCAGTCGGTCCATCGATGCCCGGGCCGTCCGGCGCGCACGCGAGCGCAAGGGTGTACACGGGGGGCATTCGACGGAGCACAGCAGGTGAGGGAATGTCCTTTACGGGTAAAACACCTGCTAATATTGTCTCTCATGAGTCCCCTGCGCAGCGCGACCTCCGCCTCCGTCTCCCCGCCCGCCCGGCGTCTCGCGCTGGCGGGCGTGCTGCGCGTCGGCCGTCCCTCGGACATCTGGTTCAAGCCCGCGCTCAGCGTGGTCGCGGCGATCGCCCCGCCCAACCTCGCCCTGCTGGCGCTCGGCCGACTCGATCTGGCGATGTACACGATGGCCGGATCCCTGTGCGCGCTGTACGCCCACAACCGGCCCTACGCCGCCCGGGCCGGGGCCCTGGTGTGGGTGGTGCTCGGCATGCTCGGCGGCCTCGCCGTCGCCCTGGTCGCGGCCTCGCTCACCGGCAGTGCCGTGGTGCTGGTCACCGTCGGCGCACTGCTGGCCGCCGCGCAGAAGGCGCTGTGCGACGCGACCCGGGTCGGACCGCCCGGCCATGTCGTCCTCACGTTCGTCAGTTCCGCCTCGCTCTTCGCGCCGCAGACCCTCGCCCAGGTCCCCGGCCATCTGGCACTGGCCGCCGCGACGGGTGTCTGGGCCTGGCTGGTCTGCATGGCGCCCGCCCTGGTCCGCCCGCACGGCCCGGAGCGCCGCGCCACCGCCGCCGCGCTGAAGGCCGCCGCCGCGTACGCCGAGACGGGCGGCGCGAGCGGCACGGGCGGCGGCGAGGGTCAGGCCCGGGCCGCGGGCTACGCCGCCGTACAGGCCGCCTGGCAGTCGCTGCTGTCCACCGGCGCCCGGTCCCGGACCCGGCGCGCGCTCGAACGGCTCGTCGTCCGTGCCGAGGTGGCCCTCGCCGCGCCGACGGAGGCGGCAGCCGGCCGGCTGCGGGCATGGGCGGACGCGCTGCGCGGCACCGGGCCCGTCCCGCAGGCCGGGCTGGAGCGGGCGGCCGCCGACGAACTTTTCGGGGTGGACGCGGCCCGCGGCCTCCGGGCGCGGCTCGGCCCGCTGACCCCGCTCGCGGTACGCACCGCGCTCGGCTGCGCGCTCGCCGGCTACGCCTCCCTGGCCCTCGGCATCGGCCGCCCCTACTGGGCCCTGGTCACCGCCGCCTCGCTCTACCAGGCGAACATCGCCCTGACCTGGAACCGGGCCGTCCAGCGCGTGGTGGGCAACGTCGTCGGAGTGCTCGTCTTCGCGGCCGTCGTACCGCTCGCGCACCTGGGCCAAGCGGCCCTCGTGGTGTGCTGCCTCGCCTTCAGCTTCGGCGCCGAGCTGCTGATCAGCCGCAACTACTGGCTCGGCAGCGTCTGCGTGACCCCCATGGCGCTGCTCATCACCGAGTTCGCCGGGTACCAGAAGCCGGGCGAGCTGATGACGGAGCGGCTGGTGGACACGGTCGTCGGCGCCCTGGTCGGATTCGCCGCCGCCGTGGCCGTCACCAACCGGCGAGCGGGCGACCGGGTCGAACGCACCCTGACCGCCGCCGACCGCGCCCGCGAGAGCGCCGCCCGCCTCCTGGCCGAGCCGCACCCCGACGCCGCCGCCCTGGAGGCCGCCCGCCGCGCACTCGTCGTCGCCCTGGCCGATCTGCGCGCCACCGCCGACGCGGCGGCCGGCGAATGGTGGCAGCGCGCCCTGCCCCAGGAGCGGGTCGTACTCGCCGAGCAGTCCGGACACCGTACGCTCGCCGCGACGGCACGACGCCAGGGGCTGCTCCCGGACCGGGGCACGGACACGAAGACGGAGGACGCACGGTCATGACGGCGACGGAGGGACCATCGCCCGACGGGGGCGGGCCGGGGGACGGCCCGCGGCCGACGACCGGGGCCGCGCACCCGGGGGCCGGCGGAGGCCTGGACGGTGAGCCCGCTGCCGCCGGGCAGGAACCGGTCGGAGCGGACCCCGTCGGGCACCGGCAGGGCGATACCGTCGCCGCCGTCGTCCGGCAGTGGCAGGCGGTTCATCCCGGGCTCGACACCGGGCCGATGGAGATCATCGGGCGGATCAACCGCTGCGCCGCCCTCCTGCAACAGGCCGAGGACGCGCCGCTGCGCAGGGCCGGGCTCAGCCGTCCCGAGTTCGATCTGCTCGGCGCGCTGCGCCGCACCGGGCACGAGCTGACCCCCGGGGAACTGGCCCGGGAGACCTTCTCCTCGGGCGCCGCCGTCACCAAGCGCCTCAAGCAGCTGACCGAACGCGGCCTGGTCGAACGCCGCGGAGACACCCGCGACCGCCGTGTCGCCCATCTCCGTCTCACCGACGCCGGACGCGAACTCGTCGACGGCATCCTGCCCGCCCAACTCGCCTACGAGACCGCCGCCCTGTCCGGCCTGGACGCCCCCGAGCAGGGCGAACTGGCCTCTCTGCTCGGAGAGTTGCTCGCCCAGCTGGAAGGCCGCCTGGGCGCGCTGCGAGGCTGAGGCGGCCACCGACGGCCCCGCCGTACCGTCAGAGCACGTCGTGCGCCGTGCGGCGGTGTGTGGAGCGGCGGTCCTCGATCTCCGGCCAGCGGTCGCCGTAGATGTTCCGGGTGATGGCCGGATCGCGGACGAAGTCGTGCGGGAAGCCCAGCTGCACGGCGCTCACCTCGTCGAGGCGGGCGAGGGCGTCCGCGTCGAGGCGGACGTCGACGCTGCCGAGGTTGTCGGCGAGCTGGCTCTCCTTGGTCGCCGCGATGATCGGGACCACGTTGCCCGGCCGGGCCAGCAGCCAGGCCAGCGCCACCTGGGCCGGACTCCAGCCGCCCTGCTCGGCGACCTCCAGCACGGCACTGATCACCGCCTCCTCGCGCGGGTCGACGTCACCGCCCGTGGTGTCCAGCCGCCCCGTCTCGCCCCTGCGGTACTTGCCGGTGAGCTTCCCGGCCGCGAGCGGCGCCCAGGCCAGTACCGCCAGGTCGAACGCCCGGGCCTGGGGCAGCAGTTCGCGCTCGGGGGTCCGCTCCAGCAGGCTGTAGCGCAGTTGCGAACCGGCGAACGCGGTCCAGCCCCGCAGCTCCGCCATCGTGTTGGCCTGCGCGATCTCCCAGGCCGGCCAGTCCGAGACACCGACGTACAGCACCTTGCCCGTGCGGACCAGGTCGTCCAGCGCCCGCATGACCTCCTCGACGGGCGTGAAGTTGTCCCGGGCGTGCACCCACAGCACGTCCAGCCGGTCGGTGCGAAGCCGCTGAAGGCTCGCCTCCACCGACTGGACCAGGTTCTTGCGGTGGTTGCCCGCGGCGTTGACGTCGCCCTCGCGGATCCCGCAGGTGTACTTGCTGGCCAGCACGAACGTGTCGCGCCGCCCCTGGAGCAGCTCACCCAGGATCCGCTCCGAGCTGCCGTCGGTGTAGTTGTTGGCGGTGTCGATGAAGTTGCCGCCCGCCTCCGCGTAGGCGTCGACGATCCGGGCACTTGCCTCCTCGCCGGCGCCCCAGCCCCAGTCGTCGCCGATGGTCATGGCGCCGAGGCTCAGCTCGCTCACGCGCAGACCGGTCTTGCCGAACAGTGTGTAACGCACGGTCTCCCCTCCGGGCAGGTCGTCCGCACGACGTTATGAGCTGGAGCGCACTTCAACGCAAGCCACGGCCCTGGCCACACACACCGTCGCCTCAGCCCTGGGCCCTAGGGGGTGTCCGCCCGGTACACACCGAACATCGCCCCCTGCGGGTCCCGCAGCACCGCGATGCGCCGACCGCCGGGCAGGGAGGTGGGGACCATCAGGACGTCGCCGAGCGCCTGGACGACGGCGGTCGTGGCGTCCACGTCCGCCACGGCGAAGTACGGCAGCCAGTGCGCCGGAACCTCGGGCGGGAACTTGTCGTCCATCGTCACCATGCCGCCGAAGTCCGCCCCGTCGACGCCCCACTGCGTGTACCGCTCCGAGGCGTTGACGGTCCAGCCGAACACGCGGCTGTAGAAGGCCACGGCCTGTTCCGGATCCCGGGTGTACAGCTCGGCCCAGCCCAGCGAACCGGGCGCGTTGAACAGCCCGGCGCCCGGGAAGGTCCCCGCCTGCCACAGCTGGAACGCGGCACCGGCCGGGTCGGCGGCCACCGCGAACCGGCCCGCGTCGAACACGTCCGTCGGGCCGAACAGCACCGTCCCGCCCGCCTCGGTCACCTCACGGACGGCGGCGTCCGCGTCGGCCACGGCGAACGACACGTTCCACGCCACCGGCTGCGACGGCTGGTACAGCGGGGCGAGCGCGGCGACGGCCGCGTCGCCGAGGTGCGCGACGGTGTAGCCGCCCGCCTCCTGACGCGGGTCCGTCTCGGGCCGCCAGCCGAACAGCCTCGTGTAGAACCGCTGGGCCGCCTCCAGGTCGGTGGTCCCCAGCTCGGTCCAGCAGGGCCCGCCGGTCACCGGTGCGTCGAGCTTCATGGCGTTCCTTCCGCAGGCAGTCCCCGGGCATGACCCTCTCCAGCACGCTAAGCCGCGGTCCGTTCTCCCCGCCATCCGGGGAAACCCACCGGTGTGCCGCACCGGCCCCGGCATACCCTCGTCCCCGTACCGCACCGCGTGGCGGCCTCCAGCTCCTTCACCCTGCCCGGAGGTTTCCCCTGCCCGCGCTCCAGGTGCGCCCCTTCCGCCGAGCCGACCGCGACCAGCTCGCCGACCTGGTCAACATGCACGTGGCGGCCGTCGTCCCCGGCGTCTCAGTCTCCGTGAACACCGTCCTCAGCGACCTGGAGCGGCAGCCCGGCGAGTTCATCACCGACCCGTGGGTGGCCGAGCGGACGACGCTCGTCGCCGAGCAGCGCGAGTACGTCGTCGCCGCGGCCCATCTGCTGCGCTACCGCGCCGACGCCGAGGTCGGCGACGGCGCGCTGCCCGCCCCCCCTCGTCTACGGCCTGCCCCGCAACTGGCCGCACATCCGGGCCGTCTACGAGCGCGCGGGCTTCCGGCACGCCGGGGACACCGAGGTCATCCTGATCACCCGGGTGGCCGAGCTGCCGGAGCCCGAGCCCCGGCCGGGCGTCATGGTCGAGCGCACGCTGGGGGAGTGCGGCACCCGCTTCACGGCCCGCACCGGCACCCGCGCCCTCGGCTTCGCCGAGATCGACACGGCCCTGGCCCGCCCGGAACGCCACGCCCGCGCCGCCGGCCTGGCCGACATCGGCAACCTGCACATCGACCCGGCGCAGTACGGCACGGGACTGGAGCACCGGCTGCTCGCCCAGGCCGCCGACTGGCTCCGCCTGTGCGGCGTGGACCGGCTCGTCGCCTACGAATCCGCCGCCGACAGCACCATGCTCGGGCACCTGACGGGTGCGGGCTTTCGCGAACTGACCCGTACCGACGGGCTGGGAGCACCGGCCCGGGTGACCTCAGATGCCCGGCCGGTAGCGCATCGGGTGGTCCGCCGGGACCTCCACCAGCACGATCGGCGTCCCGTCCGGATCGGCGATCCACATCTCGACCAGCCCCCAGGGCTCCTTCACCGGCGGCCGGACGATCTCCACGCCCTTCGCCCGCAGCTCGTCGTGCGCCGCCGCCGCGTCGGCGACCTGGAGCCACAGCCGCGTGGCCGGCGCCGACGGGGTCTCGGACCGGCCCGAGACCTCCAGGAAGCCCCCGCCCAGGAAGTAGACGGTCCCGCGCTCCGGCCCCGTACCGAACTCCCGGTACACGGCGAGCCCGAGCTGTTCACCGTAGAAGGCACGGGAGCGCTCGGGGTCGGTGGGACGGAGCAGAATCCGGCTGCTGAGTACATGCACCATGCACCGGAGCCTAGTGGTGGCGTTACTCTCATCCCTGCCCGAGCCCGCCACGAAACGGAGACGTACGCCCATGGACACCGCCGCCACCGGACTGACCTTCCGCGATGCCACGGACGCCGACGTGGACGAGCTGGTCGTGCTGATCGAGTCGGCGTACCGGGGCGACGCGAGCCGGGTCGGGTGGACCACCGAGGCGGACATCCTCCAAGGGCAGCGGACCGACCCGGAGGGGATCCTTGCCGTCATCAAGTCGCCCGACAGCCGGCTGCTGACGGTGGGGAGGGACGGACGGATCGTCGCCTGCTGCCAGCTGGAGCACCGGGGGGACCACGCCTACTTCGGCATGTTCGCGGTCAGTCCCCGGCTCCAGGGCGCGGGACTCGGCAAGGTGATCATCGCGGAGGCTGAGCGGCTGGCCCGTGAGACGTGGGGCGCGACGGAGATGCACATGACGGTGATCTCCGTACGCGAGGACCTCATCGCCTGGTACGAGCGGCGCGGCTACCGCCGTACGGGACGGATGACCCCGTTCCCGTACGGCGACGAGCGCTTCGGCATCCCGCAGCGCGACGACCTGCAGTTCGAGCTGCTGGTCAAGGAGCTTGCCCAGGGCGTGTACTAAGCGGTGAAACGGCCCGTGCGCTTGATGTCAGGGTGGTCGGTGGTCGCGCCGTCCAGACCGAAGGCGCGGACGAGCCGCAGATGGTCCTGCGTGTTCACCACCCAGCCGATGATCCTCAGGTCGGCCTTGCGGGCCCGCTCCACGATCTCCAGGGTGAGCCGGCGGATGTTCAGGCAGACGGTCTCGGCACCCGCCTCGACGGCCCGCTCCACGATGTCGGTGCCGTAGCGGCTGGCGATCAGCGCGGTGCGCACGCCCGGCACCAGCGGCTTGATCTCGGCGATCGCGTCGTCGTGGAACGAGGACACCTCCACCCGGTCGGCCAGCCCGCGCCGGTTCATCACCTCGGCCAGCGCCCGAGCCGCCTGCGCGTCCTTGATCTCCGCCTGGAGCGGCGTCTGCACGGCCTCCAGGACCTCCTCGAAGACCGGCACCCGCTCGCCCCGGCCCGCGTCCAGGGCCCGCAGCTCGGCGAGGGTCTTCTCGGCGATCGGCCCGGTGCCGTCGGTCGTGCGGTCCACGTCCGTGTCGTGCATGACGACGAGCGCGCCGTCCTTGCTCAGATGCAGATCGAGTTCGATGGCGTCGAGGCCGGCCTCCTGCGCGGCGACGAAGGACCGGAGGGTGTTCTCGGGTTCCACACCCATGATTCCGCGGTGACCGATGGTGAGGAAGTTCAAGACGGGACTCTCTTCCGTCGACAGGCGGCACTGGGGGCCTGACGGCCCCCCTGACCGTATCGCCTGCACCCGCCCTGTGCAGAGGGTGAGGGCATGGTCGGCGTGCGTGCGGGCAGAAGGATGACCGACAGGAAAAAGTGCGGTGCAGGGCCGGGTGAGGCAGGATATTTTCCCGAGGTGGCCCTTGCTGGGAGGAACCTCGTGTGTATACGGTCGGTGTACGCGAGATTCTCCCGTGGAAGGTGTGACATGACGGAAATTCTTGTGCAGGTGGGCTCGGAGGAGCGGGTTCCTCCTGTGGTGCGGGTGGTGGACCACCCGGCATGGCCCGTGCTCAAGGATGCCGTGGAGCGGATCCGGCCATGGCAGTCCAAGGACGGGTCGATCGACTTCGACGCCGAGGGCGCGCCCGACCCGGCCGACGCCGAGCTCGCCGTCCGTCAGGTCACGGACGCGGTCCTGGAGCTGTCCCCGCTGCTCCCGCACGACCGCGCCTACCACGAGGCCCTGGCCAAGGACCTGACCCGGTGGGCCGACGGCGGCTTCCAGGTGCCCGACTTCCTCGACTCGCTGCTGGCCTTCCAGCCCGCCGCGAACCGCGCGGACGGCCTCCAGCACCTGGTCGTCTTCCCGATGTACACGCAGAACGGCAACCCGGACCGCAACCTCGAAGCGGTCGTGCTGCGCATGGTCTGGCCGGACTGGCTGGCCGAACTGGAGCGCACCCGCTACGACAACCCCCTGTTCTGCGGCATCAAGTTCGAGGACTTCACGGCGGGCTACGACACCAACTCCGCCGTGCTCTTCCCCGAGACCATCGCCGTGCGCGAGGCCCCCGAGCGGTTCAGCTGGGGCGGCATCTTCTGCGACCGCGAGGCCGCCCGCTTCCGCCGTGTCACCGACGCCGCCGTCGAGATCCTCGGCCTGGAGCTGCCCGAGGACGTCGCCGCGATGGTCCACGACCAGAAGCGCTGCGAGGAGGCGTTCGTCCTGTGGGACATGGTCCACGACCGGACCCACAGCCACGGCGACCTGCCGTTCGACCCGTTCATGATCAAGCAGCGCCAGCCGTTCTGGATGTACGGCCTGGAGGAGCTGCGCTGCGACCTCACCGCCTTCAAGGAGGCCGTGAAGCTGGCGAAGGACGGCGTCCCGCAGGCCCGTGACGTGCAGGTCGCGGTCCTCTTCGACCGTATGTTCCGCTTCCCGGTCACCGGCGAGCGCGTGCGCAACTACGACGGCCTCGGCGGCCAGCTCCTCTTCGCCTACCTGCACAAGCACGACGTCGTCCGCTGGAGCGACAACAAGCTGTCCATCGACTGGGAGCGCGCCCCACAGGTCACCAACCAGCTGTGCGCCGAGATCGAGCAGTTGTACCGCGACGGCATCGACCGCCCCAAGCTCGTCCACTGGTTCGCCGGGTACGAGCTCGTCTCCACCTACCTCGCGCCGCACCCCGGCTCGAAGTGGGCCAAGGGCCCCGACGCGCTGGACGTGACGCAGCCGCCCCGCAAACTCGTCGATGACGTGCTTCCGGACGAGTTTCCGCTGAGCATGTTCTATGAGGCACTGTCCAAGAAGCTGAAGAACGTGATCGCCTCCACCAAGGGCATCACGGCGGACGGCGCCGAGCGGATCGCCGCGTGAGCGATCGGCGAAGCGAGAACACGGCTCAGGAGGCGAAGACCATGGCGGGGAACGGGGCGCTCAGCGGCGCGGTGATCGCGGTGGCCGGAGCGGGAGGACCCGCGGGGCGGGCCGCACTGCTCAGGCTGGCCGAGGCGGGGGCCACCGTCATCGGCTCGGACAACGACCCGGAGCGGCTGGCGGAGGCGGTGGACGCGGCGAGCTACGCGACCGGCGGCGCCACCGTCACCGGTGACACGGTGGACCTGCTCGACCTGCGGGCCACCCACGACTGGGCCACCCGCATCGAGAAGGACTACGGCCACGTCGATGGCCTGGTCCATCTCGTCGGCGGCTGGCGCGGCAGTGAGACCTTCACCCGGACCAGCCTCGACGACTGGGACTTCCTGGAGATGCTGCTCGTGCGGACCGTGCAGCACACGTCCCTCGCCTTCCACGAGGCGCTCCAGCGCAGCGACCGCGGCCGGTACGTGCTGATCAGCGCGGCGGGCGCCAGCAAGCCCACCGCGGGCAACGCCGCGTACGCCGCCGGCAAGGCGGCGGCGGAGGCGTGGACGCTGGCCATGGCCGACTACTTCCGCAAGGCCGGGGGCCCCGGGGGCCCGACCTCGGCGGCTACGATCCTGGTGGTGAAGGCACTGGTGCACGACGCCATGCGCGCCGACCGCCCCAACGCGAAGTTCGCGGGCTTCACCGACGTCAGGGACCTGGCCGAGGCCATCACCGGTATCTGGGAGAAGCCCGCCGCCGAAGTGAACGGAAACCGTCTGTGGCTCACCGAGAAGCCGTGAACCCGCCGAAGACCGACGCCCGTCGCCATCACGACCCCGAGGTCCGCGGTTTCGCCAGCGACAACTACGCCGGCGCCCACCCGGAGGTGCTCGCCGCACTGGCCCTGGCCAACGGCGGGCACCAGGTCTCCTACGGCGAGGACGCGTACACCGAGAACCTGCAGAGCGTCGTCCGCAGCCACTTCGGGGCCACGGCCGAGGCGTTCCCGGTCTTCAACGGCACCGGCGCCAACGTCGTCGCCCTCCAGGCGGTCACCGACCGCTGGGGCGCGGTGATCTGCGCCGAGAGCGCGCACATCAACGTCGACGAGTGCGGGGCGCCCGAGCGGGTCGGCGGTCTGAAGCTGCTCACCGTGCCCACGCCCGACGGCAAGCTCACCCCCGAGCTGATCGACCGGCAGGCCTACGGCTGGGACGACGAGCACCGCGCGATGCCCCAGGTCGTCTCCATCGCCCAGGCCACCGAGCTGGGCACGGTCTACACGCCGGACGAGATACGCGCCATCTGCGAGCACGCCCACGCGCACGGCATGAAGGTGCACCTGGACGGCTCCCGGCTGGCCAACGCCGCCGCCACCCTGGACGTCCCGATGCGGACGCTCACCAACGCCGCCGGCGTCGACCTCCTCTCCCTGGGCGGCACGAAGAACGGCGCCCTGTTCGGCGAGGCGGTCGTGGTCCTGAACCAGGACGCCGTCAGCCACATGAAGCACCTGCGCAAGCTGTCCATGCAGCTCGCCTCCAAGATGCGCTTCGTGTCGGTGCAGCTGGAGGCCCTGCTCGCCCGGGACCTGTGGCTGCGCAACGCCCGCCACTCCAACGAGATGGCCCAGCGCCTCGCCGAGGGCGTACGCGCCGTGCACGGCGTGGAGATCCTCTACCCGGTGCAGGCGAACGCGGTGTTCGCCCGCCTGCCGCACGACGTGACCGAGCGCCTCCAGAAGCGGTTCCGCTTCTACTTCTGGGACGAGGCCGCGGGCGACGTCCGCTGGATGTGCGCCTTCGACACGACCGAGGAGGACGTGGACGCGTTCGTGTCGGCGCTGAAGGAGGAGATGGCCCGCTGAGGCCATCTCCTCGCGGGTGCCGCGTCAGTTGACGACGATCCGCGCGCTGTTGTTGCGCAGGTTCGGGTCGAACTCCCTGATGCTCAGCTCGGGATCGTCGTTGACGGTGGCGACGGTGGTGCGGGCGCCGCGCACCACCCGGTCGATCCGCAACGGGAGCTCGAAGGTGTGCGAGGCCTTGTCGTGCAGGTGGATCGGCGTCTTGCAGTAGTAGGTCGCGGGGGACGTGCCGTCCTCGGAGGGCCCGCAGTCCTCCGGCAGCCCCAAGACGGTGGTCCCCTCCGGCGCCTGGAAGCGCACCGTCGCCACGGCGGCGCCGACGCCCAGCGACGCCACCCAGGCCGGACCGCGGTTGTGCACGGTGACCCGGGCGGTGACGGTGTCACCGGCGGCCCCGCCCACCCTGCTGCCCGCGAGCTTCAGGTCGGCGGTGTTCCGGGCGTTCAGTACGACGGCCCGGTAGTTGTCCTGCGGGTCGATGTCGGGGTCCGCCGTCGCGGCCCGGTCGGCGGCCACGGGACGCAGGTCCAGCTCGGCGCCCGTGCCCCGGGTCCACGTCCACTCGCCCCGCATCTGTGCCAGTGCCTCGTCGGAGTACGGATGGACGGAGTGGTCGAACCGCTCGTACAGCGCGTTGCGGCCCACACCGAGACCGGTGTTCAGCGCGTACTCCTGCCCGGGTGCCACCGCCTCGTCCAGCACGCACAGGGCGGACGTACCGGTGGCGTGCTCCCGGTACTCGCAGTTGGCGTGCCGCTGTTCGAACCGCAGGCCGTACGAGGCGTTGAGCCACAGCAGTGTGCGCTCCGCCGTGCGGTTGCCGCTGTTGGACAGCGTCGCCCGCACGCCGGTCTTCGAGCCCGGCCTGAGGCCGTGCTGGTAGTCGGCCTGGCTGAGCCCGAGGTCCGGCCCGTTGCCCACGCCGACCCGCGTCTCGGCCGGGTGGGACGTGGCCTCTCCGGCGACGGCCGAGTAGCGCACGTACCCCGAGGCGCCGGCGTCCGCGCCCGGCAGCGCGCGCAGCCCGAACGTGGCGGCCGGCACACTCTCCGTCCCGGCGGGCATCCCGGGGACGTCGCAGACCGCCTTGACCTCCGACTCGGGCTCGCAGTTCGCGGGCCACGACACCCGGGCGAACGAGGCGATCTCACTGACGTCGACGGTCAGTCGCCCGGCCGGCACCCGGTCGTCGGCGACGTCCCGACTGACCTCCACGGCCAGGCTGCGCTCGCGCGCGCCGCCGTCCGCGTCCGCGCCCGGCAGCACGGTCTCGTACGGCGCGTTGATCCACAGCTGGTTCTCCTGGGCGTACGCGGGCCCGGCCCCGACTCCGGCCGCCGTCAGGGCACAACTCACGAGCGCGGCGCCGAGCAGGCGCTGTGGGTCCTTCACGTCTTCCCCCTCGTCACGGATCTGCTTCAGGCCGAGACCCGTGGCCTGGGAGAAGGGTTGTGGCGAGGCGGGTGGTTGCGGCGGTCCTCAGCCGTTTTTGCATCGATGCATAACTATACGGAAGATTGAAAATGCATTGACCGGGTGGCGATCTCGTCCCTATGCTCTGCCTGCATGCAGCTGATCCAGGAAACCCCCGACCTCTCCGCCTACTTGGCCGCTGACGAGGCGATAGACCATCACCATCCGCTCGTTCGCGAGACGGCGGCCGAACTGGCCAGGGGTGTGGCGAACTCGTATGAGTATGCGCGGACGGCATTCGAATTCGTGCGCGACACCATCCCGCACTCGCAGGACGCGGGCGATCCGCGCGTCACCTGGCGCGCCTCCGATGTCCTGGAACAGCGCACCGGCATCTGTTACGCCAAGGCCCACGCGCTCGCGGCGCTGCTCCGGGCCGAGGACATCCCGACCGCGTTGTGCTACCAGACGTTCGACGTCGTGCACGGTCTGGTCGCCGTGCGGTTCAACGGCGCGTGGCACCGGCAGGATCCCCGGGGCAACAAGCCGGGGGTGGACGCGCGGTTCTCGCTCGACGGCGAGCGGCTCGCCTTCACGCCCGATCCGGCGCTCGGCGAGACGGACTGTCCGGTCCTGTACGCCGCGCCTCACCCGGTCGTACTCGACTCTCTCAAGGCCGCCGGCGACCGGTCCCACTTGTGGAGGACACTTCCCACCGCTCTGTGAGGCGGGTCCGGGGGCACGGCCCGGCCGCGCCCCCGGTGTCAGTGCGCCTCGGCCTCCCGCACCTGCTCCGGCGTCGGAGCCGTGCCGCCGAGGTGGGCCGGCATCCACCAGGTGTCGTCCGGGCCCTTCGGGCGTACGGGGTAGGCGCGCTGGGCGGCCTCCAGCAGCTCCTGGACGCGCTCGCGCAGCTGACGGGTGATCGCGCCCGCGTACTTGTCGCGGGAGGCCTCGATCGCCTCGCCGACCCGGAGCGTGATGGGGATGTGGCTGCGCTTGAAGTTGCGGGGGTGGCCCTTGGTCCACAGCCGCTGCGTGCCCCACACGGCCATCGGGATCAGCGGGACACCGGCCTCCTGAGCCATGCGCGCGGCGCCCGACTTGAAGCTCTTCAGCGTGAACGACTGCGAGATGGTCGCCTCCGGGAACACCCCGACGATCTCGCCCGACCGCAGCGAGTCCAGGGCGTGCGCGTAGGCCGCCTCGCCCTGCTTGCGGTCCACGGGGATGTGCTTCATCCCGCGCATCAGCGGGCCCGAGATCTTGTGGCGGAAGACGGACTCCTTCGCCATGAAGCGCACGAGACGTTTCTGCGGCAAGGCCGCCAGGCCGTTGAAGACGAAGTCCAGGTAGCTGATGTGATTGCTCACCAGCACGGCGCCGCCCGAGCGCGGGATGTTCTCCGAACCCTGACAGTCGATCTTGAGGTCCCACGCCTTGAACAGCGTGCGGGCGAAACCGACGACGGGACGGTAGACGAGCTCTGCCATGGGCGGGTCGGACCCTTCCTGCTCTGCCTGGGAAGGGATTCCCAGTGGAAGTTACGCAGCCGTAGGTTTACGGCTTGTCGCAGATCGTGCCCGAAGAACGGCCGGGTAGCCAGTCCCCGTGCCCGCCCGGGAGGAGATTCTCGTCACGTAGCCGCCGGGATCCCACCTCGTGCTTTTACGCTCCCATTACTCCGCTTACTCCGCGCGCACCGTCACCCGCCGCATGAGCAGGTACATTTCGCACCCCAGGCAGTACCCGAACGCGGCGTTCAGGAAGGCGGCCGCGAGCGCGGCGCCGGTGGCCGCGAGACCCAGCCAGCCGGGTCCCAGGGTGTAGCCGACGAGCCCGAGTCCGGCGAAGACCAGCCCCACCGCCTGGGCGAAACGCGGCGGTTCGGGCGCCTCGAACGCGACCGGCGGCCCGAGCCGCGGCCGTACGGCCTTGGCGAACAGCAGGCCGTAGGGCGACCGGGTCACGCCGCCGGCCGCGCCCAGCAGGAACGCCACCGTCTGCCAGGCCAGCAGCCACGCGCTCCCCGTGACCAGAACGACCGCCAGGACGACGGTCGTCACGGCCGCGCCGAAACGCGGCCCTCGTGCATCGATGTCCATGGGAACCAAGCATTCCGCAGCACGGGCCCGTTGGGTGGGCGGGAATCTTTGCGGTCTCGTGAACGCTTGCAGGAGGTGATGACCGGACTGGTGGTGTGCGTACTGGTGCTCGCGGCGGCGAGCGCCTTCGGAGTGCTGCAACGGCGGCGGAGCGGGAGAGTGCGAGTGCGCGGGCGGGACGACGGCAAGCTGCTGGACGCGGCCGAGCTGGGCGCGGAACTGGGCGAGCGGGCCACGCTCGTGCAGTTCTCCAGCGCGTTCTGCGCGCCCTGCCGGGCGACCCGGCGGGTCCTCGGCGAGGTCGCCGGCATGGTTCCGGGCGTGACCCACGTCGAGATCGACGCCGAGGCCCATCTGGACCTCGTGCGACGGCTGGACATCCTCAAGACCCCGACCGTGCTGGTCCTCGACGCCGACGGCCGGGTGGTGCGGCGGGCCACCGGCCAGCCGCGCAAGGCGGATGTGATCGCCGCGCTGGGGGAGGCGGTGTGAGGGACGCGACCCGGTCGGTGAGTCATCTCCCACATCCGGTCCCGCATCCGGGAACGAACTTGACTGCGCCAACCATTTATCGTCAGCCTGACCCCATGCCTGCGGACCTTCTCGCCACGCCCGACCTCCTGCGCTCGGTCTTCCGGCGGCACGCGGCAGGAGTCGCCGTGATCACCGCCCGTGGCGACACCGGCCCGGTGGGCTTCACCGCCACATCCCTGGCGTCCGTCTCGGCCGAGCCGCCCCTGCTGTCCTTCGGGGTCGGCACCGGCTCCTCCAGCTGGCCCGCGATCGCGGCGGCCGGCCATGTCGGCGTCCACATCCTCGGCGAGCACCAGCAGGAGCTGGCGGCCACCTTCTCCCGCAGCGGAGCCGACCGCTTCGCGCCGCCCACCGCCTGGCGGGACGGACCCGAGGGGGTCCCCGTGCTCGACGGTGTGCCGGCCTGGCTGGTGGGCCGGGTCGTCGCGCGCGTGCCCGCCGGAGACCACCGGATCGTGATCGCGGAGGTCGTGCACGGCGACCACACGGGCACCGGCCGGCCGCTCCTCTACCACCAGGGACGTTTCAACCGCCTGCGCGACTGATCCGCGCGTCCCCCTGTGCTGCGGGACCGTCGAGTTCCGGTTACGCTGCGTTGCGAAGGTCACAGTTCAAAGCGCTTGCTTAGCGGGAACGAACTGGATGTACTGGTGAGTAATATTTCGCTCGGAGCGTGGGTCGCCCCGACCGGGATCGGCCGCTTGAGGCGCCTATGCTGCCTGCGAGTAGGCAGCATGGAAATGACGATGCAGTAGGAGAGCCGGCGTGAGCTTGAGGATCGTTGTCACTGTGAAGTACGTGCCCGACGCCACTGGCGACCGGCACTTCGCCGATGACCTGACCGTCGACCGGGACGACGTGGACGGTCTGCTCTCCGAGCTCGACGAGTACGCGGTCGAGCAGGCGCTGCAGATCTCCGAGAACTCCGACGACGACGTGGAGATCACCGTCCTGACGGTGGGCCCCGAGGACGCCAAGGACGCCCTGCGCAAGGCGCTGTCCATGGGCGCCGACAAGGCGATCCACGTCGAGGACGACGACATCCACGGCACCGACGCCATCGGCACCTCCCTGGTCCTGGCCAAGGCGATCGAGAAGGCCGGCTACGACCTGGTGATCTCCGGCATGGCCTCCACCGACGGCACCATGGGCGTCGTGCCCGCGCTGCTCGCCGAGCGTCTGGGCGTGCCGCAGGTGACCCTGCTCTCCGAGGTGTCGGTCGAGGACGGCACGGTCAAGGGCCGCCGCGACGGCGACGCCGCCTCCGAGAGCCTGGAGGCGTCCCTGCCGGCGGTCGTGTCGGTGACCGACCAGTCGGGCGAGGCGCGGTACCCGTCCTTCAAGGGCATCATGGCGGCCAAGAAGAAGCCGGTGGAGTCCTGGGACCTGTCCGACCTCGACATCGAGGCGGAGGAGGTCGGCCTGGCGGGCGCCTACACCACGGTCGACAACGCGGCCGAGCGTCCGGCCCGTACCGCGGGCACGATCGTCAAGGACGAGGGCGAGGGCGGCAAGCAGCTCGCTGAGTTCCTCGCGGGCCAGAAGTTCATCTGAGCCCCGCATTCGCTGACCGCCCCTCATCTTTCGCAAGCAGGAGAGAAGAAGTCCCATGGCTGAAGTTCTCGTCTACGTCGACCACGTGGACGGTGCCGTCCGCAAGCCCACCCTGGAGCTGCTGACCCTGGCCCGCCGCATCGGCGAGCCGGTCGCCGTCGCGCTCGGCAACGGCGCCGGTGACACCGCCGCCACGCTCGCCGAGCACGGCGCGGTCAAGGTCCTCACGCACGAGGCGTCCGAGTACGCCGACTACCTGGTCGTACCGAAGGTGGACGCCCTCCAGGCCGCGGTTGCCGCGGTGTCCCCGGCGGCCGTGCTGGTCCCGTCCTCCGCCGAGGGCAAGGAGATCGCCGCCCGTCTGGCGCTGCGTCTGGGCTCCGGCATCATCACCGACGCCGTCGACCTGGAGGCCGGCGAGGAGGGCCCGGTGGCCACGCAGTCGGTGTTCGCCGCGTCCTTCACCACCAAGTCCCGTGTCTCCAAGGGCACGCCGGTCATCACGGTCAAGCCCAACAGCGCGGCCGTCGAGGCCGCTCCGGCCGCCGGTGCGGTCGAGGCGCTGTCCGTGACCTTCTCCGAGAAGGCCACCGGCACGAAGGTCACCGGCCGTACGCCGCGTGAGTCGACGGGCCGTCCGGAGCTGACCGAGGCCGCGATCGTGGTCTCCGGTGGCCGTGGCGTCAACGGCGCGGAGAACTTCGCGATCATCGAGGCCCTCGCCGACTCCCTCGGCGCGGCCGTCGGTGCCTCGCGTGCCGCCGTCGACGCCGGCTGGTACCCGCACACCAACCAGGTCGGCCAGACGGGCAAGTCCGTCTCGCCGCAGCTGTACATCGCCTCCGGCATCTCCGGCGCGATCCAGCACCGCGCCGGTATGCAGACCTCGAAGACGATCGTGGCGATCAACAAGGACGCCGAGGCCCCGATCTTCGACCTCGTCGACTACGGCGTCGTCGGCGACCTCTTCGACGTCGTCCCCGCGCTGACCGAGGAGATCAAGACCCGCAAGGGCTGATCGACCCCGGCTGTGGAAGGGCCCCCGTGACCGCACGAACGGTCACGGGGGCCTCTTCTCATCCCAGGGTCATCGAGGCCTGCACCGGCAGGTGGTCGCTCGGGTACGTCCCGTCCACGGAGAAGGTGTTCATCCCGGCCCAGTGCGTGGTCACCCCGGGCGTGGTGAGGATCCAGTCGATGCGCCGCCCGCCGGGCTTGGGCCCTCGGTAGCCGTGGTGCGTCCCGTAGGCCGGACTCCGCGAGGCCGCCGCGTCCCAGGCGTCCACCAGTCCGATGTCCAGCATGAGGTCGTACACCCGGTTGGCGTGGGCGTCCGCGTTGAAGTCGCCGGTGACGATGACCGGTAACGACCGGTCCCACCCGGCGATCGTCTCGCCGATGAGGCCCGCCGAGCGTTCCCGGGCGTACTGACTGACGCTGTCCAGATGGGTGTTGAGGACGTAGAACTCCCGTCCCCCGTCGGCGAGATCGGCGAAACGGACCCAGGTCACCATGCGCAGCCAGTCCGCGCCCCAGGTGTTCGAGGCGATCGTGTTCGGGGTGTCGGACAGCCAGAAGTGATCGAACTCGATCGGGTCGAGTCTGCGCGTGTCGTAGAAGATCGCCATGAACTCGTCCTTGCTGCCGCCCCCACGTCCGGTGCCGATCCAGTCGTAGTGCCCGCCGAGATCTGTCTCGATCATGCGAAGCTGCTGGTAGAGCCCTTCCTGGGTGCCGATGACGTGCGGTCGCTCGCGGCGCAGCAGTTCTCGCATCACCGGTCGGCGCACGGCCCAGCGCGGTGTCTCGTCGACGACGGTCGCGAAGCGCACGTTGAACGTCATGACGTTCAGGGCGCCCGGGTGCTCGTCGGCGGAAGCGGGGTGTGTGGGGCCCGCGGTGGTGAGCAGCGGTCCTGCGATGGCGGCGGCCGCCGCCGCCTTGAGCCCGTGGCGGCGCGTCACTCCGACCTCGTTCGGCACGTGGTCTCCCTCCCCTTGCACGTCAGAATGAAGCTTGCCTTCTGAATACGGAAGAAGAGGGTGGGTCTGCAGCGACCGAGGGTGAAGGATGGGGAACCCCACTTCAGGACGGTGTTGACCAGGCCGAAGGTGGGCCGATAACTTCGCTCTACGGATTGTTGATTCCGTAGAGCGGAAAACAGGAGGGTCTCGGAATGGGTCAGGGCCAGCAGGAGAAGGTGGCGACGAGCCTCGCGGGCGCCGTCAGCGAGGAGATCAGCGCCTCCCTCGCGCCGGTCGACGCCGAACTGGAGCGCCGCTACCCCGGAGACCCCGGCACCCGCCAGCCCGTCCACACCGTCTACGTACCCGGCGACGTCTTCGCCGCCGACACCGTCCGCTCCTGGGGCGACCGTGCCCTGGCCGCTCTCGATCAACACGCCCCCGACGCCGAGTCCTTCGCGGCAGTCCTCGGTCTCTCGGACGAACTCGCCGAGCCCGTCCACGCGCGCGTGCGCGCCAAGCTGGAGCGCGAGCCGATCGAGGACCTGCGCGTCGACTTCGAGGACGGCTACGGCAACCGCCCCGACGCCGAGGAGGACGAGGCCGCCGCCCGCGCCGCCCGGCTCATCGCCGAAGCCCACGAGGACCGCACCGCGGCCCCCTACATGGGCATCCGCATGAAGTGCATGGAAGCGCCCGTACGGGCCCGGGGCATCCGCACGCTCGACATCTTCCTCACCGGCCTGATGGAGGCCGGCGGCCTGCCCGGCGGGCTGGTCCTCACCCTGCCGAAGGTGACCTACGCCGAGCAGGTCACGGCCATGGCGCGGCTGCTGGACGCCTTCGAGAAGACACACGGCCTGGAGCCCGGCCGGATCGGCTTCGAGATACAGATCGAGACCAGCCAGTCCATCCTCGCCGCCGACGGCACCGCCACCGTCGCCCGTATGATCCAGGCCGCCGAGGGCCGCGCCACCGGCCTGCACTACGGCACCTTCGACTACAGCGCCTGCCTCGGCGTCTCCGCCGCCCACCAGGCCAGTGACCACCCGGCCGCCGACCACGCCAAGGCGGTCATGCAGGTCGCCGCGGCCGGTACGGGCGTGCGCGTCTGCGACGGCTCCACCAACGTCCTGCCCGTCGGCCCGACCGAGAAGGTGCACGCCGCCTGGCGCCTGCACTACGGCCTCACCCGCCGCGCGCTGGCCCGCGCCTACTACCAGGGCTGGGACATGCACCCCGGCCACATCCCCACCCGCTACGCGGCCGTCTTCGCCTTCTACCGGGAGGGCTTCGAACAGGCCGCCGCCCGCCTCGCCCGCTACGCCAACCGCACCGGCGGCGACGTCATGGACGAACCCGCCACCGCCAAGGCCCTCAGCGGCTACCTGCTGCGCGGCCTGGACTGCGGCGCCCTCGACATCGGCGAGGTCGCCCGGCTGACCGGCCTGACCCGCGCCGACCTGGAGGCCTTCGCGGTGCCCCGGCGGGGGGATCTGACGGCCTCCGCCTGACGGCCGAGCCCCTGCCCGAGCCCCGCCGCGCCGGCCCCCTCGCCCCGGTCCTCCAGCAGCTGATGGACAAGCGTCCCGAGGGCCGCCCGGAGGCGGACCAGGCCCGCGAGATGCTCCAGGCCGTCGCGGACTCGGGCGGCACGGACACGCCGACGTCATCGCTGCGAGGGCCGGTGTCCGCACCGCCCCCGCGCCCGGAGACGGAGCGCGGTGTCCCGTCGGTGCCGCCGGGATTCGGGCCGCCGCAGCGGCCGCACGAAAGCCAGGGCACGCCTCAGTTCGACCCGGCAGCGGCCTTCGGGGCTGCCGGGGCACCGGGAGCGGGCGGCCATGACGGGCCGGGCACCGGCCGGCCGCCGCAAGCGGGGCCCGCCGGGTTCCAGGCTGAGGGCCCTGGCCCGCAGGGCCCGAACGCCGGCCCCCAGGTCTCGGGCCCCGGCTCACAGGCGTCAGGACCGCAAGATCCGGGCCCCGGCACCCAGGGCTTCGGCCCGGCCGACCCGGGCGGCACCTCCCCGACCGGCCCGATGAACCCCGGCCCCGCCCCCCGCCGTAAGAAGACCCGCGCCCTGCTGGCCGCCGCGGCCGTCACCGTCGTCCTCGCAGCGGCCGGCACCACGGTCGCCCTGCTCAGAGGCTCGGACGGCACGGACCCGGGCAACCGGACCGACGCTGCCCGAGTGGATGCCGCGGCCTCCGCGTCCGAGTCCGGTCGTACCGACGACGGCTCGAACGCTCCCAGGCCCGAGGGTCAGGGCGACGAGAAGGGCAAGGCCCCGTCGAAGAAACCCCGGGACAAGGAGCCGGAGCCCACCGGCCGGGCGACCACCTCCGCCCCCGCCAAGTCCGCCGGCGGCACCACCGGCGACGCGAGCGGTGGAACGCCGGGCGGCGCCACCAGTGGCGGTTCCGGCGACGACGGCACGACAGGCGGCGAAACCGCCACGCCCGCACCGGTCTGCCACGCCATCGGCGGCGGCAAGTACAACTGCCAGGTCTGGAAGACCGCCACGTCGTACACCGCCTCCGGCGCCGAGGCCGGCGTCCTCAACGCCGGCACCAACTACTTCTACTGCCAGCAGAACCTCGGCCGGCGAGAGACCGACGGCCGGTGGACCAACGTCTGGTGGGCCAGGACCGACGACGACAGCGGCAACACGGACGTCTGGGTCAGCGACGTCTACATCAAGGGCGGCGACAACGACGCGCCCGTCCCCGGGCTCCCGGTCTGCTGAGCGCGCAGCGACGCCGCCGCGTACCGCTCCAGCCCGGAGGCCGTCACCAGCTTCTCCTCGACGAACAGCCGCGTGCCCCGCTCGCACAGCCGCCGGTCGGAGCGGGCCCGTAGGGAGAACTCCTCGGGCACCACACCGAACAGCTCCCGGAAGCGCGGCAGGCCGACGAGCAGCTCGGTGAGCAGCACCCGCTGGCCCGGGTGGGTGCGCGGCACGCCGGTGCCGTCGTGCAGGACGCCGTGCCGGTTGACGTACGCGTACGCGCCGGGCAGGCGGGTGCCGTCCGCGAGGTCGATGCGCACGTCGGGCGAGGGCAGCCAGGCACGGTCGTAGTTGCCGGCCGGCAACGGCACGCCCTCACTCGCGTCGATCACGGCGAGCTGCTCGGCGTCGAGCCAGATGACGAACAGCTCCCGCACGGTGTCCGGGGCGCTGACCGGCGAGGCCGACACGTACCCCATGCGGCTCACATGCGCCGACACACCGGCGTCGACGCCCGTCACCCGGGCCTTCACCATCGGGATCGGCGACATGATCCCGAACTCCACCATCTTGTGCCGCAGCTGCCCGGGGCAGGCGTTGGAGCCGATGGCCAGAACCGGGGTGCGGTCCTCGTGGACCAGCCGGTCCAGCGGCAGGAAGCAGTCCCCGTCGAGGAGCCCGGAATCGGCGGGCCACGCGCCCGGGTAGAGCAGGGGGTGCTCGCGCGGGGCCTCGGCCAGGCCGAGTGCTCGCAGCGTGCGATCGGCCAGGTGCTCCATAGGCTCCGTATGTTCCGTATGTTCCGTTTGCTCTGTATGTTCAGTATGTTCCGTGGGATGGTTCATGGGCCGCTCAGTCCGCCGGGGGCAGCTCGCCCGAGCCGCGGGTGATCAGCCGGGTCGGCAGCTCGATGCGCTCGGGGGCGACGAGGGTGCCGTCCAGCTGCCGGAAGAGGCGTTCCGCGGCGGTACGGCCGATGGCCGCCGCGTCCTGGGCGACGACGGTGACGCCCGGCTGGAGCAGGTCGGCCAGCTCGATGTCGTCGAAGCCGACCAGGGCCACCCGGCGGGCCTGCTCGGCGAGCACGCGGATCACGGTGACCGTCACCCGGTTGTTGGCCGCGAAGATCGCGGTGACCGGATCCCGGCCGGTCAGCATCTCCTCGGCCGCCCCGCGCACCCGCTCGGGGTCGGTGACACCCAGGGACATCCAGGAGTCCGCCACCGGTATGCCCGCGTCCTCCATGGCGGCCCGGTAGCCGCGCAGCCGCTCGGCGGCGGTGTGGATGCGGGGCATGTCGCCGATGAAGCCGATCCGGCGGTGCCCGTGCGCGATGAGGTGGGCGACGCCGTCCCGGGCACCGCCGAAGTTGTCCGACAGCACCACGTCGGCGTCGATGTGCCCGGCCGGCCGGTCCACGAACACCGTGGCGACACCCGCCTTGAGCTCCGGCTCCAGATACCGGTGGTCGTCACCGGCCGGGATCACCACCAGCCCGTCCACCCGCCGCGCGCACAGGGCCAGCACCAGCTCCTGCTCGCGTTCCGGGTCCTCCGCGCTGGAGCCGTTGATCAGCAGGGCGCCGTGCGCGCGGGCCACCTCCTCGACCGACCGGCTCAGCGGCCCGTAGAACGGGTCCGCGAGGTCCTCCAGGACCAGGCCGATGCTCGCCGTCCGGCCCTTGCGCAACACCCGCGCGCTGTCGTTGCGGCGGAAACCGAGCGCCTCGATCGACTCCTGGACACGCCGCTCCGTCTCCGGGGTCACGCCCGGCTCCCCGTTCACGACGCGGGAGACCGTCTTCAGTCCGACCCCGGCACGGGCCGCGACGTCCTTCATGGTCGGCCGGGTGCCGTAGCGCGCTGCGGAGCGGAGGTTGGTCTGGGGCACGGTGCGGTGTCCTGTCCTGTCGTCCACGGGGGTGCGTCGGTCCTGGGTTTGTATGAGGATGTGGCGTCGAGCATAGAGCCTGGACAACGTTGTCAGGCTCGGGGGAGACTGTCCACCGCAATCTCCGGACCGTGCTCCGCTGCTGGCCGGCCAGTCCTTTCACCGTAGACGGGGAGTTCCGACACTCATGCACACCGACCTCGTGGCCGCGCTCGACATCGGCGGCACCAAGATCGCCGGCGCTCTGGTGGACGGTCAGGGACGGATCCTCGTCCGCGCCCAGCGGCCGACGCCCGCCCGGGAGGACGGTGGCACCGTGATGCGGGCCGTGGAGCAGGTGCTCGGCGAACTCACCGGGACGCCGCTCTGGGCGCGGGTCACGGCCGTGGGGATCGGCAGCGCCGGTCCGGTCGACCGGTCTGCGGGCACGGTGAGTCCGGTGAACGTGCCCGGCTGGCGCGACTACCCGCTCGTCGGGCGGGTGCGGGCCGCGGCCGGGGACCTGCCCGTCGAGCTGATCGGCGACGGTGTGGCGATCACGGCGGCCGAACACTGGCAGGGTGCCGCCCGCGGCCATGACAACGCGCTGTGCATGGTCGTCTCCACGGGCGTCGGCGGCGGCCTCGTGCTCGGCGGCCGGCTGCACGCCGGACCCACCGGCAATGCCGGCCACATCGGCCACATCAGCGTGGACCTCGACGGCGATCTGTGCCCGTGCGGCTCGCACGGCTGCGTGGAGCGCATCGCGAGCGGCCCGAACATCGCCCGGCGCGCCCTGGAGAACGGCTGGCGGCCCGGCCCCGACGGCGACCCGTCCGCCGCCGCGGTGGCCGCCGCTGCCCGGGCCGGCGACCCGGTCGCCGTCGCCTCCTTCGAGCGCGCCGCCCAGGCCCTGGCCGCCGGGATCGCCGCGACCGCGACCCTTGTGGAGATCGACATCGCCGTCATCGGCGGGGGAGTGGGCAAGGCGGGCGACGTCCTCTTCGCCCCCCTGCGCAAGGCCCTGAGCACCTACGCGACGCTGTCCTTCGTCCGGAACCTGACGGTGGCCCCGGCCCAGATGGGCACCGACGCCGGTCTGGTGGGCGCGGCGGCGGCAGCGTTGGCCAGGCGGACGGACGCGGCCGCGGCGGGGGTGTGAGAGCGGGCAGGAACGTTCAGGCGGGGCTCCTGATGCGGAGGGAACCGCTCCGACGCGGGCGGCATCTGGCACGGCATGGGTCTCGGGATGTTGTTCTTCGGCCTCGCCTTCATGGGCGGATGGGCGGCGGCGGCCGGCGCGCTGGTGTACGCCGTCGTCGCGCTCGTCCGTGGCCGGGCGGAGGACTGGATGCGGCGCGACGGACACCCCGCGGCGCGGCTGCTGCTGCCTGCGCCCGCGTACCTGCGCTTCGACGTGGCGCTCGCCGTGACGGCCTTTCTGGCCGATCTGTGGCTGGTGTCGGCGTCCGTCGTGTTCGGGGCGGACGGCGTCTTCACCGAGGACTGGATGGGCTATCCCGGCATGATGGACCCCACCGGGCAGGGGTATCAGGCCGGAGTCGTGAGCGCGTTGCACACGACGGCGTGGTGGACCTTCGGGATCGCGGTCCTCGGCCGGTGCTGGATCACGGCCGGCGTGCAGGTGTGCCTCCTGCCGCTCGCCGCCTGGTGGATCGGGACGTTCGACACGTACTACACCTGACGGGCCCCACCTGACGGGCGCCGGTCCGGGATATCGGGCTTTCCCGCGGAAAGCGACCGAATGTCAGTGCGATGTGGCACGATCGCGCATGTGAGCAGCAGACCCGCCCCGGCGCAGCGCCTGCGCGATCTCGCCCTCCTGCGCCAGGTCAAGGACCGGATCGACCGGGAGTACGCACGGCCGCTGGACGTCGAGGCGCTGGCCCGGGGTGTGCACATGTCGGCCGGGCATCTCAGCCGCGCGTTCAAGTCGGCGTACGGCGAGTCGCCGTACAGCTATCTCATGACGCGCCGCATCGAGCGCGCCATGGCGCTGCTGCGCCGTGGGGACCTCAGCGTCACCGAAGTGTGTTTCGAGGTCGGCTGCTCGTCGCTGGGCACGTTCAGCACCCGCTTCACCGAACTGGTCGGCATGCCGCCCAGCGCTTACCGGCGCCAGGCGGTCCTCGCCACCGCGGGCATTCCGTCGTGCGTGGCGAAACAGGTGACCAGACCGATCAGGAATCGAGAAGCGCCCACCCCGGGGCGAAACTAGCGTGAAGGCCATGGACCTCACCATTCACGCCAGCTTCCTTCCGCACGACGACCCGGACGCCGCCCTGGCGTTCTACCGAGACACCCTCGGCTTCGAAGTCCGCAACGACGTCGGGTACCAGGGCATGCGCTGGATCACGGTCGGCCCCGTCGGCCAGCCCGGCACGAACATCGTGCTGCATCCGCCGGCCGCCGACCCCGGCATCACCGAGGACGAACGCAAGACCATCGCCGAGATGATGGCCAAGGGCACCTACGGCAGCATCGTGCTGGCCACCCGCGACGTCGACGCCGTGTTCGAACAGGTGCAGGCGGGTGACGCCGAGGTGGTCCAGGAGCCCGTGGACCAGCCGTACGGCGTTCGCGACTGCGCCTTCCGCGACCCCGCGGGCAACATGGTCCGCATCCAGCAGCTGAAGCCGTGATGGCCCGGTAGCAGCCGGCCCACGGATCCGCACTCACCCGCAACACCCCCGTGCCGCGCCTCAGGGCCGGCGCGGGGACCCAGATCGTCCGACCGCGGCAGCCCCCGCCCGACAGATGGAGACCGATGAGCATGGCCACGAGGACGGACAGACAGTCGTCCGGACCGCACGTCGCCGACAGCCACGATGTGATCCGTGTGCACGGCGCGCGCGAGAACAACCTCAAGGACGTCAGCATCGAGATCCCCAAGCGCCGGCTGACGGTGTTCACCGGCGTCTCCGGCTCGGGCAAGAGCTCGCTCGTGTTCGACACGATCGCCGCGGAGTCGCAGCGGCTGATCAACGAGACCTACAGCGCCTTCCTCCAGGGCTTCATGCCCAACCGGGCCCGGCCCGAGGTCGACGTGCTCGACGGGCTGACGACCGCGATCGCCGTGGACCAGCAGCGGATGGGCGGCGACCCCCGCTCCACGGTCGGCACCGCCACCGACGCCAACGCGATGCTGCGCATCCTCTTCAGCCGGCTCGGCAAGCCGCACATCGGCCCGCCCAGCGCGTACTCCTTCAACACCGCCTCGGTCCGGGCGAGCGGCGCGATCACCGTCGAGCGCGGCGCCAAGACCAAGGCGCAGAAGGCGACCTACGAGCGCACCGGCGGCATGTGCAACCGCTGCGAGGGCCGCGGCAAGGTGTCCGACATCGACCTCACCCAGCTCTACGACGACTCCAAGTCACTGTCCGAGGGCGCCTTCACCATCCCCGGCTGGAAGTCGGACAGCCAGTGGACCGTGCAGCTCTACGCCCAGTCGGGCTTCGTCGACCCGGACAAGCCCATCCGCGAGTACACCAAGAAGGAGATGCACGCCTTCCTCTACGGGGAACCGGTCAAGATCAAGGTCAACGGCATCAACCTCACCTACGAGGGACTGATCCCCAAGATCCAGAAGTCGTTCCTGTCCAAGGACAAGGAGGCGATGCAGCCGCACATCCGGGCGTTCGTGGAGCGGGCGGTCACCTTCACCGTCTGTCCCGAGTGCGACGGCACCCGGCTGAGCGAGGGCGCCAGGTCCTCGAAGATCGAGAACATCAGCATCGCCGACGCCTGCGCGATGGAGATCAGGGACCTGGCCGAGTGGGTCCGGGGGCTCTCGGAGCCGTCCGTGGCGCCGCTGCTCACCGCGTTGCAGGGGACGCTCGACTCCTTCGTGGAGATCGGCCTGGGGTATCTCTCGCTCGACCGGCCGGCGGGCACGCTGTCGGGCGGCGAGGCGCAGCGCGTGAAGATGATCCGCCACCTGGGCTCCTCGCTCACGGACGTCACCTACGTCTTCGACGAGCCGACCATCGGCCTGCACCCGCATGACATCCAGCGGATGAACGGCCTGCTGCTGCGGCTGCGGGACAAGGGCAACACGGTGCTCGTCGTGGAGCACAAGCCGGAGGCGATCGCGATCGCCGACCACGTCGTCGACCTGGGCCCCGGCGCCGGCACGGCGGGCGGCACCGTCTGCTTCGAGGGCACGGTCGAGGGGCTGCGGGCCGCGGACACCGTCACCGGCCGTCACCTCGACGACCGGGCCACCCTCAAGGACACGGTCCGCAAGGCCACCGGTGCGCTGGAGATCCGGGGTGCGACGGCGAACAACCTCCGGGACGTCGACGTCGACATCCCGCTCGGGGTGCTCACGGTCGTCACCGGTGTCGCCGGTTCCGGCAAGAGCTCCCTGCTGCACGGGTCGGTCCCCGCCGACGCGGGCGTCGTCTCGGTGGACCAGAGCCCGATCAAGGGCTCGCGGCGCAGCAACCCCGCGACCTACACCGGGCTGCTCGACCCCATCCGCAAGGCGTTCGCCAAGGTCAACGGGGTGAAGCCGGCCCTGTTCAGCGCCAACTCCGAGGGTGCCTGCCCCACCTGCAACGGCGCCGGTGTCATCTACCTCGACGTCGGCATGATGGCCGGTGTCGACACCCCCTGCGAGGACTGCGAGGGCAAGCGGTTCCAGGCCTCGGTGCTGGAGTACCACCTCGGCGGCCGGGACATCAGCGAGGTGCTCGCGATGTCGGTGGCCGAGGCCGAGGAGTTCTTCGACGCCGGCGAGGCACGTACCCCGGCCGCGCACAGGATCCTGGAGCGGCTCGCCGACGTCGGCCTCGGCTACCTCACCCTCGGCCAGCCGCTCACCACGCTCTCCGGCGGCGAGCGGCAGCGCCTCAAGCTGGCCACGCACATGGCGGACAAGGGCGGCATCTACGTCCTCGACGAGCCGACGACGGGCCTCCACCTCGCGGACGTGGAGCAGCTGCTGGGCCTGCTCGACCGGCTCGTCGACTCCGGCAAGTCGGTCGTCGTCATCGAGCACCACCAGGCGGTCATGGCGCATGCCGACTGGATCATCGACCTCGGTCCCGGCGCCGGCCACGACGGCGGCCGGATCGTCTTCGAGGGCACACCGGCCGCCCTCGTCGCGGCCCGCTCCACCCTGACCGGGGAGCACCTGGCGGCGTACGTGGGCGCCTGACGGCGTTCTGCGGGGGTTGTGAGACGGGCACGCCGAAGGCTCGTCTCACAACCCACGATTTTGGACATAAAGCGCGAAAGTGTGAATATCACCCACCTTCGAGGGCACTCCGTTCCCTGACCTCCCACAGAACGGAGCCGCTGATGATCATCAAGAAGATGCACGAGATGGGCGTCCGCAGCGAGCACGCCTACATGGCCGCCATGGCATCCATCGGCCTCAGTGTGGCCGCGTGGGTGGGTTCCCTGAAGATCGAACCCGGCACCAACGTCGCCCGTGCCGACCGCTGGGGCATCTTCGTCGGCGAGTGGGCGCCCACGTTCTTCGGTCTCGGACTCGCCCTGTCCCACTACGAACAGCAGGACGGCACGCTCACCGCCGACGTCCACGAGTTCCGCCAGACGCAGAAGGCCGGCTGAACGGCCCGCTCCGGCGAGCGCCCGGCGCCGTTCCCGCGCACCCTGGTGCCATGGCGTCCGTGAAACCCGTCGTGGTCTACCCGCCCGCCACGGACGGTGGCCGGCGGGTACGCGTGGACGACCAGTTCCTCGGCATCGCCTACGGGCTGCTGGACGTCGCCGAGTTCCTGCGACGGGCGGGGATCGAGGACGCGGACGAGGCGTACGTGGCGGCGTCGGGCCTGATCGAGTGGCGCGGCGGCGGGCCCGGCACCTGGGGTACGGGGCCCGGGTGAAGCCGGCGCTTCCCCCGAACGGCCCAGCGGCGTGACCCCTGAGCGGGTCCGGCAGTTGAGTCGGGCATGAAGAAGCGCAGCATGCTCGCCATCGCCTCCCTGGCCACCGGCTTCGTCGTCGCCGCGGTCACTCCGTCGCACGCCATCGGGGAGCAGCTCCCCTCCATCAACGTGGACGAGACCCTCAAGACGCTCGACCAGGCCGTCGGCAAGGACGGCCTCTCCGTGGCCGGTAAGGATGGCGTCCAGAAGAAGAAGGGCGTCCAGAAGAAGGGCACCCAGAAGAAGAAGGGCTGACGAGCCGCTCCGGCCCCCGGCCCACGGCGCCGGCGCTCCCCGACCGAGGGGGGGCGCCGGCGCCGTCGTCATGCGCCCTCAACTGCGGCTGGTTTCCGTGGCAGGGTGGAGCGGGCAAGCCTCAGGGGGCCAACAGAAGAGGGGGACCTGTGACCGTCGTCTGGATCAACGGCGCGTTCGGTGCGGGGAAGACCACCACCGCACAGGAACTGATCGAACTGATCCCGAACAGCGCGCTCTTCGACCCCGAGGTCATCGGCGGAGCGCTCCGGTATCTGCTACCGCCCAAACACCTCGCCGAGGTCGGCGACTTCCAGGACCTGCCGATCTGGCGACGGCTCGTGATCGACACGGCGGCCGCGATGCTCGCCGAGCTCGGCGGGACCCTGGTCGTTCCCATGACCCTGCTGCGCCAGGAGTACCGCGACGAGATCTTCGGCGGCCTGGCCGCCCGCAGGATTCCGGTCAGGCACATCCTGCTCGCTCCGGCCGAAACGATACTGCGGGAGCGGATAGCGGGTCGCGAGGTTCCGCCGGACCTGCCCGACGGCGAGATGCGAATACGCCAGTGGTCCTTCGACCACATCGAGCCGTACCGCGCCGCCCTCGCCTCCTGGCTCACCACCGACGCCCACCCGGTCGACACCAGCGACCTCACGCCCCACGAGACCGCCGCCCGGATCGCCGAGGCGGTCAACAGCGGCTCCGCGCCCGTCTGCGACATCGTGCAGACGCCCGAGCCCACCGCCGAGACACTCGCCGCCGGAGTGCTCCTCTTCGACGAACAGGACCGGGTGCTGCTCGTCGACCCCACCTACAAGGCCGGCTGGGAGTTCCCCGGCGGGGTCGTCGAACCCGGCGAGGCGCCCGCGCGCGCCGGTGTCCGGGAGGTCGCCGAGGAGACCGGCATCCACCTCGACGAGGTACCGAGCCTCCTCGTCGTCGACTGGGAACGCCCCTCACCCCCCGGGTTCGGCGGACTGCGGCTCCTCTTCGACGGCGGCCTCCTCGACTCCGCGGAGGCCGGAAGGCTGCTGCTGCCCGGGCCGGAGCTGCGCGACTGCCGCTTCGTCACCGAGGAGGAGGCCGCCGACCTGCTGCCACCGGTGCGCTACGAGCGGCTGCGCTGGGCCCTGCGGGCCCGGGAGCGCGGAGCGGCGTTCTATCTGGAAGCCGGGGTGCCGGTCGGCTGACGCCGAGTTCTCCGTCCGTGCCCTTTACCCGGCGCGGGGGATTCCGAGGGAAAAGCAAAAGGAAACGTCCACGCAGCCACTGCCAATCGCTGCCCAAGGAATCTCCCGCACTCCCTCACGCGGCGGGTAATCACATTCCCCGTGCTCGTCAACACTTTTCCATGAGCGCAAACAATCCCTTTTCCGGCCCCTGCTCGGCTTGACCGGACTCGCACGTCATTGCGAAAGTCCGCAGAGTCTCACGGCGGCACTTCCGACCGCCACTCAATTTCCTTGCCTCAGGGGCAGATCCGGGATGTCCGTACGATGACCACGCAACACCAGCCGGTCGACGCCGGCGGCGGCACCGCGCTGCTGACCGAGCCGCCGACGCAGGACCCCCGCCCCGCCGACACGGTCGTCGCCGGCCGTTCACCGGCCCGTATGGCCTGGAAGCGGATCAGGCGGGACAAGGTCACCATGGCCGCCCTGGTGGCCACCCTCCTGTTCATCGCGATCGCACTGCTCGCGCCGGTCCTCACCGCCCTGACCAGCTGGGGACCGATCACCCCCGACAACAAGGCGATCAACCCCGACACGGGCAACTTCCCCTACGGATCGCTGGGCGGCATCAGCGCCCAGCACCTCCTCGGTGTCGAACCGGGCACCGGCTACGACCTGTTCGCCCGCATCGTCTACGGCCTGCGCACCTCCCTCTACGTGGGGTTCGCCTCGGCCGTGCTGTCCACCGCGGTCGGTGTCGTGGCGGGGCTCGCGGCCGGCTACTTCGGCGGCTGGGTCGACTCCCTGCTGTCCCGGGTCATGGACGTCATGCTGGCCTTCCCGCAGCTGCTGTTCATCATCGCGCTCACCCCGGTGATCCAGAACGCCCTGCAGACCAACACCCACGGCGGAACCGACGAGAACCTCCGCCTCCTCGTCCTGGTCCTCAACATCGCCGTCTTCGCCTGGGCGTACACCGCCCGTCTGGTGCGCGGGCAGGTACTGTCCCTGCGCGAGCGGGAGTTCGTCGACGCCGCGCGGCTGATGAGCGCCGGGCGGCGGCACATCCTCTTCCGGCAGCTGCTGCCCAACCTGTGGGCGCCGATCCTGATCTCCTTCGCCCTCGCCGTCCCGCAGAACATCACCACCGAGGCGGCCCTGTCGTACCTGGGCGTCGGCGTCATCCCGCCCAACCCCGACTGGGGAGCGCTGCTGTCGGACGCCTCCCAGTTCTTCCTCCAGGACCCGATGTACCTCTTCGTACCCGGTGTCCTGCTCCTCCTGCTGGTCCTGGCGCTCAATCTCCTCGGGGACGGCGTCCGGGACGCCCTGGACCCCCGCGCCCGGCGCGGCTGACAAGCCACCACCCCCCGAGTGTCGGCCCGGCGGTCCCACGAACGGCCGCCGAGCCCGTAGCAAGAACGGAGTTTCCTCAATGACGCGCAGCACGCGCAGATCGCGCACGGTCGCTCTCACGGCGTCCGCCGTGATGATCGCCCTGGGGGCCACCGCATGCGGAGGTTCCTCCGGCAACAGCGCCGGCGGCGCTCCCGGAAAGGGCGGCACCCTGACCGTCCTGAACAAGGCGGACTTCGACCACCTCGACCCCCAGCGCGTCTACACGACCGAGGGTTCGAGCATGGACCAGGAAATCGTCCGGGACCTGACGGGCTGGGACGAGACGGGCTCGAAGCCGAAGCTCGTCGGCGACCTGGCCACCGACACCGGGACACCCTCCAAGGGCGCCACGGTCTGGACCTTCCACCTGCGGCACGGCATCAAGTACCAGGACGGCACCGAGGTCACCGCACCCGACGTCAAGTACGGCGTCGAGCGGTTCTTCTCCTCCGACATCAACGGCGGCCCGCCCTACGCGGCCCAGTGGCTCGTCGGCGGCGCCGACTACAAGGGCCCGTACCAGGGCAAGCAGCTCGACTCCATCCAGACGCCGGACAAGTACACGATCGTCTTCCATCTGAACCAGCCGGTGGCCGACTTCAACGAGACCACCACGATGACCGGCTGGGCGGCCGTGCCCAAGGCCCATGACACCGGCTCGACCTACGACACCAAGGTCTGGTCCGACGGTCCGTACATGATCAAGTCCTACACCAAGAACAAGGAACTCGTCCTCACCAAGAACACGCACTGGTCCCAGGCGACCGACCCGATCCGGCAGCAGAACGTCGACGAGATGGACGTCAAGTTCGGCCAGGACGAGTCGGCCATCGACCAGCAGATCAAGTCCGACGCCGGCACCGCCCAGACCTCGATCCAGCAGTGGCCCATCGCCGGTTCCGACCTGGCCCAGCTCGCCGGCGACCCGTCCCTGAAGAGCCGTTACTACAAGATCCCCGCGCCCGGCATCAACTACCTGGCCATCAACACCACCCGCGTCAAGGACCTCAAGGTCCGCCAGGCGATCGAGTACGCCATCGACAAGACGACGGTCCGCGGCGCCTTCGGCGGCTCCGCGTACGGCGACTACGCCACCACCATGCTGAGCCCCGGCATCGGCGGCTACAAGAAGTTCAACCTGTACAGCGCCAACCCTGCGGGCAACCTGACCAAGGCCAAGGCCCTGATGAAGCAGGCGGGCGACCCGAAGCCCACCATGTCGATCGCCGTGGAGAACACGCCCACCCAGGAGCACTTCGCCGACGCGGTGAAGACCGCGCTGGAGCACATCGGCATCCACGTCAACATCTCCCCGATCGACGCGGCGAACTACTTCAGCACCGTCAACAACACGAAGAACCAGTACGACCTGACCTGGGGCGACTGGATCGCCGACTGGCCGAACGCCTCCACGGTGCTGCCCACCCTCTTCGACGGCCGGCTGATCAAGAAGAACCCGCAGGCCAACCAGGACCTGTCGTACCTGAACGACCCCAAGGTCAACGCGCTGATCGACAAGGCCGCCAAGATGACCGACGTCCAGCAGCGCAACGCCGCCTACGGCCAGATGGACGAGCAGATCCTCAAGGACGCCGCCGTGGTCCCGCTGACGTACATGAACTTCAGCGACATGTCCGGCTCGAAGGTCGGCGGTGTCATCCCCGACACGATCCTGGCCGAGCCGAGCCTGGTCCACGTCTACGTCAAGCACTGACGGACCCCACTCCTTCGAACCCCGCCGGCGGCCCCGGCCGCCGGCGGGCACCCCACTCACGTCAGGTCCCGGCACCCCATGTTTCGTTACCTCATCAGACGCCTGCTGGCAGCGGCCGTGATCATGCTGGTGATCACCACGATCACCTTCTTCATCTTCTTCGCGCTGCCGTCCGACCCTGCCCTCCTGGCCTGCGGAAAGACCTGCTCCCCCTCCCGGCTCGCGGAGATCAAGCACTCGCTGGGCCTGGACCGGAGCTACCTGACGCAGTACTGGGAGTTCTTCAAGGGCCTGTTCATCGGCCGTGACTTCGGCGACCAGAGCGTCCGCATCCACTGCGGAGCGCCCTGCCTCGGCGTCTCCTTCCAGACCGACACCCCCGTACTGACCACGCTCCTGCAGGACTTCCCGGCGGACCTCTCCCTCGGTGTCGGCGCCGCGGTGGCGTTCCTGGTCCTGGGTGTCGGCCTCGGTACGGTGGCCGCGGTCCGCAGGGGCAGGGCAGCCGACAAGGCGGCGGTCGGACTGGCCCTGTTCGGCGTCTCGGTGCAGATCTACTTCATCGGCCTGCTCCTGCTGTACCTCTTCGTCGACAAGTTCCAGATCCTGCCGGCCTCCGGCTACACGCCGATCACCGAGGACCCGGCCGGCTGGTTCAAGGGGCTGGTCCTGCCGTGGATCACCCTGGTCATCGTCTACCTCGCGATGTACACCCGGCTCACCCGCTCCTCCATGCTGGAGGTCTTCGCCGAGGACTACATGCGCACCGCCCGCGCCAAGGGCCTGCCGGCCGCCACCGTCGTCCTCAAGCACGGGCTGCGGGCCGCCATCACCCCGATCATCACCATCTTCGGCATGGACGTCGGCTCCCTGATCGGCGGCTCCGCGGTCATCACCGAGTCCGTGTTCGGCATCAACGGCATCGGCAAGCTCGCGGTCGACTCCGTCCAGAACTCCGACCTGCCCGTCATCCTCGGCACCACACTCTTCGCCGCGACGTTCGTCGTCCTCGCCAACGTGGTCGTCGACCTGGTGTACGGCCTCGTCGACCCGCGCGTGCGCCTCGCCTGAGCCCCTCTTTCGTCCTTAGGAACACCCGTGTCCGTTCAGACCTCACCGCAGCCCGCGGACGTCACGCCCGCACCCGCGCCCTTCCTCGACGTACGCGACCTGAGGGTGCACTTCCCGACCGAGGACGGCCTCGTCAAGTCCGTCGACGGCGTCTCCTTCACCCTGGAGAAGGGCAGCACCCTCGGCATCGTCGGCGAGTCCGGCTCCGGCAAGTCGGTGACCTCCCTGGCCCTGCTCGGACTGCACAAGGGCACCCGCGCCCGGGTCAGCGGCGAGATCTGGCTGGAGGGCAGGGAACTCGTCGCGCTGCCCGAGGCCGACATGCGCGCACTGCGCGGCCGCACGGTCTCCATGATCTTCCAGGACCCGCTCTCCGCGCTGCACCCCTTCTTCACCGTCGGCTCCCAGATCGCCGAGGCCTACCGCGTCCACCACAAGGTCACCAAGAAGGAGGCCAGGGACCGCGCGGTGGAGATGCTGAAGCGGGTCGGCATCCCGCAGCCCGAACGCCGGGTCAGGGACTACCCGCACCAGTTCTCCGGCGGCATGCGCCAGCGCGCCATGATCGCCATGTCCCTGGTCTGCGACCCCGCCCTCCTCATCGCCGACGAGCCCACCACCGCCCTGGACGTCACCGTCCAGGCGCAGATCCTCGACCTGATCCGCGACCTCCAGGAGGAGTTCGGCTCGGCCGTCGTCATCATCACGCACGACCTCGGCGTGGTCTCCGACATCGCGGATGACATCCTCGTGATGTACGGCGGCCGCCGGATCGAGTACGGCACCACCCGCGAGGTCCTCAAGCAGCCCCAGCACCCCTACACCTGGGGCCTGTTGCAGTCGATGCCGCACCTCACCGGCGACGTCGGCGAACGGCTGAACCCCATCCCCGGCACCCCGCCGAGCCTGATCAACCTGCCGGACGGCTGCTCCTTCCACCCGCGCTGCGCCTACAAGGGCTGGGCCCCCGAGGGGCGTTGCACCGTGGAGCGACCCGAACTGCGCCTCGTCTCCGGCACCCGAGGGCACCTCGCCGCGTGCCATCTGACCGACGAAGCCAAGCAGGAGATCCGCGGCGGAACCGGCCCGGACGACCGCGGCGCCGCAGCCGCACGGGCCGCGCAGTGACGGCGGCGGACGAAAGGGAGCAAGCCGTGAGCACCACCCAGCCCCTCACCGGGCCGACCAGCGACCACCCCACCGGCGAGAACCTCCTCGAAGTACGCGGTCTCCAGAAGCACTTCCCCCTCCGGCAGGGCATCATCTTCCAGCGGCAGATCGGAGCCGTACGAGCCGTCGACGGCATCGACTTCTCCGTCGGACCGGCCGAGTCGCTGGGCCTGGTCGGCGAGTCCGGCTGCGGCAAGTCCACCACCGGCCGCCTGATCACCCGGCTGCTCGAACCCACCGGCGGCTCCGTCGTGTTCGACGGCGAGGACATCACCCACCGGCCTCCCGGACGGATGGTCCAGGCCCGCCGCAACCTCCAGATGATCTTCCAGGACCCGTACTCCTCGCTGAACCCCCGGCACACCGTCGGCACCATCATCGAGACGCCGATGCGGCTCAACGGCATCAACCCGCCCCAGGGCCACAAGCGGCGCGCCCAGGAACTCCTGGAGACAGTGGGCCTCAACCCCGAGCACTACAACCGCTACCCGAACGAGTTCTCCGGCGGCCAGCGCCAGCGCATCGGCATCGCCCGCGCCCTCGCCTTGCGGCCCAAGCTGATCGTGGCCGACGAACCCGTTTCCGCGCTGGACGTCTCCATCCAGGCGCAGGTCGTCAACCTGCTCCAGGACCTCCAGCGGGAGTTCGGCATCGCCTTCGTCTTCATCGCCCACGACCTCGCCGTCGTACGGCACTTCTCCGAACGCGTCGCCGTGATGTACCTCGGCAAGATCGTCGAGGTGGCCGACCGGGAGTCCCTCTACACCAAGCCACGGCACCCCTACACGCACGCGCTGCTGTCCGCCGTGCCCGAGGCCGACCCGGACGCCACCGAGCGGCGCGAGCGCATCCGGCTGGCCGGCGACGTTCCCTCACCGATCGACCCGCCCTCCGGCTGCCGTTTCCGCACCCGCTGCTGGAAGGCCCAGGACAAGTGCGCCACCGAGGAACCGCGACTGGTCAGCGTCGAGGGCAGCCCCGCGGGCCATCTGACCGCCTGCCACTTCCCCGAGGAGCCGACGGTCGCGGCGCGCGAGGAGGACATCGTCCTCGATCCGGCGCTCAGCTAGGCGCGGCTACCCCGCGCCGCGTTCCTCAGCGCCCGGGCCGCCTGCTCCAGCGCCGGATCCCCGTGACCGAAGCAGGCCACGTCCGCGTCGAGCTCCGCCAGTCGCCCGCAGGCGGCGAGGACCTGGCCGCGATCGAGGTTGAAGACGCCGGGGATCACCGAGCCGTCCACGGGTGACGCCGCGACCGTGTCACCCGTGAACAGCACGCCGTGCTCCGGGAGATGGAGCGCGATGCTGCCGTGCGTGTGCCGCGGCACGTGGACGACGTGCGCCCCGCCGCCCCAGTCCAGGACCTCGCCCCCGGCCAGCTCCGTGACCTGCGCCGGCCGCACGAGGTCACCCTCGGGCCGGAACTTCGCAGCCTGCTCGTACAGCGGCCGCTCCCAGTCCTCGAACACCGGCTCCGGGCCCGGCACTTCACCCCGTACGACGGGCGCGTCCAGCCGGTGCGCCAGCACCTCGGCACCGCTGAGCGCGGCGAACTCGGCCGCCCCGCCCGCGTGGTCCCAGTGGAAGTGGGTGAGCACGATCCGCCGTACGTCCCGCGGATCCCGGCCGAGCGCGGTCACCGCCTCGGCGATCGGGGCACCGGAGCCGGGGGGACCGGCGTCGATCAGGGTCAGCTCGGCGTGTTCGGCGTGGTCGGCCCCGTCGCGCCACACATAGGCCTGGCCGACCGGGAAGCGCAGTAAGTGGAGGCGGGGGAGGAGCTCGATGACGTCCATGGGACGACCGTAGGCAAGGCCCCCGTCCGCGGACGAGGGCCTTGGCCGAGGGCAGAGCGGTCAGCTCGCCGCGTAGTTGCGCAGGAACAGCGCCTCCGCCACCGACAGCCGCTCCAGCTCCTCGGGGGACACGCTCTCGTTCACGGCGTGGATCTGGGCCTCCGGCTCGCTCAGCCCGATGAGCAGGATCTCCGCCTGCGGATAGAGCGCGGCGAGCGTGTTGCACAGCGGGATGGAGCCGCCCTGGCCGGCGTACTGCATCTCCTGCCCGGGGTACGCCACCGCCATCGCGTCCGCCATGGCCTGGTACGCCGGGCTGGTGGTGTCGGCGCGGAAGGCCTGGCCCTGGCCGATCTGCTCGGTGCTCACCCGCGCACCCCACGGCGTGTGCGCCTCCAGGTGCGCCTGGAGCAGCTTCGTCGCCTCGGCCGCGTCCACCCCCGGCGGGACCCGCAGGCTGATCAGCGCCCGGGCGCTCGCCTGCACCGACGGGGTGGCACCGACGACGGGCGGGCAGTCGATGCCGAGGACCGTCACGGCCGGGCGCGCCCAGATGCGGTCGGCGACCGTCCCGGAGCCGATCAGCCCGACACCGTCCAGCACCTTGGCGTCCTGCCGGAACCGCTCCTCGTCGTACTGGAGCCCCTCCCAGGCCGAGTCGCCGGTGAGTCCGTCGACGGTCGTGGAACCGTCCTCGGCGCGCAGCGAGTCCAGGACCCGGATCAGGGCGGCCAGCGCGTCGGGTGCGGCACCGCCGAACTGGCCCGAGTGCAGGTTGCCGGCGAGCGTGTCGATCCGCACGCGGACGAGAGTCATACCGCGCAGGGTGGACGTGACGGTCGGCAGCCCGACCCGGAAGTTGCCCGCGTCGCCGATGACGATCGTGTCGGCCTCCAGCAGGTCCGGGTGCGCCTCCGCGTACCGCTCCAGGCCGCCCGTGCCCTGCTCCTCCGAGCCCTCGGCGATCACCTTCACGTGGACCGGCACGCCGCCGTTCGCCTTCAGTGCGCGCAGCGCCAGCAGGTGCATGACGACACCGCCCTTGCAGTCGGCGGCCCCGCGCCCGTACCAGCGCCCGTCCCGCTCGGTCAGTTCGAACGGCGGGGTCGTCCAGCCGGCCTCGTCCAGCGGCGGCTGCACGTCGTAGTGGGCGTACAGCAGGACGGTCTTCGCGCCCTCGGGGCCGGGCAGGTAGCCGTAGACCGACTGCGTGCCGTCGGGGGTGTCGAGCAGGGCCACGTCCTGGAAACCCTCGGCGGCGAGCGCGTCCGCGACCCAGCGGGCGGCGCCCTCGCTCTCGCTCCTCGGGAACTGGTCGAAGTCCGCCACCGACCGGAAGGCCACCAGTTCGGTGAGCTCCTCCTTCGCCCTGGGCATCAGCGAGGCGACGGTCTCGGCGACCGGATTCGACGACATGGGCACGCTCCTTGTGGGTGCGACGTTGTAGCAGTGAGTGCCGTCGATCCTCCCACAGCGGCCTGCGGCCAGGTCCGCCGTAGGATGCGGGAGACAGCAGGGGCAGGCGGCTTGATCGGGAGCAGTAGACCATCGTGAGCAGCGAGAACTCTTCGGCGGACGACGTGCGACAGGTGTGGGACGTCGTCGTGGTGGGCGCGGGACCCGCGGGCGCTTCGGCCGCGTACGCGGCGGCGGTCGCCGGCAGACGCGTGCTGTTGCTGGAGAAGGCGGAGCTGCCGCGGTACAAGACGTGCGGCGGCGGCATCATCGGCCCCTCGCGCGACGCCCTCCCGCCCGGCTTCGAGCTGCCGCTCAGGGACCGGGTGCACGCGGTGACGTTCTCGAACAACGGCCGTTTCACGCGCACCCGCCGGTCCAAGCAGATGCTGTTCGGGCTGATCAACCGGCCCGAGTTCGACCAGCAGCTCGTCGAGCACGCGCAGAAGGCGGGCGCCGAGCTGCGTACGGGGGTCACGGTCCAGCGGGTCGAGCAGCACGGCTCGGCGGTGCCCGACCGGCGCACGGTCGCCGTGCTCCTCCAGGGCGGCGAGGTCCTGCTCGCGCGAGCCGTGGTCGGCGCGGACGGCAGCGCCAGCCGCATAGGGGCGCATGTCGGGGTCAAGGTCGACCAGGTGGACCTCGGCCTGGAGGTGGAGATCCCGGTGCCGGAGACCGTCGCCGAGGACTGGAAGGGGCGGGTGCTCCTCGACTGGGGCCCCATGCCCGGTAGTTACGGCTGGGTCTTCCCCAAGGGCGACACCCTGACGGTCGGGGTGATCTCGGCGCGGGGCGAAGGCGCCGCGACGAAGCGGTACTTGGAGGAGTTCGTCGGACGGCTTGGCCTCGCCGGCTTCGAACCGAGCATCTCCTCCGGGCACCTGACCCGCTGCCGGGCCGACGACTCGCCGCTCTCGCGCGGGCGGGTGCTGGTGTGCGGCGACGCGGCAGGGCTGCTGGAGCCGTGGACCCGCGAGGGCATCTCCTTCGCGCTGCGGTCGGGGCGGCTCGCGGGGGAGTGGGCGGTGCGGATCGCCGAGGCGCACGACGCCGTGGACACGCGCCGGCAGGCCCTCAACTACGCGTTCGCGGTCAAGGCCGGGCTCGGCGTGGAGATGAGCGTCGGCAAGCGGCTGCTGACCGTGTTCGAGCGCCGCCCCGGGCTGTTCCACGCGGCGCTGACGAGCTTCCGCCCGGCCTGGAGGGCGTTCAAGGAGATCACGCAGGGCGCGACGTCGCTGGGCGAGATCGTCCGCACGTACCCGGTGGCCCAGCGGGCCCTGGCCGCGCTGGACCGCCGTCCGGCCGCGCCGGGTGACGAGGTCAGCCCTTCACAGTGACCTCGAAGACCGGGTGGTCGGGGGCGATGCGGCGCAGCTGGTCGTCGGGGGAGTCGGGGCCGACGCCGTTGAAGAAGACCCCGACCTCCGCCTTCCAGCGTTTGAGGTAGGCGCGCAGGATCGGGGTCTTGCCGTCGTCGGCCACCTCGGTCGCGGTGAAGGTGTCCACGTGCTTGCCGAGGTGCAGCTCGCCGCCGCCCGCCGCGCGCATGTTGTGCGTCCACTGGACGTGGCCGCGGGGTGCGACCAGGTACTGGCGGCCGTCCAGGGTCAGCACGTTGACCGGGGTGGTGCGCCACTGGCCGCTCTTGCGGCCGCGGACGGCGAGGACACGGGAGCCCCAGACGCTGATGCCGCGGCGCGTCAGCCAGGCGACGAGCCGGTTGAAGACGTTGATCGTGAACCAGCCGGGCTTGCGGACGTGCGTGGACATGGGTCCCCCTGTTGGGTCTGGAGCGACGGGGGAGCGGTGCTCTTGTTTGTGAGCACTGCTCTCGCTCGGTGGTGCCAGTCTGCCCCAGGCCGGTGCCCCAGATCAAGAGCACTGCTCTCTTTTGTGTGCGCCGCTCTTGTTTGTGTGCACTGCTCTGCTTTCATGGCACACTTCCCCGCATGAGCACCGCACACGGCGCCCGTGCCCGGGCCAGGATCGAAGTCACCGCGGCCATCAAGGACGAGGCCCGCAGACAGCTCGCGGCCGAGGGCGCCGCCCGGCTCTCGCTGCGGGCCGTCGCCCGCGAGCTCGGCATGGTCTCCTCCGCGCTCTACCGCTACTTCCCCAGCCGTGACGACCTGCTGACCGCTCTCATCATCGACGCCTACGACTCCCTCGGCGAGAGCGCCGAGGCCGCCCACGAGGCGGCCGCCGGCTCCGGCCCCCTGCAACGCTGGATCGCGGTGTGCGAGGCGGTGCGGCGCTGGGCGCTCGGCCATCCGCACGAGTACGCCCTCATCTACGGGTCGCCCGTCCCGGGTTACACCGCCCCCGACACCACCGTCCCGGCCGCCGCCCGCGTCGGTCTCCTGTTCATCGGCATCGTGCGCGACGCGTACCGTGGCCTCGGCCTGGCCCGGCCCTCGCTCCCGGCGGACCTGCGCCCGGAGGCCGAGCGGATGGCCGCCGACCTCGCGCCGGATCTCCCGCCGGAGGTGGTGACGGTGCTCGTCGCGGCCTGGGCCCAGCTGTACGGGCTGGTCGGGTTCGAGCTGTTCGGGCAGTTCAACCGGGTGGTGGAGGACCGGGAGGCGTTCTTCCGGCACGCGGCGGGGCAACTCGCCCATGGGGTGGGGCTGGTGTATCCGCAGAAGCGGTGACCGGGACTCTCAGGCCACCGGGACCGGCGGCCCGGGCAGCAGCGCCGCATCCTGGCGCAGGACCCGGGCGTGCAGGGCTCGCAGGCCGGGCCCCGGGTCCGCGCCCATCGCGTCGGCGAGCCGCCGCCGTGCCTCCTCGTACACGGTGAGCGCGTCCGCCGGCCGGCCGGTTCGGCACAGGGCGAGCATCAGCAGTTCGGCGAGGCGTTCGCGCAGCGGGTGGGCCGCGACGAGCCGGACGAGTTCGTGGACGTACTCGAAGGAGCGGCCCAGTTCGATCTCGCCCTCCAGTCGCGCTTCGAGGACGGTGAGCCGCTTCTCCGTCCAGCGCAGCCGTTCCGCGGTGAGGTACGGCGCCTGCAGGCCCTCGGCGAAGTCGCCGCGCCACAGTTCCTCGGCGCGGTGGGCCAGCCCGACCGCACGCCGCACCTCGCCGGCCTGCCGTGCCGCGAGCGCCTCGTCCACCAGCAGCCGGCGCTCCGCCAGATCGTCGGCCCGGACGCCGGTCAGCCGGTAACCGGAGCCGGTCCAGGACAGCTCAGGTCCGTCCCCGAGCGCGCGGCGCAGCCCGGAGACGTACTTCTGTACGAGGTTGCGCACATGCACCGGCGGCGCGCCGCCCCACACGGCCTCGACCAGACCGTCGTACGACAGGGGGCGGCCCTCCTGGAGCAGCAGGACGGCGAACACCGCCCGCTGCTTGGGCGGGCCGAGCGGGATCTGGGCGCCGTCGCGCAACGCGCGCAGCGGTCCGAGCAGTTCGATGCGCACGGCGTGCGAGGTCCCGGACGTCTGCTCAGCCATGCGCCGAGCGTATCCCGAGCCCCGCGTTCCAGTGGATCTTCCAGTGGGCCTTCCAGCGGCCGGGCCGACGGTGTTCGCACCCACCGAAGTCCCCGCGGCTTCCCCGGACTCGCTGCGAAAGGCCACCTCATGCTCACCCGGCTCGGTCGTCGGTCCGCGCGGTACAGCCGTGCCGTGCTGCTCGGCTTCCTCCTGCTCTTCCTCGGCCTCGGCGGCTACGGCGCCGGCGCCCAGGACGACCTCGACCTGTCCCGCTGGAGCTCCCCCGGCACGGAGTCGGTGCGTGCCGCCGACGAACTGCGCGACGGCTTCCGCACCGGCAACCCCAACCTCGCCCTCCTGGTCACGGCGCGCGACGGTGACGTGGACAGCCCGCGCACCCAGCGGGCGGCGAGGCAACTCACCGACGAGGTCGAGCGGTTGCCCCTCGTCACGGACGTCACCGCCTACTGGGACGCCGACAGCCCCGCCCTGCGCGGCCAGGACGGCCGACTGGCCCTGATCCTCGTCCACCTGGAGGGCACCGCCACCGAGACCCGCGAGGAACTCGCTTCCCTCTCACCCCGGTTGACCCGCACCACCGCCGACATCGAGGTCCGCGTGGGCGGCCAGGAGGAGATCTCCCGGCAGGTCGGCCTGCAGGCCCGCGCCGACTTCCTGCGCGCGGAGGCGTTCGCGCTCCCCGTTGTACTGCTCCTGCTGATCCTCGTCTACCGGCGCACCGTCGCCGCCCTGCTGACCGTGGCGGTCGGGCTGTTCTCGGTCGTCGGCACGCTCGCCGGGCTGCGGGTGATCGCGCAGTTCACCGAGGTGTCGACGTTCGCCGCCAACCTCGCGCTGGTGCTCGGACTGGGGCTGGGCATCGACTACAGCCTGTTCATGATCAACCGGTACCGCGAGGAGCGGGCCGCCGGGCACGACCGGCGGGCAGCCGTGCCCCGTGCCACCGCCGCCGCGGGACGCACGGTCCTCTTCAGCGGCGTCACCGTCGCGGTGTCGCTGTGCGCGCTGCTGGTGTTCCCGTTCTTCTTCCTCAGTTCGTTCGCCTACGCGGGCGTGCTCGTGGTGGTGACGGCGGTCGCCGGCGCGGTGCTGTTCCTGCCCGCCGCCCTCGCCCGCTGGGGGCACCGGGTGGAGCGTGCCGCCGCGCCCGGCTCCGGCTTCTGGCACCGTGCCGCGCTCACCGCCATGCGCCGCCCCTTCCTCGCCGGCGCCGGGGTGCTGATCGTCCTGCTCGTGACCGCCTCGCCCCTGCTCGGACTGCGGTTCGGCCTGCCCGACGAACGCACGCTGCCCGAGGGCACCTCCTCGCGCACCACCTCGGAGATCGTGCACCGGGAGTTCGCCGCCGAACCCACGGACACCGTCCAGGTCGTCCTCGGCGCACCCGCGGCCGAACCGGCCGGCACGCGCGCGTACGCCGCCGAACTCTCCCGCCTGCCCGGCGTGTTCCAGGTCGACGCGCCCGAAGGGGCCTACCAGGACGGCCGGCGCACCGGCCCGTCCGGCCAGGACCGGCTGACGGCGTCCGACGGACGGGTGCGCCTGGCCGTCATACCCACCCAGGAGGCCTTGTCCGGCGATGTGCCCGCGTTCGTCGAACGCGTCCGGCGGACACCGGCACCGGCGCCCGTCCTGGTCGGCGGCTATCCCGGCGAGACCACCGACTTCCGCTCCACGCTCCTGGACCGGCTCCCGTTCGCCGTGGGGATCGTGCTGGTGGCTACGTACGTGATTCTCTTCCTGATGACGAACAGCGTGCTGCTGCCGGCGAAGGCGACCGTGCTGAACCTGCTCAGCCTGTCGGTGATGTTCGGCTGCCTGGTGTGGGTCTTTCAGGACGGGCACCTGTCCGGACCGCTCGGCTTCACCGCCACCGGGTCGATCGAGCCGAGCATCCCGGTGCTGATGTTCTGCGTGGCCTACGGACTGTCGATGGACTACGAGGTGTTCCTGCTGGCCCGCATCAAGGAGGAGCACGACCGCACCGGCGACACCCGGCGCGCCGTCGGCGAGGGCATCCGGCGCAGCGCCCCGTTGATCACGGCCGCCGCAGGGATCCTGGCGCTGTCCTTCCTGTCGTACGCCACCGGAGGGGTCGTCTTCCTCAAGGAACTCGGCATCGGCACGGCCCTGACGATCCTCGTCGACGCCACCCTGATCCGGGTCGTGCTGCTGCCGGTGACCATGCGGCTGGCCGGGCGGGCGAACTGGTGGGCGCCGCGGCGGCTGCGCCGGCTGCGGATCAGGGAGGGCGAGGCCGCCCCGGCGGACGACGTACTTCCCCGGGAGTACGCGTGATCACCACGCGTGGGTGACGCCGTCGCGGGCCGGCGGCGTCTAGCGTGGCCGGTATGGACGAGCAGCGGGTGCGGGGCGGTCCGCCGCAGTGGTGGCGGCACGGACCTCCCTGGTGGGACCGGTGGGGCGAGGGGGAGCGTGCGCCCCGGTGGCCCTGGCGGTCCACCGTCGTCGTCACGGTCTTCGTGCTGCTCGGCTCGAACTTCGCCGCTCACGGCCAGGAGGGCGAGCGGGCGGCCCTGGACCCCTTCGCGCGCGTGCTGCTGCTGGTGGCCGGGGCGCTGCTGTTGTGGCGCAAGCGGTATCCGGTGGCCGTGGTCTTCGGCACCGCGGGTGCCGTCATGGTCTACCTGGGGGCCGGGTATCCGTACGGGCCGGTGCTCCTCACCGTCGCGCTGGCGTGCTTCAGCGCGATCGTCGCCGGGCATCGCCGGGCGGCGTGGGCGGCGATGGGAACGCTCTGGGCGGGGCACGTCCTGGTGGCGCACTGGCTCTACCAGTGGCTGCCGCCGTCGGGGGACTCCGCCGCCTCCTGGGGCGAGGAGCTGGTGGTCGCCACCTGGGTGGTGGCGATCGCGGCGGTGTCGGAGCTGTTCCGGGTCCGGCGCGAGCAGTGGGCCCGGGAGCGGGCCGAGCGCGCCCAGGCCGCGCGGCGGCGGGCCGACGAGGAGCGGCTGCGGATCGCGCGGGAACTGCACGACGTGCTCGCCCACAGCATTTCCGTGATCAACGTGCAGGCGGGTGTCGGCCTCGCGCTCCTCGACTCCGATCCCGAGCAGGCCCGTACCGCGCTCACCACGATCAAGGCCCAGAGCAAGGAAGCGCTCGGCGAGGTGCGCCAGGTGCTCGACACGCTGCGCGCGCCCGGTGACGCGCCGCGCGCGCCCGCGCCCGGGCTGGACCGGCTGCCCGAGCTGGTGGAGCAGGCGGCGAGCGCGGGCCTCACGGTGGAGGTCGAGGGGGAGCCGCCCCGGCTCGCTCCCGGCACGGACCTCGCCGCCTTCCGGATCGTCCAGGAGGCTCTGACCAACGTCGTGCGGCACTCGGGTTCGCGGCACGCGCGCGTGCACCTCGCGCACGACGCGGACGCGCTGCGGCTGCGGGTCGACGACGACGGGCCCGCGACCGGCGCCGACGCGGGCGGCAGCGGCAACGGGCTGGCCGGGATGCGGGAGCGGGCCGCCGTGCTGGGTGGCACCATCGAGGCGGGACCCCGTCCGGACGGCGGTTTCCGGGTGCTCGCCGTACTGCCCCTGACGGCTTCCGCCGGGACCTGAACCGCACGTGAACGGAACCAGAGAAGTGCCGAAGGAGGACCGGTGATCCGCGTACTGCTCGCCGACGATCAGTCACTGGTCCGGGCCGGGTTCCGGGCGCTGCTCGACGCGCAGCCCGACATCGAGGTGGCCGCGGAGGCCGCCGACGGGGAGGAGGCCGTGCGCGGGATCCGCGAACTGCGGCCCGACGTCGTCCTGATGGACATCCGCATGCCCGTGCTCGACGGCCTGGCCGCGACCCGGCGGGTCACCGGGGACCCGGACCTGAAGGACGTCAAGGTGGTCATGCTCACCACCTTCGAGCTCGACGAGTACGTCTTCGAGGCGATCCGCTCGGGCGCCTCCGGCTTCCTGGTCAAGGACACCGAGCCGGACGAACTCCTGCGCGCCGTACGGGCGGTGGTCGCGGGCGACGCGCTGCTCTCGCCGGGGGTGACGCGCCGCCTGATCGCCGAGTTCGCGGCCCGCTCCAAGGAACCCGCGGCGGCCGGCGCGCTGGCCGGGCTCACCGAGCGGGAGCGGGAGGTGATGGCCCTGGTCGGCATCGGACTGTCCAACGAGGAGATCGCCCGCCGCCTGGTCGTCAGCCCGCTCACCGCGAAGACCCACGTCAGCCGCACGATGGTGAAACTGGGCGCCCGCGACCGGGCCCAACTGGTGGTGCTCGCCTACGAGTCCGGGCTGGTGCGGCCGGGCTGGCTGGGCTGACCCGCCGAGCCGAACCGGACCAGCACACTGACGACCCGGGCGACGAAGAGGACGGGCGTGAGCACCAGCCCGGCGCGCAGCAGCAGACGCTCCGGTGTGTCCGGGAGGTCGAAGAGCAGCGCGGGACCGGCCACGGCCCCGAAGACGACCGCCGCGGCGAAGGCCGCACTGCACAGCGCGTACCCGATCTCGACGGTGATCGCGTCCCGTTCGGCCTGCGTACGCCGTCCCCCGTGACTGGTCATACGGCGAGTCAAACAGGAGGGCGTCCGGTGGGCAAGCGTCCCGCCGGGTGCTGCCGCCGACTACCGGGCGACGTCGGCGACGCCGTCCGCGGGTTTGTCGAGGACGTACGCCGTGTAGCCAGTGACGCGTCCGATGGCCCGGTGAGCCCGGATGACGGCGATGACCTCGTCCCAGTCCTGTGCGTCGAGTGTTCTCAGGCCGGGCCACCGCACGCACAGGGCCTGTCGGCCGGCCCGGGTGGACGCGGCGCCGACGAACAGGGCGCAGAGCTGGGCTGCCCGGTGGAGCACGGGAGTGGTCCAGTCGAGGATCCGGCGCGTGGTGAAGCCGGCGGCGGACGCCATCAGCGGGTACCGCTCGTACGGTTCGATGTCGTCGAAGCGCCAGATCCCGCGTACGAGGCCGGTCGCGTCGAGAGTCCCGATCGGCTGGTCCGTACGGGACGTGACATCCACGAGGACGAGTCGGCCTCCTGGGCGGAGCAGCCGGAAGCTTTCGCTCAGGAATGACCTACGGCCCTCATGACCGAAGTGGAAGGCGGCCTCCAGGCAGTGCACTCGGTCGAAGGAACCATCCGTCAGCGGCATCTGCGCTGCCTGCCGCGGCAGAGCCGCGGCGTCGGCGACGGCGAAGCGCGCGCCGGAACAGCCGCCGAAGCGGTGACGTGCCTGGTCGACCTGCGCGGGCTGGATGTCCACCCCCAGCGCCCGGCATCCCGCGGCGCCCAACCGCGCAGTGGTGTCACCGCGGCCGCATCCGGCATCCAGGACGAGCTGTCCGGGCCTGGCGTCCAGCAACGCCAGCGACCGGCGAGCCAGTCGGCGCTGAAAGGGCACCGGTCCGGTCAGGACCACGAGCGGCAGGCTGGGCAGCGTGAAGTAGCCGATGTCGACCAGGCTGTCCCAGCCGAGGTGCCGCAACACCCGGAAGAGCACACTGTCGTCGTTGTACGCACTCGCGAGGTCCCCGCTGTCACCCATCCCGCATCCTCCGCTTTCCGAGGGTTCTCACACTGGGCCCACTGCCCGTGTCACCGGCCCGACCTGCGCCTACACTGACCCCGTAAGGGATGTTTGTGACGTACCGGAACCGTCGTGCGCTGCCAGCGGATGCTCGTACCGGCCCTCGCCCTGGTCCTCTTGATGGTGCCCGCGATCTCAGCCCGGGCACAGGGTGAGGAAGTACCGCGCGGCCCCACCTTCGCCGCACGCGCTCTGCAGGCGCTGATCGACGGTATCCAGTTCGGGGTGATCATTGCGATCACCTCGGTCGGGCTCTCGCTGATCTTCGGCACCATCCACCTGATCAACTTCGCGCACGGTGAGTTCGTGACGATCGGCGCCACCTTCGCGTTCTTCCTCAACGTCTCCGCGGCCGGTCCGGGCTGGCATCTGATTCCCGCCGCCCTCGCCGCGGTGGTCTTCGGCGCCCTGCTGGGCGGGGCGGTCGAGCGCGGCATCTGGCGCCCGCTGCGGGCCAGGGGCACCGGGCTGATCAACATGTTCATCGTCACCATCGGGCTCTCGCTGGTGCTGCGCCACGTCATACTCGTGCTGTACGGAACGCGGCCCGCCTCGTACGCCCAGTACGACATCCAGAGCACGATCGGCCTCGGGCCGGCCGGCATCACCCCACGGGACCTCACCGTCACCCTGCTCTCCGTACTGGTGCTGCTCGGCATCGCCGCGCTCCTGCAGAAGACGCGGATCGGCACGGCCGTGCGGGCCGTCTCCGCCAACCGTGACCTCGCGGAGGCGTCGGGCATCGACGTGCAGCGGGTGGTGCTGTTCGTGTGGATGCTCGGCGGCGGGCTGGCCGCGCTCGGCGGGGTCTTCTTCGGCCTGGTCGAGATCATCACCTGGGACATGGGCTTCAAGCTCCTGCTGCTCATGTTCGCGGGGATCGTCCTGGGCGGCCTCGGCTCCGCCTACGGTGCGATGGTCGGCAGCCTCGTCATCGGCGTCGTCGCCCAGATGTCCACCCTGTGGTTCCCGGTCGACCTGCAGTACGCCTGGGCGCTGCTCGTCCTCATCCTCGTCCTCCTCGTCCGGCCGCAGGGCATCCTCGGCCGGGCCGAACGCGTCGGGTGAGGGGTGCGCCATGGACTTCTCGGCCATCGTCTCCGACGCCCTGCGCTCGGGCATCGGCCCCATCGCCGCCGTCTACGCGCTCGCCGCGATGGGGCTGAACCTGCACTTCGGTTACACGGGGCTGCTGAACTTCGGCCAGGTCGGTTTCATGCTGGTCGGCGGTTACGGGCTCGCCATCACCGTGTCGACGTACGACGGCCCGATGTGGCTCGGCGTCCTGGGCGGAATCGCCTGCGCGATCGTGCTGGCCCTGCTCCTCGGCCTGCCCACCTTGCGGCTGCGCGCCGACTACCTCGCGATCACCACGATCGCGGCGGGGGAGACGCTACGGCTGTTCTACCGCTCCAGCTGGGCCGAGCCGGTCACGGGCGGGGTGTTCGGGCTGCAGAGGTTCGCGAACGACTTCTACGAGCTGAGCCCCATCGAGCCCGGTACCTACGGCGTGTGGCTCGTGCGGTTCAGCTCCCGCGACCTCTGGGTGATGATCGTGGGCTGGGCGCTGGTGCTCGTGGTCGGAAGTCTGCTGGCCCTGCTGATCCACAGCCCCTGGGGCCGGGTCATCCGGTCGGTCCGTGAGGACGAGCTCGCCGCACGCAGCCTCGGCAAGAACGTCTACGCGTACAAGATGCAGAGCCTCGTGCTCGGCGGCGTCATCGGGGCGGTCGCGGGCATGACGCAGGCGATCCAGGTGCAGTCCGTGAACCCGGACAACTACGATCCGGGTGTCACGTTCTTCCTGTACACGCTGCTCGTCCTCGGAGGTGCCGGGCGGATCCTCGGGCCGGTCGTCGGCTCGATCCTGTTCTGGTTCGTCCTCAGCTTCCTCGACAGCGCGCTCCGCCAGGCCATCGACGCCGAGTACATCTCGCCGGACCTCATCAGCACGTCGGAGGTCGGCGCGGTGCGCTTCGCCCTGGTCGGGGTCGCCCTGATCCTGCTGGTCGCGTTCCGGCCGCAGGGCATCCTCGGCAGCCGGAAGGAGATGCTGCTCAGTGGCCGCTGACCCTGTCGTGTCCCACCCGGGCCGGCTCTCCGCGCTCGATCCCGAGCCGGGGGTGCGCAAGCCCGACCCCCTGCTGGTCATGGACCAGGTGACCCGCACCTTCGGCGGCCTCGTCGCCGTGCGGGTCGAGCACCTGGAGGTGCAGCGCGGGGCCATCACGGCGCTCATCGGGCCGAACGGCGCCGGCAAGACCACTCTGTTCAACGTGGTGAGCGGGTTCGACCGGGCCGACGGCGGCCGGTGGTCGTTCGACGGAAAGCCGCTCACCGGCGCCCCGGCGCACCGGGTGGCGCGGCGCGGAATGGTCCGTACGTTCCAGCTCTCCAGGGCGCTCGCCCGGCTCACGGTGCTGGAGAACCTGCTGCTCGCCGCGCCCGGGCAACGCGGCGAGCGGGCGCTGCCCGCGCTGCTGCGACCGCTGTGGCGCGGGCAGGAGCAGGAGTTCGAGCGCCGGGCCGACGAACTGCTGGACCGGTTCCGGCTCGGGCCCCTGCGCGACGACCACGCCGGCACGCTCTCCGGGGGGCAGCGCAAACTGCTGGAACTGGCCCGCGCGCTGATGACCCGGCCGGTCATGCTCCTGCTCGACGAGCCCATGGCCGGGGTGAACCCCGCGCTGACCCAGTCGCTGCTCGGACACATCAGGCAGCTGCGCGACGAGGGGCTCACGGTGTGCTTCGTCGAGCACGACATGGACGTGGTGATGGGCATCAGCGACTGGGTGGCAGTCATGGCCGACGGCCGCCTGGTGGCCGAGGGCCCACCGCACACGATCGGCCGGAACGCCGCCGTCGTGGACGCCTACCTGGGCAAGCGGCACGACGATCCGGAGGCGACCGACGAGAAGGGCGACGAGAAGGGCGAGGAGGAGTAGCGATGTCCGCCGAGAAGCAGACACCGGTGCTCGCGGCCGACGGCATCGTCGCCGGTTACGTCCCCGGTGTCGATGTGCTGCGCGGATGCAGCGTCGAGGTGCGGCCGGGCGAGGTGGTCGGCGTGATCGGCCCCAACGGCGCCGGCAAGTCGACGCTGGTCAAGGCCGTCTTCGGGCTGCTGCGGGTGCGCGGCGGGACCGTGCGGCTGCGCGGCGAGGACGTGACCGGCCGGCCCGCGCACGAGCTGGTCCGGCGGGGCGTGGGCTACGTACCGCAGCTGCAGAACGTGTTCCCCACGCTGACCGTCGAGGAGAACCTGCGGATGGGCGTGTATCTGCGGCCCAAGGACCACACGCGGCGGGTCGCGGCGGTCGAGGAGCTCTTCCCCGTCCTGGCCGACCGCCGCAAGCAGAAGGCCGGAGCGATGTCCGGCGGCGAACGCCAGATGCTCGCGATGGCCCGCGCCCTGATGATGGAGCCGCAGCTGCTGCTGCTCGACGAGCCATCGGCCGGCCTGTCACCGCTCCATCAGGACCACGTCTTCGACCGGTGCAGAATGATCAACAGCGCGGGCGTCGCCGTGCTCATGGTCGAGCAGAACGCCCGCAGGTGCCTGCAGCTCTGCGACCGCGGCTATGTCCTCGACCAGGGCCGCAACGCGTACACCGGCACGGGTACGGCCCTGCTGCACGACGAGAAGGTGATCGAGCTCTACCTCGGCACGCTCGCCCGTGTCCGTTGACTCCCGATGTCGGTCCTCCCGGTCACTGCTCGGCCTTGCTGGTCTCGGTGCGCAGCGTCTGCAACTTCCCCTCGTCGTCGTAGCCGTACACCTCGATCGTCGCCTGGCCGGGTTCGCCCTTGTCGATGAAGTCGAGCGGCCCGCTCACACCGTCGTAGTCGATGTCCCTGCCGTCGGCGAGCAGTTCCTTGCAGGCGGCGAACGAGTTGCACTTCTGGCCGTCCTTGGTGATCCCGTTCATCTCCTTGACGAACTCGCCGGGATCGTCGGACTTCGCCTTCTCGGCGGCGAGCGCGATCGTCGTCACGCAGTCGAACACCTGTGGTGCGAACTGCAGCTCCTTCAGCTTCGGTGCGAATTTCTTGAGGTCCTTCACGTACTGCTCGTTCTCCGCCGATGCCGGCGCGGTCCCCTTCATCCCGGAGAGCCTCTCGGGCTGGCCGGGAGCGACCAGCGAGGGCAGTTCCTCGCTGCGCAGTCCGTCGGCGCCGTAGACGCCGATCCGGTCGGGCCCGATTCCGGACTCGATCATGCCCTGCAGGATCTGGGAGCCTTCCTCGAAGGCGATCACCACGGCGGCGTCCGGCCTGGAGTTCTCGATCTTCTGGGCGACCTGGTCGAAGTTGGTCGCCTTGGGGTCGTAGGTCTCGGCGAGCGTCACCGTCGCACCGCGCTCCTCCAGTGTCTTCCGGGTGGCCTCCATCAGGCCGCGCCCGTAGTCGTCCGCCCGTGCGACCAGGGCCACCCGGTTGTGGCCGTCGTCGCGGACGACATCCGCCAGGATGGGCCCCTGCAACGCGTCGCTCGGGACGGTACGGAAGTAGAAGCCGTCGTCCTCGTAGTCGGTGAAGGTGGGAGCGGTGTTCGACCCCGAACACTGCACGACGCCCGCTCCGGTCACCCGGTCGATGAAGGACAGCGACATGCCGGAAGCCGCGGCGCCGATGATCGCGTCCACGCCTGCCGCGAGGACCCGGTCCGCCGACTGTGCGGCAACGGCCTCCTGGCCCGCCTCGTCGCTGGAGACCACCTTCGGCACGGGCTTGCCCAGGACTCCGCCGGCGTCGTTGATCTTCTGAATCGCGAACTTCAACGACTCGATCTGCGGCGGGCCGAGGTAGGCCAGCTGTCCCGTCTCCGGCAGGACGTAGCCGAACTGGAGCTCACCATCGCCCGGATCGGCCTGGGCAGTGCCCGTCGTACCGCAGACGGCAATCACAAGAGCAGCCGCGCTTGCGAAGATCGCGGACCGCCGTATCGACGCTTTCATCTCCGCCTCCGCTTGTTACAGGCGACGGTGGTCGACTGGCCGGCCATCGCCCGCCATCTGTACACGAGGGTAGAACTCAGTCAGAGTCCGGAAAAGTGTAAAACGTACATTTTTTCGACTGCCTGCGCTGCTCGCCTCGGCCCTGCGTTCCCTTCGAAGGTCACGCAGGGCTTGATCACACCTGAAGACGCTCCCTAGTCGCGCACGGCGACGCGCTCCGTCTCCTTCGGGGTGGACGTGGCGACCACGACGGACGGCCGCTCCCGGCGGGTCCGCAGACCCGTGAGGGTGATCAGCAGGCCGGCGAGGGCGATGAGCGTCACGACCAGCAGGCCGGGCCGGTAGCTGTCCAGCACGGCCTGCGGGGAGGCGTCGCCCCGCTCGGGGGCGTTCGCGGTCACCACCGCCGTCACCACGGCGAGGAAGATCGCGCCGCCCACCTGGACCGAGGTGTTGAGCAGTCCGGAGACCATGCCCTGCTCGTGCTCGTCGACGCCGTTGGTGGCCTGGACGTTGAGGGACGGGAAGGTCAGCGCGAAGCCCGAGCCGACGAGCAGCATCGTCGGCAGGATCACCGCCGCGTAGACCGGGTCGAGGTCGATGCGCAGGAACAGCACGTAGCCGGTCACCATCAGGGCGAAGCCCAGCACCATCAGTCGGGCCGTGCCGAACCGGTCGATGACGGCGCCCACCTTCGTCGCGGACAGCGCCACCAGCGCGCCCGCCGGTAGGAAGGCCAGGGCCGTGTGCAGCGCCGACCAGCCGAGCAGCTGCTGCATGTAGAGGGTCACCAGGAACTGGAAGCCGATGTAGCTGCCGACGAACGTCAACGCACCCAGCTGTGCCCGCACTTGCGGCCCCGAGCGCAGCACGCCGAGCCGGATCAGCGGACTGGGGCTGCGCCGCTCGACGGCGACGAAGGCCGCCAGCAGGATGGCGACGGCGGCGAAGGACAGGACGGTCCGGGCCGACCCCCAGCCCACCTCGGGCGCCTCGACGACGGTGAAGACGAGCAGCAGCATCGAGGCGGTGCCGAGGACGGCGCCGGGGACGTCGTAGCCGCCCTGGCCGCGCTCGCGCTCGGTGCGCGGCAGCAGCTTCAGGCCCACGAGCAGGGCGATCAGCGCGATGGGGGCGGGCAGGAGCATGGTGAGCCGCCAACTGGCCTCCGTGAGCAGGCCGGAGAAGACCAGGCCCATCGAGTAGCCGGTGGCGCCGCAGGTGGTGTAGATGGCGAGGGCGCGGTTGCGCAACGTGCCTTCGGGGAACGTCGTGGTGATGATCGACAGGCCGGCGGGGGCCGTGAAGGCCGCGCTCAGGCCCTTGATGAAGCGGCTGGCGATGAGCAGCGGACCCGAGTCGACGAGCCCGCCGAGCAGCGAGGCCAGCGCGAAGACGCCCAGCGCCACCAGGAAGACCTGGCGCCGGCCCAGCAGGTCGGCGGCGCGTCCGCCGAGGAGCAGCAGCCCGCCGTAGCCGAGGATGTAGCCGCTGACGATCCATTGCAGCGCCGAGGTCGACAGGCCGAGGTCGGCACCGATGGAGGGCAGCGCGACGCCGACCATGGACACGTCCAGGGCGTCCAGGAACATCGCGGCGCAGAGCACCAGCAGGGTGCCCCAGAGCCGGGGAGTCCAACGCCCGTCGGACGTGGGAGTGGTGAGCGGAGAGGTCATGCCCGAGAGACTACATGCGCATGCATGTGATGCAAGTGCATTTAATTCAGGTGCAACAATCCGGGTTCTCTGTTACGGTGCGGCGCATGGCGGCGAAGCAGGCCGAGCAGGCGCTCGTGGAACAGTGGCGCGACATTCTGGCGCTGCATGCGCGAACACAGTGTGAACTCGACCGGGTTCTGCACGAACACGGCCTGTGCGCCAGTGACTTCGAGGTGCTCGACGTCCTCGCCGGGTGCCGGGCGGCGAAGGGCACGCCCTCCTACCGCGTCCAGGAGATCTCCGAGCGGGTCCACCTGAGCCAGAGCGCGCTGTCGCGGCTGATCGCCCGGCTGGAGAAGGAAGGGCTCGTCGAGCGCTGCATGTGCCCGGAGGACCGGCGGGGTGTGCGCGTCGCGCTCACGGCGAAGGGGCGCACGCTGCACGGTGAGGTACTGCCCGTGCAGCGTGCGGTGCTGGCGCGGATGCTGGCGGACGACTGAGCCCGGTCAGATCCCCGAGGTCTCCCGCCACAGTGCGGCGAGCTCCTGGTCGCCCGTGACCGACGGCAGGGGCGCCCGGTTCCAGAGTGCCAGGTACAACTGCTCGGCCGGGCCGGACAGTTCGCACTCGGCGTCCCCGGACCCGCCCGGCGTGGTCACGGGCGGCTCGGACGACAGCCGTACGGTCCACACCGCGCCGGTGTCGTCCGTGCGCACGCGCAGGACGCGCGGCTCGGGGGTGCGGACCCGGCTCCTGGAGCGGGCGTGGAAGCCGCGCAGTAGTTCGTCGATGCCGTCGGTCGCGAACTCCGGGGTGACGGCCGTGATGCCGGCTCCGCGCGCGGACTCCGCGTCGACCCGGTGCACGGCCGTCTCGTGTGCCTGCCGCCGGGTCCAGAAGGCCAGCGGGGACGGCGCGGGCAGGAAGAACCAGCACTCCACGTCCGGTGCGGCGGCGGCCAGCGTGTCGACGAGACGGCGGTGACTGTCGCGGTACCAGGCCACGAGCTCCGCGCCGTCGAGGTCCGGGGCGTCACCCAGCGGACGGCGCTCGCTGTACCCCTCGGCGACGTACGACGCGGCCCAGCGGTGCACGGCGCCCGTGTGCCGCAGCAGATCGCGTACGTGCCACTCCGGGCACGTCGGTACCTTGGCGTCGGTCCCGGCCTCCTCGGCGGCCTTGGCCAGCAACCGGCCCTCTGTTTCGAGCGTTTGAAGGAACTCAGCGGTCTCCATGCCGCGAGTCTGCCGTACGGAGTTCACTCCAAGCGCCGGAATTACCGAGGGGACGCTACGGCAGCGGTGTGCCGCCGGTGGCGTTGACGATCTCGGCGGTGATGTACGACGCCTCCTGAGAGGCGAGGAAGACGTACGCCGGTGCCATCTCGGCCGGCTGCGCGGGCCGCCCGATGGGCGCCTGCTTGCCGAACTTCTGGGTGTCCGGCATCGTCGCCGGGATCAGCGGCGTCCACACCGGGCCGGGCGCCACGGCGTTGACGCGGACACCCTTGTCGATCACCATCTGCGCCAGCCCCTGCGTGAAGGTGACGATCGCGCCCTTGGTCGTCGCGTAGTCCAGCAGATGCGGACTGGGCTTGTAGGCCTGCACCGACGTGGAGTTGATGATGCTGCCGCCCTCCGGGATGTGCGGCAGGGCCATCTTGCACAGCCAGAACATGCCGTACAGGTTGGTGCGCAGCACCCGGTCGAACTGCTCGGTGGAGATCGCCTCGATGCCGTCGGGCTGCGACATCTGGTACGCCGCGTTGTTCACCAGGACGTCGATCCGGCCGAACTCCGCGACGGCACGGTCGATCAGCGCGCGGCAGTTCTCCTCCTCCCGTACGTCGCACGAGACGGGCACGGCACGCCGCCCGGCATCCTCGACCAGCCGGGCGGTCTCGGCGGCGTCGTCCTTCTCGTCGTCCAGGTGGGTGAAGAGCACGTCGGCTCCCTCCCGGGCGAACGCCAGGGCGACCGCGCGGCCGATCCCGGAGTCCCCGCCGGTGATCACGGCCTTGCGGCCGTCCAGCCGGCCGCTGCCCCGGTAGGACTTCTCACCGTGGTCCGGGGGCGGGTCCATGGGGCCGGTCCAGCCCGGGTGCGGCTGGTCCTGGGAGGGAAACTCCGGGGTGGGGTGCTGTTCGCCGGGGTGCTGTTGATCGGTCACGGGTCTGCCTCCTTGTCCATGGCGTACGGCCCGGTGATCACGACCGGTGATCACAACGGGCGAGGCCCGGGTACCCCGATGCCGGGGCGCCGATCACCTGGTTGTTCGTCCGGTTGTTCGTCTGGACGTTCGGCAGGTCGGCCTGCCGGATCAGCCCGCCGTGGCGCGTCGTGTCGCGAAACCGATGAGCGCGGCCACGGCGGCCAGGATCGCCACGCTGGTGAGCGCGGCCGGGAGGGAGAACCAGTCCGCCATGAACCCGATGGCGGGCGGCCCCAGCAGCATGCCGCCGTAGCCCAGCGTGGAGGCCGTGGCGACTCCGCTGGGGCCGGCGAGCGCGCCCGCGCGTTCCACGGCCACGGGGAAGAGGTTCGCCAGGCCGATGCCCGTGATCGCGTACCCGAACAGGGCCGCCCACAGGGCGGGGGCGAGCGAGCCGAGCAGCATCCCGGCCGCCGCCGTGGCGCCGCCCGCCACGACGGTCCGGGTCCGCCCCAGGCGCTCCAGGAGCGTGGTACCGGTCAGGCGGCCCACCGTCATGGCCAGCGCGAAGCAGGAGTAGCCGATGGCCGCGGCGCCCGGCGAGGCGGCCAGGTCCTCTTCCAGGTGCAGGGCGCCCCAGTCGGCCAGCGCCCCCTCGCCGTACGCGGTACAGCCCGCGATCAGGCCGAAGACGAGCACGAGTCCCCGGGTACGGCCGTCCAGGCGGCGCGGGGCGTCCGCCGCCGGCCGTTCCCGTTCCGGCGGCGCCGGCGGCTCGTGCCGGAGCAGAACGGGGCCCGCCACGGCGGTCACGAGCAGTCCGGTGGCGGTGAGCAGCAGCAGGTGCCGCGTGGGGGAGAGGGACCCCGCGACCAGGGCGCCCAGCCCCGCGCCGACCATGCCGCCCAGGCTGAACGCGGCGTGGAAGCTCGGCATGATCGGCCGCCGCATCGCGGCCACGAGGTCCACGGCGGCGCTGTTGAAGGCGACGTTGATCCCGCCGTACGCGGCGCCGAAGACCAGCAGGACGAGGCCGAGCGCGAGGGCCGAGTGGGTCAGCGGGGGCAGGGCCACGCTGAGGGAGAGCAGGACGGCGCAGGCCACGGTGACCCGGTGGTTGCCGAAGCGGCGGCACAGGCGGCCGGTGAGGATCATCGTGACGACGGCTCCGGCGGAGACGCCCAGGAGGGCGAGGCCGAGGGCGCTGGCGGAGGCGTCGGTCTGTTCCTTGATGGCGGGGATGCGCACGACCCAGCCGGCGAAGACGAAGCCGTCGAGGGCGAAGAAGACGGTGATCGCTGTACGGAGTGTGGTGAGGGAGTTGCCGTCGCCCGGCACGGCACTGTGCGTTCGGGGTTTGTTTATTTGCGGCACAAACTCAGGCTAGGTGGGTGCGGGCACCACGACAAGGTGCGACGCTGGGACGAGAGCCATCCGCCGAGGGACCTCGGGAGCGTACATGGGACGTGACGTGCCGGCCCTGGTGTTCACACGGGAGGACCGCCGTCGGTACCGGGCCAAGATGCAGACCGGGCTCGAAGTGCTGGCCCGGATGCTGCGCGAGTCCAGCTTCGAGAGCGAGCGCCCCCGGGTCGGGCTGGAGATCGAGCTCAACCTGGTGGACGACCAGGGGCTGCCCGCGATGCGCAACACCGACGTCCTCCAGGCGATCGCCGACCCCGCCTGGTCCAGCGAGCTGGGCCGCTTCAACCTGGAGATCGACATCCCGCCGCGGGAACTGACGACCGGCGGCCCCGGCGCCTGGGAACAGACGATCCGGGACGCCCTGAACCACGCCGAGGACCGCGCCGCGGCCGTGGGCGCCCATCTGATCATGGTCGGCATCCTGCCCACCCTGGACGAGGCGGACGTCAGCGAGTCCGCCCTCTCCGGCGACCCGCGCTACCGGCTGCTCAACGAGCAGATCTTCGCGGCACGCGGGGAGGACCTGCGGATCAGGATCGACGGCGTGGAGCGCCTGTCGACGTACGCCGACACCATCACCCCCGAGGCCGCCTGCACCAGCACCCAGTTCCATCTCCAGGTCGTCCCCAAGCAGTTCGCAGACTACTGGAACGCGGCCCAGGCCATCGCGGGCGTGCAGACCGCCCTCGCGGCGAACTCGCCCTTCCTGTTCGGCAAGGAGCTGTGGCGCGAGACCCGCATCCCCCTGTTCGAGCAGGCCACCGACACCCGCCCGGAGGAGATCAAGGCCCAGGGCGTACGGCCCCGGGTGTGGTTCGGGGAGCGGTGGATCACCAGCGTCTTCGACCTCTTCGAGGAGAACGTGCGCTACTTCCCGGCCCTGCTCCCGCTGTGCGAGGACGAGGACCCGCAGCAGGAGCTCGACCGCGGCGGCGTTCCGCAACTGGGCGAACTGACCCTGCACAACGGCACGATCTACCGTTGGAACCGCCCCGTCTACGCCGTCACCGACAGCGGCCCGCATCTGCGCATCGAGAACCGGGTGCTGCCCGCCGGCCCCACCGTGGCCGACATCATCGCCAACGGCGCCTTCTACTACGGCCTCACCCGCGCCCTCGTCGACGAGGACCGGCCGGTGTGGACGCGGATGTCCTTCGCGGTCGCCGAGGAGAACCTGCACACCGCGGCCCGCGACGGTATCGACGCCCGCCTGTACTGGCCCGGCGTGGGCGAAGTACCGGTCACGGAACTGGTGTTGCGGCGTCTGCTGCCGCTGGCCCACCGGGGTCTGGAGCTGGCCGGCATGGACGCGGCCTGGCGCGAGCCCCTGCTCGGCATCGTGGAGCAGCGCTGTGTCACCGCGCGCAACGGCGCCCTGTGGCAGGCGGAGACGCTCCACCATCTGGAGAAGGCCGGCGTCTCCGACCGACGGGAGGCGCTGCGGCAGATGACCAGGACGTACATGGACTACATGCACATGAACGCGCCCGCGCACACCTGGCCCGTGGACTGACCGCCGTGACATCGCCGGGTCACGCGGGGCTGGGGGCGGCCTGGCCTCCCCACTCCTCGGCGGCCGTCAGCGGGACGGGAGCGGGCGGCTGCGCCGACGTCGTCAGCTCGATCCGCCGTCCCTCGGCCGACGAACGCAGGAGCGCGGTCATCGTCTCCAGTACGTGCAGGGCGAGTTCGCCGTTCGCGCGCGGTGCCCGCTGCCCGCCGGCGGCGACGAAGTCCAGCAGCCCGACGCCCCGCGCGCCGTCGACGTAGCCCGCGGACGGCGGGAGCGTGCGCCACTGGGTGTCGCCGAGACCGAAGAGCCGTACGTCGCCGTCGAAGCGGTTGGGATCCGGGACGGCGAGGGTGCCCGCCTCGCCGTGGACTTCGATCGGGGAGGCCGTGGTGGCCACCCCGTCGAAGCTCGTCGTGATCGTCGTCAGTGTCCCGCCCACGTGCTCCAGCACACCGGAGACATGGCTGTCCACCTCCACCGGTATCCGCTCGCCCGTACGCGGACCTGAACCGATGACCCGCTCGGCGCGCAGCCGGCTGGACGCCCCCGTCACGGCCCGCACCGGACCCAGCAGGTGAATCAGGGACGCCAGGTAGTACGGCCCCATGTCCAGCAGGGGGCCGCCGCCCTCGGTGTAGTAGAAGTCGGGGTGCGGGTGCCAGCGTTCGTGGCCCGCGGTGACCATCACGGCCGAGGCGAACAGGGGGCGTCCGATGCGCCCCGCCGCCACGGCCGCCCGCGCCGTCTGGACCCCGGTGCCCAGCACGGTGTCCGGCGCGCACCCCACCCCGACGCCCGCCCGCGCGGCGGCCGCCATGACGGCGTGGGCGTCGGTGAGCGTGGCGGCGAGCGGCTTCTCCCCGTAGACGTTCTTGCCGTGGCCGATGGCCCCGAGGGCGATCGCGGCGTGCGCCCCGGGAGTGGTGAGGTTCAGCACCGTGTCCACGTCCGGGCTGCTCAGCAGCTCCTCGACGGTCAGCGCCCGCACGCCGGGCAGCTCGGCGGCGACCGCGGCCGACCGGGAGGCGTCGAGGTCGGCGACCGCTGTCACCCGCACGGCGGAAGGGCCGGCGAGCGTGTCCAGGTACGCGCGGGAGATGACGCCGAGCCCTACGACGCCGATGCGGTGCGCGTCGCCCACAGCATGCCCCTCTCGATGATGGTGCGGACGCTGGGATTCTCGAGCACGTCGACGCTGTGCCCCGGTGTCGTCACCACGATCCGTCCGGCGCCCCATCGGCGGGTCCAGACCGCCGGCGAGGTGACCGGCCGGTGCCAGGGCTCCCACGGCCGGGTGGGGTGCGTGGTGGTGGCCAGGACGTCGATGAGGTCGTCGTGGAGCACCCAGTACTGCTCGGTGTGCAGCTCGAAGTCCTCGATGCCCGCGGTGACGGGGTGCGCGCGGCCGGCCTCGGTGAGGGCGATGGTGTGCGGCAGGAAGTTGTCCTCCGGCCCGCCCCGGCGCTCGCACGGCTCCTTGCCCGGGTGCGTGGCGAACTGCCCTCCCACCAGGTGGAGATAGTCGGAGGAGGCGCGGAACGAGTCGGCGATGCCGCCGTGCCAGCCGGTGAACCCGGTGCCGGCCACGACCGCCGAGCTCAGCCCCGCGAGCTGTTCGCGCGTGATCTCCGACATCGTGACGCACTGCACGATCAGGTCGGTGCCGGCCAACTCGGCGGTGTCGGCGTAGACGTCGGTCGACTCCTCGACCCGGACGGCGTATCCGTTGCTCCGCAGGAAGGGCAGGAACAGTTCCGTCGCCTCGACCGGCTGGTGCCCCTCCCAGCCGCCGCGGACCACCAGTGCTCTCTTCTGCGTCATCGTGATCTCACTATGCGGGGGCGTCCGCGCTCACGAAAGGGGGCCGGGCCTCACGAAAATTTCGCTGTCGAGGCCCGCGCGCCGACCGTCCAACAGGCCGCGGTGAAGCGGACTTCCGAGCCGTGCACGAAGGGGTCGAAGGCGGCACGCACCGTCTCGACGACGCGGTCACGGGTCTGCTCGTCCACCTCGGGCAGGTGCATGCCGACCGCACCGAGCCGGGTGAAGTAGCGGACCAGTTCCTGCTCGGGCAGGGTGCAGACGACGTCGACCGGCCGGATGTCGATCCCGGCCCAGCCGCTGTCGGACAGGATGCGCCGGACCTTGTCGGGGTCCGCGAAGGCGAACTGGCCCGGCTCGTCCGGCCCGCGGACGGGCAGGTCCGGGAGCAGCGGTGCCGCGGCGCGCTGGGCCGTCGTCATGAACGGGTTCTCGGCCGGATCGCGCCAGACGACGCACCGCAGCGCGGCCTCGTCCCGGGCGGCGCGCCGGAGGTTGGCGAAGGCCCGGACGGGGTCGCTGAAGAACATGACGCCGAACCGCGAGATGACGGCGTCGAAGGTGCCGGGTTCGAAGGGGTGGTCCTGGGCGTCGGCGCAGAGGAAGGACGCCGGGACGTCCTCCTGCCCGGCGTACTCCCGGGCGGTGCTGATCATCGCCTCGGAGATGTCGACGCCGACGCAGCGACCGGCCGGGCCGAGCCGTCGCGCGACGGCCAGTGTGACGCCGCCCGTACCGCAGCCGACCTCCAGCACGTGCCGCGCCTGTTCGGCGGCGACGGCGTCGACCAGGAGCTCCTCGAAGGGTCTGAACATGTCGTCCAGTACGCCCTTCAGATCGCCCCAGGCGTGGCCGGCGCGCCCCTTCCAGCGGGCTGCCTGCTCGTCGTCGGCCCTGCGCGCAGCGTCCATGGCTGTCTCTCCTTCTGGTTGCCTTCGTCGTAGCGGGGTGACAGCGTTCTACTTCAAGTCGACTTGAGGTCAATGCAGAATGACAGAACTGGACATCGCCGACGTGTCGCACCGCGCCGGGGTCCCGGCATCGACCCTGCGCTATTACGAGGAGAAGGGGCTGATCTCCTCGACGGGCCGGCGGGGCCTGCGCCGCCAGTACGACCCGGGCGTACTGGAGCGGCTGGCGCTGATCGCGCTGGGGCGGACGGCCGGGTTCTCGCTCGACGAGATCGCGGACATGCTCGCGCCGGACGGGCGGCCGCGGATCGACCGCCGGATGCTGGCGGCCAAGGCGGACGAACTCGACGACAGGATCCGCGAACTGGGCGTCCTGCGCGACTCCCTGCGGCATGCCGCCGCGTGCCCCGCGCCGAGCCACCTGGAGTGCCCCACCTTCCGCCGCCTCCTCGACGCGGCGGCCTCCGGCCGTGTCGCGGCGCCGGGAAGGCGGGTTCCCGGCAGGTAGGGGGTGCGGACACCCTCTGGGCGGCCGTCGGTGCTCTTGGGGCAATCGTGGTTCTTGCTTTGCCCGATTCTCGGTGGTCCGTGCCTAGCCTCGGCTGCGAACTTCGGGAGGCCGCAGTGCTGAACACCGTGAAAGCGCAGGCAGCGGGTCTGACGAAAGACCAGCGCAACGCCTTCGTGGCCGCCTATCTCGGCTGGGCGATGGACGCGTTCGACTATTTCCTGGTCGTGCTCGTCTACAGCGAGATAGCCGACGATTTCCATGTCTCCCTGACCGACATGGCCTTCCTCACCACCGCGACGCTGGTGATGCGGCCCGTCGGCGCGCTGCTGTTCGGCATGTGGGCCGACCGGCGCGGCCGTCGCGTCCCGCTCATGGTGGACGTCGTCTTCTACTCGATCGTCGGTTTCGCCTGCGCCTTCGCGCCCAATTACACCGTGCTGCTGGTGCTGCGCCTGCTCTACGGCATCGGCATGGGCGGCGAGTGGGGCCTGGGAGCGGCCCTGGCCATGGAGAAGATCCCGGCGGAGAGGCGCGGATTCTGGTCGGGGCTGTTGCAGAGCGGCTACTCGCTGGGGTACCTGCTGGCCGCCGTGGCGTTCTTCGTCATCGAGCCCGTCTTCGGCTGGCGGGGACTGTTCGCCTTCAGCCTGCTGCCCGCGCTGGTCGCGCTGTGGGTGCGCAGCCGGGTGGAGGAGAGCGAGGTGTGGGAGAAGACCGTCCGGCTCAACCGCACCCCCGCGCACCATGTGTTCAAGAACCCCGCGGTGCTGCGGCGCTTCGTCTACCTGGTCGCGCTGATGACCGCCTTCAACTGGATGTCGCACGGCACGCAGGACATCTACCCGACCTTCGTGAAGAAGGGCCTGGAGCTGTCCGCGAACACCTCGATCGCGATCGCCGTGGTGTACAACATCGGCGCCATGATCGGAGGTGTGCTGCTCGGGGCGTACTCCGAGCGGCTGGGCCGCCGCCGGACGATCATGATCGCGGCGGCCGGGGGCCTGGTCGTGGTGCCGTTCTTCGTGCTGTCCACGACCGTCGGCTGGCTGATGCTGTCGTCCTTCCTGATGCAGGTGTGCGTGCAGGGAGCCTGGGGCGTCATCCCGGCCCATCTGACCGAGATGAGCCCGGACGCCGTCCGGGGCTTCTACCCGGGCGTCACCTACCAGCTCGGCAACCTGATCGCCGCGCTGAACCTGCCGATCCAGGAGGCCATCGCCGAGCGCCACGGGTATCCGTCGGCGATGGCGTGGACCGTCGTGCCCACCCTGGTCGTGGTGATCCTGCTCAGCGCGATCGGCAAGGAGGCCAAGGGCATCCACTTCGGAACCAGCGGCCCACAGGCCCCGAGCACGGCGGCAACGGGCACGGTCCAGCCCTGACGTGCAACACGCGGCCGCGGCGGGGCGGGGCTCCGGCCCCGCGCAGGGCCCTGGCACCGTGCAGGCCTCCGCCGCCGTGCGGGCCCGCAGTGGAGCAGCGGTGCCGCGGCGCGCGCCCGGCCCTCAGCGCTGCCGCACGAGGCCGGGCGCCGTGCCGATTCCTGGCCTCGGGTGAACCTTCAGCCCTGTGCGAGGCCCGGCGAAGGGCGAGCCCTCGGCGCCGCGCGAGTCCCTGGCACGGTGTAAATCCCCGGCGCGGGGCGAGCCTTCAGCCGTGTCCGAGGTTCGGCGCCGCGTGCAGCCCCCGGCATCGGGCGAGCCCTCAGCTCCGCGAAGCCCTGGCATCGCGTGGGCCTTCAGTTCTGCGCGTGGCCCGGGGGCGTGCAGGTCCCCGGCGTCGCGTGAGCCCTCGGAGAAGTTCTCGGCGTTGCGCGAGCCCCCGGCGCCTCGTGAGCCCCCGGCCCGTGCAAGTTCCCTGTGGTGTGCCCGGGGTAGAGGTGACCGGCGGCGTGCAGGGCCTCCTTGTTGAGGGGTGCGGTGCGGATGCCGTCCACCTCGCCGCGCAGCGCCAGCTCGGCGGCGACGCGTACGCGTTTCGCGCACGGCCGGCACCCGGTGTGCGACGCCGACCTCGACGCGATCGCCGCGGCGGCGCTCGAACTGGGCCCGGGATAAGGCTGTTGGGCACGGAGTTGTCCTACCCCTCCCTCGCCCAGACACCGGACGGCACCCTCCACGTCGCCCACACCCACCACCGCCGCACCATCAAGCACGTCCGCCTGGACGGCGACTGGCTGAAGAGCGAGTTCCCCGCCTGACCCGGCCCCCGCTCGTAAAGTGACCCCCATCAGACCGGAAGCACCGGAACACCGGAACCAGGGGGGCACGCATGAGTGAGGACACTCGCAGCGCGGCACGCGCGATCATCGACCGGAACCTGTACATGGTGCTGGCCACCGTCGGCCCGGACGGCGCCCCCTGGGCCTCGCCCGTCTTCTACTCCACCGAGGACGGACGGGACCTGTACTGGGTCTCGTCCCCCGAGGTTACGCACTCCCGCAACATCGCCCACGAGCCCCGGATCGGCATCGTCCTCCACGACTCCCGCGCCCCGGTGGGCACGGCGAGTCCCCTCGCCCTGTATCTGAAGGCCACGGCGGAGGAACTCCACGGGGAGGCAGCCCTGGAGGGCCTGCGGGTGATCCCCCGCCCCGCCGGACGCGGCGGTCGCTCCCTCGAACCGGAGGAGGTCCGTCCGCCGGCCCCGTGGCGGGTGTACCGGGCCCGGGTCAGCGAGTACTCGATGATCTGCCCCCGCGGTGAGGGACGTTGCGCCGAACACGAGCTGGACTACGAGCACCGCACCACAGTCCTCCTCTGACCAAGTCTTGGAACAGCACTTCTCCTGCGCTGCATCAGCGCTGTACGGGCGCTAACCGGCCTCCCACGACAGTTGGATCACCGCTCCCGGCAGGGAGAACGGAGACCGAAAGGGACGGCCACATGGGTACCGCCAGGACACCGCAGCGCAGGGCCATACTCACCGGTGGGCTGGCTGCCACCGCAGCCATGCTCACCGCCTGTTCGTCGAACTCGGACACCTCGGGCGCGGGGAAGACGTCGGCCGTGGGCGCGGCCAAGACCCCCTCACCCTCGCCCGCGGCGGGCCCGCGACCGGACTCGCCCTGGGCGGCGTACGCGCGGCTGATGGACGGCAACAAGCGCTGGGCGGACGGAAAGCTCCAGCACCCCGACCGTGACCCGAAGCGGCGCGAGTTCGTCGCCGAGGCACAGGACCCCTACGGCGTCGTCCTGTCCTGCATCGACTCCCGCGTGCCGCCGGAGCTCGTCTTCGACACGGGCCTCGGCGACCTGTTCGTGATGCGCACCGGCGGGCAGGTCGTGGGGCCGGTGGTCACCGGGTCCGTGGAGTACGGGCCGATGACGTCCGGCACCCCGCTGATCGTGGTCCTCGGACACCAGCGCTGCGGTGCGATCAAGGCGGCCTACGAGGCGATGCGCGACGGCAAGACGCTGCCCGGCAACCTCCAGGCGATCTCCGACGCCCTGCGGCCGGCCTACCGGGAGACCACCCGGCAGAAGCACTCCGACCCGGTCGACGCCATGGTGCGGATCCACATCGACCGGACCGCCGCCGAGCTGCGGACCAACAGGGACCTCGCCCCGCTCGTGACGAAGGGCGACCTGGCCGTCGTCAGCGCCTACTACTCACTCGACACCGGCCGCGTGGAGGTCCTCAGCGGCGCGCCCTCCGCCTGACTCGGAGACCACGACGACCGGGCGGGAAAAAAACGTTCCACGCCCGGTCACGTTATACTTGCGGCGCCCATGAAGGCCACGGTCGTGCCTGGTCGCACGGCTGCAACAGCGAGGGGGTGGACGCCGTTCCGGCACGCCCCGCCCGCATCCAGGACGTCGCGGCCGCCGCCGGCGTCTCGGTGTCCACGGTGTCGAACGTGCTCAACCGGCCCGAGCGCGTCACCGCACAGACCGCCGAGCGCGTCCGCGTCGCCGTCGCCGCGCTCGACTACGTCCCCCACCCCGGAGCCGCCGGACTGCGCACCGGGCGCGCCTCGGCCATCGGCCTGGTGCTGCCCGACGTGACCAACTCCTTCTACGCGCGCATCGCCCGGGGCGCCGCGGACGCGGCCTACGACCACGGCTACTCCCTCGTCCTCTGCCACAGCGGAGACGACCCGGAACGGGAGCAGGGCTACTTCAGCATGCTCGTCGAGCAGCGGGCCGTCGGCGTCGTCGTCGTGCCGCTCAGCGCCGACCCGGGCCGGCTCGCCCGGCTGCGCGAGCGGGGCATCCCGCTCGTCCTGGCCGACCGCGCGATGCCCGACCGGGACGGCTGCTCGGCCTCCGTCGACGACATCGCCGGCGGCCGGATCGCCGTACAGCACCTCCTCGACAGCGGCGCGCGCGACATCCTCGTCGTCAACGGCGAGCGCGGCATACGCCAGTGCGCCGACCGCTACCAGGGCGCCCGGCAGGCCGTGCGCAGCCGGCGCGAGGCACGGCTGGACCAGGTCGTCGCCGAGCGGATGACCGTCGCGTACGGCACACGGATCGCGCACGGCCTCGGGGACCGGCCCGACGGGGTCTTCTGCACCAACGACTTCCTCGCCGCGGGCCTGTGCCGCGGACTGACCGACCGGGGCGTGCGCATTCCCGAGGAGGTCCAGGTGGTCGGCTACGGCGATCTCGACATCGCGACCTTCGGCGCCATCACCCTCACGACGGTCCGGCAGCCGGTCGAGGACCTCGGCCGGGCGGCCGTGGAGATGCTCCTCGACGAGATCGAGGCCCGCGCGGACCACGTCCACGAGACCCGCGTCTTCGCCCCCGGCCTCGTCGTGCGCGACTCCACCCGACCGCCCGCCGAGGACTAGACTCCGCCCGCCGAGGCGGACGCGATCCGCAGCGTCACCGGCCCCACCAGCCCCGACGACAGCTGGGACTCGAACGCCCAGGCCGTCGGCGTCGCCTGAGCGAGATACGGCGCCAGCGTGCCCCGGACGGTCACCTCCAGCCGCACGCTGCGCCCGGCGGCACCGCGCAACGGGAAACGGTACGGCGCGCAGAACGCCTCACCGGCCGGCTCCCCGTCGACCGACACCTCCACACTGCCCCGCACCCGCCCGAGATCCAGCACGGGATCGGGTCCCGACGGCACGTCCAGAACCCGCGCGTACGTCACGCCTCCGCTCCAACTGCCCAGCCCCAGCTCCCGCCAGTCCCCCAGGGGCAGCGGCGCCGGCACGGCACGCACCCGCACCGGCCCCCGCCAGGCGGAGCCGCCCCGCAGGACCGCCGTCGGCTCGGTGACCACCTCGACCGGGGTGGGCTCCGGGAGAGGCTGATGAAGTGTCAGCCGATCGCCTTCCAGGGGGAGTTCCGGCCCGTCCCCGACGCGCACGCTCGCGCGCAGTGCCAGCGGCAGGCCGAGCGACACCGTTCCCGCCGGCACCGTGAACCGGAAGCGCTGCGGCAGCGCGCGGACCTCGTCGGTGGACCGCGACGGCCATACGGTGCCGCCGAGCACCGGCCGGCCGGTGAGCCACCCGGTGTCCGGCAGCGGGTGCGGCCGTACCGCCGCGTGGCAGTGCTGCACCTCGCCCCGCCTGCGCGCGTCCTCGACGGTCCGGCCCCGCCAGTCACCCGTCGCGGCTTCCCAGCCCGCGCCGCTGACCAGCGCCGTCACCCCGGCCCCGCAGCGCACCACCAGGTCGACGAACACCGCGTCCCGGGCGTCGGCACCGTCGGCCACGACCTCCAGCGTGTGCTCGCCCGCCCCGAGCACCGGTTCGTGCCGGAAGAACATCGGCACGGCGCCCCAGTCCGCCTCGTAGTACTCCACCTTCTCCTGCCGCGCCACGACCTCCCCGTCGAGCAGCACGGTGACCGCCGAGGCGGCACCCACGACGAGCACCGTCCGGGCGTCGCCGCCCGGGACCCGCAGCCGCGCCCGGTAGGTGACGCGGCCGTCCGGCCGCACTCCGTCCGGGGGCCGCATGAACCGCGGACGCGGCCCGAGCCCGCCCGGCTCCGACAGACAGAAGAAGCTGCCCAGGGGCGTGCCGTCGGTGGCCGAGATCGTCGAGGGGCGGCTCTGGGCGCCGGACAGTTCGTACTCGAGCACGTTGCGGTCCCGGGCCACCGTGACCCGGGCGGAGGCCAGGTAGCCGCCGTCCGGTTCCAGCGGCTGCCCGTTCCACCACACGCGCTTGGCGCACTCCGCGCCGACGTGCAGTTCGGCGGGCCCCCGGTGGCTGGTCTCCACGATCGCCCGGACCCGGGCGGCCGTTTTGCCGAGCGGCACCGGGACGCGGACGAACTCCTCGTTCACCAGCCCCTTGAGGCCCAGCAGGCCGCCAGGGTCCGGGATGCCCCGGCTCGACGAGTACACGGCGACGTCCCAGCCCGCGCCGGGTGGCGCGAGCGGCAGCTCACCGGCCAGGACCCGCTCCACGGATACGGTGTCCAGCGGCTCGGGCACCTGGCCGAGCGGCACCGGAGGCAGGACACGGACCCGGTTGCCGTAGGTGACTCGCGTCCGCTCCCAAGCCCCGCCCTCGGCCCACTCCATGGTCCAGATCTGCGGCTCGTCCACCGGCGAACCCGGGGGCAGCGCGAGATCGCCCCAGGTGTTGTCCATGGTGGGGACCAGGCGGCCGTGCCAGCCGGTCGAGACGTCGATCACCCGGGCGGGTGTCTCCCGTGTCTCCCGTCGAGGACGCGTCGTCCCCGGCCGCCCCTCGCGCCACACGACCAGGACCGCGGGGGCGCCGTCCAGCGGCACGTCGATGGTCGAGACGTCGCCGTCGCCGTCGCCGGAGACGGTGACGTGCGCGGGCGCGCGGGAACCGGTCGCCGGGTTCCACACCTCGGCCTCCGCGACGGCGGCCCGCACGGTGACGGACGAGGTGCCGGCCGCGTCGCCCGACGGGGAGGACCCGGCCCGCAGCGGATGCGCGCCGATCTCGGGGAAGGCCGCCGTGACCAGCGCCACCGCCTCGTTGCCCGTCCGCCGGACGAGCAGCGGCACCTCGCCGGTGGCGTGACCGGCCGCGTCGGTCACGGCCGCCGCGCCGGCCTCCGGGTCGCGCACCCGCTCCAGCCGGGGATGCGCCAGCAGGGCCGCCACCACCGCGTCGTCACCGGCCCGGCCGGCGGCCGTGGCAGGAGGCCGGCCCACGACGACGACGCGGCCGCCCACGTCGAGCAGTTCGGTCAGCCGCCGCGCCGTCTCCTCCTCCAGCACACTCGCCGAGGGCAGCAGCACCGCACGGTACGCCAGGTCCCTGATCCGCAGGGCGCCGTCGGCGGCCTTGGCGCGCTGCACCGAGTCGTCGTCGACCACGTCGAAGGAGATGCCGCGCCGGTCCAGGGCGCCGGCGTGCGGGGCGAGCCAGTTGTTCGTGCCGCACAGGTCGAGGTAGTGGCGCTGCGTCTCGTCGGCGTCGGCGTGGCCGTCGCCCAGCCGGCCGTCGCCGAAGTGCCGCACGGGCGCGTCCAGCGGGACGAGGGCCTGCATGGTCGCGGTCGGGTGCAGGACCGCCACGTCGGCGGCGTAGCCGCCCCAGGACATGATCGAGCAGATCCGGGCCACGGCCCGGGAGAACGCCGGGTACTGCTTCCAGTACGGCTGGCGCCAGTCGGTGGACGGCGGCGCCCACTCGAACCAGCCGCCCGCGGTGCCGAAGTAACTGGCGTGCGGGTTGTACAGGTTGGCGCCGCTGCGCAGGAACGGCAGCAGCCAGTGGTAGGTGTCCTCCAGCGTGCCGCCCCAGCCGGAGGAGTGGAACGCCTCGATCCAGACCCGCTCGTGGCCGTAGAGGTGGGCCATGGAGGAGTGCACCTTGGCGTCGCCGTGGTGGTCGCTGCCGGCGGCGCCGTACCAGCGGTGGGTGCGGAAATAGTCGGTGTAGATCTGCGTCGACTGGGCCGGGTAGCCCGCGCGGGCGGGGTGGCTCTGGTCGCTGCCCAGCAGCATCCCGCGCTCCCGGTGCCAAGCGGCCAGCGGCCGGAAGAGGGCCTCTTCGGTGAGTTCCGCGCGGACCGCGTAGTAGTCGGCGCGGATCTTCGTCTCCGGGACGGCGGCGTCCGTGCCGAACAGGGCCGGCAGGTGATCGAGCAGGTCGTAGCCCCGCCGGGCGCGGAACTCCTCGGCGAAGCGGTGGCTCCAGGCGTTCGTGCCCGGCAGTTCGTCCTGGAAGCTGCCCGCGATGACGGTGCCCAGATACTCGGGCACGCGGCGGTCGTACTCGTGGTGCACGGCGTCCATCAACAGCCCGACGGCCTGCGGGTCCAGATAGTCGAACGCCGTGGGCACGGTGGTGACGAGCCGTACGCCGGTTCCGTCGGCGGCGGCGACGGACAGGGTGCCCGGGCCGTCCACGACGACGTCGAGGCGTCGGCCCTGCGGCGAGTAGGCGGCCAGCGGGGTCTCGGCGTCCCGCAGGGCCACCGTGCCCCGGGAGACGGTGACGTCGCGACAGCGCAGCGCACAACCCCTGGCCTCGGGATGACGCCGTGTCACTCCACCCTGCACATTGGCGCCGGAGAACCCGATCTGGTCGTAGAACCACAGGCGCGTGCCCAACTCCGCGGCGATCTCGCAGGCGTCGGTGAAGCGCGCCCACCACTCCTTGCCGAACCACGCCGGATCGTCCGCCCGGGCGCCGAACGTCGGACCGGCCGGGGCCAGGTTGATCACCACGAGGTTGTGGACACCGCCCTCGGCGAACGCCCGCAGTTGCCAGGCGAGTCGCTCGCGGGTGACCTTCGCACCCGACCACCACCACAGGGGAGCCGGGCCGAAATCGCGGGGCGGGTCGTCGAACAGCTGCCGGAGCGCGGGGGAGATCACGGACGCGGTCCTTCCCCTAAAACGTTTTTAGGCCACCTTCACCGTAGGCGACCTGGAACAGTCACGCCATATCCCCGGACGGCACGGCGGACGGCGACACGCTGAAGCCGATGTCTGCGCGACACCTTGTTGCAACGTTTTTCCCGCCCTATATTCGCTGCGACCAGGCCCCCGGAACCGCGATGTCACCAGACGACGGAGTCGCATCATGGCCGGTACCCGCCCCATCCCCACACCGCTCTGGAAGGCCGCCGCCCTGTCGGGCATGGCCTCCTACCTCGACGCCGGGCTGATCGTCAGCATCTCCGTCAACCTGGCCATCTATCGCGACAGTTACGACATGGGCGTGTGGATGGCCGGTGCGATCAGCGCGATCGTCACCGGCTGCATCGCCGTCGGCTCCCTCGTCGGCGGCCGGCTCGCCGACCTCTTCGGCCGCCGCCGCGTCTACAACTGGGACATCTTCTGCTTCGCGCTCGGGGCGATCGTCATCACGCTGGCGCCCGACGACATCACGCTGCTGATCGGCGTCCTCATCGCGGGACTCGCGGCCGGCGCCGACCTGCCGACGTCCCTGGCCGTGGTCTCGGACGCCGCGCCCTCCTGGGCCCGCGGCAGGCTCATCGCCTTCACGCAGGTCATGTGGATGCTGGGCATCACCGTCGCCATCTTCCTCGGCTTCGTCCTGTCCACCACGGGCATGACCGGGGCCCGGCTCATCACCGGACAGCTCGCCGTCGCCGCACTCGTCACCTGGGCCCTGCGATCCCGCCTGAAGCTGTCCCCGGAGCACGACACGGCGGAGCCGGCGACAAAGGCCGCCCCGCAGCGCGTCGCCCTGAAGAAGATCTGGACGCGCGCCGCCCTGCTGCCCATGACCGCGACGTTCGTCTTCTACGTCACCTGGGGCCTCGGGGCCAACACCTTCGGCCAGTTCGGCACCTATCTGCTCGTGACCGTCAGCGACGCCTCACAGAGCCTGGCCACCGGGATCAACCTGGCCTTCATCCCGATCGGCGTGCTGCTGACCTTCGCCTTCGTCCGCGTCGCCGACAGCCCCTGGCGCGACCGGCTGTTCCACGTGGCCGCGGTGGTGCAGATCCTCGCCTTCGTCATCGCGTCCCTGACCGCGGGCGCGCTCGTCGGCATGCTCGTCTTCTTCGTGCTCTACCAGCTCTCCAACCCCTTCGCCGGAGAGGCGAACTACAAGGTGTGGTCGCAGCTCACGCTGCCCGCGGACACCCGCGGCACCACCCAGGGCCTCACCTACGCCCTGTCCCGGGGGGTCTTCGCGGTCGCCGCGTTCTTCACTCCCGCCCTGGCCGACCACAGCCCGGCCGTCCTGCTCTGGACGATCACCGCCTGCATGACGGTGGCCGCGTTCGCGGGCGTGTTCATCATCCGCGTCCTGGTCCGCCGTACCACCGGCGCCGCGCCGGACAGAGCCGACCTGCGTGTCCCCAGCACCTGAGCCGCAGCAGACCCGACAAGGAGCACCGACCATGGCAACGACCGCGGACCGCACCGCCGTACGGGCCGCCGCCCTGCACGACCTGCTCCCGCCGGTCACCCGGCGCCGCACCCGGATCGGACTGGTCGCCGGCGGACTCGGCACGTACTGGCCGCAGTTCCCCGGGCTCCTCCCGCAGCTGCAGGAGTCGGCCGCCTATGTCGCCGAGCGCTTCCGGGGGATGGACGCCGAGGTGACCGACGCCGGGTTCGTCTCCGACGCCCGGGAAGGAGCGCGCGCCGCCGAGCAGTTGCGCAAGGCCGACTGCGACCTCATCGTGCTGTTCCTGACGACGTACCTCACCTCCTCGATGGTGCTGCCGATCGCGCAGCGCTCGCACACGCCGGTCCTGGTCATCGACCTCCAGCCGACCGAGAGGATGGACCACGCCTCCTTCGACACCGGCGCCTGGCTGGCCTACTGCGGCCAGTGCCCCGTCCCCGAGGTCGGCAACGTCTTCCGGCGCGCCGGCATCCCCTTCCGCTCGGTCTCGGGCTGGCTGCGGCAGGAGTCCGCCTGGCGGCGCATCGAACAGTGGATCCGGGCCGCGCACATCCGCGCCGCGCTCCGGCACGCCCGGCACGGCCTCATGGGACACGTGTATCCCGGCATGCTCGACGTGCAGACCGATCCGACGCTGCTGTCCACGACGTTCGGCTCGCACGTGGAGGTGCTGGAGTTCGACGACCTGCGGCACCGGGTGGAGCGCGTGACCGAGCAGGAGACCCGGGAGCGGATGACGCTCGCCCGGCAGGTCTTCACCCTCGACGACAGTGTCGTGGAGGAGGACTTCGCCTGGGGCGCGACCGTGTCCGTCGCCCTCGACCGGCTCGTGGCGGACTTCCAGCTCGACAGCCTCGCGTACTACCACCGGGGCCTCGACGGGGAGCTGCACGAGCGGCTCGGCGCCGGCATGATCCTGGGTGCCTCCCTGCTCACGGCCCGGGGCGTGCCGGCGGCCGGGGAGTACGAACTGCGCACCAGCGTCGCCCAGCTCGCCTCCCAGAGCGTCGGCGCCGGAGGCTCCTTCACCGAGATCCAGGCCCTGAACTTCGAGGACGGCGTCGTGGAGATGGGCCACGACGGACCCGCCCACCTCGCGGTCAGCGCCCGCGACCCCCTGCTGCGCGGGCTCGGCGTCTACCACGGCAAACGCGGCTGGGGCGTGAGCGTCGAGTTCGACGTCCAGCACGGGCCCGTCACACTGCTCGGCCTCGGCCAGGACGCCGACGGCAGCCTGTCCTTCGTCACCTCCGAGGGAACCGTCGTTCCGGGACCCCTGCTGGAGATCGGCAACACCACCAGCCGCGTCGACTTCGGCCGCGACCCCGGCGAATGGGTGGACGCATGGAGCGCCACGGGTGTCGGCCACCACTGGTCCCTCGCGGTCGGCCACCACGCGGCCGACTTCAGGGCGGCGGCGAGCCTGCTGGACATCGACCACCGCCACGTGTGACAGGGAGCCGGGTGCAGCCCTCCGTGATGGGTGTCGCCCCCCACGGGTGCCGCCCCCCGTGACAGGTCCCCCTCCGTGGTGGGTGTCCCTCCCGCGACGGGTGCCGTCCCCGAGACGGGTGTCGCCGCCCCGGTGACCGGTGTCCCCGTGATGGGTGTCGCCCCGGTGCCGCCCACGCGTCGGTTGTCGCCCCGTGCCGCCCCCCGGTGACCGGTGTCGCCCCCCGTGACAGGTCCCCCTCCGTGGTGGGTGTCCCTCCCGTGACGGGTGGCGCCGCGCCGGTGACCGTTGTCGCCCCGTGACCGGTGCCGCCCACGTGTCGGTTGTCGTCCCCGTGACGGGTCCCCCCGGTGACGGGTGCCGCCCCCGGCACGGGCCCCTGTGTGATGGGTGTCGCCCCCACCCCCAAATGGGTGCGGGCACCGATGGAGACGGGCCCGGGGCCCGTGTGAGGCTGGCGGCGTCGGCGAGGCTCGGGCCGGTTGTCATGGCCCCGGCCTCGGCCGGTGCCGAGACGCGCACGACGCCGTCCGACCCAGCCCCACGAAGGAGGAGCCCTTATCCATCCCCGCACGGTGAAACGATCCGCCCCCGGCGCGCCCGCGAAGGCGGTGACCCGTGGGACACGCTGACAGCCTCCTCGCCATGGGCGGTGCCTTCCTGGCCGCCGCCTTCCTCGCCCGCCTCGGCGGCAGGATCGGACTCCCGACGATCCCGCTGTTCATGCTCGCGGGCATCCTGCTCGGCCCGCACACCCCGGGCCTGGTCATCGTCGAGGACGCACACGACTTCGAGATGCTCTCCGCGCTCGGACTGGTGCTGCTGCTGTTCTACCTGGGCCTGGAGTTCCACCTCGACGACCTCAAGAGCGGCGGCCGGCGTCTGCTGACGGCGGGCGGCATCTATCTGCTGCTCAACGTCGGCGCGGGTCTGGTCTTCGGGTTCGCCCTGGGCTGGGGCCTGAGGGAGGCGCTGGTGCTCGCCGGTGTCCTGGGGATCTCCTCGTCCGCCATCGTCACCAAGATCCTCATCGACCAGGGCCGCATCGGCCGCCCCGAGACCCGCCTCATCCTGGGCGTCATCGTGGTCGAGGACATCTTCCTGGCCCTCTACCTAGCCGCGCTCCAGCCGGTCATCAGCGGCGCCCAGGGCGTCGGCGACATGGTCCTCCAGGGCGCCAAGGCCTTCGGTTTCCTGCTGCTGCTCGCTGCCGCGGCCCGCTACGGCACCCGGCTGGTCGGGCGTCTCATCGCCACCCGCGACAACGAACTGCTCGTCATCAGCTTCCTCGGCGCGGCCGTCCTCGTGGCGGGAGTCGCCGAGGTCCTCGGAGTCGCCGACGCCATCGGCGCGTTCATGGTCGGCCTGATCCTGGCCGGCACGCCGTCCGGCCCGCGCATCCGGGAACTCGTGCATCCGCTGCGCGACGCCTTCGCGGCGATCTTCTTCTTCGCCTTCGGGCTCTCCATCGACCCCGGCGACATCGTCTCCGTCGTCGGCCCGGTCACCGCGGCGGCGGTCCTGACCGTCGTCATGAACGTCACCGCGGGACTCCTCGTCGCCCGCGTGTACCGCTACGGCACCGAGCCCGCCGCCGAGATCGCCACCACCCTCGTGGCCCGCGGAGAGTTCGCACTGATCCTGGCCGCCATGGCCGCCGGCGCCGGACTCGACGCCCGGCTCGCCCCGTTCATCGCCGGGTACGTCCTCGTCCTCGCGATTCTCGGCCCCATCGCCGCCGGCCAGGCACACCTGCTCGCCCGCGCGCTCCGGGCGGCCCAGGACCTCCTGCCCGGCCGCACGGCCCCGTCGTACGACACCGAGCCGCGCTCCCCGGACGACAGCACACCGTCGTCCGCCACCGCCGCTCTGCCGGCCGAGGCCGAGCGGTAGGGGGTGTCCTGGCACACCCTCGTCCGCACGCGCGGCTCTCGTCGTGGCTGGTCGCGCAGTTCCCCGCGCCCCTGCGGGGGCGCGGCGTTCGTACGGGGCGGCCACCGGGAAGGATGGGTGTGGGGCCCATGGCGGACGCCGCTGGAGGGGGGAGAAGCCGAAGCCCTGGTGAGACCGGCCGCGCCGCGAAGGAGAAGCCGTGCCCCAGTCCGAAGACGCGCGTCTCGTCGACCTCGAAGCACGACTCGAGCGGGAGGATCCCAGGTTCACCCGGGCCATGAGCGCCGGCCGCCCGGCCCGGCCCCGGGAGTACCGGCGTACCGGAGCCTGGTGGGCCCTGGCCCTCGGCGTGGCCGTCCTGGGCTCCGGCATCGCCCTGGCGCAAGGGCTGCTCATCGCCACCGGGCTGGTCCTCGTCGGCATGGCGGCCCAGCTGGTCGACCCGGACCCGAGCCGCCTGGGCCGGCAGAGGCAGAGGCGATGGTGACGCGCGCGGCGGCCGGGGCGGATGCCGCCGTCAGAGTGGGGTCGTAACCCGTGTGAACGCCCCGGATGGTGGGACGGCCCGGCATGACTGACGGTGGTTCACGTCGAGGCCGGGTCTCGTGAGCTGGCGAGGCGTCAGCGCCCGGTCCGCGACGGAAGGACTCACCGATGCGCTCTGCCCGCATGCTGCTCGCGACGGCCACGGCCACGGCCGCCCTCGCGATCGCCGCACCCGCCGCCTACGCCGAGGCGATGGGTGACTGGGACCACGACAACACTTCTAACAGCAGGGAGCACCACAAGGACGGCAAACACGACGCGCCGCACGGCGGGATGCACACGGGTGGCGGAGCCCTGACCGCGGTGACCGCGGACGACGGGGACGACCCGGACCACCGCAAGGACGAGGAGCACGGCAAGCACGAGGAGCACGGCAAGCACGAGGAGCACGGCAAGCACGAGGAGCACGGCAAGCACGAGAAGGACTCGGAGCACGGCGACGAGCACCACAAGCCGCACGGCGGGATGGACACCGGCAGCGGAGCCCTGGCCGCGGTGAACTCCGACGACGACTGGGACCAGGACTCCCTCGGGGACGACGAGCACGGCGACGACTCCTGGGGCGACAAGCAGGACGAGGACCCCTGGGGCGACAAGCAGGAGGACCACGGCAAGCACGACAACGGCTCCTGGCACGGCGACAAGCACGACAAGCCGCACGGCGGGATGCACACCGGTGGCGGAGCCCTGGCCGCGGGACCGGCCGTGACGGCCGGCGGTCTCGCGGTACTGGCGGTGGCCGGCACCGGCCTGTACGCACTGCGGCGCCAGAAGGCCTCGCGGGGCGCGGCATGACCGAGGCCTGACCTCGTAGCCGCCGTGGCCGCCGCACGTGCTCCTCGCGTCGCGGCGGCCCGGCTCGTCCTCCCGCGTGCCGTCTCCGCTGCCGTGTCCGTTCCGCTGCCGTGCCCGAATGAGGTGGTCTCCGATGGCAGCCAGCCCCCTTCCCCCTGCCGAGCCCGGCCTCCCGCCGTCGAGGCGGCGATTCCGTACCGTCATGACGGTCCTGTGGAGTCTCGCCGCCCTGGTCCTGACCGTGAGCATGGTCGCCGGCCGTGGTGAGTCGTCGTCCGACACCGGCGGCCCGCCGCACGCCCCGCCGGCCGTCTCGCCGGCCGCACCCGCCGTGCCCGACGCGCCGCCCTCGTCCGCGGCGCCGCACCGGACCGACGCGTCCGGGGCCGGACCCCATCTGCCGCGGTCCCGGCCGGTCCGCCTGTACATCCCCAAGATCTCGGTGAACGCGCCCTTCACCGACCTCGTCATCGGCCGTTCGGGTCAGCTCGAACCGCCTCCGGCCCACGACACCAACCTCGTCGGCTGGTACGCCAAGGGCGTCTCGCCCGGCGAGGCCGGAACCGCGATCATCGCCGGGCACGTGGACACCGCGACGTCACCGGCCGTGTTCGCGGGGCTCAGCGAGCTGAGGAAGGGCGACCGGTTCCACGTGGCGCGAGCCGACGGCAGCAGGGCGACCTTCGTGGTCGACGACACGGAGTCCTTCGAGAAGGACGAGTTCCCCAGCGAGCGCGTGTACGGCGACACCCCGGACGCCCAGGTCCGGCTCATCACGTGCTCGGGCCCCTACGACCGTCAGGCCCGGGACTACACCGAGAACCTGGTCGTCTTCGCCCACCTCGTGTGACATCCGGGTCTCCGGCGCTGACGTGGTGTTTTAAAGTGACTGCCACCAGTTCAGGCGACTGTGGGACCTGTGAGGTATTCGCGAACCATGACGACCGAAACGTTTGAGTTCCAGGTAGAGGCACGTCAGCTGCTCCAGCTGATGATCCACTCGGTCTACTCGAACAAGGATGTCTTCCTGCGGGAGCTCGTCTCCAACGCCTCCGACGCGCTGGACAAGCTGCGCCTGGAGAAGCTGCGGGACGACTCGCTCGACGCCGACGTGTCCGACCTGCACATCGAGATCGACGTCGACAAGAACGCCCGGACCCTCACCGTGCGGGACAACGGCATCGGGATGTCGTACGACGAGGTCGGACAGCTCATCGGCACCATCGCCAACTCGGGCACGGCCCGTTTCCTGAAGGAGCTGCGGGAGGCTCAGGACGGGGCCGGCGCCGAGGGGCTCATCGGCCAGTTCGGCGTCGGCTTCTACTCGGGCTTCATGGTGGCGGACGAGGTGACGCTGGTGACCCGGCGCGCCGGCGAGAGCCAGGGGACCCGCTGGACGTCGCGCGGCGAGTCCACGTACACGCTGGAGAAGGTCGACGCCCCGCAGGGCACCTCCGTGACGCTCCACCTCAAGCCCGCCGACCCGGAGAACCAGCTCCACGACTACACCTCGCCGTGGACGATCAGGGAGATCGTCAAGCGGTACTCGGACTTCATCACCTGGCCCATCCGGATGGTCCCGGAGAAGGGCGACGGCGAGGACGCGCCCGAGCCCGAGACGCTGAACTCCATGAAGGCCCTGTGGGCGCGGTCGCGCGACGAGGTGTCCGACGACGAGTACCACGAGCTCTACAAGCACATCAGCCACGACTGGCGCGAGCCGCTGGAGACGATCCGGCTCCAGGCCGAGGGCACCTTCGAGTACCAGGCCCTGCTCTTCGTGCCCTCGCACGCCCCGCACGACCTGTTCACGCGGGACTTCAAGCGCGGTGTCCAGCTGTATGTGAAGCGCGTCTTCATCATGGACGACTGCGAGGCGCTGCTGCCGCCCTACCTCCGCTTCGTCAAGGGCGTCGTCGACGCGCAGGACCTCTCGCTCAACGTCTCCCGCGAGATCCTCCAGCAGGACCGGCACATCCGGATGATGCAGCGCCGGCTGACGAAGAAGGTCCTCTCCACGGTCAAGGAGATCAAGACCAAGGACGCCGACCGCTACGCCACGTTCTGGCGGGAGTTCGGCACCGTCCTGAAGGAGGGCCTGGTCACCGACTCCGAGAACCGGGACGCCATCCTCGCCGTCGCGTCGTTCGCCACCACGCACGCCGAGGACGAGCCGACCACCCTCGCGCAGTACGTGGAGCGGATGAAGGACGGCCAGGAGGACATCTACTACATCACCGGCGAGTCCCGGCAGAGCATCGAGAACTCCCCGCACATGGAGGCGTTCCGGGACAAGGGCATCGAGGTCCTGCTGCTCACCGACGCGGTCGACGAGGTGTGGGTCGACGCCGTCGGCGAGTACGAGGGCAAGAAGCTGCGCTCCGTCGCCAAGGGCGAGATCGACCTCGACGGCGAGAAGGACGAGAAGGCCGGCGGGGAGCGGGAGAAGCAGGCCGAGGAGTACGCCGGACTGCTCGGCTGGATGCGGGAGCAGCTGGACGAGGACATCAAGGAGGTGCGCCTGTCGGCGCGGCTCACCGTCTCCCCGGCCTGTGTCGTCTCGGACGCGCACGACCTGACCCCGGCCCTGGAGAACATGTACCGGGCGATGGGCCAGGAGGTGCCGCGCACCAAGCGGATCCTCGAACTCAACCCCGGCCACCCGCTGGTGAAGAACCTGAACCAGGCGTACCAGGAGCGCGAGGACCGCTCGGGCCTCGTGGAGTCCGCCGAGCTGCTCCACACACTGGCGGTGCTCGCCGAGGGCGGCCAGCCCAAGGATCCCGCGCGCTTCGTCAAGCTCGTGGCCGACCGCCTGGAGCGCACGCTGTAGGCAGGGGGAGGATCAGCGGGGGTCCGGGGCGTCCGCGGCACGCGCGGCGGGCGGGACGATCTCGCCCTGGACCACCCGTGGCGCGGGGGCCGTCCCGGCCTCCTCGTCCTTCGCGGCGCGTGCCTCGGCCTTGAGGATGCGGGCGGACTTGCCGGCCGACCGGGCCAGTTCGGGCAGCTTCTTCGCCCCGATCACGGCTATGACGACGATGAGGATGATCGCGAGCTCGCTCAGTCCGAACATGATGTCCTGTCCTTTCTCGCCCGGGCCGGGCACGGCGCGAGCGTATCGGGCGGGGAGCCCCTTGTGACCCCCGCCCTCGGTGCGTGCGACCGCCGGACGCCGGAGCAGAGGGGGCAGCAGGCCGCGGTCGAGCAGGCCTGCCCCCGGGCGAGCCGGGTGACGGGCCCGGCCCGCCGGCGACCCGGAGCAGGCAGCCGAGCAGCAGCAGAGCCCCGGGCGGACACACCCGCCACGATCAGGGTGAGCACCGCGAGCGCGGCAGCGGACTGCCGGTGGCGAGCGGACGCCGCGCGTCCTGCCGGGCGGCCGTCCGTACGGCGAGGCAGGCGCGGTACGGCTCGCCCCGGTACTAGGGGGGTGTTTCGAAAGTCCCGCACAGCACCCACGGCGCCCGGCACGCACTCTCGCCGACCCTAGGTCCCCAGCCCTCATCCCGGTCCGACGCAAGATCATCCGTGCGCCCGATGCCGCCTTCCAGGGGCGGGAGCCACCATGCTGGTGGAGACCTGCCGAAGGAGCGCATCATGTCGTACCCCGAGTACCCGGAGCCCCGCTACCACGGCGACAAGGGTGAGGTGAACGCGGTTTTCCGCCCGGCCGACACCCCGCCGGACATCTCCTCGCCCGGCGGCGCCACCCACTACCTCGCCACCAACGAGTCGACGGGCGGCGAATTCGGCCTGTACAAGGTGGAGTTGGGCGCACGGTCCGCTGGGGCCAAGACTCACTTCCACAAGGCGATGTCGGAGTCCTTCTACATCCTCTCCGGCGAACTGGAGCTGTACAACGGCGAGAGGTGGGTCACGGGCCGCGCGGGCGACTTCCTGTACGTACCGGTCGGCGGTCTGCACGCCTTCAAAAACGTGACCGACGAGCCCATGTCCATGCTCCTGCTCTTCTCCCCGGGCGCCCCACGCGAGGAGTACTTCGAGCGGGTCGCGGAGATGTCACAGCGCGGCGGCGAGGAACTCAAGCAGTTCCGCATCCGGCACGACAGCTACTTCGTGGAGGACTTCGAGCCCGGGGCGGAGTAGTTCATCCCGCGGGCCGGTTGCGGAGGAGAACCGCTGGCTCCTCCGCAACCGCCCCCGGTCAGCGTGCGGTTCAGCCCACGACCCGGCCCAGCTCGATCCGGTCGAGGTTCGGCGCCCAGGCGCTCGCGTTGCCGAACGTCACCTTGTTCGCGCCCTTCGCCAGATCGACCGGGACGCCGACGGTCCAGTAGTCGTCCCAGCTCCAGGTGTTCTTGAAGGTGACCTTCACCGGGTCCGCCGTCCCGACCGTGATGTCCGCCGTACGGGACATGATGTCCGTGTTGTAGGCGTGGCCGTTGTCCCTGCGGTCGTTGTGCGCGTAGTGGACGACCAGCAGATAGCGGCCGGACCGGGGCGCGTTCACCGTGAACTCGGCGGTGCTGGAGGGGCTGTTGCCGAGCCGGCCGATGTACGAGCCGGCCGACGCGTGCGGGGAGTCGACGAGTTCGGCCCCGCCGGCGAGCGTGGCCTTGGCGCCCTCGTAGGAGAGGGTGCCGGCGGCCGAGCCGTCGCCGGAGACGTCGAGCGAGCGGACGGCGGAGTGGCTGGACGTCATCGCGATCCGGTTGTTGCCCGCGACGAGGTAGAGCCGCAGCGGGCGGCCGGGCGCGGCCGTGACCGTCTCCCCGTGCAGCGAGAGCTTCACGGCCGCCGAGGTGCGCGGCACCACGGTGTAGTAGCCGTCGCGCGGGGCGTAGACGTCGAACACGGCCTTGTCACCGGAGCGCAGGACCAGGGAGCCGGTGCCCACACCGGCCGACGAGGTGTAGTCGTACGACGGCTTGCCGCTGATGTCCGCCAGCGTGGCCTCGTAGGACGCGGAGGGCGCGCCCGTCCGCGTGGTCAGGTCGATCCGGTCCAGGGTGACCTCGGCGTCGCCCTTGGACAGGGTGAGCTGGTGCGTGCCCGCCTTCAGCTGGACACGGACGTCCTTCTTGGCGCGGTACGTCCAGTTCTCCGTGGAGGGGTAGGTGACCGTCACCGGGTCGCCGCCGTCGACGGACAGCTTCTGCGTGGCGGGGCCGCCGGACTGGTTGCCGTACAGGATCGCCAGGTCGTACGTGCCGTCCTTCGGCACCGTCACCGAGAAGGCGACCTTGCTGCCGGGCTGGTTGAGCGAGCCGACGTCCTTGGTGCCGGAGGCCGCGTAGCCGTTGGCGTTCTGGACCGTGCCCTGGGTGTAGACCTTGCCGTCGGTGATGGCCGCGTCCTCGGCCTCGTACGACGCCGACCACGGGACGGAGGCGGCGGACGGGGTGCCCGAGCCACCGGGGGTGAGGACGACCCGGTACGCCGACATCTTGTGCAGGCCGCGCAGCGGGACGGTCACCGAACCGTCGTCCGCGACCTTCACCTTGGTGCGCGCGAGGACCCGCGGCGCCGCGTGCTGCCCCTCGTACCCGGACCAGGCGGCCTCGGCGACGGTCGCGGTGACCGTGCGGCCGAACACCGACCGGGGGACATCGCGCACGACCACGTCCGAGTCGCCCGCGGAGCCGCCGAGCAGAACCTGCGCCTGGCGGCGGGAGGTGTCGAGGGAGGCCAGCCCCTGGAGCGTGTCGATGGTGTTCGGCTGCGGCGGCGTCACCTTCACGGTGTCGCCGGTCATGCCCGCGTACCAGCGGAACAGCCACCAGCCGCCGTTGGGGATGTTCGAGCGCACCACCTGGCCGCTGAGATTGCCGGCGGCATCCCAGTAGGCCATGTTGGCGTACACCTTGTTGCGCTCGAACATCGAGACCCACTGCACGAGCTGTCCGGGCACGGACAGGTCGCGGCGATTGGCGTACTCGTCGATGTTGATCTTCAGCGGGGCGATGCCCGCCTCACGCTCCAGCTTGCGGTAGTCGTCGTAGTGCGCCTGGAAGTCGCGCAGCGAGCCGGAGCCCAGCTCGTGCCAGGTCATCACCTGGGGCAGCACGTTCTCCCGCTTGGCGAAGGCCAGGAAGTCCTTCAACAGGCGGGTGTGGTACGCGGCTTCGTTGGGTCCGGCGATCCTCGCGTCCGGGTCGATCGCGCGGATCCGCTGGTACACCGTCTTCCAGTCCTGGAAGAACCGGTCGCGGTTCTTCTCGTACTGCGCCTGGTCGGCGACGTCGAGCTTGTACCAGATCTGGTCCGGCTCGTTGAACGGGATGTAGACGAAGCGGTCGCTGTTCGGGTCGGCCGACACCTCCTTGACGATCTTGTCGACCTTGGGGAGGTAGTCGTCGATGCCGAGGTCCTCGTACGGCCACTTGGCGTAGATGTCCTGCATCATCACGTTGATCTCGCCGCCGCCGTTGCGGAAGAACGACTTGGAGACGGTGAGCGCGTCGCCGTTGGGGTGCTGGGCGCCGCCCTCCGGCTTCTGCGAGACGCTGGTGATCTTCAGCGGCTCCATCGCGGCGTCGCTGGGCACGCCGTCGTCGCTGAGGCCGTACAGCGAGCCGTTGGCGCCGAGCATCACCGGGCCCTCGGAGGCCTTGAGGTCGACGGTGAGGCGCTGCGGGTCGGCTGCCGCCGCCGCGTTGCCGGCTGCGGGGAGAGTGGCTGCCATGGCGGCTGCTCCAAGTAGTGCTGTCATCAAGGCGGTTCTGGTACGAGACCTCGTACCGGCTCTCGTGCGGGTGGGGGTGATCACGCTGCTGGACCTCCAGTCACTTCACGGCTCCACTGGTGATTCCGGACACGATCTTTCGCTGGCCGACGAGGAACACGGCGACCATGGGCAGGCTCATCACCACGACGTACGCGAAGACGAGATGCCAGTTGTTGAGGTAGAGCTGGGCGCTGGCGACCTGGTAGAGGTTGAGCGGCAGGGTCGCCCGCTCTCCGCCACCGAGGACGAAGAACGCGTAGAAGATGTCGCTCCAGGCGTAGAGCATCACCATGATCGTCGCGGTGGCGATCACCGGCCGGAGCAGCGGCAGGACGATCCGCCAGAAGATGCGGGACGGGCTCGCCCCGTCCATCCGGGCCGCCTCCTCCAGCTCCATGGGGATGGCGCGGATGAAGCCGGTCATGAAGAAGATCGACGTCGACAGGTACATCCCGGTGTAGACGGCGATCATGCCGGGGCGGGTGTTGGACAGCCCCAGTTGCCGCAGCTCCATCACGATGGTGATGACGGCGGGCGGCAGCAGCAGTCCGCTGATGCACAGCGCGTACGCCGCCGAGACCAGCTTCGACTTCCTGCGGGCGAAGACCCAGGCCGCACCCGCGCCCAGGATCAGCACCAGAACCACCGAAGGCACCACGACCAGCAGCGAGTTGAGGAAACCGCGCAGCATCTCGCCCTGGCCGACGGCGTCCGCGTAGTTGCTCGCGGGCTGCCAGTGCCGGGGCAGGTCGAGGTTCGGCTTGATCGCCTCGGCCTGCGGCTTGGCCGAGGTGACGGCGACCAGCCACAGCGGCACGCCCACGGCCAGCGCGGCGAGCAGGACGACGAGGGACGGGCGGCCGTACCGCCAGAGCGCGGTCACAGCATCTGCTCCCTTCGCCGGAGTCCCACGACCAGCGGGATCGCCACGGCGACCACCACCAGGAACAGCACGAGGCTCATCGCGGAGGCCTGCGCGTACAGGCCCTGCCCGAAGATCCGGAACATGTAGATGTTGAAGACCTCCGTGGAGGCCGCGGGGCCGCCGCCCGTGGTGGCCTGCACGATGTCGAAGGTGTTCATCGAACCGATCAGCGCGGTGGTGACGTTGAAGGTGACGGCCGGCGCGAGCATCGGCCAGCGCACCGACCAGAAGGTCCGCCACGGCCCCGCGCCGTCGCACTTCGCGGCCTCCAGCATTTCGCCGGGGATGCCCTTGAGCCCGGCCAGATAGATCAGCATCGACAGGCCCATCCACTTCCAGCCGTGGATGAGCGTGACGATCACCAGCGTCCAGGTCGTCGAGCCCAGCCATGGGACGTCCGTGTCCAGGACCGAGTTGACGGCCCCGTCCTGGTCGAGCAGCGCCTGGAAGACGTAACCGGTCGCGAGGGCCGAGATCAGCACCGGCAGGAAGAAGACGGCACGGAAGAACCGGTTGAAGCGGCTGTCGTCCTCCAGCAGCAGCGCGAGCACGAGCCCGAAGCCGTTCTGGAACAGCGCCGCCAGCAGCGCGTACACCAGGGTCGTGCGGATCGCCCGCAGCAGCGAGCCGTCCTCGGCGATGGTCCTGAAGTTGTCCAGGCCCGTGAAGGCGATGTCCGCGTGGTACGAGGACCAGTTGGTGAACGGGTAGTAGAAGTTCAGCAGGTTCGGCACCAGGAAGAAACCCGCGAAGACGACGATCGCGGGGAGCGCGAACCACCAGGGGTGGTGCACGGCGGCGCGTGGCAGCCGTCCCACGCCCTTCGGTGCGCCTGGTGCAGCCGGCTGCTTGCGCGTACGTACGACCGTGTCCGCCATGGTCAGAACCCGGGAGCGCCCTGGGCCTTGGCCACCTGCGCGAACTGGTCCTGGATCGCCTGCGCGACCTGCTGCGGGCTCTTCTTGCCGAAGATCATGTCGGCCAGGTAGAGGTGGGTGTCGGGGGCGACGATCGCCTTGGCCTGGAAGACGCCGATGGCCTTGGGCAGGGCCGCCATCTGGGCCGTGGACGTCTCGGGCAGCCCGTCGGGGGTGGGCACGGACGGCTGCACGGACGGGATCTTCATCGTCTTGATGTAGTCCGGGTAGTCCGGTCCGAGCCAGAAGGCGAGGAACTGCCGGGCCGCGTTCTGGCGCTTCTCGTCACCGGTCTTGAAGGCGACGACACCGTTGGTCTGGTCGGGGGAGTACAGGCCGGTGGCCGAGGAGTTGGCGACCGGGAACCAGCCGATCTTCTTGTCGAGCTCGGCGGTGGAGTACTTGGCCTGCAACTGGCTCTGGAAGGACGTGACGTTGAGGACCATGCCGGCGTCGCCCTTCCACAGCGCGTCGGCCTGCCCGGTGAAGGTGCCCGTCCGGTAGTTCTTCTGGGCGAGCCCGGCGTCGAGCAGCTTCTCCTTGTACTTCTTGATCGCGCCGACGACGACCGGGTCGGTCCACTTCTTCCTGCCGGCGTTGAGATCGGCCCACCACTGCCGGTCGAGGTCGGTGAGCTGGAGCTGCATCTGCCACTGCAGCGGCCACTTGTCGCCGCCGGCCTCGTAGAAGGCGGCCGCATCGGTCTTGTCGACGACCTTGTGGCCGAGGGCGAGCAACTCGTCGTAGGACTTCGGGAAGTCCTTCTCGCTCAGTCCGGCCTGCTTGAAGACGTCCTTGTTGTAATAGACGCCGAGCATGGCGGGGCTGGTGACGATCGCCGCGTACCGCTTGCCGTCGATGACGCCGAGGGACCTTTCGGTGTCGCCGAGCTTGGAGACCCACGGCTCCCCGTCGAGGGTCAGCAGGTTCTGCTTCGGCTGGACGAACGGCAGCGTGGAGATGGACGGCTGCCAGAACATCAGGTCGGGGCGGTCGCCCGAGGCCAGCTTCGTCGGCACGTTCTGCTCGTAGAGGTCCGGGATCGCCTGGGTGTCGACCTTGGCGCCGGTGGCCTTCTCGAAGGCGTCGATGACCTGCTTGGGCGCGGTCACCGTGTTCTGCGCGGTCCACATGGTCAGCTTCACGCCGTCCAGCCGGGCGGTCGGATTCACCGCCGCCTGCTTGGCGTCCGAACCGTCCGAACCGGAGCCCCCGGCGGTGGGGTCGCTGCACGCGGTGGCGGCCAGGCCGACGGCGCATATCAGCGCCAGGGCGGGGAGAGCTCTTCTCTTCATCTCGTGCCTTTCGGAGCAGGCGGTTCGGTTCAGAAAGCGGGACTCACAACTGCTGGGCTCGTTCGGGTGGTTCAGGCATCGGTGGTTCAGGCGTCGGCGGGCGGTGGCCCCGAGCTCTCCCGCACCACCAGTTCCGGCACGGACACGGGGTGCGGGGCGACCGGCGCCGACTCCTCCAGCACGCCGTGCAGCAGGGCGAACGCGGACCGCCCGAGGCCGGTGAAGTCCAGGCGTACGGTCGTCAGGGACGGGGTGAGGAAGGCGGAGTGCGGGGCGTCGTCGAAACCGGCCACGCTGACCTCGCCCGGCACCGGGCGGCCGGACTCGTGCAGGGCGCGCAGCACGCCGAGCGCGAGGTCGTCGTTGCCGCACAGGATCGCGGTGACGGACGGGTCCTTCGCCAGCTTCAGCCCGGCCGCGTGCCCGCCCGCCGGCCCCCAACTGCTCTGCACGGGGCGGGGTTCCGGCGCACCGGCCTCCTTCAGCGCCTGCCGCCAGCCGCCGGTGCGGGCGCTGGTGCGGCGGGTGCTGGACGGGATGGCCACGTAGTGCACGGTCTCGTGGCCGAGGGAGAGCAGATGGCGGGTCGCCTGGTAGGCGGCCTCGCGGTCGTCGGCCCACACCCACGGGCGGTCGCCGCCGGGCGGGCTCGCCGGGGTCTCGACCACGCCCACCACCGGCAGCCCGGCGGGCACGGCTGCCAGCGCCCGGACACCGGCCGGATCGTAGGCGATCACGACGATCCCGCCGCCGGCGTCCGCCGCGCGCTGCACCTCGGCGGCGACGGCCGCGTCCTCGGCCGACTCCAGCACCCCGATCCCGACCGCGTACGACGCCGCGCGGGCCGCCTCCTCGATGCCCTGGAGGATCGAGGCGTAGCCGTAGTGGGTGGTGTTCGCGGTGAGCACGGTCACGGCCCGGCTGCGCCCGCTGGCCAGGGCGAGGGCGGTCGCGTTGCGGCGGAAGCCCAGTTCCTCGATGGCGGCGAGCACCCGCTCCCGGGTGGACGGCCGGACGCTGGGATGGCCGTTGATCACCCGCGAGACCGTCTGGTACGAGACCCCCGCGGCGGTCGCGACGTCCCTGATGCTCGCCGGGCGCCTTGTGTGACCGGTCACATTCATGCGAGGATTGTGACCGGTCACACTTGGGTCGTCAAGAGACCGTAACGAGGGATTCACACGGACCTCCGCTCCCCGAGGACGGGACGGGGTCAGGAGGGGGAGCACCTTGACCGGCACGGCGGATGCGGCGCACATGGCCTCCAACCAGCGGCGGGACGAGTTCACTTGGGGGCATCAGGCACTCCGGGCCGGGTTCGCCGTCGCCGCCGACGGAACGCTGCGGCTGGTCCGGCTGGCCCACCCCGACGACGACCGCCCCGCCGCCCCGCACTCCGCCCTCCCGCTCGTGGAGCTCACCGCCCTCGGCCACGGCAGCGGCTGGTCCGGCCCCCGCTTCACCGGCACGGCCTTCGGCGCCCGGCTCGCCTACCGGACCCACCGCACGGACAGACGTAACGGCTGGGAACGGCTGACCGTCGAACTCCACGACCCGGCCACCGGGTTGACGGCGTTCGTCGAACTCACGTCACCCACCGGCGTTTCCGTCCTCCGCTCCCGCGTCCGGCTGCGCAACGAGGGCCGCGAGCCGCTGGTCGTCCAGTCCGTCAGCAGTCTCCTGCTCGGCGGCCTGCCCGCACCGGACGCCCTCGACGTCCACCGGGCCCGCAACGACTGGCTAGCCGAGTGCCGTTGGTACAGCGAGCCGCTGCGCGCCGCCGTCGCCGACATCCACGTCGACGTCCACCAGCACGACAGCCGGGCCGCCCTCGCCCTCACCGGGCGCGGCAGCTGGCCCACCGACGGGCATCTGGCCATGGGCGCGCTGACGGAGCGCGGCGGCGGCCGGGCCTGGGCCTGGCAGGTCGAGTCCCCGGCCGGCTGGCGCTGGGACGTGGGCGAACACGCACACGGCGGCTACCTGGCGCTGAACGGCCCCACCGACGCCGAACACCAGTGGCGGGTCCGGCTCGCCCCGGGCGAGGAGTTCACCACCGTGTACGGGGCCCTGGCCCTCGGCTCCGGCCTCGACGCGGCGATCGGCGCCCTGACCTCCTACCGCCGGGCGATCCGCCGCCCGCACCCGGACCACACCGCCCTCCCCGTCGTCTTCAACGACTACATGAACACCCTGATGGGCGACCCGACCACGGCCAAGCTGCTGCCGCTCATCGACGCCGCCGCGGACGCCGGCGCCGAGTACTTCTGCATCGACTCGGGCTGGTACGACGACGACACCCGGGGCTGGTGGGACAGCGTCGGCGCCTGGCAGCCCTCGCCGCGCCGCTTCCCCGACGGCGGCATCCAGGCCGTCCTGGACCGGATCCGGGAGCGCGGGATGGTGCCCGGGCTGTGGCTGGAACCGGAGGTCGTCGGGGTGCGCAGCCCCGTCGCGGCCGAACTGCCCGGCGAGGCGTTCTTCCAGCGCGACGGTGTGCGCCTGGCCGAACAGGGCCGCCACCAGCTCGACCTGCGGCATCCGGCCGCCCGCGCCCACCTCGACAAGACCGTGGACCGCATCGTCGGCGACTGGGGCGTGGGCTACCTCAAGCTCGACTACAACATCGTGGTCGACCCCGGCACCCAGGCCCCCGGCGACCTCGCTCCGGGAGCCGGGCTGCTGGGCCATGCCCACGCCTACCTGGACTGGCTGTCCGGCGTGCTGGACCGCCACCCCGGCCTCGTCGTGGAGAACTGCGCCTCGGGCGGCATGCGCATGGACGGCGCCACCCTGGCCGTCGCCCAGCTCCAGTCCACCAGCGACCAGCAGGACCCCCTGCGCTACCCGCCGATCGCCGCCGCCGCACCGACCGCGGTCCCGCCCGAACAGGGCGCCGTCTGGGCCTATCCGCAGCCCGGCTTCGACGACGACCTGATCACCACGACCCTCGGCGGGGCCCTGCTCGGCCGGATCCACCTCTCGGGCCACCTCGACCGCATGTCGGACCACCAGCTGGCCCTCGTACGGGATGCCGTCGCGGTCTACAAGTCGATCCGCGGGGACCTCGCGCGGGCCCTGCCGTTCTGGCCGCTCGGCCTGCCCGGCTGGACGGACGAGTGGCTCGCCCTGGGGCTGAAGGTCCCCGGAGACCGCACGGCGTACCTGTCGGTGTGGCGGCGCGGCGGACCGGCCGAACTCCGCGTCCCCGTCGGGCACCTGGCGGGCCGGGCCGTCCGCGCGGACGTCCTGCACCCGTCCTCAGCGGAGGCGGGCCGGGCCGTCTGGGACGGGGAGGGGCTGACGGTGTCCGTGCCGCGCACGCCCGGCGCGCTGCTGATCCGGCTCACGCAGGACGGGTAGGCGGGGTGCCGGGCGGTTGGCGGGGCGGCGGGCGTCACCCGCGTACCGCGCTCCCCTCGCGGACGGCATTCCGTTCCCGCGCCCGCTGAGGTGCGTCCCGGCGGAACGCCCACGCCATGTCGGGCTCCATCACCCAGCGGAACAGCCGCCGCACCGGCGGCGTGCACAGCGCGGTCACGAGCACCGCGGCGAAGACCGTCACCACGACCATGCCCACGGGCCGGTGAACCCACGCCGGCTCGTACCAGCCCCAGAACTTGGACCCCTGGGCGACGAAGCCGTGCAGCAGGTAGCCGTAGAGCGTTCCCCCGCCCAGCACCGTGAACCACGCCCGGCGCCCGGGCACCCACGCGAGGAAGCAGGCCACCAGGACCAGCGAACAGCCGAAGGTCACCAGCGTCATCACGGGCCCGTACCAGGCGGGCGCGCCGAGTTCCCCGGCGCTGTCACGGTGGTAGAACCAGGCGCCGCTCATCCGCGGGACCGCCCAGTAGGCCGCGACGACGGCGGCGGCGAAGACCGGCACGGCCAGCATCCGCGCCGAGCGGCGGCGCACCAGCCGGAAGTGCTCCGGCTTCAGCAGCAGACCGAGGACGAAGTACGGCAGGAACTGAAGGGTGCGCTGCAGGTCGAGGTCGTTGCCGACGGACGAGAGCGTCGCCAGCATCGCGATGACGAGGGCGATCGGCAGCGGCCACCGCACGCGCCGCCACACCGGCGTGGTCAGCCGCCAGACGAACAGCGCCGCCAGGAACCAGGTCAGATACAGCGGATCCAGCAGGCTGACCGGCCGGTCGGGCTCCTGGTCCGTCCAGCGGGTGAACAGCGTGTACGCCGTCTCGAAGACGACGTACGGCACGGCGAGCCCGGTGACCAGACGCCTGATCCGTCCCGGGCTCGCGTCGAAGGAGCGCGAGAAGTAGCCGGAGATGACGATGAACGCCGGCATGTGGAAGGCGTAGACGGCCATGTAGAGCGCGCTGACCGTCCGGCTGCCGTCCCGCAACGGCTCCCAGGCGTGCCCGATCGCCACCAGCACGATCGCCAGGTACTTGGCGTTGTCGAAGAACGCGTCGCGCTGCCCGGCCTGTTGCGGCGGTGCGGCGGCCTCGCGTGCGGTGCTCGCGCCGGTCTCGCCGCTCCCGCTCGGCACGGCCCGCATGCGCAGGGTGTCCTCGCTCATCGCACCTCCCGGGCACGGTGCGGGGAACACGGACGGGCGGGTACACGTCTTGCCGGAGTGACGGCGGTGGGGTGCCGGTGCGACATCCCCGCCGCCTCACCACTCCGGCCTGGCGTAAACCGCTTTCTGGTGTGGATGTTGCGCGGATCACACCCAGGGGGGTGATGCCGCCCGGTCAGCTCACCGAGCAGGCCGCGCCGTTCAGCGTGAACGCCGTCGGGCTGGGGTTCGCCGTCGCCCGGGAGGCCGTGAAGCCCAGGGTGACCGAACCCGACGCGGGGATCGTCGCGGTGTAGGGGGCGGCCGCCACGCTGACCTCGGAGCCGCTCTGCGTCGCCGTGCCGCCCCACAGGTTGGTGATGCGCTGGCTGTCCGGGAAGGTCCAGCGCAGCGTCCAGCCGTTGATCGCCGACGTGCCGGCGTTGCGCAGGGTGATCTCGCCCTGGAAGCCGCCGGGCCAGCTGCTCGTCACCCGGTAGCCGACGCCGCAGGACGACGGCGAGCCGCCGGAGGAGGTCGTGAACGTCACCGTGGCCGAGCGGGGCGAACGGTTGCCGGCGGCGTCACGGGCGTAGACCGCGAACGTGTAGGCGGTGGCGGGGGACAGGCCGGTGAGAGTGGCGGTCGTGGTGGCCGTGCTGGTGGCGACCGTCTCGCTGCCGCCGCTGACCCGGACGACGTCGTAGCCGGTGACGCCGGTCGCGTCGGTGGCGGCGGCCCACTTCAGGGTGGCGGACGAGGAGGTCACCGCGGACGCGGCCGGGGCACCGGGGGCCGTCGGGGGAGTGGTGTCGCCGCCGGAGGAGGAGTAGACGGTGGCCTCCTTCGAGGTGGCGGCGATGCCGTTGGCGCCCTTGAAGACACGCTGGCCCCAGGAGCTGAGCCGTGTGGGGTCGAAGTCGATCGCCAGGTCGAGGACCGGGTCGGTGTTGCCGCTCCAGGACCAGGCCAGGTAGCCGAGCCCGAGCTGCTGGGCGACGGCCATCATGGTGTCCTCGTCCGGGTCGCCGTACTGGTCGGCAGGGCCACCGAACTCACCGATGAGGATGGGCAGTTTCGCGTTGACGAAGGCGTTCAGGTAGTCGGTGATCTCCTGGGCGGTGTCGTACACGCTGTACATGTGGATCGAGAAGATCAGGTTGCCGGTGGGGTCGGCGTCGTAGATGGACTGGGCGTTGGCGCGCATGACGCCCTGCCAGTCCTGGCCCCAGTTGGGCGCGTCCACCATGATCGTGTGGGCGAATCCTGCGTCACGGAGCTTCTTGACGGCCGCGATCGTGGGCTCGGTCCAGCCGGCGGGATTGGTGTTCCCCCAGGGCTCGTTGCCGATGTTGATGATGACGTGGTTCTCCTGGCCGGTGAGCACCTCCTTCAGGCCGATCCAGTAGTCGGCCGCGTGGTCGAGGGTCCCGGCCGCGGCCTCCTCCCCGTAGCCGGTGGTGTCGTGCACCTCCAGTACGCAGATGAGCCGGTTGGCCTTGCACTGGGTGATGACGCCCGCCACGTCCTGGGCGCTGTTCTTCGTCCAGCGGTGGCCGTCGGAGAGGACGACGCGGACGGTGTTGGCACCGAGCGCCTTGACGTCGGCCAGCGACTGCGTTTCGCCGGGGTACCAGGTGTGGGCGTGGTTGACACCACGCATCACGAAGTCGTTCCCGTTCGCCTCCAGCAGCCGGCCGCTCTGGATGCGGAAGCCGGTGGCCGCCGCCTGGGCGGGTGCGGCGAAGGAGAGCAAGGGGACGAGGAGGCCCAGGAGGGCGGCCACGACGGCGGCCACTCGTGGGGCGGTGCGGGTGCGGGATCTCATGGCGGCTCCAAGGGTGAGATGGGGGGACGGTGCGTCAGGAAGACGCGGCGCGCGCCGTGCAACTGACAGTCGCCGACGGGGTGCCGGCCGTTGCCGGGGTACTCGCGATGAAGCCGAACGTGGCGTTCGCACCGGGGGCCAGGGTGCCGTTCCAACTCGCGTTCGTGACGGTCGCCGTGCCGTCGGCGGCCGTGGTGAGGGTGCCGCCCCAGATCTGGGTGAGACGGGCGCCGTCGGCCGCCACGACGGTCACGGTCCAGCCCGTGACGGACGACGCGGACGTGTTGGTCACCGTCACCTCGCCCTGGTAGCCGCCCTGCCAGACGGAGGGGGCCCGGAAGGACGCGGAGCAGGAGGGCCGACCTCCACCCGGGTCGCCGGGATCGCCGGGGTCTGATGGTGCGTCCCCGTCGAGGAGGGAGGTCAGGGCCGGGTACCACCGGGCGGCGATCTTGTCGTCACCGGAGGCGTTGGGGTGTACCCCGTCGTAGGTGTCCGTGGCCGTACTGAAGCCCGTCCACTGGTCGACCACGGTGATCGAGGAGCGTTCGGTGCTGGTCGCCCGGGCCCAGTCGGGGATCCGCGCGTTGAAGTCGACGACGCGTTGCGCACAGGCCGCGCAACTGGCCGGATTCATGGGGATGAGCTGTGCGACGAGGATCCGCATGTCCGGATTCGAGGCCCTCATCTGCGTCACGAGCTTGGTGTACGCGGCGAGGATGCGGTCGGGGGCGATGCTGCTCCACACGTCGTTCGTGCCGAAGTGCATGACAACGATGTCCGGACGGGTGGCCGCGAGCCTGCCCGGCAGCAGGTTCTGGTCGGCCACGTTGGTCACCAGCTCGCCGCCGTGACCCTCGTTGTCGCCGTCGTGCGCCTGTCCGCAGCCCTGCGGCGGGAGGGTGCCGACGAAGTCGATGTCCGTGTATCCACTGTTCAGCAGCCGGTTCCAGAGCACCGCCCGCCAGCAGCCCGGCGAGCCCGTGATCGAGTCGCCGAGCGGCATGACGCGGACGGGGTCGGCCGCCGCCGGTGCGGCTGTGGCCCCGGGCGCGAAGGTGATGCAGAGGGGGAGGAGCAGGGCGGCCAGGAGGCCGAGAACCGGGGCGATCCGTAAGCGTGGGGACGAGCGGCGGGTTCTGCGCATGGTGATCCCTTCTCCGGATGAAGTGGGAGCGCTCCCATGCATCAAGCCATTGTTGTCATTGACGCGTCAAGAGGGGCGGGGGCATCTCGCAAGTCTGGTCAGCGTCGCGGCGTGCGGCGCCAAGGGCTGAGGGCGGTCGTCGCGGGTCCCCGGTGTCCGGTCACGCCCTCAGCGATGAGGGAGACGCCGATGCCCAGCATCCACACGTCCTTGGCCGGCGCGGTTCCCTGCTCGGTGGGGCGCAGGCTGCCTTCCTGACGCATGCCGGGCGTCTGCAGGTACAGCCCGAGCGTGCCGCAGGAGAACGCGGTGAGCGGAGCCCCGGCGACAGCGGCAGGGATGATCGGCAGGAGCAGTGAGGTGGCAATGGTGATCTCCCCGGCGGTGAGCAGCCGGGTGAACTTCTGGGCGTCGAGCTTGCCCAGGAAGGGGTAGGTGGCGCCGCGCGAACTCGCCGTCGGAGCCCGTGCGGCGCTCGCCTTCGTGGAGTACCCGAACGCGCCGGAAGCGCACTATCCGACCGCGATCGAGCAGGGCTACGCCACCGCCCAGTGGAACACCCGGGAAGGGGCGTCCAAAGGCCTGGACGCCGGGCGCATGGCGGTGGCCGGCGAATCGGTGGGGGGCAACATGGCCGCCGCGCTGGCGCTGATGGCCAAGGAACGCGGCGACGTCGCCTTCGTGCAGCAGTCGATGTACTACCCGGTCACCGACGCGGCGATGAACACCGCGTCGTACGAGCAGTTCGCCACCGGCTACTACCTCTCCCGCAAGGCGATGGAGTGGTTCTGGGACGCCTACACGACCGACCCGGCGCAGCGCGCCGAGATCACGGCGTCACCGAATCAGGCCGACACCGAGCAGGCCACCGGGCTGCCGCCCACGTACCTGCGCGTTGACGAGGCAGTGTGTGCTGCGCGACGAGGGAGAGGCCTACGCCGCCAAGCTGCGCGCGGCGGGCGTCCCCGTGACCACCGTGCGCTACGACGGCACCATCCACGACTTCATGCTGCTCAACGCGCTCAGCGAGACCCCAGCCACGCGAGGCGCCGTCAGCCAGGCCACCGCTTTCCTGCGCGCCGGGCTCGCAACGGGCTGAGGCGTCCGCAGACGAAACCTCACAACAGCAGAAATGTCCCGGCTCACCAGGAGGAACTGCCATGACCGACGCAGGGTCGAACTCGCCGCCGGACGGCAAGACGATCACCGAGCACGAACTGGAGCAGTGCGGGCGCGCGAACGAGACCGGCCGCCAGCCGGTGGTGTTCGTCCACGGTCTGTGGCTGCTGCCCAGCAGCTGGGATCGCTGGGCGAAGCTGTTCGAGGACAACGGCTATGCAGCCCTGACCCCAGGCTGGCCGGACGACCCCGACACGGTCGAGGAAGCCGCCGAGCACCCGGAGGTGTTCGCCGGCAAGTCGATCGGCCAGGTCGCCGACCACTTCGAGACCATCATCCGCGGGCTGGACCACAAGCCGGCGATCATCGGCCACTCCACGGGCGGGCTGCTGACCCAGATCCTGGCCGGGCGGGGCCTGGCCGCGGTGTCGGTGGCGATCGATCCCGCCCCCTTCCGCGGGGTGCTGCCCCTGCCGATCTCGACCCTCAAGTCGAGCTTCCCGGTGCTCGGCAACCCGGCCAACCGCAACCGCGCAGTGCCGCTGACCTACGAGCAGTTCCGCTACGCCTTCGCCAACGCCGTGAGCGAGGACGAGGCCAGGCAGCTGTACGACACCTACGCCGTGCCGAGCCCGGGCAAGCCGCTGTTCCAGGCGGCCGCGGCCAACCTCAATCCCTGGACCGAGGACAAGGTCGACACCAAGAACCCCGACCGCGGACCGCTGTTGCTCATCTCCGGCGAGCGGGACAACACCGTCCCCTGGGCGATCGTCAACGCCTCCTACAAGCAGCAACAGAACAACCCCGGGGTGACCGAGATCGAGAAGATGCCCGGCCGGGGGCACGCGCTGACCATAGACAACGGCTGGCGTGACGTCGCCGAGAAGGCGCTCGCGTTCGTCGGACGGTTCGTCAAGAGCTGACCCGTCACGTCTTCGGGATCGCTCGCTCGGGCTCGCGATATGTTGCCCGCCATGACTGGATTAGGACCCGTCGCCTGGCCCCTTGCCCCGATGAAGACCGAACGGCTCGTGCTCCGCGAGTCCGAGGCCCGGGACCGTGCCGCGTTCATCGAGCTGTTCGCCTCGCCGGAGGTGAGCGCCTACCTCGGTGGCCCCCGACCGCGGGATGAGCTCGAACGTGCGGTGCCTGCGGTTCCCGGGCGGCGTCCCGGCCTGTTCGTGATCGACCTCGACGGAGCGATGATCGGCACGGTCACGCTCGACCGTCGTGACGCGGAACGCCCGGGTCGCGTCCGTCCGGGTGGCGGAGATGCCGAACTCGGCTACATGTTCCTGCCGGAGGCGTGGGGACGCGGGTACGCCGCCGAGGCGTGCGCGGCGGCACTCGACTGGTTCGCCGATGCGTTTCCCGGCGAGCCGGTGGTGCTCTGCACCCAGACCGCCAACGAACGCTCGATGCGGCTCGCGTCGAAGCTGAGGTTCACCGAGGTGGAGCGGTTCGAGGAGTTCGGCGCCGAGCAGTGGTTCGGCGTGTGGTCGTAGGGGCTTACCGCCCAGGTCTCCGTACTTTTGCCGTGCCATGAGGCATTCATGACCGGATGCCCAGAGAGCCGAGGTCATGATGGTCGGCGTCGGTAAGGCATGCCTTGGCTAACTCGCTCGCGTGGTGGCCGGGGCGGAGGGCCGGGAGGGCCGCAGCACATGTGGGACGACGCGTTTCCCAGCTTCCTGATCGGGCTGAGGGAAGGACTGGAAGCCGGTCTCATCGTCTCCGTGCTGGTCGCCACCCTGGTGCGGGCGGGCGCCAAGTCCCGTCTGCCGCAGGTGTGGACCGGCGTCCTGGCCGCGATCGCGCTCTCGATGAGCTTCGGCGCGGTCCTCACGTTCACGGCCGCGTCCCTCTCCACCGCCGCCCAGGAGGCCTTCGGCGGCGCGCTGAGCATCGTTGCCGTCGCCTTCGTGACCGCGATGGTGTTCTGGATGCGCCGCTCGGCCCGCAGCCTGGCGGGCGAGATCAAGGAGAAGGTCACCGGGGCACTGACCATGGGCGCCGGCGTGCTGGTCCTCACCTCCTTCCTGGCGGTGGGGCGCGAGGGCCTGGAGACGGCCCTGTTCCTGTGGACCACGGCCCGCGCGGCACACGAGTCGGCCGGGCCGCTGACCGGCGCGGGCATCGGGCTCGTACTGGCGGCGGTGCTGTGCTGGGGGCTCTACCGCCGGGTGCTCTCCATCAACCTCACCCGCTTCTTCACCGCCACCGGCGCCGTCCTCGTCGTGATCGCCGCGGGCGTACTCGGCTACGGCCTGCGTGACCTCCAGGAGGGCGGGGTCCTGCCCGGCGGGACGGCCTACGCCGTCGACCTGAGCGGCAGCGTCGACGCAGGGTCCTGGTACAGCACCCTGCTCCAGGGCGTGCTCAACCTGACGCCGACGATGACGTGGCTTCAGGTGGCCGGGTACGTCGGGTATCTCGGCGTGGTGATGACGCTGTTCGTGAGGGGGGTGCGGGGAGGTGCCCCGGCCTCGGCCCCGAGTCCGACACGGCCCACGCCCGCGACACCGCCCCGGCCCGCGAAGGCCCCATCGCCCCAGCCCACCCCCGCGGCACCCACCCGCCGCCGCCCCGCCTGGCTCATCCCCGTCGCCGTCGTCGCCGTGCCCGCGGTCCTCGCCGGACTCGTCGTCGCCCTGGCACGCCCCAAGCCCGCCGGGGGCGAGACGGTCGCCGTCTCCGCGAAGGACTGCGGTCAGGGCTTCACCGCGCCCGAGCCGGGGCGGCGGACCTTCCAGATGCGCAACACCGGCGACCAGACGTCCGAGGTGTACCTCATCGACCCGGACACCCACGCGGTCTACGGCGAGATCGAGGGCCTGGCCCCCGGCACCACCCGGGACCTCGTCGCCACCGTGGCGGGCGGTACGTACGCCTGGCGCTGCGTCCCCGCCGACGGCAAGGCCGTCACCTCCAGGGCGGTCCGGGTCGGCGGCGCCGCCGGTGCCGGGGCCGTGATCCCCGTCTCCGAGCGGGATCTCGCGGGACCGCTGCGGGCGTACAAGGCGTACGTGAACCGGGGCCTGGCCACCCTCGTCACCGAGACCCGGACACTCAGCGACGACATCCGCACCGGGCACCTGGACACGGCACGCGCCGACTGGCTGACCGCGCACCGCACCTACGCCTCCCTCGGCGCCGCCTACGGCACCTTCGAGGACTTCGACCAGAAGATCGACGGCCGGCCCGACGGTCTGCCGGGCGGGGTCGATGACAAGGACTTCACCGGATTCCACCGGATCGAGTACGGGCTGTGGCACGGCCGGTCGGCCGGTGAACTCAAGGGCCCGGCGAATCAACTCGCAGCCGACGCCGCCGGGTTGCGGAAGGCCTTCCCGCATCAGGACTTCGACCCCTCCGACCTGCCCCTGCGCGCCCACGAGATCCTGGAGAACACCCTCCAGTTCGAGCTGACCGGCGACACCGACCAGGGCAGCGGCACGGGACTGGCCACGGCCGAGGCCAACCTCGCCGGTACCCGCGAACTGCTCACCGTCCTCAGGCCGTTGCTCACCATCCGGGCCCCGCGTCTGCTCTCGACCGTCGGCGCGGACACCGCGCGACTCCAAGCACTGCTCGACGCCGAGCACCACGACGGCGGCTGGATCCCCGTCGACCGGCTCGGCCGGACCGCGAAGGACCGGATCGACGGGGCCACGGGGCAACTCCTGGAAGACCTGTCGCCCGTGCCGGACCTGCTGGAGATCAGGAAGTCCGCGTGAGCACGGGCCACCGCCGCCGGCACGACGAACACGCCGAAGGGAACACCCTCATGCCGTCCGCCGACACGCCTCCGCCGGGCTGCCCCGCTCACGCCGGCCGCCGCTCCTTCGTCAGGACGGCCCTGGGCGCCGGAGCCGCGGGAGCCGCACTGGCCGGGGGCGGGTTCGCCCTCGCCGAGAGCAGTGACGGCACGGCCCGGGCCGCCGCAGGGACGGACGCCGCCGCCGTGCCCTTCCACGGAATCCACCAGGCAGGAATCCTCACCCCCCAGCAGCAGGCCGCCGCCTTCGTCTCCTTCGACGTCATCGCCGGCGACCGCGCGGAACTGGCCGACCTGCTGCGGACCCTGACCCAGCGGGCCCGTTTCCTCACCACCGGCGGCACCCCCGCCGACCTGGGTGTCGGCGCCCCGCCCTCGGACAACGGCATCCTCGGGCCGGTCGTCCCGGCCGACGCGCTCACCGTGACCGTCGGCGTCGGCGCCTCCCTCTTCGACGACCGCTACGGACTCGCCGAGGCGAAGCCGCGCCGGCTCACGCCCATGCGCACCTTCCCCAACGACAACCTCCACCCGGCCGAGTGTCACGGCGACCTGTCCCTCCAGATCTGCGCGGCCCGGCAGGACACCGTGCTGCACGCGCTGCGTGACATCGCCAAGCACACCCGGGGCGCGATGCAGATCCGGTGGCGTGTCGACGGCTTCCAGAACGCGCCCCGGCCCAGCGGCGCCCAGCGCAACCTGCTGGGCTTCAAGGACGGCATAGCCAACCCGGACGTCGCGTCGGCCCGCGAGATGGACCACCTCGTGTGGGTCGGCGAAGGGCGGGGCGAACCCGGCTGGGCGACCGGAGGCAGTTACCAGGTCGTCCGGATCATCCGGATGCTCGTGGAGTTCTGGGACCGGGTCTCGCTGACCGAGCAGGAGCAGATGTTCGGCCGGCGCAAGGACACCGGTGCCCCGCTGGACGGCGCCAAGGAGACAGACAGCCCGAACTACGCCAAGGACCCGCACGGCACGGCCATCCCGCTCGACGCCCACATCCGCCTCGCCAACCCGCGCACCACGGCGACCGACGACTCCCGCATCCTGCGCCGGGGTTACAACTACGACCGGGGCGTCGACAGCGTCGGCGACCTCGACATGGGCTTGATCTTCTGCTGCTACCAGCAGGATGTGCGACGCCAGTTCGAGGCCACCCAGACCCGGCTGATCGACGAACCCCTCGTCGACTACATCTCCCCGACCGGCGGTGGTTACTTCTTCGCCCTGCCCGGCGTGCGTTCGTCCTCCGACTGGTTCGGCCGGGGACTGCTCTCGGCCTGAAGTCCCTTGTCCCGGCTTCAAGTCCCGTCTGTGTCAGAAGTGTTGACCGCGCAGTGAAAACGTTTTAACTTCCCTTCACCGGACACGCCGAGGTGAGGGGGAGCCGTGGCAACTGCCTTACGGGAACGAGCAGGTACGAAGGGGGTGGGCCCGGGCGGACGCGACCCTGATGGGGTGAAGCGTCAGCGTAAAGGTTTTCAGAGCTGGACGTTGTTCCTGCTGATGCTGCCCGGCGTCGCCTACTTCCTGCTGTTCCACTACGGCGCACTCGTCGGCAACGTCATCGCGTTCAAGGAGTACGTGCCGTTCGACGGCCTGTGGGGCAGCCCCTGGGTGGGCCTCGGCAACTTCCAGCGCATGTTCGAGGACGCGGCGTTCTGGGACTCGGTCCTCAACACCCTCTGGATCGCCGTCCTCCAGCTGGTCTTCTACTTCCCGGTGCCGCTCGGTCTCGCCCTGCTGCTGCACACCCTCACCTGGAGTTCGGTGCGCCGGTTCGTGCAGTCGGTGGCGTATCTGCCGCACTTCATCTCATGGGTGATCGTCGTCGCGCTCTTCCAGCAGGTGCTGGGGGACACCGGCCTGCTCAACAGCGGCCTGAGCGGAGCCGGTCTGCACACCGTCGACATCATCGGCGACCCCGACGCCTTCCGGCCGCTCGTCGTCGCCCAGGTCGTCTGGAAGGACGCCGGCTGGGGCACGATCATCTTCCTCGCCGCGCTCGCCCAGGTCGACGAGCAGCAGTACGAGGCCGCCGCCATCGACGGCGCCGGGCCCTGGCGGCGCTTCTGGCACGTCACCCTGCCCGCCATCCGCCCGGTGGTCGTGCTGCTGCTCATCATACGGCTCGGCGACATCCTCTCCGTCGGCTTCGAGCAGATGCTGCTGCAACGCGACGCGGTCGGGCCGGAGACCGCCGAGGTCATCGACACGTTCGTCTACTACCAGGGCATCGTCGGCGGCGACTACGGATTCGCCGCCGCCGCGGGCCTGTTCAAGGGGCTCGTCGGCGCCCTCCTCGTGTACGCGGCCAACAAGGTCGCCCACCGTCTCGGCGAACAGGGGGTCTACAAGTGAGCGCGTCCGCCCGGCCCGGCTGGATGGAGAAACCCCGGCCGCTCACCCAGACCGCGAAGGCCCTCGCCCTCGCCGCGGTCGTGCTGCTGGTGTGCGTGCCGTTCCTGGTGATCGTGTCGACCTCGCTGGCGTCCACCCGGGAGGTCGTCGACAACGGCGGCTGGGTGCTGTGGCCCACCGAGCCCACGCTCGACGCCTACCGCGACATCTTCGACGGCGGCATCGTCACCCACGCCCTCGGCGTCAGCGCCGGTGTCACGATCGTGGGCACCCTGCTCAGCCTCGCCTGCACGGTGACCCTGGCCTACGCGCTGTCCCGCCCGGGCGTCTTCGGCGGCAGACCGGTCCTGCTGCTGGTGCTGTTCACGTTCCTCTTCCCGCCCGGCATGATCCCGAGCTTCCTGCTCGTCAAGGAACTCGGCCTGCTCGACTCGTACGCCTCGCTCGTCCTGCCCGTCCTCGTCAACGTGTTCAACCTGGTCGTCCTGCGCGGCTTCTTCCAGTCGGTCCCCGAGGAGCTGTACGAGGCGGCCCGGCTGGACGGGGCGGGGGACTGGCGGGTGCTGGTGTCGGTGGTGCTGCCGCTGTCCAAGGCCGCGCTCGCCGTCGTCGGCCTGTTCTACGCCGTCGCCTACTGGAACTCCTGGTTCTACGCCTCGCTGTATCTGGAGAGCGACCACTGGCCGCTCCAGCAGGTGCTGCGCACCTACGTGGTGGCCGGTGCCGGACTCACCGACGCGACCACCGGCGAGGCCACCGTCACCGCTCCGCAGACCGTGCAGATGGCCGTGCTGGTGATCGCCACCGTGCCGATCCTGCTCGTCTACCCCTTCCTGCAGAAGTACTTCACCAAAGGCGTGCTCACCGGCGCCATCAAGAGCTGACACGAGGTGGTTCACCCATGCCCCGCATGTCCCGACGCACCCTCCTGCGCTCCATGGCAGTGGGCGGTGCCGCCGTCTCCGTCCCCGGTCTGCTGACCGCGTGCTCCTCGGACTCCGGCGACAGCGACGTCTCCAACACAGGCAAGAAACTCGCCCCCTGGCCCGCCTACCGCCCGGCGACCGGGCCCAAGCCGGACCTCGCGCCCACCGAGGAAGGCGTCCAGGCCGGCTACACCTCCTACCCGTCCGACCTGGTCAAGTCCGTCCCCCGCACCCCGGGCGACGGCTCCACCGTCCGCGTCATGACGGTCTCCTTCGGCACACCGCCCAAGCCCGCCTCGCAGAACCGCTTCTGGGCGGCCGTCGAGAAGGCCCTCGGCGTGAAGATCGAGTACACGATCATCTCCCAGGCCGACTACCAGAAGAAGATGGCGACCGTGATGGCGGGCGACGCCGACGCCCTGCCCGACATCATCAACATGTTCGCCGGCTTCACCCTGCCCCGTGAGGCACAGTTCGTGCAGCGCCGCGCCCAGGACCTCACGCCGTACCTGTCGGGCGACGCGATCGCCGACTACCCGAACCTCGCGGGCATCCCCACGCACGCCTGGCGCGACATGGGCCGCATCGGCGGCCGTATCTACGGCATCCCGCTGGAACGCCCGCTGCCCGGCTCGACCCTCTGGATCAACCAGGACCTGTTCGCCGACGCGGGCATGAAGGAGGGCTGGACCGCCGAGGACTTCACCGCCGTGGCCCGGCGGGGCACCCGCGGCAGGACGTACATGCTCGGCGCCGCCAACGGCTCCCTGTTCGGCAACGGCTTCCACTCCGCCGCCCACAACGCCCCCCAGCGGTGGGCCGTCACCAAGGACGGCACCTTCCTGCCGGCCGCCGCCGACGAGCGCTACAAGGCGTCCGTCGCCTTCCAGGCGCAGCTGCGCAAGAACGGCTCCTACCACCCCGACGCCACGTCCATCTCCCAGATCGACCTGACGACCCTCTACTACAACGGCACCGTCGGCTCCATGCAGGACGGATTCGGCGCCTACCTGCCCAAGTACCGTGAGTCCCAGGGCAAGATGAGTCCCGCCGCGGCCCTGCCGTACAGCGTCGGCGGAGAGCCCGGCGGCATCGTCGCCGCCCGCCGCTCCTTCGGCTACACCGTCCTGAAGCAGGCGAAGAAGGAGCGCATCGAACTGCTGCTGCGCATCCTGGACTACCTCGCCGCGCCCTTCGGCAGCGAGGAGTGGGAGCTCGTCCACTACGGCGTCGAGGGCGTCCACTTCACCCGCGCCAAGGACGGCTCGCCCGAGTACACCAAGCTCGGCGAGGTCGAGAACAACACCAACCTGCCGCTGAAGTACCTCGCCGAAGGCCCCCAGGTGCTGTTCGTGCCCGGTATGCCCGACGCCGTGCGCGCCCTGCACGCCTGGCAGCGGAAAGTCGTGCCGCACGCCATCCGCGACGCCTCCTTCGGGCTCCAGTCCGCGACGAACAACGCCCAGGGCGCCACCCTCAAGACGTTCCTGGACGACACCATCACCGGGATCATCGCCGGGCGCCTGCCCATGTCCGAGTGGGACGCGGCCGTGAAGAAGTGGCGGAGCCGGGGCGGCGACAGAATGGCCGAGGAATACGCCAAGGACTACGCGGCCAACACCTGAACAGCGGTGGGCCGAAGAGGAGACGCGGGGGATGGGGAACGACATGGGGTCCAAGGGACGGGTCACGATCCGCGAGGTCGCCGAGCGGGCGGGTGTGTCCACGGCCACCGCCTCCCGCGCGCTCAGCGGCAACCACCCGGTGCCCCCGGCCACCCGGGCCCGGGTCCTGCGCGCGGCCCGCGACCTCGACTACGTGGCCAACGCGCACGCCCGCGCCCTGGTCGGCGGCGGCCGCAAGATGGCCGCCGTCGTCGTCCGTCAGGTCACCAGCCCCTTCTACGCCCAGGTCGCCGAGGGCGTGGAGGCCGAGGCCGCCGACCGCGGCTGGCTCTGCGTGGTCGGCGCCACCGGCGGCGACGCACAGCGCGAGATGGAGTTCGTCCAGCTCATGCGGGAGGAGGGCGCCCGGCTGGTGATCCTGGTCGGCGGGGTCGTCGAGGACGACGCCTACCGCGAGCGCGTCGCCCACTACGCCCACGCCCTCGACTCCTCCGGAGCCCGGCTCGTGCTCTGCGGCCGGCCCGCGCCCGACCCGGAGATCCCGGCGCTCGTCGTCGAGTTCGACAACGAGGCCGGGGCCCGCGCCATCACCGCCCATCTCCTGTCGGCCGGCCACCGCGGGATCGTCTTCCTCGGCGGACTGCCCGGCAACACCGCCCTCGACGCCCGCGTCGCCGGCTACCGGGCCGCCCTCGCCGAGCACGGGCTGCCGCCCGAGGCCGCACACGTCGTCGACTGCGGCCTGGGCCGGGCCGCCGGCCACCGCGCGATGACCGAACTCCTCAAATCCACACGGGAGTTCACCGCCGTCTTCGCCGGGGACGACATGGTCGCCGCCGGCGCCCTGCGCGCCATCGCCGACACCGGACTGCGCGTGCCCGGCGACATCTCCGTCGTCGGCTACAACGACATCCCGCTCGCCGAGGACTTCAACCCGCCCCTCACCACCGTCCGCACCCCCGCGGAGGAACTCGGCCGCGCCGCCGTGCGCATCGCGCTGCGCGACCCCGAGCACGCCGCCGGGGCCCGCCATCTGCTCGGCACCCACATCGTCGTACGCGACAGCGTCGGCGCGCCCCCGCCCGGGCGTGCCCTGTGACCAACGGAGGAACCGCACCCGCATGAGCGCGCCGCACGTGTCGCTCCCCGACCCGACGCACCTCCCCAACCTGCCCCACCTGCCACCCCCCGACCCGCTGACCTCGCCCCTCACCGGCTGGACCCGCGCCCACTGGGAGGCCATCGCCGACCGTCTCCTCGACGCCCTGACGCCCTACGCCTCCCCGGGCCTGGCCCAGTACCGGCTGCCAGGGCCGCCCAGCCACTCCGGGGCCTGGTCGGACGGCCTGGAGGGCTTCGCCCGCTCCTTCCTGCTGGCCGCGTTCCGCATCGCCGGTTCGGGCGGGCAGGGCGTGCCCGGCCTGATCGAGCGCTACGCCGCCGGGCTCGCGGCCGGAACCGACCCGCGCGGCCCCGACCGCTGGCCGCCCATCACCGACCGCTCCCAGCCCATGGTCGAGGCCGCGTCCCTCGCGATCGCCCTGCACGAGACCCGCCCCTGGATCTGGGACCGGCTCGACGACCGGGTACGGCAGCGGGTCGCCGACTGGCTCGGCGGCTTCGTCGGAGCCGTGGTCAACGACTCCAACTGGCGGCTGTTCCAGGTCATCACCGAGGAGTTCCTCGCCTCCGTCGGCGCCCCGCACAACCGCACCGAGATCGACGCCGGCCTCGCCCGCCTGGAGGACTGGTACCGGGGCGACGGCTGGTACACCGACGGCGACGGCCGCAAGTTCGACTACTACAACGCCTGGGCGCTGCACCTCTATCCGGTCCTGTGGGCGCGTATCGCGGGACCGCGCGCCGACCCCCGGCTGGTGGCGGAACACCGGAGGCGCCTGCGGACGTTCCTCCACGCCCACCAGCACTTCTTCGGCGCCGACGGCGCCCCCGTCCACCAGGGACGCTCGCTCACCTACCGGTTCGCGACGACGGCCCCCCTGTGGGCGGGCGCCCTCGCCGACGCCACCCCGCTGCCACCCGGCCGCACCCGCCGTCTCGCCTCCGGCGCGCTGAAGCACTTCGCCGAGCGCGGCGTGCCCGACGCGCAGGGACTGCTCACGCTCGGCTGGTACGGGCCGTTCCTCCCCGTCACCCAGCGGTACTCGGGCCCGGCCTCCCCTTACTGGGCGAGCAAGGCCTTCCTCGGCCTGCTCCTGCCCGCCGACCACCCCGTGTGGACCGCGCCCGAGGAACCCGGCCCGGTGGAGACGGCCGACGTGCGCCTCGCGTTACCGGCGCCGGGCTGGCTGCTGCACTCCACCGCCGCCGACGGGATCGTCCGCCTCGTCAACCACGGCAGCGACCGGCTGCCACCCCCGCCTGCAACGGCCGAGGACAGCCCGCACTACGCCCGGCTCGCCTACTCCAGTGCGACGGCGCCCGAGACACCGGGCCCCGACAACCACATCGCGCTCCTCGCCTCCGACGGCACACCCACTCCCCGCGGGCGCATCCACCCCCTCGGCGTCGAAGGCTCCCGCGCCGCCTCCTGGCACCGGGCCCTGCTGCCGGGCGAGAGCGAAGGCCACCGCATCGAGACGGTCAGCGTGGTGCACGGCCCCTGGGAGGTCCGGGTGCACCGCGTCGACGCGCCGCCCGGCACGCCCGTCCGCGAGGGCGGCTGGGCCGTCGCCGACGACACCGCGCCACCGGCCGCCCGGACCGGCCCGGGCTGGGCACTGGCCCGCCGCGCGGACGGCCTGACCAGCGCGCTGGTCGGGCTGCACGGGTGGGGCGACGAAGACGGGGCGGTCGTCGCGGCTGCGGGCAGCAATGCGTACGGGCACCACTCGGCGACGCCGTTCCTGACGCTGCCGTCCCACCCCGGTGGTACGCGCCTGATGGTGACGCTGGTCGTGCTCAGTGCCGACCCGGTGGTGCACGCGTCGGCCGAGGGGGCCCGGGCCCGGGTCGTGGCCGACGGGAGTGTGGAGATCCGTTTTCCCGACGGCACGCGGGAGTTCGTGTCGTGATCACAGCCGTGGGGGCGCGGCCCGGATGAGCCACGCCCCCACGGTCTGGCTTGCGTCAGGCCTCCACGCGCCTGCGCGTCACCGCCTTCCGCAGCAGCGGCCAGGCCAGCAGCAGCACGATCACCGCGTACACCGTCACCGCGAACGGCGTGTTGAACAGCCCCGTCACCCTGCCGTCGCTGATCTGGAGCGCGCGCCGCAACTGCTGCTCGGCGTTCGGGCCGAGGATCACGCCGATGACGGCGGGCAGCACCGGCAGGCCGTAGCGGCGCATGCCGAAGCCGATCAGGCCGATGATCAGCAGGATCACCAGGTCGATCACCTCACCGCCGACCGCGTACGCGCCGACCGCCGCGAAGAACATGATCCCGGCGTACAGGTACGGCCGCGGAATGCGCAGCAGCTTCGCCCACACCGGCGCCAGCGGCAGGTTGAGCGCGAGCAGCAGCACCATGCCGACGAAGAGCGAGGCGATCAGCCCCCAGACCAGGTCGGGTTCGCGCTCGAAGAGCAGCGGGCCGGGCTGGATGCCGTACTGCTGGAAGGCTGCCAGCATCACGGCCGCGACCGCCGTGGTCGGCAGGCCCAGGGTCAGCATCGACACCAGCGTGCCCGCCGCCGAGGCCGACGCCGCCGACTCCGGCCCGGCCACGCCCTCGATGGCGCCCTTGCCCCACTCGTCCTTGTGCTTGGACAGGCGCTTCTCCGTCACGTACGACAGGAAGGTCGGGATCTCCGCGCCGCCCGCCGGGATCGCGCCGAACGGGAAACCGATGAACGGGCCGCGCAGCCACGACTTCCAGGTCCGGTTCACATCGCCGCGCCCCAGCCACGGACGCCCCACCGGGATCGGCTCCGGCGGCCTGCGCCGCAGGTGCGCCGCCACCCACAGGGCCTCGCCGATCGCGAACAGACCGACCGCGACGATCACCACGTCGATGCCGTCGGCCAGTTGCAGCGAGCCGAAGGTCAGGCGCTGCTGGCCGGTCATCTGGTCCAGGCCCACCAGGCCCAGTGTGAGGCCGATCAGCAGGGAGGCGAGGCCCCGGATGCGGGACGAGCCCAGCACCGACGTCACCGCGATGAACGCCAGCACCATGATGGCGAAGTAGTCCGGCGCGCCGATGTCCACGGCCAGTTCGGCGACCGTCGGGGCGAGCGCCACCAGCAGGATCGTGCCGATCAGGCCACCCGCGAAGTGCCCGACCGCGGCCGCCGCGAGAGCCTGCGCGCCGCGCCCGGACTTGGCCATGGGGTTGCCCTCCATGGCCGCCACCACCGCCGCGCTCTCGCCGGGCGTGTTGAGCAGGATGGAGGTGGTCGAGCCGCCGAACATCGCGCCGTAGTAGATACCGGCGAACATGATGAACGCGCCGATCGGGTCGAGCCCGTAGGTCACCGGCAGCAGCAGCGCCACCGCCATGGCCGGGCCGATGCCGGGCAGCACGCCGATCGCCGTGCCGAGCAGCACACCGATCGCGGCCCAGAGCAGGTTGACCGGGGTGAGGGCCGTGCCGAAGCCGTCCAGAAGGGAGTTGAAGGCATCCATGTCACAGCACTCCCATCAGCGGACCGCCGGGCAGGGGCACTCCGAGCAGGTCGTTGAAGACGACGTAGGTCACGAGGGACAGCCCGGCCGCGATGAGCGGATCGCGGTCGATCCGGCGGCTGCCGAGCGCGAACGCCGCACCCCAGAACAGCAGCGCGCCCGCGACGGGGAAGCCGAGCGGCTCGATCAGGACGGCCGAGCCGAGGAACACCCCGGCGAGCAGCAGCACCGTGCGCCAGTCGGCGGGCTCGGACAGGTCGATGTCCTCACCGCCCTCGGCCTGGCCCCGGCCGCCGCGCAGCACGTCCACGGCGAGCAGCGCGGCGATCACCAGCAGCCCGGCGCCGACCACGACCGGCACGGTCTTCGGGCCGACGGGTCCGCGCTGGGCGATGTCGACGTCCATGGTGAGCGCGTCGGTCAGGACGAGCACGCCCAGGACCAGCAGCAGTGCGCACACGCCGAGTTCGGAGTGCTCCTGCAACCATGAGCGCCGCTCGCCCTGCTCCGCGGGGGGAATGTCGGTGGTCTGCGTCGTCACAGTCCCAGCTCCTTCAGCACCGAAACCACACGCTTGTCCTCGGCGTCGAGGAACGCGCCGAACTCCTCACCGGTGAGGAAGGCGTCGTCCCAGCCGTTCTGCTCCAGGGACTTGCGCCACTCGTCCGAGCCGTGCAGTTCCTCGATCAGCCGCACGAGCTTGCGGCGCTCCCCGTCGGTCAGTCCGGGCGGGGCGACGATGCCGCGCCAGTTGGTGAAGTTCACGTCGTACCCGGCCTCCTTCAGCGTCGGCGCGTCCAGCCCCTCGACGCGCTCGGGGCCGGTGACCGCGAGGAGACGCAGCTCGCCCGCCTTGATCTGGTCCAGGTACTCGCCGACGCCGGACACACCGAAGGCGACCTTGTTGCCGAGGATCGACGCGAGCAGCTCGCCGCCGCCGTCGAAGGGGATGTAGTTGACCCGCTTCGGGGGGATCCCGGCGGCCCGCGCCATCAGCATCGGCGCGAGGTGGTCGGGCCCGCCGGGCGACGAGCCGCCGCCCACCGGGAGCTTGCCCGGGTTCTCCTTCCAGGCGCCGATGAGATCGTCGATCGTCTTGTACGGGGAGTCCTTGGCGACCACGACGACGTCCTGCTCCTCGGTGAGCCGGGCGATCGGCGTGGTGTCGCCGAGCGTCTTCGGCGCGTCGTTGGAGCGGACCGCGCCCACGACCCCGAGGCCCATGGACATGGCGAGCTTGCCGTTGCCGTGCTCGCTCACCAGCCGGCTCAGGCCGACCGTGCCGCCGGCGCCGGGCAGGTTGAACACCTCGATGTTGTGGGTCAGTCCGGCGTCCTCGGCGTTCTTCGCGGCCGTACGGGCCGTGATGTCATAGCCGCCGCCGGGCGTGTTGGGGACCATGAAACGCAGGCCCGGGATCTGTGTGCCGGTCTCGGAACCGCTGCCGGTGGTCAGCAGCGGCGGTCCGACGAGCACGAGCACGGCGGCCCCGAGCAGGGCGAGGGGGGTGCGCAGGCGCACGAGTGCCACCACCTGTCGGTACGTCGTTGCGGGTAGGTAAGGGCCCTGTGGGGGAGGGTGACGTGGGCCACATGGTGCACCGGCGCCGACGGGCTGTCTCTCTTGCGGAACCAACGGAGGTTTTGGTCTTTGCGGTCACCGGCGCGACCCCGGCGACGCGAGTTCCCGGGACCGCCGGGCACGCGGCCTGTCCTCCGGAGCCTTCGAGCGCGCGACGCCGAGGCGGACCGCACCGGCCCCCTCGGCGTCGCGCGTGTGCTCAGTCTCCGAACGCGGTCAGGACCCCGTTCTGTCCGGGCGCGAACACGCGGCCGCCCGCGGTCGCGATGCCGGGGTTGACCCAGCCCCGCCAGTCCTCCTCGGGGAGCACGTCCTCCGTCGGGTGCGGCTCGGCCCACAGCCGGTAGGACCAGACGACGGCGCCGGTGCGCTCGTTCAGGACCACCAGCTTGCCGTTGCCGTCCTGGACGTACACGTAACCGCCCGCGACGAGACGGACGGTGGCCGCCTGGCGCGGGCTGGTGTAGCTCCAGGCGGGTTGGTACGTCGTCGTGCTGATCGCCTTCACGACGCCCCGGTGGGCCACGTAGACCCGGCCCGGTCCGAACGCGGGCGTGGCGTCGGCGGGGAAGGAGCGCAGGACGGCGCCGGTGTTCTGGTCGTACGCCACGCTCCGCTCGTCGTCGGCGGCCGAGCTGCGCAGCCACAGCGCCCCGGCGCCGCGCGCGATCGGGTTGCCGCCGAGCGCGGTCAGGTCCGGCACGTCGTAGCGGCGCAGTTCCCGGCCGGTGTTCCGGTCCAGCAGCTGGAAGGAGTAGTTGTCGAAGCCGAACCACACGCCGAGGTCGTCGACGACCACCGGCGACATGCCCCAGTCGACGAGCGGGGCCCGCCACAGCTCCGCTCCGTCGCTCGCGCGCAGGGCCAGGGCCGTACCGCGGCCGTCCTGGGTGTACAGGACGCCGTCGTACCACGTCGGCGGGTACTCGCAGATGCCGGACCCGATGCTGTGGGACCACCGCTGCCTGCCGGTCGCCGGGTCCCAGGCGGTCACCACGCCCCTGCCGGTCTGGGTGTACAGCAGTCCGCCGCCGTAGGCGAGCGTGGCCTTTGGATCGTTGTCGGCGATCAGGCGCTGGGGCCACAGCCTCTTGCCGGTGGCCGCGTCCAGGCCCACGAGTTCCATGCGCAGGCCGCCGGTCTCGTCCTCTCCCACCGCGTTGACCACCACGAAGACCTTCCCGCCGACCGCCACCGGCGCGGAGACGGCCGAACCCAGGTCGGCCGACCAGAGCTTGGTGAACGGCGGCGCGGCCGTGGCCTGGGCGACGAAGCTGTCGTGACGGGCGTTGGCGCGGTACCCCAGTGTGGCGTCCGCCGGTTCCGTGGTCGACGTCGCGGGCGCGGGTGCCGCGGTCGCCGCTCCGCCGGGGCCGACGCCGACGGCCAGAACCGCCAGGGCCGTCGCCACCACGCAGCCCGATCTGATCCGGACGCGTCTCGCCGTGCTGCCCATGAAACCCCCCTCGGGTCGGATGGAGTGGCCGGTGCACCGGCCGTCGATCCCATTACCCGCAAGCCCCGGGGCAACTCCCTTACCAGCAGGCCGACTTCAGGCCTGACCCGGCCTCGGCGCCATGGCTCGGCCGAAGCGGCGCACATGCCCCGGGCAGGGGTGGACAAACCCAGAAATTCGACTGTGTGTTCGCCCGCCGGCTGGGCACCTGGGGGAGCGGAGGTTGATATTCATGGTTCCCCTGCTTCTTGTCCTGCTGCTGGCCCTGATCCTGTTCGGCGCGGGCTTCGCGCTCAAGGCTCTGTGGTGGATCGCGGTGATCGTGCTGGTGCTGTGGCTGCTGGGCTTCGTGATCCGCACCGCGGACAGCGGCGGCCGCAAGGGTCGCTGGTATCGGTGGTAGACGTACAAAGCGTCAGGAATGGGGTAAAGGAAAGTGGCCCGATTCTCCCGTATGAAAGGCGTTCCTGTTCCATGGCCGATACACAAGACGTCGTAGAGCTCATCCTCCGGGACCACCGGCGGATGGAGGACCTCTTCCGCCGGATGCGGAGCGTCGAAGCCGACCGGTCGGGCGCGCTGCGGGAATTCGCGGATCTGCTGATCGCGCACGCGCTGGCCGAGGAGGCCAAGGTCTACCCGGCGCTCAAGCGGTACAAGAACATCGACGACGAAGAGGTCGAGCACGGCGAGCACGAACACGACGAGGGCAACAAGGCCCTCCTGGAACTCCTCGAAGTGGAGGAGGTCGGCTCCGACGAGTGGGACGAGAAGCTCGAGGAGCTGGTGCAGGCCGTCACCCACCACGCCGACGAGGAGGAGCGCACCATCCTCAACGGCGCGCGTGAGAACGTGGCGATGGAACGGCGCGAGGAGCTGGGCCGGGCGTTCTGGCAGGAGCGTGAGCGGCAGCTGAAGGCCGGCTGCGGGTCCGTCGGCAACGTGCGCAAGATCGTCGAGTCGTGAGCAGAGCGGGCCGGCCCCGCCCACTCACGGAGCCCGGACCGGCAACGGTCCGGGCTCCCGCGTGTGCTAGCCGTACGAGGGTGCCCGGCAGTCGAGGTCCCGTCCCGGCAGGCGCCCAGTGGCCAGGTACGCGTTGACCGTGTCGTCGACGCACGGCACGCCGTAGACGCCGTACACCGCGTGCTGGTCGGCCCCGGTCAGGGTGATCAGGCGCGAGGAGGGCCACCTGCCGCGGACCGCCCGGGCGCCGTCGTAGCCGGTCCGCGGGTCACCGGTGGCGTTGACCAGCAGGGCCGGCAGGTCGTCCCGGACCGTCGTCGGTCGCTCGCGCGGCCGGTCCCAGAAGGCGCACGGGTTGAGGTTGTTGGTCACGGGCGCGAAGAGCGGGTCCTGCGCGCGGGTGCGCTGGACGTCGCGCCAGTAGATCTCGGGGTCCCGCGGAGCGGCTCCGTCACCGCACACGATCGCCGTCTGCGCACTGCCGTAGGGGGAGTCGGTGCCCGTGAGCACGAATTCGAGCACCCCCGCGAGCCACGGGGACGGCGTCACCTTCCGCCCCTTGGAGGCCCGGAGCATGTCCCGCACGCCCTGGGCGAAGTCGCCGTAGGCGGCGTCGTTGTCCTGCGAGAGGCCATTGAGGGCGACGATCGGCATGACGTGCTCGTCCAGGCGGTGCTCGCCGAGCCGCAGCGGGGTGCGGGCGGCGGCCCGCCGGACGCGTTCCACGGTGGCCAGCACCTCGCTCCGCGTACGGCCCAGACCGTAGGTCGCGTCGCGGGCGGCCGCCCAGGAGGCCCAGCCCTTCAGGGCCTGGCGGTTGGCCCGCTCGACGCCCAGCCACAGCCGGGCACTGTAGCGGTCCGGGTCGATCACACCGTCGAGGACGACCCGGTCGGTCCGGCCGGGGAACAGCGTGGTGTACACCTCGCCGAGGTAGCTGCCGTACGAGTAGCCCAGGTAGGAGATGCGCCGCTCGCCGAGCGCGGCCCGGATGACGTCCATGTCGCGCGCGGTGTTGCGGGTGGTGGCGTGGGGGAGGACGTCGCCCGCGTGGGTGCGGCAGCGCTCGGCGAGGTCCTTCGAGAACGCGGCCATGCGATCGAAGCCGGCCCGGTCCTCACCCGCCCCGCGCCACGCCGAGCCGGTCGGCCAGTGGCAGTCGAGGGGCGTGCTGCGGCCGACGAAGCGGGGATCCACGCCGACCACGTCGTACCGGGCGCCGACGTCCTTCATCGCCTTGCGCACCCACGGCGGATCGCCGAGGGTCTGCCCGCCGGGGCCGCCGCCGTTGAGCAGCAGCGGGCCGACGCGGCGGTCGGTGTCGGTGGCGCGGATCCGGGATATCGCGACGGTGATCGTACGGCCGCCGGGGTCCGAGTAGTCCAGCGGGACGGTCACGTCGGCGCAGCGGGCGCCCGCCTGCTCCAGGTTCTTGCCGGTCGTGTCGTCCGGTCCGAGGACGCAGCTCTTCCAGGTGAGGCGCTGGTGGTGGTAGCGGGCGAGGGGGTCGGAGCCGGGACTCGCCCCGGCGGTGGCGGGCAGTGCGGTGAGGGCGAGGGCGGCGGCCGTCAGGGCCAGGGCGGCCCGTCTCGCGGTTCCCGGGCTGCGGGATAACACGTGGATGTCCCTTCTGTCGCGACGGTCCCCTCGTCGGGTGGGTGTGAACAAGCCGAGGAGGGGCGCTGTGCGACAGAACGGTAGGGGCGGGCCACGTGCTGATCACTCCGGCTGGCAGCCCGGTTCGTGGTGGGGTCAGCGCCACCGGCGACGCGGGGGCTAGGCCGCTTTCCATGGTGGTGACAACAACCCGAATCTCACCCCCGAGCTGGGAGAACGCTGGGGCAGACCTTGTGCAGGTAGCTGCAGGGGGGTTGTCCAGACATTCGCTCACGCCTAGGGTCGGCTTCCGGGTGCAAGCGCTTTCCAAGTGCTGTCCCAGCGTGTGTCCGCCGGCCGTCCGAGGAGCGCCGCATGTCCTTGTCCCCCGCCCGCCGCCGCGTGGCCGTCGTCGGCACCGGAGCGATCGTCAGCGGCAGTCATCTGCCCGCGCTGCGGGCCCACTCCGACCGGGTGGAACTGGTCGCCGCCGTCGACGTCGACCAGGAGCGCCTCGACGCCTTCCGCGAACTGGCCGGAGACCAGGTCGCCGGGTACACCTCGGTGGACGCGATGCTGGACGCCGTCCGCCCCGATCTGGTCCTCATCGGGACGCCGCCCTCCCTGCACCGCGACCAGACGGTGGCCGCGCTCAAGGCCGGTGCCTGGGTGCTGTGCGAGAAGCCGCTCACCCTGTCGCTCGCCGAGTACGACGAGATCGCCGCAGCCGAGGAGGCCTCCGGGGCGTACGCGGCGGTCGTCTTCCAGCACCGCTACGGATCCGGCGCGGTACACGCCCGCGAGCTGATCACCAGCGGTGAGCTGGGCGCCCCGCTGGTCGCGCACTGCCAGACCACCTGGCACCGGGACGCCGCCTACTACGCCGTGCCGTGGCGCGGCAAGTGGGCCAGCGAGGGCGGCGGGCCGACCATGGGCCACGGCATCCACCAGTACGACCTGATGCTGCACCTGCTCGGCGAGTGGGAGGAGATCCGCGCCATGGCCGCCCGGCTCGTCCACGACACCGAGAGCGAGGACGTCTCCACCGCCCTGGTGCGGTTCAGGAGCGGCGCCCTCGCCACCGTCGTCAACAGCGTGCTCTCCCCGGACGAGGTGAGCCGTATCCGCATCGACTGCGCGGACGCCACGGTCGAACTCACCCACCTGTACGGCCACTCCAACGACAGCTGGGTCTACACCCCGGCCCCGCACGTCGCCTCCGACCGCGCCATCGCCTGGCGGACCCCCTCGAACGACGTGCCCAGCTCGCACACCGCCCAGCTGGGCGCCCTCCTCGACGCCTACGACAACGGCACCCGGCCACCGGGCAGCGGCCAGGACGCCCGCGCCACCCTGGAGTTCGCCGCCGCCCTGTACAAGGCGGCGTTCACCGGCCGCTCCGTGCACGCGGGAGAGATCGGCCCCGGCGACCCCTTCTACGAGGCCATGCACGGCGAGTACCCCGACTGGGCCCCCAAGGAGCGCGCATGAGCATCCGAGTCACCCACACCCACGGCGAGGACATCGCCGTCACGGCGGCGAACGGCACGGAGATCCTCCGCTACGTCTACCGCCCCGACCCGGATCCCTTCGAGTCCCGCAAGCCGTACGCCCACCCGGTGCGCACCCTGTCCGGCCGCACGGTCACCGGCTACCGGCCGAACGACCACCGCTGGCACAAGGGCCTGCAGATGACCGCGAGCCATCTGTCCGGCCAGAACTTCTGGGGCGGCAACTGCTACGTCCACGGGCAGGGCTATCTGCGCCTGCCCGAGCGCGTCGGCTCCATGCGGCACGACGGCTTCCCGGAGTTCACGGTCGAGGACGACCGCCTCGCCTTCACCGAGGAGCTCACCTGGGTCGAGAACGGCGGCGAGGAGTGGGCGCGCGAGGTGCGGGGGCTGACCGTCCACTCGGTGGACCAGCAAGCCGGCGCCTGGGCCCTGGACTGGTCGATCCGCCTCACCAACGTCCGCTCCGAGCCCCTGGCCTTCGGTTCGCCGACCACCGCCGGCCGTGAGATGGCCGGCTACACCGGACTCCAGTGGCGCGGCCCGCGCGACTTCACCGGTGGCACGGTCTTCGCCCCGGACACCGACGCCGACGCGGGCAAGCTGATGGGCACCCAGGGTCCCTGGCTCGCCTTCACCACCGAGCACGACGACGTCGACGGCCACTCCACCCTCGTCTTCGCGCACGCGCCCGAGAACCTCGACGAGACGTCCGCGGTCCACGAGTCCCACTGGTTCGTCCGCTCCGAGCCCTTCCCCACGGTCGCCTTCTCCTGGGCGTTCTTCGAGGAGTTCGAACTCCCGCCGGGCGAGTCCTTCGCCTACCGCTACCGGCTCGTCGTCGCCGACGGCGCCTGGGACCGCGACCGGGTCGGCACGCACCTGGAGGGCCTGCCGTGGTGAACGACGCCAAGCCCGCCCTGCCGCACCCGCTGCCCGGCGCGATCGGCCTGTCCCATCTGAGCGCCTACGACTGGGAGGCCGCCGACGGCGTCTGCGGCGGCAGCCCGCACCTGCACCTGGTCTGCACCGAGGCGTACGTCGTCACCGGCGGGCGGGGAGCGGTCCAGACGCTCAGCCCCGACGGCTACCGGGACATCCCCCTCGAAGCCGGCTCCATCGCCTGGTTCACACCGGGCACCGTGCACCGCATGGTGCAGGGCGGCGATCTGCGCATCACCGTGCTGATGCAGAACAGCGGCCTGCCCGAGGCCGGGGACGCCGTGTTCACCTTCCCGCCCGAAGTGCTCGCCGACCCGGAGAAGTACGCCGCCGCGGCGACCCTGCCGCCCGGCACGGGACCGGAGACGGCGGCGGCCGCCCAGCGCCGCCGGGACCTCGCCGTGGAGGGGTACCTCACCCTGCGCGAGGCGCTCGTGGCCGGCGACAACGGCCCGTATCTGGAGTTCCAGCGGGCCGCCGCCCGGATCGTGCGACACAAGGTGCCCACCTGGCGCGCCCTGTGGCGGGCGGGCGCCCTCGCCACCGCCGAACGCACCGGCGCCCAGCTCGACGCCCTGGCCGACGGTGAACCCGCCTATCTCGGCGAAGCCACCGCCTACGAGGCCGCACCCACGCGGCTCGGCGGCTTCGGCATGTGCGGCCGGCGGGACGAGTACAACCTGCCCGGGACGACGCTGCCGTACCAGAGCGAGTAACGCAGCAGGGGGGTGAGGGGGGCCGACAGAAAGTCCGAGGAAAGGAAGAGGTGACCTCGGCATGCCGCGACACAGGACAAAGGGGTTCTGCGCGTCGGCCGCCGCACTGGCACTGTGTGCCGTGCTGGCGGGCTGCGGAGGATCCGGGGAATCGGCCGGCGGCGGCAAGGTCGTGCTGCGCTACACGTGGTGGGGCAACCCCGACCGCGCGGAACGCACCGAGCAGGCCGTCGCGCTGTTCGAGAAACAGCATCCGAACGTCGACGTGACGACGTCGTTCTCCGGCTACGACGCCTACAAACAGAAGCTCGCCACCCAGGCCGCCGGCGGTGACGCGCCGGACGTGATGCAGCTGGACTACCGCCAGATCGACCAGTACGCCTCCGGCGGTGTCCTGCTCGACCTGGCGAAGCAGAAAGCCGTCCTGCGCACCTCCGAGATCGACCAGGGGCTGCTCGCCACCGGCCGCGTGGACGACGCCCAGTACGCGATCCCGCAGGGCCGCGGCACCGAGACCGTCGCCTACGACGTCGGGACCTGGAAGAAGTCGGGCGTGCCCCTCCCCGGCAAGAGCTGGACCTGGAGCCAGTGGGCCGACACCATGCGCGCCCTGGCGAAGAAGACCGGCAAGCCCGGGGCGACCGACCCCGGCCAGAGCGAGGATGCCTTCGAGGTCTGGCTGCGCGGGCAGGGCAAGGTCCTCTACACCGAGGACGGCCGGCTCGGCTTCAGCGCCGACGACCTCACCCGCTGGTGGACCTTCACCGACAAGCTGCGCCGCGAGGGCGCCGTCTCGCCCGCCGAGCAGACCACCCAGCTCGACGGCTCCGTCGAGAACACCCCGCTGGGACGCGGCACATCCGTCACCGACGCCAACTGGGACGCCCCGGCCAGCGGCTTCCTCGCCCTCGTCAAGGGCGGCGTCGCCCTCGCCCCCATGCCGTCCGGCGAGGACGGCACACCCGGCCAGTACTTCAAGCCGTCCATGTTCGTCGGAGTCTCCGCGAACACCGCCCATCCGAAGGAGGCCGCACAGCTCGTCGACTTCCTGGTCAACGACCGCCAGGCCGCGCAGATCCTCGGCGCGAGCCGCGGCATCCCCGTCAACGAGACCGTCCGGGACGAGATCGGCCCGCAGCTCAAGGACTTCGACAAGACCATCGCCGACTTCCAAGCGTCCCTGGAGGGCAAGCTCAAGGACCCGCCCCAGGCACCGCCCTCGGGCGACAACGCCCTCCAGAGCACCTTCCAGCGCGACTACGACCAGGTGTCCTACGCGCGCATGTCGCCCCGCGAGGCGGCCGAGAACTACGTCACCGAGGCGAAGGCGGAGCTGAGGTCATGACCACCACCGCGATCCCCACGGAGACCGAACACGTCCCCGCCACCGCCCCGAAGCGCCGCCCCGAGCGCGAACGCGAGGGCGCCGCCTGGGTGTTCCTCTCGCCCTGGGTCCTCGGCGCGATCGTCCTGACCCTGCTGCCGATGGCCGTGTCGCTGTACCTGTCGTTCACCGACTACGACCTGTTCAACCCGCCGAAGTGGGTGGGCCTGCGCAACTACGTGCAGATGTTCACCGAGGACCCGCGCTACTGGCGCTCGGTCGTGACGACGGTGACGTACGTCGTCATCGCCGTGCCCCTGCAACTGGCCCTCGCCCTGGTCGTCGCGCTCGCCCTGAAGGGCATGAAACGCGGCAAGGCCTTCTACCGCTCCGCCTTCTACGCACCCTCGCTGCTCGGCGCGTCGATGTCCATCGCCCTGGTCTGGCGGGCCGTCTTCAACGACGGCGGCACGGTGGACAACCTGCTCGGCACCGGCGGCTGGGTCAACAAGCCCGGCTGGTCGCTGCTCGCCGTCGCGCTGCTGACGGTGTGGCAGTTCGGCGCGCCGATGGTCATCTTCCTGGCCGGTCTCCAGCAGATCCCCGCCGAGCTGTACGAGGCGGCGGCGGTCGACGGGGCCGGGAAATGGCGGCAGTTCGTGTCCGTCACCGTGCCGATGCTGTCCCCGGTGCTCTTCTTCAACCTGGTCCTGCAGACCATCCAGGCCTTCCAGGTGTTCACGCCCGCCTTCGCGGTCAGCGCGGGCAAGGGCGGACCGGCCGACTCGACCCTCGTCTACACCATGTACCTCTACGACCGCGGCTTCGTCGCCTCCCACATGGGCTACGCCTCCGCCATGGCCTGGGTGCTGCTCCTCGTGATCGGAGTGGTCACGGCGGTGCTGTTCCGCACCTCGCGCTCCTGGGTCTTCTACGCCTCCGAGGGGGACCGATGACCTCGACCGCCGTTTCCCACAAGCCCGTCCGCTGGGGGCGGGTCGCCGTCCACCTGGGCTGCCTGGCCGCGCTGCTGGTCATGCTGTACCCGCTGGCGTGGCTGCTGGCCACCTCGCTCAAGCCCGCCGACGAGGTCATCGCGAGTCTGAACCTGCTGCCCAGCCACCTGGAGTGGTCGAACTACTCCACCGCCATGGAGGGCGTCAACGAGGTCTCCATCTGGCGGCTGCTCGGCAACTCCCTGCTGATCGCGGGCGGTGCGGTCCTCGGCAACGTCATCAGCTGCTCGCTCGCCGCCTACGCCTTCGCCCGCCTCAGGTTCCGGCTGCGCGGACCGCTGTTCGCCTTCATGATCGCCACGATCATGCTGCCGCACCACGCGGTGCTGATCCCGCAGTACATCATCTTCAACCAGTTGGGCCTGGTGAACACCTACTGGCCGCTGATCCTGCCGAAGTTCCTCGCCACCGAGGCGTTCTTCGTCTTCCTCATCGTGCAGTTCATGCGCGGCCTGCCGCGCGAACTGGAGGAGGCGGCCCGGATCGACGGCTGCGGACCCTTCCGCAGCTTCTTCCAGGTCGTGCTGCCGCTCACCCGGCCGGCCCTGATCACCACCGCCATCTTCACCTTCATCTGGACCTGGAACGACTTCTTCACCCAGCTCATCTACCTGTTCGACCCGGACAAGTTCACGCTGACCCTCGCGCTGCGCTCCTTCGTGGACGCCTCCAGCACCTCCGCCTTCGGGCCGATGTTCGCGATGTCGGTGATCGCGCTGCTCCCGATCGTGCTGTTCTTCCTCGCCTTCCAGCGGTTCCTGGTGGAGGGCATGGCCAGCTCCGGACTGAAGGGGTGAGCGGGATGCGGACACGTGAGGCCGGCGAGGTGTTCGGGCCGCGCATGACGCTGTTCGCGGACGTGCTGAGCGTCGGCCTCGCCACGTCGGTGGCCTGCCTGCCGCTGGTGACGGCACCGGCCGCGCTCTCGACCGCGTGCGCCGTACTGCGCGGTGCCGGACAGGACCGGCCCGTCACGGCCGGAAGGTACTTCGTCCTGCTGCGGCAACGGCTGCGGCCCGGTGACCTGCTGGCGGGGGCCGTCGCCCTGGCGGGGCTGCTGCTGCTCGCGGCCGACCTGGCGCTGGCCGGGGCCGGGTTGCCCGGGGCGCCACTGTTCGCGGTGATCGCCGCCGCCATCGGCGCCTGCGCGGCGGTCGTCGGCCTGCGGGCCTGCGCCCGCCCCGAGTCGCTCACCGACTGGCGTGCGGCGGTGCGCGGGGCCGCCCGGGACGCCGTGGCGGACGCGGGCGGCAGCGGACTGGTCCTGCTCGCCGTGGCGACGGCCGCGCTGTGCGCCTGGATGCTGCTGCCCCTGGCCTTCCTGGCCCCGGGACCGCTGGCCTTGGCGCTCACCGCCGTCGACGTACGCCGGTCGGCTGCTGTTCTCCTGGAATAGCCGGGAGCCGAGGGGCCGATGAACGAACCCGTGGCTTCCCTGCCGCACGACGGCGGCGATGCCGATCCGCGGCCACGAGCGGCCGGCCGTGAGGAGGGCCTGCGTCCGCTCCGGCGGGGTGGCCGCTGCCGCCAGTGCGGCTGCGGCGCTCGCGATGCCGTTGAGCGGGCTTGTGGCTTCACTGTCGTGTGGCGGCGGCGATGTTGGTCCGCGGCCGGGAGCGGCCGGGGTGAGGGCCTGCGTCCGCTCTGGACGGAGTGGCCGCCGCCGCTAGGGTCACTGCGGTGTTCGCGAGGCCGTTGAGCGGGCCCGTGGCCTCACCGCCGTATGGCGGTGATGTTGGTCCGCGGCCGGGAGCGGCCGGGGTGAGGAGGGCCTGCGTCTGCTCTGGAGGGAGTGGCCGCCGCCGCCAGTGCCGCTGCGGCGCTCGCGAGGCCGTTGAGCGGGCCCGCGGCCTTACCGCCGTGCGGTGGCGCCGATGCCGGTCCGCGGCCACGAGCGGGCCGCCGTGAGGAGCGCCTGCGTCCGCTCCGACGGGGTCGCCGCTGCCGCCGCCAGGGCTGCCGCGGCGCTCGCGATGCCGAGGACCGCGCCCGCGGCCACGTCGCCCGGGTAGTGCACGCCCGTGTGGATACGGGAGTAGCCGACGGCGCTCGCCAGCGCCCCGAGCGGCACCGCGGCGGGCGGCAGGACCACGCCGACGGCGGTGGCGAACGCGACCGCCGACGCCGTGTGCCCGGACGGGAACGAGGCCGACGTCGGCATCGGAACGTGCCGGTCCACGGTCACCCGGGCCGCCTCCCGGTCCGGCCGGGCCCGGCGCACCAGGCGCTTGCCGAGCAGATTGGCGGAGGCCGAGGCCACGGCGATCGCCCCGACGCCGGCGAGCGCGGCCCTCCTCGGCCGCTTCCCGCCCAGCGCCAGGGCCGCGGCGATGGCGAACGAGATCTTGGAGTGGTCGGCCGCATGCGACAGATGGCGCAGCGTCCGGTCGAGCGTGGGCGTGGGAGTGGCGGCCACCGCCGCGTACAGCGCGCCGTCCACGGCCCTGAGATCGCCCATGACGGCGCCCAGGAGCCGGCGGGGCCCGCCCGAGGGCCTCCCGTCCGGCGGGAGCGGACGAAGGGCGTCCTCGTCTGTGGTCGTCGGATCGGTCATGTGCTTCTCCCCGCAGTGGCCTTCCCCAGCAAGGTACCGGCTCACGCCCGGCGCACGCTCGGCGCCCCTGCGAGCCGGTACCTCCCGAGTGCCCACGCAGGGCGACTGAACCCGTCTGCTGAACTGTGGGCATGATGCCCCTGCCACGCCGGGTTCTGCGCGCACTCGACCGTTTCCACGCCGCCCGTCCCTGGGATCACAACGCCCACTTCCACCGCTGGATCCTGCGGCAGCTCCCCGGGCGGGTCGGGAGCGCCCTGGACGTGGGGTGCGGCAGCGGCGATCTCGCCCGGCTGCTGGCCGGCCGGGCGGAGCGGGTGCACGGGGTCGACGCCGACCCGGCGATCATCGCCCGGGCGAGGGAGCTGACCCCCACAGCGGTCCCGGTGACGTACACGGTGGCCGACGCGCCGGCCGGGCTGCCCGCCGGTCCGTACGACGTCGTCACCTGCGTCGCCGCGCTCCACCACCTGCCGTTCACCGAGGCCCTGGAGGCTTTCCGTGACCGCCTCGCCCCTGGCGGCACCCTGGTGATCGTCGGTGTCGCCCGGGAGCTCACGCCCGTCGACCGCCTGCTCTCGCTCGCCTCCGTCCCGCTCAACATCGTCATGGCCCTGCTCAAGACCCGGGGCCGCCCGGTGCCTCGCCCCGTCTCCATGACGGCCCGCACGCGTCCGGCGGACCGGACCTTCCCGGAGATCGTCCGCGAGGCCCGGTCCGTCCTGCCCGGCGTCCGGTTGCGCCGCCGCCTGTTCTGGCGGCACACGCTGGTGTGGCACCGCCGCTGATCCGCCACCGTTTCAGCCGGCGGCGCGGAACGTGCGCAGCCGCAGCGAGTTGCCCACCACGAAGACCGAGGAGAAGGCCATGGCCGCCCCGGCGATCATCGGCGTGAGCAGACCGGCCGCGGCCAGCGGCAGGGCCGCCACGTTGTAGGCGAACGCCCAGAACAGGTTGGAGCGGATGGTGCCGAGGGTGCGGCGGGCGAGCCGGATGGCGTCCGCCGCGGCCCGCAGATCGCCCCGCACGAGGGTCAGGTCGCCGGCCTCGATCGCGGCGTCCGTGCCGGTGCCCATGGCCAGACCGAGATCGGCCTGGGCGAGGGCCGCCGCGTCGTTGACGCCGTCGCCGACCATGGCGACCGAACGGCCCTCGGCCTGGAGCCGCTTGACGACCTCGACCTTGTCCTGCGGGAGCACCTCGGCGACGACGTGCTCCGGCGCGATGCCGGCCTCGCGGGCGACGGACCGGGCCACCGCCTCGTTGTCCCCGGTCAGCAGGATCGGGGTCAGTCCGAGGGCGCGCAGGCGCCGGATCGCCTCGGGGCTGGTCTCCTTCACCGCGTCGGCGACCTCCAGCACCGCGCGTGCCTCGCCGTCCCAGGCGACCGCGATGGCGGTGCGCCCGGCGTCCTCGGCCGCCGCCCGGGCCCGGGCCAGTCCCTCCGGCAGCTCCATCGCCCAGTCGGCCAGCAGCCTCTCCCGCCCGACGAGCACCGCGTGGCCCTCGACGACGCCCTGGACGCCGAGTCCGGGCACGTTGGCGAAGTCCTCCGGCGTGGGCAGCGCGCCCAGCTTCGCCAGCGCACCGTCGGCGACGGCCCGGGCGATCGGGTGCTCGGAGGAGTGCTCCAGCGCCCCGGCCAGCCGCAGTACCTCGGCCTCGTCGGTGCCGTCGGAGGTGTGCACGGCCAGCAGGGTCATCCGGCCGGTGGTGACGGTGCCGGTCTTGTCGAGGACGACGGTGTCGACCCGGCGCGTGGACTCCAGGACCTCCGGGCCCTTGATGAGGATGCCGAGCTGCGCGCCACGCCCGGTGCCGACCATCAGCGCGGTCGGCGTCGCCAGACCCAGGGCGCACGGGCAGGCGATGACGAGGACGGCGACCGCGGCGGTGAACGCGGCCGTCAGCCCGGATCCGTTGCCGAGCCAGAAGCCCAGCGTGCCCAGCGCCAGAGCGATCACCACCGGCACGAACACGGCGGAGATCCGGTCCGCGAGCCGCTGCGCGGCGGCCTTGCCGTTCTGCGCGTCCTCCACCAGCCGGGCCATCCGGGCCAGCTGGGTGTCGGCACCGACCCGCGTGGCGCGCACCACGAGCCGCCCGCCGACGTTGATCGTGGCGCCCGTGACCGGGTCCCCGGCGCCCACCTCCACCGGCACGGACTCGCCGGTGAGCATCGAGGCGTCCACGGCGGACGAGCCCTCGACCACCGTCCCGTCGGTCGCGATCTTCTCGCCGGGCCGGACCAGGAAACGGTCCCCGACCCGCAACTCGCCCACCGGCACGGTCTGTTCGCGGCCACCGTCACGCAGCACGGTGACGTCCTTCGCGCCCAGCTCCAGCAGTGCGCGCAGTGCCGCGCCCGCCTTGCGCTTGGCACGGGCCTCGAAGTAGCGGCCGGCCAGGATGAAGGCGGTCACGCCCGCGGCGGCCTCCAGGTAGATGTTCCCGGCGCCGTCCGTGCGCTCGATGGTCAGCTCGAAGGGGTGCGTCATGCCCGGCGTGCCCGCGGTGCCGAAGAACAGGGCCCACAGCGACCACAGGAACGCGGCCGAGGTGCCCACCGAGATCAGCGTGTCCATGGTGGCGGCGCCGTGCCGCGCGTTGGTGAACGCCGCCTTGTGGAAGGGCCACGCCGCGTACGTCACCACGGGCGCCGCCAGCGTGAGCGACAGCCACTGCCAGTACTCGAACTGCAGGGCCGGGATCATGGCCATGGCCACGACGGGCACCGCCAGCACCGCGGCCGTGACCACCCGCTGCCGCAGCGGCCGCAGTTCGTCGGGCTCCTCGGCCGGCTCCTCCCGCCCGGCGGGCGGAGCGGGCTCCTGGGCGGTGTACCCGGTCGCCTCGACGGTGGCGATCAGGTCGCCGACGGAGACGTCACCGCTGTAGCTGACCTTCGCCTTCTCCGTCGCGTAGTTGACGGTGGCGGTGACCCCGTCCATGCGGTTGAGCTTCTTCTCGATGCGCGCCGCGCAGGAGGCGCAGGTCATGCCGCCGATGGCGAGTTCCACTTCGGCGCCGGTACCGGTCGTGTCGATGGTCATGGCTCACACCCGCCCGGTCAGCTCGTAGCCGGCCTCGTCGACGGTCTCGGCGATCAGGGCGTCGTCGGGCTCGGCGGCACTGGTGACGGTGACGTGCCCGGCGTCGAGATCGACCTCGACGGCGCTGACGCCGTCCAGCTCGCCGATGGCCTTGGTCAGCGTGGCCTTGCAGTGGCCGCAGGACATTCCGGAGACGGCGTAGGTGGTGGCGGTCATGGCGTGCCTCCTGGGTACGGTCGTGATGTCTCGGATACGGGGCGGGGGTATCTCTCCCGCCGGATTCAGGTATACCCCCGAGGGGTATGAGATGCAAGCGGGAGCGCTGCTTGACTTGGTACCCCCCAGGGGTATGGTGAAGTGCATGAAGGCCCCGCGCAGGAGCGGGAGCCCCCGGTTCTGAAGGAGATGCAGGCCATGAACACCGGACTGAAGATCACGACCTTCGCCGCCGTCCTGGCAGCGACCTTCGGCACGGCCTACGGCGTTGGCCAGGGCATCGGCCCCGTCGTCGACGACAGCCCGCCGCAACACAAGGACGAGCACACCCGGCCCGCACCCCCGACCGAGCAGGCCGGCGGCCACACCGGGCACGACACGCCCCCGGCCGGTGGGCTCCAGATCTCCGAGGACGGCTACACCCTCGACCTGGAGACCCCGAGCGTCACCGCCGGTCGGCGGACCGACCTGCGCTTCACGGTCAGGGACGGCGGGGGTCGCGCCGTCACCGCCTATCAGCGCGAGCACGACAAGGAACTCCACCTCATCGTGGCCTCACGCGACCTGGTCACCTACCGCCATCTGCACCCCACCCGAGCCGCCGACGGCACCTGGAGCACCCCCGTCGACCTGCCACGCGCGGGCGGCTACCGCGTCTTCGCCGACTTCACCCCGGCCAGGAAGGACGCCCGGAACCTCACCCTCGGCGCGGACCTCGCCGCCTCCGGCCCGTACCGGCCGAAGGAACTGCCCGCACCGGCCACCACGGCCAGGACCAACGGCTACGAAGTGAAGCTGTCCGGCGCCCTGCGGCCCGGCACGGCGAGCGAACTGAAGCTGAAGGTCTCCCGCGCCGGCCGGCCCGTCACCGACCTCCAGCCCTACCTCGGCGCGTACGGCCACCTCGTCGCCCTGCGCTCCGGCGACCTCGCCTACCTCCACGTCCACCCGAACGGCGAACCCGGCGACGGAAAGACCAGGCCCGGCCCGGACATCTCCTTCACGGCCACGGCCCCCAGTGCCGGTTCCTACCGCCTGTTCCTCGACTTCAAGCACGACGGAAAGGTCCACACGGCGGCGTTCACCGTCAGGACCGGAGGAGCGGCGGCCGGATCCGGTACCCCGGAGGGGCGTGCGGACGACGGCCACGGGCACTGAACCTCAGCCGAGCGCCCGGTCCAGATTGAAGGCGGCGCTGATCAGCGCGAGATGTGTGAACGCCTGCGGGAAGTTGCCCTGCTGCTCCCCGGTGCGGCTGATCTCCTCGGCGTACAGGCCGAGGTGGTTGGCGTACGTCAGCATCTTCTCGAAGGCGAGACGCGCCTCGTCGATCCGGCCCGCGTGCACCAGGGCCTCGACGTACCAGAACGAGCAGATGGAGAACGTGCCCTCGTCGCCGCGCAGCCCGTCCGGACTGGCCTGCGGGTCGTAGCGGTAGACCAGCGAGTCGGAGACCAGCTCCTCGGTGAGCGCGTCCAGCGTCGACAGCCACTTCGGATCGGTCGGGGCGATGAACTTCGTCAGCGGCATCATCAGCACGGCCGCGTCCAGCACGTCGCTGTCCTCGTGCTGGACGAAGGCCCGGCGCGTCTCGGACCAGCCCCGGCTCATGATCCGCCGGTAGATCGTGTCGCGGCACTCCCGCCAGCGCAGCAGGTCTGCGGGCAGGCTGCGCCGGAGGGCCATCCGGATGGCCCGCTCGATCGCCACCCAGCACATCAGCCGCGAGTACAGGAAGTACTTGCGCCCGCCCCGCGTCTCCCAGATCCCCTCGTCGGCCTGGTCCCAGTTCTCGCACACCCAGTCCACCAGCGCGCACAGATCGTCCCACTGGTCGCTGGAGATGGGCTTGGCCCACTTGTCGAAGAGGTAGATGGAGTCGATCAGCGCGCCGTAGATGTCGAGCTGGAGCTGGTCGGCCGCCGCGTTGCCGACCCGTACCGGCGCGGAGCCCTGGTGGCCTTCCAGGTGGTCGAGTGTCGTCTCGGGCAGTTCGCTGCGCCCGTCGATGCCGTACATGATCTGCAAGGGGCCGGAGGGCTTGCTGTCGCCCGGGCTGATGTGCCGGGACACGAAGTCCATGAACGCCTCGGCCTCACCGGTGAAGCCCAGCCGCAGCAGGGCGTAGACGCAGAAGGCCGCGTCGCGCACCCACACGTAGCGGTAGTCCCAGTTGCGTTCGCCGCTGAGCTGCTCGGGCAGACTCGTCGTCGGCGCGGCCACGATCGCCCCGGTCGGCGCGTAGGTGAGCAGCTTCAGCGTCAGCGCCGAGCGGTGCACCATCTCCCGCCAGCGGCCCCGGTACTTGGACGCCGCCAGCCAGCGCCGCCAGTACGCGACCGTCGCCGCGAACTGCTCCTCCGCCTCCGTGTGCGCACATCGGCGGGGCAGGACGCGGCCGCCCACCTTGTCCAGCGCGAACACCGCCGACTCGCCCTCGGAGAGCTTGAAGTCCCCGCGTACGTCCGGCCCGTCCGTCTCCAGCGGCACGGTCGCGGTCAGCGCGAGCGCCAGCCCCTCGGCCTCGAAGAGCGCCGTCTCACCGGCCAGCCGGACGGTGTGCGGCCGGGTGCCGTAGTGGAACCGGGGAGCGACGCGGGTACGGAACGGGATCGAACCGCGTACGCACACCACCCGGCGGATCAGCCGGTGCCGCTCCGCCTCGGCCGACTCACCGTCGAGCGGCATGAAGTCCTGCACTTCGCCGACGCCGTCCTCGGTGAAGAACCGGGTGATCAGGACGTTGGTGTCGGGGAAGTAGAACTGCTTGGTCCGCGCCGGCACCGCCGCCGCCAGTTCGAAGCAGCCGCCGCGCTCCGCGTCCAGGATCGAGGCGAACACGCTGGGCGCGTCGAAGGCCGGGCAGCAGTACCAGTCGATCGTGCCGTCGGTCCCCACCAGGGCCACACTGCGCAGGTCGCCGATCAGCCCGTGCTCGGCGATCGGCAGATACCGCCGGCCGCCCGGCACGTCGGGGTCGTGCGCTGGTCCGCCCATGACCGCCTCCCTGGCCGGTACACGCCTCAGCCCCAGCCTAGGACGTAAGGGCGGGGAACGAAGGTCACACCGGGCGCAGGCCCGCTGACCCTCACCCGATCCGGCCCTGATGCTTGATACTGCTCGAAAGATGGCGATATCTTGCAGGAACAATCAGAGGGAAGGTGCGGCATGACGCATGTCGAGCACGAGCTCACCAGCCAGCCCGCGTGCTGGACACGCGCCGCGTCACAGGCGGCCGACCACGCGGAGATGCTGCCGGTGCCGGGGGAGCGGGTCGCGATCGTCGGCTGCGGCACCTCGTACTTCATGGCGCAGGCGGCCGCCGCCCTGCGCGAGGGCGCGGGCCAGGGCGAGACCGACGCGTTCGCCGCCTCGGAGTTCCCGTACGGCCGCGCCTACGACCGGGTCGTCGCCCTCACCCGCTCCGGCAGCACGACCGAGATCCTCGATCTGCTCGGCAGGCTGCAGGGCCGCACCCGCACCACCGCCATCACGGCCGACCCGAACACGCCCGTGCGGACGGCGGCCGACCGGCTCGCCGTCCTCGACTTCGCGGACGAACGCTCCGTCGTGCAGACCCGGTTCGCCACCACGGCCCTCACCCTCCTCCGCGCCCACTTCGGCCTGCACCCCGACACCGCCGTCACCGACGCGCGCACCGCCCTGACGGAGCCCCTGCCCGAAGGCCTGGCCGGCTGCGCCCAGTTCACCTTCCTGGGACGCGGCTGGACCGTCGGCCTGGCCAATGAGGCCGGGCTGAAGATGCGCGAGGCGGCGCTGTCCTGGGCGGAGGCCTACCCGGCGATGGAGTACCGGCACGGGCCCATCAGCGTCACCACGCGCGGCACCGCGACCTGGATGTTCGGCGAGGCACCCACCGGGCTGGCCGAACAAGTGCGCTCCACCGGCGGGTTGTGGATCGAGGGCCGGCTCGACCCCCTGGCCGAACTCGTCCGGGCCCAGCGCCTCGCGGTCGCCGTCGCCGCGGCCCGCGGCCTCGACCCGGACCGGCCCCGCCATCTCACCCGCTCGGTGATCCTCGCCCACTGACCCTGGAGGCACCGTGCCCCTCACCACCACCGGCGAGCTCATCACCCGCGCAGCCGCGGCCCGTTCGGCCGTCGCCTCCTTCAACGTCATCACCCTCGAACACGTCGAGGCCGTCATCGCGGGCGCCGAGTCCGTGCCCGCCCCCGTCGTGCTCCAGGTCAGTGAGAACGCGGTCAAGTTCCACGGCGGCCAGCTGTTCCCGCTCGCCCGCGCGGCCGTCGCAGCGGCGGAACGGGCGGCCGTACCCGTCGCGTTGCACCTCGACCACGTGCAGAGCGAGACCCTGCTGCACCAGGCGGCGGAGGCCGGCTTCAGCTCCGTGATGTACGACGCGGCCCGGCTGCCCTACGCGGAGAACCTCGCCGCGACCCGGGTGGCCGTCGACTGGGCCCACGCGCAAGGGCTCTGGATCGAGGCCGAGTTGGGGCAGATCGGCGGCAAGAACGGCAGACCGCCGCTGGACGCGCACGCCCCGGGCGCACGCACCGACCCCGACGAGGCCCGGGCCTTCGTCGCCGACTCGGGCGTGGACGCCCTGGCCGTCGCCATCGGCAGCGCCCACGCCATGACGACCCGCACCGCCACCCTCGACCACGCCCTCCTCGGACAACTGTCGGCCGCGCTGGACGTACCGCTCGTCCTCCACGGCTCTTCCGGCGTCCCGGACGGCGAACTCACGGCGGCGGTCGCGGGCGGCATCACCAAGGTCAACATCGGCACGGCCCTGAACATCGCGCTGACCGGCGCGATCCGGGAGTTCCTCGCCGACCGCCCCGAGACGGTCGACCCGCGCGGCTACCTGACGGTCGCCCGGGAGGCCATGACCCGGACGGTGGCGAGGGCCCTCCAGACCCTAGGGCCTGTCTGACAAATCCCCGCCTGCTCCGCGGCGTCTGGCACGAACGCCCGTCGCGTTGCGCGGCTACCGCTTGACGGCCTTCAGCACCACGAACTTCGGGTCGCTCGCCACCAGCCGGCTGTTGCCGAACAGCTTCCGCAGCTTGACGTGGTAGCCCAGATGCCGGTTGCCGATCACCCACAGCTCGCCGCCCGGCCGCAGCGCACGCCGCGCCCCGGTGAACATCCGCCAGGCCGTGGCGTCCGTCGTCGCCTGGTGGGAGTGGAACGGCGGATTGTTGAGGACCAGGTCGACACTGCCGGACGGCACGCCCGCCAGCCCGTCCCCGACCCGGAACTCGGCGTGCCCCGGCACCCCGTTCGCCTTGTACGTCGCCTCCGCCGAGGCCACGGCCTGGAACGACTCGTCCACGAACAGCACCTCGGCCGCCGGATCGGCCAGCGCCACCGCCGTCCCGACCACGCCGTTGCCGCACCCCAGGTCCACCACCCGCCGGCCGTCCCCGCCGCTCGGCAGATGCTCCAGGAAGAACCGGGTGCCGATGTCGAGCCGCTCGGCGCAGAAGACACCCGCGTGGTTCACGACCGTGCGCCCCGACGCCGGTCCGATGCCGTCCGGGAGCGTGTAGACGTACGGCCACGGACTGGCGGGCGGCTCCAGCGCGGCATCCGGTGTGCAGAAGATCAGCCGGGCCTTCTTCTCGGCGAGCGAGGTACGGGTCGGACCGAGGATCCGCTCGAACAGCCGCAGCGTCGAGGTGTGGATCTCCTTCACCATGCCCGTGCCCACGACGACCGTCCCCGCGTGCACCGCCGGCGCCAGCCGCAGCAACTGGTCCTCCAGCAGCGCGAGGCTCTTCGGCACCCGCACGAGGAGCACGTCGACGCGATCGGGTGGCGGCTCCTGCGTGGTGAGCAGCCGGACCGCGCCGGGCTCGACACCGTGCCGCGCGAGATTGGCCCGGGTCGCCTCCTGGGTCAGATGGGAATCCGTGATCTGCGCCGGCCGGTGCTCCGCCAGCGCCGTGACCAGGGCACCCCAGCGGTCCCCGACGACCACGACCGTGCCCGACAGCGGGACCCCCTCCTGCGCCAGATACCTCAGCAGGTACTCGTCGGAGGCGTCCCAGGCACGCAGCCTGTCGCGCGGGTCCTCGGGGAAACGGGTCAGCGCGAACTCGCCCCAGGGCGTCGTCATACGGTCGTTCATCGTGCGTCCAGGCTAGCCGAGCCGCAGCTCAGCCCCCGTCCGGCACCATAGAGGGCATGGACGGCGAGCTGTTCCCCAGGGTCCGTACGCAGGTGGCGCCCGGCGCGGTGCACGTGCCGGACTGGCTGGACGCCGAGCGCCGGCGGGAGCTGCTGGAGGCCTGCCGCGCATGGGCGCGCCCACCGGCCGGACTGCGCACGGTCCGCACCCCCGGCGGCGGCACCATGACCGCCCGGCAGGTCTGTCTCGGCCGGCACTGGTACCCGTACGGCTACGCCGACACGGTCGTCGACGGCGACGGCGCCCCGGTGAAACCGTTCCCCGAGTGGCTGGGCGACCTGGGCCGCCGGGCGGTCCGTGACACACTCGGCGGACCGGCACCGGCCTACGACATCGCCCTGACCAACTTCTACGACGCCGACGCCCGGATGGGCATGCACCGCGACAGCGACGAGAAATCGGACGCGCCGGTGGTGTCGCTGAGCCTCGGCGACACCTGCGTGTTCCGCTTCGGCAACACCGAGACCCGCACCCGGCCCTGGACCGACGTCGAGCTGCGCAGCGGCGACCTGTTCGTCTTCGGCGGCCCGTCGCGCCTCGCCTACCACGCAGTCCCCCGGGTACACGCAGGCACGGCACCGCCCGGTCTCGGCCTGACCGGGCGGCTCAACATCACGCTCCGGGTCAGCGGCCTGTAGGCCCCCGGCCCTGCGGATCATGGGAGACTCGCCCTCATGAGCGGGAAGGCTGACCCCCGGCCGGCGGGGGATGGGAGCACCTCGAGGACGCGGCTGGACCGGGGGCGCGCAGCCCTCGGACCCGCGCTGGAGCTCGTGCACACCGGACGCGCGCCGACCCGGGCCGTGCTCACCGCCGAACTCGGGGTGACACGGGCGACGGCCGGAGCGGTCGCCGCCGAACTGGAGGCGCTCGGGCTGATCCGGGTCGACGCCCGGCCGGGCGCGGCAGCGGGCTCGCAGGGCCGGCCCTCGCACAAGCTGGCCGTCGCCGAGGACGGGCCCGTCGCGCTCGCCGCGCAGGTGCACGCCGACGGGTTCCGGGCCGCCCTGGTCGGGCTGGGCGGCCGGATCGTCGCCACCGCGCCGGGCTGCGAGGTCGTCGACGCCGACCCGGCGAAGGTGCTCGCCTCCGTCGTCACGGCGGGTGCCGAGCTGCTGCGGGAGACCGGGCGCCGGTGCGTGGGCGCGGGACTCGCCGTACCGTCCGCGGTCGCCGAGCCCGAGGGCCTGGCGCTCAACCCGCTGCACCTGGCCTGGCCCGCGGGCGCGCCCGTCCGGGACATCTTCGCCGAGCAGGTGCGCGCGGCCGGCCTCGACGGACCCGCGTTCGCCGCGAACGACGTCAACCTCGCCGCGCTCGCCGAGCACCGGCACGGCGCCGGACGCGGCGCCCGCGACCTGCTGTGCGTCGCCACCGGCCACCGGGGCGTCGGCGGCGCGCTCGTCCTCGACGGCCGCCTCCACCGGGGCAGTTCGGGCCTCGCACTGGAGGTCGGCCACCTCACCGTGCACCCCGAGGGCCGCCCCTGCCACTGCGGCAGCCGCGGCTGCCTGGACGTGGAGACCGACCCGCTGGCCTTCCTCACGGCGGCGGGCCGCGAACCCGGCCCCGAGGTGTCGCTGCTCCAGCAGTCCATCGACCTCGTCCGCCACCACTACGACGACCCGGGTGTGCGCACCGCCACCGAGACCCTCATCGACCGGCTCGGCCTCGGACTCGCCGGTCTGGTCAACATCCTCAACCCGGACCGCATCATCCTCGGCGGCCTGCACCGCACCCTCCTCGACGCCGACCCCGGCCGCCTCCGCGCCGTCGTCGCCGATCGCAGCCTGTGGGGCCAGAGCGGCGGCGTCCCCATCCTGCCGTGCACCCTCGACCACAACAGCCTGGTCGGCGCCGCGGAACTGGCGTGGCAGCCGGTGCTGGACGACCCACTCGGGGCGCTCACCTAAGGGCGCCGCAGCCGCGACAGGAGGCGTTCCTGCCGCCTCCCACGGCGGCGAGGTCGCGACCAGCCTCACCGCCGTACAGCTCGCCCGGTCTGGCCAGGCCGCCGAAGTGATCAGTGACAGCACCGCCCCAGGGCGGCAGGCAGGCCCACCTCGTCGGGCAGCACACCACCGGCCGGCGCACGCTCGCATTTATTTGACCGACCGTTCTGGATACGCCTATGGTCTTTCGGTGTGGCCAGGACCAAGGAATTCGATCCGGACGCCGCACTGCAGTCGGCCATCGAGCTGTTCTGGCGGTGCGGCTACGAAGCGACGTCGATGAGCGACCTCGTCGAGCACCTCGGCATCGGTCGCGCCAGCATCTACGCGACCTTCGGCAGTAAGCACGAGCTGTACCTGAAGGCCATGGACCGGTACGCCGAGATGCGCGATCCGCTTCTCCTGGCCGAGCTGTCCCAGCCGGGCCCCGCACTGCCCGCGGTGCGGGCGGTGGTGCGCCGCTTCGCCGCTGAGGCTGCATCCCCGGAAGGCCGGCTGAACGGCTGCTTCGTCACCAATACCGCAGCCGAGTTGGCCCCGCACGATCCCGCGGCGGCCCGCCGGGTCGAGATCAGCTGGGAGCACGTCGAGACCCCGCTGCACTCCGCGCTCGTACGCGCCCAGGCTCAGGGTGAGCTGCCCGAGGACCGTGATCCGCGCGCGCTGGCTCGCATGCTGTTCGTCCTGCTGCAGGGCCTGCGCGTCGTCGGCAAGGCGTCGAACGACCCCGCCCGGGTGCGGGACGCGGCCGAGCAGGCGCTGGCCCTGCTGGACTGAACAACACCCGCCGCAGCACCGGGCTTCCTTCAGCCTGCCCAGATACTGAACCGATCGGTCAAGAATTAGGGGGAGCATGACCGCCACGAACGCCGCCCGCGCTGCCGCCATACAGCAGCGGTGCGCCTTCGTCCTCCTCGGCAGCGTCCAGACCACGCTGATCTTCACGCTTGCCTCGATCGCCGTACCGCTGCCCGCCATCGGGCGCGAATTCGGCCTGCAGCGCGCCGACTTGATCCTGCTCAGCGCCGCCTATGGATTGACCTTTGCCGGACTGCTGCTCTTCGGCGGACGCCTCGCCGACCGCTACGGCGGGCGGCGCGCCCTCACCGCGGGCCTTGTCCTCTTCGCCGCCGCTCTGGCCGTCGCCCCGCTTGCCCCCGGCATCGGGACGCTGCTCGCCGCGCGCTTCGCGCAGGGCGCGGGGGCGGCTCTGATCGCGCCCGCCGCCATGGCCGTGCTGCGCACCGCCTTGCCCTCCTCCGCCGCATACAGCAGGGCGATGGCCACCTGGGGCGGGCTTTCGGTACTCGGCGCGACCGCGGGCAACCTGCTCTCCGGCGTCATCTCGGCGCTGTCGTCCTGGCGTTGTACCTTCGCCGTACCGCTCGTGGTGGCCCTCGCGGCCCTCGCCCTCACGCCCCGGTTACTGCCGGACACCACGCCGAGCCGGGGAAGGACTCTCGACCTGCCGGGTGCTCTTCTCGCCACCACCGGGATCACCCTGGCCAGTTACGGGCTCGTCGTCACCGACACCCGCCCCTGGTCGTCGGCCGACGTGCTCGTACCGCTGCTCGCCGGGGCCGCGCTGCTGGTCGGGTTCCGGTATGCCGAGCGCCGCGCCCGCGACCCACTGCTGCCGCCCCGCTTCCTGCTCGACCGGCGGCGTGTCCTCGCCCTCGCTGCCATCGCACTGAGCGCCTGCGCGACTTCGATGACCTTCGTGGTCCTCTCACTCCACCTCCAGCAGGTGCGCGACTGGTCACCGCTGCAGACCTCGGCGGCGTTCGTACCGTTCGCTGTTGCGCTGATCGTCTCGGGCCGCGCGGCAGGACATCTCATCGGCCGGCACGGGGTGCGAACCGTCACAGCCGCCGGGCTCGCCGTCGGCGCGGCCGGGCTCGCCCTCCTCGCGCTCACCGGTACCGACGCACACATCCCGTACGGGTATGGGCTGTTGCCGGGCCTCGTGCTGCTGCCGGCCGGCACGGCGGCCGCCTTCGCAGGAGCCGCCGTACTCACCACGGAAGGGGTGCCGCAGCACCAGACCGGACTCGCGGGCGGCGTGCTGAACACAGCGATGGAATCCGGTCCGACGGTCCTGTTCGCGATCCTGCTCACGCTCGGCAGCGATGCCTCCTCCCTGGCCTCGACCGGGGTTGCTCTCGCCGCCGTCGCCCTCCTGACCCACCGCACCAAGTAACCCATCGTTCAAGGGAGTCATCGAAATGAACCGCTTCACCGGCAAGACCGTCCTCGTCACCGGCGCAGGCTCCGGCCTCGGCCGCGCGATGGCGCTCGCATTCGCCGCCGAGGGCGCATCCGTGGTCGTCGCCGGGCGCACCGCGGCCTCCCTGGACGAGACAGCCGGTCTCATCGAGGCCGTCGGCGGCACGGCCACCGCCGTCACCGCCGATGTCACCGACTCCGACCAGCTCCACAACCTTGTGTGCGAGAGCGTTACCCGCTTCGGCGGGCTGGACATCGCGGTCAACAACGCCGGGATACTCCGCGGCACCGTGCCCGTCGGAGAGGTGAGCGAGAAGGACTGGGACGCGGTGCTGCGGACCAATGTCACCGGGGTCTGGCTGGCCATGAAGCACGAGATCGCGCACATGAAGGAGAACGGTGGTGGCACCATCGTCAATATCTCCTCCAACCTGGGAGCACACCGGCGCATCCCCAACGCCGCCGCGTACATCGCGTCGAAGGCGGCGGTCTCCGCGCTGACCCGGGCCGCCGCACTCGACCACATCCACCAGGGCATCCGTATCAACGCGGTCAGCCCCGGTGCCTCGGCCGCTCCCATGTCGCTGCGGCCCGGCGAGACCGAGGCCGACCGTGCCCGGCGCATGAGGACGGAGAACCCGCTCGGCCGGGTCGCGGAGGCCGAAGAAGTGGCGGCCGCGGTGCTCTATCTCGCCTCGCCCGCGGCCGGTGCGGTGGTCGGCGCCGACCTGGTCATCGACAGTGGATCCTCGGCCTGAGGGTCCGTGGCATGGCGGGGCACGCTCGAAGGATGGCATCTCCGAGGACCGGGTCGGCCGCCCCGCCGCCGCACTGGTCCGGCAGACCCGAATCCGGTGCCCGACGGGCATCAGGCACGGCTCGAAGGGCTTGGCCGCGCCGCTTCCGGGCAGGCTCGCGCCTGAGCGGGCAGGCTGGATCGCAGGCGGCTCGCCCGCACCGTACGAACGAGGAAGTTGACGTCATGACCGACAAGCTCACCGTGAGCGTCCTGGGCACGGGCATCATGGGCGCCGCGATGGCCCGCAACCTGGCACGCGCCGGGCACTCCGTGCACGCCTGGAACCGCACCCGTGCCAAGGCCGAGCCGCTGGCCGCCGTGGGCGTGCACATCGCCGACACCCCCGCGCAGGCGGTCCGGGAGGCCGACGTCGTCCTGACCATGCTCTACGACGGCCCCGCCGCCCTGGACACGATGCGGGAGGCCGCCCCCGCACTGCGTCCGGGCGCCGTCTGGGTGCAGTCCACCACCGCCGGCGTCGAGTCCATCGGCGACCTCGCCGCCTTCGCCCGCGAGCACGGCCTGGTCTTCTACGACGCGCCCGTCCTGGGCACCCGCCAGCCCGCCGAGGCCGGGCAGCTCACGGTGCTCGCCGCCGGCCCCGTCGAGGGCCGGGACACGGTGACGCCCGTCTTCGACGCCGTCGGCGCCCGCACCGTGTGGGCCGGCGAGGACGGGGCGGCCGGCGGCGCCACCCGGCTGAAGCTGGTCGCCAACAGCTGGGTCCTCGCCGTGACGGCAGCCGCCGGTGAGGCCCTGGCACTGGCGAAGGCCCTCGGCGTCGACCCGCGCGGTTTCCTCGACCTCATCGCCGGCGGCCCGCTCGACATGGGCTATCTGCACGCCAAGTCCGGCATGGTCCTCGAAGACCGCCTCACACCGCCCCAGTTCGCGGTCACCACCGCCGCCAAGGACGCCCGGCTCATCGTCGAGGCCGGTACGGACCACGGCATCCGCCTGGACGTGGCCGAAGCCGCCGCCGCCCGCATGGAGCGTGCCGCCGCCCAGGGCCACGGCGACGAGGACATGGTCGCCGCCTACTTCGCGAGTTTCGACGAAAACCCGTCCGCCTGATCACCCGGGAGGTTCCCCCATGTCCAAGCCGCCGCTGCCGCCCGAGGCCGAAGCCCTGCTGGGCCGGCCCAACCCGTGCGTCATGGCCACGCTGCGCTCCGACGGCACACCGGTCTCCACCGCCACGTGGTACGCGTGGAAGGACGGCCGGGTGCTGATCAACCTCGACGCGGGCCGGGTCCGCCTGAAGCATCTGCGCCGCGACCCGCGCGTGACGCTCACCGTCCTCGCCGACGACAACTGGTACACCCACATCACCCTCATCGGCCGCGTCACCGAGATGTACGACGACGAGGACCTGGCCGACATCGACCTGCTCTCCCGGCGCTACGGCGGCAAGCCCTACCCGAACCGCGTCCGGCCCCGGGTCAGCGCCTGGATCGAGGTCGACCGCTGGCACGGCTGGGGCGAGATGAAGGACAACGACCAGGCCGCGGGCTGAGACCGGCAGGCCACGCCGTCAGCGCCACTCCGCCGCGAACGCCCGGCCCGGGTTCTGAGTGAGGACGCGCGCCACCAGGTCCTCGCCCACCGCCCGGACGAGCCGCGGGCGCACCCGGCGCAGCAGATACGGCATCCCGGGGCCGCCGCCCACCGAGCGGGCGGCGGCCGTCGTGGTGTCCGCGCCCAGCAGCAGCCGGTCGCCGAACCCGGCGTCGGCGAGGGCCCGTACGGCGTCCGGCATCCGCCAGTCCGTGGCGTGGTGGGCGTGCGACGGGCCGTCGAAGGCCAGACAGCAGCCGGACTCCGCGGCCTGCCGGTGCAGCACGAGATCCGGGGAGCGGTTGAGGTGCCCGAGCACCACGCGCTGCGGCGGCACCCCCAACTGGCCGCACAGCAGGTCCAGTACGTCCAGCGCACCGGTGCCCAGCTCCAGATGTACGGCGATGGTGACGCCCGTGGCGTGATGCGCCTCGGCCGCCGCCGTCATGGTCCAGCGGGCGTGCGCGTCCAGGGCGTGGAAACCGCCCGCGACCTTGACGAGCCCCGCCCGCACCCCCGACGCCCCGATGCCGCCTGGTGCAGCCCGGTCGCCGCCACCACGTGCACCCCGGTCTCCCGGGACAGCGGCGGCAGATCGGCGGCCCGCCGCCCGAGCCCGTACGGCGTCCACTGCACCACGGCACCGCCGCCCTGCTGGTCGTGGGCGTCGCACACGCCCAGTTCCGCGGGCGGCACGTCCCCCAGCACCGTGCGGACCGCGCTCACCACCGGCGCCCCCGGGGCAGCCGGTCCCGGCCCGGTGCCGACAGGTGCAGCACCTCGAACAGGTCGCCCTCGGCCTTCGGGGTGTCGTGCTCCCAGAGGGAGAAGTGCACCAGCTCCCAGCGGCTCGTGTCGACGGCCGCCGCGGCGAGCAGGGCCCCGTCCTGCGCCGCCAGCCGCCGGGCCTCCCGCGCCGCGTCCTTGGCCGCCCCGGCGGGCGGCCCGGAGTCCGGGACGGGTTGGCGGCGCCGTACCGCGAACCGCGCGTGCACCCCGGCCCCTTCCTCGTACGCGAGCCCCGTCCACTGCCGTACGGACGGCCGCCCGAAGTCGTCACTGAGCCCCTGGAACCCGCCGCCCCAGAGGAAGGCGTTCATGCCGTCGACGGTGTTCCACAGGTAGAACGGCGCATACTGGTTCACCGGCGAGCCGCGCAGGCCGCGCTCGCGCGCCAGATAGGCCTTGAAGCCGAGCCCGTCCCAGTCGTCGAGCAGATGGCCCAGGCGGGCGACCCGGTCGCGGATGACGCCCATGTCGTAGTCGGCGGGCAGGGTGAGCTCGTACTGCATGGCGTGCATTCAGGCCCTCCTCAGGCGGGACGGGGTGCCAGCAGGGACAGCAGCCCCCGCACCCCCGCGTCGAACGCGGCCGGGGAGCCGGAGGCGCGGGCCAGGACGTAACCGCCCTGGACGGTCGCGACGACCGCCGCGGCGATCTCTCCACCGTCCAGCGAGGGCGCGAACTGACCCTGCTCCTTGCCCTCTTCGACGATCCCGGCGATCCGTTCACGGATCCAGTCGAGCGTCTCGTCGACCGGAGCGCGCAGCTCGGCGCTGGCGATCACGTCCGGGTCCATGGCCAGCCGGCCGATCGGGCAGCCGCGCAGCACGTCCCGCTCGCGCCGCAGATACGCCGCGATGCGCTCGTACGGCGTTCCCGGGCCGTCGAGTACTCCCGCGGCGGTAGCCCGCATCTCCTCGGCGGTCCGCCGGATCGCGGCCAGTGCGAGGTCGGGCTTGCCCTTGAAGTGGTGGTACATGCTGCCCTGCCCGGCGCCCGCGTGCTCCAGGATCGCCTTGGGGCTCGTTCCCACGTAGCCGCGCTCCCACAGCAGCTCGCGCGTGGACTCGATCAGCCGTTCCGAGGTGCTCATGACCGCACTGTACATACCAGTAGGTACAGAAGTCGAGGGCCGGGGGGAGCAGCCCGGCAACGCTCGTCTACTCCCTGCGAGGTACGCGCACTGCCGCTGGCCGTACGACGACCGGGGGCCCCTCACGGGGCGACGCTCGGAAGCGACAGACAGGACATCGCAGCAACGCGTCCGAGGAGTTGAACGACATGCAGACCCTGGCGAACTTCGGTGACGGCGGCCCCGGCCCCTGGATCCTGCTCTTCCCGGTGATCTGGGCCCTGGTCATCGGCGGCGGCATCGCGCTGCTGCGCCGCACGGTGTGGCGCGGTCGCCGCGGCGGCCCCTGGCGGCAGCCCCCGGCCGGGAACGACTCGCCCATCGCCGTACTCGGACACCGCTTCGCCTCCGGCGAGATCGACGAGGACGAGTACTGGCGCCGGCTGTCCGTGCTGAACGAGGAGTTCGGCCGCAAGGGCGGTGCGGCATGACCACGACGACCGCCACGACGACCACGCGGCCCGCAGCCCGGGTCGTCGACGCGGTGAAGGTGTACGGCGGTGGCGACACCGCCGTGCGCGCCCTCGACGGCGTGACCGTGAGCTTCCCGGCCGGCCGCTTCACCGCGATCATGGGGCCCTCGGGCTCCGGCAAGTCCACCCTGATGCACTGCGCGGCCGGCCTGGACACGCTCACCTCGGGCACCGCCCGCATCGGCGACACCGACCTGGGCGGCCTCGACGACCACCGCCTCACGCTCCTGCGCCGCGACCGCGTGGGCTTCGTGTTCCAGGCGTACAACCTGGTGCCGACCCTCACCGTCGAGGAGAACATCAGGCTGCCCCTGGACCTGGCGGGCGGCCGGGGCGACCCCGAGTGGATCGACGCGCTGATCGACGCCGTCGGACTGCGTGACCGGCTCCACCACCGGCCCGCCGAACTCTCCGGCGGACAGCAGCAACGCGTGGCCGTGGCGCGGGCGTTCGCCGGCCGGCCGGACGTCGTCTTCGCCGACGAGCCGACCGGCAACCTCGACTCGCGCTCCGGCGAGGAGGTGCTGGGCCTGCTCGGCCGCACCGTACGTCAGACGCGGCGCACGGTCGTCATGGTCACCCATGACCCCGTGGCCGCCGCGCACGCCGACGAGGTCGTCTTCCTCGCCGACGGACGCCTGGTCGACCGTATGGAGTCCCCGACCGCCGACCGGGTCCTGGACCGGATGAAGGCTTTCGAGGTGCCCTCATGAACGCCGCCTTCCGCCTGAGTGTGTCCTCCCTGCGCGCCCACCGGCGGCGCTTCGCCGGTACGTTCCTCGCCGTGTTCCTGGGCGTGGCGTTCCTGGCCGGGACGCTCGTCATGGGCGACACGCTGCGCGCCGGTTTCGACTCGATGTTCGGCAAGGCGACCAGCGGCACCGACGCCGTGGTCCGCAGCGCCGACGCCATCACCACGCCCGGCGAGAGCCAGGGCGTACGGCAGCCGGTCTCCACCGGCCTGGTCAGGACCGTCGAGAAGGTCCCGGGCGTCGCTGCCGCGGTGCCGAACATCCAGGGCGCCGGGCAGCTCGTGGCCGCGAACGGCGACCCGATCGGCGGCCAGGGCCCGCCCACCCTCGCCGGCAACTGGATCACCGACCCGCAGCTCAACCCGTACCGGCTCGCCGAGGGGCGCGCCCCGCGGAAGTCCGGTGAGGTCGTCGTCAACCGCGGCACCGCCGAGAAGGGCGGCCTGAAGATCGGCGACACGACCACCCTGCGCACCCCCGACCCGGTCCGGGTGACCATCGTCGGTCTGGCCACCTTCGCCGGTGAGGACGGCATGGCGCAGGTGACCTTCACCGGGATGACCGCGGCCGACGCGGAGAAGTACCTCACGGCCAGGCCCGGCGAGGCGGCGAGCATCCAGGTGCGCGCCGGCCCCGGGGTGAGCCAGCGGGAGCTCGTCGACCGGCTGAGCCCCGCCCTGCCCCAGGGCGTCGAGGCGATCACCGGCCAGGAGTCGGCCGAGGAGAACAACGAGATGATCTCCAGCCAGTTCCTGGGCATCTTCACGCTCTTCCTGCTGGTGTTCTCCGGCATCGCCCTGCTGGTGGCGACCTTCTCCATCCACAACACCTTCGCCATCGTCGTCGCCCAACGCACCCGCGAGAACGCCCTGTTGCGGGCGCTGGGAGCCTCCCGCCGCCAGGTCACCGTCACCACCCTGGTGGAGGCCACCGCCGTGGCCGTGACCGCGGCCCTGGCCGGCCTGGCGGGCGGCATCGGCATCGCGGCCGGACTCCAGGCACTGTTCCCGGCCATCGGTTTCCCGTTCCCCGAGGGCGACCTGGTGGTCAAGGGCCTGTCCCTGGCGCTGCCGCTGGCCGTCGGCATCGTGGTCTGCCTGGGTTCCGCCCTGCTGCCCGCCGTACGCGCCGGCCGCACCGCACCGCTCGCCGCCCTGCGCGAGACGGCCGTCGACACCTCAGGCGCGTCCCGCCTGCGGGCGGTCACCGGCACGGGCCTGATCACGCTGGCCCTCGCTCTCACCCTGGCCGGTGTCCTCGTGTCACCGTCCGTCTGGCTGGCGGGTTCCGGCGCCGCGCTGGCCCTGGTCGCGTTCGTGGTGCTCGGCCCGGTCGCCTCCGCCACCGCCGTCCGGATCCTCGGCAGCCCGCTCGCTCGGCTGCGCGGTGTCACCGGCGCGCTGGCACGGCAGGGCGCCCTGCGCAGCCCGAAGCGCACCGCGGCCACCGCCAGTGCCCTGATGATCGGCGTGGCGGTCGTGTCGCTGTTCACGGTGTTCGGCGCCTCGCTGAAGGCCACCATGGACCAGACCGTGTCCCGGTCCTTCGCGGGCGACGTCGCCGTCAGTGCCCCGTCCTTCGGCGCGGGCGGCAGCGGACTGAGCCCGAGGCTGGCCGGCGCGATCCAGGAGCTGCCCGAGGTGGACACGGCGGTCGGACTCGGCCGGGGTGTCGCCGAGGTCGACGGCGAGGGCCGGGCCCTCACGGTCACCGACCCGGTCGCCCTGGAACGCACCTTCGACCTCGGCAGGATCGACGGCTCCCTGCGCGGCCTCGGCACCGACGGCATCGCCGTCACCGAGAAGGAAGCCGCCAGGCAGCACCTCACCACCGGCGAGAAGGCGCAACTCGCCTTCACCGACGGCAGGAAGGAGACGTTCACCGTCCGTGCGGTCTACGGGCAGTCCGAACTCGCCGGCGACTACGTCATCACCCGCGCCGCCTGGGCGCCGCACCGCACCCAGGACTCCGACACCCTCGTCGCCGTCACGTTCAAGGACGGCGTGAGCAGCGACGTGGGCAAGGCGGCGGTGGAGAAGACCGCCGCCCGGTACGGCAACCCGGAGGTCCAGACGCGCGATGACTACGCGCAGTCCTCGGCCGGTGGCATCGACATGATGCTCACCCTGGTCTACGCCCTGCTCGCCCTCGCGGTGGTCATCGCGCTCCTCGGCATCGCCAACACCCTGACCCTGGCGATCCACGAACGCACCCGCGAACTGGGCCTGCTGCGGGCCGTCGGCCAGACCCGCTCCCAGCTGCGGGCCATGGTCCGCTGGGAGTCGGTCCTGGTCGCCGCCTTCGGCACGGCCGGCGGGCTCGCCCTCGGCGCCTTCCTCGGCTGGGTCCTCGTCAGGGCCTCGGACGGCAGCAGCGACAGCGACTTCGCCTTCGCCATGCCGCCCGCGCAGCTCGCGGTCGTGGCCCTCGTGGGTCTCGCGGCCGGCGCCCTCGCGGGGCTGCGCCCGGCCCGGCGCGCGGCACGCCTGGACGTGCTGCGGGCCATCGCCACCGAGTGACCCGGGGGGCCGCCCGCGCGACCCCCGGGCGAACGGTGGTCACCGCCCGGTCAACCGGCAACGGCGGACCGGGCGGGAGCATGTTCGGGCCGCAGCCCGTCGGCGGCGTGTCCGACCTCCGCGAACCTGCGCGCGGGTTTCTCCTGGACCACGTGCCGCGCCCGGCGCGACGGCGCCGCCACCGCGGGGGAGGCCGTCGGAAGGGTGAACCACACGACCTTGCCGGACTCGCCGTCCGGCCGGACGCCCCAGCTCTCGCTCATGGCGGCCACCATCGCGAGCCCGCGCCCGCAGGTCGCCAGCGGCGCGATGTCCTGAGGGTCCTCCACCACGGGCATCCGCGGGTCGTGGTCGCGTACCGAGACCGTGAGCCGGTCGAGCAGCAGCTCCATCTCCACGGTGCACGTCTTGTCGGGCTGGGCATGCCGGTGGACGTTGGACAGCAGCTCCGTCACCCCGAGCGAGGCCCGGTCGATCAGAGCGTCCAGATGCCAGTAGCGCAACTGCGCAGAGACGATTCTGCGGACCTGGCCGATCCGCGACGGCAGGGCTTGGAGCTCCACCGTGCAGTGCCTGCTTGGATAGCTGATCACGGCTGCGACTCCCCGACGTGAGGTCCGGAAGAACACGGAGTTCGGATCCAGCAGGGCGCCTTGGTGACGCTGTCGCCCGCTGTCGTGGCCGGCGGGCTGGTTCGCAGCGTTATCGCCGGTAAACCCAGAGTGACGTGAGACCAGAGTGACGCAGGGGGTGGGGGACCGCAACTCGCGGGCCTCTCAGCCGCCGCGCCCCGCCGCCCGGCGCACGGCCTCGATGAAGCGCCGCGCGGCCGGCGGGCCGGGTTCGCCCGGAGCGGGGTCGTGATCGCCCAGGGTGAGCAGGTACCGGTTGCCGTTGAGATCCGCCGTGGCCCGGTCATCGGGGCCGAACCAGGGCTTGGAGGCGCGCACCGCCTGCACCGGCGCGCTGTCGATCTCACTGCCGTAACTGGTCAGCAGCTCGAGCCGGCCGTCACTGATCCGGACCTGGCCGGCCCGGGTGAGCGAACGCAGCCGCTTCCCGATCCGCACGCCCGTGGCCCTGAACTCCGGCTCCGCCATGCCACCCGCCCCCTTGTGCGTGTCGGTGCACCGGCCCGCCCGCTGCGCGGTACCCGGCACAGGCTCGTGTCCTGATCCAGTGTGCCCCCGTCCGGAGGCTTGTCCGGTGGTGCGTCGTACCCCTTGCCGGTACCCCGTCCGGGGACCCGGTCCCGCGGTGAAGTCTGCCCCCGCCCGGCGCCGAGCACCAGTACAGCAGACCCCCTCTCCAGGGGGCGCCCGGAGCACACACGCAAGTGCGCCCCCTGGACCGCGCGCCCCCTTGCACCGGCTCTGCCCCAGGGGGCGCTTTGGGGGGCTCAAAGGTGCGTTTATGCAGGTGAGAAGCGTGCGCCAGGTGCTTATGATCGGGGTGTCGGCCGCGCGACGCGTCGTCGGCGCGCAGCGTTAGGAGCCCGCTCGTGAGCACCCCCCAGCAGACCCGGACCGGCGTCACCCTCGACGTCGACCACAGCGACACCGCCTACCGCGCATGGCTGAAAGAAGCCGTCCGCAGAGTCCAGGCCGACGCCAACCGCTCGGCCGACACGCACCTCCTCCACTTCCCCCTGCCCGAGCGGTGGGGCATCGACCTGTACCTGAAGGACGAGTCCACCCACCCCACCGGCAGCCTCAAACACCGGCTCGCCCGCTCCCTCTTCCTCTACGGCCTCTGCAACGGCTGGATCCGGCCGGACCGCCCGGTGATCGAGGCCTCCAGCGGCTCGACGGCCGTCTCCGAGGCGTACTTCGCGAAGCTCATCGGCGTGCCCTTCATCGCCGTCATGCCGCGCACGACGAGCGCGGAGAAGATCCGCCTCATCGAGTTCCACGCCGGGCGGTGCCACTTCGTGGACGACCCCCGCACGATGTACGAGGAGTCCGCCCGACTCGCGGCCGAGACCGGCGGCCACTACATGGACCAGTTCACCTACGCCGAACGGGCCACGGACTGGCGTGGCAACAACAACATCGCCGAGTCCATCTTCCGGCAGCTGCGCCGGGAGCGGTTCCCCGAGCCGGCGTGGATCGTCGCCACGGCGGGCACCGGCGGCACCTCGGCGACCCTCGCGCGCTACGTCCACTACATGCAGTACGACACCCGCGTCTGCGTGGCCGACCCCGAGAACTCGTGCTTCTTCGAGGGCTGGACCACCGGCGATCCGGACGTCACCTGCGACTGCGGCTCCCGGATCGAGGGCATCGGCCGGCCCCGTATGGAACCGAGCTTCGTGCCCGGCGCGATCGACCGGATGATGAAGGTGCCCGACGCGGCCAGTGTCGCCGCGGTACGGGCACTGGAGCGCGCCATCGGCCGCAAGGCGGGCGGCTCGACCGGCACGGGCCTGTGGAGCGCGCTGAAGATCGTCGCGGAGATGGTGTCCGAGGGGCGGCAGGGGAGCGTCGTGACGCTGCTGTGCGACCCGGGGGACCGGTATCTCGACAAGTACTACTCCGACACCTGGCTGGCCGCGCAGGGGCTGGACATCGGGCCGTACACGGCCGCGATCGACTCGCTGCTGGACACGGGCGTCTGGCCCGACTGAGGCGACACGCCGGGCCCCTGGCGCGAGGCGCTACGCCGTCAGCCTCCGGTCCAGCGCCGTGACCGCGTCCCGGAAGGCCTTGGCCTGAGCCGCCCGTACCGGCTTCATGGCGAGCCGGTACGCAGCCGTCCCGTCGGTCGCGAACGTCCACCGCACCCGGGTCCCGGTACCGGCCGGGGCGAGCCGCCACTCCTCGGCGATCGCGCGCACCCCGGGCACGTTGGTGACGTCGACGCGATAGGCGTACACCTCGGGTGCCTCCGCCGCGATGATCGACTCCCGGAACCGGACGCCTCCCACGAGCCGGATGTCGCGCCCCTTCCCGCCGTCGATCGGCCGGGCGGCCGTCACCCGGGGAAACCACGCGGCCCAGCCGGGCACGTCCTCCAGGGCCCGGTAGACCGCCTCCACCGGAGCGGAGATCTCCCGCTCGGAGACGTGCCGTACGGGCGCGATCCCGACGAAGTCGAGCCCCACGGGGCGCAGGCGGTGAGCCATGGACGAAGCCCTCCTGCAGGGGAGCGGGCGATGACCGGCAGCGTCACCCTAGTGATCTGAGTCAGAGATTCGTCGGCAGTAGGCGGCGACTTTGTCGAGGATTTCGTCGGCGGTCTTCGTCCAGACGAACGGTCTGGGGTGCTCGTTCCAGTCGGTGAGCCAGGCCCGGATGTCGCGTTCGAGGGCTTGGACGGAGCGGTGGACGCCGCGCTTGAGCTTCTTCTGGGTCAGCTCGGCGAACCACCGCTCGACCAGGTTCAGCCAGGACGCGCTGGTCGGTGTGAAGTGCAGGCGGAACCGCGGGTGGGCCAGCAGCCACCGTTTGATGTCGGGCGTCTTGTGAGTCGCATAGTTGTCCAGGATCAGATGAACCTGCAGATCAGCCGGGACTTCCCTGTCCAGCTTCGCGAGGAACTTCTTGAACTCCGCTGCCCGGTGGCGGCGGTGGAGGGAGCCGATGACCTTGCCGGTGGCGACCTCCAGGGCGGCGAAGAGGGTCGTGGTGCCGGCCCGGACATAGTCGTGGCTGCGGCGTTCGGGAACGCCAGGTACCATCGGCAGAACCGGCTGCGACCGGTCCAGGGCCTGGATCTGCGACTTCTCGTCCACGCAGAGCACCAAAGCCTTTTCCGGCGGATCGAGATACAGACCGACGACGTCACGGACCTTGTCGATGAACAGCGGGTCCGTGGACAGCTTGAACGTCTGCGACCGGTGCGGGGCCAGGGCAAACGCCCGCCAGATCCGCGAGATCGTCGACTGGGACATGCCCGTGGCAGCGGCCATCGACCTCGTCGACCAGTGGGTGGCGTTCTTCGGTGTCTCCTCGAGCGTCTTGACGATGACCCGCTCGACGTCGGCATCGGTGATCTTCCGGGGGACGCCGGGCCTGGGGTCGTCGCACAAGCCGTCCAGACCCCGCTCGATGAAGCGACGCCGCCAGGTGCGGACCGTGTCCGGAACGATCTGCAGCCGACGGGACACCTCCATGATCGAGTGGCCCTCGGCGCACTCCAGCACGATCCGAGACCGCTGGGCCAGAGCCTGAGCCGTCCTACGTCGACGTAGCCAGCCTTCCAGCACCGCCCGCTGGGCATCAGTGACCGACAACGGCGGAATCTTCGGACCCGGACGACTCATGCCCGACTAACGACGAATCTCTGACTCAGGTCACTAGCTGGCGGCCCGTCAGATGTCTGCCCCGTCCTCCTCGGGCTCCCCGGCCACCACCAGCCGTCGCAGATGCTCCACGACCACACCGCGTGCCTCGTCCGGCAGGCCGGCGTCCGTCACGAGCGTGTCGATCCGCTCCAGCGAGGCGAACGAACTCAGGCCGACCTTGCCCCACTTGGTGTGGTCGGCGACCACCACGACCCGCCGGGCCGACTGCACGAGCCGCCGGTTCGTCTCCGCCTCCGCGAGGTTCGGCGTCGACAGGCCGGCCTCGACCGATATGCCGTGCACCCCGAGGAACAGCAGGTCGAAGTGGAGCGCCGCGATCGCCTGGTCGGCCACGGGCCCCACCAGCGAGTCGGACGGGGTGCGCACCCCGCCGGTCAGCACGACCGTCGCCGCGCCCTGCCGAGGACCCGAGGTGCGCTGCGCCGCGTGGAAGACGTCGGCCACCCGCACCGAGTTGGTGACCACCGTCAGGTCCGGCACGTCCAGCAGCTGCTGCGCCAGCGCGTATGTCGTCGTGCCGCCGGACAGGGCGATCGCCGCGCCCGGTGCGACCAGCTTGGCCGCGGCCCGCGCGATGTCCTCCTTGGCGGTCAGCTCCAGCCCCGACTTGGCCTCGAAGCCCGGTTCGTGCGTACTCGCCTCGACCACCGGGACCGCGCCGCCGTGCACCTTCTCCAGCACGCCCTGACGGGCGAGCGCGTCGAGGTCGCGGCGGACCGTCATGTCCGACACGCCGAGCTTGCGCGTCAGCTCGTTGACCCGGACCCCGCCCCGGCGGCGGACCTCGTCGAGGATCAGGGATCGCCGCTGCTCCGCGAGGAGGTTCTGATTCTCGCTCACGTACGCTCCGGTCCTTTCGCCTCAATGCCGTCCGTCAGGCCCAGCACACCTGCCCCAACCAGGACATTCTCCCCCGGCTCCGGTGCGCGGACGCCTCATCCTCGCATGTCGCGGAGCCGGCGGCGCCACCGACCACTCGCCGCGCGTATGTCACCTGTCGCTCTCCGCAGGGTCACGGATCGGGGAGATTCCGTGACAGTAGGTGTGCGGCGCCGCGGAAGTGGAGATCCTTGTGCCCGCACGGACAGAGCCGACGGCGTGTCACGGGGGAAGTGCGAATCAGTGGAGCGTGCGCAGGAACAGGCCTCGACCGGCGGGCCGGACCAGCCCGCCCGGCGGCCCGGTGAGACCGGGACCGCTCTGGAACTCCTGGTCCACGGCGTGGGCGGCACCACGCCGCAGGAGATGCTCGACGATCCGCGCACGGTGCGGATCACCGGCGACGGCATCGCGGCCGTCTTCCGGCGCGCCGACGACGTCGACGCGGAGACCAGCCCGGACGACCGCCGCCGCGACGGACCGGTGCCCGAGGCCTACGTCTGGTGCAACCTCACCTCCGGCAACGGCACCCGCGCCCTGTGGCTGTTACTGCTGCCGTTCATGGTCGTCAACCTCGCCCACTGGATGCGCCCCCACGCCCGGGGCCGCCGCCGCACCGTGCGCCTGTACGGCCTCTTGGTGCGGCTCGCGGGGCTCACCCTGACGGTGCTGCTCGTCGCGGCGGCCTGCGAGGTCGCCCTCGACCTGGCGGCGTGGCAGTGCGCGGGCACGCGCGCGTGCGCCGACCGGCACTCCTGGCTGGGCTTCCTCTCGCCCACCGTCTCGGACGGCGGCTGGTGGAGCAGCCCCGGCCGCAGACTCGCCCTGGCGTCCTTCGTCCCGACCGCCCTGACCGGTCTGCTGTGGTACCTGTCCCGGCGTACCTGGAGCGACTACGAGTCCCAGCAGCCGCCGGCCCGCGACCCCGAACCCGACGAGGCCGGCGACGGCCCGACCGCGCTGGGCCGGCCCGGCTTCTGGTACGGACGCCGGCTGGTGGCCCGGCTGCGCGCCGCGCACACCGCCGCCGGACTGCTCACGGTCGCCGCCGCGGTCGCCAGCGCCGCCGCCCGCCACGACCGCGAGCCCGGCGGCCCCGCCACACTGAACACCCTGGGTCTGCTCCTGGAGGCAGCCCTGGCGGCCTGCGCCGTCGCCGTGGTCTGGGTGGTGTGCCGCCGGGGCCGCAGCGAGAGACGCCTCGACCGGGAACTCGACGAGCGCTTCGTACGACGCCTGCCGCTCGCCGCCCTCGTCCTGCTCGCCCTCGCCCTGCTGTACGCGGGCTGGGAACGCCCCGGCTGGGAGTCGGCCGGCCGGCTGCCGGGCGACGCCACCTTCGGCGGTCTCGCGCTGGCCCAGGGCCTGCTCGTGATCGTCCTCGCCGGCGTCGCTCACGCGCTGCACCGCACCGACCCCGACCGGCGTGCCGTCCTGCGGGGCCTCGGCGGACCGGCCGTCGCGATGCTGGCCTGCGCCCTGGGCGGCGTGATGTCCGGCGGCGTGTCGCAGCGCGTGTCCGACTGGCTGGACGGCACCGGGACGTCCATCGACGGCCCGCCGGTCCTGCTGACCTGGCAGGCGTCCGTGATCCCGCCCCTGATCGTGGTGCTGCTGGTGCTCTTCGGCTGGCTGGCCCACCGCGCCTGGCAGCTCGCCCGCGCCGAACGCGAGGCGGTGGCCCGCGACTACCCGGACGAGGCCCAGGACCGCGCCCGCACCCGCCGTATCGCCTACACCCGCGCGATGGCCTCCCTCACCGACCGGGGACCCCGCGTCGTCGCCGTCACTTCCGGTGTCACCCTGCTGCTCGGCGCCGCAGCCCTCGTGGGCGCCCTGGCCACCGACGAGACGCCGGGCGAGGCGGCGCAGGGCACCTACCCATTCGTCCACGGCGCGGCCGAGACCGCCGAGGCCCTCGGCTCCTGGCTGATCGGCCTCGGCTTCATACTCTTCGTCACCTGGGGCCGCCGCGCCTACAAGGACGCCGCCGCCCGCCGCACCATCGGCATCCTGTGGGACGTCGGCACCTTCTGGCCGCGCGCCGCCCACCCCTTCGCCCCGCCCTGCTACGCCGAGCGCGCGGTGCCCGACCTGACCTGGCGGATCGCGACCTGGACCCGCGTCACCGGCGGACGGCTGGTCATCTCCGGGCACTCGCAGGGCAGCGTCCTCGCCGCCGCCGCGGCCTGGCAACTCGCGCCGTCCACCCGCAGACGCGTCGCGCTGCTGACGTACGGCTCCCCGCTGGAGCGGCTCTACGGCCGCTGGTTCCCGGCGCACTTCGGCCCCGCCGCGCTCAGCTCCCTGCACCGGGAGGTCGACTGCTGGCGCAACCTGTACCGGCTCACCGACCCCATCGGCGGCCCGGTGCGCCTGCCCGGCAACCACGACCTCGGCGTCGACCACGTGCCGTTGCAGGATCCCCTTTCCTACGGCCGCAACGACCTGCACCCGCTGCCGGCGCCGATCCTCGGCCACTCCGACTACCAGGCGGATCCGGTGTTCGCCGAGGAGCGCCGCAAGCTGCTGGCCCGGCTGCGGCCCGGCCTGCCGGCACCCCGTCACACGGCCGAGCAGCCCTGCCCGGGCCCGGAGGCGGAGCCGGGCGCGGAGGCCGGCCCTGGTCCTCAGAGCAGCTCGGGCAGGTCCTCCGCGTAGAGCAGGGTCAGGTCGTCCGTGCTCGGCTCGGGGAGCTGGGCGACCCGGCTCGCGTGCCGCTCCACCATCGCCTCGAAGGTCTGGCGGGCGGTACGGCCGTTGCCGAACGCCGGGCCCTTCGGGATCTCCGCGAAGTATTTACGCAGGGCCTGCGCCGCGCCCTCCGCCAGCCGGTACTCGTGCTCCTCGGCCTGCTGCTCCACGATCCGCAGCAGGTCCTCGGGACCGTAGTCGCTGAAGGTGATGGTCCGTGAGAAGCGGGATGCGACGCCGGGGTTGACCGACAGGAAGCGCTCCATCTCCGCCGTGTAGCCCGCGACGATCACCACGACCGCGTCCCGGTGGTCCTCCATCAGCTTCACCAGCGTGTCGATGGCCTCCTTGCCGAAGTCGCGGCCCGCGTCCTCGGGGGAGAGCGCGTACGCCTCGTCGATGAACAGCACACCGCCGCGCGCCTTCTCGAAGGCCTCCTGCGTGCGGATCGCGGTCGAGCCGATGTGTTCGCCCACCAGGTCGACCCGGGACACCTCGACCAGGTGGCCCTTCTCCAGCACACCGAGCGACGCGAGGATCTCGCCGTACAGCCGGGCGACCGTCGTCTTGCCCGTGCCGGGAGAGCCGGTGAAGACCAGGTGCCGCTTGACCGACGCCGCCTTCAGCCCGGCCTGCTGCCGGCGCCGGCCCACCTCGATCATGTCGGTGAGCGCGCGCACCTCGCGCTTGACGCTCTCCAGGCCGACCAGCGCGTCCAGTTCACCCAGGACGTCCTTGGAGCTGCGGGCCGGCTGCTCGGGCTCCGCGACCGGGGCCGCGGCCGGGGGCTCCGGTTCGGTGCGCTGCCCCGGCACCGCGCCCAGCAGGCCGGGGGAGTGGCTCATCGTCTGCACGGCCGTCTCCCGCGCCGCCGGTGCCCGCAGCCCCGCGCTCTCGTCGCTGGTGCAGTCCTCGACCAGGGGGCCCGCCCCGGACGACGCGTCCGCGCCGCTGTCCGCGAACTCGTAACCCCCGCGCGCGCACCGCTCCGTGCGGCACTTCCGCAAGCTCGTACGGCTGCCGTCGATCACATGGAAGCCGTAGCCGCCGCTGCCCGTCACCCGGCAGTTGTGGAAGCTGCCGCGGCCGCCGGCCGAGACGTACACCCCCGCCTCCGCGGGTGAGTCGACCGTGCAGCGCTCCACCGTGGGGTCGGCGCCCTTGGTGACGATCACGCCGGTCTGGGTGCCGTCCAGCGTGCAGTTGCTGAGAGTGCCGCCGCTGCCGTGGTCGCGGAACCAGGCGCCCGTCGCCGCGTCCCGGATCCGGCAGTCGTCGAGCTGCGCGGTCGCTCCGTCGCTCACCGACACGGCCGTGTTGCGCACCTGCGACAGGTCGCTGTCGACGACGTCCGCGCGCGAGCCGCGGTCGAGGACGAACAGGGCGTCCGGCACGTCGTGCACCCGGCACGAGTCGAGCACCGCTGTGGCGCCGTCGCTCACCCACACCGCCGGGTAGTCGCCCGTGCTGTCGAAGATCTCGCACTGGTTGGCGTCCACGCGCGTGCCCGGGTCCCACACCGACAGGCCGTTGCGCCCGAACTGCCGCACCGTGGTGCGGGTCAGTGTGAGGACGGAGCGGGACCGCAGGTCGACGGCGTTCTCCGGGATGTCGTGGATACGGCAGTCGGCGAGCGTCAGCACCGCGTCCGTGTCGAGCGTGACACCGTCGGCCGTCGTGCGGTGCACATCGCAGTCGGTGAGGTGCGCGGTGGCCCGGCCGGTGATCTGCACACCGCTGCCCCGGACCTCGTAGATCTCGCAGCCCACCGCCTCCAGCGCGGAGTTCTCCCCGGTCGCCGACAGGCCCGAGCCCGAGGTGTGGTGCACCCGGCAGCGCTCCAGACGGGGGTGCGCGCCGCCGCGCACCGCCACGCCCGCCTGGCCGGCCGCGACGACCTCGCACTCCTCGAACACCCCGCCCGCACCGTCGAGCACGGCGATGCCGATGCCGGCCGGATTGTCGACCGCGCAGCGCCGGACCGTGGGCCGGGCGCTGCCGCGCACCTCGATCCCGGCCGCCGACCGCGTGACCACCCGTACGTTGCTCAGCTCCGGCGTGCCCTCCTCCACCAGCACCGCGGGGGCCGCCGCGTCCTGGCCCTCCACGTGCAGGTCCTGGACCACCGCCGAGGCGCGCACGGTCAGCGGCACGCCGTCCACGGGCGCGATCCGCACCGAGCCGGGGGAGCCCTCGGGGCCGCGCAGGGTCACCGCGCGCTGCACGACGAGGTTCTCCCGGTAGGTGCCGGGGGCGACCGTGAGGACGTCTCCGTCGGCCGCGGCCTCCAGGGCAGCGGCGAGCGATGCGTACTCACCCGTGCGGCGCCGCCACCGCGACGTGCCGGTGTGCGTCACCTGGACCGTGCCCTGTGCCATGGTGTAGCTGTGCCCCCACCTCGGTCGTACTGATGGCTCGTTCGCCTTCGGGGCGCTCCCGCCGGTGTCGGGACCGCGGCCGTGCCGGGCCCTGAGGCCTGCGCGCGCACGCGGCATCGAGACCGGCGCGCCCCTCCTGCTCGCTCGCGCGCGGGTTGTGCCGAACGGTTCGGCCGGACCACCGTAGCGTGCGCGCGGGTGGTGGGTTGACCAGAGCCGGAAGGCCGTCAGCTGCCGGTGCCCGTCCTGCCCCAGTCCGGGCCCGCCTTGTCCCATGCCTGGTCCCAACGGGCGTACCTGCGGCGGACCATGCGCCAGACGATCAGCCGTCTGCCGCCCTCTATGAGACCGCCGGCCGCGAGGGCCGCGCCGAAGCCGGCGAGGACCGCGTGCGTCGACGCCGTCGCGGAGTCGAGGGGGCGGGCCACCATCCGGCCCTGCCGGTCGGTCCATATCCGGAACTCGTCGCCCTGCTGCGGGTCCTTGAGGCTCGCCAGCACCGAGCCGTGATGCGCGGTGCCGTCCGGTGCCGTCCAGTCGGCGAGGACGCGGGTGCGCAGATCCCGGCCCGTGGACGTCTCCGGGTCGGCGTCCAGCGGGGAGCGGTCCAGCTCGCGGACCACTGTGGCCGTCACCAGATGCCGCGCTTGGTGCTGCTCGCGGACGGAGCGCTGAAGGGCGTCCTGGGCGGCGCCCCCGACGAGGGAACCGGCCAGCGGGGCGACGAGGAGGATCAGCACCAGAGCTGCCAGCGCCACCCAGGCCTCGGCCAGATCGGTGGCGCGGCACAGCGGATTGCGCCGCCAGCGCCAGAGTCCACTGATCGCTCGCACTGCCTGCACCCCCTTCCCGCTCCGTGATAACCCCCCGGCGGAGCCCTCCACGCGCCAACCCGGCGAAGAGAGAGGGAAATCACCTCTCACCGGCGACTCTCATGAACTTCTCACACAAGGCCAACGCCCGGGCGCTCGGGGCGGTTCCCGCCCCGGGGTGCGGACCTCCGGCCGGATCTATTCGAGGATTCTCACCGGGTCACCGAGCCGGATCGTGCCCCCGGACAGGGGCACCAGGTTCTGCCCGAAGACCAGCTTGCCGCCGAGCCGCCGGTGCCGCCCCAGGCTGTACAGGGGCTCCCGGCCGCGCTCACCGGTGCCCTGGTCGGTGGTGGTCACCACGCACCGGCCGCAGGTCTTGGCGACGCGGAAGGACACCTCCCCGATGGCGAGACGCGACCAGTCGTCCTCGGCCCAGGCGTTGGTGCCCGCCACGACCACGCTCGGCCGGAAACGGTTCATGGGCAGCGGGCCCTCGTCCGCGTGGTCACCCTGCGCGATCAAGGCGTTGAGGGCGGCGAGGGAGGCCGTGGTGGTGAGCAGCAGCGGAAAGCCGTCGGCGAAGGAGACGGTCTCGCCGGGACGCGCGTACTCCGGGTCGACGGGCCGGCGCGTGGCCGGGTCGTCCATGTACGCGAGGCGCACGCCGATGCCGAGATAGGCGCTGCACCAGGCGTGCGCGGCCTCGTCCTCGGCGGGGACCGCGTCGACCTTGTCGCGGAAGAGCTCCACCGGCACCGTGCCCGACGGCCGGGGAACGGGCACCGTCAGGGGCTCCATGCCGGGTGCGGACAGCCGGACGCCGCCGTCCGGCAGAAGCTCGGCGGCGGCCAGTGCGAGGCGCGGCAGCCCGCGTTGCGTGACGACCTTGCCCCCGTCGTCGATCAGCACCCAGCGCCGGTCTCCGGCCAGCCCCCAGGGCTCCACGACGGCCTCCCGGGGCGCGAGGCCCCGGACCGCCTTGACCGGGTGGACGTGGATCGAGTGCAGGTGTGCGTTCCCCATGGGGCCATCGTGCCAGCCGGCACCGACAGCCCCCGGGCGGGCGGCTCAGTAACCGCGGTACTGCTGGTTGTTGTACGGGTCCTGATAGGGAGTCTGGGCGGGCCGGGGAGCCGCGGGGCGCATCGCCTCGTAGCCCGCGGCGGGTGCCGCCGGGCGCGGCTGCTGCGGCTGGGGGCCGGGATAGCCGCGCGGTGCGGTGGCCTGCTGCGGGATGTACGCCGCGGGCGCCTGCTGGAACGGCGCGGGCTGTGGCGCCTGCGGATAGCCGTAGGCGGGCTGGGCCGGGGCCGCCGGAAGAGCGGGCAGCGCCGAGGGGAGGGCGGGCAGGTTGCCGCCGGGCGTGTCGTACTGCGCGGGGACCCGGATCGGGGCGATCTGCGGGGTGCCCCGCTCGGCGACGAGCTTGTCGTAGATCGGGGTGTCCGGGAAGGAGGCGGAGTAGTAGCCGCCGCCATAGGTGGAGCGGGGGGAGGTCATGGCACATAAGTTAAGCCCACGATGTGCTGGTTGGGGAGACCGATAAGAGGGTTGTTTTCCGTGTCGGCAGTGACCCGGTACCCCCAATGCGAGCGAACTCGGCAAAAAGGGGCGTCGAACAAGGCCCCGATCGTGTAAAGGCCGAGTTCCGGGCGGGTTACCAGGGGTTGGCCACCGGTCTTCCGGTGGCGGTGCATGGGAGTTCGCCGCGGGGAGGAATAGGTTGTGCGGACGGAACGCGACGGACGGCCGGGATGTGCCTGGCGCGGTGCCACGCAATGGGGGCGGACATGCAAATGCTGAAAGGTTCAAATACTCCGGTGCCCACCTCGGCGCTGCGCGTGGAATTGGGCTGGCGAGCCGGCCCGGGGGTGCCCGACGCCGACGCCTCCGCTTTGCTGCTGGTAAGCGGAAAGGTCCGCTCGGACGCGGACTTCGTCTTCTACAACCAGCCCGCGCACTCCTCCGGCGCGATCCGGCACGAGGGCAAGCGGAACGCCGACGGCCGGGTGACCGACACGCTCCTCGTCGACCTCACGTGTGTGGAACCCGCGATCGAGACGATCGTCCTCGCCGCCTCCGCCGACGGCGGCGCTTTCGGCCAGGTCCCGGGGCTGTACATCGAGGTCCAGGACACCACGCGGGGAACGCCGGTCGCCCGCTTCGACAACCCGGGCGCCACCACGGAAGCCGCTTTCGTGCTCGGCGAGTTCTACCGCCGCCAGGGCGCCTGGAAGTTCCGCGCCGTCGGCCAGGGCTACAGCAGCGGACTCGAAGGACTGGCCACGGACTACGGCATCACGGTGGACGAACCGCAGCAGGCGGCCCCGGCTCCGGCCGCGGCTCCCGTGCCGCCCGTGGCCGCCCCCTCGGCGTACACGAGGCCGGTATCCCCGCCCCCGCCGGCCGCACCGCCCGAGCCCGTGCGCCTCACCAAGGTGACGCTCACCAAGGCGGCCCCCTCCGTGTCGCTCACCAAGCAGGGCGGCACCTCGGGCGCTTTGCACGTGAACCTCAACTGGCAGGTGCGCAAGCAGTTCTCGGGGTGGAGCAGCAAGTTCGGCCGCCCGGCCGCGATGCACTCCGACCTCGACCTGGACCTGTGCGCGCTGTACGAACTCACCGACGGCAGCAAGGGCGTCGTACAGGCCCTCGGCAACGCCTTCGGGGCGCTGCACCAGCCCCCGTACATCCACCTCGACGGCGACGACCGCACCGGCGCCGTGTCGACCGGTGAGAACCTCACCGTCAATCTCGACCACAAGAACGCCTTCCGGCGCATCCTCGTCTTCGTCACCATCTACGAAGGCGCCCGCTCGTTCGCCGACCTGAACGCCACCGTCACCCTCCAGCCGCAGCACGGCGCCCCCGTGGAGTTCTTCCTCGACGAGTGCACCGTCCCCTCGCCCGTGTGCGCGCTCGCCCTCATCACCAACACGGGCGCCGACCTCGTCGTACAGCGCGAGGCGCGCTACCTCGTCCCCGAGCGAGGTGTGAGCCCGCAGCGGACCGTCGACTACGCCTACGGGTGGGGCATGAACTGGACACCCGGCAGGAAGTGACTCCTCACGGCGGCCGTGAGCGCGGCCGTCAGCCCTCCTCGGGCACGGCGTCGGGACGGGCGTAGGTGCGGCCCTTCCAGGCGGCGCCGCGTCCCCGGTAGTGCTGCACCGCCGAGTCGACCGTCATGAGGAGATAGAGGAACGCGGTGAACGGCAGCAGGGGAGCGAGCCACAGCGGCTGCCGGTAGTAGCGGAGCATCGGGACGTACGTCCCCGTCATGACGAGCCAGGCCGACGCTCCCGCGACCGCTGCCGCCGCGTTCCCCGTCACCAGGCCGGCCGCGACCGCCGCGGGCGGCACCAGATACACCAGTGCCAGCCCGGCGACCGTCCCGGCCAGCAGCAGGGGGTTGTGCCGCAGCTGGGCGTACGCGCTGCGCGACACCATCCGCCACAGGTCGCCCAGCCGCGGATACGGCCGGACACTGCCCACCCGGTCGGCCAGCCCCAGCCAGACGCGGCCGCCGCCGCCCTTCACCGCCCGCGCCAAGGCCACGTCGTCGATCACGGCGTGCCGGATCGCGTCCGGGATCCGCGCCCGTGCGGCGGCCTCCGCCCGCAGCAGGACGCAGCCACCGGCCGCGGCCGCCGTCCGGGTCCCCGCTCTGCCGATCCTGCGGAAGGGGTAGAGCTGCGCGAAGAAATAGACGAAGGCCGGCACGACGAGCCGCTCCCACGTGCTCTCCACCCGCAGCCGGGCCATCTGCGAGACGACGTCGAACCCGCCCGTACGGGCCGCCGCCACCAGTTCCCGCAGGCTGTCCGGCGCGTGCGCGATGTCGGCGTCCGTCAGCAGCAGGTACTCGGGGTCACGCGCGCGTGCCAGGCCGATGCCGTGCCGCACCGCCCACAGCTTGCCGGTCCAGCCGGCGGGCGGCTCGCCCGGCGAGCCCACCGTCAGCGGCAGTCCGCCGTGCCGGCGCGCCAGTTCACGCGCCAGGTCACCGGTGCCGTCCGTACTGCCGTCGTCGACGAGGAAGATCTCCGCACGCCCCGGATAGTCCTGCCCGAGCAGCGACGGCAGCGCGTCGGGCAGCACCGCCGCCTCGTCGCGGGCCGGGACGACGACGCACACGGACGGCCACGCGTCCGGTTCCCGGCGCGGCGGCAGTCGCACATCGGTGCGCCAGAAGAAGCCCTGACAGAGCAGCAGCCACAGCCAGGCGAGAAGTGATCCAGCGGCAGTCCACACAACGGCGCTCACGCGCGCAGTCTGCCCCACCGGAGCGGCCCGGCACCGCTCATCGTCTATCGTGATCGGGTGAAGATCGCGCTCATGGACTCCGGAATCGGTCTGCTGGCGGCCACCGCCGCGGTTCGGCGGCTGCGCCCCGACGCCGATCTCGTACTCTCCCTGGACCCCGACGGCATGCCGTGGGGCCCGCGGACCCCGGAAGACCTGACCGACCGCGCCCTGGCCGTCGCCGAGGCGGCCGCCGCGCGCCGCCCCGACGCCCTGATCGTCGGCTGCAACACCGCGACCGTGCACGCGCTCACCGCCCTGCGCGCCCGCCTCGAACCGGAGCTTCCGGTGATCGGCACCGTCCCGGCGATCAAGCCGGCCGCGGCCGGCGGCGGACACCTCGCCATCTGGGCCACCCCGGCCACCACCGGCAGCACGTACCAGCGGACCCTGATCCGGGACTTCGCCGGCGGGGTCCCCGTCACCGAGGTGCCCTGCTGGGGCCTCGCCGAGGCCGTCGAACGCGCGGACGAGGCGGCGATCGACGCCGCCGTGTCCGCGGCCGCCGCCCTGACGCCCGGCGAGGTGACCACCGTCGTCCTGGGCTGCACCCACTACGAACTGGTCGCCGACCGCATCCGGACCGCCGTCCAGCGCCCCGGCCGGCCGCCCCTCGTGCTGCACGGCTCCGCGGGCGCCGTGGCTGCGCAGGCCCTGCGCCGGCTCGGCCGGCAGCCCGCGCCGGGGGCCACGCCGCACGGCAGCCTGACCGTTCTGCTGAGCGGACGCGAGGGCACGCTGCCCCCACCCGCCCTGGCCTACGCCGAAGGACGGCTGTTGCAGGCGGTCACCCCGGCCCGCTGACCGGCACCGTCACCCGGCGTAGTCGGAGTACGGGATCCCGCCCGGCCGGCGCAGTAACGCTCCGCCACGAGGTACCAGCGGAGCGAAACCTGAGTAACCTCATAGGCATGAGGGACCACCGCCACGGCGAGAACGCTCCCCACGCGCACACCGACGTCTGGACCGGCCGGGCCACCAACCGCGTCCAGTGGCTGCTGGCGCTCGTCGGCGCCGCCTGCATGGCGCTGGGCATCGAACTGGCCGTCGACTCGGCCTGGACGTCCGGCATCGCCCCGTTGGCCATGGCCGTGGTCGGCTGCATCGCCGCCGGACTGCTGGTCCTCTTCGGAACGCTCGCCTTCGTGCACGTCGCCCTACGGGTCGACCAGGAGCACCTCGAGGTGCGCTGCGGCCACATCGGACTGCCCCGCCGCCGTATCCCGCTCTCCCAGGTGGCGGGCGCCACGTACATCTCGCACGTCACTCCCCGGCACTGGGGTGGCTGGGGCTATCGATGGCGGCCGGAGAAGGGCACCGCGGTGGTCGTGCGACGGGGTGAGGGCGTCGTGCTGGAGCTGTGGGACGGACACACCTTCACGATCACCGTGGACGACGCGGAGGCGGCCGTACAGGTGATCAAGGCGCGGCTGGGGCCGACCAAGCCGGGCGCCCCCGCGCACTGAGCGGACGTCCGGTCACCACGCCGGGGTGCGTCCGGCGCCCCGGGGACGCGCGTCCGGTGTGCGGCTCGACGGTTCCTCGGTGAGCGGCCGGGCCGTGGCCATGCCCGCCAGCAGGCCCGCACCGACCGACACCGCGGTGAAGCTGAGCGCGTTGCCGATCGCGGCGATGACCGCGAGCGCCGTCAGGGCCGCGCCCGCGGTGAGCGCCACCGGGGTCGGGCGCGGGCTGCGCCACAGCGCGTACAGCACCCAGCCGAACGCCGCCGCCAGCAGGGCCACGCCCACGATCCCCTGTTCGGCCGCCTGCTGCAGGGGTGCCGAGTGGGGCTTGCCGTCGGACAGCAGTGACTGCGCGGACGTCTGGCTCAGCTCCCCGAAGCGCCCCGGGCCGACGCCCAGGGCGGTGTCGTCGCGCAGCAGCTGCCAGGCGTCCTGCCAGAGCCGCACGCGGTGCGGTGTCAGCCGCTCGTCGAGCGCGGCCGCGTGCCCGCCCGGTACGGCCCGCGCCGCGACCGCCCACGTCAGACCGGTCACCAGGACGGCGACGGCGCCCAGGACAGCGAGGCCCGCGCCGCGGTGACGGGTGCGGCCGGCGGCCAGCGAACACAACAGCACCGCGACGGAGGCGACGCATCCGGTGGCCGAGCCGAGCACGGCCGCCAGCACCGCGGCACCGGCGGCCGGCAGCCGCAGGGCGAACCGCACGGCCGGAACGCGAGCGGCCCAGGCCGCGCAGCACGCGGCACCGGCCGACAACGTCAGCACGGCGGCCGTCGCCCCGGCATGCCCCAGAGGTGTGGTGATCTGCGGGCCCGGCGCGAGGTGCGGCACGGCCACCGTCAGCCCGATACCGGCCAGGGCCCCGGCACAGGGCGCGCCGACCGGCAGAACCGCCCCGCCGATCCGCCCGGCGGCGTACCCGGCCGCCACGGCCAGCACCGCGAGCAGCACACCCTCGGGCCGGCCGTCGTGCATCGCCGCCGTGACCAGCGACCAGCCGGCGCAGGCTCCCAGCACCACGACGCCGGCGGCGTCCACAACAATTCGTCTTTCACCGTCCGCGTCCTGCCCGGACGCGGACGTCAGCCCACTGGAACCCACCCCGCCCCCCCGCGCCACGTCGCCCCCGACCTGTGAAGAACCCGGCCGCACGGGCCGCCACCGGCCGCGCGACTGAGGCTTCGGGACACCGTAGCCGCTGGTGGACGGTTTGTGGATGTGTCGTGACGAAATGAGCAGGAACGTTGCGGCAGACACGCCGCGAGGATGTGACGCCGCCGCCTCGTGGACCGCGCTGTCGGCGTCAAGGTCACTCGCCTTACACTCCGGGAGTGACCGTCACCGCAACCTCCGTCGGCGAGTCGGACCAGCTGCGGCCGCGGACCGCGCGAGGAGCGCGGACCTGGGCCCCGCGTCTGGTGCGCCTCCTCCCGGCCGCCGCAGCCGCGCTCTCCGGCCTGCTCCTCTATGTCAGCTTCCCGCCCCGCACCCTGTGGTGGCTGGCCCTGCCGGCCTTCGCGGTATTCGGCTGGGTGCTGCGCGGCCGCGGCTGGAAGGCGGGGCTCGGCCTCGGTTACCTCTTCGGGCTCGGCTTCCTGCTGCCGCTGCTGGTGTGGACCGGAGTGGAGGTCGGACCGCTCCCCTGGGTCGCCCTGGTGGCGATCGAGGCGATCTTCGTCGCGCTGGTCGGCGCGGGGGTCGCCGTCGTGTCCAAGCTGCCGGGGTGGCCGGTGTGGGCGGCCGCCGTGTGGATCGCCGGAGAGGCGGCACGCGCGCGCGTGCCGTTCGACGGTTTCCCGTGGGGGAAGATCGCCTTCGGGCAGGCCGACGGTGTGTTCCTGCCGCTCGCCGCGGTGGGCGGCACCCCGGTGCTCGGCTTCGCGGTGGTCCTGTGCGGCTTCGGACTGTACGAAGTCGTCCGCCTGGCCGTGGTGTGGCGGCGCACCGGCACGGTGCGCCGGGCCGCGGCGGCCGTGGGTCTGGTGAGCCTGGCCGTCCCGGTCGTGGCGGCCGTGGCGGCACGCCCGTTGGTCAGCGACAAGGCCGAGGACGGCAGCGTGACCGTCGCGGCGATCCAGGGCAACGTGCCCCGAGCGGGGCTGGAGTTCAACGCCCAGCGGCGGGCCGTGCTCGACAACCACGCGCGCGAGACGGAACGCCTGGCCGCGAAGGTCAAGGCCCGCAAGGTCGCACGGCCCGACTTCGTGCTGTGGCCGGAGAACTCCTCCGACGTCGATCCGTTCGCCAATCCCGACGCCCGTGCCGTGATCGACGCGGCGGCCAAGGCCATCGGCGTGCCCGTCTCGGTCGGCGGCGTCGTGGAGCGGGACGGCAAGCTGTACAACGAGCAGATCCTGTGGGATCCGGTGAAGGGCCCCGTCGACACCTACGACAAGCGGCAGATCCAGCCGTTCGGCGAGTACCTCCCGCTGCGCTCGCTCGTCGGGGCGATCAACAAGAACTGGACGGAGATGGCCCGCCAGGACTTCAGCCGGGGCACTGAGCCGGGCGTGTTCACCATGGACGGCGCCAAGGTCGGTCTCGTCACCTGCTACGAGGCGGCCTTCGACTGGACCGTGCGCTCCGAGGTCACCGACGGCGCCCAGATGATCTCCGTGCCGAGCAACAACGCCACGTTCGACCGCAGCGAGATGACCTACCAGCAGCTCGCCATGTCCCGTGTCCGCGCGGTCGAGCACAGCCGGACCGTGGTGGTGCCGGTGACCAGCGGTGTCAGCGCCTTCATCATGCCCGACGGGAGGATCACGCAGAAGACCGGCATGTTCGTCGCCGACTCACTCGTGCAGAAGGTGCCGCTGCGCTCCTCGCAGACGCCCGCCACACAGCTCGGAGTCCTGCCGGAGATCGCCCTCGTGCTGGTCGCGGCCGGCGGACTGGGCTGGGCCGTCGGCGCCGGACTGCGCGGGCGACGCGCCGGTGACGTGTAGTCGTACGCCGGTCGCACACCTCTGGAAACCCGCCGGGGCGCCGCAACCCGCCTATTAGGGTCGGGCCATGGCTACTCCCGATTTCATCCGCACCCTCCGCGCCTCGGCCGGTCACCAGCTGCTCTGGCTCCCCGGAGTCACCGCCCTCGTCTTCGACGACGAGGGCAGAGTGCTGCTCAACCGCCGGGCCGACACCCGCAGGTGGTCGGTGATCGGCGGCATCCCGGAACCGGGTGAGCAGCCCGCGGCCTGCGCCGTGCGGGAGGTACACGAGGAGACGGCCGTGCACTGTGTCGCCGAACGGGTCGTCCTCGTCCAGGCCCTGGAACCCGTCACCTACGGCAACGGCGACATCTGCCAGTACATGGACATCACCATCCGCTGCCGGGCCGTCGGCGGCGAGGCGCGGGTCAACGACGACGAGTCGCTGGACGTGGGCTGGTTCGACATCGACGCCCTGCCCGCGCTGGACGAGTTCGGGCTGTTCCGGATCAAGCAGGCCCTGTCGGACGCCCCCACATGGTTCGACCCCACTACATCCGGCTGAACTGTAGGGCGTCACCACATGGGGCGCGACCATCGTGCTGCCTAGGGTCGAGTCATGACCGCGCCCCATGTCCTTCCGGCTCCCCCCGCCTTGCCGCTCGACCTCGGCGGCCGCACCGCGCTCGTCACCGGCGCCGCCGGCGGCATCGGCCGCGCCTGCGCGCTGCGGCTCGCGGCCGCCGGGGCGAAGGTGAGAGCGGTCGACCGGGACGCCGCGGGACTGGAGGCGCTCGCCGGACAGGGCCGCGACCTCGCGGGCACCGTGGAACCGCACGTCCTCGACCTCACCGACCTGGACGCCGCCGAACTCGCCGCCGCGGGCACCGACGTCCTCGTCAACAACGCCGGGCTCCAGCTCGTGCGCCCCATCGAGGAGTTCCCGCCCGACGTCTTCCACACGGTGCTCACCGTGATGCTGGAGGCACCCTTCCGGCTCATCCGCGGCGCCCTGCCCCACATGTACGGACAGGGCTGGGGCCGCATCGTGAATGTGTCGTCCGTCCATGGACTGCGCGCCTCGGCCTACAAGTCGGCCTATGTGGCCGCCAAACACGGGCTGGAGGGACTCTCCAAGACCACCGCCCTCGAAGGCGCGTCCCACGGTGTCACCTCGAACTGTGTGAACCCCGCCTATGTGCGCACCCCCCTGGTCGAGAAACAGCTCGCCGACCAGGCCAGGGCGCACGGCATCCCCGAGGAGCGCGTCCTGTCCGAGGTGCTGCTCCAGGACAGCGCCGTCAAGCGGCTCATCGAACCGGAGGAGGTCGCCGAAGCCGTGGCGTATCTGTGCGGTCCGCAGGCGTCCTTCGTGACCGGTACCTCACTCCTGCTCGACGGCGGCTGGACCGCCCACTGAGCCTCTGACCCCGTCGGCCCGGGAGTTGTCCACAGGGCTGACGGGACGGCCCGGTCATGGTGAATCCTGAGAGCATGTCCAGCGATCACGTCCAGTCAGCCGAGCGCTCCGCCGGCCGCGCCGAACCGCCACCGGCCGGCGCGGAGACGCCGTATCTCGAGCTCCTGGCCCGGGGCGCGTCCGCCGACGCCTACGAGCAGCCGGTGCTGCTCGCGCGCGCCGAAGGGCGCCCGGCGGAGTGGATCGCCGCACTCCAGCGGGCCAAGCCGCTCGCCCTGCGCGTGCGCTCGGAGCTGGAGGGACGGCGCCGCCGCGAGGCCGAGCTGTCCGCACTGTTCGAGACCGCCCACGACCTCGCCGGGCTGCGCGACCTGGACGCCGTGCTCCAGGCGATCGTGCAGCGCGCCCGGTCGCTGCTGGGCACCGACGTCGCCTACCTCAGCCTGAACGACCCGGTGAGGGGCGACACCTACATGCGGGTCACCGAGGGCTCGGTCGCGGCCCGGTTCCAGCAGCTGCGGCTCGGCATGGGGGAGGGGCTCGGTGGACTCGTCGCCCAGACCGCACGTCCGTACGTCACCGACGACTACTTCAAGGACGACCGCTTCCAACACACCCTCACCATCGACGCCGGCGTACGGGACGAGGGGCTGGTGGCCATCCTCGGCGTGCCGCTCACACTAGGGCACCACGTCATCGGCGTGCTGTTCGCCGCCGACCGCCGCGCCCGGGTCTTCGAGCGGGAGCAGATCGCCCTGCTCGGCTCCTTCGCCGCCCTCGCCGCGGCCGCCATCGACACCGCCAACCTGCTCGCCGAGACCCGGTCGGCCCTCGCCGGTCTGGAGCGGGCCAACGAGATCATCCAGGACCGCAGCGGCGTCATCGAACGCGCCTCCGACGTGCACGACCGGCTCGCCGAGCTCGTCCTGCGCGGCGGCGGGGTCCACGACGTGGCCGCCGCCGTCTCCGAGGTCCTCGACGGCACGGTCGAGTTCATGGAGGCCGCCGCGGCACCGGGTGAGGCGCTGGAGGCGTCCCGCGCGGAGGGCCACGCCGTGCGGCACGAGGACGACTGGATCGCCGCCGTCGCCGCCGGCGGAGAGCTGCTCGGGGCACTCGTGCTGCGCGGCCACCCGGGGCTCGACCCCGTCGACCAGCGCACCCTGGAGCGCGCCGCCATGGTCACCTCCCTGCTGCTCCTGGCCCGCCGGTCCGCGGCCGAGGCCGAACAACGCGTGCGCGGCGAACTCCTGGACGACCTGCTCGACGCCCGCGACCGCGACCCGCGCCTGCTGCGGGAGCGGGCGGCCCGCCTCCACGCCGACCTCGACGCGGTCCATGTGGTGCTGGCCGCGCGACTGGAGGGCGACGCGCCCGACGCCGACCAGGAGGCGGACGCCCGCAGACGCCTCGCCGCAGCCGCGTCCCACCTGGCCGCGACCCGGCACGGCCTGGCCGCCGCACGCGACGGCGGCACGGTCCTGCTGCTGCCCCTCGGCCCCGGGGACACCGCCACCGAACTGGCCCGCCGCGCCGCCCGGCATCTGGGCACAGCGGTCCACGCACCGGTCACCGTCGGAGCCTCCGCACCCGCGGAGGAACTCGCCACCCGCCCGGACTCCGTGGCCACGGCCTACGCCGAGGCCCGGCGCTGCCTCGACGCCCTGCGGCTCCTCGGCCGCTCGGGGGACGGGGCCGCCGCCGACGACTTCGGCTTCCTCGGGCTGCTCCTGGCCGGTGACCGGGACATCCCCGGCTTCGTCGAGCGCACCATCGGCCAGGTCGTCGCGTACGACCGGCGACGCGGTACGGAGCTGCTGCGCACCCTCGACGCGTACTTCGCCTGCGGGATGAGCCCGGCCCGCACCAAGGACGAACTGCACGTCCATGTGAACACGGTCGCCCAGCGCCTGGAGCGCGTCGGCCGCCTCCTCGGCGACGACTGGCAGAGCCCGGCCCGCGCCCTGGAGATCCAACTCGCCCTGCGGCTGCACCGGTTGTCGGCGCCGGCACGGCACTGACCCCCGTGCGCGGGCCCCGCAGACGGGGACGGACGCACGGGGGCCGGTGCCGGATCGTCTCAGAGGGTCCGGGCGTCCGCCGCCGGTGCCGCGGTCCGGTCCGCGTCGGCGGGCGGGGCGACGTCGGCCAGATCCCGGTGGCGGGTCTCCTTGGCCGCCGCCACCGCGATCACCGTGAGCACGGCGGCGGCGATGACGTACAGGGCGATCGGCGTGGAGCTGCCGTAGTCGGACAGCAGCGCGGTGGCGATCAGCGGCGCGGGCGCCCCCGCCGCCACCGAGGCGAACTGGGCGCCGATGGACGCGCCGGAGTAGCGCATCCGCGTCGCGAACATCTCGGAGAAGAACGCGGCCTGGGGCGCGTACATCGCCCCGTGCAGCACCAGCCCGACCGTGACGGCGAGGATCAGGTTGCCGAAGCCGCCGGTGTCGATCAGCGAGAAGAACGGGAACATCCACAGCCCGACCCCGACCGCACCCATCAGATACACGGGACGGCGGCCGATGCGGTCGGAGAGCGCGCCCCACGCCGGGATGGCGGCGAAGTGCACGGCCGAGGCGATCAGTACGGCGTTGAGCGCGGTCTGCTTGGAGACGCCGGCCGAGGTGGTGGCGTAGACGAGGATGAACGCCGTGATGACGTAGTAGCTGATGTTCTCCGCCATGCGCGCCCCCATCGCCACCAGCACATCACGCCAGTGATGCCGCAGCACGGCGACCAGCGGCAGCTTCTCGGCTTCCGCGGCCCGGTCCGCCTTGCGGGCCTCGGCCTGCGCCAACGCCTGCTTGAAGACGGGAGATTCATCGACAGACAGACGAATCCACAAACCGACGATCACCAGCACGCCGGAGAGCAGGAACGGGATCCGCCAGCCCCAACTGCCGAACGCGGCGTCCGACAGCACGGCGGTCAGCACGGACAGCACACCGGTGGCGAGGAGTTGCCCCGCCGGTGCGCCGGTCTGCGGCCACGAGGCCCAGAACCCCCGCCGCCGCGCGTCCCCGTGCTCCGACACCAACAGCACGGCACCGCCCCACTCGCCGCCGAGCGCGAACCCCTGGACCAGCCGGAGCACGGTGAGCAGGACCGGCGCGGCCGTCCCGATGGTGGCGTGCGTGGGCAGCAGCCCGATCGCGAAGGTCGCCCCGCCCATCAGCAGCAGACTCAGCACCAGCAGCTTCTTGCGCCCGAGCCGGTCGCCGTAGTGCCCGAACACCAGCGCGCCCAGCGGCCGGGCGGCGAACCCGACCGCGTACGTCAGGAACGACAGCAGCGTGCCGACGAGCGGGTCGGAGTCCGGGAAGAACAGCTTGTTGAACACGAGCGCGGCGGCGGAGCCGTACAGGAAGAAGTCGTACCACTCGATGGTGGTGCCGATGAGGCTGGCGGCGACGATGCGTTTGAGGCTGGCGGGGGGTGGGGGAGCGGTTGCGGGGGCGGGCATCGGCACCACTTCCAGGCGGTTGGCGGGGACTGTTGTGTGTCGCCATACCGTAGGAATCCGCAGGTCAGCGGCACATGTGGTGGGACACCATAGTTTTGGGCGTGGAGGTGCGTGCGGCCACCATGGGACTTCTCCGTGCTCGGCAGCAGAGGTCAGAGCACCGTTGGCGACCGACCAGCCGACGTTCGCGCCGGTGCGTTCGGGTATGACGTCGCGAACGGCGTGATGGGCGGCGATGAACGGTGCAGCGAACTCAGGGGTCGGCACGGGAAGGTTCGCCGCGATGTGTTCCCGCTCGGCGTCGCCGTCGACGGTCGGGCTCTGCCACTGCGAGACCTTTCCTGAGCGCATGGCCTCCTGCACCATCGCCATCATGTTGGGCTCGTTGATGGTCACAACCCACTCGACACCGTCGAGAATCTCGCTGGCCCGGTTCACGTATGACACGAAGCGGTCGGTCGCTTTCGGGGAGAGCCAGCCGCCCTGTTCGGCGAACCATAGGGGTCTGGTGAAGTGGTGCAGGGGCACCACGGGCGTCACACCGAGCTCGAGAAGAAGACATGGGTGTTCCCGGCAGGCCGGTGGCGAGGACCGTCACCAGAACCGCTCCGTCGCCGGGGACAGGATCGGAGTGCTGCTGGTAGCGGGGCGGCTGCCCGAAGGGCTGACCGCGCCTCACCAGGCCGGCCTCCAGGAACCGGCCCGACCCTCGTGGTCTTCGGGCGCCCATGCCTTCTCGTCCGGAGCCGTCGGCGACTCGTCGTCCCGCGAGCCGGATCCGTTCGCCGACCCGCACGGACGCGCGCCGTCGCGCGTCCGTCGCCACAGCCCGCCAGCCACCGCTCACCGTGGCCCCGCCCGGTCCAGCACAGAGAGAATTTGCATGGCTGGAGTCGACCTGGACTCCCTCTCGCTCGAATTGAGGGCGTCGTTGCTCACCGGCAGTGGCTTCTGGCCCACAGCGGCCATTCCCCCGTTCAGCACGCTCCGCCCCGGCCACAGCTGACACCCACACGTCTCACGACGGTACCCCCGTGTTCTGAAGGAGGTGAGTGCCTGCCGCGAGGGTCCTCGCACAGCGTGGATGCCGGTGCACCCCACACCGACGTCCGGCGCAGGGGCGTGCGCCCGAGACCTGCGTCGGAGGTACGCCTGGCACCGCACAAGCCACGCCGCGGAGTTCAACAACCCCGTCCTGCTCCCGTCGATTTCGGGTCCGCGCTCTCCTGCAGCTCACGAAGTATGCGGGCCTTGTCGGCCCGGTAGCGCTCGACGGTCGCAAGTTTGACGCCTTCGTATCCGCGAACGGCATCCGGAAGCTCCGCGAGCCGGTGGACCTCGGCCAGGTTCTCCTCGTTCAAGAGCCCGAGCGCGGTGTTGATCGACTCGCGGTACTCGTCGACGAGTTCACGCTCGATCCGTCGCATGTGCTGAAGTCCGAACACATCAAGGCGGGTCCCTCGAACGCGCCGCAGTGCTCGCAGCAGGCCGAGGATCGGACGGAACCAGCTCCCCAGAGCGACTTTCCTCTTCATGCCCGCGGCTCGCAGAAAGGGCGGATGCAGCCGGTAGGAGCGTCGGCTCGCGCTTCCGAATGTGGCAGTGATGTGGTCGTCCACGACGGGATCGAGGGCGAGCCGCGCCACCTCGTACTCGTCCTTGTACGCCATGAGCTTGTGGAGATAACGGGCGACAGTTTCGGTCACCTCGGTGGAACCGCCGCCCGCAGCGCGTTCCGCCACCGCCACCGCCTTGACGAAGTCGACGTACGTGCGGGCGTAGCGCCTGTCCTGGTAGTCGATGAGGTCGGCCACGCGCATGGTGAGGAGACGATGCAGCTCCGACTCCTCGTCATCGGTGACCGAGGCCACGAGCTCGGTGGTTCCGGCGGCGAGCCGCGGCTCCGCCTCCGGGAATGTCGAGCCCGTCAGCGCGGCACGCAGCGCCTCCGGGTCGGCGACCGCCTGGCGGCCTCGCCGGAAGGCCTGCACGTTGCGGTCGACGGCGACGCCGTTCAGGGCGATGGCCTCTTCGATGGCCGAAGCCGGCATCGGCAGCAGCCCCGTCTGGTACGCGGCTCCCACCAGCAGCATGTTGGCGTACTGCTCGTCGTCGAAGAGCTGCCTGGCCAGTGAGCCGGAGTCCAGAGCCACGAGCTGGCGCGCCGCACCGCCGACGGCGTGGCGCACGGCATCGGGAGCCGGAAAGCCGACTGTCGTGTCGACCACCATCTCCCCGGTGGGTATCTCGGTCGTGGTCATGACCGCGACAGTGCGGTCCGGGGAGGCGGCGGACAGGTACTTCGGATCGGTCGCGACGAGCGGGTCGCACGCAAGGTAAAGATCGCACTGCCCCTGACCGATCTTGGCCCCTTGTTCCACGACACCTTCTGTGATCTTGATGTCGGAGACGACGGCGCCGCCCTTCTGGGCGAGACCGGTCTGGTCGAGGCTGCGCGCGTGACGGCCGTCGATGACAGCCGCCGTCGCCAGCACCTGCGAGGTGGTGACGATGCCCGTCCCTCCGATTCCGGTGATCCGCATGCCGAAGGAGCCGGCACCGGCCGTGCGGGCCGGCTCGGCGACGTCGGTGGCCGCCAGGGCGGGAAGTTCCGCGCGCTGCGGCTTACCGGCAGGCTCGATGGTCATGAACGCCGGGCAGTCGCCGTCGAGGCACGAGTAGTCCAGGTTGCACGAGGACTGGTCGATCGTGGTCTTGCGGCCGAACTCGGTCGGGACCGGGTGCACCGACAGGCAGTTCGACTTGCGGCCGCAGTCACCGCAGCCCTCGCAGATGCGCTCGTTGATCCAGACTCGCGTCGTCGGGGCCTGGGCCTTGCCGCGCCGACGGGCACGCCGCTTCTCGGCGGCGCATTCCTGGTCGTGGATGAGGACCGTGACGCCGGCGGTGGCCTTGAGCTCCGCCAGTGCGTCCTCGATCACGGCCCGGTCGAGAACCTTCACCGACTTCGGAAGCCGGGCCCGCGGGATGCGGGCCCGGTCCTCGGTCGTGATGATCACCTTGGTGACGCCTTCGTCGAGGAGCGTCGCGGCGAGCCGGTCGACCGGCAGGGCGCCGACGGCGTCCTGGCCGCCGGTCATGGCGACCGTCCCGTTGTAGAGCAGCTTGAACGTGACGTTCACCCCCGCGGCGATCGCCGCCCGGACGGCCAGACTGCCCGAATGCATGAAAGTGCCGTCCCCGATGTTCTGCACGAAGTGGTCGGCGTCGACGAACGGCTCCATCCCGATCCACTGAGCCCCTTCCCCGCCCATCTGGGTCATGCCGACGACCGGGCCGACCTGTTCGGGATCCATGAACACGACCATGGAGTGGCAGCCGATCCCCGCACCGACCGGCGAGTCCCCGCCGGCGGTGGTCGAGGTGTTGTGCGGACACCCCGAGCAGTAGTACGGGCTGCGGGCCAGGAGCGGCAGTGCCGACGCCGTACGGGCCCTGGGCCGCTGACGCCATGCGCGGGCGGCAACGATACCGAGCCGCGCGAGCACCCTGGACAGTCCGGTGGCGATGCCGTCCGCGTCGAGCTCCCCTGAGCGGCTGAACAGCGACCGCCCGTCCTGGTCCTGCTTGCCGTGGACGAACGGGGCATGGGAGCGGCCGAAGAGGATCTCCTTGACGGCGGCTTCCAGGAACGGCCGCTTCTCCTCGACGACCACCACCTGGTCGAGACCGTCCGCGAACTCGATGACGGCGTCACGTTCGAGGGGGAAGATCATGCCGAGTTTGAGGATCCTGATCCCGTACCGAGCGAGGTCCTCGTCGGTGAGTCCGATGATGCGCAGAGCCTCGCGGACGTCGAGGTAGGTCTTGCCGGACGTCAGGATGCCGATCCTGTCCGACGGCCCGCGCTGGATCACGCGGTTGAGGCCGTTGAGCCGGGCGTACTCCACGGCGCGGGGGAGCCGGACCTCGTGCAGGCTGCGCTCCAGCGCCATGAGATGGGCGCCGAGGAGCATCGAGCTCGGCTTGTGCGGGCCGGCGCCCATGTCGCCCTCCACGACCGAGATCCGGTCGCGCGCCACGACGGCCGTGGACGCCGAGTCCGCGACCGCGGTGGTGATCTTCAGGCCCGACCACAGGCCGCTGAACCGGGAGAGGAACTGCGCGTGCAGCCCGAAGTCGAGGACGTCCTGCGCATCGGCCGGGTACAGCGTCGGGATCGCCAGGTCCGCGAGCGTCACCTCGCTGGCGCACGGCACGCTGGACGACTTGGCTCCCGGATCGTCGCCGACCAGAGCGACAGCGCCACCGGACGGGCCCGTGCCCACCAGGTTCGCGTGGCGCAGGGCATCGGAGGCGCGGTCGAGGCCGGGGGACTTGCCGTACCAGATGCCCACGACGCCGTCGCACCGTGAGGTACCGATCTGGCCGGCCAACTGGCTGCCCATGACCGCGGTCGCGGCGAGTTCCTCGTTGAGCCCCGGTCGGTGGACGACGTCGTGCTCGTGCAGCAACGCCTCGCGCCGTGCCAACTCGATGTCGTACCCGGCGAGTGGTGATCCCTCGTACCCGGACACGAACGTCGCGGTGTGCAGTCCGTTCAGACGGTCACGCCTGGACCGATCCAGCAGGACGCGGACGAGAGCTTGGATTCCGGAGAGGTGCAGGACGCCTTCTTCACGCAGGTAGCGGTCTTCCAGGCGGAAGCGTCGGCCGCCCGGCTGCTGCGCCTCGGTGATGGATGCGGTCATCGTCCTCTCCCTGACAAATGATTCGGGGCCGCTGCCCCTCGGATGGCCGTTGGACGGCGAACTTCGCCGGCTGCCTCCGGGCAGGGCAGAGCCGGGATCTGCGACGGAGTTCCTCACCGCGGCCCCGGTTCGGTCAGCCGCGCGGTCGCCCAGCCGAGCAGCGCGCCGCGGAACGCCGACACCAGCCGGTGCGTGATCTGCGCGGGCGACAGCGCGAGCGTGTCACGGAGATCGAAGATCTCCCGGGGGTCGAAGAGGACGTTCCACAGGAAGGCGGCCTCGTCCTCGACGCCGACGAGCTCGCCGACCCCGAGAATCGCCACGAGTTCGCGGATGGGGCGGGCGAGGGCCTCCGCCTGGCCTCCCAAGTACGGCTCATCGGCCTTGTACCGCGCGAGGAACCCTTCCGACGACCGGCGGTGCACCAGCGCCGCGCCTTCGGCGAGGATGAGGTTCACCCAGAAGCCGCAGACACTCTCGAGCAGGGCCAGACCGTTGCTCGGCTGCTCGAGACTGTGATCGCGGAACTTGCTCACGATGTCCCGTCGGTACGCACTGAGGGCGTCGTCCGCGGACTCGAAGTGCCGGTAAGCCGTCGCGACCGACACGTCCGCCTGCCGAGCGATGTCGGTGAGACTGATCGGCTGCTCGCAACGCTCGAAAAGCTCTGCGGCGGCCTGGATCAGCTTGGCGTTGTTCAACCGCTGATCCCTGCGCATGCGCGCCCTCTTCATGTACGCGGCTCATTTCGTGGGCGCTTGCTTGGCCTGCATGCGCATGCCCTGCTCGGATTCCGCGATCTGCGCCAGCTCGGTGGCGATGTCGTGCGCCTTCTTCAGGGGTACTGCGACGATGCCGTCGGCGTCGGCCACGACCACGTCACCGGGGTTGATGACGACACCGCCGATGGCGACGGGCGTCCCGACGGCTCCCGGGCCGTGTTTCCACGGCCCTGCCGGCGTGACCGAACGCGACCACACGGGGAATTGCTGCTGCCGGATCTCGTCGCGGTCCCTGACCGCTCCGTCGACGATCGCTCCCACGGCTCCCCGCGAGGAGAAGTACTGGGTGAGGATGTCGCCCATCACCGCCCGGCCCGGGTAACCGAATCCGTTGATGACGAGGAAGTCGCCGGGTTCGATGTGTGCGACGGCGTCGATCACGGCCAGATCGTCTCCGGCGACCGTCAGGACGGTCAGGGCGCTGCCCGCGGCACGGCAGCCGTCCCAGAGGGGTGTGATGCCACCGTCGGGCATGCCGAGGCGCCCGAGTGCGTCACCGATGTTCGCGACCGAGTGCCGCTGGAACTGTGCGAGCAACTCCCCGTCAGGACGCTGCCACTTCGGGCCGACCTCGATGTTGGGCGAGCCGGCCGCTGTCGGCGCGTAGGTCATTTCTGTCCTTCCCCTGTCACGTGATGAATGGGTGCCTGGACGACGTCGATCTCGATGGAGGCGTCCGGGAGTCCGTGTGCCCGGGCTGTGACGGTGATCCGCCCCGTTTCCCCGGTGGCCCGGACGATCGCCAGGGCACGTCCCTTGAACGAAGTGGCGGAATCGCCGAGGAAGCTCTCCTCGGTGGACGGCGCTCCCGTACCGAATCCTTGGAGGACACCGGGACCGTCCACCTGGATCGTGATCTTTGTGTCCCGGTTCGGGTTGAGCACACCGCTGTCGTCGATCAGGGTGATGTCGATGTGGACCAACCGCTGCGGATCGGCGCCGAGTTCGGTGCGGTCCGTCTCCAGGCTCAGGTGCGTGGGTTCGCCGGCGGTGCGCAGCGCCGAGCGCCCCACCTCCGCTCCGTCGCGGTACGCCACGACCTCCAGGAGACCGGGCTCGTAGGGCACGTCGGCTTCGGCGACGAAGTTCCGCTCGGTGCCGACGGTCACGGTCGCGACGGTGGTGCCGTTGAGCCGGAACTCGACCTCCTCGGCCGCCGCGTACGCCTCGACATGGAGCGGCGAGCCGTCAGGAACGTCGAAGGTCCAGCTGGGGGAGACATCGGTCCAGGTCCATGCCCTGGGCTTGATGACGTAGCCGTCCTCGCGGGGGCGTCGCACGGCGAGGTAGGGCGTCTGTGTGAGCCCGTAGACGATCTCGCGGTAGTACGAGATCGGGTGACGCTGTCCGATGATGTCGATGTCCCCGCATTCGGCGGTGAGCCACGGGTAGGGGGCGCGGTGCACCTGCTGGTCCTCGGGATAGACGTGCCGGCCGGTTCCGACCTCGCCGAGGAAGTCCCATGCGGTCCAGGTGAAGTCGCCGATGACGTGGGGGTTCTCGGTGACGAGCTGCCACAGCCGGTCGATCTTCGTCGGGAAGGTCTCCGAGCCCACGACCACGCGGTTGGGGTGGGCCTCCTTGTCCAGCACGTATCGGCTCTCTCCGTAGTTGAGCCCCACGACGTCGAGCACGGAGGCGGGCTCGGCGAGTCGCTCACCGACGACCGGCGAGGCCATGAGGGCGTCGATCAGATGCGTCACCTGGCCCAGGTAGTCGTTCAGCCCCCGGACAGGGGCGGAGTCCTGCCCCAGTTCCGCCTTCAGCGCGGGGATCTTGTCGCGGGCGATGTACATGCCCTGGAGTGCGTGGGTGACCAGGCGGGTGGGGTCCTGCGCGCGTACCCGGTCGGCGATGCGGCGGCCCAGGCGCGTGCCGTGCGGGGTTCCGGCTTCGATGATCTCGTTGCCGATCGAGTACATGATCACGCTGGGGTGGTTGAAGTCCTTCGCCACGAGCGAGTCGACGTCGCGTTCCCACCACTGCGGGAATCTGCGCGAGTAGTCGTCACCGGACTTCGCGACCGTCCACACGTCGAACAGCTCGTCCATGACGAGCATGCCGAGACGGTCGCACGCGTCGATCAGGGCAATGCTCATCGGGTTGTGCGCGGAGCGTACGGCGTTGAAGCCCGCGGCCTTCAGCATCCGCACCCGCCGCTCGGCGGCGTCGGCGAAGTCGGCGGCGCCGAGGATGCCGTTGTCGTGGTGGATCGCACCGCCGCGGAGCTTGACGGTCTCGCCGTTGATCCGCAGGCCGCGGATCGGGTCGGCGGTGACGGTGCGGATACCGAAGTGCGTGGAAGCCGCGTCGAGCGGGCCGCTGTCGTCAAAGAGGCGCACGGACGCGTGGTAGAGGTGGGGCGAGTCGACGCTCCACAGTGACGGCCGCTGGACGTAGGCCCGCTGATGGGTGGTGATCCCTTCGCCCGCCAGGAGCGTGACCCGGGCCCGGTCGGACGCCACCACCTCGCCGCCGGCGTCCAGGATCTGGAGAAGCACTTCGACGACGCGAGTGGAGACGTCCTCGTTGACGATCTCGGTCGCCGCCACCACGGTGGCGAGATCGGCGTCGATGTCCGGCGTGGTGAGTCGCAGGCCGGTCGGGGTGACGTGGACGAGGTCGCCGACGAGAACGTTGACGGGGCGGTGGAGGCCGCCCCCCGAGTACCAGCGGGAGTCCTGGTGTGCCTGTGCGTCCACCCGGACGGTGTTGACCCGGCCGTACTGCAGGAAGGGGTCCGCGCTGACGTGGAAGCGGGAGTATCCGCCTGCCCACTGTCCGGCGAGAGCACCGTTGATGTAGACCATCGCGTCGCGGTAGACACCTTCGAACTCGAAGGTGACTCGCTTCGTCGCCCATTCCTCCGGCACGTCGAACTGCTTCTCGTAGGTCCACTTTCCGTCGCGGAAGTAGCCCGTCTGCGGTCCACCGGAGTTCTCCGCGGACCGCCCTCCCCCCAGCATGGCGTCGTGCGGCAGGGTGACTTCTTCCTCGCCGGCACCGGCGACCACGATCGCCTCGTGAACGGACACGAGAGGGCCGACGCGCCACGCGTCGTTGAACGGGATGCGGATCATTGAACTTCCTTGCTCGATCGTTCTAGAGGGTCGCGGCCGTGGGGTCCCAGTCCTCGTCCAGGGGAGCCGGCGATGCCACGGTGGATTCGAGGGTCAGCGGTGTCCCGGCCCGTGCCGCCTCCTCGACGGCGAGGAGCACGTCGAGAACGTGGCAGGCGAGAGCGCCGGAGGCGCGTTCCGGTACGTCGTCGCGTATCGAGCGAGCGAGCTCCAGCACCCCCACTCCCCGGCCCCACGTGGACCCGACAGCGGGTACGTCTTCCGGTTCCGCATGGAGAGGGACGAACCTGCCTGTTCCAGCGAAGCGGTTGGGGTCGGGGACCTCGAGTGAGGCTTCCGTGCCGTGCAGTTCGAGGAGGTCGCGGCGGATGCCCGAATCGAAGCTCGTGACGAGGGTCGCCCGAGCGCCGGAGGCGAACTCGAGCAGAGCCATGTGCTGACTCGATACGCGCACGTCGAACTCGGTCCCGGCGCCCGCCCCGACGAGGACGCGCCTGACGGCCCGTGCGGTTGAGGAAACCGAGCTCACACGCCGGACGGCACCCATGGTCTGCACGAGCGCGGTGACGTGATACGGCCCCATGTCCAGCAGCGGGCCGGCTCCCTGGTCGTAGTAGAAGGCGGGATTCGGGTGGGTGCCTTCCGGTCCCGGGGACTGCATGATCGCCAGCGCGCTCTTCGGTTCGCCGATGCGGCCCGCGAGGACCGCTCGTTGTGCCGTCTGCAGGGCACCACCGAGGAACGTGTCGGGCGCGCAGGCCATGCGAAGTCCTCTCCGACCGGCCTTGTCCAGCAGCAACCGTGCGTCGCGGCGGCTGACGGCGAGGGGCTTCTCACTCCAGACGTGCTTGCCGCTCGCGAGGATCCGGGCCGACACGTCGAAGTGGGCGGCGGGGACGGTGAGGTTCAGCACGATCTCGATGTCGTCGTGGGCCAGGAGCTCGTGGACGAGCAGGTGCCGCAACCCGAACTCCCGCGCACGAGCACGGGCGCGCTCCTGGTCGAGGTCCGCTATCGCGACCACGTTCAGATCAGGGAACCGCGTCAGGTTCTCGAGGTAGTTGCTGCTGATGACGCCGGCGCCGATGACGCCGACACCCACTCGCTTGGAGTTCACTGGTCGACCTCCACCAGGTGACGCAGGCTCTGCCGCACGGCTTCGAACGGGTCGCCCGCGTAGTCGTCCAGTTCCACGACGCGGACCGCGTCCGGTGCGGCCTTGAGGATGTCCGCCATCGGCATCGCACCCTGGCCTACCGGCTGCTGCTCCAGGAGGGTTGTGGTGTACGGGCCGTCCTTGAGGTGCAGGAACCTGACGCGCGCCCCGAGCCGGGAGATCAACTCCACGGCGGAAACCCCACCGACCTCGGCCCAGAAGGTGTCGAGTTCCAGGACGACGTCCTCGTCCAGCGCCTCCGCGAAGACTTCGAGGCCGGTCCTGCCGCCGAAGTCCTGACGGACCTCGTGGTCGTGGTTGTGGTACCCGATGGTGACGCCTGCGTCCCGGGCAAGCCTCGCGACGCCGTTCAGACTCGCAGCCGCCGCTTCGATGTCCGCCCGCGTGGTCCAGCGCTGAGCGATGATGTGCGGTTCGATGAGCGTGCCGATTCCGAGCTCTGCTGCCATGCGGACAGCCGCGGAAGCGTTTCCATCGACAAGGCTCGCGTGTGCGCTGAGCGGGCGCAGCGGTGTCTCGGCCAGCGCACGCCGGTACGCGTCGCGGTACTGCTCGAACCTCCACAGCTCCACGTTCTCGAATCCCATCGCGGCAACACGCGCGAGTGTCCCCGGGAGATCGGTCTCGATGGCGTTGCGCAGCGTATAGAGCTGCACTGAGTACAGGCGCTCCGTCATTCGCGTTCTCCCTGGTCCGGCACGAGTTCTCCCGCATGAGCCGTTGTCACCGTCTCGGCCAGGACAGCGAGCGCGTGGTCCACCGGTTCAACCGAAGAGGGCAGGTTGAGGAAGCCGTGCAGTACGCCGGGCACCGTGACATGCCGCACGGGTACGCCCGACTTCACGAGTGCGGCCGCGAATGCCTCGCTGCTGGCGCGCAGATCGTCGTACTCGGCGTCGAGCACCAGGGTGGGACAGAGTCCGTCCAGGACGGTGCCCGCGGGGAAGGCGTAGCCGTGCGGATCCGGCGTGCCGCCCAGGTAGTTGGCCGTCATCTCGGCCACGTCCTCCGGCAGGATCCGGACCATGCGCGGCAACGGCGCGAATGCCTCGGCCAGCGCCGGCGCGAGGGGCGGCGAGACGGCGTGCATGGTCGCATAGGCCAGTACCAGGGTGGCGGGCAGCCAGTTGTCGTCGTCCCGCAGGCGAAGTACGGCTCCTGCGGCGAGGTTCGCCCCCGCGCTCGCGCCACCGACGGTGATCCGCGCCGGTTCGATGCCGAGCACCGCGGCGTTCTCGCGCACCCATCGGACGCCCGCCACGACGTCGTCGTGCGGCACCGGATACGTCACGCCGTCGACCGCGAGCCGGTAATCCACGCTCACGACCACGACGTCGGCCCTGGCGCACACCTCGCGGGCGGTCCAGTCGGCCTCGTGCATGTCGGGATCGCCGAAGACCCATCCGCCGCCGTGTACCCAGACCAGGCCAGGGCGAGGCCGCTGCGGTGCTGACGGCGGCCGGTAGACGCGGACGGCTATCGGGCCGTGCGGGCCGGGAATGCTCTCGTCGCTGGTTTCGACGGAGGGCAGTGCCGCTGCCGCCTTCCAGGTCCGGTATTCCTGCAGGCGCGGTTGCACGGCCGGATCGGCGAGTGCCTCGCGCCAGGACGGGAGGTCCTCGATCTGGCTGAGCCGCGCGGAGATGCTGGGATGCAGGGCCATCAGGGTCAGGTCTCCAGGGGTGCGGGGGAATCGGGTGCAGCGCGCGTAGGCGGGAGGCGGTGGGGGGATGTCCGCTCAGCCGCGTGGCCGGCCGGAATGCCGGGCGGGCAGGCCTACTTCACGCTCCCGGCGGCCAGTCCGGAGCGCCAGAACCGCTGCAGGACGAGAAACGCGACGATCAGAGGGATCACCGAGAGGAACGCGCCGGTGATGGTGATGTTGTAGGGGATGCCTTGGTTCACCCCTTCCCTCCAGTTGGCCAGCCCGACGGTGACCGGCTGAAGTTCGTCGCTGTTGAGCATGAGCAGGGGCAGCAGGTAGTTGTTCCAGATGCTGACGAACTGGAACAGGAAGATGGTGACCAGTGCGGGAGACATGATCGGCATGGCGACCCGCCAGAAGATCCGGGTCTCGCCGGCACCGTCGAGTCGCGCGGCTTCGATCAGTTCGTCCGATACCGACGCTCCGGCGTAGATGCGCGACAGGTAGACCCCGAACGGGCTGACGACGCTGGGCAGGAAGACGGCCCAGTAGGTGTTGACGAGGTGGACCTGGCTGAACATCAGGTACAGGGGCAGCGCGAACATGACGTCCGGGATCAGGACGGCACCGAGGATGACGTTGAAGGTCAGGTCGCGACCGCGGAAGGCGTACTTGGCCAGTGCGTACCCGGCCATGGCCGACAGCGTCGTGCTCACCGCCGCGCCGCCGATGCTGTAGAGGGCGCTGTTCAGCAGCCACCGGGCGAAGATGCCGTCCTGTTCCTGGAAGACATCACGGATGTTGGTCCACAGGTCGAAGTGGGAGAACCACAGCCCGTTCGTGGTGAACAGGTAGCCCTTGTTCTTCGTCGCGGTGACCAGCAGCCACCAGACCGGGATGAGCGTGTACAGGGCGAAGAGCGCCATGACCGCGAACACGCCCGCCCGGCCGGCCAGCGATGACGTACGCAGTCGCCCGGGAGACCCGGCGGCGGCACGTGTTGCTGTGGGAGTGACGGTCGTCATGCGAAGGTGCCCTTCCGCTGGGTGAACTTGAGGAAGCCGAACGACAGCACGAAGGTCAGCAGGGCGAGGATGACCGACTGGGTGGCCGCGTAGTTGTAGTTGTTGATGTCCGCCGACTGCTGTGTGGCCAGGATCGGCGTGTAGGTCGGGGAGACGGTCGGGGCGACCTGACTCAGCACCGCGGGCTCGTTGAACAGCTGGGCGGTGCCGATGATGGAGAACACCGTGGTGAGGATCAGCGCCGGCCGTACCGCGGGAATCTTCACGTGCCAGGCGACCCGCCACCCGGAACAGCCGTCCATCACAGCGGCTTCGGTGAGTTCGCCGGGGATCGCCTGCAAGGCCGAGTAGATGATCAGCATGTTGAAGCCGGTCCAGGCCCACGTCATCATGTTGCCGATCGAGGCGAGCACGAGGTCGTCGGACAGGAAGTTCACTTCGAGCCCGACGTGCCGCAGGGCAGCGGTGAACGGGCTGACGCTCGGTGCGTACAGGAACGACCACATGATCGCGGCGATCACGCCCGGCAGCGCGTAGGGCAGGAAGTAGATCTGCCGGAAGACCTTCTTGAACACGGCGCCACGCGAGTCCAGCAGCAGCGCCAGGAGGAGCGCCAGGCCCAGCATCACCGGCACCTGCACGATGCCGAGTGTGAACACCCGCAGGAACGACGACATGAACCGGCTGTCGTGCAGAGCCGTCACGTAGTTGTCGAACCCGGTGAAGACAGTCGTCGACGGTCCCAGTCCGAGGCCGCTGCGGTGCGTCCTGAAGAAGCTCTGGTACACCGCGTAGCCGATCGGTGCGAGCAACATCGCCGTGAACAGCAGCCCGAACGGTGCCAGGAAGAGCACCGCGGAACGAGTGTGGCCACGGCCGGGGATACGCTTCGCTGCCGAGCCGGCGATGGGGTGGGCGAGAGCGTCGCCAGGCGTTCTTGTCGCCATGCCTGCTCCTTGCTCGAGAAGTGGTCCCGTGAAGGGAGGGACCGGCTGGTCATTGGTGCTGGTCGGGCTGGTCGTCGCCCTGCGGGGGCGCGGGCGGTGGTGGCACGGGGGAGGACGGACCCCCGCATGTCGGGGCCGAGGGTGTGAAGTTGCGGCGCCGGCGCCCGGCAGGTCAGGAAGGCCGCCGGGCGCCCGCCGCCGTTCTCCGCGCGCGTCACTTCCCGACGCTCAGCCCCTGGCCCTTCATGGCCGCGACGGTGCTGTCCTGGACGGAGGTCACGGTCTTCGGGATGGTGCCCTGTCCGGCTCCGGCCTTCTTGAGCCCGTCCTTCATGTCGGACTGAACCTGGCTCATCGTCGGGCCCCACACCCAGCCCGTGCTCGTGTTCGCGGCCGCTGTCTTGAACACTTCGTAGATGTTCTGTCCGCCGAAGTACTTCGACGGCTGGTCCACGGCAGGCAGCTGCTGTCCGCTCGTCGCGGCCGGGTAGATGCCCGTGTTCTTGATCAGATTGGTGACACTGTCGCTGTTGGTGCTCATCCAGGTCGCGAACTCCGTGGCTTCCTTCGGGTGCTCGCAGCCCTTGAGCACCACGGTCGCCGAGCCTCCGCGGTTACCGGCCGCCTGCTGCCCGGCGGACCACTGGGGCATGGGCGCCACGGCCCACTTGCCGGACAGCTCGGGCAGGTTCTTGGAGATCAGCGGAGCCGCCCACACGGCGCTGACGAGCGACAGCAGCTGCCCGTCCTGCACCTTCTTGAACCAGGCCGTGTCCAGCATCGGGTCACTGGTGACCAGCTTCTTGTCCAGCAGGCCCTGCCAGTACTGCGACACCTTCTCCGTCTGCGGGTTGTCGATGGTCACCTGCCACCGGTCGTTCGCGGTACCGAACCACTTGCCTCCGGCCTGCCAGGTCAGCGCCCCCAGGTCATAGGCGTCCTGCGGCGTGGTCGTCAGGTAGGCCGAGGGGTTGGCGCTGTGCACCTTCTGCGCGGCCACAGCGAAATCGTCCCAGGTCTTCGGTGGCGAGATCTTGTACTTCTTGAACAGGTCGGTGCGGTAGTACATCGCCATGGGCCCGGTGTCGACCGGGATGCCGAACACCTGGTCGCCGACGCTGGACATCTGCCAGGTCCACGGCACGAACTTGTCCTTGCTGGCATCGGCGTACTCGTGGATGTCCTCCAGCGCGCCGGTGGCGATGAAGTTCGACAGGGTGTCGTAGCCCACCTGACCGAGACAGGGTGCGTTGCCGGCCTTCACCGCGTTCTGCATCTTGGCGTAGCCGCCGATGCTGCCCGCCGGGATCTGGCTGTACTTGACCTTGATATCCTTGTGCGTCTTGTTGAACAGCGCCACGGACTTGTCGAGGCCGACCGCCGCCCCCCAGAACTCCACCGTCACCGGCTTGCCGCCGGAACTCGAACCGCCCGAGTCGCCGGAACCGCTACAGGCGCTGAGCGTGACGAGCGAGGCAACGGCCAACATGACCCCAGCCTCCCTTGCCCACCGTGAAGCCATGGGAACTCCTTCCGTCGGCCGTCCGCCTAGCGGAGCCTGCCGGTTGATCTGCGAGCGGCGTGTCGCGCACGGAGTCGTTGAGACCTTCCCGTCATCGGGGACTCATCCCTACGAACACTGCCGAACGGCTTGCGATTGGGGTTTCACTTGAGGTGTGCGCCAGCCCTTGTTGGCCCGTCTGGCCTACGTGATGCGCCGGCCCGCAGAGCAGCGTCCGAGGCTCGGAGTGCTTGCGTTCGAACCGAGCGGCTCACTCTGAAGTGCGAAGCGAATCTCAGTTGCGTTGACTATGGGGCCGGGTGCGCCGCCTGTCAACGCTTTCTCGTCGACTTTTGGTAAAGAGCTTGGCTCTTCATCAAAAGGGTCGCTGGGGATCACGGACTTCGGGACCTCCGTGACGCACTCGAGATCTCCGGGGTCCATGTATATGCGCGCTGTCGGCCGAGTCGATATGTGATCGAAATCGAGGGGGCGGTGCTAAAGCGCGTTGATGACGTGCGTAAAGCGGCGCAGACCCTCTTCGAGTGCAGCCTCGTCCGTGGCGAAGGACAGGCGTACGTGCCCCTCGCCCGACGGGCCGAATTCGGACCCGGCGCGTACGAGCACGCCTCCGTCGGCGAACCGTTGCACGAGTTCGACGGAGGACAGGGCGCTGTCGATACGGGGGAATGCGTAGAACGCTCCGAGAGGCCGAACGACGCTCACCGCATCGAGACCGTCGAGGTGCCGCATGACCAGATCACGGCGGCGCTGGAAGCGCGCCGAGAGTGCGTGCAGATCTTTGTCGGGAATGCGTAGCGCCTCGACGGCCGCGTCCTGGACGAAGGTGTTCAGAGGCCCGTTGATCGTCCGGTGAACGAGGTTGATCTTTTCGGCGACAGCGGCTGCGGCGCAGATGAAACCGATGCGCCAACCGGTCATCGAGTACGACTTGGAGAACGTGCCGGAGAGTACCACCCGGTCCCGCACGGAGATCAGTTCAGCTGCCGAGGTGAAGGCGATCTCGTCGAAGACGATGTCGCTGTATGCCTCGTCCGACAGGAGGTAGAGGTCGGGGTGATCGCGGAGAATGGCGCCGACTCCTTCGATATCGGCCTTGGAGAACACCATTCCGGTGGGGTTCACGGGATTGCACAGGATGAGCATGCGGGCACCCGCTGCGGCCGCCGCGAGTTTGTGCAGGTCGATCGAGCCATCCGGCCGAGTGGAGATCCACTCGACCTTGGCCCCTGCCATGGCCGCGTGGTCCGCGTACAGGGAGTAGGTCGGTTCGGGGAGCAGCACTCGATCGCCCGGGTTCAGCAAGGCGAGGACGGTGGCTGCGAGGCCGGCGCTGCCTCCGTGAGTGACGACGACATTGGCCGGGTCGACCCCGGGGCCCTGGGAAAGCGCCAGGTGAGAGGCGATCTCCCGGCGGAGGTCCGGAGACCCGGTGATCTGCGAGTAACGAGTGCGACCGGCGCGCAACGCCCGGACGGCAGCCTCCACCACTGGCTGCGGCGTGTTGCTGTCTGGTTCACCCATGGCCAGAGAGACGGCGCCCGGCACCGCACCGCCCAGTGTTTTGGGCCGCCTCGACGCTGCTCTGATGCGTTCCGGGAGAGAACCGGCCGTTCGGGAGGGGAGGGCGCTCATCCGATCTCCAGGGGGTCACGACGGATGTAAAGTGCGAGCACATTCTCACATCGTGATGAGCGGTTCAAGGGTGGCGGCGCGGCTGGATCTGCCGGAGGCAGGTGGTTGCACATGCCCGAGCGGGTGCGCGGTGGGCGCGCTGTGGTCCGGTGGGCATGCCTGAAGCCCACCGCAGACGCCGTGGGTGGTTGGCTCCTGGTGCTGAGCTACAGCCCCCGCGGGGAGCCGCCCCTCACCGGCTGCCGGTCCGTGTGCCTCAGGCGCCGGCCCAGCCCTGGAGAGCCCCGTAGTAGGCCGTCGTCAAACGGCTGATCGCTTCCTCCTCCGGGAGGCCGGTGCTGATCAGGTCCAGGATCTCGCGTGGATCGAACATGGCGTTGTACAGGAACAACGCGTGATCGAAATGCTCATCCGGCACGTCCAGGTGCCGCATCACACTGCGAATGGGGCGTTCCCAGGCGTCCCGGACCGGGGTGATCACCTCGTCGTTGCTGCGCAGGCGGGTGAGGAAGCCCGTGCGCGATCGGATCTGGACCATGGCGGGGCCGTAGCTGCGGACCAGGCGAGCCCATTCCCGCACCACGTCCTCGAACAGGGCCGGGCCGGTCTTGGGGCAGTCGTGGCTGTAGTTGCGCAGCTGGACGATCACGCCGAGCAGGTAGGCCTTGAGGAGCTCCTCGACCGACGGGAAGTACCGGTAGGCCGTGGCCAGCGACAGGTTGGCCCGCTCCGCGATGACCGCCATGGTCATCCCGCCGGGCTCGGTCCTGAGCGCTTCTCCCACGGCCTCCAGGAGCTTGCGCCGGTTACGGACCGCGTCGCGGCGCATGCCGCGCCCAGCACCCTGTTCCTCGTTCTTGACCGTCAGGGGGAGCCTCCTGGGATGCCTCATCGGAGAGAGGTGTCTCACCTCTGGGCAAGACGATAGTGACGTCCGTCCGAGTCGCTCAAGCGGCGGGGCCTTGCCCGGTGCCGGGATGCGCATGAATGGCTCTGGCCGAGCTGGTGCCAAGGCTGCACCATGCGCCGTTTTCCTCGGTGTCCCCCCGGGCCTCTGACCCGGAGGGCTGGGCGAGCAGATCTCAACGCGGCTGATCGTCACCTCGGCCCGGTTGAAGCGGGAGCTGTTACCCCTGGTGTGGAACGGCACGTCGTCAGGGCTGGGGCCCGTACTCGACGACTCGGCCCGCGGCGAGTACTGCTGGTGCGGGTTGCCGGTGCCCAGTACGAGGGGAATCGTCAAGCGCCCCTGGGCGTCGGCGGTGGCCGACCGCGCTGAAGCGCCCTCGTGGTCGCGGACGGTGACGCGATACCGCGTGCCCGGGCGAGCCAGTGAGGGCGTCCGTACCGTGGCCGTGCCGTTCCCGACCACCGTGAAGCGGCGCTGGCGCGCAACGTTCAGCGCACTGAACTCGGTGACGCCCCGCCGCATCCGTACGGTCCAGCCGTAGGCGCTGTACTGCGGCCTGATCGACGACAAGGTGAACGACCGGGGAGTGGCGTGGTGCTGCGCGTGGCGGGCGAAGTAGGACTTCAGGTGCGGTATCCAGGCCCGGAGGTCGGCCTGCCAGTAGGGCCATGTGTGGCTGCCGGGTCCGTAGTCGTGCCACCGGTGCCGGATGCCGAGATCCAGCAGGCGCTCGTGGAAGGACACGTTCTCCTGCCGGATTCGTTGTTCCGTGGGGTCCACGGCCTCGCCGTCGTGCCGGGGCCGGCCGTTGCCCGTGTACAGGGACACGTCCGTGTGGGCCAGATTGGCCGCCAGGTCCCAGGGGTTGTCCCCGCGCCAGCGGACTTCCTGCGTCGCCCACGGGCCCCAGAGGGAGGGGTGGAGCTGCTCGATGATGGTGCGCATCTCCCGCCGGCCGAGGCCAGCAGCATCATCGCCCGCCGGTACCGCACCGAACTGGTGCTGCCCCGGCGCACGATACGCTGTAGCCGCTGTCCTTCCTGGTCGGTCAGTCTGCGCGCACGGACAGGCTCGGCCACTGCACCTCCAGCGGTCGGATCGGACGTCACCGCACATCCAACCGCCACGACCACCGACCCGGCGAACCTCTGCGGTCACAGCACTAGTCGATCCAGGGGCAGTCGTCGTGATGACCTTTCAGACGGCTGCGCGAAGGATTGCCGCCGCCATGTCGGGACACTGCCCGCCCTGTTGCCCGAGCGGTGCCCCGACAGGTTCCGGTCAGACGCGGCGGCGGGTGAAGCGCTGGTTGGGGTTGCCGGTGTAGGTGTACTGGGCGATGCGGGCGCCGTCGGCGGTCGAGTACTCCCAGACATCCATCGCCAGGCCGGACTCCCGGTTGACGAGGCTGATCACGCCACTGCCGTGGTCGACCACGCGCCACTGCTGGCCGGTGGCGCCCGTGTCGGCCTGTTGGACGACGTCCGCGCCGGTCGCGGTGCCCGTGGGCTGGAGGAACAGGCCACTGTGCAGTGCCTTGACGCGGACGTGGCCGTTACCGGCGTCGACGAACTCGAACTGCTGGTTGGGGCGACTGTTGGGGGTCCGCTGAACGAGCTGTGCGCCGGCGGCGGTGGAGGCCGCGTTGATCTCGGCGGCCTTGCCGCTGTGCTGGGCCAGCAGGGTGTAAAGGCCCGGACCGCCGGGCGAGTCGCCCAGTTGGGCTTCCCACCTGGTGTTGGACCCGGACGCGTCAGCCGGGAGGCGGTCCCGGGCGGCGGTGTCGCCGTACATGGTCCAGCGGGCCCAGTCGACGACGGTCCTCGGGAAGCGCTGGTCGCTCCAGAAGCTGGTGTGGCTGCCGCCGACGAAGGTGAGGAACGCCTTGGGCCAGGTGATCTCCGAGTACGCCTGCCGGGCCGAGGAGTACTGCGTGGTCGAGTCCCGGTCGCCGTGGACGAACAGGACCTTGGCCGAGACCGAGCTGGACGGGTTGCCCATGTCCACGCAGGACTGGGGGTTGGCGGAGATGATCCGGCTGTCGGGCCAGGAGGTCAGCAGACCGTGGGTGACCATGCCGCCCAGGGAGTGGCCCGAGACGCCGACGCCGATGCCGGTGTTGATGTGCCCGGCCAGAGGTCCGCTCGCGTTGAGCGCGAGGGTGTTGGTGAGGATCTGCGAGACGTCCTTGGAGGTGTTGCCGTTGTTGACGTCGGTGAAATTGTGGTTGAAGTGCGGGGCGGGGACGATGAAGCCCGCCGAGGCCAGGGCCCGGATGATGAACAGGGAGTTCTGCGGGCTGCTTCCGTAGCCGTGGGTCATGTTGTAGACGGGGAAGACCCCGCCCGCGACTGGGGCGTCCGTCACCGGGTTGCCGCCGGCGGTGCCGGTGGCCGGGTAGTAGACGTAGGTGGTGCACGGGCGGCTGCCGCGGGTCCAGTTGTACCGGCGCACGCCGACCGCGAACGGCGTGGTCGGTGCTGTGTCCAGTGGCCCGGCGGCGGCCGGTGCCTGTCCTGCCCCTAGCAAGGACAGGCCCACGCCCGTCGCTCCGGCCGCGCTCATGCTGAGGAAGGTCCGTCGTCGCAAGGTCATGGTGACTCCTTGGGGTGCGGGGATGGGTGGGGGGTTTGGCGTTCGGCTGGTCCCGTTGCCGGGTGCGTCCCGTCGGCGACAGAGGCCGACAGGCCGACGGGGCGCACGGTGCAACAGTCGGTGTGGGTGTTCCTGCCACCCGCGAGGGGCGACAAGAGCGGCGTGCGGTTGGTCGGGCGCACCGGATGTCGGGGGGAGTGTGGCCGTTCCGGTCGAAAACGGCCTGGTTCTCCCAGGCGCTGCCGCAGTTGTTGCCGTCGCCACCGAGTGGGCGGAGCACTGCTGTGAAGCAGTGATGATGTCGCCGGTGCCGTCGTGGCCTCGACGGTGCGACGTCGCTGAAGCAGGCTATGAGGTGGTCACGTCACGTTCGCCGTGGCTGGGCATGACGTCGATGACCGCCGTGACCGGCCCTGTGCCGGTCGTCCCGGTGATTGTGACCTCACCCGGCCTGTCGGTCGCGCCAGGTGGCAACGGCTGCCAGCGGACGGGGACAGTGGTGATCTTGTTGTTGGCGGTGGTGAGCATGCGGATGGAGGAGGGCAGCTTCGGGGCGGCTCCCACCACGGTGGCGGTGTGGACGGTGTCCTGGAGGATGTGCTTTGCGCGGCTGGCGTTGAAGACGTTGATGGACGCGTGCGGCTCCCATGTGTTCGCCAGTCCGGGCACGGCCCGGAACATGGGCTGGTAGCCGGCCGGCTCCCACACCAGGACACCTGAACCTCGGTTGTCGACCACGTCGTTGGCGGCCTGGAACACCCTCCGGATCGCGTCAGCCTGCCCCTGAATGGTTCGCGGGTACGGCGAGTTGGGCAACGGCGAGCCATCGCCGCCCGACGCGGGGTAGGCGGTTTCGGCGATGTCGATCTCGTAGCCGGGATAGGTGGTGGCCATGGTGTTCAGGTTGAGATCCAGTGCCTCGGGCGTACCGTGCCATTCCGGGTAGTACGAGACGGCCAGCACATCGGGGTTCTGGCCCTTTGCCCTCACCCGGGTGAGGAACTGGTGCCAGAACTCCATGGTTTTGGCGAGCTTGTCCTTGTCGACGATCACGTGTATCTCGACCTTGGATGTCGGTGACGCGTCGCGGACGGCCTTGATCCCAGCCGCGGCCAGGGTGGTGAACCGGTCCCACGACTGGTCGTAGAGCTGTTGCTCCACCGGGTCGGTTGACCGCCAGTACTTCCACAGCAGGCCACCGCCGGGTTTGGACTGGTAGATATCGGCCTGGTCGACGAAATACGGCGGATTCGTCGTGCCGATGTGGGCCGCCTCGCTGCCGTACATGAAGCCATTGATGATCTCGTTGCCGACGGCCACCTTCTCCGGCGTGGTGCCCTGACGGATCAGCCGCTTCAGATAGTCGGCGGTGAAGTCGTACACGGCCTTGGACAGGTCCGCGAACTCCAGCTCGGCCCAGGCGCGTGGTTTTGGTTGCTTGCTCGGGTCCGCCCAGGAGTCCGCGTAGTGGAAGTCGATCCCCAGGCCCATGCCCCGCTGCTTGATCCACTTGGCTGAGGCCAGTGAGCGCTCCGGGCCCTGGCGCGGTATCGGCGTCGGTCGACCGGTGCTCTCGCTGCGCGGCTCGTTGAATATCCGCAGCCGGCTGTACTCGATGCCACGGTCCTTGGCCACGTCGAGCAGGTGTGGCCCGGCGCCGCGGTCTTCGGCCAGGGGGTCGACCCAGTACTGCTGGTCCTGGACGTCGTCCATCCAGGACAGATCGGCGCCGAGGGTGAGGTCGTCGCGCAGGTAGTTGAAGACCTGGAGCTCGCTGACACCTGCCCGGGCACGGCCCGACCCACCTGTGAAGGTCAGCCGGACGAAGCGCGTTGCCGGCCGGGTGAACAGGTGCACTTCCCCCCGCGACACGACTCGGTTGTGGGACCTGTCGGCGATGGTCTTCCACCGGCGACCGTCGGATGAAGCCTCGACGACGTACCGGTGGGCCACGCCACGGTCCGGGAAGAGCACCTTGACCTTACGGAGGTTGTCGTAGGTTCCACCGAGGTCGACGGTGAGCCACTGCCGGGCGCCGGCACTACCGGGTTGCCAGGACGTCGTCGGGTCGCCGTCGATGGCCAGACGGGCGTTCGACGAGCCGGTGGCGGCCGTCGCCGAGGCCCAGGGCTTGGCAGCGATATTGCTCTCGATCGGCTTGATGTCCGCGGTTCCGAAGGTCGCGTGGGCCGGCTTGGGCACCATGAGTAGATTCGCGGACATTATGGTGACCAACGTCGTCGTGACCGCGATGGCGCGGGGCAGACGCTTGCTGCTCATGTCCTTCTCCTGACGATGTGACGTACGTGCGGCATGGGCTGTTCCGTACGCTCTGCCGGTCGAGAAGACCGGCGGAGCACGGGATGTCAGCCGGCCGCGGCACCGACATCGAGGTAGTCGACGTTGGGCAGTCCGGTTGCCGTGGTCGGATCCAGCCGGATGGTGTTGCTGCCGGCGATCAACGGGACCGTCACGGTCTTGGTCGTCCACGTCGTCCACGCACCGGTGGACTCGAACGAAAGCGCCCCTGCCGTGGCTCCGTTGACGACGAGGTTCGCGGGCCTCGCACCGGTGGTGGCGCCATTGGCGAACCGGATCCCCAGCGTCGCCGTACGGGCGGTCTCGGAGTTCACGGTGAACTCCGCGAAGGCCCCCACAGCGGGGTCGCCGTTGCAGAACCCGCTGCCGGAATAGCCGGCTTGATTCGAGTCGATCGTGCCCCGGCACTGCGCCGGAGCGGTCTCTGCCTCGTAACGCCCCGAAGGTGCTGGTGTGCCGGCCGAGGTCTTGACGAGTGAGAGCTGGTCGACGGTGACGCCGCCCGAACCCGACGCCCGCACAGTGACGGTGGCGGCCCCGCCGGGCAGCTCGATACCGGTGAGCTCGCGCTTGGCCCAGCCGCTCGACGACGGGATGCCGAGGGTGCGTTGGCTGCCGTTGGCGCCGGTGATCACGACCTGTCCGGCGCTACCCCGAGCGTGCAGGGACAGGGTGTAGGTGCCTGCGGGCACCGACTCGACCCGCTGCTCGACGCCGCCGCTGTTGCTCACCTGAAGGGCGAAGCGAGACCCGTTCACACCACCGTTGACGTTGGTCACCGAACCACCGAGGTTCCGCCATCCCCGTACGCTGGAGACGATGACGCGGTCGGCCTGGATGTCGGGGTTGAGGATGTAGTTGTTCGTCGGCCCGACGCGCCACTCCCCGGTCGTGGCGTTGAACTGCCACTGGCTCACCGAGTGGAACTGCGGCCTGGCGCCGGTCTTGGTCACCGGCATCCACTGGTTGTACCCGATGCCGTTCCAGGCGAAGTCGGCCCAGCGGTCGCCGGCGAAGATCACCGTGTTCTGCTTGGTGCCCTTGACCGTCACGAAGAACCCGGTCTGGGTCACGTGGCTGTAGTCCATCTCGGTGCCGGCAAGCGTGTACTCGCCGGTGTAGGAACCCTGGATGTTGCCGCTGGTCGACTCCAGGACGTGCGCGACCGAACTGTTCCAGCCGTGCAGGTCCGACGCCGCGTGGTAGTACTTGCCGTCGAGTTTGAACATGGCGTTGCCCTCGCGGCCGGAGGAGTTCTGGCCGATCTGCACGCCGGGCTCCGCCCGCAGCGAGTCGGACTCCCTGAGCTTGCTGACGAAGGCGCGAGAGCGTCCTTCGCGGTTGGAGAAGATCAGGTAGTCCTTGCCGTCGTCGTCGGTGAAGACGGTCTGATCTCCGGTGCCGGTCGTGGGCGAGTTGGTGATCTGGGTCTGGAAGTAGCCGTAGTCGAAGGTGTCGGTGGGTGAGTCACCCTGGAGGAACAGGACCCCGTGCCCGCCTCCGACATAGGCCTGGGTGGCGAGCACATACTTTCCGGTGTTCTCGTTGTACGAGACCCCCAGCCGCCCGACCCACCCTGCCTGACCGAGGGTGGCGCCGTTGTTGATCGCGGTCGAGCGCGTCGCGACCCGGTTCTCGAACTTCCAGTTCACCAGGTCCTTGGACGAGTACACGGGGATCGAGACGAAGCTGACGTTCCCGTCGTACTTCCTCGTCGGATTGGCGCGGTAGAGCTCGGCGCCGGTGTAGTGCACGCCGTACCAGTAGTAGGTGTCACCGAACTTGAAGACCCCACCGCCCTGTGAATAGATGGGGTTGCCGCTGGTGTCGTTCCAGAAGGTGTTGTTCGTGACGGTCTGGAACGTGCCCTCGTCAGCGGCCTTCAGATCGGCGGCGGCGGTCATCAGTGCCGTCTTCGCGTCGGCGACGTCCGACGTGGTGGCCGAAGTGTCGCCGGCGACCTGGGCCGCGGCGGTCAACGCCTTGGCGAAGGGCTTCCAGGAGTCAGCCGTGTACTTCGTCGGAGTGCGCGTCTGGTAGTCGGACACCAGGTACTTGAGGCCGCGATCCACCACCGGTCCAGCAGCCGCCCCCTGGTCCTGGAGCTCCGTTGCCTGCCTCTGCGTTGCAGGTGTCTCCGCCGCGGCGGTGCTCGCCGAGAGCGGCGCCGCCAACGCCACGGACAACAGGGTGGCGGCGGCCAACTTCCAAAACTTCGAGACGACACGCGATCGTTGCCTCAAGAGGTCACCTTCCGTCACTCTCAAAGGCGCCGAGATCCGGCGCGCTTCCGTTGAAGGGCAGCCCCACGTCGGTGCCCTTGTCGATCAGGGCACTGTTCGCCGCGAGACCGAGGTGGGGCAGGACGGGCAGGTTCCCGTCGGTCTGGCGGGGCGCGTCCCAGCCGGACGTCGACACACTGCGGAACTGGGAGTCCGACAGGGGGACGCCGAGGTTCCAGGAGTTGTACGCGGCGTTCGTGCCGCTCATGTTCGACGTCGCCGTTCCGGTGTAGGCGATGTTGTTGCGCAGGTTGCCCCGGCCGACGGCGGCGCCGCGCGAGTCGATTCCCAGCATGTTGAAGTTGGGGTGGTTTCCATAGCCGGTGTTGTTGAAGAAGTCGTTGGCCACCGGGTGGTGGTTGGCGTAGAAGCCGGCCGCCTTGTTGAGGAACGCCACCGAGGAGCGGACGGTGTGCTTCGGCGCGTTGGCCTCGTAGTCGCCCCCGTAGCCGCCGGACTTGAAGCCGGCTCCGTTGCCGGAGGGCGCCGTCGTCCCCGGCACGTACCCGTTGCGCCAGGCCCACGAGTTCTCGATGATCACGGGCGAGTAGGTGGAGATGAGGTCGAACCCGTCATCGGCGTTCCACCACGCGCGGCAACCCTGGAACACGTTCGCGGGGCGGCCGGCCGGCGTGTAGTGCGAACCGAACCCGTCGGCGTTCTCGCCGGGCCCGTCGTTACTGTGCAGGTCGTAGTTGTCATGCGCGTCCGAGTTGAGGACGAGGTTGCCGCCCCCGCCGCTGATGAACAGGCCGGTCCCCATGTGGTGGTGGGTGTTGATCTGCTCGAAGACGTCGTTGCTGCCGGAAACCCAGATCCCCCAGGACTCGGCGTTGCGGTTGTTGTTCTGGGGAACGCCCTTGACTTCCAGTCCTTTGAAGTGGATCCAGCTGCCGGTGACGTTGAAGCCCTTGATGCGGCAGTTGTCCGTCATCCGCGAGAAGTCGAAGACCGGCTTCTCGCCCGGCTGGGCCCAGTACCGGATCGGGTTGCCCGAGCTGCCGCTCTTGTTGAGGGTGATCGCGTCGACCTTGGCGGTCTGGCTCGGGCAGGCGCTGTTCGCGCGGGTGTAGGCGTAGGTGCCGCCCCGGAAGTAGACCGTGTCGCCCGCCTTGGCGACGGCCTGTGCACGGGCGATCGATGCCCACGGAGCGGCCTGCGTACCTGCTGCTCCGTCGTTCCCGTTCGGGGCGACGTAGTAGGTGTTTGCGGCCGCCGCGGCGCTCGCGGACGCCGAGCCGGGGGCCATGGCGACGGAACTCGCCGTGACCACCGAGAGCAGGAGTACAGGGGTGCCGAACTTCGCGGTTCTCACAGCGTCATCTCCCGAGTGGACCGTCTTCGTGACACTGCCATGGACGCGTGTACCACCTTCCGAGTGAGCGGCCCACTCCCTGATCGCTCGGGCGGGGGCCGAACAGACATCGCGAACCGGTTGCTCTGGTTGAACGGGGGCGGCGTGTTGAGGAGGCTCAGCACTGCCGCCGACACGCCGCACACATCGCTGACCACGAGCGGCGGTGCGGACCTCATGGCCCACGGGACGAAGTGGCCGCGCAGTCCGTGTCCGCAAGCCCGGGCGGCCGACCTCCGGCCATGGAGAGGCCTCCTGTCACCACCGATGCAGAGCTTGCTTCGCCGGTCGTACCCTCGCCCCGGCCTCCGTCTGCGTCGCACGCCCCGCGGCCCGATCGGAGCCGAGCCGTTTCCGTACGCCAGCGTCAGGTTGGTAGGGACGACTGCGTCCTAGGTCTGCTGCACCGCCGTCATCGAGACCACCCGCGACCGACCGGCCTCGGTTCGCGCCCACCGCCGCGTCCTACGTGAGATACGCGGCGAGCGGGAGGTTCTGGCGGCGCACGTCACCGGCGACGAGCCCTGCGACCCGCTGGGCGCCGTAGGTGTCGAAGTGGGTGTGGTCGTTGCAGAAGAAGGTGCCCAGGGGACCGCTGCCCCCGTAGTCGCCGTTGTTCGGGCAGAAGCGCAGACTGTTGTAGAGCGAGACACTGAGCGTCTGCAGGTCGATGACGGGGGCCCCGGTGGCGGATCCGGCGGCGAAGGTCTCGCCCACGAAGCCGCGGTTCTTGGTCGCTGTGCCGCCGGAGCAGGTGATGGCGGCCACCGGGGTGAGCAGCACGGGGTGCGCGCCCCGGGCCAGGGCGGCCTGGGCCATCATGGTCATCAGATGTCGGTACCGGGCCGGGCCGACGTGCCGGGGGCAGGTCGAAGAGGAGTCGTTGATGCCGAACTGGATGAACAGGTAGTCACCGGCCTTCATACCGGTGCTCGCGTTCAGCATCGCCTGCCAGCGGGACGAGTACGTGGTGGACGTGAGGCGGCACTCACCGTCCGAGCCCTTGGTGCCGCTCACGTTCCCCTCGTACAGCCAGGTCTGGATGCTGCGGCCTCCGACGGCCTGGTTCTTGACGGTCACGTCGCTGTTGAACAGGGCGTCGAACTGGCTGCCCCAGCCGACCGGACAACGGCCGGAACTCGGGTTGGCCATGGTGGAGTCGCCGGCCAGCCACACGGTGACCGGCGCGGCGACCGCCCGTGCGGCCGGGGCCTGGGCGCGGGAGGCACTGGCGCAGTTCGTGGCGACGCGGTCCCCCGCGGATGCGGCGCTGAGACCGAGGCTCGACAAGGCGATCACGAGCGCGGTCGTGATGAGAATCCGTAAGTTCCTCAACGGGTCCCTCCTTGGGACTGGCGCCGGGCGTCGGTCAGCGCAGGTACGCGGTCAGAGGCAGGCGCTGCTCGCGGATGCTCTGGAGCACCAGCCCGCCCATCTGGCTCGCGCCGTACTGCGAGAAGTGGGTGTTGTCCGTCACGCCGTCGACGGAGGAGCGCAGGAAGAGCTGTGCGGAGGCGGACGGGCCGAGGGACTCGACCAGCGTCTTGCTCTTGGTGGTCAGATCGATCACTGGCACGTTCTGCGCCGTGCCGACCTGGCGCATCTCCGCGGGCAGGTTCACTCCGAGGCCGTTGACGTGCAGTGCTGTGGGCGTGAGCCGACTGCCGTTGAACTGCCGGCGGACCGGCGGGGTCACCAGGACGGGGATGCCGCCCTTCGCACGGACCTGCGTGATCATGGAGGTGAGGTTGCTCCGAAAGGCTGACGCGCTGGTCTGCTTGTCGTTGTGGCCGAACTGGATGAAGACCGCGTCGTTTGCCTTGACCTTCGGCAGCAGCGCCGGGAAGAGCGCTGAGTTCCTCAGGAAGCTGCCCGAACTCTCCCCCGAGTCCGCGTAGTTGGCGACGGACGCTCCGGGACCCACCGCCGGCGTGATCATCTGGCCCCATCCCGTGTACGGGGCCACGGGCTGGTCGCACACGGTCGAGTCACCGGCCAGGTAGGCGACGAGCGGCTGGGTCGCCGGTTTCACGGAGACGGCCGACACCTGCGGGTTGGCCCCCGCGAACCGGATGTCCAGACCGGGGTTTCCGGTGCCGCCCTGGCCGGTCGGCTGCCCCTCCGGCTGCCGCACGTTGACCGTGAACGAGTACGTGGCGGCGGCACCGGCCGCCGTCTTCGTCGCCGGAAGCATCAGGCGCCGGGCCTCCACCCACATGTCGGTCGCGGCGGCAGTGGCACCACCGATGGAGACCGTCACGTCGTAGTTGCCGGGTGAGACCGCGTAGTGACACTTGATCGGCGCAGTGCCGGAACAACCGGCCGGCAGTGCCCGCGTGGCGGCATCGGCATGCGCCGCACCGGTGCCGACCAGCGTCGCAAGGGTCAGCAGACCCACTGCTCCCAGCCTGACCCCGTGCCCTTCCAGACTCAATGTCATGCCCATTACAATCACCAATCCCAGTTCTCGACCGGAGAGTTGCCCGGGTTGAGGTCCATGGCCCGTCGCTCAGGCCTGGGCGAAGCCGTTCATGATCGCGGTGGGCCGCTTGCTGGAGGAGTCCCAGGCGCCCATGTTGTAGCCGGTGAACGGGGACATGCACTCCGGCTCCCAGTAGAAGATGCCCTGCCCGCCATTGGCCTTGAGGGCCTTGATGTAGGCGACCAGCGCGGCCTGGGTGGAGGAGGCGCGGTCCACCCGACCACCGAACTCGCTCTGCAGGAACGGCTTGCCGTAGGCGTCGGAGATCCTCTTCATGTTCCCCACGATCCCGGCCGCGAGGTCGGCGCTGCCGTAGGAGGAAAACACCGACATGTCCCACTTCCCGCCGTTCGCGGCGAAGCGACTGAAGAACGTCGTCATCACGTCGTACTTCTGTGGCTGGGCCAGGTGAATACACACGGTCGAGTTCGGTGCAACCGCCTTGACCTGGTCGTATGCGGCGTTGAGCAGTCCGGTCAGCTGCGCCGGGCTGGAGACGCTGCCGACTGGGCGGCAGATCCCGCTGTTGATCTCGTTGCCGATCTGCACCCAGGTGGGGAGCACGTCGTTGTTCCTCATGACCGTCATGGTCTGGTTCACGTACGTGCCCATCGCGGTGCGCATCTGGCTGTAGCTCATGTTCCGCCAGGCCGCGGGCGGGTTCTGCACGCCGACGGAGTTCCAGGTGTCGCCGAACATGTAGTCGAGCATGATCGACATGCCGGCGGCCTTGACCCTCTTGGCGAAGGCGGCCACCTCGTTGATGCCGCAGTGCCCGTTGGCCGGGTCGTTGGAAGGGTTGACGAACGTACGCAGGCGTACGGCGGTGATGCCGTATCCCTTGAGGATGGTCAGCAGGTCTTGGGTCTGCCCGCCGGCGTTCTTCCAGGAATAGCCGCGCGCCTCCATCTGAGGTGCCCAGCTGATGTCGACGCCCTTGACGAAGCTCGCCGCGGCCTCGGCGGGCGTCTCGAGTTCGGCGAACGCGACGGCGGTGGCGAGCGCCCCGGCGGTGGCGGTGGTGGCCTTGAGCAGGGTTCGCCGGGTGATGCGCCCGGCAACTGGTGTGGGGGGTTGCGGGAACATGGTCGGTCCTTTCCTTCCGTCGGCCGCGGGTGAGACGTCACGGGCGGCGGAGAGCGGGTCAGCGAGAGACCTCCAGGAGCGAGGCGGGTTCTTGTGGTAACTGACGCTCAGGCCCATGGAGTTCGTGTAGCCGCGTGCGATCCCAGCCGATGCGCCTCCCTCGGAGTGGCAACAACTGAGGCTGGAGTGCTTACGAGTGGCACGTGTCGAAGGGGGCGGCCTTGGCGTGCCAGGGCGCTCCTCCAGGTCGGGACTGTGAGCGATCACAGAGGTGTTGCGACGGCAGTGCGCAGTCACATCACAACGAACTTGAGGTACATCACGCAGCTTCTCGATCGGGCACGAAGCTGTCAACCATTGCTCACCAATCCATGGAAGAAGAAGTGCGATCCTGTGGGTCGGGGGCTCGCCGTGCCTCGGCCGTGAGCTGTTTGATACGGCGGGAGTCAGACCAGTTCAAGTGCCCTTTCAGCAGGATTGCGGCGAGGAGGACAGGGCTGCGCACGGGACCTCTCGTTGGCTCACACCCGCACGCACTCGGACAGAAAGAGCCAACAGGATGGTTGACGGGCTATCAATGAATCTCTGCCTCTTGACGGCCGCCACCGCGGGGCCACGGCGTCCGTCACCTCGGCCGACATGGTTTCGCCGTAGCCCCGTTCCAGGTCTGCGTAGTACGCGTATGACACTCCCGCCGGCTGCGCCGGCTCCTCGCGCCGCAGGCCGGGTACCCGCCGCCGCTCGTATGAGGGCAGGCTGATGTCCTCGGGATTGAGGCGGGCTCTGAGAGGCCGCAGAAGCTCCTTGAGCTCGGCCCGCTGGTCAGTCCGGCAGACACCTCGTCGTCGGTCGCCACATGTGAAGACATCGCTGTCGTCCGTTTGCCGAACGTGCTCCCGGATGCGGAGCAGCGTGGCTTCTCCGGCTGGTCGGCGCGCAGTTGACGAGATGGCACACCGTGTCGCATCGCCACCCTGCCCAACTGCGCGCCCACGAGGTATCTAGAGGTACGTACCCATCGCCGAGATTCGGGTCCTGCTACGTGCCGGACGCAAGGCCGGAGCCGGCAACACTGCCGCTGACGCCGGTCATGATGGCGTTGATGATGCCCTGTTGGGTGACCGTGAGGGAGCGCCGGTTGAACAGCCCGAACCCGTACCGATCGGTTGCACCGTTGTCCCAGTAGACGGTGGCCGCGCCGTATTTCTTGGCCGCGGCCACGACGGCCCGTGCGAAGTCCGCGCGATACCTGTTGTTCGACGAATCGAACGATGACTTGTCGATGGCACCGTATTCGCCCACCACCACCGGATACCCCTTCGAGACGAACACATCGCGCATCATCTTGAGCTGCGCGTCCAGATAGTCCTCCTGTCCCCAGGTCGACGTCCTTGATGGGTTGGTCGCTGCTCGGCCCCATTGCGTGATGGTGCCGTTTTCCTCTCCGGCGAAGTCCCAGGGGCTGTAGTGATGAACGGAGATCATGATCCGCCGCTCATTTGCGGGAATGGAGGGGGAGCGGTACCGGTCGGACGGAAGCGCGAAGCCGTAATTCCCCGCGGTGTAATCGATGTTCGTGTTCCAGCCGGCCACGAGCAGCCACCTCGAAGTGTTGTTTCCGCCCGTTTTCCGCACGGTGTCCACGAAGATCTGGTTGTAGCTGTTGATGTTCGAGTAGCACGGTTGGGTCGGGCGGCCGTACTGCCCGTCGAACTCCTCGTTCATGGACTCCAGGATCAGGCGCTGGTCGTAGTTCTTGAACCTGTTCGCGATCTGCTGCCAAGATTTCTCGTACTTGGCCTTGATCGTCGCCTGGGAAGGTGAATCGCAGATCAGCCAGGAGCCGTTTACGCTCTTGTACCCGTCGCCGTGCATGTTGATCAGCACATGCAGGCCCCTGTTGTACGCGTAGTTGACGACTTCTTGGACTCTGTTCAGCCAGGAGGCGTTGATCGTATAATTCGGGCCGGGCCCTATGTATCCCAGGTAGGAGACCGGGATCCTGATCGTCTTGAACCCTGCCGCCCTCACTTTGTCGATGAGGGCCTGTGTCACCGTCGGCTGGCCCCACGCTGTTTCGCTCGGGTATCCGTTGGTGGTGGCTTCGAGTTGGTTCCCCAGATTCCATCCCGCGCCCATGTCGGCCACGATCTGTGAAGCGCTGGACTTTGCCGCGGTATCGGCCGATGCCTGATGCGCCGCGCCGTACACCGATGCGGCAACTGCCAACAGGACGGCAAGGAAAATGACTCTGATCTTCCCTGCTAGTGAAACCATGAGCTTTCCTCTCTTGCGTCCTTGAGGGCGTCGGACCCCCAAGTGGATCTATCTGTACGAGTGGGAGCGGCCGGAGCCGCCGGCTGTTCGGGCGGTGGCGTCCACGCTGGCCTGGAAACGAGCACAGTCGATTGCGCAGCGGCTGACCTCACGGGCGTCCGTGGGCGGCCACGCACCCTGCACCGCCCGGACGCGCGGCGATCACGGCAGCTGCGCGCACCCGGGCCGTGCGTGGTTGCTCCTCAGCTCAGGGCGGATTCCCAGGTGGTCGTGCTGGAGGTGGCGTCGGCGCGAAGGCGGTCGCGGGCCGCGGTGTCGCCGTACAGACTCCACCGCATCCAGTCCACGAACGTGTTGACGGCCCGGGAGTCGCCGAAGTAGTTGCTGTGGCCGGCGCCGCGGAAGGTGCGGAACGCCTTGGCGGCGGCAGTTCCCGGTACGCCTGGCGGGCGGAGGAGATCGGGCACGTTCCGTCCCGGTCGCCGTGCGTGAACAGGACCTTGGCGCGGACCGCCGGGCTCGGGTTGCCCATGTCCACGCAGGACATGGGGATCGCGGCGGTGATCCGTGCGTCGGGCCAGGACGTGAGCAGGCCGTGGGTGGTCATGCCGCCCATCGAGTGCCCGGAGGCACCGACTCCGACCGCTGTGTTGATGTGGCCTGCCAGCGGGTCGCCGGCCGTGTTGAGGGCGAGGGTCCGGGTGATGACTTCGGAGACGTCCTTGGACTGGTTGCCGTTGTAGACGTCTTGGCCGCTGAGGTTGGCGAAGTGGGGGGCGGGGACGATGAAGCCGGCCTCGGCAAGGGGGCGGATGATCGCCAGGGACTTCTGCGGGCTGCTGCTGAAGCCGTGCATGAACTCGCAGACCGGGAAGACGCCCTGGGCGACGGGGGCGCTGGTGACCGGGGAGCCGCCGGAAGTGCCGGTGGCGGGGTAGTAGACGTAGGTGGCCCACCGGCGGCTGCCGCGGCTCCAGGCGTACTGACGTACGCCGACCGCGAACCGCTGGGTCGGAGCGCCGGCGCTCGCGGTGGCACCTGCGTGTCCCGTGCCGAGCAGGGACATGCCTACGCCCGCGGCTCCGGCTGCGCTCAGGGTCAGGAAACTACGCCGTTGCATGGTCATGAAGACTCCTGGAGTGGGGGGTGCGGAGCGCTGCTCGGTCAGGTGCCGGGAAGAGGCGTCGGTGATGCCGCGGCGGTGAGACTGACCTAGGTGGTGGGGGAGTGGTCGTGGGGGTGGTCAGGTCGGCGAATCGCGCACGGTGGAGGACGTTCCGGCCCTGCCCGTGGTGGTCATCGGCGTGGTGTGGCCTTGCCGGCAGAGACGCGGCGAGCCGCTGAACGCCGGCCGAACCGTGGCTCGTTGAGGGAGCAGCCCTTCGCGCCCACCCGCCCGCCTGTCTGACGGGGAGGTGTTGATTCTGCGGAAACGGCGCAGCGGTGCCTCTCCTTCCACTCGCTGTGTGCTGCACCTCTGGGAGCGTTCCCACATGTCTTGCAACAGGTACATTCCCGACCGGGTGCCGATCTGTCAATCATTGGCGCTCAACTCTGTTGTCTTCGACGCGCATTCGACAGATCGCAGGCGCAGGAGGCACGGTGTGACGTCTTCGAGGCCCGCCCGATCACCCTCGCGGCGGCCCGCCGTCAGCCGTGGCCGATACCCGCACTCATGCCGGCGATCGTATGGGCCCTGATGTCGGGGTGCGGTCCCTCCGCGAATCGCGTCACCACGGAGCGGACGTGGTCCTGGGCCGGCTGGAGCAGACCGTCGTACACCGCGACGCAGACTTCCCGCGCCCGCGACCGGGGCCAGCCGGGCGGCAGCAGCCCGATGGGGAGCAGCGGGTCCAGAATGGGGAAGTGCCGGTAGGCGTGCATGACCTCGGTCCGTGCGCGCACCGCGTCGGCACCGGTGACGCGGTCGGCGCTGATGTGCGCAAGCAAGCCGCTCCAACGGTCGATGAAAGCCCGGTAGTGCTCGGCGATGCCGGGCAGGTCCCACGCCTGGACCGGGTTGCGGTCGACCTCCGTGTCCAGTTCCTCCTGCCGCGCGCGGAACACGGTCACCGCTCCCCGCGCCAGGTCGGCCACCTCGATCCGCCCCTTGGGGGTCAGGGGGTGTGGCGACACCCAGAGCGCGTCGTACAGCGGCGCGAATCCGCGCCAGCGCAGCGCGGTGCGCAGTGCGCGCCGCCGCGTGCTCTCCTGTTCCGGGACGGAGAAGGCGATCAGTGTCCACCGACCGTCCCACGAGTCGGGTTGGGTGGTGAAGGTGGCGATCGAGCTGGCGCCGCTCCACAGGTCGACGGCGGCCTGCGACGTCAGCCGGTAGGAGCTGTACCGTCCTTGCCGGCTGCCCTCCAGCACCCCACGGCGCATCAGCCTGCTGATCGTCGTACGGGCGGCGCCCGCGGTCACGTGGAACTCGCCGAGCAATGCCACGATCGCCGCCGACGGCAACCACGCCCGGACGGGGAACGTGTAGTCGGCGATCAATGTCACCGTGAGTCCCTGCGGCGAGACGTTGCTTTGCCAGCCGGGCGATCGCACGGGGCCGACGGCGCCGTCACCCTCGTCGGAGAAGATCTCCTCGAGGTGGGACAGGTTCGGCAAGGTGGGCTCCGGCGCGGTGGACAGGGTCGGCATTACTGTAACGGTTGTGAAATCGCCGAGTGTAGCTCCACCACGATTGCCTCACCAGGCGGGATCTCCGCGCGCAGACGAAGGCGCCCCGGCAGTGTGCCCAGGTGTGTGACACGGGTGTACTTGGAGGGTGACGGCAGCGAACAGTCCGTCCCTCTTCGTGACGACTCGTCACTACGACGAGGCGGCCTGAACAGTATCGACCCGGCGCAACGTCACCGAGGTTCTGGAACTGCTTGGGGCCACGCGCGTACACGCGGATGCACTCCACGACGACGCAGCGCTTGCACATCCTGACGAAGCCCGGCACCCACGACCGTGGCGGCGGGCTCAGCCCATTGTGCGCCGGATCGCTGTGCCCCTGGCGGGGCTCGCGACTGACTCCTCGGGAGACGGCAACTCCCGGCCCCGGAAAGTACCCGCAGCCACAGTCAGCCCACCGATCACCGCACCCCCGATGAGCATCCTCGGTGCGCTCCAGCGAGGCCGAATCGCCTCACCGCACAAGCGGGTTCACGCCATGGTGATCGAGAAGCACGCGATCAGGGCGCCGGTGGCCTCGCTGAGACCGCGCTCCTGCACACCGAACAGCGCCGACCAATCCTCGGTCGCTCCTTCGGCTATTGAGGCACACGGAACCCACAACGCCGGACACCGTCGTCACGACGCGAGCGCCGAGCGCGTGGCACAGCCGGCCGGCGAGAATTCGTGCAGGAACCGGCGCAGCTTGTTGCCGATTGCGGTGCGCGGGGCAACCGGGCGCCGTTGGTCGACCAACAGCTTGTTATCCCGACTCGGGCCGTCCAGGCAGGACTTGGGCTGGTCGGGCCGGCGCGAGCGACCCGGGACACCGCCTCGGCATCGATCGGGTCGGATTTCCCGCGCTCCCGGGCTGAGCGTCGTGCGCCGGCCATCAGGCGGGTGTGAACCCGCACTACCGCGGTCCCACAGTCGAGCAAATCGGCCTCGCACCGGCGGGTCATGTGGCGGCAGTCCTCGACGAGCCGGTGCCTGTGACATCAACGGGCGAACGGTGACGCAGGCGGGGCCGTCCTGCGTTCGAGCGGACAATCAGGGCCGCCATGGTGCCCGTACGTGTCTGGTACTTCTTCGCTGCCGTTCGCAGGCACTTGCGTCTACGGCGATCACAGCAGCCGGGGTGGCGAGGAAGGCGTGCACTCCCTGGTGAGCGGGGAGTGCACGCCGGGGCTTGCATAGCGAGCAGGATCGGATCACTCCGTCGCGAAGGGCCCTGAAGACGATTCCGCGGCACGTGCGGACGGCGTATCCGACGGTGTGAGCACCCGGCGTACCGCTTCGGCGAGTGCGGGAGCCGCGCTCGCCTCGGCATCGGCGATCCCGACACCGTAGCGGAACCGCACGGTCGCGCCGTCCTCGACGGTCAGCTCCTCGCTGAAGAACGGTGCCGGATTGAGGCAGGCGAACTCCTCGGTCCGGGCGAACCACTGCGGTGGGTGACTCGGGTTCGCCGTGTCGTCGAGCATGAGTACGAGCGACTGTGCGTCCCTCTCGTCGTGGCGACCCGCGAAGCCCATCCATTCCATGCGCCGCCCACGGACCTCGTCGCCACCCATGCCTTCCTCGGTCACGAACTGTCCGCCGGTGAATGACCGCGGGCCACGCCAGAACAGGCCGCCGTAGCCGGCGTTCTCCCGTCCCTTGGTGGTCGGCGATCCCATGGCGACGTTCCTTCCGGAGACATTCGTCATCCGCGTCTCGAACGTCAATGCCCAAGCGTGCGGGGAGATCAGGCTCGCTCGCAGCGTCCTGCGTTCGGTGAAGAAGAGCGCGCCGGACTGGGTGGTCCAGTCCAGGTCGTGAGTGAACGTCGCCGCTCCGTCGGTCCTGTCCAGGTCGACCACTCGGCGGTGGGCCTGGGTTCCGTTGTTCTCCAGCTGGACGTAGAAGCGTCCGTGGATGTACGTGGGACCGCCCCAGAAGTTTTCCTCGCCGACGTGGGGCAGGGACCAGGCGATGCCCTTGTGCCAGACGTGGTCGTGGGGACGGAACAGGCTGACGACCTTGCCGGCCCGGGTGCGCAGGGGATGGATGTAGGGCTTGGGGGATTCCAGCTGGACGGTGTCCGGCTGGTACACGTAGCGGAACAGCTCGGTGCCGCCGTCGCGTACGGTGACCGAGGTGCCGAGGTCGTGACGAATCTCAAGAGCGTTCATACGAGGGCCTCCTTGACCGGTTCCCACGGCACGGCGCCACCGTCCATGCTTTCCGCGAACGGGTCGTCGTCGGTCAGTTCGCCCGCGGCGACGCGGACACCGCGGAAGGCCGAGGCGTATGTCGCCGCCGCGAACTCCAGCGTGCGACGCGCGTCCAGCAGGCAGACGCCGGGTTCCTCACCGGCCTCCCAGGCATCGAACACGGCCTCGATCTGGAGCCTGTGGCCGCTCGTGACGTCCGGCTCATCACCATTGGTCCAGAGGTCGGAGAGCTCCTCGTGGCCGGGGGCCGGCGTGAACCGCCAGTGTTCCTCGCGGTAGCCGTAGAGGTGCTCGAGTTCGACCGTGGCGTGTTCGAAGTCGAAGCGCAGGCGCGAGGTCTCCCGGGGGGACAGCAGGGAGTTGACCACCGTGGCGAGGGCTCCGCCCGCGAACCGGACGGCGGCGATCGAGACGTCCTCGGTGTCCGTGGGCCGGGTCTGGCGGTCGGCGAGTGCGGTGATCTGCGACCAAGGGCCGAGAACCGACAGCAGCAGGTCGAACTGATGGATACCGTGTCCCATCGTCGGGCCACCTCCCTCGACGTCCCAGCGCCCCCGCCACGGCACCTCGAAGTACGCGTCGGGCCGGTACCAGAGGGTCTCGCAGGTGGCGACCAGTGGCCGGCCCAGTGCACCGGACCGGGCCAGCCGTCGCAGGCGTACGGCCGCCGCGCCGTAGCGGTGCTGGAAGACGGTCAGGACCTTGGAGCCGGTCTGTTCCTGCACGGTGGCCAGCTGGTCCATCTCGCGCAGGCTCAGCGCCGTCGGCTTCTCCACCAGCGCGGTGACGCCGGCTCGCATCACCTTGGACGCCAGGGGTGCATGGGTCTGCGGGGGCGTACAGATGTGTACGAGATCGAGGTCTCCGCTCTCCAGCAGAGCCTGCGTGTTGTTGAAGACGTGCGGCACGGAGAATCGGTCGGCGAACTCGGCGGCACGGGTGGGGTCGACGTCGGCGACGGCGACCAGCCGGGCGCGTTCGGAGAGTTCGGTGAGGGCTTCGGCATGAGCGTGGGCGATACCGCCGGTGCCGATGATGGCCACGCGGTACGGCGGCCGGGGGCTTGGCATGGGTGTTTTCTCTCTCTTGGTTCCTGCCCCACTTCTCGTGGGGCCTCCCGGGGGCCGTGGGCAGCGGCGCCGGCCCCCGGGAAGGAGGTCACTTGGCCGCGTCGATCTCGCCCTGGAGCTCCTTGATGAAGGCCTTAGCGGCGGCTTCGGGCGAGGTCTTCTTGAAGTAGACCTCCTGGCTGTAGCGCTGCAGCTCCGGCTCGATGCCGCTACCGCCGTTGGGGGTCACGACCGGCGACTCACCCGGGGTCACGGCCTTCTGGTAGTCGGCTGCCGCCTTGTCGGTCCCGGCCAGCCCCGGCTGGAGGTGCTTCAGCATCTCCTTGTTGGCGGGGATTCCGCGCTCCGTCTTGAGGATGTCGGCGGCCTTCTGGTCGTTGAGCATGAAGTTGATGAACGCGGCCGCCTCGGCCGGGTGCTTGCTCTGGCTGGAGACCGCCCAGTACATGGAGGGCTTGAAGAAGTTGGCCTTGGTGCTGCCGACACGAGGCATCTGCAGCAGCTTCACATGGGCGCCCGCGGCCTGCTGGATTGCGGTGATCTGGGTGTTGTACGCCCCCATCATGGCCGCCTTGCCGGTGGCGAAGCTGCCGGCGGTGACACCCGCGGTCAGGTCCTCGACCATCGTCGACGCCTTGACGCTGGCCCCCGAGGAGGTCAGGTCCAGACCGTACTTCCACATCCCGGCGAGCGTCTCGGGCTTCAACGAGACGTTGCCGTCCTTGTCGAAGAGGTTTTCACCGTGCTGACGAGCCCAGTACTTGACGTCGCCGGCGGAGAAGCCGGGCGCGCCGGCGGCACCATGGATCTTGCCGCCACTCTTGTCGGTCAGTTCCTTCCCGATCTTGGCGTAGTCGTCCCATGTCCATGTCTTGTCGTCGGGAACCTTCACTCCGTACTTCTTGAAGAGGTCGGTGTTCACGAGGATGGACATGACGCCGACGCCGACGGGAAGCGCGTACTGCGTCCCGTCGACCTGCCCGGTGGCCAGGGCCTGGTCGTCGAACTGTGACGTGCTGAGGAGCTTCTTGGCCTTGCCCAGGTCGTACAGCGCTCCGCGGTCGGCGTACGACGCGAGGTACAGCTCGTCCATCTGGACGACGTCGGGAGAGTCCTTGGCCGCGGTCGTCGTGGCGAGCGCGTCCCAGTAGCCGTTCCAGTCCTTGTACTGGCCCTTGACCGTGATGTTGGGGTACTTCTTCTCGAACGCCTTGATGACCTCGTCGGTGAGCTGGGCGCGGGCGTCCGCTCCCCACCAGGTGGCGCGGATGGTGACCGGCTTGTCGCTGAGATCGGAAGCGGATTCGGTGCTGCCGCCGGAGCAGGCGGTCAGTACGAGCGAGAGTGAGGCGATCGCTCCGACCGCGACGCGTCTGAAGGGGCTGGGGTTCATGGGCTTGTCCTGACTCTGATGGGTGGGTCGGGTTGATGTCTGCGGTGCTCCCGAGCGGCCGTGGCTCCGTCGCCTCCGCATGTCCGGCAGTGGCCCCCGCGGTTACTTGCCGCCGGTGGTCGCGATGCCGCGCAGCAGGAAGCGCTGTCCGGCGAGGAAGACGAGGAAGACGGGAACGAGCGACACGACGCTCATGGCGAACACCGAGCCCCAGTCCGTCGCGGTCTGCTGGTCGACGAACGTGCGCAGCGCGAGGGGCGTGGTGTACATGTCCGGGTCGGTCAGATAGATCAGCTGGGTGTAGAAGTCGTTCCAGGTCCAGATGAAGGTGAAGATCGCGGTGGTCGCCAGGGCCGGGACCATCAGCGGCAGGATGACGTGGAAGAAGATCCGCGCGTGCCCGGCGCCGTCGATCCGCGCCGCCTCGTCGATCTCCCGCGGGATGCCACGGATGAACTGCACCATGAGGAAGATAAAAAAGGCGTCGGTCGCCAGGAACTTCGGGACGATCAGGGGCAGGAACGTGTTGACCCAGCCGAGCTCCGAGTACAGGACGTACTGGGGCACGATGATCACGTGGATCGGCAGCATGATGGTGACGAGCATGGTCGCGAACAACACGCGCTTCGCCCGGAATTCCAGCCTGGCGAACGCGTACGCGGCCAGGGAGCAGGCGAGTAGATTGCCGAGGATCGCGCCGATCACGACGATCGCCGAGTTGATCATGTAGTGGCTGAACGGTTGGGAGAAGGCGTTCCAGCCGTTGCTGTAGTTCTCGAGGCGCGGGTGCGTCACCGCGAGTCCCGCGCTGCGGAAGATCTGGTTGTTGGGCCGCAGCGAACTGGCCACCATCCACAGGACGGGGTACAGCATCGTCAGGGCACAGAGAGCCAGCAGGCAGTGCTTGAGAGGGGCGCGCACCGCCCGCCTGATCCGGCGCGTCGCGTGGGGGCGGTAGGCGGGCAGCGAGCGAGGTACGGCTGCGGTGGGGTCAGTCATCGTAGAACACCCAGTACTTTGAGGCCCAGAAGTTGACGGCGGTGAAGGCCGCGACGATGAGGAGCAGGACCCACGCGAGCGCGGATGCGTAACCCATGTCGAAGTGGCCGAACCCGCGCTGGTACAGGTACAGCGAGAAGAAGAGGGTGGAGTCGGCGGGCCCTCCGGTACCGCCGGAGACCACGAAGGCCTGGGTGAAGGTCTGGAAGGCGTGGATGATCTGCAGCACCAGGTTGAAGAAGATGATGGGTGTCAGCAGCGGAATGGTGATGCTGCGGAACTGGCGCCAGTGCTTCGCGCCGTCGACGGAGGCCGCCTCGAAGAGGGAGGTCGGAATCTGCCGCAGCCCGGCGAGGAAGATCACCATGGGTGAGCCGAAGGTCCAGACGTTCAGGACGACGAGCGTCGACAGCGCCGTTCCCGGCTCCGAGATCCAGCCCTGCCCCTGGACACCGACGAGGGCCAGGGCCTCGTTGACCAGGCCGTTGGTCCCGAACATCGCGCGCCAAAGCACCGCGATCGCCACGCTGCCGCCGATCAGTGACGGCAGGTAGAAGACGGAGCGGTAGAAGGCGAGGCCACGCACTCCCCTGTCCAGCAGCAGGGCGAGCCCCAGTGCCATCGCCAGTTGCAACGGGACGGAGACCAGCACATAGCTGAACGTCACCTGGAGCGACTTGTGCAGGCGCTCGTCGGAGAGCATGCGCGTCCAGTTGTCGAGTCCGCTGAACTGCGGCGGTTGCAGCAGGTTGTACTTGGTGAAGCTGAGGTACAGCGAGGCCAGCATCGGACCGAGAGTGATCCCGAAGAGTCCGATGAACCATGGCAGTAGGAAGAAGAACGCCGCCTTGTTCTGCTGGCGCGCGCCCCGTTGGGACCCGCGCAGCCGGCGTAGTTCGTTGATGGAGCTCACGGCACTGCTCCCTTGAGCGGCGGCATCGAAACACACTGGTGCGGGCCCGTCCCGGGCCCCGTGTGACCAAAAAAGTGATCGTTCACTCTTCGGGTTGCGAGGACCATAGTGAACGTTCACTTTTTCCGTCAAGGGTGTGTACTCTCTGATTTCCGGAACGTTGGCGGATGGGCGGGAGAAGCGGATGGACGGCGCTGACACGGCGCGACGACGACCGACGATCACCGATGTGGCGCGACTCGCCGGTGTGTCGCCCCAAACGGTGTCGCGGTACCTGCGATTCAACAGCGGACTGAAGCCCGCGACCGTGGAGCGGGTGGAGAACGCGATCCGCGAACTGGACTACCGTCCCAACCTGGTGGCGCGGTCGATGCGCACGCGCAAGACCGGCCGGCTGGCGATACTCATGCCCGCCATGGCCTTCAACCCGTCTCGCATGCTGGCGGGGGCCAGCGCGACGGCGCAGGCCGGGGGGTTCTTCGTGGACGTCGTGAGCGCCGGGGGCGGCGTACGCGCGAGGAGCGAACGACTGCTGGAGCTCGCAGATTCGGGACAGTTCGAGGGCATCCTCTCCCTCGCCCCTGTGCTTCCCGCGGTGGAGAGCAAACTGCACCAGAGGACGACCGTGGTGATCTCGGCCGACTTCGACGACGAGATGCGGGGCATCGGGCAGCTGGCCGACGCCACGCCCCTGGTGCGGATGATCGAGCACTTGGCGGCGCTCGGTCACTCCCGGTTCCTTCATGTGGCGGGCGACGCGCAGTTCGCTTCCGCGAGGGCGCGCAAGCAGAGCTATCTGGACACCGTCGAACGCCTCGGGGTCGAGTCCGTCGGGGTCTTCGACGGGGACTGGTCGGGGGAGTCCGGCATCGAGGCGATACGGTCGCTCCCGAGCCATGCGCGGCCGACCGCGGTGATCGCGGCCAACGACCTCGTCGCCGCCGGCGTCGTCCGGGGCGCCCGGGAGCGCGGCTGGGACGTGCCGGGCGACCTCAGCGTGACCGGTTGGGACAATGCCGGGGTCGGGCAGTTCATGACCCCGTCCCTGACCACCGTCGACGTGGAGCTCGAACAGCTCGGCAGCACGGCCATGGCCAAGCTGATCGCGGGTCTGAGGGACAGCGCGCCCGAGACGGCCGAGGGTTCCCTGTTCCGGATCATTTGGCGGGAGTCGACGGCCGAGCCGCCTGCGACAGGTCGTGCCGGCCGCAAGCGGTGACCGAGGGGGTGCCGCTGCCGGAGGGGGCGGGGGGCAGGCGGACCAGGTCCGTCCGCTCTGTCCGCACCTCCCGTCCGGTCCGGCGTTGCGATGCGGGCCGAAGCGGCCGTGAACGCCGCGCGGCCTCAGGTACACATCGCCGTCAGCTCTCGTATGCGTCAAGCCGACCGCACATCCCGAACTTCCCACGGGAAACGGGCTGTTCGGCCCTCACGGCAGCATCCGCGAGGTGCGGGGCCTCCGCCTGCTCCAGCCAGTCGAGCTGCGCCCCGGTTGCTGCGGCGGAGGCCTCGGCCCCCTGTCGCCACCGCTCGCGCCACTCGGCGATGCGCGGCCGGACCAGCGCGGCGGCGGCCCGGTGGAACGCGGCCAGGGCCTGGGGACCCTCGGCCGCGCACAGTGCCTGGTAGCCCTCCAGGGCGAGGTCCCGCCGGGCCCGGGCGACGCGCTCCTGCTCCTCCCTGGGCGCGTCGACGGGGATGGCGGTGGCTCGTGCGTACGTCTCCGGATCGGTCAGGTACTCCGGTGGCAGCGTGAGGACCGCGTCCCCCGCCTCCGGCAGCCCGCTGTTCTGCATCAGTACGGTGATCCGCAGATCACCCTCGTTGACCAGCCGGTGGATGGTGCCGGGCGTGAACCAGGCGACCGTACCAGCCTGGAGCGGAGTGACCTCGTACCCGGATGCGGTCAGCGTCTGCACGGCCCCACGTCCGCCGGTGACGACGTAAGCCTCCGAACAGGCCAGATGCATGTGAGGGGTGCCGCCGCACGCCCCGTCGGCGGCAGGCCAGTCGTACACCGACAGATGTGAGATGGCGACGCCCCCGGGCAGGCCGGCATACGTTGTGGTCATGATGCCAGAACTCCGTTTTCGCGATAGTAAGCGCTTTCTTAAATGCAATTTACGCGCCCCTGGACCAACGGGTCAATGCCCTGATTAAAATCGGACTGCTGAAGAGTCGTGTGATGAGGAGATTGATGTGGGAACGGGGTTGGCGGGCAGGAGTGTCTACGCCTTCGGTGACAGTATCGTGTATGGTCACGTGTATCCGCGCAGTTTTGTGGACGTCGTTGCCGAGCGTGCTGGAATGACCCTTTCGAAATTCGCCCGGAACGGCGCGACCGTCGGCGCCGACCCGCATGCTTCCGGGGGGCAGATCCTCGCGCAGGTCGAGGAAGCCCCGGCAGCCGCACCGGACTTCATCCTCTTCGACGGCGGTACCAACGACGCCGAGTCGGTCTTCAACGGCCGCTATGACGTGGGGACTTACTCCGCCGAACTCGAGAAGACGCTGCGCACGATGAAGCGCAGGTGGCCTGCCGCTCACGTTGTGTACGTGTCCGCCCACAAGCTCGGTTCGAGGGACTGGGACACCCAGGTGGCACTCCGCGAGGAAACCTTGCGGGTCTGCCGGAATGGGAATGTCGCCATCGCCGACGTCTTCGGGGACACTCCGTTCGACACGCGCGATGACATCCACCGGGCTAAGTACACCTTCGATGACCTGGTCGACGGATTGCCAGGTGCGGAGGGGTCTGGAACGCACCCCAATATGGCTGGGATCACCATATTCTATGTGCCGGTGGTCACCGCCGGACTGGAACAGATATCGTCCAGTTGATCAGGACTGAAATTACAGCTCTGCCGGGCCGGTATCGGCCCGGCAGAGCTGATTTCTCATTACTTCACTGGTCGAATCCGGTGCCGCGCGAGATCCGGACGTCGTCCACGTGCACCGCCCCGCGCTCACCCCCGTTCGAGTACCACGCGACCTTCGCGATCCCCGGCATCGAGGTGCGGAACGCCGCGTCGTTCAGCACGCGGTGGCCGTCGATGTCCAGGTCGAAGCGCTGGTTCACGGTGTCCACGGTGAGCGTGACCCGGTACCACTTGCCATTGGTGTACGTACCGATCACGGTGTCCGTGGTTCCCTTGTACGCGTGGATCTGGCCGCGGGCGAAGGCGACGCTGACGGCTGGGGCACCGCTGGCGTTGTACACGTAGGGCAGCCCGAACCAGCCGGCCTGCGTGTCGTTGCGCATCACCTGCGTGTCGATGGTCACCACGCCCTGCAGCGGGGTGCTGAAGAGGCGGGCGAGGTTGGTCCCGTCGGTGCCGCCGCCTTCGATGGTGCGGGTCAGCCGGACGCTCTTGTCGGTGGCGGACGGCGTCTCCACCACGGAGACGTCGTTGTTGGTCGAGATGACTCGCCATCCGTTGGTCCCGTTGGCGAGCGCGCCCGTGGCCAGGCCGTCGAAGGTGTCCGTGAACGCGATGTCGGGCGCGCCGCGTTCGAAGGCACCGATCTCCGGACCGTTCCCGATCGGCACAGGAGACCCGGCGTTGTCGAGGCCTCCGTTGCCGGTGACCGTGGCTCCGGCGTCGACGAACACCGATCCCGACTGGAGCGCGAAGTTCGCCGCCGTGTCGAGCCTCGGGCCGTTCTCGTCGCCGTAGGGCCCCGTGACGGAGGCATTCACGAACTGCGGAGCGCCGACCACGGCGTTCGCGTCCGACGCAGGCCGAGTTGTCAGGTTGGACGAGTATCCGTTGTTGTTGTAGGTGATGCTCGACTGTTGGACGAACTGGGGGGCGGACTGACCGGAGACGAACAGGTTGTTGGTGAACGTCGCCTTGCCGGAGACACCGCCGGTCACCATGTTCTGCGAAGTGGTGTTGGCGATGGTGTTGTTGTAGATGTTCGCCACCGTGCCGCTCTGCTGCGACATGTGGATGTTCCACCGTGTGCTGCCGGTGATGACGTTGTAGCGGAGCACCACGCTGCCGAACTTGACCGCGGAGTTGCACGCGCACAGCAGGATGCCGTCGCCGTTGTCGTGGAGGTAGTTGTACTGGAACACCTGGTCGGTGGTGCCGATGTCGGGGTCCAGGGCGTTCTGGTCGGCACCGCCCGAGGAGAGGTGGGTGCCCATGATCTCGTTGTGCTGGACGGTGACGCTGTCGGCCATGTTGGTCTCGACGCCGGAGACACCGACCCGGTCGATCACGTTGCCCTCGACGAGTCCGCCGCGGACGCCGGTGAGGTAGATGCCATTGCAGCCGTAGGGGGTGTTCGCCTGCGTGATGTAGTTGCCGCGGAACGTGACGTCGGTGTACGGGGTGTAGGCGGGGTCGGTGGCCGTGGCGCGCTTGCCCCAGCCGGTGAAGACGGCACCGGGCGCGTCACCGGCGTACTGCTTCGTCACGATCCCGCTGAACGAGGTGTTCTTGATGGTGGAGTTCTCCACCGTGATGCCATCGAGCACCGTGGGGGCGCCGGGCGCGGTGATGTCCTGGACGCCGGTGAGGAAGGCGATGCCGCCCGTGTCCTTCGAGCGGTCCCAGCCCTGCTGGAAGGTGATGCCCGGCTTGTTGTCGGCGGTGCTGCCGCCGACCCACTTGACCTCGCCGGTGACGTCGTGCACGTCCACCGAGTCGATCACGAAGTGGTGCAGGGTCTGGCCGTTGTCACCGTGCACGCCGATACCGCGGAAGTCGCCGAGTTTCGAACCGTCGGTCGTCCCCGTGGGTACCGCGTTCGACACGTCGAGGTTGCGGATCTCCCAGTACTGCTGGTTGTTCAGCCGCACCGCGTCGGCGACGGTGCCCTGGCCGGCGATTTTCGGCTTGGCGCCCGTTCCGTAGCTGTCGATGGCGATCGGGGCGCCGTCGGTGCCGGACCCCTTCGGCCACAGCTGCCCGGTCCAGCTGTCACCGGACTCGAAGCGAATGGTGTCGCCTGGCTGGAACGTCTTCGAGTTCACCTTGCTCAGCGAGCGCCAGGGCGCGCTGGTGCTGGTTCCGGCGTTGCTGTCGTTGCCGGTCGCGCTCACGTAGTACGTGGTGCCCGCGGCGAAGGCCCGCTGCGCCGGAGTGAGCACGATCGACGCGAGCACGACTGCCAGCGCGCACAGTGCGGCGGCTGTCGCTCGTGACAGAAGTCTTCGGTTGCCGGTCATGGTCCTCTTCTTGTCGTCTGTGGTGGTGAGGTACTGGCTCCTGTCGTGACGCGTCCGGTCGAGAGGTCGCGTGACGGCTCGGGGCGCGGGCAGTAGGGGGCCGTGCGGGGGGACGCACCGAGGGTGCCCGAGGACACGGGCGCGCGTCCGGCCTGACATGGGGGAAAACGTATTCCGCGCAGTGTGCCCAGCGGCGATCGAGTGCGTCAAGGTTTCGCGCAGATGAACGCGTCGACGTGATGCAGGGGTCCTTCGGCTCAAGGCTCCCGGCACATGGGCGGGGCAGGCCGGCGGTTCGGGCCCGCCCCGCCCAGGGGATCGGCCGGATCCTCAGCTGGTCACGAGAGCTTGACCAGCTTCCACCGCTGGTTGTTGCTGCCGTTGGTGAACCACTGGTCGATGGGTGTGCCGTCGGTGGTCTGGGCCTTGTACACGTCGACCTTGTACCCGTTGGAACGGGACTCGATAGTGTAGGTGCCGCTGCCGGCCGGGGCGATCAGCCACTGCTGGCTGATGTTCCCGCTGGGAGTCCCCAGCTGCAACTGGGTGCCGGGCCACGTGGAAGCAGCGTTGATGTCGAGTGCCTTGCCGCTGCTCACGCCTGTGAGGGTGAGGTAGCCGCCGGTGTATGCCAGCTTCCACTGCTGGCTGCTGCTGTTCTGGTCGGTCTTCTGGACGATGGGCGTGCCGTCGCCGGTTCCACCGTTGGAGGCGGTGAGCGCCTTGCCGGTGCTGACGCTGACGATCTTGTAGGTGCCGGACAGGTCGCTGACCGGTTCGTGGGTGATGGACAGGTCGGAGTACTCGACGGGGTAGTAGCCTGCCGTGCCCAGGCCGACCAGGCCCGCACCGTAGCTCGTGTCGGTGACCGTACCGACGGTGCTCCCGTCGATCTTGGCGGTGATGGTGCTGTCCTGGAAGGTCAGGGCCAGCTTGTGCCAGGTGCCGGTGCCGGGTGCGGTGACGGTGCCGCTGGCGAGGGTGGTCCAGTTCCACGAGTTCGTGCCGGTGGTGCCGGTCTTCAGCAGCGACCAGGCTCCGGTGTCGGACAGGCGCAGGTGGTAGGCGTTCAGCCCGGTGCTGAACTTGGTCTGGGTGCCGACGCGGCCGAGGAGCTCGGCGGAGCTGCCGTTGTTCTCCAGCAGCACATCGGAGCTGACCGTGTAGTTGCTCCAGCCGACGTCGCCCATGAGTGTGTAGGGCTGGACGTCGTTCGAGGCCGGCGCCCACCAGATGATCGGCTTCATCGGCGCGGTCTGGCGCAGACACTGGCCGCTGCGGCCCCCGGTGCAGGGGGCGGCCTGGAAGGCGCCGTTCATCGAGGCGAAGTACTTCGCCTCCTGCCCGGTGCCGTAGCCGGCGAAGGAGTCCGAGTACGGCATGGAGAGCCTGTTGCGGGTGGGCGTAGCGGTCGTTCCGGCACCCTGACCGGTGGTGGTGGTCACGGTGTAGACGCGACCGGGGTCCAGGGTGAGGGTGTACGTGCCGCCGGAGGCGGTCAGGTCGCCGGTGTGCACCATGCGCGGGGTGGCGGCGCCCGGCTGCGACAGGTCGGTGGACCACACGTGCAGGGTGCCGCCGGGCAGGCCTCCGGCGACGTCGAGGCTGACCGTCTGGGGCGCGGTGGCGTCCAGGGTCTCGTAGACGGTGCTCCAGGCGCTCTTGTCGGGCGCGGCGTAGCTGACGTAACTGCCGTTGGCACGGTCGCCGCCGAGGTATCCGGAGGCGGTGTCGAGGTACTTCCAGCCGGGCGAGGTGAACTGCGTGGTCTGGGCGATGGACCAGGCGGTGCGGGACACGCTGTAGGCGCCGGACCAGGGCTGGTTCGCGGTGATCAGGCCCTGGTCGTGGAAGAAGAGGTTCTGGTAGTCGGAGGCCACCATGGGCCAGTTGATGTACGCGCTCATCTTGGCGTCGAGGTAGCCGCGGTTGATGGCGCGGGCGACCGGGGCCGCCCCTGTCTCGGCGTTCTCCGAGCCGTTCTCGCTGGCCCAGATCGGCTTGCCCAGCGACTGGGCGTCGGCGGAGGAGGAACAGGTGGTCATCGCGGACTGGTACGTGCAGGGGTAGTGCGCGCCGGCGATGTCCACGGCGTTGTACAGGGCGCTGCTGTTCTTCATGCCGGTGGCGATGTTCCAGGTGGTCTCATCGCCGCCGACCAGCTTGGTGGAGGCGTAGCCGTTGGCCGCCATGGCCGACTTCAGGGTCTGGTAGAACCAGGCGCTGTACGGCTTCTCGTTCCGGCCGCCGATGTAGTCGATGGTCAGACCGTGCTGCTTGGCGCAGCCCAGCCAGTCGATCATGTAGTCGATGCCGTCCTGCGTGTAGAAGTTGCCGTCGCCGATCCAGCCGGGGGCGCCCCAGGCCAGGGCGAAGAGCTTGATGCCGGGGTTGCGGGCCTTGGCCTGCTCCATCACCCACCACTCGTAGCCGGCGTCGCAGTCGATGTCGCCCTTCGTGTGCTCGAAGCTGATCTCGGAGCCGTCGGTGGAGTTGACATCGCCGCCTACTTCGACCTTCAAGATCTGCAGGGCCGCGCCGTACCCGGGCTTGAACAGGTAATCCAGGATCTGGTCGCGCTGGGTGGCCGGGTAGTCGACCAGCAGGCGGGTGTTGCCACCGCCGCCGCTGATCGCGCCGACGCCGTCGAAGGTGCGTCCTGCGCTGGTGCCGTCGACGGTGATCGCCGTGTCGGTGGCGGCGTACGCGGGCGACAGTGCTCGGCCGGTCAGCAGGGCCAGTCCCATGAGCAGGGCGGCCAGGGCCGCCAACCGTCTGATGTGCCTGTCAGGCAGCCCTATGACGTCGTGCACGGGAGATCCTCCTAGGAGGGAGTGCGGGTGTGGGTGCGGCTTGCCCTGAAGATTCGGTGCGGGGCCTGTCGCGTGGATCGCAGAGGCGGGGCGCGGCCCCGGGGGAGGAGTCTTTCTCAGTGGGAAATCGTATTCCGCGCAGTGTGCCCGTCCGTGATCGAAGGCGTCAAGCGCCGGTCAGCTGGTAAAAACGCGGCTTTGACGTGGCAGGTTCTGGTGGCCCGAAGGCGCTGTGCGCGTCGGCGGGAGTGATCGGCTCAGGGGCGGTTCAGACGACGCGGATCGCCGTGCTGTCGCGCACCACGACCTGCCCGCGCATCATCAGATGCTCTGCTTCCGTACGGTCCGCGAGTGCGAGGCGGACCGCCTCGGCACCTGCCTGCGCCAGCGGCAACGACACGGTCGTCAGCCGCGGTGTCACGTCGATCGCGAGCTCGATGTCGTCGAAACCGGTCACCGAGACCTCGTCCGGCACCGCCACCCCGGCAATACGGAAGGCGGACATCGCGCCGATGGCGATGGTGTCGTTGGCGGCGAGGACCGCGTGGGGCGGCTCCAGCCCCTCGGCGACCAGCCGCCGCGCCGCGTCGAACCCCCCCTGGCGGTTCACTGTGCAGTGCGAGATCCGGATGTGCCGCTCCTCGACGCCGCCGTGGCGGAGACCGGCGATGAAGCCCGCGGTACGGGCCGAGACGTTCCCCTGCCCGCGCGCGCCGGCGAGGATCGTCACGTGCCGGTGCCCCGCCCCGGCGATGTAGGTGGCCAATTCCTTCGCAGGGCCCTGATTGTCGAAGCCGATGGAGTCGAACGGCATGTCGGTGTCACCGACGATCACTACCCGGCCGCCCTCGCGTTCGTAGCCGAGCAACTCGTTGAGCAGGCGCCCGCCGAGGGCCTTCGTGTCGAGGCGGCTCGAGGTCAGAATGAGCGCACGGGGCCGCAGAGCACGCTGCAACCGGACGGTTTCGAGCTGCCGCTCGGCGGTGCCGTGGGTCGACGAGACGGTCACGAACGCACCTGCGTCGCGCGCTCGCCGTTCCATCGCCGCGGCGACCATTCCCATCGACGGGGTCGTGAGATCGTCGCCGACGACCGCGATCGAGTCGTTCGCGCGCCGCATCGCCCGGGCCGCGGCGTCCGCGGTGTAGCGCAACGCGGCCGCCGCGGAGACGACCCGCTGCCGGTATTCCTCCGCGACCGTCCGGGAACTGCCGCCCAGCACTCGCGACGCGGTCGAAACCGACACACCGGCGGCCGCCGCCACGTCACGCAGGGTGACGGTCGGCCTGGCTGAATGGGGCATCGCGCCGTCCCTCCCGCACCACGAAAACGGAGCCGCGTCGACGCTACCCGAGGATATCCCCGGCCAGGCCGCCGAGTGTGGACGAATGTGCCGGTGACCGACTCGGGATATGGTCGCCCGGCTGGAAGGTGGTCGCGTCGGCCCGGTCGGATTTCGCAAGGCATGTGCGGCGCAGTAAGCGCACCGGCCTGCGGAGTGACCCTCGGTAGTGATTCCGCGACTTCCAGGCGCCAGCGGCTCGGTGCACAATGTGCGGCATGGGAGATGGAGCGGCAGCGCCTGTAGGGCGTCGCGGGGAGGCCGTATCCGAGGGGCGCCAGGTGACCCTGCATGATGTGGCGCGGACAGCGGGCGTCTCACAGGCCACGGCGTCGCGGGTGCTCAACGGCAGCGTCCGCAACGTCCGGCAGGAGAACGTCGACCGTGTGCTCACCGCGGCCGCGGAACTGGACTACGCACCGCACCTGTCCGCCCAGGCCATCGCGCGGGGTTCGACGAACATCGCCGCGCTGGTCGTCAGCGGTGTCGACGACCCGTACTTTTCCTCCATCGCGGCAGGTGTGACGCAGGCAGCCGAGGCCGCCGGACTCATCGTGACCATGGCGGTCGCGGACCGCTCCCCGGAGCGCGAACTCCAGATCGTCGGGACGCTGCGCGGCATGCGCCCCCGCGTCATCATCATGACCGGCAGCCGCGTCGACGGCGCCGATGCCCGCGACGCACTTGTCGAGGAGCTCCACGCCTACCGGGAAGCGGGCGGCAGCGTTGTCCTGATCAGCCAGCACGACCTGCCGTTCCACACCGTCAGCATCGACAACTACGGTGGAGCGCGGCAGCTTGCCCGCGCGCTGGTAGGGCTCGGCTACCGGCGGTTCGCGGTGGTCCGCGCAGGATCCGCACTAAGGACGTCCCGTGACCGGTGCAGCGGTTTCGTGGAGGGCCTGCGCGAGTTCGGCATCGGCGTCGACGAACGGTTGGTGGTGGAAGCCGAGTTCAGCCGCCGAGGGGGTTGTGCGGCGGCCCGGGAGCTCGTCCGGCGGGGACTGGACGGCACGGAACTCGTCTTCGCGGTCAGCGACGTCATGGCGATCGGTGTGATGACCGCATTCCGCGACGCCGGGCTCGTCCCCGGCCGGGACATCGCCGTCGCCGGCTTCGACGACATCGGCCCGGCGGTGGACGTCGTCCCGGAGCTGACGTCCGTGACCGTTCCTCTGCAGCAGGTCGGGCTCCTCGCGATGGAGCTCGCGCTCTCCGACGATGACGCCCCGCGGGTCGTACCGGTCGACCCGAATGTCGTCCTGCGGGCAAGCACACCCCCTCGATGACCGTGCCGGCTGATCGCGTGGTGAGCGTCGGCTGTCCGGCCCTGAGCTGCTCCGCGGCCCGGCCGACGCCCCCGTGGCGGGCGACGGTCTTCCGGCCTGCCGAGCGCGCCGTAGTCGATGAGCACGGCGCCGTCCTCGGGAGAAGCCCCGCTCAGCTCAGGGCAAGCCGTCGAGCCGAGCCGGGCGGCGGACCATGACCAGGCCCGGAGCGGGCTCACGGCGATAGCCGGGAGCGAGCCGCAGTTCGGGGAAGCGCTCCAGCAACTGTTCCAGGACGACGCGGGACTCCAACCGGGCCAGTGGTGCGCAGGGGCAGGTGTGGAGGCCATGGCCGAAGACCATCGCAGTGGCCTGTACGTCGAGGACGTCGGTCACGATGTCGCGGGCGCGTGCTTCCTGCTCGCGGAGCACGGCGGGAGCGAACCAGCGCCTGAGACGAGCGCAGGGCCGTGTGGTCGGGCGGGGCCAGCGTGGTGATCATCACCGCGGGCAGGTCGGCCGTCGTGCCACCGCTTTCCATGGCGAAGCTGTCGACGGACGAGTACGCCTCGTGGTCGGTGAGGACGTCCCGGACGTCGTCGTGGCAGGTGACAAGTGCACGCCGGGGCGCGGCTGGGACATCGGGCAGTGGTCGTGGGCCTCGGCGAGCCGGGGCGATCGGCGTCAGGGATTCCCGGTCGACGCGCACGTCCTGGTCCTGGAGCGGGCGGACCGGACGTCGGCGGCATCCATGAGTGGGAACAGGTCGCAGCCGTGCTTCCCGCCCATCAGGTCGGCGACCGTGATGAACGCGTTCAGCGGGCAGTCGCCGGCGCCTGCCCTGCCAAGGAGCGTCCAAGCGCGTCACCCCGTTCTCGACGGCGACGACGGTGTCGGTGTCGGCGGCGCCGAGGGGGCTCCATCAGCTTGGCCTGGCGGCCAAGTCGGCCAGTTCGGCCAGCGGGACATCAGCAGGATGCCCGCCACATCCATGCCCAGCCCGCGGGCCGCGGCGATGTGCTGGGCGGAGTGGTCGGCCTCGGTGCAGTGGGGGGGGCACGCGCACGGAGCGGATGCCGGCGAGTGAGCGCGTCGCAGGTCGTGCAGGGTGCCGATGCGGGGCAGCAGCGGGGTGGTCGAGAGCCGGATCGCTGCTTGGGTCGCCTCTGCCTGACTCGTCGCTCGCCTGTGCCACGCAGGCTCGACGGCTTGGCCGGGAACTGTGTCGAAGGTGTGCGGAGCTACTCATGCTCAAGAATCTACAGAGGAACTACTTGATACTGAGTATCAACAGGATCTAGAGTCTCGTACTGCAAGTTCGTTTCGAACAGGAGTGTCCTCATGAGCAAGATCTGGTTCGTCACCGGTTCCTCGCGTGGCTTCGGTCGTCAGTTCGTCCAGGCGGCCCTAGAGCGTGGTGACAAGGTCGCGGCCACCGCCCGCAACACCGACTCCCTGGCGGATCTGGTGGCCGCCCACGGTGAGGCGGTCCTGCCGCTGAAGCTGGACGTCACCGACAAGGCCGCCGCATTCGAGGCCGTCAAGCAGGCGCACGAGCACTTCGGCCGCCTGGACGTGATCGTCAACAACGCCGGACACGGTTTGTTCGGCGCGGTCGAGGAGCTGACGGAACAGCAGGTCCGCGGTCAGATGGAGACCAACTTCTACGGCGCTCTGTGGGTCACCCAGGCCGCCCTGCCCCTCCTGCGGGCCCAGGGCAGCGGCCACATCGTGCAGATCTCCACCGTCGGCGGCGTCGTCTCCTTCCCCAACCTGGGCGGTTACAACGCCTCCAAGTGGGCCCTGGAAGGCCTGACCGAGGCCCTCGCCCAGGAGGTCGCCGGATTTGGCATCAAGGTCACCCTCGTCGAGCCCGGCGGCTTCGAAACCGACTGGGCCGGCTCCTCCGCCACCTTCGCCGAACAGCTGCCCGCCTACGACGACCTGCGCGCCGCCGTCGCCGCCGCCTGGGGCGACGTCAAGTCCGGCGACCCCGCCGCAACCGGCCCGGCCCTGCTGGAGATCGTCGACGCGGACAACCCTCCGCTGCGCGTCTTCTTCGGCACGGCTCCCCTCCACCTCGTCCCCCAGGTCTACGCCGAGCGGCTGAAGACCTGGGAGGAGTGGGCGGCGGTCTCCGCCGAGGCCGAGGGCGCCGCGGCCTGAAGCCGCGCGCGGCAACGAGACGCCGCGGGCCGATCCGTGACGAGGTGGACGGTTCGGGCGGCAGCCCGCAGGTATGAAGACGGGCTCGGTGGTCAGGATCCACTCGCGGCTCCCGAAGTGTCCGGGCGTCCCCGGCGCACTGTAGGCCCTTCCTGTCGGGGTGACGGGGAGGGCCGGGCGGGCACGGGGCGGGGCGCGGCCGGTCCGCCTGGCCGGGAACGGTGAGCAGGCCTGCTGCCGTCACGTTCCCTGCTGGCGGCCCAGGGATTCGTCGTCATCGCTGCCGTCCCCGAGGGCGGACTGGGTGCGGCCGGGCAGGTCCTCCAGGTCAAGTGGACCCTCACCTCGCATCAGCTGACGCCCTCCGTGGGAGTGACCTGAACGGCCGGCGTGGACAGTGTGGCCGCCGGGAGCCCAGGTTTCTGATGCTCAGTATCAGATTGAGTCGCTGTTGTATTCTTTATTCATGACCGACGCCGCCCGCACCTCCGCCCAGTCCGCAACCAAACCGCCCGGCCTGCGGGAGCGTATGCGCGCGACGGTCCGGAAGGAAGTCGTCGAGGTCGCGCTCCGGCTCTTCAGCGAGCAGGGATTCGACGGGACGACCGTCGACCAGATTGCCGGTGAGGTCGGGCTGTCGCGTGCCAGCCTGTTCCGGTACTTCGGCACCAAAGAAGACATGGTCCTGCAGGGCTTGGAGGAGACCGGCCGTCAGATCGCGGAGGCGTTCGCCGCCCGCCCCGACACCGAGCGTCCCTGGGAGGCGCTGCGCAGGGCGTTCGACGTCCTCACGCAGGCGAACGAGCAGGCGCCCGAGCAGGCGCTCAGCTATCTGCGCATGCTCCAGGAGACTCCGTCATTGCGCGCACGGCACTTCGAGAAGCAGCTGAGCTGGCAGGCGATGCTGGAGCCGGAGATCGCCCGGCGGCTGGGCGTCAGCGCCGACCAGCCGGAGGAGGTCGGGCCGAACGCGCTTTCCGGGGCCGCGCTCGCCTGTCTGGATGCGGCCGCGACGGGCTGGGTAGCTTGTGGGGGCGCCGTTCCCCTGGCCGTACTGCTCGACCGTGCGATGGGCACGCTGACGGAATAGTTTCACCAAGGCCCCCTGCATCCTGGAGCCACGGGGGTGGGCAAGGGGACGGACCGCCTGAAGTGGTGGTGTCTTGAGGGAACGCCGCGGTAGCGGCAATGTGGGCTTTCTCAGAGATCAACGGCGCTTGTCCCTAGCGGAGTTCGCTGGGCAGGCGAGGCCGGCGAAGCAGGTGCTCTCGAATCCGGCGCAGGGCGCGGGCAATCCCATGGTGGACACACTGTTCTCGATCGCCGTGGTGCTCGGCGTACCCGTGACCCGGCTGGTGGCCGAGTTGTCGGCGGCGAACCCCAGTCCGCGCTCGGCCACTCCGAGCGGATCCAGCGATGCGTTGACCGACGGTCGCGGAGCCTAGGCGAGGTTGTTCTCGACTTCCCGATGAACGCTTGGCGTTCTGCGCCGGGGTGTGCGTCGGGCGGCCTGCTGTTCTGGGGCAGCACCAGCCCCGCCGGGCGCGGGCGCGGCCCGAGCCACGTGGTTCAGGAAGCGGTGTCGTGTGTCCCGCCGAGGCCGAGGAGTGTGATGAAGCGGGCTTCGGCCCGGTCGATCTCACCGAGCTGAGCGAGGATCGAGCTGGGGGTGGAGTCACCGACCACCTTCTGCATCAGTGGGGTGCGGTCCAGGATCGCGTCCCGGACCGGTTGCAGAGCGCGCGGCGCGTGATGGAAGACCTGCCCGAGGACGTAGGCGTGCTGGGACTGCCGGGCGGTGTGCGGTTTGCGGGGGGCTTCGAAAGCGTCGAGTGCGTGGCGGACAGCGGCGTAGTCGCTCAGGTCCAGCCCTGCCAGGCGGCGGCCGATGAAATAGCCGTCCTCGGTGGCCATACCGGCGCCGTACCCGGCGTACGGGGAGGTGGGATGAGCGGCGTCGCCGACGAGGGTGGCGCGGCCCTTGGACCACTGCTTCAGCGGCTTGCGATCGCGGATCACCCAGCGCTGAACGTGCGCGGGGTCGGTCGCGGCGATCAGCTGGGGGAGCGGACGGGCGAAGGCCTGACCGTGGCTGGTCGCGGTCGAGTGCAGGTCCCCGGTGAATTCCCGGCTTGCGTCGAACGCTTCGAGTACCCACCACTGGTGGCCGTCACGTCCCTTGTCGCGGATGGCGGTCCAACTGCCCTGCACGGTGCGGGTGTGGGACAGGACGCACATCCCGGGCTCGGTCTCGACGCTCTCGTCGAAGGTGTAGCCGCCGAAGATGTGCAGGTTGTGCTCGCGCTTGGGGCTGTCGCCCCACAGAGTGCGGCGGACCAGGGAATCGATGCCGTCCGCGCCGATCACGAGGTCCGCCTCGTGGACTCGACCGTCCGCGAGGTGCAGTCGAACACCGCTCTCGTCCTGCTCGACGCGCTCCACCGTGTGGTTGACCCGCAGGACTCCCTTGGGCAGCGCGTCGAGCAGCCGCTCGTACAGCTCGGGGCGCAGCAGACCGACGAAGCCGCCGCCGTAGTCGCGGACAACCTGCTCCGGAAGGGCCGCGCGGACCCGGCGGCGGCCGCGGGCGTTGCGGAACTCGGCCGTACAGGGCGCACCCAGGTCCTCGGTGTTCACTCCGAGCAGCCCGAGTGCCTTGATGGGGGGCGGCCACAGGTTGAGGATGTTGCCGGCGGGTCTGGCTTGCGGGTAGCGCTCGAACAGCACGACCTCGTGGCCGGCCTGGTGGACGGAGAGCGCGGCGGCCATGCCACCGGGCCCGGCGCCGATGACGGCGACGCGGCCGCGCTGGGCGGGAAGCTTCTTCATGGTGGATTCCTCAGCCTTGGTCGTCGTTGACCTGGTAGTTGGTGAGGGCGGGCTTCTCCCATACAGGGTCGGTGCCCGGCCAGGAAGCTTTGGGGTGTGCGCGGTTCACGGGCGCGTTCGCGGGCGCCTACGGGCGCGAGGGACGGCCACCGGTTCGGCACCGGGTACCACGGTGTTGGAGACGGTGCCGATGCCCTCGACGGTGAGGGTGACGGTGTCGCCGGGCTTGAGCGGCCGCGGGTCCTGGCGGCCGCGTATGCCCCAGAGTTCGGCGAGGCAGCCGCCGTTGCCGCAGGTGCCGGAGCCGAGTACGTCGCCGGGGCGTACCCAGGTGCCGCGGGAGGCGTATGCGGTCATCTCCTCGAAGGTCCAGCTCATGTTGGACAGCAGGTCCTTGCCGACGACCTCGCCGTTGATCTCGGCGGTCAGCGCCAGGCGCAGGAATCCGTCGCTGTCGCGGTAGGGCTCCAGTTCGTCCGCGGTGACTACGTAGGGGCCGAGGGTGGTCGCGGTGTCCTTGCCCTTGCAGGGGCCGAGGCTGACCTGCATCTCGCGGGACTGGAGGTCGCGGGCGGACCAGTCGTTGTACACGGTGTAGCCGATGATGTGGTCGCGGGCCTGCTCGGGGGTGAGGTCGCGGCCCTCGCGGCCGATGACCGCGGCGACTTCGAGTTCGAAGTCCAGTGCCTGGCTGCCGGGCGGCACGGGGACGTCGTCGTGAGCGCCGATGACCGCGTAGGGGTTGGTGAAGTAGAAAGTGGGCGCGTGGTACCAGGCGTCCGGGGCGCCCGGGATTCCGTCGATGCTGCGTCGTACACCCTCGACGTGCTCCTCGAACGTGACGAAGTCGCGTACGGACGGCGGTTGGAGCGGCGGCAGCAATCGCACCTGGGAGACGTGCGGGCCGCGCGGCACGTCCAGGCTTGCGTTGCCCGCCTCGCGCAGCGCCTCGGGACCGGCCTGGATCAGATCGAGAAGCGAGGCTCGGCCGGGGCAGGGGTAGAGGACGCCGTCGTCCTCGACGGTGGCGAGACGGCTGCGGCCGTGCTGTTCGTACGTGGCGAAACGCATGGCATTCCTAGGGAGCTGGGTGGGTTGACACAGGCCGGGGGCCCGGCGGCATGGCAGGCGGGGGAGTACGCCGAGCCCCCGGGATCGAGGGGTCAGACCGGCGGAGCGACGAAGACGCCGCGGTCGACGTCGTTGAGCATCTCCTTGGCGACCATCTCGTTCATCGGGTTGGACGTGCCCCACTGGTCGGCGTTCTCGGGCTTCGTCAGGTCGTAGATGTGCGGGTGCCAGGTGTCCTCGTCCAGCTTTTCGAGCTCGGTGGTGTACTCCACGGTGTTGCCGTGCGGGTCGAGGAAGTACATGAAGGTGTTGTCGCCCGCCATGTGCCGCCCGGGGCCCCAGATCTTGCGGGCGCCGGAACGCATCACGCGGCCCGAGCCGCGCATGTACTCGTCGATGCCGCGCATCTCGAAGGAGAGGTGCTGCAGGGAGGTGTGCGGACCGCTGGCGATGGCCATGGAGTGGTGCTGGTTGCTGATCCGCATGAAGTGCATGGCCTCGCCCATGTGCGGCAAGGCCATCGTGTCGGACAGCCGGAAGTCGAGGTGCTGCTCGTACCAGGCGCGGGTGGCGTTGATATTGGGGGAGTTCAGGACAACGTGCGAGAGACGGACCGGGATGGACTCCTTCTCCTCGATACGACGGTGCCGGCGCGCCTCGACGTCGGCCGAGACCTCGATGGTGCGGCCGTCGATGTCGAAGAAGCGGAAGCCGTAGCCGCCGCCGGGGGTGTCGACCTTGCCCGGCTGGGAGATCAACTGCACTCCCCCGGCGAGGAGTTGCTCGGCGAGCGTGTCCACGTCGGCGGGATTCGCCGCGCCGTAGGAGATGAGGTCGAGGCGCTTCTCCTCGGCCTTGCGCAGCCGGACGATGTACTGCTCGGGGGAGCCCTCGGCGGCCAGGAAGGAGATGCCGGAGTCCTCGGCGACCTTGGTCAGGCCCCAGACGCCGGCGTAGAAGTCGAGCTGCTTGTCGTAGTCCGGCACGGCCAGGTCGACGTGTCGCAGATGGGTGAGCAGACGGTTGGTCATGTCGGGCTCCTCAGGTGAGACGCAGCAGCGCTGCCGCGTTGCCGCCGCGTACGGCGTGGAAGTGGAGGGCGGGCAGGTCCGTGACGTCTCGCAGAGCGCCGAGCGGGTCGTCGGTGCCCATGTCGAAGGGGAAGTCGGAGCCGAGCAGGACCCGGTCGGGGCCGGCCACCCGGATCAGCTCGCGCAGGACGTCCGGGTCGTGGACAAGGGAGTCGAAGTACAGCTGCTTGAGGTAGCTGCTGGGCGGGTGCGCGCAGCCGCGGGTGTCGGTGCGGGCAAGCCAGGCGTGGTCGGAGCGGCCGATGTGGGTGGGCAGATAACCGCCGCCGTGGGCGGCGACGATGCGCAACCCCGGGTGCCTGTCCAGGACTCCGGAGAAGATCAGATGGGACAGGGCGACGGCGTTCTCGGTCGGCTGGCCGACGGTGTTGGACAGGTACCACCGGTTGAGGCGCTCGTCGAGCGTGCAGCCGAAGGGGTGCAGGAAGAGGATCGCTCCGGTTTCCTCGGCCCGCGTCCAGAACGGTTCGTACGCGGGGTCCGACAGTTCGCGTCCCGGCGCGTGGCTCGAGATCTCGACACCGCGCAGGCTCAGGCCGAGGGCGTGGTCGAGGGCTTCGACGGCGAGGTCCGGGTGCTGCAGCGGGACGAGGCCGAGGCCGTGCAGCCGTGCCGGGGCCTGGGCGACGTGCGCGGCGGTGCCCTCGTTGGCCAGTTCCCACACCGTACGGGCCAGGTCCTCGCCGGCCCAGTAGTGGTAGTGCGACGGAGACGGCGAGACCAGCTGGACGTCGATCCCGGAGGCGTCCATCGCGGCGAGCCGGGCCTTGACGTCGGTCAGCCTCGGGAAGCGGTCCCGGAACATCGGGCCGCTGACGGCGATGGCCTCGGGGCCGTTGCGGCGGGCGTCGAGATCGCGGGCCGCGGCCAATCCGGGGTGTCCGGCGACGGCGTCCTCGACCTGAGGGAGCAGGACGTGCGCGTGGACGTCGATCGTGGGTGCGCCGTTCTGGGGGTTCACGGGGTTCACGGGGTCTCCTTCAGGACGGACATCGTGCGGGCCATCAGACCGGGTGCGTCGGCGTCACGGGCGCCGTCCAGCTGCCACTGACCGAGTTGCACGGATGCTTCGACCACCATGCGGACACGGCCGATCCGGCGTTCGTAGAAGCCGGTCAGCAGGGCGTCGAGGGAACTCCAGTCCTGCTCCTCGCTCAGCATCTCGGCCAGTACGGAGGCGTCCTCCAGCGACATGGCCGCGCCCTGGGCGAGCGTGGGGGGACAGACGTGGGCCGCGTCACCGACCAGGACGACCCGGCCGCGGTGCCAGGAGCCCTCGACGAGCAGCCGCTCGAACCAGGTGTAGTTGACCTCGGCGGAGTCGGTGATGCTCGCGGCGATATCCGGCCACGCACCCCCGTAGGGCGCGGCCAGCCGCCGCATCTCGTCCGCGTACGAGGCCGGGTCGATGCAGGCGCGGTCGCGGTTGGCCTCGACGAGATAGGCGTAGATGGTGTTCTTGCTGGTGGGGCAGTAGCCGGCGATGTAGCACGGTCCGCCGTAGGCCAGGGTCATGCGCTCCACGCTCTCGGGGCGGGGCGCGGGGACGCGCCAGATGGCCATGCCGGTCGGTTCGGGCTTGTCGCTGATGCCGATCATCGCGCGCGTGCGGGAGCCGACGCCGTCGGCGGCGATGACAAGGTCGTAGCAGCCCTCGGTGCCGTCGCTGAACCGGGCGGTGACGCCGGACGCGTCCTGGACCAGTTCCTCGGCGGTGGTGCCGAGGCGTACCGTCGCGCCGCTCTCGAGAACGGCCGCACACAGAATCTCCTGGAGCCGGGGCCGCTGCATGCCGAAGATCGAGGGCAGGTCGTCCCCACCGGTGCGGAAGTCCTGCTGGACATGGAACACGGTCCCGTCGGGCGCGGCCATGCCGACGGCGTCGACGGCGCTGCCGCTCTCCCGGACCTTGTCCCATACGCCCACTTCGCGCAGCACGCGCAGCGCGTTGCCCTGGAGGGTGATGCCGGAGCCGAGCACGTTCCAGTCGGGTTTGGCCTCGATCAGTTCCACGGCGATGCCCGCCCGCCGCAGCAGCACGGTCACGGCGTTGCCGGACGCGCCGCCGCCTATGACGAGGACGGTGCGGGGACGGGGTTCGTTCATGGGTTCTCCCTGAGATGGCGCCGTGCGACTTCGGGGCAGAGGGGGTGTTGCGGGCCGGGCGGGCGAGGGGCGTAGCCGTCCGGGCGCGGCCCGCCCGGCCGTCCAGGGCGTTACTTGACGGCGATGGGATTCACCGGTGAACCGACGGACCCGGTGATGGGCAGCGGCGCGGCGGTGAGCCAGAACTCGTACCGGCCGTCGGCGGCGCAGTGTGCGGCGAGGGCGTCGAGGTCCCACATCTCACCGATGAGCAGACCGATATGGGGGATGACGACCTGGTGCAGCGGCTGGAAGGCGTGGTCGAACTCGTTGGGCCGCACCTCGAAGCCCCAGGTGTCGGTGGCGATCCCGGCGATCTCGCTCCGGTGCAGCCAGCCGGCCGCTCTGAAGCTCAGCCCCGGCGCCGGCCCGCCCGCGTAGTCGCCCCAGCCTTCGTGACGGGCGCGGGCCAGCCGCCCGGTGCGCACGAGGACCAGGTCACCACGCCCGACGGTCACGCCGTGCGCCTCGGCTGTTGCGGTCAGGTGCTCCTCGGTGATGGCGAAGCCGTCGGGCAGTTCGCCACCCCAGCCGATGATTAGGCCCACGTCGAGGAGGACGCCCCGCCCGGCGACGTGCGGTGCCATGTGCTCGATGCCGGTGACCAGGTCGCCTTCGGAGGTGACGACCTTCTCCGCCGGGCGGCCGTTCCACGCCTTGCCGTGATCGAAGATGTGCCCGAGGCCGTCCCATTGGGTGGAGCACTGCAAGGGCATGGCGATCACGTCGTCGGCGCCACCGAAACCGTGCGGAAAGCCCTGGCCGCCCAGAGCGGCGTCGGTTCCGGTGGCGAGCATCGTGTGCACCGGGTTGGTACGCCGCCGCCAGCCCTTCTGCGGGCCGTCCATGTCAAAGGCCTGTGACAAGGAGAAGCTGACGCCGTCGCGGATCAGGGCTGCGCCCTCGCGGCGCTTGGCCTCGTCGAGGAAGTTGAGCGTGCCGAGCACGTCGTCCTCGCCCCAGCGGCCCCAGTTCGAGTACGCCTTGGCGGCCTCGGCGATCGCCGCCTCGGGATCGGCACGGTCGATGCGGTCGGTGCTCATCTGGCTCATCGGGCCTCCTCCGCGACACAGCGGGTGCGCTGGGCGCCGAGCCCGGAGACCGAGCCGTCCATCACGTCGCCGTCGCGCAGCAGCCGGCCCCAGTGGATGCCGTTGCCGGCCGGGCTGCCGGTGAGGACGAGGTCGCCGGGGAGCAGCCGGGCGGTCTGGGAGATGTACGAGACCAGCCGTGCGACGCCGAAGACCATGTCCTTGGTGGACTCGTCCTGCATGGTCTCGCCGTTGAGTTTGAGGGTGACCCGGAGGTCGGAGGGGTCGGCGATGGAGCCGGCCGGGACGATCCACGGGCCGAGCGGGGTGAAACCGGGGGCGTTCTTGCTGCGCAGCCAGTCGGTGCCGATCGAGGGCATGTCCCGGCGGAAGACGGTCGCGCGGTCGGTCAGGTCGTTGGCGATGGTGTAGCCCGCGACGTACTCCAGGGCTTCCTCCACGGTGACCCGGTAGGCGGGGCGGGAGATCACCGCGGCCAGCTCCAGCTCCCAGTCGGGCTTCTGGGCCCAGGAGGGCAGCACCACGTCGTCGTAGGGGCCGCTGATCGTGGTCGGCAGGCCGATGAAGACGTACGGGAGGTCCTCGGCGGCCCGCTTGTCCATGACCGCCGCGACCTCGGCGCGGGCCTCCTCGACGGTGCCCGGGGCGTCCGGGGCGCGGTGTGCGACCGCCAGGTCGATCACGTGCTGCCGGTAGTTGGCGCCGGACTGGAAGATCTGCCGGGGCTCGACGGGCGCGTGCACCGCCAGGTCCGCCAGCGGTCGCCAGTCGCGCGTCGGGTCCCCGGCGAGGGTGTGCAGGCGCGGCAGCTCCTCGTCCCAGCGCTCCAGGAGCGCGAGCGTGGTCAGCGCGGGTTCACCCAGTGCCGTGCGCAGGTCGAGGACCCGGCCGTCCGGGGCCACGAGGCCCGGAAACCTGGACTCGCCCGGTGCCGAAAGGGTGCCGATGGCGAACGGTCCGGAGAAGGGGGTGAAGGGTGCCGACGTGGCTGCGGATGTCACGGAGATTTCCTCCCGATTGCGGTGCCACTAATCTGGCCCGTAGATTACAATCAGGGAAATCGATTTCCTGTATATAAGAATCCAGCCGGTGAATACCGAGGGTGCCGGCTCCGGAATTGGGACGCTTCGTGAACTTGGCCAGCCTGGACCTCAACCTCGTCGTTGCCCTGCGCGCCCTCCTGCAGGAGCGCAACGTCACCAGGGCCGGCCAGCGCATCGGGCTCAGTCAACCCGCGATGAGCGCGGCGCTGGCCCGGCTGCGCCGCCACTTCGACGACGACCTGCTCGCCCGGGTGGGCGGAGGGTACGAACTGACCGCCCTCGGGCAGGCCCTCCTCGACCGGACCACCACCGCTTGCGACCTGCTGGAGCGCGTCTTCGCCAGTCAGGCCGAATTCGACCCCTCCCGCGAGGAACACGAGTTCACGCTGATCGCCTCGGACTACGCGGTTGCCGTCTTCGGCACCGAACTCGCCCGGACCCTCCAAGCCGAGGCACCAGGCATCCGGCTCAGGTTCAAACAGGTACCGAACGAATTCATCGACAGCACCGGGTCGCTGCTCAGCACCGTGGACGGGCTGCTGCTGCCCCACGGCATCATTCGCGGCTTCCCCACGGTCGAGCTCTACCAGGACAGCTGGGTCTTCCTCGTCGCCGACGACAACCCCGAGGTCGGTGAGCAGCTCACCCTCGACGACCTGGCCCGACTGCCGTGGGTGACGTACCAACGAGCCTACGATGCCCCCGCCGCCCGCCAGATCGCCACGCTCGGCATCGAGCCGCGCGTGGCGGTCTCCGTCGACAGTTTCCAGCTGATGCCACTCCTGGTCGCGGGAACCCGCCGGGTAGCTCTCCTTCAGAGGCGTCTCGCCGACGAGCTGGACGGACTCGCACACGTCCGCATCATGGAACCGCCCTATGACGCCGTGCCGATCCAGCAGGCCTTGTGGTGGCATCCGGTACACATGCACGACGCGGCGCACATGTGGCTGCGGGAGACGGCGGCCCGGGTCGCCGAGGCCGTGGAGGCAGGGCGGCCCACGATCTGCAGTCAGCCGAGTTGAGGACGGGTTGGGCCCTTGCGAGGGCGAAGACGCTGCCGCGCTCCGGCCCTGCCCTCCCGCCGCGGTGAGGGTACCCACGTCGGGGAGGCGGGCGAGCTGGACGGCCATCTACTTTGCGTAGCCGGTGGCGCCCAGGGACAAGCAGCCCGGCGCCGGACGGGAAGGGCTCGGCACCGCCGGGTCGGCGGGCGCAGCCGTCAGCGCCGGGTGAGGGTGGACGGCGCCCCTGCGGACTGGTGACCTTCGTCGCGCAAGCCCAGGGTGTCTCGGCCGGTCATCGTGACGACGTAGATACTGCCGTTGGGGCAGGGGACCTCGGCCCCCTGTTCGGTGGAGTGGCTGCTGACCGCCTTGAGGACCATCGACGCCTTGCGTATCTCCTGCAGTCGCAGGGTCTCGGTGCATCCCAGCTCACGTTTGGTGTCCACTTCTGTCACCCTGCTGACCTGCTTGCCCGCCATCTCACCTCGTTGTGCCGGGTGGAGAGTCAAGGTGACGCTGAACCGGTCGGTGCGGGGCTCAGTGAAGCCGTCAGGAGTGGGATTGCCTGGCCCGGTGCCGACCCATGTACCTGCCCAGGCCTCGGGAAGCGAAGTGGCAGCCGATGACGACGAAGGCGTCCCGTCGGAGGCGTCATCGCCGGAGAAATGCCGCACGAGGAACGTGCCCGTCGCGGCCATCAAGGCCACGGCCATGGTTCCGGTGACCGCTCGGCCGGTACGGCCGGACACCCACCGTCGCACGGCGTCGACACGCGGCAGGACGGCGGTCCGTGCGTCGGCGGAAGCCGGGCCGTCTTCGGGCTCACGTGACACAGCCGCCACAGACGGCGGTTGCACTGTTGCGGAGATCAACGCGTGCGCCTCTTCCTCCCGCACGGCGAGATCTTTCTCCAGCCCTTCGGGCAGCAACTGCGGCCAGGTACCGCACCGCCCGCCCAGGCGTTCCAACAGCACGCTGACGGTGTCGGGCGTGGCCCGCTGCTCGGGGTCCTTGGCCAGACAGGACCGCAGGAGCGGAACCAGAGCCGCCGGGACGCCGTCGAGGTTCGGCTCCTGGTGCACGATGCGGTAGAGCAGCACAGCGGGCGAGAACTCGTCGTTCGGGTTGGAAAACGGGCCCCGTCCCGTCGCCGCGTACACCAGTACCGCAGCCAGCGAGAAGACGTCGCCCGGTGCACCCGATTCCCCAGCACTCACCTGCTCCGGCGCCAGATAGCCGGGAGAACCGATCACACCGCCCGTCCTCGTGTGACGCGTGTCCTCCCTCGCGCGCGCGATCCCGAAATCGATGAGCAGAGGACTACGGCGGCCCAACAGCACATTGGACGGCTTGACATCCCGGTGGGCCAGTCCCGCCCCGTGTACCGCTGCCAGCGCCCCGAAAAGCTCGGCCGCCAGTGCCAGGACGCACGGCTCGGACAGCCGGCCGTACTGCTGCACCCACTCCGCCAGTGACGGCGCTGCCACGTACTCGGTGGCGAGCCACTGCGGGCGCTGCCCCGGAGGGCTGTAGTCCACCACCGCAGGTGTCCAGGGCGAGCGCACCCGGTCGCTGTTACGGATTTCCCGCGCGAACCGCTCCTCGAACCCCGGTCCCCGTCCGAACTCGGCACGCACCGTCTTGAGCGCCAGCGGCCGCCCCGACACCGTCCGGGACAGATACACCCGCCCCATTCCGCCCTCACCGAGCCGCGCCAGCAGTGGATAGCCACCGAGAGCTTCCGGATCCGACCCGTCCAGCAACTCCACGCCCCGCCGCCCTCTCAGATTTGCACTGCCGATCAGGTTCAGCCCAGGACCAGCACAACCAAGCGCCGCATCCGTGACATCGGCACCAAGCATCACCTGTCACCCCCGCGATACACCATTCTCAGCCACAACGTCCGGCAGCCCGAGAACAGGTCACTGGGCGAGAGCCCACGTGGGCCGTCGGGAGGGCGCACATTGGCAGTAGCTCCCGATTTGTTCGGTTGTGTGCATGTCGTGGCATCGGGTTGGGGCGGTGTTCCTGCGGCCTCGCGGTCGTCCAGGGGGTCGGGGCCGTGAAGGTTTCGGTGCTCCGGCCCGGTGGGCGGCCTTCCAGCAGATGTGCCGGAAGTCACGGCGGACGCGGGCAGGGGCGAGTCACGATCCGCAAGGTCACCGCCCGCGGCGGACGCCGATCCGGCGCTTGTCTCCTACTGCGGCACCATCGGCGAACCGTTCTGGGCCAGTTTCAGGCGGGGTGCGGAGGCGGACCCGCAATGTCGGGAAGAGCTCCGGCCGGTGCGTGCCCACCCGGATCCTGGTCATGGTCGAGGCTCTCGGCCCGGCCGACGGCGATCAAGAGGTACGCGATCGAATCAGCACGCCACATCCCCGTGCTGGTTCCATGCTGACTTCGAGGGCCGGAATCATGGAAACCGCAGGTCCTAGCCCCGACCGAATGAGTTGTCGTACCACTCGATGGTGGTGCCGATGAGGCTGGCGGCGACGATGCGTTTGAGGCTGGCGGGGGGTGGGGGAGCGGTTGCGGGGGAGGGCATCGGCACCACTTCCAAGCGGTCGGCGGGGACGGGTTCGTGTCGCCATACCGTAGGAATCCGCAGGTCGGGGGCACATGTGGTGGGACACCATAGTTCGAGGGGTGGCTATGCGTGTGGCCACCATGCCCGCTCATGGAAAGGCGGTTCAGAGGCTCGATGGCGGTCGAAACGAGCGCCGTCCGGGACGCGTAGTTCAGGGGGATTTGATGGTGCGGTGCTGACTCCCGTGCTGGTTCGGTGTGGCCCTCGCTGCGGCAGGCCCAGGGGAAGCAGACCCCGTTCTTCGGCTCCTCCGCAGCGGTTCGGGCGTCCCAGTTGCTGTCGGCGGGCGGCCGATGCGGCGGCAGTGACCTGGTCGATCGGGGCCTGGGCAGGCGGTTCCCGGGAGCGGTGCAGGAATCCGGCCCGAGCAGCCGACCCGCCGCACGACGGCACGCCCCGGTGCGAAATACTCTCCCGATGAGTTCACGCACTTCCCCGATCAGCCAGCCGATCACGATACGGAGGGCTGTCGCGCGGGATGCCAAACGGCTCACGCGGCTCGTGCGTGGCTCAGGCGCCTACGAGGGTAAGTACGCAGCCGCAGTCGCGGGCTACCGGGTCGGGCCTGATTACATCGAGGCCCACCGCGCCTTTGTGGCCGTCGGCGCCGACGAGCATGGAGGCCGGGTCCTCGGGTTCTACTCGCTCGTCCTCGCCCCACCGGAGCTCGACCTGCTGTTCGTCGCCGACGACGTGCAAGGACGGGGTATTGGACGGCTGCTCGTCGCGCACATGCAGTCCGAGGCCCGTGCCGCCGGGCTCGATCGTGTCAAGGTCGTGTCGCATCTTCCCGCCGAGGGCTTTTACCACCGCGCCGGTGCGGTGCGGATCGGGACCGCGCTCGCGAACCCGCCCGCTGTGCCGTGGGACCGTCCCGAGTTCGAGTTTCGCGTTTCTTCGGAATGACGCGGTGTGCCGGTTACCCGGCGTCGCCCGGTGGGCGCTGGTGCTGCTGCCCGTCTACTGGATCGGGGTCACCGGCCGTTGGTGGACATCGGCTGGTGCCTGACGCGGATCGGCGTGCTCACGAACCTGATCGGTAGTGCGCTGGCGAGGGGCGGCGCCGTGGCCAGCGGCGCGCTCGTGCGGCGGCTTGGGCCGCCGCTGGGCGGTGATCGTGTTCGGGGTGGCGCAGCTGCTCGCCTTCTGGCCTGCTGCCGCTGGCCGCCGGCTCCCGCAACGCGATGCTCGCCCGGGCGGCGGTCATCGCCGTCAACGTCGTACGGACACCAGATCCAGGCGGCCGCCGGCCATGGCCACCACGGAGGACACGAACGCCTGGAGGCAGGCGTGCTCGGCCTCCTCGTCAGGATATGAGAGACGCTGCATCGTCAGCCCGTCGAAGCCGGCGAGGAAGCGGAGCGTCTCCTCGCGGGTTGCGTCCTGAGAAGTGGGGAGGGAGCCGCCGGCCAGGAAGTGCTCAAGGCGCTCGGCGTCCTCGCGCGCCTCGCGGCCGGTGATACGCAGGGTGGCTCCGTGGGGGCGGGTCGCGACGATGTGCGCTGAGGCACCTTGGCCGGCCATACCTGAACGCAGGCTGCCGCCGGCGATCCGGCACTCAGCACCAGTCCCACGACCCCCACGATCTCGCCGCCCTTGTCGGTGCTCACAGAGGGATCGGCCGAGGGCAAGCGCAATGAGGCCGTCGGGTCGGCCTCCGACATCTGAGCCAGCAGTTCGCGGGCGTCGAATGACTTGTCGTACCACTCGATGGTGGTGCCGGTTCGGGCCCCATACCGTAGGAATCCGCAGGTCGGGGGCGCGGCGGGACAGCATGGTTCGAGGGTTGGCTCTGCGTGTGGCCACCATGCCGGCTCATGAAGGCGGTTTCAGGGGCTGGATGGTGGTCGAAACGAGTGCCGTCCGGGACGCGTGGTTCAGGGTGATGTGACGGTGCGGTGTGCCGTGATCGATGAACGCGCAGCAGGTGTTCGCCATTGCTCGATTCGCCCGTTGAGCCGCCGGTCAGCCGAAGCGGCTCAGCAGGACCTGCGACTCGTCCCTGGCGGCGGCCACCTCCGACTCGCCGAGCCCGCACAGCCGCAGGCACGACGACGCGATGACATCGGCGTCGGCCGCTTCCGGCTCGCGAGAACGCCGTATCTGAATGACGACCTCGACCAACTGGATCAGCAGTTCGCCGATCCTCTCGGCGGGCACGCTGCGGGCGACGCCCTCGGCCGCCGCCTGGGCGCCGAGAGTGCCGTAGCTCTCCTGCAGCCGGCCCCGCTCGGCTCGGAAGGCGTCGAAACGCTCCGCCCGCACCTCTGGCAGCAGATAGAGCGTGCCGATGTTGTACGGAGTGCGGCAGAGGGTGCGTACATCCATCGCGGCCACCGCATAGAGCGCCGCGGCCGGGGTCGCCCGCTCGGGCACCAGTGCCTGGATCCGCTCCACCATATGGAGACTCGGCCGCACGGAAGTGGCCAGCAGCTCGGCGAGGATCTCTTCCTTGGTGGCGAAGTGGTAGTACAGAGAGGCCTGCCTGATGCCCACCCGTTCGGCGATCATCCGCGTGCTCGTGCTCGCGATCCCGCGTTCGGCGAAGAGCGCGCCCGCGGCGTCGAGGATCTGTTCCCGGGCGGAGGCGTCAGGGTCGGACGGCGGCGCGTGCCGGGGTCTGCCTTGGCGGGGACGCGTGATCGACATGTTTCCATCCTGCCACCTTGGTGGCGGACCTCTGCGGTGCCCGGTACTCGAGCACGGCGGCCGGGAGCACGAACAAGCACCGACGTCTGCGCACGTGGTGCTGCTGACGCAGGCTGTGCCACCGCATCCTGAAGACGCCTGAGGCCTTGTGGACTCACGTCCTTGGGCCCTGTCTCCTGACGGTCATACCGATTCCTGATAGGCCCGCCAGCCGCCGAAGCGAGTGATGTCGGGCGCGCCCTCGACGGCGTACGGCTCCACGAGGAAGCCGCTGACCTGTCGTCCGTCGGCCAGCTCGACGGTACCGATGGTCATCGGCGCGGGAACGGCTGTGGTGAACGTCCCGAATCCCGAAGCCGGCAGCCGCCAGATCTCGCCCTCGATGCCACTGCCCGCCCCGCCGTCCGCTCCCGTGCCGCGGCCCGGCCCGCCCTCGGGCGCCCGGACCAGGCCCGGCTTGGGCGGTTCGGTGGCCAGGGCGTACAGCCGGTAGCCGCCGGCGGTGCGCGCCGGGCCCACCAGGGTGCCGCCCGCCTGCACCAACTGGGCGTTGAGCGGCTGCCCCGTGAGGTGGGCGCCGACCACGAACAGGTCGAGCCCCGGGTTGGCGAGCCGCTCGGCGAGGGCGGCAAGGGCGCGGTCGGAGAACGCCGGGCCGGTGAACATCACGCCGAACGGCAGGCCGTCCACGAACCCGGCGGGGACGGCGAGCGAGGCGTAGTCCAGCAGGTTGGCGAAGTTGGTGAAGCGCCCCATCCGGGCGTTGGCGCCGACCGGATCGGCCGCCACCTCGTCGAGGGTGGGGTGCCAGGCGGTGGTCGGGGTCAGGAGCGCGGCGCAGCCGTCGAGGGCCGCGCGTCCGGCGGCGCCGAGGGCGGCGAGGCGGGCGGTGTCGCCGGCCCAGTCGGCGGCGGTCTTCTCCCGCCCGGCCAGCACGATGGAGGCGACGGTGGGGTCGAGATCCGTACCGATCAGGTCGCGGTGCTTCTCCAGGTGCTCGCCCACGGCGGCGTACCGCGCGGCCACGAATGCGCCGCCGTACAGCAGTTGCGCCGCCTCCAGCAGTGGCGTGATGTCGGCCTCGACGATCTCCGTCCCGGTGCTCGCCAGGCGGGCGGCCGCGGCGTCGAAGGCTTCACGCCAGCCGTCGGCCATGCCCTCCAGGTGCTGTGGCCCCGGGACGGCAACCTTGGGGCGCGCGGGTGGCAGCGAGAGCCGGGGGCCGGTGCGGCAGAGCGGGTCGGCCGGGTCGGGGCCCTCGACGATCTCCGCGGTGACGCGGGCGAGCCGCAGGTCGCGGGCGAAGACGGTCACGCAGTCGAGGGCGTGGCACGCGGGAACCACCCCGGTCACGGGCACCAGACCCTTGGTCGGCTTGACCCCGACGATGCCGTTGAGGGCGGCGGGCACCCGTCCGGAGCCGGCCGTGTCGGTGCCGAGCGCGATGTCGGCGATGCCCAACGCGACCGCGACGGCGGAGCCGGAGGACGAGCCGCCGGAGATGCGGGTCGTGTCCCAGGCGTTGCGTACCGCGCCGTAGGGGCTGCGGGTGCCGACCAGGCCGGTGGCGAACTGGTCCAGATTGGTCTTCCCGAGCACCACCGCGCCGGCCGCGCGCAGTCGCGCCACCGCGGGCGCGTCGGCCGGCGGCAGGTAGGCGTACGACGGGGCGCCCGCGGTCGTGGGCAGGCCGGCCACGTCGATGTTGTCCTTCACGGCCGCGACCAGGCCGGCCAGGGGCAGCGCCGGGTCGATCCCGGCCGCCTCGGCGAGCACCTCGCCGCGGGGCCTGAGGTGGATCCAGATCTCGGGCCGGCCGGCGCTCTCGATGCGGTCGTACGCGGCCTCGACGCGTGCGGTCGGCGTCACGGCGCTCATGCCCTCACCGCCGCGAGGACCTGGCCGGCGGCGACCTGTTCACCGGGCTTGACGTAGATCTCCAGCAGGGTGCCCGCGGCGGGGGCGCTCACCTTCGACTCCATCTTCATCGCCTCCAGGGAGAGGATCGGGTCACCCTCGGCGACGACGGCGCCCGGCTCGGCGACGGTCTGCCAGACGGTGGCGGTGAACGGCGCGGTGACCGGGACCGCGCCGTCCGGGACGGCGACCGCGACGGCACTCGCGGCCGCGGGGCCGGGATCGTCGTCCCGGTCGAACTCGCCCGTGGCCCGCCAGCGATCCTTCTCGGCCTCGAACGCGGCGCTCTGCCGCTTCCGGAAAGCGGCGATCGAATCGGCCTCGGCGGACAGGAAGGCGTTGTACTCGGCGATCGAGAAAGCCCCCTCCTCGGTCCGGAAGGCGCCGCGGCCGGCGTCGGTCTCGGCGCGCAGTTCGAGCAGCTCCTCCGCGGTGACGGGGTACCACTCGATGCGGTCGAAGAAGCGCAGCGCCCACGGCGAGTCCTCGAACAGCCCGCCCTTGCGGAACCGGTTCCAGATCTGCACCGTGCGGCCGACGAACTGATAGCCGCCGGGACCCTCCATGCCGTAGACGCACAGATAGGCGCCGCCGATGCCCACGGAGTTCTCCGCGGTCCAGGTGCGTGCCGGGTTGTATTTGGTGGTCACCAGGCGGTGCCGCGGGTCGAGCGGGGTGGCGACGGGGGCGCCGAGATAGACGTCGCCGAGGCCGAGCACCAGGTAAGAGGCGTCGAAGACGGTGCGGTAGACGTCGTCGGCGGTCTCCAGGCCGTTGACGCGGCGGATGAACTCGATGTTCCACGGGCACCACGGGGCGTCGTCGCGCACCCCCGCCATGTAGCGCTCGATGGCGAGCCGGGTCGCCGGATCGTCCCAGCTCAGTGGAAGCCGCACCGTGCGGGAGGGGACCACCAGCTCATGCGTGGGCGCGACCTCGTCCTCCAGTTCACGCAGCAGGACGGTGAGGTCGCGGGGTTTCAGCCGCCGGGTGTCGGTGTGGATCTGCAGTGAGCGGATGCCCGGGGTGACGTCGACGATGCCGTCGGGCGCGTGCGCGGCGAAGGCCTCCTGCAGGGCATGCACGCGCATCCGCAGCCCGAGATCGAGCACCATGGGGCCGTACTCGACGAGGACGTTGTCGTCACCGGCCCGGCGGTAGGTGACGCAAGGGCGGTCGTCGGTGGCCTCCAGACGGCCGAGTATGCCGTCGTCGCCGTCTCCGCCCGCGCTGATCAGCGCGGGGGAGGCACGGCGGGCATCCAGGGCGGCCGCCTCGGCTTCCCTGACCGGCACGAAGCGGACGGTGTCCCCGGGGCGGAGCTGACCGAGCTTCCACGCATCCCCGCCGGCGACCACCGCGGGGCAGACGAAACCGCCCAGGGACGGCCCGTCGGGGCCCAGGATGATCGGCGTGTCGCCGGTGAAGTCCAGAGCGCCCACCGCGTACGGCGTGTCGTGGATGTTGGAGGGGTGCAACCCTGCCTCGCCGCCGTCCTGGCGGGCCCACTGGGGTCTGGGCCCGATCAGGCGGATACCGGTGCGGGCCGAGTTGTGGTGCACCCGGTAGTCGGTGGCGTAGAGGGTGTCGATGTCCTCGCGGGTGAAGAACTCGGGCGCCGCGTGCGGGCCTTCGGTGACACCGATCTGCCAGTGCGGGGTGATCGCCGGCCGGCGCTCGGGCGGTGTCGGCCCGCCACCGGCGGTCGCGGCGGCCCCGGGCCGCAGGACGTCCCCGGCGAGCAGGGCCCGACCGCCGTGTCCGCCGAAGCCGCCGAGGGTGAACGTCGAGGCGCTGCCCAGGTACGCGGGTACGTCGACGCCGCCCCGGACGGCCACGTAGCTGCGCAGGCCGGGACCGTGGCAGGCGCCGAGGACCAGGGTGCCCCCGGCCGGGACCGGCACCGGCTCCCACAGGGCCGCCGCGGCGCCGTCCACCGTGACCGGGACGGGGGCGCCGGTGACGGCGACCACGCAGGCGGCGGAGAAGCGCAGGGTGAGCCCGCCCGCGGTGACCTCCAGTGCGGGCGCCCCGGCCGGGTTGCCGACGGCCAGGTTGGCCTCGGCGAAGGAGACGGGGTCGAAGGGCCCGCTCGGCGGCACGCCGACATGCCAGTGACCGAGCCGGCCGGGAAGGTCCTGGACGGTGGTCATCGCTCCCGGCACCAGGACGTCGACGCGTGGCTCAGGGTCGGTGGTGGTGGCGAGGGTGCTGGTGCTGTGCACGGCCTCGCGCACCTCGTCGCGCACGGTCAGCGAGCGCAGCAGGCCCAGGTTGGTGACGACGCCGTCGACCCGGCTGGCGGCCAGGGCCCGGCCGAGCACGTCGAACGCGGTGCCGCGGTCGGGGCCCTTGGCGATCACCTTGGCCAGCATGGGGTCGTAGTACGGCGAGACCTCCAGGCCGGTCTCGGCGAAGCCGTCGACGCGGACGCCGGGGATCTCGTCGGCGCCCTGGCCGGGGAAGGCCGCCCGGGTGATCAGGCCCGAGGAGGGAGCCGAGTCCTTGCCGGGGTCCTCGGCGTAGACGCGCGCCTCCACGGCGTGTCCGGAGGGCGTCCACTCCCGCTCGAAGACCGCGTCGTCGACCCGGTTGTCGCGGGCCAGGGTGAGCATGAGTGCGACGAGGTCGACGCCGTACGCCTCCTCGGTCACCGGGTGCTCGACCTGGAGCCGGGTGTTGACCTCCAGGAAGGCGGCCTCCTCGCGCACCGGATCGTAGACGAACTCCACGGTCCCCGCGCCGCGGTAGCCGACCGAGGCGAGCAGCCGGCGCGACGAGTCCCGCAGCAGTTCGCGGACACGGTCGGGCAGGGCCGGGGCCGGGGCCTCCTCGATCACCTTCTGGTTGCGGCGCTGCAGCGAGCAGTCGCGGTCGCCGAACACGGCGATCCGGCCGGTGCCGTCGCCGAAGACCTGCACCTCGACGTGGCGGGCCGGGCGGACCAGACGCTCCAGGAACACCCCGGCCGACCCGAAGTGGGACTCGGCGAGCGCCGCCACGCCGGCGAAGGCCTCGCGCACCTCGTCGCCGGTGGCGCAGGCCCGCATGCCGATGCCGCCACCACCGCCCGTGGCCTTGACCATCACGGGCAGCCCGATCGACTCGGCCGCGGCGACGGCCTCCTCGGCGCTCCCGAGCAACTCCGTCCCGGCCAGCATCGGGACTCCGGCCGCCCTGGCCAGGGCGCGGGCGGTGTGCTTCTCGCCGAAGGCGGTGATCTGTTCGGCGGTCGGGCCCGCGAAACGCAGGCCGGCCTCCTCGACGGCACGGGCGAAGGCGGTGTTCTCGGAGAGGAAGCCGTAGCCCGGGTGGATGATTCCGGCGCCATGGGCGAGCGCGGCCTCGATGATCGCGTCACCGCGCAGATACGAGTCGCGGGCGGGCGCCGGACCCAGCCGGACGGCGTGGTCGGCCTCGCGGACGTGCGGGGCGGCCCGGTCGGCGTCGGAGAAGACGGCGACGGTACCCAGGCCCAGCTTCCGGGCGGTGCGGATGACACGGCGGGCTATCTCACCGCGGTTGGCGACGAGAACAGCGGTGGGGCGGTTCACGCGGCGGCCTCCGGGGTGCGGGTGGCCCGCGCGGACCGCGGGCCACCCGCGAGGGGACCGGGGCCCCCGCCGCGTGCCGGGTCCACGACGATCATTCGCAGCGGGGTCGGGTTGAAGTCGTTGCACGGGTTGTTCATCTGCGGGCAGTTGGACACCATCACCAGGACGTCCATCTCGGCGCGCACCGCGACCCGGCGGCCGGGCGCCGACATGCCGTCCACGATGCCCAGCGCGCCGTCCGCCTCGACGGGCACGTTCATGAACCAGTTGAGGTTGGAGACGATGTCCCGCACCCCCAGACCGCGCCGCCCGGCCTCGGCGAGGAAGTTCTCGCGACAACCGTGATGGAACATCACGTGGTGGCCGTAGCGCAGGGTGTTGGACTCCTTGCCGCAGGCGCCGCCGATGGTGTCCTGACGGTCGATCTCGTTGGCGACGACGGTCATCAGCGGGCGGCCCTCGCTGCTGCGCAGCACGGTGCCGGTGCGCACATAGGCGTTGCCCTGCCAGGCCAGGGTGTCGGGCACGCTGTAGCGCTCCTCCGGGTCGTCGGCGCTGTAGAGCAGGCAGTCGGCCGACTGGTTGCCGCCGACGTCGACAATGGTCAGGACGTGTCCCTCCTTCACCACCGCCGACCAGGGCGCGTTGGGGGCCACCTTCTCGTCCAGCACGACGGCGCCCTCGACCAGGCTCGCTCCCCAGTCCAGGGGGGAGCCCTCGGCGTACACCGCGCCGACCGGGACGGTGGAGGGGAGGGTGCCGCCCGAGGTGGTCGGGTAGGTGGCCGACGTGCTCTCGGTGTGAGTGGTCGCCATGTCACAGCCCCCGGGCTTCGCAGTAGTCGACGGTGTTGAGGTAGGCGCGGTGCAGCTCGGGCGTGGCGGTGAATCGCGGATCGTGCGGGCCGGTGGCGGCTGCGCGCCAGGCGTGCACGCGCAGCGGACCGACGACGTAGCCGGGGCGCGGGTCCAGCGGATGCGCGACGTTGGCGACCAGCACCAGCAAGGGCATTTCCGCGAGGAGTTCGACATGCGTGCCCGGGCCGGCGCTGCCCCGCCAGGCGAGTTCACCGTCCGCCTCGACGCGTACGCCCTGGAAGAAGGAGAGGCTGGGCGGCAGGTCGCGACGGCTCAGGCCGTGCTTCGCGGCCGCCTTGAGGAAGAGTGCGCGGCCGGAGGGGGACGGCCCGTGGGGGCGGGCATCACCGTACTTGCGTTCGTTCCAGGCGTCGGTGGTGGTGCCGCAGAACGCGTCGTGCCGGCCGGAGGAGTCACCGGTGACCACGGCCAGGACCCGGCCGTCACCGGACAGCAGCGGATGGTTCTCCCCGAGGTAGGCCTGCCACGGGATCTTCTGGGTGTCGGCGACGTTGAGCCGCTCCGTCGTTTCCAGGGCGTTGAAGAGCAGCAGGTGGGGGCAGGCGTCGCCGGTCGGGTCGTCGAAACGCAGCCGGGTGCCGCGGGCGAGGACCTTGTGGGTGTAACCGCCGGGTGCCACCGTCTCCGCCCATACCAGGGCGGCCGGTTCCACCGCCGGCGGGCAGTGCGGGCTGCCGGACGCCGGGAGGTACGGCATCCACTCGCTCGCCTGTCCGCCCTGGGCGCGGGCGTCGTTCCGGGCACTTCGGACGGTGTCGGTCAGGTGCGCATCACGGACTCCGGCGGAGTCGTGCCCGGTGGCGTACTGGTCGTGCTGTGCGAGGGCCGTCGGCTCGTCGGCTGTGGTCATGAATGTGTCCCGTCATCCTTCGTCGGTACGTCGATCAGTGCGTCCGGTCGCGTAGCACGGGCCGCCGGACGACTCAGGCGGGCTCGGCGACGGCCGCGGCCTGCGCGGGCGGCTCGACGTGCGTGTGGGGCACGTGCCTCAACTCGATGTGGCGGTGCAGCCGCCGGGCCAGGAAGTAGGTGGCGGCGACGGCGAGACTGAGCCCGATGAACAGCAGGGCGCTCCACCGCAGCCACCACGTGCCGCCGGTGAGGTCGTAGATCTCGGGACGGGGCCACATCAGGTTGACCGTCATACCGGCCCCGTAGAGCACGGCGAGCGTGTTGACGGCCATCCCCCAGCGGCCCAGCGAGAACAGCGGCCGGCCTGTCTCGTCGACGCCCTCCGGGAGCCCCCGGTGCCGGATCCGGGCGACCAACTGCGGCAGCGTCACGCCCAGATAGGCCAGGTACAGCATGGCGATGCAGAGGCTGGCGAGGGCGGTGAAGATCGCCGTCTGGCGAAGGTTGACCACGAGCGCGATCGCGGCGCCCACGCCCACCACGACCGACGTGGTGATCGGCGTACCGGTACGAGCGGAGACCTTGCCGAGGCGCCGGTGGAACGGCAGGGCGCCCTCGCGAGCCATCGAGTAGATCATCCGTGCGCCGGAGGTCTGCACGGCGAGCGTGCAGGCGAACACCGCGACCGCGACGCAGCACAGCAGCAGCCGGCCCAGGACGTCACCGAGCCGGTCGGTGAGCACCCAGGACAGACCGCCGGTGGCCAGGTTCCCGTCGGTCAGGCTGCGCGCCGCCATCAGTCCCGAGAGGATCAGCAGCGCGCCGCCGACGCCCGAGAGGACCAGCGCCCGCAGGATGGTCCGGGGAGTGGTCCGGCGTGGGTTGTGTGTCTCCTCGGCGAGTTCTCCCGCCGAGTCGAAGCCGACCATGACGTAGGCCGCCATCAGCGAGGACGCGAGGAACGCCCCGATGTAGCCGCCGTCGCCGGTCCAGCCGGTGTGGTGTGCCACCACCTGCGGGCCCCGCTCGGGCAGGAAGAAGAGCACCAGCACCAGCGCGATCACACCGACGATCTCGATCGCGACGCCGATGCTGGTGGCGGCGGCCATCTGGCGGATGCCGAGGATGTTCACCACCGTGGTGAGCACCAGCAGGAGGCAGCCCAGAAGGACCGCGTTCCGAGCGCCCGTCGGCGAGCCGACCGACGGGTCGGCTCCCGCTCCGCCGACGATCTGGAAGCCGGACCAGATGCCCGGCAGCACCGCCTGCACCGCGATCGCGGCCGCCGCGACGGTGAGGATCTGGCCGATGATCATGACCCAGCCGACGAACCAGCCCGCCGTGGTCCCGGCCAGCCGGCTCGACCACTGGTAGATCGCCCCGGAGATGGGCCAGCGTGCAGCCAGTTCGGCGAAACAGAGCGCGACCAGCATCTGGCCCGCGAAGACCAGCGGCCAGGTCCAGAAGAACGCCGCCCCACCGAGGCCGAAGCCGAGGCCGAAGAGCTGGAAGACGGTGGTGAGGATCGATACGAAGGAGAAGCCGGCGGCGAATGAGGCGAATCCGCCCACCCCCCGGCGAAGTTCCTGCTGGTAGCCAAGGGTGGCGGGACTTGTCGCGACGCCACCGTCGGGGCTCTGCCCAGGGGCGAGTTCGGGCCGACCCATCGCGGCACCTCCGGTCGATCAAGGAATACCTGTCGATCGACAGGTATGGCGATGGTGGGCCGGACGCGTCTCACGCCTGGGTCCCGGACGTTAACTTCCTGTGTCTGGTGCCACTGAGCAGACGGACCAGCCGAGGTCGTACTGAGGCTTGGTCCGCTCCTGGTCCACCTCTCGGTGCCGGGTGCCGCGCACGTGTCCCGTGCTAGCGTTACGCGTTTGCAGCGTCGCTGTGCCGGTCTCCGTTCGGTGTCCCTGGCTGGTGGCCGCGTCCCTGCCGCGCCTTCCTCGGTACGGTCCCTTCGCAGGAAGGCTCTCTGTGAGCGAATCAGCACGTGCCGATGCCCGGCGGCGGGACGATGTGTCCGAGTCGTCGGACGCGACTTCGGCGGGGCCCACGGCGGCGTCCTTCGCACGGTTGGGGCTGCCGGCCGAGGTTCTGCGGGCGCTCGATGAGCGCGGTGTGACTGTGCCCTTCCCCATCCAGGTGGCGGCGCTGCCGAACGCGCTCGCGGGACGGGACGTCCTGGGCCGGGGCCGCACGGGATCCGGCAAGACGCTCGCCTTCGGCCTGGGGATGCTCGCCCGGACGGCCGGGCAGCGCGCGCAGCCGAAGGAGCCGCTGGCGCTGGTTCTGGTGCCCACCAGGGAGCTGGCGCAGCAGGTCGGTGAAGCGCTCATCCCGTACGCCGAGGCGCTGCGGCTGCGGCTCGCGACCGTGGTGGGCGGAGTGTCCATCGGACGGCAGGCCGCCGCGCTGCGGGACGGCGCCGAGATCGTCGTCGCCACGCCCGGTCGGCTGCAGGACCTGATCGGGCGCAAGGGCTGCCGACTGGGACGGGTGCGCATCACGGTCCTGGACGAGGCCGACCAGATGTGCGACATGGGGTTCCTTCCGCAGGTCACCGAGATTCTGGACCAGGTGCGTCCCGACGGGCAGCGGATGCTGTTCTCCGCCACCCTCGACCGCGACGTCGACCAGCTGGTGCAGCGCTACCTGCGCGACCCCGCCGTCCACTCCGTGGACCCCTCGTCCAGCGCGGTCTCCGCGATCGCGCACCACGTCTTCGTCGTGCACGGCCCGGACCGGTACGCCGTGACCACGGAGATCGCCGCGCGGGACGGCCGCGTCCTGCTGTTCCTGGACACCAAGCACGGCGTCGACCAGCTCACGCGGCACCTGCGGGCCAGCGGCGTGGCCGCCGCCGCACTGCACAGCGGGAAGTCCCAGCCGCAGCGCACCCGGACCCTGTCCCAGTTCAAGAACGGGCAGGTCACCGCGCTGGTGGCGACGAACGTCGCCGCACGCGGCCTGCACGTCGACGACCTCGACCTCGTGGTCAACGTCGACCCGGCCACCGACCCGAAGGACTATCTGCACCGCGCGGGCCGCACGGCCCGGGCAGGCCGCTCCGGCACCGTGGTGACGCTCGTCCTGTCGGGACAACGCCGCGAGACGAGCCAGGTCATGGCGGACGCCGACGTCGCCCCCACGGTCACCAAAGTGCGGTCCGGCGAGGCGGAGCTGAGCCGGATCACCGGCGCCAAGGCCCCCTCCGGAAAGCCTCTCGACGGCGGGCCGGCCGTACCGCGCCCCAAGAACCACAACGTCCCGTTCCGCGGCCTGGGCAGCACCAAGGACGCCGAGGGCGGTTCCGGCGGCAGGCCGTCCCGCAAGAGCAGCGAGGCCCGCAAGCTCGCGGAGGCCCGCAAAGCGGCCCGGGTGCGGCGCGGCGGCTGAGACCGGCTTCCCGACTGCCGGTCAACGGCAGTTGAGGTCTCCCGGGGGCCACGGCATCGCGCGAGCCGTGGAGTCCACCCGGCCGACCGCCACCGGGGCGGCCTTCGGCACTCCCGGACACCTCGCGCCCGAGCAGGCGCAGGGCGACGACGGTCAGGGCCCCGGGAGCAGTAGCGCTCGCACCGTGGCTCTCCGCGCGACCTGCCGCGCGGAGGGCGTCATCACCCGATCGCCGCCGCCTTCATGTCAGGGTTTTCGGGTCGGCTGCCTCTTCGTCCGGGGGCGTGTCCGCGTCGGCCGGTGCCGGGACGGGCTGCCGGCTGACCTCGGGCAGGTCCTGTTCGGCCCAGATCACCTTGCCCTGCGGGGTGTACCGGGTGCCCCAGCGCTCAGCCATCTGCGACACCAGGAACAGGCCCCGGCCTCCCTCGTCCGTCGTCGCGGCGTACCGCAGATGCGGTGAGGTGCTGCTGCCGTCGGCCACCTCGCAGATCAGCGTGCGGTCGCGGATCAGCCGTACGTGGATCGGCCCGGCGCTGTAGCGGATGGCGTTGGTGATGAGCTCGCTCAGGATCAGCTCCATGGTGAAGCCGAACTCCGACAGGCCCCATGCTTCGAGCCTTCGGGACACAGCGTCGCGCATACCCGAGACGGCGGCCGGGTCCGCTGGTACATCCCAGTCGGCGATGCGGTCGCGCGGCAGTACCCGAGTGCGGGCGACGAGCAGGGCGACGTCGTCCTTGGGACGATCGGGGAGCAGGCTGTCCAGCACGTCCTGGCAGGTCTCCTCGGGCGGCCGGCCGGAGTGGCCCGTCAGCGTGTCGCGCAGAATCTCCATTCCCACGTCCAGGTCGCGTCTGCGGTCCTCGATGAGTCCGTCGGTGAACAGGACGAGCTGGGTTCCCTCCGCGAGGCACAGCTCCGCGGTCCGGAACGGCATGCCGCCGAGGCCCAGGGGCGGACCGGCCGGCACGTCCGGGAAGGTGACGGTTCCGTCAGGCTGGACCAGCGCGGGCGCCAGGTGCCCCGCACGCGCCATGACGTAGTGGCGCGTCACGGGGTCGTAGATCCCGTACAGGCAGGTGGCGCCCACGACGCCCGCTGCGCTCTGCGCCGTCTCGTTCTGGTCGATGCGCCCGACCAGGTCGTCCAGATGGCTCAGCAGCTCGTCGGGTGGCAGATCGAGGGCGGAGAAGTTGTGCACCGCGGTCCGCAGCCGTCCCATGGTGGCGGCGGCGTGCAGGCCGTGGCCGACCACATCGCCGACGGCCAGTGCCACCCGGCTCCCCGGCAGGGGAATCACGTCGAACCAGTCTCCGCCCACGCCCGACTGGGCGGGCAGGTAGCGGTAGGCGATGTCGAGGGCGTTCTGCTCCGGCACGGCCTGTGGCAGCAGGCTGCGCTGGAGGGTGACTGCCAGAGCGTGCTCGCGCGTGTAACGGCGGGCATTGTCGATGCTGATCGCGGCACGGGCCACCAGCTCCTCCGCCAGCGACAGATCCTCTTCGTCGAAGGGCTCGTGCTGGTGCGCGCGCCAGAAATTGGCCATGCCCAGCACGACGCCACGGGCCTGGATGGGGGCGCTGATGAGGGAGTGGATGCCGTGGTCGATGATCTCCTTGGCGCGCTCGGGGTCCTGCACGCGCCAGCCCGTGGCGGCCGGCAGATCGCTCACCAACTGGGACCGGCCGCTGCCGTAGCCGCGCGCCTGGGGCGTGGCGGGAAGGTAGTCGAAAAGCCGGCCCCGTTCGGAGAGCGGATGGTCGTCCTGAATGCCGCACACGGCCGCGCGTCGCATGTCCGTCGCGGTGAGGGCCGGCTCCTCGCCGTGCAGGACGGCGTCGGCCAGGTCCACGGTGACGAAGTCCGCGAAGCGAGGAATCGGGACCTGCGCCAACTCGTCGGCGGTGCGCAGCACGTCCAGGGTGGTACCGATGCGGAGTCCGGCGTCGTACAGCAGCCTGAGCCGCTCCCGTGCCACCTCCGCCCTGCCGGTCACCGCCTGCAGCTCGGTGGAGTCGCGCAGTGTCACCACTGTTCCCTCGGGGCCTGCCCCGAAGTCCGTGGGCCGTTGGTTGACCGCGAGCAGCCGCTCGCCCGCGAGGTGCACCTCGTCGGTGGCCTCGCGCCCGGAGGCGAGCAGCGCCTTCGTCTCGGGATCGAGGCCCGGCAGCTCCGAGACGAGCTGCCCCTCGACGTCGGGCGGCAGCTCCAGCAGGCGTCTGGCTTCGTCGTTCGCCAGCATCAGCTGCCCGTCGGCGGCCACGATCAGTACCCCTTCCCGAACGGAGTGGAGCACCGTGTCGTGGTGCTCGTACATCAGGGTCATCTCGTCCGGGGCCAGGCTGTGTGTCTGGCGTCGCAGCCGCCTGCCCACCAGCGCCGTCACACCGGTGGACAGCGCGAGCGCTACGGCCCCGGCGCCCAGGATGATCGGTAGTTGCCGGGCCAACTGACTTTCGACGTTCTCGACCTTCATCCCGGCCGAGACCAGGGCCACCACCTGGCTGTCGGCGTTCTCGATCGGGACCGTGGCCTGCACCTCGCGACCGAGCGGGCCGTCGACGCTCTCCGTGTAGACCTTCCCCGCCAGCGGCGGCCCGATCTCGCCCACGAACCGCTTTCCGATCCGCTCCGGCAGGGGGTGCGTGTACCGGATGCCCTCGGTGTCCATGACCACGATGAAGTCGACGCCGGCGGCCCGGCGTGCCGCCTCGGTGAGCGGCTGGAGAATCTTGCTCGGATCCGGGGCCTGCAATGCCGCCAGGACGCCTGGTGAGTGCGCGTAGGTCTGTGCCACGGCCGTGGAGCGTCGCTTGGCCTCGGCGCTGGAGTCCCGCTCCGACTGCAGGATGAGAGCGAAAACGCCGCAGGTCACGAGCAGCACTACCAGGGCCACCTGGAAAACCAGCACCTGCCCGGCCACGCTCCGCGTGCCCTTGCTGAGGAGGCGCTTGACTGACAGGTGTCGAAAACGGGCGAAAAGATTCGCCATGCGACCTTTTTAGCATCGGTGATCCCCAGTGGCCAGGGCTCGGCCGACCCGTGCCCGGCTGACCTCGGGCCCCCGGGCGGCATGCGCTGCATGGCTTCGGCTCCTCCGGACGTGGCCGCCCGGCGCGCATTCCTCGCGTGCGGCGCATGATCCGTCCGCGCTCGATGTCCGATTAGGCCGATACTATGCATTTTGTGATCATGTCTGCACGGCTGTGGCGTCGTCGCCCCGCCTACAGCGGCCGATGGGAAGCTGCCCGGCTGTCACCCCTCATCCTGACGGCCGTCATCGCCGGCCTGGCGTTCTCCACGCCCAGGGAGATCGCCTTCAGCCGCCTTCTGCCCGCCGCGCCCGCCCTTGCCGCCGCGATGTGGCCCGTGCTCCCCACGATCCTGCTGGGGGCGTTCTGCCTGCTGCTCATGATCGTCCTCAGCTTCTTCTACACCGATCTGGGGACGCAGTACACGGCGGCCGCGATCGTCGCGGTCACCCTGGCGGCCGCATACGGGAGTCATGTCCGACTCCAGCGCGAGGAAATGATCTTCCAGATCCGGCTCGTCGCCGACGCAGCCCAGAAGGTGCTGCTGCGCCCGCTGCCACGCCGCATCGAGGGCGTCGAGATCGAGTCGCTGTACCTGGCGGCCCAAGAGCAGGCCCGGATCGGCGGCGACTTCTATGAGGCGATCGGCACACCGCACGGGGTCCGGCTGCTCATCGGCGACGTACGGGGCAAGGGCCTGTCCGCAGTGGGGGCGGCCTCGGCGGTGATCAGTTGCTTCAGAGAGGCCGCTTACGACGAGCCCGACCTGCAGGGCGTCATCCACCGCCTCGAGACCGCCGTCACGCGCCACAGCGCCGCGTTTCCGGCCCAGGACCAGCCCGAGCACTTCGCCACTGCTCTGCTCGCCGAGATCCCGCACGACGGCGGCTGCGTACGACTTCTCAACTGCGGGCATCCCCCGCCGCTGATCGCGCATCACGGAAAGGTCCGGGTCCTGGTCCCGACCATCGCCTCCCCGCCTCTCAACCTCGCAGCGCTCATCGGTGACCGTTACTGGGTCGACGTCGTCGCCTTCGCCCCGGGGGACCAGCTGCTGCTCTACACGGACGGCGTGTCGGAGGCCCGGGACCACGCGGGCGAGTTCTTCCCGCTGCCGGACTGGATGCGGCGGCAGGGCCTGGAGCAGCCCCGCGAGCTGCTCGACCAGTTGCACCGGGCTCTGCTGCAGCACAGCGGCGGAAGGCTCGACGACGACATCGCGGCCCTCGCGCTGAGGTCCTCCCACGCGCAGGATCGGGGAACCGTCGGCATCGAGGGCTGAGTCTTCGTGCCCGCATGCCGGAAAACCGCAGGTCCTATGTCTGTCCGCTCGGATTCCCGCTCGGATTCCCGGCCTCGTCAAGCCAGCCCGTGCTGCTTCGCGTACGCGTCCGCCACGTCCTCCGGGTCCTTCTTGTCCTTGTCCACCTGGCGGTTGAGCTCGGTGAGCTGGGCCGTGGTGAGGACGTTGCCGAGGCGGGCCAGGGCCTTGCGGACCGTGGAGTCGGCCTTGCGGTCGGCGATGAGCGGGACGACGTGCTGGCCGGGGATGAGGTTCTCGGGGTCCGTCAGGACCACCCAGTCGTTGGCCCGGATGTCGGTGTCCGTGGTGAAGAGGTTCGCCACGTCCACGTCGCCCTTCTTCAAGGCGCCTTTGACCAGGGGGCCGGAGGAGTCGAGGGACTTGAACTCCTTGAACTCCACCCCGTAGACGTCCTTGAGGCCGACCACACCCACCTGGCGCTTCTTCACCTCCGGCGCCGCGCCGATGACCAGCTTGCCGTTCTGCTTCTTCAGGTCGGCCAGGGAGGTCAGGGCGTACTTCTTCGCCGTCTCCCGCGTGACCACGAAGGCGTCCGAGTCCTCCGCCATGCCGTACGGCAGCACCTGGAGGCCGGCGGGGAGCGCGACGGTGAGGGCGTTCTGCATCTCGCCCTCCTCGGTCGCCGTCGCCTTCGGGTCGAGGTAGTGCAGGAGGGCGCCCTGGTACTCGGGCAGGAGGTCGATGTCGCCGCCCTTGATCGCGGGGATGAGGATCTCGCGGGTGCCGAGGTTGGGGCGGACGTTCGTCTTGACGCCGGCTGCCGTGAGCACAGCCGCGTACAGATACCCCAGCACCTGGTTCTCGGTGAAGTTGGCGGTGCCGATGGTGACTCCGCCCTTGCTGGAGCCGCCGCCGGAGGTCGTGCCCTGGTTGTCGAGGGAGGTGATGCCGCTCGCGCAGGCGGAGAGGGCGGGGACGGAGGCCGCTGCGAAGAGGCCGCCGAGGAGAGTGCGTCGGTTCATCGAGGGGTCCCTGGGCAGTGCGGTGTCGGAAGAGGAAGCGCTGGAGGGCGCTCAGCAGCAGATCGAGTACGACGGCCACGGCGGCGACCAGCACCGCCCCGCCGAGCACCTGCACGAGGTCGCGCTGGGCCAGGCCGTCGAAGACGTAACGGCCGAGGCCGCCGAAGGAGACGTACGCGGCGATCGTGGCCGTGGCGACGACCTGGATGAGCGCCAGGCGCAGGCCCGTCATGATCAGGGGGAGGGCGAGCGGCAACTCGACCTGGAACAGGACTTGGTGACCGCGCATGCCCTGCCCGCGCGCCGCGTCCTTCACGTCCGGGTCGACGGCGGTCATCCCGGCGTAGGTGTTGGTGACGATCGCCGGGACCGCCAGGGCGACCAGGGCCACGTAGACCGGGACCATGGACAGTCCGCCGGCCAGGAAGACCAGGACGACCAGGCCGACGGTGGGGAGCGCGCGGCCGAACGACGCCAGGTTGATCGCGAGGAACGCGCCCTTGCCGGTGTGGCCGATCAGCAGGCCCAGCGGGAGGCCGATGGCGGCCGCGATGAGCGTGGCGAGCAGGGAGTACTGGAGGTGCTCGGCGAGGCGGTGGACGATGCCGTCCGAGCCGGACCACTGGGCGCCGCTGGTCAGCCAGCTGCCGAGGTTCTTGAAGAGTTCGTACATGTCAGGCTCGCCGCCTCCGCCACGGGGTCAGGACGTACTGGACGGCGACCAGGGCCGCGTCCGCGATCACGGCCAGGAGGATCGTGAGGACCACTCCCGCGATCACCGGCGTCGGGAAGTTGCGCTGGAAGCCGTCGGTGAAGAGCTGGCCGAGGCCGCCGTCGCCGATGTAGGTCGCGACCGAGACGAGGGAGATCGACATGACCGTCGCGATGCGGACACCCGCCATGATCACGGGGAGCGCCAGCGGGAACTCGACGGTGAGGAGCGTGCGCAGGGGGCGCGTGCCCATGGCCTTCGCCGCCTCCTTCGTCTTCGCGGGGACCGAGTCGAGGCCCTCCACGGTGTTCCGGAGCAGCACGACCAGCGTGTAGATGGTCAGGCCGATCACGGTGGTGGTGCGGGTGAGGCCGCTGACCGGCAGCAGGAGCACGAAGATCGCGATCGACGGGATCGTGAACAGGATGTTCGAGATGCCGAGCAGGAAGCCGCGCAGGGGGCGGATCCGGTGGGCGACGACGGCCAGGGGAAGCGAGATCAGGACGCCGAAGAGGACGGCGGACAGGGCGGCCTGGAGGTGGGAGACCGTGAGGGTGGTGAGGTCGTCGGTGTGGTCGCCGATCCACGACCAGTCGATCGTCATGCGGCCACCCGGGCTTCCGTGTGGGCCTGCCCCGCGTGCTGGTGGATGTCGTCACGGGACGAGACGCCGGTGAGGACGCCGGCGGCGTCGACGCGGGCTATCAGGCCGGGTGGGGGAGGCGATGCACTCGTCGAGGGCCGACAGCAGGGAGTCGTCGTCCCCCAGCGGCCGTACGGGGAGTTCGGCATCGCCCGAGGCCCAGTGCAGGGGCTTGTTCGCCGCGTCGAGTACGAGGGTCCAGGGGCCGCCTTCCGGGGCCGGGCCCTGCGGGACCGCCGCGAGGGTCTTCAGCGAGAGCAGCTTCAGACCGCGCTCGGCGCCGAGGAAGTCGGCCACGAAGTCGTCGGCGGGACGGGCCAGGAGCTCGGTGGGTGAGGCGCACTGGACCAGGTGACCACCGGTACGGAAGATCGCGATCTGGTCGCCCAGCCGTACGGCCTCGTCGATGTCGTGGGTGACGAAGACGATGGTCTTGCTCAACTCCTTCTGGAGCCGGAGGAGTTCGTCCTGGAGCTGGGCGCGCACGACCGGGTCTACCGCGCCGAAGGGCTCGTCCATGAGGAGCACCGGCGGGTCGGCGGCGAGCGCGCGGGCCACGCCGACGCTCCCCCAGTGCCTTAATGGCCTGGGGGGACCCCCAGCTGCTGGCCGCCGGAGAGCTGGTGCGGGTAGCGCTTGCCGGCCTCGGCCGACAGGCCCACGGTCTCCAGCAGTTCGGCCGCGCGGGCCCGGGCCTTCCTGCGGCCGTGGCCCAGGAGCAGCGGCACGGTGGCGACGTTGTCGAGCACCGTGCGGTGGGGGAAGAGGCCGGCCTGCTGGATGACGTATCCGATGGAGCGGCGCAGTTCGGCGGCGTCCTGCCGGGTGACGTCCTTGCCGCCGACGCGGATGGTGCCTGAGGTCGGCTCGACCATCCGGTTGATCATGCGCAGGGTGGTCGTCTTGCCGCAACCGGAAGATCCGACGAGGACGGTCACGCCGCCTTCCGTCATGTCGAGGGTGAGGTCGTGGACTGCTGTCGTGCCGTTGGGGAAGCGCTTGTGGACCGCGTCGAACTGGATCATGAGATGTCCCTTGCCCGGCTGTATAACGTCATGCAGAGTTCTCGGTACGTGAATAGGTTGTCAACGGTTCGGCGTTAATCCGACGTAACGGCTGACCGCCAGACAAGATCAGATGTCCACCTTGAGGGGAGTTTGGGCGCGATGTCGTCTCAGATCGTGGACGCCGCCGGTGCTGTGTCGTCCGGGCATACCGGCCCAGTGGTCCTCGACGGGATCGGACTCCGGGTCGAGGACGTCGTGCGCCTCGCCGACGGGAGGGCGCGGCCGGTGCTCAGGGCCGACGCGATGAAGCGGGTGGCGGAGTCCTGGGACGCCGCCCGGCAGATCGCCGCGACCGGACGCGTCTACGGCCGCTCCACCGGCGTCGGTGCCAACCGGAACGAGGACGTGCCCACCGAGGCGGCCGCCGAGCACGGCCTCCGGCTGCTGCGCAGCCACGCCGGCGCCATCGGGGAGGAACTGCCGGCCCGCGAGGTCCGCGCGCTGCTCGCCGTCCGCGCCAACCAGTTGCTGGCCGGGGGTGCGGGGCTGCGGCCGACCATGGTCACCGCGCTGTGCGAGGCGCTGGAGAGCGGGGCGTATCCGGTCGTCAACGAGTTCGGATCGGTGGGCACCGGGGACATCGCGGCGCTGGCCCAGGTGGGACTGGCGCTGGCGGGAGAGCATCCGTGGCGGGAAGCGGGTTCCTCGGGCGCGGGCGGCGCTTCCGGAGAGCCGCGAGGGGTGGCCGGTGCCCCCGAGCCCCAGCACCTCGACAACAACGACGCCCTCGCCTTCATCAGCAGCAACGCCCTCACACTCGGTCAGGCCGCGCTCGCCCTGCACGAGTTGCGGGGGCTGCTGGAGGCCACGCAGGTCGTCGGCGCGCTGTCGGTGCTGGCGGTGGATGGGGCACAGGAGGCGTACGCCGCTCCCGTGCACACCGCCCGACCGCACCGAGGCTCCGTCGAAGTCGCCCGGCGGATGCGGGAGTTGCTCGGTGCCGCCGACCGGCCCACCCCGCCGCTCGGGCGGCTCCAGGACCCGTACGGCTTCCGCTGTCTCCCCCAGATCCACGGCCCCGCCCATGATGCGGCCGACGCCCTCGAAGAGGTCGTCGCGATCGAGATCAACGCGGCCGCCGAGAACCCGCTGATCACCCCCGAGGACATGGCGGCCTACCACCACGGCGGCTTCTACCAGGCCCAACTCGCCCTCGCCCTGGACCACTTCAGGCTGGCCCTCACCCAGGTGGCCCGGCTGTCGACGTCACGGCTCTCCACCCTCAACGAGCCCGTCTACACCCGCCTGCGCCCCTTCCTCGCCGACCACGAACCCGCCTCCTCCGGCGTCATGATCCTGGAGTACGCCGCCGGCGCCGCCCTCGGCGAACTGCGGGCCTTCTCGGCGCCGGCCTCGCTCGGCCACGCCGTACTCTCCCGAGGCGTCGAGGAACAGGCCAGCTTCGCCTCGCTCGCAGCACGTCAGACGCTGCGCGCGTGCGGTGCGTACCGTCTGGTCGTCGGCTGCGAACTCGTCGCCGCCGTACGGGCACTGCGCCAGCGCGAGTTCCGCCCCGATCCGGACCTTCCCGTGGGCCGCGCGCTGGAACTCGCCCTGTCGGTGCTCAACGAGGACCAGGCCGACCGGCCGCTCACGGACGACGTGACGGCGGCGGCCGCCCTGCTCGACCGGTTCACGGACATCTGGAGGAGGGGCGGGTGATGGTGCGTGCGGCTTTTGCGGCTCGCCTTCTAATCGCCCCGCCAGATGTTGTCGAAGGCCGCCTCGTCGATGGCTCGCCGTTGCCGTTCGGCCTCCAGATCCCTGACCGCGTCCTGGACGGCGGCGAGCACTGTCGCCACGGCCTCGTCGGCCACGCTCGGTGACTCTTCAGTCAGCTCGTCGCCGGTCCCGGCGGCTGTCGCGAGGGCGGCGAGGACGGGCTCACCCGACGCATATCGGCTCGCCGCGTGGCGGCGTTCGGGCGAATCGACCAGCACCGTGTGAGGGGGCTGGAAGATCATCCAACGGTGGTGGCGACGACGGCTGAGCTGCCCTTCTGCTTCAAGGGCGGCCAGATAGGCCTCGGACAGGTCGCGGCCCCTGCGCCACAGCCAGGCGTCGACCGAGTCGTACGGCGCTTGCCGCGCGAGCGACGAGGCAGCCTCGTCCAGCATCCGATCAGCCATGGAACGCCGGTCACTCGGCACGATGCGGTCACCGGCCAGTGTGACGGCCTGGGCATTCAGGAGGTCGATCAGCTCGGCTCCCGCGAGCGCGAGGGACAGATCGCCTCGTTCCAGCGCGCGAGTGGCCGCCAGATCCATGGTAGTGATCAAAAGGTCCCGTGGCGTGGTCATGAGCGGCTCCACCTCACCTCAAGGAGCTGGAGGCGAGCGACGCGGTGCGCCGGATGTACCTCGGCTCGCCGGCAGCACTCCCGTACGAGCCTACGGAGCGAGGACGACGGCCGCACCCCAAGCGTGCGATGAGTCCGGGCGGCGGATCGGGTCTGTCCTTGTATGACTCGAATCATCGCTGACATCTCGGTCTCTCTCGACGGTTTCGTCACCGGGCCGGACCCCGGCCCGGACAACGGTCTGGGCACCGGCGGCGAGGCCCTGCACACCTGGGCGTTCTCCGACGACCCCGACGACCGCCGGTATCTGCGCGAGGGGACTGCCCGTTCGGGCGCCGTAGTCCTCGGCCGCCGCCTCTTCGACGTGGTCGACGGGCCGGACGGCTGGGACGACACCACCGGCTACGGCGCCGGCGAGGTCGGCAAGCCCGCGTTCGTCGTCGTGACCAGCTCGCCACCGGAGTCGGTGCGGCTCACCGGCCTCGACTGGACGTTCGTCACCACCGGTCTGCCCGACGCCGTCACCGCCGCGCGTGAGCGCGCCGAGGCGGCGTCCGCGCACAGCGGCAAGGACCTCGACGTCGTCCTCATGGGCGGCGGCGCCACGATCGGCTCGGCGCTCGACGCCGGGCTGGTCGACGTGCTGACGCTGCACCTCGCCCCCGTCGTGCTCGGCGCCGGGACACCACTGTTCACCGGCGGAGCGCCACGCACGCTCGTGCAGCGGAGCGTGACCTCGACATCGACGGCGACGCACCTGACCTATGACGTCCTCTGACGACATCGTTTCGGTCTCCTGAGCGCTCGGCCGGGCGCTGGCTCGGCAGGGGCCCGGACCTCATGGTCGTGCAAAACGTTTTGGATACCTAGCTTGTGCGCCATGAGCGACAGCAACGCCTCCAGCGACCGGCCGCCTCCTGGTGAGCGGCTGCGATGTGCTGCGGGTCCCGCCGGAGGGCGAGTGCGAGATTCTGCGGGCGCAGGACATTGTCGTGACGGACGGTGTCATCGAGGCGGTACAGCCGACCGGCGCCACCGGTCCGAGCGGCGCGGCGGACGTGATCGACGGGCGCGGCCTGCTGGCCGTTCCCGGCCTGGTCAACGCGCACACGCACAGCCCCATGGTGCTGATGCGCGGCGCGGCCGAGGACGTGACCGTCGAGGGCTGGTTCAACGACCGCGTCCGGCCGATGGAGTCCAACCTCATCCCCGAAGACGTACGGGCCGGGGCCAGGCTCGCCTGCGCGGAGATGATCCGCTCCGGTGTCACCACCTTCGCCGACCACTACTTCTTCCCCGAGCAGATCGCCGGGGCGGTCGCCGAGACCGGCCTGCGGGCCGACATCGCGCCCACGTACTTCAGCAGCCGGGCGAGGCAGCCCTGGAGGAAACGGCGAGGTGCGCGGATGCCTGGCACGGCGGTGCCGACGGCCGGGTCACCGTCTCGCTCGGGCCGCACGCCCCGTACACGGTCGACGACGGCGACCTGCGGACCCTCGCCGGGCACGCCCGGCGGCTCGGCCTGCGCATGCACATCCACGCCGCCGAGCACCTGGAGCAGACCCGGTCCAGCCTGGAGCGGCGCGGCATCACCCCGATCCGCGTGCTGCACGAGACGGGGGTCCTCGACACAGGCGCCCTGATCGCGCACGGCTGCCTCTGTCGCCGCCGTCCAGGTCGGTGAAGGCGTAGCCGCCGTCCTCGCCGGTGGTCGCGGTGGCCACCACGTTGCCGGCCGCGTCGCCGAGCGTGACCCGCGCGTCGTTCAACGGCCTGCCCGCGGCCTGGACCACGCCCTGCACCTGCAGGCCGGGAGAGAGATCGACCTCGGTCCTGGTGACGCCCTGCGCGGCGATCTCGACGGGCAGCGCGATCGGCCGGTGGCCGGACGCGGTCACCGCGAGGGTCAGCCGGCCGGGCACCAGCTCGGTGAAGCCGAAGGTGCCGTCCGTGTCGGTCGGTCCGGCGGCGAGCACGTCGCCGCGCATGTCGGCCGCGACCACCATGGCGCCGACGACCGGCGCCTTGTGGTCGGCCGACCGGACACCGGCCGGTCGGAGATCGTCCGGCTGCCCCATGTGCACCTCGGCTTCGCCGCTCAGACCGATCACGGCCTGGTCGTTCCCGTCGTACGGGACGCCGACCGGCTGCCGCTCGGCGCCCTCGCCGCCGAACTGCGCCGCCTCACCGACCTCGTCCGGCGCGACGCGGTGCCCGCCGGCCACCTCACCGGCGGCACCTTCACCCTCAGCAACTACGGCCCTCTCGGGGTCGACGGTGCCACCCCATCCTCAACCACCCCCAGACGCCCCGCTGCCGCCGAACAACCGCTCCATGAACTCACTGATGCCGCAGCACGACTCACTCCCTGACGACGGCTCGGCCCGGCCCGAACCTGACCTCGGCTTCGGGGGCGAGGCCGAGCTGCAGGCCGGTGAGGCGTTCGGGCGCCGAGATGAGGATGTTGTAGTGGTTCGGGAAATGGCAGGCGTCGAACCCCAGGACCGTCCCCACCATGCTCCCGTCGGCCCACACCTCGTCGCCCCGGTCGATGACGCCGGCGCATCCGACCTCCACGAAGCCCAGGAATCCGACGCGGTCGATCCGGGTGCCGGGGGCGGTCTCCGTGTGGTCGGTGGTCACCAGCTCATGCACCTCCCCACGGCGGACACACCGGCTGGCGAACTCCTCCAGCGCCATCCCCCGGTCGTCACGCCGGTGGATGAGGACCTTCACCAGCCGCCCGTACACGGCGCGCTTGGCGCCGTCCTCCCCGGGTGTCATGGGTGGCGTACCTCCTGTCCGGCACGGTGTCGGCCGAGGCGTTCGCAGGCGTACGTGGCGGCCACCAGCTCCAGGGCGGCCAGACCGTCGGGGCCGTTCGGGCGGCGGCCGGACAGGACCTCGGTGAAGTCCTGCAGCACACCCACGTACTCGTGCCAGAGGGACCCTTTGAACTCCGGATGTCCCGCGAGCATGTCGGCACGGTCGACGGTCCCGTCGGCGAGTCGCACCTCGACCGTCTTGCGCTCGCCGGGGCGGGACCAGTCGAGCACCACCCGGGCTGCCGCCCCGCCGGACAGGGCGGTCAACAGCACCTGCGCCTGCCGGTCGACGCCCCGCGCATCGCGGTGCACGGTGGCCTCGGTCACCCGTACGTCTCCGAGGAACAGGTGAACGAGATCGAACGCGTTGGGTCCGTTGTCGGCGACGCAGCCGCCCCCGCAGCGCTCCGGGTCGAGATACCAGCCGTCCAGGCCGGCGTGTTCCTCGATCGTCTCCTCGTAGCGCACCGTCAGCGACACGATCGGCGCGCCGGAGGCGATGCGCCGGCGGAGCGCGTCGACCTCCCTGTTGTAGCGGCGGTGGAAGGAGGTGAACAGCACGGTGCCGCTCTTTCGGGAGAGCCGCGCGAGGTGGTGGCCGTCGTACGCACGCGTGGCGAGCGGCTTCTCCACGCAGACCGCGCGTCCGGCCGCCAACGCGTCCCTGCACACCGGATAGTGCAGGTCGTTGGGCACGTTGACCACCACGGCGTCCAGGTCCGCGGCCCGCAGCAGCTCACGGTGGTCGCGGTAGCGCGGCACATGTGCCGGTGCGGCGGCGAGCCGGTTCTCGTCGGGGTCGCACACCGCCACCAGCCGTGCGCACGCGGCGCTTTCGAGCGCGGCCAGGTAGAAGCGGGAGATGACACCGAGGCCGATGAGGCCGATGCGGGGAAGTGTCATGCCGGGCTCCCCGCCCCCGTGGGGCGAACGGGTTCCGGGAAGCCGATACCGCTGCTCCGGGCCAGGTCGAGCATCTCCCGGTGCAGGGCCGGCTCCAGCGGGACGCCGTGAGCGCGCCGCTCCCTGGAGCGGGCGTCCTCCGGCCAGCCGGGATAGCGCACGGGTTCGTCCGCCCGGACCGGCGGACAGCCGAGGAGGGCACCGAACACGTCGGCCGCGTCGGCGCGGAACTCCGCCTCGGGCCTGAGACACCCGGGGGCGACGGCCAGCATGAAGAAGCCGATGTCGTCGTCGGGGCCGGCCGGCTCCGCCGTCTCCTCCCGCGGGCCGGTTCCGGCGCCGGGGACGAGTGCGGACAGTACCTCGACCAGCAGACCGAGCCCGAAGCCCTTGTACGCGCCGGTGTCGGGATCACCGCCGAGCCAGCGCAGGTGCGCCTGGCCGCGGTCGAAGGCGGCCGGGTCGGTCACCGGCGCGCCGTCGTCGTCCTGCAGCCAGCCCGCGGGCACGCTCTGCCCGGCGCGTGCGGCGGCCCGGACCCTGCCGGTGGGAGCGACCGTGGTGGCCATGTCCAGGACGAACGGCGGCCGGTCGCCGGCCGGGGCGGCCAGCGCGAGCGGATTTGTGCCCAGCATGGGAACCCGCCCGCCGACCGGGCGGACGATCCGCTGCCGGCCGCAGTTGGCGGTGACCAGGCCCACCATGTGGTGCCGGACCGCGCGCAGGGCGTGGTGGCCCGCGCAGCCGAAGTGGGTGGCTCCCCGCACCGAGACCATGCCGACCCCGTACCGGCGGGCACGCTCGACTGCCAGGTCCATCGCCTCGGCGGCGGCCCACAGCCCGAGCGCCCGGCGGGCGTCGAGGAGCACCGAGGCACCGCGGTCGGCGACGACGCGCGGTTCCGCACGTGGGTCGCAGCGGCCCGAGTCGAGCAGCGGGAGGTAAAGCCGGGTGAGGTTGGTGACGCCGTGACTGGTGAAGCCCGTCAGGTCGCCGTGGCACAGTGCCTCGGCGGCGCTTCCCGCGCGGTCCGCGGGCAGTCCCCTGGCGCTCAGGACCTGCGTCACGAACGCGAGGAGGTCCGGGTACGGCACCCGTACGGCGATGTCGCCGACAGGGCCGCGGTCCTGCGCCGGGACGGGGCACGGTCCGGGACGGTGCCTCGCGGCAACCGGGTCGGTGTCGTCCGCGGAGGGGGTGGACATGGGGGAAACCGTCGAGGTCATCGAGGAGAGATCCTGTCCGCGGCCGCGCCGGGCACGGCAGCTGAGTGAACGTGGGATGGTTCGCCGGCAGCGCCACCGGGCGGACCGTGGCGGACCCGGGCGACGAGAATGCGGGCGATCTCGTCGGCGTACCGGTCCAGGTCGTCCAGGTCGGCGTACTCGTCGGCGGCGTGCGCGTGGTTGGTGTCCAGGTCGCCCGGGCCGAAGACCGCCGTGTAGCCGCCGGGTACGTCCGCCATCCAGATCGCGTCGCAGGTGAAGGCCGGCTCCTCGTCGGGCCAGCGCACCAGGCCCGCATGGCGTTCCAGCAGGTCCTCGGCCCACGGTGCGCGGCCTCGGCCGTCCAGCGCGGGCAGGCCGCGTTTGTACCAGTGCAGGGACGTGATCCGTGCCGCGTCGGCGGCCGTCCTGGCCAGGTCGGGGGCACCGGCGGCCCCGGAGGCGAAGTCGGCGAGTGCCTCGCGCAGCGTCCGCTCCAGCGCGGCCTCGGCGGCGCGGCCGGCCGGCCGCGACCCGTAGGAGATGTTGAGCAGCAGCCGGCCGGTGCCGTAGACCCGGTTGTGCCGTTCGCCGGTGTGCAGGCCGGCCACACACACCCTGCCGTCGCCGATCCGCGGCGGCAGGGCCCGGGCCAGGTAGTGGCTGATGTGCCCGAGCAGCACGGTCGCGTTGTGACCGGCTTCGGGGCGGTCGTCCACGGCGTCCTCGCCGTCGACCCGGACCAAGGCCGTCATGGATGCCGTCGAACGGGGCAGGAAGCGGTGTCCGGTGGGCTCGCAGAACAGGTTCAGCCCGCCGGTGAACCCGTCCTCCACAAGCGGTCTGGTGCCGAACGTGCCCATGGCACCGCCTTCCTCCCCGGCGACGGCCTGGACGAGCACCCCGATCCGGCTGCCCAGGGCCGGCTCGGCCGCGCGGGCGGCCCGGATGCCGGCGAGCAGGGCGACAGCGGGGCCCTTGGCGTCGATCGCTCCCCGGCCGGTGAACCGCCGGCCGTCGAAGCGGGCCGGCCACCAGCCGGCCACCGTGTCCAGATGGACGTTGAACATCACCGTGTCCCGCCGCGGGAGTTCGGGGCCGAGGCGCAGCACCAGACTGGGCTGCCGGGCCAGGAACGTCTCGTCCCGCGCCGCCGCCTCCCGGACCGTGAGCGGCACGTCGTCGCGGCGCAGCGCCGCCGGGCCGGGTGGGGCGTGGCGCAACACCCTCAGACCGATCGCGGCGGCTGCCGCCGCATAGGCCCGTCCGGCTTCCCAAAGGCGCACGGCGGGACCGTCGGGGCCGGTCTCCAGCGGCCCGGCTGTCGGAGTGGCGAGCAGATCGAGCAGCAGGTCGTGATCGGCCGGCGTCAACCGGGCGGGATGCGGCAGAGCCGTGAAAAGCGGCAGGGCCGGGAAGCCGGGCCGGGCCGGAACGTCAGCCATGCCGCCCTCCACCGACGGGAGTCCGGGCCGGCCGGACCTCCCGCCGTACGAGCCGTTCCAGGCACCGCCCGTAGCGGACGAACGCCGCCACACCGTCGGCTCCGGTGGTGTCCTGGCATTGGTGGGGTCGAAGATGCGTGTGCGGTTCGATGGACCAGGCACCGGAGTAACCATGGTCGACGAGGGCGTCGAGGCAGGAGCGCACGCGAGACTCGCCCTCGCCCGGGAGTGTGTACGTGACCTGGCCGTCCGGCCCGGTCCGGGCGTCCTTGACGTGCACGTGAGCGACGTGGTCGATGATCTCGTCCAGCAGCGCGCGGGCGTCGTAGCCGTGAGGCACTCCGTTGCCCATGTCGAACAGCAGCTTCAGCGCGGGACCGCCGGCGCGGTCGAGGAGTTCCCGCATCCGGTCGCCCCGGGTGCCGGCCCAACCGCTGCAGTTCTCGTGCAGCAGTACCAGCCCCTCTTGCTCGGCCTGCCGGACCAACCGGGCCATCCGGTCCAGTGCCCGCCTGCCCCACTCCTCGTCGTCCAGACCGGCGTTGGGGTAGGACATCACGCGGACGAAACGAGTGCCCAGGGCGGCGCAGCGCGGGGCCAGCCGCCCCAGCTCCCGCACATCGTCCTCGAAGCGCCCGGTGATCGGGCGGCTCCAGTCGGCGATCCGGGAATCGACGCAGACGACGTCGAGACCGGCTGCCGCGACCCGGTCGGCCAGGGTGGCGAAGGCCCGGTCGTCGAGGTCGGCGAGCGCGACGCCGTCGACGGTGCGCAGCTCGATCGCCCCCCAGCCGAGTCGGCGCAGCGCCTCCAGTTGCCCCGTGAGATCCGCCGCGGCCTCGTCCCCGATGCCCGCGAACCGGATACCGGGGGTCGCCCGTCCGCTCGGGGCGTCCTCGGTCACTGCGCACCGGGATTCCCGGAGATCCGCGTCGGGAACGTCAACGCCCATGCGAGAGGGCCTCCTTGCGGGGGTGGGTGCCGCTGACGGGAGACGTGCCGGCGGCGGGTGACGTGCCGGCTAGGGGAGACATGCCGGCGGCGGCTGACGTGCCGGCGGCGGGTGACGTGCCGCCGACAGGAGATGCGCCGCCGGCGGGAGACCGGGCCGCCAGCCGTTTCGCCTCCGCCAGCAGCTCGACCGTCCGCACGTGCAGGCCGAGGTCACCGCCACCGGCTTCGTCGCCGCCCTCGGCGTAGCCGCGATAGGCATGGGTCAGGCATGCCGTGAGGGAGTCGTCACGGAAGACCTCGCGGGTGGTGTGGCCGTCACGGGTGATCTCCAGCTGTGCGAAGTCGTCGTCCTGGCCGACCGCGTAGTGCCCGACGACGCTTCCGTCCTCCATGCCGAGGACGATCCGCCGCTGACGTACCGGTGCGGACAGGTCGGACAGCACCTCGCTGCGGATCCCGCCCGTGTGCAGCAGTTCGAGGTGCGCACCGCCCATGTCCGGCACCGTCGTCGTTCCCACTCGCAGGTCGGCGCCGCGCGCGCCGCGCACCTGCGCGTCACCCAGCAGGCGCAGGAGGAGACCCACCGCGTGCGGCGCCTCCACGTCGAAGGCGGAGGTGTGACTGCTGGTGCTCAGAGAGCGCCGGAACCGGGGCTTGTGCTGGGTGACGGACACCGAACGCACAGCGCCGGGCCCGCGATCGCCCACCAGCTGGACGAGGCGCCGGGTCAGCGTGCTGTGCAGCCAGGGCGCCACCACGGACAGGCACAGCTGTTGTTCCCGCGCGAGCCGCAGGACACACCGCAGCGTGGCCAGGTCACCGGCCAGCGGCTTCTCCATGAGGATCCGGGAGAACCCGAGCGCGGCCACCTCGCGGAGCACCTCGGCGCGTACGGCGGGGGGAGTGCACAGGTGGACGACGGTCCGCGCCGGGTCGAGAAGGTCGCGCGCCCGGCGCAGAGATGCGGCGATCAGCAGATCCCGCCGCTCGGCGCGGGGGGTGTTGCCGGGATCCACTCCCACGATCGGGTGGTCGGCGAAGGTGCCGGGGACGTGGGACCGGGCACGCGACAGCACTGGCACATGCAACCCCAGGCCCGAGCGGCCCAGGCCGACGATCAACGTGTACAGCAAGGCTCGACCCCTTTGTTCGCGCAGCCTTTTCGGGCGTCGCACACCGGTATGATTTCGGGTGCGAATGCGGCGTGGAGTGCGCCGGGTGCAGGCTGGAAAATGGCATCAAAATTCTTCTGCATACCCATCCCGTCCGTCCCTGAAACCGCACGGCAGTCCTCATGGAATGCGCGGAGAAGGATTGTCACGGCCTCAGCGGATCGTATCCGAAAGTGGCCTGACGTGTGAGGGGGTGCCATTTTTCAGCCCGGCGGGAGGATGGCTGAAATTCACGACGGAGGGGGCTGTGGCATCCAGCCGGACCGGCCGATGCGGCGCAGGCTGGCGACTCCGGCTTCAAGGCCGAACCCGTGGACGAAAACAATCGGCCGTGAGGCGGTGCCCGGCGAGCAGAAAAAATGTTCCTGCGCTCTTTGCGTGCCACTTCTCTCCATTGACAGGCCTGGAAGGCTGCTAGTACCCATGTACCTGGCAGCAAGGCTGAATCACCCTTACGGAATCCGAAAAATCACTTTTTCGGATTCCCGCGTTTCCGGGTGCGAGACGGCGGATTTCTCCGCAGCTTTTCGATGACGAGGAGTGAGATGTCCAACAAGACTGCCCAGGCCGAGCGTCTCCGGCAGCGCTTCGCGCTGTACGACACCAACGGCGACGGGCGCGTCGAGCGCGGCGACCTGGAGGCGGAGGCCCGGCGTATCGTCGAGGCCTTCGGTGAGAAGGAGAACTCCCCCAAGGCGCGGGCGCTGCTGGACGCGTACCCGAAGATGTGGGACTACATGATGGAAGAGGCCGGCCTCGACGCCGGTCAGGCCCTGACGGTCGAGGAGTTCGTCCGGATCGCCGACGCCCAGATGCTGAGTCGGGGCCAGGTCGGCTTCAGCACCGTGCTCCGGCCCAGCATCCGCGCGATGGTCGACCTGTGTGACGTCGACGGCGACGGGGAGGTCGATCCGCAGGAGTTCCGGAAGTGGCTCGGGGCCATCGGCGGTGACCGGATCGACGCGGACGAGGCGTTCCGCCAGGTGGACACCGACAACAGCGGGCGCCTGTCCGTCGACGAACTCGTAGCCGCCGTGGGCAAGTACCACGCGGGCGAGCTCGACGCCCCGCTGCTGGGTGTCTGACGCGCGGACCCACGGCAGGGGCCGCTCCGAACGAGGACCGCTCGGAGCGGGCCCCCGTCCGCGGACACGGACGACGCCCGCAGGCCCCAGGAACGGACTGATGCCCGCTGAGTCACGTGGCACCTGCCGACGGGCCGGGTCCGCGGGGCCGGCGCCGGAAACCGGACGCCTCCTGGTGCGTGCCGCACTGGCGCTGCTGTGCCTGGGGCAGGGGGCGCCCGGCGCCTGGGCTCTGTTCGCGCCCCGATCGTTCCATGACGCCTTTCCTCTCCCCGTTTTCGCGTGGGTGACCAAATTCCCCCCGTACAACGAACACCTCGTGCGTGACGTGGGTGCTCTTTCGCTCGGTCTGACCACAGTTCTGCTGTGGGCCGCTGTTCGTCCCGAGCGCTCTCTGGTGCGGGCGGCGGCCTTCGGCAGTCTCGCCTTCACGGTTCCGCACCTGGTGTTCCACATGGCGCATCTCGCGCGGTTCCAGACCGTGGACGTGGTGGGGCAACTCGTCTCTCAAGTCGCCCCGATCGGCATGGCGGGGATGGTCATTGTGTTGAGTCGGCGACGTATTGGTGCGTGCCTATAAAGGTGCCCCATTTCTTTCCTCTCACTCGTAAGAGTGGATTGGCGAAGCCGGTTCAGGAAAGCATCTGAAGCGCAGGTCCCAAAGAAAAACGAAAGGAAGAAGCGTGAGCACTTCCGTACAGGAACAGCGACTGCGTCGCCGTTTCGACATGTGGGACAAGAACGGCGACGGCACCATCGACCGCAGTGACTGGGAAGGCGAGGTCAAACGCATTCTGCTCTCGTTCGGGGAAAACGAGAGTTCCCCGAAGGGGCGGGCCCTCACCGAGGCCTACCTCGGCATGTGGGACCACATCGCGGTGCAGGCCGAAGTAGGCCGCGACGGCGCACTGGACTTCGAGCGGTTCAAGGCCGTCGCGGCGGCGGAGGTGCTCGGTCGCGGGCAGGACGGCTTCGACCAGGTGCTGCGCCCGACGATCAGCGCGATCGCCGGCCTGTGCGACACCGATGGTGACGGTCAGGTCAGCCCTCAGGAATTCCAGCGCTGGATCGTGGCCATCGGCAGCAACGAGTCCACGGCGGACACGGCGTTCAAGCTGATCGACACCGACGACGACGGTCACCTGTCCGTCGACGAGCTGATCGCGGCCGTACACCGCTACCACTCCGGTGAGCTGGAATTCTCCCTGCTCTGACCCGTCCGGATCCACCGGTACCGCGTCCGGCGCTCCCCGGCCCACGAGGAGCGCCGGCGTCCCCCCGGCCGGGCAGCCCGATCCGCCCCGGCGCCAGAAAGGAAACATGTCCAGCGCATCCCTCGACCCGAGGAACGGCAGGCGTGGCTGGGCGACCGGCACCGCGGACGACCCCTCGGTACCGGTGCCGTTCTTCACCCAGGCCCGGACCTTCGAAGCGCTCTGGCCGGACATCCGGACCCGGCTCGCCGAAGTCTTCGACAACGGCAAGTTCTCGCACGGCCGGCAGGTCGCCCGGTTCGAGGAGTCACTGGCCAGGTGGACCGGCGCACGCTACGCGGTCGGCGTGAACAGCGGCACCGACGCCCTGGTGCTGTTGCTGCGCGCCTGCGGCCTGCAACCGGGCGACGAGGTCATCGTCCCCGCCTTCACCTTCGTGGCGTCGGCCTCCTCCGTCGTGCTGGCAGGCGGCCGCCCGGTCTTCGCCGACATCGACCCCGTCACCTACACGATCGACCCCAAGTCCGCGGCCGACTCGGTCACTCCACGCACCCGCATGATCATGCCCGTCCACCTGTTCTGCCAGATGGCCGACATGGACGCGCTGCTCGACGTCGCGCGCCGGCACCGGCTGACCGTGGTGGAGGACAGCGCCGAGGCCATCGGCATGCGGTGGAACGGCGTCCATGCCGGGCTGCTGGGAGCCGGCGGTGTGCTGTCGTTCTTCCCCACCAAGACACTCGGGGCCATCGGCGACGCCGGGGCGATCCTCACCGACGACCGCCGACTCGCCGAGACCGCGGCGGCGTTGCGCCACCACGGACGCTTCGGCCGGACCCTGGCCCACTTCCCGGGCATCAGCAACGAGACCACCGTCACCGGCGTCAACAGCAAGATGGACGACATCCAGGCGGCCGTCCTGATCGCCAAACTGACCCGGTTGCACGAGGACATCGCGCGCCGGGCCCGGCTCGCCGCCGCCTACACCGAACGGCTCGCCGGCACGCCCGGCGTCCTCCGGCTCCCCACCGTGGTGCCCCGCACCGCGCCGACCGACCCGGTCTTCTACGTCTACCTCATCGAGGCCGAGCGGCGTGACGAACTGGCCGGCCACCTGGCGGAGTACGGCGTGGGCACCGAGACGTACTACCCGGCCCCGCTGCACCTCCAGGAGTGCTTCGCCCATCTCGGCTACCGTCGCGGCGACTTCCCGCACGCCGAGGCGGCCTGCGAGCGCACCCTCGCCCTCCCGCTGTACCCCGACATGAGTGTCGACGACGTCGACACGGTGTGCGGGCTCGTCCGCCGTTTCATGACGAGGAGGCCGGCGTGACGGTTCCGTTCTTCGCCCCGGACCTCTTCGAGGACGACCGGCAGCTGCTCATGGACCTCGTCCACGACATCGGCACGGCACCACAGCAGAAGTTCCTGCTCGGCGAGTGCACCGCCCGTTTCGAGGAGGCCCTGCGCGATTCGCTCGGTGTCGCCGACGTGGTGGCCTGCTCCAGCGGCACGTCCGCGCTGACCCTCGTCCTGCACGCCATGGGCGTCGGACCCGGCGACGAGGTGGTCGTACCGGCCTACGGGTGTGCTCCGCTGGCCAACACCGTGGCAGGGCTGGGGGCGACGCCGGTCTTCGCGGACGTCGACCCGTGGACGATGGTGGCCGACCCCGACGAGGTGGAGCGGGCGATCACCGACCGGACCAGGGCGATCATGCCCGCGCACATGTTCTCGGTGATGGCCGACATGCCCCGCATGAGCGAGATCGCCCGGCGTCACGGCGTGCGCCTCGTCGAGGACTCGGCCGTCGCGCAGGGCGGCATCCTCGACGGCCGCCCCGCCGGGACGTGGGGCGAGGCCGGAGTGTTCTCCTTCGTCCAGGTCAAGACCTTCGGAACGGCCGGCGAGGGCGGCGCCGTCGTCACCATGAACCCCGAACTCGCCCGTACGGTCAGGTCGTTGCGCAACCACGGGCAGAGCGAGCGCTTCGTCTACCCGCGCACCGGCTACAACAGCCGGTTCGACGAAGTGCTCGCCGCCTTCCAGCTCCACCGGCTCCCCGCCTTTCCCGGACTGCTGGAACGCCGGGCCCGCATCGCCGACTACTACACCGACCGCTTCACACCGCTCGCCGAGCGCGGTGTGCTGCCCCCGCCGCCGGGCCGCGACGGCCGGTGCTTCTACGTGTACTCGCTGCTCGCCGAGGAGCGGGACGCACTGCGGCGGTACCTGGCCGAGCGGGGAGTCGAGAGCCACGTCTACTACCCCCTCCCGCTGCCGCACCAGGCCGCGTTCACCCGGTTCGCGCCCGCCGGCCGGAGCTGGCCGCACGCGGAGAGCGCCAGCCGGCGCCAACTGGCCATCCCCGTCCACCCGCGCCTCACCGACGCCCAGGTGGAGCACATCGCGGACACGGTCTGCGCCTACGCCGGGCTGAGCGGCAGCCGCTGACCGAACCCACCTGAAGGAGCGGAGCAGATGACGACCCGCACCGAGGCCGGACCGTACCCGGCCGGAACGGCACGCCCCGAGAGCAAGCTGCGCAGCTATGCCCGGCTGGGCAAACTCGACGTCTACGACTACTACCCGAGCGTCGCCGTGGCACTGTCCGCGGTCCTGCTGCCCGTCTCCGGCCTGCGGCCCGCGACGATCGTGACACTCACCCTGTTCCTCCTCGGCGCGGTCTGCGTCATCGTGGCGATGGTCGCCCTCGACGACGTGACCGGTTGTCGCGACGGCAGCGACGCCGCGAACTACGGTCCGGACGACCCCCTGCGCAACAAGCTGCGCAAGCCGCTCGTGGCGGGGACCCTGACCCTGCGCGAAGCGCTCGGTTTCGGGTACGCCACCGCCGCTGCCGGCGCCGCCCTGTGGGGCGCCGCGGTGGCGAGCGCCCCGCACCGGCCCTTGTGGGCCGTGGTGCTGATCGCGGTGCTGTTCGTGGTCTCCGTCCAGTACTCCTACGGGCTGAAGATCAGCTACCACGGCTTCCAGGAGATCTTCCTCGCCGGGCTGGGCGCCGCCCTGGTGTTGGGCGCGTACGGGCTCGCGGCCGGCCACTTCTCCGGGTTCGTACTGGTGCAAGGGGTGCTCTTCGGCTGCGGACCGCTGCTGTTCGGCGTGTACTCCAACACCAACGACATCCCCGGGGACCGGGCCGTCGGGCGTCGCACCGTGGCGTGCCTGGTGTCGCCGAAGGGCAACGCCCTCTTCATCGGATCGCTCTCCGCGGCGGAGTTCCTGACCGGCGCCGTCGCCTCCGCCGTCGGGATCGCCCCGTGGTGGTTCGTGTTCCTGATGCTGCCCGTCACCGCGCTGCGCGTGCGGCAGTACCGCACCGGCTTCCGTCAGGGAGACATCATGCGCGCCCGCAAGCTCGGTTTCCCCGCGCACCGGGTCAGCACCCTGCTGCTGATCACGGCGAACCTGATCGTCGGCGCGGGGGCCACCGGATGAGCCCTGATCTCGACGTGGCCGTGGTCGGCGCGGGCATGGCCGGACTGACCACCGCGCACGAACTGCGGCGCGCGGGCCTGGAGGTGCGGGTCTACGAACAGCACGAGCACGTCGGTGGCAGGATGCGCAGCTTCCGGCACGCCGGATACACCATCGACGAGGGTGCCGAACAGATCTCGGAGCGGGGCTACCGCGCGACCTGGGAGCTGCTGGCGCGGCTGGGCGTGCCGCGAGGCGACGTGCCGCGCATCGGCAGGTCGGTCGCGGTGTGGCGCGACGGACGGGCCCGCCCCGGCGTGGCGGACCCCGCCGCTGTGCTCACCGGCGCGGGGCTCTCCCCCCGTGCCCGGTTCGACCTCGCCCGGCTCCTGGCCTGGACCGGGGCGCACCGCCGGAGGTTCGACGCCGACCACCCCGAACGGACCCCGGCAGGGGCCCTGACGGTCAGGGAGTTCGCCCGCCGGTACCACAGGGACGTGCACGACTACCTGCTGCAGCCGGTCGCCGGAAGCTTCTTCGGCTGGGACACGGCACGCTCCGCCGTCGCACCGATGCTCAGCCTGCTCCTGGAGGTGGGCCCCGCCGCGGGCTGGCGGACGTACCGCGACGGCATGGACCTGCTCGCCCGGCGGCTCGCCGAGGGGCTCGACGTGGTCACCGGCGCACAGGTGCACGAGGTCGTCACCGAGGAAGGCCGCGCGCGGCTGCGCGTCGGGAACGACAGCGTCACGGCGCGCTCGGTGGTCCTGTGCGTGCCCGCCCCGGTCGCGGCGCGCCTGCACGTCAACGCCCCCGCCGACGAGCTTCCGTTCCTGTCGGCCTGCACCTTCACGCCCACGCTCAAGGTCAGCTGCCTGCTGGACCGGCCGCTCGCACCCCCGTCCCGCACGCCGCTGTACGTCCTGCTGACGCCGGACGCGGAGGACGACGTGCTCTCCGCGATCATCGTGGATCATGCCAAGCACCCGGACCGGGCGCCCGTGGGCAAGGGACTGCTGACCCTGATGGCCGACGCCCGCGGCATCCCCGAACTGCTGACCGCGCCGGAGCGGCAGACGGCCGACCGGCTCGTGCGAGCGGCCACCCGGTACGTCCCCGGTCTGCAGACCGCCGCCGGACGCCATTTCGTGCACGCGTTCCCCCACGGCCTGCCCGAGGCGGCTCCCGAGGCCCTGCGCGGACGAGGCCGGTTCATGGCGCGTGCCGCACGGCCGGTCGAGTACGCCGGTGACTGGGTGATGCTGCGGCCGGCCAGCGAAGGCGCCGTACGCGCGGGCGCCCTCGCGGCCTCGCGCGTCCTCAGCCGGCTGCGGCCGCCGCGGACCCTCGGACGGACACGCCCCGCCACTCTCCCCACCGAGGAGAACGTCTCGTGAAACCCCACGACATGGGCGTCCTGTTCGACGAGTGCGCCGAGCGGCAGCTCGGCACGCGCGTCCACCTGGACCGGCCGTTCGACATCGACGCGGACGCCCGCACCCACCACACGCTGCCCCAACTGGCCACGCTCGTACGGGAGGCGGCCGGCTGGCTGGACGCCGCCGGGGCCGGCCCCGGCGACCGTGTGGCGATCGTCAAGGACAACCACTGGGACTACGATCTGCTGGCCTGCGCCGCCGTGCGCGTCGGCGCGGTCCCCGCGCAGTTGTCCGCGCACCTGTCCGGAAGGACGCTGGGGACACTGCTGGCCCGGCTCGGCCCCGCTCTGCTCGTCACGACGGCACAGGTGCTTCAACGCGGCCGGACCGAAGGCACCGACCTGGCCTCGGCGGCACGGGCCACCCTGGTGCTGGACGGCGCCGTACCGGGGGCGCTGGGCATGGACGACGTACGCGGACACACCGCTCCCGGGCCCCGCCGCCGGCACGACGACGAGCCCCTGGTGATCCACCACACGTCGGGCACGACCGGTGTGCCCAAGCTGGTGGTGCACTCCACCCGGACGATCGTCGGGAAACTGGCGCGGTTCGAGAGCGTGCGGTTGCCTCGGATCGGCCTGCGACGCACCGATGTCCTCGCCAACGCGAGCGCGTTCGCCCACGGCAGGACGTTCTGCTGGACCGCAAGCGCCCTGTGCATGGGCCCCTCCGCGATCTCGATCATCACCACGCAGGACCCGAACCTCGCCGACCCCGTGCTGCGCGCCCATCCGCCGACCGTCCTGGAGGCGCTGCCCGCCTCGCTCGTGCGCCTCCTGCCGCTGACCGAAGGACTGGACAACCCGTTCCGGCGCGTGCGCATGGTCATCAGCACGTACGACGCCGTGCATCCCCCCACCGTCCGTGCCTATCTCGGGGCGAGCCGGCACCGCAGTCCGGTGTGGGTGGAGGGGTGGGGGCAGACCGAGACGGGACCGCTGACCTTCCGCTTTCACACCCGGCGGTCCGTCCGCCGGGCGCCGGACGGGGCCGGAACCCGGAACCTCGGACGTCCGGTGCCCGTCAAGACGCGGCTGCGCGTGGTCGATCCCGACACGCACCGGCCCCTGCCGAGGGGGCAGGCGGGCCTGGTGCTCGCCAGGACCGCCGCCTGTGCTCTGGGCTACGTCGGCGAGGAGGACCGCTGGTCGGCCAAGCGCCACGGCGGCTGGTGGAACACCGGCGACATCGGCGCCCGCAACCGCGACGGCAGCGTCGAGCTGCTCGACCGCGAGGTGGACCGCGCCGCGCGGCTCAGCTGCCTGCGGACCGAGGACCTGTTGGAGGACCGGCTGCCGCAGGCCATGGAGTGCGTCGTCCTCGCCGAGCCGGGCCGGGACCGCTGCCCGTCGTGGTCACCGCCGACGGCGAGGTGGACCGGGCCCGCTGGAAGGAGGCGGTGCGCGACCTGCCGCCGCTGCGCGAACCGGTCGCACTCACCTGGGACGAGGTACCGCGTACCGGCACCGGCAAGGTGCGGCGCAGGGAGCTGCTGCACCGCCTCACCGGACGGGCCGACACCTACGGCTCCGGCCGGTGGACCTGAGACGGACGTGGACCTGAGACGAACGTGGGCCTGCGACGAACGTGGGCCTGCGAGGGGACGACGGGAGACGCCATGCACGACAGCCTGGGCCGGGACCCGGGGTACGTCTTCGACAACGACAGCGTGCACAGCGACGAGTTGCACCGCTGCCTCACCGACGCGTACGACACGATGACCTTCGACCGGCTCGCCGAGACCGGAGTCACCACCGGCTGGCGGTGCCTGGACATCGGCTCCGGGAGCGGAAGCGTGGCACGGTGGCTCGCCGAACGCGTCGCTCCCACCGGCGAGGTCGTGGCCACCGACATCAAACCCCACCACATCCCGGACGGACCGTGCCTGACCGCGGTCGAGCACGACGTGGTGACCGATCCGCTGCCCGAGGCCGCCTTCGACCTCGTCGTCGCCCGTCTCGTCCTCCAGCACCTGCCCGAACGGCTCGCCGTCCTCGGCAGACTGGTGCGCTCCCTCAAGCCCGGAGGGTGGCTGCACATCGAGGAGTTCGACGCCTCCTACGAACCGCCCCTCCTCACCCCGGACGAGGAATCCGCCCGCCTCTACACGGCCTTCCTCGACGCCAAGTGCGCCGTCATGCGGGCCGGTGGGGGAGACCCCCACTGGGCCCGGAACGCGCCGGCCGCCATGCGTGCCGCGGGGCTCGTCGACATCGCCCCGCGGCCCCGCATCGAGCTGCGCACCGCGGGGTCGCCGGGCCTGCGCATGCAGCTCAACCACACATACCACCTGCGGGACGAACTCCTGGCCGCTGGCATGACCGAGGCGCAACTGGCGGACGTACGGGCGCTGATGCGGGACCCGTCGTTCTGCGCGGCGTCCAGCGTCGTCTACTCGGTACACGGCCGGCGCCCGCACGCGGAGGAGCAGGCCGACGGCCTGCGGCCACGCCCGGAGGACGCCCGATGAGGCTCTGCGTGCCGCGCGCCGGAGATCCGGCCACGGCCACGGCGCCGGTAGCCGTCGAGGTCGCGGCACACCTCCTCGGCCTGGTGGGCGACCCCGCCACCGCCACCGTCGCCTGGGACATCGACTGGCAGGGCCCGCTCTCCGTCCCCCTGACCGACGAACATGCCGTGCAGGCCGCCTGCGGAATCATGCACGTGCACGGCCGGGCGGCCGGACGCCCGGCCCCGCTCGCCGTCGACTACGCCTCCACCGTGGCGGGCGTCCTCGCGGCCCAGGGAGTCTGCGCGGCACTCCTCGCGCGGGCCGGCGGCGCCGACGTGACGCGGGTACGGACGTCGGTCGGTCAGGCCGCGCTGCTGGCCCTCGCCCAGTACCTCGCGGCGGCGACGGCCGACGGCGACGACCCGGAGGGCTGCCCGCCGTCGCGTGCCGACGCGGGGCAAGAACTCGTGCCCGCCGCTTGCTCGTTCGTGTCCGCCGACGGCGTGTGCTTCGAACTCGAAGCCCTCGACGCCGAGCGATGGCTGGACTTCTGGCGGTTGCTCGGCGTGGACCGTGCCGACACCGGTCGTGGATGGCGGTCGTTCCAGCAACGGTTCGCCACCGCCACCTGCGCGCTGCCTCCCGTGCTGTCCGCGACCGTGCGGCGTGCCTCGTTCACGGCCGTCCGGTCGGCGGCGGACCGGGCGGGCGCCACCGTGCTGCCCGTACGGCAAGACCCCCTGCCGCCCACGGTGACGCCGCCGTGGACCCTCACACCGTTTCCCGAGCCGGGCGGCACCACGATCGACAGGGACGGTACGGCCGCGGCGCCCCTGGAGGGACTGCGGGTCGTCGAGTCGGCGCGACGCGTCCAGGGGCCCCTGGCCGGCCACGTCCTGCGGCTCCTGGGCGCCGACGTCGTACGGATCGAACCGCCGGGCGGTGACCCGATGCGCGGCGTCCCCCCGATGGCGGGCACGACGTCGGCCCGCTTCAGCGCCCTCAACGCGGGCAAAGCCGTCACGGAGATCGACTTCACCACCGACGCCGGACGGCGGGCCGTCCGTGACCTCGTGTCCGAGGCCGACGTCTTCCTGCACAACTGGGCGCCGGGCAAGGCCGTCCGGCTCGGACTGGACGCCGACGACCTGCGTGCGGCGCGCCCCGGGCTGGTGTACGCGTGGGCATCCGGCTGGGGTGACGCCCTGGGGCCGGAACCACCCGTGGGGACCGACTACCTGGTCCAGGCGCACAGCGGCCTCGCCGCCGCCGTGCGGCCCGCGGACGAGCCGCCCGCGCCCTCCCTGATGACGCTCACCGACGTCCTCGGCGGGCTGGTCTGCGCGCAGGGCGTACTGGCGGCACTGCTGACGCGGCTGCATACCGGAAGAGGCGCTCGCGTGGACTCCTCCCTGTTCTCCGCCGCCGTCCTCGTTCCCCGAGGACCGGGACGGCCCGCGGCGACCGGCCGCCCGTTGCACACGCGGGACGGCTACATCGCGCTGGGACCCCGGGCCCGCCAGCGACCGGAGCGCCTCGCGCCGGCGCTCGGCCTCGCCGCCTCGGCGAGCGCGGACGCGATCGCCTCCCGGGCCCGGACCCGGCCCACCGCCCACTGGCTGCCCAGGCTGGCGGCAGCGGGCGTGGCCGTCACGCCGGTGTGCACCAGCCTCGCGGACCTGGCCCGCGACCCGCGGTTCGCTCCGGCGCTGACCGTCGGGGAGTACGCGGCCCCCCTCGCACCCTGGGAGTTCTCATGAGGGCCGAATGGACATCGAACGCCGGCGTCGAGATCCGTGACCTGGTGCCGGCCCCGGTGCGGCGCGCCTGGTCCGAACAGGGCCACTGCCCCGACCGTGACCTGTACACGCTGTTCTCCGGGCACGTACGGCGTCACCCCGGCCGTCCGGCCGTCATCGACTCGGCGGGCACGGCGGACTACGCCGAACTCGACTGCCGGGTACGGCACATCGCCGCCCGGCTCGCCGAACGCGGCCTGGGTCAACGGGACATCGTCGCCGTACGGATGCCGAACGGGCGCGACGCGGTCGCCGCGGAACTCGCGGTCGCCGCGATCGGAGCGGTGGCACTGCCCTATCCGCCGGGGCCCGGCAGCCGGGGACCGGCGAGCCTGCTCGCCCGCGCCCGAGCCCGCGCGGTCATCGTCACCCATCCCTCCGACGCGGTGGCACACGCTCACCTTCCCCACCTCGAAACGGTGTTCACCTTCGGTGAGGGCCATGGGACCGCGCAGTCACTCGCGGCGCCGGCGCGGCGGCCCTTCGTTCCGCGCCCCGTCGACCCCGAGGCACCCGCCCGCATCCTCGTCTCGTCCGGCTCCGAGGCCGAACCCAAGATGGTCGCCTACTCCCACAACGCGATGGCCGGCGGCCGCGCCACCTACGTCCGCGCCCTGCACACCGGGGACGGCCCGATGCGCAACCTCGTACTCGTCCCGCTGGCCTCCTCCTTCGGCTCCTGCGGCACCTCCGTCACCCTCGCCGCACTCGGCGGCACGCTGCTGGTACAGGAGTCCTTCGACGCGGCCGAGGCCCTCCGCATGCTCGTCGAGCACCGTCCCACGCACGTCTTCGGTGTGCCCACGATGCTGCACCGCATCGCCGAGCAACCCCCCGCCCCCAGCGAGGACTTCACCGGCCTCCAGGCCGTCGTGTCCAGCGGAGCGGCCCTCCCGGACGCCACCGCCGCCGCGTGCCGCGCCCGGTTCGGCCGCCGTGTCATCACCGTCTACGGATCATCCGACGGCGTGAACTGCCACACCGCCGCCACCGGGCTCGGCCCCGAGACGGGCACCGGACGTCCCGACCCGGCCGTGGCGCGGATCCGCATCACCGACGACACCGGTGCTCCCGTGCCGGCCGGGCAGCCCGGTGAGATCTGTGCCAGAGGTCCCATGACACCGCTGTGCTACGTCGCCGATCCCGCACTGGACGCCCGGTACCGCACTCCGACCGGCTGGGTGCGCACCGGCGACCGCGGGTTCCTGGACGAACACGGCAGGCTCCACGTCCTGGGCCGCATCAAGCAGATCGTCGTACGTGGCGGCTACAACATCAGCCCGGCGGAGGTGGAACGCGAACTCGCCGCGCATGCCGCCGTGGCCGAGGTGGCCTGCGTCGGTGTGCCCGATCCGGACCTGGGGGAGCGTCTGTGCGCGTGCATCCGCGAGAGGCCGGGCGCGCCCGTACCCGACCTGAGCGAACTCGCCGTCTTCCTGGAGTCCCAGCGCGGCCTCGAACGCCGCAAGCTCCCCGAACTCCTGTTGCGCGTCGGGGAGATGCCCCTCGGGCCCACCGGGAAGATCTGCCGCAGCACCCTCGCGCTCCTGGCCGCCCGTGAGACCTCCGCCACCCGCTGACCGCCCACGACCGCAGGGCGGAGCGGCGGGCCCCGGCCCTGCCTGACGACCCCCTGCAACCAGGGAGCGACATGAACAGCGTTGCCGTCATCGGACTCGGATACACCGGCCTCCCCCTGGCCCGGGAAGCGTGCCGCGCCGGTATGCGTGTCACAGGGATCGACGAGAACCCGTCCGTCACCGCAGCCCTGAACTCTGGCCACTCGCACGTGCCCGACGTCACCGATGCCGACCTCGCCGCCATGCTGGACACCGGTTTCCGGGCGTCCGTCGACGAAAGCCCGCTGGCGGAGGCCTCGGTCGCCGTGATCTGCGTCCCCACACCGCTGGACGACACGGGCGGACCCGACCTTCGCCATGTGCGAGGCGCCGCTTCCGCTCTCGGGGACCGCCTGAAACCCGGCAGTCTCGTCGTCCTGCAGTCCACGTCCTTCCCGGGCACCACGGACGACGTCGTCCGTGGCATCGTGGAGCAGGCCTCCGGACTCAGTGCCGGAACGGACTTCTCCCTCGCCTTCTCACCCGAGCGCATCGACCCCGGCAACCAGACCTTCGGCGTGCGGAACACCCCGCGCGTCGTGGGTGGCTGCACCCGACGGTGCACGACGGCCGCGGCCGACTTCTTCCGGCACTTGTGCGACCAGGTCGTGGAGGCGGGCTCCGCACGCGAGGCCGAACTGGCGAAACTCCTGGAGAACACCTATCGCAACGTAAACATCGCCCTCGTCAACGAACTCGCCGTCGCCGCCCGCGCACTGGGAGTCGATGTCTGGGAGGCTCTCGACTGCGCGCGCACGAAGCCCTTCGGTTTCCAGGAGTTCCGGCCGGGACCGGGTGTGGGCGGGCACTGTATCCCGGTCGATCCGGTCTATCTCACGCACTGGGCGCGCACCGGAGGGGCCCCGCTGCGGCTGGTCGAGCTCTCGCAGGAGATCAACGCCCGGATGCCGGCGCATGTCGTGCGGCGTGCCGAGCACTTGCTGCACGAGCGGGGAAACGCCCTGCGGGACGCGCGAGTGCTGCTCGTCGGAGTGACCTACAAGCGCAACAGCACGGATCTGCGGGCCACCCCGGCCGCCGCGATCGTCCGGCTGATGCGGCAGAGCGGCACCGACGTCACCTACCACGACCCGTTAGTGGACGCCTGGTCGCCGGGCGGCGAACCGGTGCAGCGGTCCGTCGACGCACTGACTGCCGCCGCGGACGCCGACCTCACGATCCTGGTGCAGGACCACGACGCCGTCCCGCTGGACCGGTTGCCCGAGCACGCCCGACTGCTGCTGGACACCCGGGGCCGGCTGCGCGGCACCCGCGCCCATCAGCTCTGAGACGGGACTCGTCTGTGTGTCATCCCCTACAACTCGGGGACCACACACCACTGTTGCGTCATTCCCAGGGTGGAGGGGAGGTACCGCCCGGCGAGGGATCCGCACGTGCGCCCGGTTCCTGAAAGATCCTTCCTGTCCGAACACGCGACCGGAAGGAACGAATCGTGCGCAGACGACGTCTCGCGCCCCTGTTGGCCGTGAGTGTCACGGCGACGCTGGCTCCCGCACTCGCCACCTCGACGGCCGCCGCCGCTCCCGCCGTCACCCCGTCGACCGTCTCCTTATCCGCTGCCAAAGGCGGCGCGCTGGACCGGTACGTGAAGCAGAAGCCGCGGTGGAAGCGGTGCGAGGCCGACTCTCCGGCAACGTTCCAGTGCGCCACGATCAAGGTCCCGCTGGACTACCGGGCTCCCGCGGGCAAGCGGATCGAGCTGGCCATATCCCGGATCAGGAGCACCACGCCCGGCAAGCGGCACGGTGTCCTGTTCTCCAACCCCGGCGGCCCCGGGGGACAGGGGCTTTACATGCCGCTCGACCTGAAGGAGGTGCTCCCCAAGTCAGCGCAGCGGAAGTACGACCTGATCGGCTTCGACCCGCGCGGTGTGGGACGGAGCAGCCCCGTCTCCTGCGACCTGAAGCCGGAGGAGGAGAACTGGCTGCGGCCGTACAAGGAGGAGACGTTCGCCAAGGACGTCGCCTGGGCGCGCGACGTCGCGGACAAGTGCCGGGAGAAGGCGGGCGACACGCTCGCGCACATCACCACGCGCAACACCGCGCGCGACATGGACCTGCTCCGGGCCATCCTCGGTGAGAAGAAGATCTCGTACCTCGGCTACTCGTACGGCACCTACCTGGGCGCCGTCTACACCCAGCTCTTCCCGGGCCGGGCCGACCGGTTCGTGCTGGACAGCGCGGTCGATCCGGCGCGCGCCTGGCGAGGGATGATCCAGTGGTGGGCGGAGGGCGCCGAGCCCGCGTTCGACCGGTGGACCGAGTGGGCCGCCGAGCGTTCGGAGAAGTACGGCCTCGGCGACACCCCGAAGGAGGTCGACCGGACCTTCTGGGACCTGGTCGCGCAGGCCGACGAGAAGCCCATCGAGGTGGAGGGGCAGCCGACCACCGGTGACGACATCCGCAGCGGTCTGCGCAGGGCGGTCTTCAGCCCGGAGTACGCCACCGAGGTGGTCGTGGAACTGAAGAAGGCCGCGGCCGGCCGGCCCGCCTCCGCGAAGAAGCTCGCGGTGTTCACCGGGTCCGGGCGGACCGGGACGGCAGGCGCCGCCGATGCCGCCGAGGTGCCGTCGGACAACATGACGGCGAGTTTCTGGGCCGTGGTGTGCGGCGACAACTCGGCCGCCTGGTCCCGCGATCCCGAGACCTACCGGCGGGACGCCATCGAGGACAAGGGCCGTTACCCGCTCTACGGTGACTTCGCGTCCAGCATCAAGCCCTGTGCGTTCTGGGACAGGTCCGTGGAACGGGCCACCAAGGTGAACAACAAGGTCGGTTCCCTGGTCGTCCAGAACGAGTGGGACTCGCAGACCCCGCTGCCCAGCGGTCAGGCCCTGCACGCCGACCTGAAGGGCTCGAAGATGGTCACCGTCCTCGGCGGCGAGGGCCACGGCGTCTACCCGAGCGGCAACGCGTGCACGGACGGCACGGTCGAGACCTACCTGCTCACCGGCAAGCTCCCGGCGAAGGACGTGACCTGTGAGGCGACGGCCGACTCGAACGCGGAGGCACGCAAGAACCAGAAGCGGGACGTGCTCCCCGGCTCTCCGCTCCCGGAGCGTGCCCCGGACCGTTTCTGAGCCCGGTCGCACGGCCCGTCGCCGCATGACTCCTTGAAGGCGGGGCGGGACCTCTTGGCGGGGTCCCGCCTGCCTGTGCGAATATCTATGCAGGGCTGAGACGGCAGAAGAGGAGTCCCGTGGTGATCGTCGGCGAGGAACTGCGGATGATGACGCACGTGGCCCGGCTGTACCACCTTCAGGGCATCCGACAGCCGGAGATCGCGGCGCGGCTGGATCTGTCGCAGGCGAAGGTCTCGCGCCTGCTGAAAAAGGCGCAGGACCGGGGCATCGTGCGGATCACCGTGACGCCGCCGTCGGGTACGCACCCGGATCTGGAGGACGGTCTCCAGGAGCGGTACGGCCTGAAGCTCGCACTGGTCGTCGACACCGCCCCGGACAACGAGCGCACGATGCTCGGCGATCTCGGCGCGGCCGCCGCCTACTACCTCCAGACGACACTGCGCTCGAGCGACACCGTGGGCATCTCCTCCTGGAGCGCCACCCTGCTCGCCACGGTGCAGGCGATGCAGCCGGTCCCGGGCCTGAAGGGCGTGCGCATCGTGCAGGCGGTGGGCGGAATCGGCGATCCCGCCGCGGCGGGTCACGCTTCGCGTATGACGGGGCAGCTGGCGCAGTTGGTCAACGGTGAGGCCGTCTATCTGCAGGCGCCCGGTGTGGCCGGGTCGGCGCAGAGCGCCCAGGCGCTGCGCGCGGACCCGTTCGTGTCGGCGGCTCTGGGCGAGCTGGGCGACCTGGACGTCGCGCTGGTGGGCATCGGCGAGATCACCCCGTCCAGCACGCTCGCCCGCAGCGGCAACGCCTTCTCGGACGAGGAACGCGCCGAGTTGGAGAAGCTGGGGGCGGTGGGCGATGTGTGTCTGCGGTTCTACGACGCCGAGGGCCGGCCGGTCGAGTCCGAGCTGGACTCCCGGGTCGTCGGCATCAGCCGTGAGCAGCTTGCCGCCGCCCGCCGGAAGATCGGGGTGGCGGGCGGCAGCCGTAAGCACAAGGCGATCCGGTCGGCCGTAGCGGGCGGTCTGGTGGACGTGCTGGTGACCGACCAGGAGACGGCAGCGGCCTTGATGGCCTGATCCTCGGTACGTGTCGACGGCGCTCCACAAAGGCGTGCCGGGCGCCGCTCACCAGCAGACGTAGCCGCCGTCGACGATCAGGTCGGAGCCGGTGACGAAGGAAGCGGCGTCGGAGGCGAGGAAGACGGCGGGGCCCACCATCTCCTCGACCTCGGCGATGCGGCCCAGCGGGGTGTCGGCGGCGTACGCCTTGAGCCGCTCGGCCACCTCGGGCCGCTGGTTCATCGGCGTCAGGGTGTAGCCCGGGCTGATCGAGTTGACCCGGATTCCACGGTCGGCCCACTCCGTGGCCAGGCTCTTGGTGAGGTGCATGACGCCGGCCTTGGAGGCGTTGTAGTGGGCCTGCAGCAGTCCGCGGTTGGCGATGGTGCCCGACATGGAGGCGATGTTGACGATGGACCCGCCGCCGTGGTCGAGCATCACGCGGGCCTCGGCCTGGGCGCTGAGGAACACACCGGTGAGGTTGATGTCGACGACCCGGCGGAAGTCCTCGGCGGGCATGTCCTCGGCGGCGGTGGCGCCGGCCACGCCCGCGCAGTTGACCGCGGTACGGATCGGGCCGATCGATGCGACGGCGGTGCGGACGGCCTCGGCCAGGGACTCGGGGGAGGTGACGTCCCCACCGACGCCGACGGCCCTGCCGCGCGCCGCGACGATCCGGTCGGCGGTGGCCCGGGCGGCCTCGGCGTCGCGGTCGAAACAGGCGACGTCGGCGCCGCAGGCGGCGAAGCCCAGGGCGATGGCCCGGCCGATGCCGCTGCCCGCGCCGGTGATGAACGCGGCCTTGTCGTTGAGGGAGAACGCCTCGGGGGTGAAGGTCATGATGCGGCTCTTTCGGCAGTGGTGAAGCGACGGAGGAGGACGGGCGCCGGTGCCACCGGTCCCGGTCGGCGTCAGGCCCGCTTTCCGCGGGAGCAGGCGACCGCGTCGTGCCAGCCGGCCATACGGCGGTTGCGCCAGGCGTCGTCCTCGTGCGGCGTGAAGCGGGTGCCCTGTGGGGTGAGCGCGGGCAGATCGGCGTCGTCCCAGATGCCGAGCGCGGTGCCGGCCAGGTACGCGACACCCAGGGCGGACACCTCCGGGCGGCCGGCCCGCAGCACGGACCGGCCGATCAGCTCGGCCTGGAGCGCCATGAGGCGGTCGTTGCCCGTCGGCCCGCCGTCCGCGCGGAGTTCGGCGACCGCGCCGGCGAGGACGGTGTCGAAACGGGAGAGCGTGTCGGCCACCTGGAAGGCCATCGACTCGACCGCGGCGCGCGCCACTTCGGCGGGGCCGGTGTCGAAGTCCATGCCCACGAGCAGCGCTCGGGCGCCGCGGTCCCAGTACGGGGCGCCCAGTCCGGAGAACGCCGGGACCAGACACACCTCGGAGTCCTCCCGCGCGCCGGCCGCCAGGGCGGCGATGCCGGCCGGGTCGGTCCCGAGCAGCCGGGCGGCCCAGCGGATCGCCGTGCCCGCCGACGCGATGTTCGCCTCCAGGGCGTGCGCGGCACCGCCGTCCCGCGTGCGCCGCCACGCCAGGGTGGCGGCGATGCCCTCGCCGGGCCGCCGGCCCTCGGGGTTGAGGACCATGAGCGAAGCGCCGGTGCCGTACGTGGCCTTCACCACGCCCGGACGCCCGTGGCCCTGCGCGAAGAGCGCCGCGTGCGAGTCCCCGAGCACGGCCGCGACGGGCAGCCCGTCCGCGAGGCCCGGTACGTTCCGGGTGCGTCCCAGCTCCTCGCCCGCACCGTCCGAGGCGGCGACCCGGGGCAGTGCCGTACGGGGGATGCGGAACAGGTCGAGCAGCTCGGGGTCCCAGTCGGCGTCGTCCAGGCGCACGAGCTGAGTGCGGGAGGCGCAGCCGGTCTCGGTGGCGTCGGTGGCGCCGCCGGTGAGCCGGTGCAGCAGCCAGGCGTCGACCGTGCCGACGCGCAGCCGCCCGGCGGTGGCCGCCTCGTGGTCCGGGTCGAGCCGGTCCAGCAGCCACTCGGCCTTGGTCGCGGAGAACATCGGGTCGACCGGCAGGCCGGTGCGGCCGCTGATCAGCTCGCCCTCGGCCGAGGCGGCCAGCTTGGCGCAGCGCTCGGCGGTGCGCCGGTCCTGCCAGCTGACGAGCGGCGACAGCGCGGCGCCGGTGTCCGGGTCCCAGACCAGGACGGCCTCACGCTGGACACTCAGCCCCAGGCCGACGACGCGCGTGCCCGCGGCGGCCGCCCCGGCCGCCAGTTCCCCGGCCACGCCGATGACGCCGCGCCACAGGACGGCCGGGTCCTGCTCGACCCGCCCGGGCTCGGGATACTGCTGGGTCAGCGGCCGGTGGGCGGCGGCGACCACCCGCCCGTCCTCCGCGACGAGCAGTCCCTTCGTCCCGCTGGTGCCCTGGTCGAGGGCGAGGACGGCGCCTCTTCCCACGGCACTCATGCCGTCGCTCCCTGCCCGGCGCCTGTCAGCTCGCGCGCGGCCCGGACGATGGCCTCGGCGTCGATGCCGAAGTACTCGGACAGGAAGGCCGGACTGCCGGTCGGGGTGAACTCGTCGCGCACGCCGAGCAGCTTCATCGGCACCGGGGTGCGGGCGGCGAGGAACTCCGCGACGGCGCTGCCGAGCCCGCCGTGGACGTTGGCCTCCTCGACGGTGATGATGCGGCCCGTCTCGGCGGCTGCCGCGAGCAGCGCCTCCTCGTCCAGCGGCTTGACGGTGGAGAAGTTGAGCACGCGTGCGTCGACACCCTCGGCAGCCAGCTTCCCGGCGGCGACCAAGGCGGCGAAAACCGTCGTGCCCACGCCGATCAGCGTAACGTCGCGGCCGTCGCGCAGACACGTGGCGCGGCCGGCCTCGAAGGGGACGTGGGGAGCCAGGTCCGGCACCTTGGTGCGGCCGATGCGCAGGTAGACGGGGCCGTCGTACTGGTGGGCCCAGCGCAGCGCCTCACGTGTCTCAGCCGGGTCGGCCGGTGCCAGGACGACCATCTCGGGCAGCGTGCGCAGCCAGGCGAAGTCCTCGACACCGTGGTGGGTGGGGCCGAGCTGGCCGTAGGCGAAGCCGGGGCTCATGGCGCACAGCTTCACGTTGGTGCGCGAATAGGCGACGTCCGCCTTGATCTGCTCCAGGGCGCGGCCGGTGAGGAAGGGCGCCGCGGCGCAGACGAACGGGATACGGCCGCCGTTCGCGAGGCCGGCGCCCGCGCCGACCATGAGCTGCTCGGCGATGCCCACGTTGACCAGCCGGTCCGGGAAGCGCTGCTGGAACTCCTTGAGGTTGGAGGAGCCGACGGAGTCGTTGCAGACGGCCACGGTGCGCTGGTCGGCCTCCGCGAGCTCGATCAGCGTCTCGGCGAACGCCTTGCGGCAGTCGTGCAGCTCGGCGGCTACGGCGGCGGTGGTGCTCATCGGGCGGTCAGCTCCTCGAAGGCGGCAGCGGTCTGTTCGGCGGTGGGCACCTTGTGGTGCCACTCGACGCGGTCCTCGATGAAGGACACGCCCTTGCCCTTGATCGTGTCGGCGATCAGGCACCGGGGGCGGTCGTCGGCGGAGCGCTCCTCGGTGAGGGCCTGGTAGAGCGCCTCGTGATCGTGGCCGTCGACGGAGCGGACGTCGAAGCCGAAGGAGGCCCACTTGGCGTCGAGCGGGTCCAGGCCTGAGGTCTCCTCGGTGGCGGCGCCCTGCTGGAAGCGGTTGCGGTCGACGATCACGGTCAGCCGGCCGAGGCGCTGCTGGGACGCGCTCATCGCGGCCTCCCAGTTGCTTCCTTCCTGCAGCTCACCGTCACCCGTGAGCACGAAGGTGCGCCGGCTGGAGCCGTCCAGCTTGGCGGCGACCGCCATCCCGACGGCGACCGGGAAGCCGTGGCCCAGCGGGCCCGTGTTGGTCTCCACCCCGGGCACCTTGCGGCGGTTGGGGTGGCCGTTGAGCGGCGACAGCGGCTCCATGAAGGTGGCCAGCTCCGCCTCGGGGAAGAAGCCGGCGTGCGCCAGGGTCGCGTACAGGATGCCCGCGGCGTGCCCCTTGCTGAGGACGAACCGGTCGCGCTCGGCCCATTCCGGCTCCTCGGGACGGACGTCGAGGACCGCGAAGTACAGCACGGTGACGATGTCGGCGGCGGAGTAGTCACCTCCGATGTGCCCCTGGCCGGCTCGGCTGATCATCTCCAGATCGCTGCGGCGGATCGAGTGGGCCAGCTCCCCCAGGCGCGCGGCGCGCTCTGCCGGGGACGCCGCGCGCAGCTCGCGCCTGATGCCGGCGAGCCGCGCCGTGGCGCTGGGGACTGGGGCGAGAACCATGTGTGCATATCCATTCGAGTCTGTTTTCTGATTCGATCTCATGCCGTGGCGAGGTGCATGACCGCGGAGTTCGTCGCCTCCTCGGCCGGCAGGATGCCCTGCTGGCGCCCCCGGCTGAGGACCAGCACGCGGTGGGACAGCCCCAGGACCTCGTCGAGGTCGGAACTGACCACCACGACCGCCATGCCCGACCGGGCCAGCTCCGCGATCACCTCGTAGATGGCCGCCCGGGCGCCGACGTCGATGCCGCGGGTGGGCTCGTCGAGGATGATGACCTTGGGCTTGCGCTCCAGCCACTTGGCGATGACGACCTTCTGCTGGTTGCCGCCGGACAGGGTCCGCACCGGCTGCACGGCCCGTCCCTTGACGGTCATCGTCCTGATGGCGTCGGTGGCGACCTCGGTGACGCGCCGTGGGGTCAGCCAGCCCCGCCGGGCGACCCGGTCGAGGCTGGGCAGGACCACGTTGTCGCCGATCGACAGGTCGAGCACGGCGCCCTGGCCCTTGCGGTCCTCGGGTACGAGCGCCACCCCCGCGTCGATGGCGTCCCGGGGCCCGCGCAGCCGCAGCACCCGGCCGTCGACGGACACCTTTCCCTCGGTCACCGGGTCGACTCCGGCGATCGCCCGCACCAGTTCGGTGCGCCCGGCGCCGACGATCCCGGCGATACCGAACACCTCGCCCGCGCGCACACTGAAGGAGACGTCCCGGAAGGAGGGGTTGGACAGGCCCTCCACACGCAGCACCTCACGCTCCGCCGGCGCTCCCGTGTCGGGGAAGATGCGCTCGACGCTGCGCCCCACCATCTCCTCGACGAGCTGCGACACGGGCACTTGTGCGGTCGAGTGCGTGGCGACCTTCTGTCCGTCCCGCATCACCACGATGCGGTCGCAGATGCGGGCGATCTCCTCCAGGCGGTGGCTGACGTAGACGAAGGACACGCCTTCCTTGCGCAGCGCGTCGATCCGCTCGAAGAGGTGGTCGGTCTCGTCGCCGCCCAGGGCGGCCGTCGGCTCGTCGAGGATCAGCAGCCTGGCGTCGAGCGTCAGGGCTTTGGCGATCTCGACCTGTTGCTGCGCGGCCACCCGGAGCGTGCCGACCAGCCGGGTGGGGGAGATGTCCAGACCGAGCCGGTGCAGCTGCTCCTCGGCACGGTGGTTCATCTCCGTACGGTCGATGCGTCCGCCACGGGTGAGGAGCCGGCCCAGGAAGACGTTCTCGGCGATCGACAGGTCCGGCAGCAGGCGCGTCTCCTGATGGATGAGCCCGATGCCGTGGGTGATGGCCTCCCCTGGCGACTTCGGCTCGTAAGGCCCTCCCCGCCAGGTCATGTGACCGGTGTCGGAGGAGAACGTGCCGGCGATGATGTTGGCCAGAGTGGACTTCCCGGCGCCGTTCTCGCCGAGCAGCGCCACCACCTCGCCGGGGCGTACGTCGAGGTCGATCCGGTCCAGGGCCTGGGTCGCGCCGAAGCGCTTGGACACGCCCCGGACGATCAGGCCCTCGTGCGTCCGGTCCCTCGGGACCTGGCTGACGTTCGTCATGATGACGTTGCTCCCCGGGGCTCAGGGGTGGGTCTTGATGTACTGGTCGGCCTTCGCCGGGTCGTCCTTGGTCAGCAGGAACGCGGGCTGCAACTGCGTCGCCGGGACCGACTTGCCGTTGACGACGTCCAGTGCGGTGTCGACCGACATCCGCCCCATCTTCTGGGTCTGCTGGACCATGGTGGCGTCGATGGTGCCGTTGCGGACCGCCTTCAGGCCCGCGACGTCGCCGTCGAAGCCGACGATCAGACGCTTCTTGCCGTCGGCGCTCTTGACCGCCTGTGCGGCACCGAGAGCCATGGCGTCGGCCTGGCCCCACAGGATGTCGATGCTCGGGTGGGCCTGGAGCATGTCCTGGGCCACGGAGTACGCCTTGTCCTGCGCCCAGTCGGCGGTCTGCTGCGAGACCACCTTGATCCCGGGCGCCTTGGCGAGCGCCTGGCCGAAGCCCTTCTGCCGGTCCACCTGCGGTGTGGTGCCGATCTGGCCCTGGAGGATGGCCAGTTGGCCCTTGCCGCCCTTCTGCTTGATCACCCACTCGCCGAGCGTCCTGGCGGCCGCGACGCTGTCGGTGGCGATGAACGACTTGCCCGGGGCGTCCTCGGGGTTCCGGTCGACCGTGACGACGGGGATCTTCGCGCGTTCCGCCGCCTTCACCGGCACGCCGGCGGCCGTGGCGCCGGCCGGGATGTAGATGATCGCGCTGACCTGACGGCTGATGAAGTCCTGTATCTGGTTGACCTGGGTCGCCGCGTCACCGCGGGCGTCCGCCACGACGACCTTGACGCCCTTCTTCTTCGCCTCGGCTTCGACGGACTGCTTGATCTGGTTGAAGAAGTCGGCCTGGAGATTGGCGACGGCGAGACCGATCGTCACCGGTTTGCCGTCCGCGGTGGTCGTGGCGGCGCTGTCTCTGTTGCAGGCGGTGGCGCTGAGGGCGAGAGCGGCCACGATGCCGGTGGCGGCCCAACGGTGGTGCGACTTCATGACGATGGTGCTCCTTCGGTAAGCCGGGGGGGGAGGACGAGCCGAGACGGTCAGCGCGCCTCGCGTCGGCGCAGTACGTCGACCATGACGGCCAGAGCGATCACCACGCCGATGACGATCTGCTGGACGAACGGGGAGACTCCGAGCAGGTTGAGCCCGTTGTGCAGGACGCCGATGATCAGGACGCCGAACAGGGTCCCGGTGACGGAGCCGACGCCGCCGCTGAGGCTCGCGCCGCCGATCACCACGGCGGCGATCGCGTCGAGTTCGTAGCCCGTTCCGGCGCTCGGCTGCGAGGAGTCGAGACGCATCGACAGGAAGACACCGGCCAGGCCGACGAGGACGCCGGTCACGGTGTAGACGAGCACGGTCCGCTTCCGCACGCTGATGCCGGCGAGCCTGGCCACCTCCGAGCTGCCGCCGATGGCGTACAGCTCACGCCCGCCGGTCCGGTAGCGCATGTAGGCCCATCCGGCCACGTACAGCACGACGAGCACGAAGGTGACGAAGGTGAAGACGCCGAGGTACCGGGTGGTGGAGAGGTTGTCGAACCAGTCCGGGTACCCGACGATCTGCTGGCCGTCGGTGATGACGTTGGCCAGACCGCGGGCGATGGACATCATCGCCAGGGTGGCGATGAAGGGCGGGAGTCTGGTGAAGGTGACGCCCAGCCCGTTGGCCAGGCCGCACGCTCCCGCGACGCCGACCGCGACGACGGCGCTCAGCCACAGCGGCCAGCCCTGGTCGTGGGAGAGCCAGCCGAGCACCATGGTCGCCAGTGCCAGTACCGCGCCGACCGAGAGGTCGATGCCGCCCGTGATGATGACGGCGGTCATGCCGAGGGCGAGAAGACCCAGGATCACCGCCTGGTCGACGATGTTCAGCAGGTTGTTCTGCGTCAGGAAATACGGCGTCGCGATGTAGAAGACGACGCACATGGCGACGAGGCCGAGTGCGGGACCGCGGGAACCCGTGAGCAGTCCGGTCGCCCAGGACGGTGTCTTCAGCCGCCGCTCGGCCGGCTGCGCGTCCACGGGCTGCGCCGCGTTGCTGGTCGTACTCATGAAAGTCTCCGGATAGTGAATGTGCATCCAGGTCGGGAGGTGCGGCATGGACCGCCTTCGGCCGCTTGCGCTGTCGTCACGCCCGTGACGTGCTAGTTCATGAACATCCCCCCGTCGACGTTGATCGTCTGGCCCGTGATGTACGCCGCTTCCTCGGAGGCGAGGAAGAGCAGGAGGTTGGCCACGTCGTCGTCGGTACCGGCCCGGCCCAGCGGGATGCCGGCGACCCATTCGGCCATGAGTTCGCCCGGCTCGTAGTCGCCCAGCAGCCGGCCCCAGGCGCGGTCGTTGTAGTCCCACATGTCGCTGCCGACGATGCCGGGGCAGTAGGCGTTCACGGTGATCCGGTCCTTGGCGAGTTCCTTCGCCAGGCTCTGTGTGAGGCCCACGACCCCGAACTTGCTGGCCGCGTAGTGCGGTGTGTAGATGAAGCCCTGACGTGCCTGTCCCGATGCGGCGTTGAGGATGCGCCCGCCGCGCCCGTGCCGCCGCATGCTCGCGGCGGCGGCCTGCGCGCACAGGAACGTTCCTGTGGTGTTGACGGCGAGGACCTTCTGCCAGGCGTCGAGGCTCAGGTCCTCCAGCGGGCTGATGGTGATGACGCCGGCGTTGTTGACCAGGACGTCCACACCTCCCCGGGTACGGTCGGCGAGGTCGAAGGCACGGGCCACGTCGTCCGCCGAGGTGACATCCGCGCGGACGCCGAGCGCGCTGCCGGCGGGGTGCTGGGCGGCGACCGTCTCGGCCGCCTCCTCGACGGCCTCGGACAGGTCGAGCATCAGCACGTCGGCGCCTTCGCCGGCGAACCGCGCGGCTGTCCCGCGTCCGATGCCCTGCGCGGCGCCGGTGACGACGACGCACTTGTCCTTGAAGCGAAGGGAAGGTGTCACAGCAACTCCCGTACGGCGGAGGCGATGCCGTCGGCTGTGAGGCCGAAGTGCTCCAGCAGGAAGGCGGCACTCCCGGTCGGCGCGAACTCGCGCCGCACGCCGAGGATCCGCATGGGCACGGGACGGTTCTGCGCGACGACGCTCGCCACGGCCGCGCCGAGGCCGCCCGTGGTGGTCGCCTCCTCGGCGGTGACGATGCCCCGCGTTTCGCGCGCGGCCCGCAGGACGGCATCCAGGTCCAGCGGCTCGACGAAGGTCATGTTCAGCACCCGGACGCCGATGCCCTCGGCCCGCAGGGCCCCGGCGGCGGCCAGGGCTCGGGAGACCATGGTCCCGACGGCCATGACGGTGACGTCCGTGCCGTCGGTGAGCTGGATGCTGCGGCCGGGTTCGAACGGTGCTGCGCCCTCTGGCGTGACCGACGGGACCTTGAACCGGGGGATGCGCAGGTAGCTGGGGCCGTCGTGCGCGGCGGCCCAGCGGACGGCGGCGCGGGTCTGCGCCGGGTCCGCGGGCACGGCGACGGCCAGATCGGCGATCGCCCGCATCCAGGACAGGTCCTCGATCGAATGGTGGGTCGGACCCAGTTCCCCGTAGGCCAGACCGGGGCTCTGGCCGCAGAGCACCACCGGAAGTGCGTTGTAGGCGGCGTCGGTCTTGATCTGCTCCGTGGCGCGGCCGGTCAGGAAGGGACCCGCCGCGCTGACGAACGGGACGAAGCCGCCGATCGCGAGCCCGGCGCCGACGCCGACGAGATCCTGCTCGGCGATGCCGACGTTGATGAGGCGGTCGGGGAAGAGCTCCTTGAACCGGACGAGGTTGCTCGACCCCACGGAGTCATTGCAGACGGCGACGATCCGCTGGTCCTCGGCGGCCAACGCGATCAGTTCGTCCGCGAACGCCTGGCGGCAGTCGTAGGTCTGTACGGCCTCGGACATGACATCGGCAGTCATCGGCTGAGCTCCTCAAGGGCGGCCTGAACCTGCTCGGAATCCGGCACCTTGTGGTGCCACTCCACGCGGTCCTCGATGAACGACACGCCCTTGCCCTTGACGGTGCGGGCCACGACGGCGACCGGCCTGGCGGTCGTGGACGGGCGCAGGGCGGACAGCAGCCGGCCGTGGTCGTGGCCGTCGACGTCCCGCACCTCCCAGCCGAAGCCGGCCCACTTGTCCGCGAGCGGCTCCAGCCGCTTGGTCTCCTCGGTGCGGGCGCCCTGCTGGAGACCGTTCCGGTCGACGATCGCCGTGAGGGAGGAGAGGTCGTGGTGCGCGGCGGTCATCGCCGCCTCCCAGTTGCTGCCCTCCTGGAGTTCTCCGTCGCCCAGGACGACGAAGGTGCGGTACGACCGGCCCGACACCTTGGCCGCCAGTGCGCAGCCGACCGCGACGGGAAAGCCGTGACCGAGGGGTCCGGTGTTCGTCTCGACGCCCGGTACCTTCCTGCGGTTCGGGTGGCCGTTGAGCGGGGAGAGCGGCGCCATGAACGTGGACAACTCCGACAGCGGGAAGAAGCCGCTGTGGGCGAGGGTCGCGTAAAGGGCCGCCGCACAGTGCCCCTTGCTGAGGATGAAGCGGTCGCGGTCCGTGTCGCGCGGCTTCTCGGGATCCACGGCCAGCACCCCGCCGAACAGGGTGGCGAGGATGTCCGTCACCGACAGATCGCCGCCGATGTGGCCGAGCCGGGCGCCGTCGATCATCCGCACGACGCTGCGGCGCACGTCGGTGGACAGCTGCCTCAACTCGTGCAGGCCGACCGCGTCTTCGCCGGCGACACGCCGGCGCCGTTCCCGGAACCGCGCGATCCCGGCTGGGTCTGTGGTGAGCATCTGGATCGTCCTTGATCGCTGGATCTCGGGGGCGGCGAGGGGCCTCGTGGCACCGGCCGCAAGCAGGGCTTGAATAGATATTCAAGCGTGAATCGCGAACGCCATCATGCTGGGCGCGTTTCGGCCACGTGTCAATAGGGTGAATCGATGCCTTTGCGGCTCGTCGCGCACGGACGGCACGAGCAGGGCGTACGCCGGGAGGGGTGCCTCTACCGTCCGATGAGCCGCTGTTCGAGGTCGCGCAGGTCCTTGCGGAGCGAGGAGCGGACCTGGCGGGCCAGGAGCGGCGCGGCCAGCCGGTAGAAGCCGCCTTCGCCGCCGCGGACCCGAATGCGGGCGCGCGTGCCCCGGGCGTCCGGCTCGAAGGCGTACGTGACGTGCATGGGCATCGGACCGGCCACGGAGATCATGTCCAGCAGGCGGGGCGGTTCGTACGCGGCCACCCGCAGGACGTAGTCGATGCGCCGGCCGAGGAAGAAGGCCGTCCGGGTGATCTCGGCGTCGACGCCGAAGCCGCCCGTGTCCGCCTCCCGGGTCAGCTCCGCGGTGCGGATGCCCTGCGTCCACTCGGCGTCATGGCGCCAGTCCATGGCGTACTCGGCCACCCGTTCGGGCGGGAGCGGGATCACGCGCTCCACGGACACGTCGATCGTCATGGCGCCGCCGCCTCGTCCTCGGCCGGCCGGGTCCGGGGCCGGGTGCTGTCTCCAGGATCCTCGGTGGCGCAGGTGGGCGCACGACGGGCATGCCGGGTGCGGTTCGATCGGGGACGGCGTCGGAAGCCTCGCTGTCGTGAGTACGCGTACTCAGTCGCGCCCGCGCAGCTACCGATTCGAGCGGTCGGCCGCCATGAGAAGGTCCCTCCATGTCCGCCTCGACAACCGTCGGCCGTGGCCCGCTTGCCGCAGTCGCCCTGGACCTCCCCTAGGGGTGTCCGCGAAGGCCGTCTCCTCAAGGGACGAGGAGACGGCCCGCCTCCCGTTCAGAGCACCTCGGCCCGCCCCGTGGTGTCGTCGAGGAACCCGCCCGACTGGTGCTGCCACAGCTTCGCGTAGGCGCCGTCGGACGCGAGCAACTCCTGGTGCGTGCCCTGCTCGACGATCCGCCCGCGGTCGAGGACGACGAGCTGGTCCATGGAGGCGACCGTGCTCAGCCGGTGTGCCACCACCAGCGCGGTCCGCCCGTCCATGAGCCGCCACAGCGCCTCCTGCACGAGGAGTTCGCTCTCCGAGTCCAGGGCGCTGGTCGCCTCGTCGAGCAGCAGGATCGGCGCGTCGCGCAGGATCGCCCGGGCCAGAGCGACGCGCTGGCGCTGACCGCCGGACAGTTTGATGCCACGCTCGCCCACCATGGTGTCGAAGCCGTCCGGCAGCACGTCGGCGAACTCGGTGACATGGGCCGCCTCGGCCGCCCGGCGGATCTCGGCCTCGGTGGCGTCCGGCCGGGCGAACGCGATGTTGTCCCGCAGGGTGCGGTGGAACATCGCCGGGTCCTGCGGCACGTAGGCGATCTGGCTGCGCAGGTCGGCCTGGCGCAGCCGGCTGATGTCCTGACCGCCGACGAGGATGCGGCCGCCGTCGATGTCCGTCATCCGCAGCAACAGCCGCGTGAGGGAGGTCTTGCCGCCGCCGGACCGGCCGACCAGGCCGACCCTCGCCCCGCTCGGCACGTCCAGGTCGAGACCTTCGAACAACGGCCGGCCGCCCCGGTGCGCGAAGGTCACCTTCTCGAAGCGGATGCCGGCGGACCGGGGCCGCAGCGGCTCCGGCGACGGTGGGTCGAGCACGGTGGGAGGCGTCAGGAGCAGCTCGGTGAACTGCGCGGCCTCGGTCATCGAGCTCTCCAGCCGGCGGTAGATCTGGTTGAACTCGAACATGATCCGTGTCGCGTTGCTGTAGTAGGTGAAGGCGACCACGATCGCCTCCACGCCGTTCCCGCTTCCGGCGAGCGTGATGGCGAGCAGCAGCCCCATCGCGTTGGTCAGCACCGACATCGGCGCGACCAGTGTGTCGATGCGGAGGTTGCCGTAGTCCCACGACCGCAGTGTGAGCCGGCGTGAGGTGGCGACCCGGGAGCGGTGCTCGGCGGCCTCGCGCTCCTCCGCGGCGAACGCCCGCACCGTGTCCATGTTCATCAGGCTGTCGGCGACGTGGCCCGACACCCGGGCGATCGCCTCCTCCCGCAGGTCGACCAGCGCCTGGCGGCGCCGGATCAGAGGCACGACCAGCACCCCGGTCAACGCGATCATCACCAGCAGGCCGACCACGAGCAGGGGTTCGTAGCGCCACAGCACCACCGCCCCGAACGCCAGCGGCACGAAGCTGCCCACGATCTGGAACGTCAGCGTGTCCACGAACTGCTCGAAACGCGAGGCGAAGCTCAGGACGCGCTTGGTCAGCGAACCGGCGAAGTTGTCGTGGAAGAACGCGGCGTCCTTGGCGAACAGCTCGTCCATCCCGATCACGTACAGGTGCTCGATGCCGAGGGCGTCGAGGCGGTTGAGGCAGTGCACGGCGATGCGCCACAGGGCCTCCGCGAACAGCAGGACCCCGACGAAGCCGAGGACGTACGGCAGTGCCGAGTCGACCGTGACGTTCCTGTCGTCGGCGATGCCGCCGACGAGCTTGGCGACGATCAGCGGCGCGACGTAGTTGATTCCGATGTTGCCCAGCGCCATGAACAGCATCGCGGGTGCCGTCAGCCGGCGGAGCCGGGACAACTCCCGTCCGTAGTAACGAAGTGCGAGAAGTACCGAGCGTTTGCCCGGCTGAACCCTGCGCGATCCAGGCGTATCCATCCCACCCCTGTGTCGTTCTGTGGCCGCCCGCCACGCGCGCATGTGCGGGCAGGGGCCATCACCGCAACGGATGTGTGGAGATTCGGGTCGAGTCCGGCAGTCTCCCGCGACGGCGACCGCGGCGTCCAAGTGTTTTCCGGCCCGGCGGTGGTGCGCAGGGAGCGCCAAGAGGCACGGTCGGCGGACTCGGGGCGGTCGGGGCCGTGCTGCAGGGCCGGCCGGGCGGTTCAGGACGTGTGTGCGCGGGGGTGTCGGTAGGGCCACCCCAGCATCGGGTGTCCAGGCCCAGGGACGGGCCGTCCCGGGGGCGGCAGCATGAGTGTCGTCGGCAACCGGCCGACGAGCGATCCGCCACCGGACATCGGGGGACCCCCATGAACGAGACCTTCGCCAGGCGCCTGACGGGCCTCACCGGCATCGCCGCCGCGGCCGCCCTCATCATCGAAGTGCCGCTGTACTTCGTCTACTCCGGTCCGCCGCCGGACGCGAACGTCCTCACCAGGCTGCTGCTCGGTATCTTCGCGCTGGCGTTCCTGATCGTGTTCGTGACGGCGTTCCGCGAGCTGGTCAAGCGGGTGAACCCGGCCTATGAGTGGGTGGGTTCGCTCGCCTTCGCCACCGGACTGGTCTACGTGGCGGTCACCCTGGTCTCCAGCGGGCTGGAGGCCGGCGCGGTCATCGCCGCCGACCGTTCCATCGATCCGACCATCACGGTCAGCGGCACCTACATCCTCTACGGGTCGATCGGCAAGGTGCTGATGGCGCTGTTCCTCACCGCGGTGGGCTTCGGCATCTCCCGTACGAACCTGCTGCCGCGCTGGACCGGCCGCTCCGCCTACGTCCTGGCCGGGGTCAATCTGGCCTTCGTGCCGTCCCTGTTCTTCGGCAACGACCCGGCGGACTTCTACGCGGCGAACGGCTGGGGCACCACCGCGTCGCTGGGCGCGATCCTCAGCTACTGGCTGCTCGCGCTCGGCATCACGACGTACCGCAGCGCCACCGTGAGGGTTGCCCTGCCCGCTCAGCCCAGGTAGATCGGCAACTTCGAGGCCAGATCGCCCAGTTCGGCCTCTTCGGCCGCGGTCGGCGCCCGCCGCCCCGTACCCACCAGCAGTGCGTCCGCGTCGGAGAACGACGGCGGGAAGGCGCTCCCGGTGATCTGCTCCAGCATCTCGCGGGACCGGGCGAGCCCCTCCGCGGGCGGCGGCGCGGCGTCCGGGAGGTGGGCGATCAGGTCGAGATGGTGCAGCGTCCACTCCATGACGTACGTGGAGAGGTAGTCGCCCACGGTGAGAACCTCGCCGCGGGTGCCGACCCTGAGACCGGGGTCGGCGAGCTCCGCCGCGCGGCCCGCGGCGGAGCCGACGTCGTCCAGGTGGAACTTGAGCAGATGCGGTTCCCCGTACGCGGCGGCCAGCCGGACGGTCAGCGCGTCGAGCGGGTCGTCTCCGGTCGGCGGCGTGTCGGAGATCTCCCAGTAGGTCAGCGCGTCACGGGTCGGTTCCCCGTCGGCGGGCGTGGCGAGGGTGATCAGGACGTCCTGCGCGTCGATGACCAGATGGCACACCAGGTCCCGCACCAGCCAGCCGGTACAGCCGGACGGCCGGGCGAAGTCCTCGTCGGCCAAGTCGGCGACCGCCGCGCGCAACGCCGTCCAAGAACGTGAGAACAGATCCACCTCGGCAACCTAGTGCGGCGCCGCGAGGGCCGACAAGCGCTTTACGGCCGACCGGGCCCGCCGCGGGCGGTGCCGGTGGGCGCGGGCTGTCGGAGCGCCGCCGCCACGAGTCCGCGGATCTCCTGCTCCGACACCGATCCGCCCCCCACCAGCCGGTCGAAGACCAGTCCGTCCACACAGGTCAGCAGCGTGACCGTGCGGTCCTCGGCGTCCGCGACACCCTGCGTGGCCAGGAAGTCGCGTACGGCTTGCCGCCCCGCGTTCCGGCGCGGCACGAGAATCTCCCGCAGCTCGGGGTGGTGCACGCTCTCGATGGCGCACGCGTAGCGCGCGAGAGAGCGCCGTCGTCCTTCCCCTGTGAGCCGTTGCTCGACGAACGCGGCGATCCCGGCCACCAGTTCCCCGGCATTCCGCGGCACCGGAGCCCGGTCCCCGATCGCCTGGAGTTCCGCCTGGTCGAGGGCGACCAGGCGCCGGACCAGGGCGGTGAGCAGTGCCTGGCGGGTGCGGTAGTAGGCGGACGTGGTGCCGGGCGGCAGGTCAGCCGCCCGGTCCACCGCGCGATGGGTCAATCCTCGGATTCCGGCGTCGGCGAGCACACCGATGGCCGCATCGGCGAGGACGGTACGTCGGTCTGTGGGCATCCCCCCTTTCTACACCTGTAGAGGAGCGGGGGTACGATCCTTCTACATCTGTAGAAAGATCGTGGCGGGGCGGACGAGGGAGGGCCGGTATGGGTGGCAGCGCGGTCGTGGTGGGCGGAGGCATCGGCGGGCTGGCCGCCGCGCTCGGTCTGCGCCGGATCGGCTGGGAGGTGACGGTGGTCGAACGCGCCCCCGTCCTGGACGACGCGGGCGCCGGTATCTCCCTGCACGCCAACGGGATCCGCGCCCTGGACGTCCTCGGTGTCGGCGAGGCGGTGCGCGCGGCTGCGCGGCCCCAGTACACCGGGGGCACCCGGGCCCCCGGTGGCGGCTGGCTGGCCCGGATGGACGGGACCGCTCTCGAACGCGAACTGGGCACACCGATCGCAGGTATCCCGCGGGCCACGCTGCACGGCCTGCTGCGTGCGGCGTTGCCGTCCGGGTGCCTGCTGACCGGGGCCGAGGCGACGTCCGTCGACCGCTCCGACCCCAGCCGGGTGCGGATACCGCTCGGGGACACCGCTCTGGAGGCGGATCTGCTCGTGGCCGCCGACGGTGTGGGCAGCAGGCTGCGCGCCCAGCTGTTCCCCCAGCACCCCGGCCCGGCCTACAGCGGCTCGACCGTGCTGCGCGCCGTCACCGAGCGCCCGGTGGAGTTGGCCACCGACTTCGAGCTGACCTGGGGGAGGGGAGCCGAGTTCGGGCACATCGCGTTCGCCGACGGCCGGGCCGAGTGGCACGCAGTGCTCAACTCGCCGCCCGGGGTGCGGCACACGGACGCCCTCGACGCGATGCGCCGACGGTTCGGCACCTGGCACGATCCGATCCCTGCGCTGCTGGACGCGACCCGCCCCGACGCCGTCCTGCACCACGACATCCACGAACTGGTGACGCCCTTGCCGGCGTTCACCGCGGGCCGGATCGCGCTGCTCGGCGACGCCGCCCACGCCATGACCCCGAACCTCGGCCAGGGCGCCTGCCAGGCGCTGGAGGACGCGGCCGTGCTGGCCGCCGCACTCGCCACCGAGCCCACCGTCACATCGGCGCTGGCCCGTTACGACGCCGAGCGCCGCCCGCGCACCCAGTCCGTCGCACGCGCCGCCCGCCAGGCCGGCCGGATGGGGCAGCAACTGACCCACCCGCTGGCCGTCGCCGCGCGGAACACCGCTCTCCGTCTGGCCCCCTCCCGCGCGACCGTCCGCGCCATTCTGCGGCATGCCGACTGGACACCGCCGGTCCTGCGCTGACGACAGCGACGAAGACTCCCAAGTCTCCGGGCGCCCCCCAGTCTCCGGGCGCCCCTCAGTCTTCGGGCGGCCCTCAGTCTCCGGGTCGCCCCTCAGCCTCCCGGCGTGCCCAGCCGTCCGGCCGCGAGGGCGGCGAGTTCCGCGGGCGTCCGCGGCCCCGGCTCCGCGCCGGTCAACCACCCCTGCGCGCGCAGGAGTTCCGCCGCGGCGGCTCCCCACGGCAGTCGCAGCCCCGCCTCCCGGAGCAGATCGGTGCGGGCCAGTGCCTCGGGGGCGGGCCCGGTGCGGACCCCGGACGGGGTGAGGAGCGCCGCGTCGTCGGCCCAGCGCAGCGCGAGGTCGACGTCGTGGGTGGCCATCACCACCGTGGTGCCGGCCTCACGGAGTCCGTCGAGCGTGGTGAGGAGCCGTTCCTGGCCGTCGGGGTCGAGTCCGGCCGTCGGCTCGTCGAGGACGAGGACACGGGGCCGCATGGCGACCGCGCCCGCGATGGCGGTGCGTTTGCGCTGCCCGTAGGAGAGCAGATGGGTGGGCCGGTCGGCCAGGGCGGTGATGTCCAGGGCGACGAGTGCCTCCGCCACCCGCGCCCGCACCTGCGCGTCGTCCAGACCGAGGTTCAGCGGCCCGAACGACACGTCCTGCTCGACGGACGCCGCGAAGAGCTGGTCGTCCGGGTCCTGCACCACCAGCTGGACGGTCGTCCGCAGCCGGGTCAGGCCCTTGCGGTCGTACGTCACCGGCTGCCCCGCGACCGTCAACCGGCCCTCGCGGGGCCGCAGTCCGCCGCTGAGGAGCCGCATCAGCGTGGTCTTGCCGCTGCCGTTGCGGCCGAGCAGCGCGAGCGCGCGCCCCTCGCGGATCTCGAAGTCCAGGCCGCTGAGCACGGCCGGGCCGTCCTCGTAGGCGAAGGACGCGCCCCGCAGGGCGACGAGGGCGGGCTCGCTCATGTCAGCGGCCTTTCCAGTACGAAGGTGAGGACGGCCAGCGCCGCGAGGAGCACGCAACTGGCCGTCGTGAAGCGGACGGAGACACGGGCCTCGGGCACGAGGACGCGCAGGGTGCCGTCGTAGCCGCGCCCGGCGAGTCCGGACTGGAGGCGGACCGCCCGGTCGAAGGCCCGGACGAACGCGGTGGCGCCGAGTCCGCCCAGGGACCGCCAGGCGGCGGCCCGCGTGGTGTGCCCGAGCCGGGCGGCCTGGGCGTCACGGACCCGGCGCACGGAGTCCAGCAGCAGGAAGCTCATCCGGTACGTCACGAGCGCCACGTCGACGACCGGCGCGGGCACCCCGGCCCGGACCAGCCGCGGCAGCAGGTCGGACATGGGCGTGGTGAACGCGAACAGCAGCACACCCAGGGAGGCCGCCGAGGTGCGCAGCAGCAACTCCCCGGCCCGGACCGGCCCGTCACCGGTGAGGGAGACGAAGCCGCCCGGCCCGCCCACCTGCACGAGCAGCGTCAGCGCGCCGGTCACGCAGAAACCCAGCGGCACCCGGTAGGCCCGCCACAGCCGGCGCCCGGGCACGCCCGCCGGACCCAGCAGCACCACCAGGGCGGTCAGCAGCACCAGAGCCGCGCCCGGCCAGGGCGGCAGCGAGATCGCCAGCAGGGTCAGACCCAGGCCGAGGACGGCCTTGTCCACGGGATGGCGGCGGCGCCAGCGACTGCTGTGCGCCGCCGCGTCGATCGGCAGCACGCGGCTCAGGCCCCTTCGGCCGGGGACTTCTCGGCGGTACCGTCCGCCGCGTTCCCGGAGTCCGGCCCCCGCTCCCGCGCCCGCCGCTCACCCTGCCGCCTGCCCCGGCGCAGGCCGAAGTAGTAGGCGAGGACACCGGAGCCCAGGGCCGCCTGGAGGGAGAACAGCGCCGACTCGATCTCACCGGACGGCGGTTCGTACAGGGGGGAGAACCAGGGCTTGTAGTCCGGCTCGATCTCGGTGATCGCCGTCTCCGCTTCGCCGTCGGAGCCGGTGAACGGCTCCTTCTTGTGGTCGCCGAGGCCGAGCGCGAGCGGCAGCACGGCGAGCGCGGCCACGGCGAGCAGCAGCAGAAGGTTGATCTTCGTGTTCCTGCTCATCGGGCCACCTCCTCGGTCTCGCTCCGGGACTGCTTCCCGGCCACGAGCACACCCAGCCGGGTCAGTTCGCCCTTGCTGGACTGCACCAGCAGCCGCATCACGAGGACCGTCAGCAGTCCCTCGCTCACCGCGAGCGGGATCTGGGTGACGGCGAAGATGGAGCCGAACTTGCCGAGCGCGCCCAGGAACCCGCTGCCCGGGTCGGGGAACGCGAGCGCCAGCTGCACGCTGGTGACGCAGTAGGTGGACAGGTCGGCGACGAACGCGGCGGAGAACACGGCGACCATCAGCGGCACGTCGTAGCGGCGCAGCAGGCGGTACACCGCGTAGCCCGCCCAGGGGCCGACGATCGCCATGGAGAAGACGTTGGCGCCGAGCGTGGTCAGACCGCCGTGCGCGAGCAGCAGCGCCTGGAAGAGCAGGGTGATGGTGCCCAGCACCGCCATGACGGGCGGCCGGAACAGGATGGCGCCCAGGCCCGTGCCGGTGGGGTGGGAACAACTGCCGGTGACGGACGGCAGTTTCAGAGCGGACAGGACGAACGTGAAGGCACCGGAGGCACCGAGGAGCAGGGTGCTCTCGGGGTGCTCGCGCACTTCACGGGTGAGCGACCGGACCCCGTGGAGGACGAACGGCGCGGACGCGACGCCCCAGGCGGCCGCGTGCGCCGGCGGCAGGAAACCCTCGGCAATGTGCATGGCTCAGCAGACCCTCTCCAGCACCTCGTGGATGGTTGACGCGCCTTGGCCGGTCTCCTGGCTCACGGGTCCCACCGCCCGTACTCCGCCTTCCCGGGGCCGTGGGCCCTGGCGTCACATTCCCGTCGTCCGCCCGAAGGGCGGGCCGCGCGGCGTCTGGCGCATGCGATCGCAAGGCGCCGGAGCGCCCCCGTGGCGGAGCCACGTGGGCGATTCGGCAACGCGGCGAGCGTGCGTGCCAGACGTCGCGCGGCAGACGGGAATGCGACGCCAGGGCCCTAGGACCCAGTGGCCGCCCGTGAGGGCCGGAGCCGGACTTCCCGATCACAGTGGCGAGGGCCGCACCGGCATCACACCGGATTTCCCGTTCACCAAGGCGTGGTGACAGTAATGCCGGGATAAGGGCCATGACAAGCCAGCCGAGGGGGCGCGCGAGGGGGCGCGTGAAGGGGCGACCGCTCGCACACCGGCGCAGGAGGGCTCAGTCGTCCCCGTCGTCGCCCTCGTCCTCCCCACTGTCCCCGGACTGTGGAGGCTGTTCCTGCTGGGGCTTGTCAGCCTTCTCCGGCGAGCTGTTGCTCGTCTCCTGCGCCGGGCTCGTGGCGCCGGTCGTCGCTTCGGCGGGGGCCGGGGAAGCGGGTGCCGTGGTGGAGGGAGTGACATCGGCCACTGTGCCGGCCGTCGGCGTCGTGGCGGCCGCCGGGGCGGAGGCCAGGGGGTCGGCGGAGTCGGCCGAGTCGCCGGGCGAGGGGGCTGCCGGGCTGCTCGCGGACGGGGACACGTCGGGTTCCGTGCCCTCCGTCGCGGTGTCGTCGGGCGAGAACCACTGCATGCCGGCGAGCATCGCGGCGAGGAAGACGGCCGCCGCGGCCACCGCCGCGGCCGTCCTGCGGTGGTGGCCGAGACCGCCACGGGGCGCGGCGCGACGGGAACGCCCGCCCGAAGCGGTGCGGGACCCGGTGGGCAGCGCGTACGTGGCCGGGCTGCCAGTGCCGGTGCCGGTGCCGGTGTCGGCTGCCGTGTACGGCCCCGGCCCGGCGGGCGGCACCGGCGACGCCGCCTCCGGCAGCGGCTCGGGCAGCCCCCGCCACGCGCCGCCGGCGAACCACTCGGCGGCCTGCTGCGCCGTGGGCCGGTCCTCGGGCTGCTTGGCGAGCAGGGCGAGGAGGTAGCTCTCGAAGGCCGGCGGCAGACCGGCGACACCGAGTTCCCGGGGCGGTACGGGGGCGTTGTCGAGATGCTGGTGCAGGAGTGCGACGGCGGTGTCGGCCTGGAACGGCGGGCGGCCGCTGAGGAGCTGGTAGAGCACGCACCCCAGGGAGTACGTGTCGGAGGCGGGACCCGCGGGCCGGCCCAGGGCCCGTTCGGGCGCGAGGTAGAGGCCGGTGCCGACGATCTGGCCGGTCGCGGTGAGCGCGGCGCCCGGGTCGTCGAGGAAACGCGCGATGCCGAAGTCGCCGATCTTCAGCGTGCCGCCCGCGTCCAGCAGGAGGTTGGCGGGTTTGACGTCGCGGTGCACGATGCCCTGCTCGTGCGCGGCGGCGAGTCCGGCGGCGGCCTGCGCGGCGAGCCGGGCCACCCGCTCGGCGGGGAGCGCGCCGGAGACGGACAGCACCCGGGCGAGGCTGTCGCCCTCGACCAGCTCCATCACCAGGTACAGGCGGTTGTCGTACTCGCCGAAGTCCAGGACCCCGACCACGTTGGGGTGGTTGAGACGCCCGGCCGTCCGGGCCTCCAGGCGGAACCGGGAGGTCGCCGTCGCGTCGGTGTCCTGAGGCAGCAGCAGCTTGACGGCCACCGCTCTGGCGAGCGTCTCGTCGTACGCACGCCAGACCTCTCCCATTCCGCCGCGCCCGATCTCAACGTCCAGCCGGTAGCGGCCCGCTAGCAGCACTCGTCCTCGTCCTATGCTCGTGGGAAGGTCCTCGCCGCGGGCCGTAACTCCCCGCGTCGGAGCGGGGATTGGTGGGGGGTGCCGCAGCCGACCCAGGATACTGGCGCTGCGTGACCACCGTTCCCCGGTGCGGTGCCGTGGACGGTACGGTCCAGGAAACCGGGGAGCGGAGCGGTGCCCCGCCGGGGTGATGGCGCGACGCACGTGGTTGCCCAGGCTGTCCCCGGCGCCTCGCCGGCCGCCGGATCGGGCCGCCGCTGTGCCTTCCCTCTCTTCTCTCCCTTCTCTACGTCTCGGCCTGTTCGCCGGGCAGCCGCGCGTCGGGCCCGTGCGTCTCCGTATGCCGCGGTCGGGGCTGCCGCGAGCCGGCCTCCTGCGTCTGCGCGTATGGTCGGGCTGCCGGGCAGCCGCGCGCCGGGCCGGTGCGTCTCCGTATGCCGCGGTCGGGCCGCCGCGAGCCGACCTCCTGCGTCTGCGCGTGTGGTCGGGCTGCCGGGCACCCGCCTCTCGCTGCCTGTGGTCGGCTGCCGCGCGTTCGCCGCCTGCGCCTTCGCCTGCGTCTGCGGTCGGCCTCTGCGCGCCCGGCCCTGTATCTCCGCCTGCCGTCAGGCCTCCCGCGCCCGTCCCTTGTGCCTGTGCCTGTGCCTGTCGTCAGGCCGCCAAGCCCGCCCCCTGCGCCCGCTCCTTCCGGCGCGGCAGCAGTGTCACCGCCAGGGCGGGGACGGCCGCGAGGAGGAGCCAGGGCACGGCGGGCGGGAGGCCCGCTTCGAGCAGGGAGCCGGTGGCCGCGCTGCCGGCGAGGACGATCAGGCCAGAGACGGACGACAGCGCACCCATGTAGAGGCCGATCCGGCCCTCCTCGGCGAGATCGGGCACCCAGGCGCGGGCGGCGGGCACGACCAGCATCTGTCCGACGGTGAGCAGCACGACGAACCCCGCGGCCGGCAGCAGCCCGGCGGTACCCGTCCAGCCGGCGGGGCGCGCCGCGGCCACCACCGCGAAACCGGACGCGATCAGCAGCAGCCCGGCGGTCATGGAGCGGCGCAGGTCGAGCCGGTCGCCCGCCCAGCGGGTCACCGGCAGTTGGGCGAACACCACCAGCACCGAGGACAGGGCGAACAGCCAGGACAGCGGCGCCTGGGAGCCCGCCGCGCGCTGCACCTCGTCGGGCAGGGCCAGATACAGCTGGTTGTAGGCGAGCAGGTACGTGCCGTACGCGCAGCACAGCGCCAGGAAGCGGCGGTTGCGCAGCAGCATGCGCGCCCCGCCCTTCTCCCGGGTCCGGACCCGGCCGGGGATGTGCTGCGGCATCAGCCACACGTGTCCGGCCAGGACGAGCACGAACACCGCGGCGCCCGCGAGGCACGCGGTGCGGAAGTCGACGGCGAGCAGCAGCGCGCCGAGCAGCGGTCCGACGAAGGCCCCGGCCTGGCCCGCCACGCTGAACAGGGCCAGGAGACGGGTGCGTGAGCCGTGTCCTTCCTCCTCCCAGACCACCGCCTGGCGGGCCACCTCGGACTCCACGGCGGGGGAGAACAGCGCGGCGGCGAAGCCGATCACCAGGACCGCCCCGATCACGGTCCAGCTCGCCTCCGCGTACCCGAGCCACGCGAACCCGGCGATCCGCAGCACGCAGCCCGCCAGCACGACCGGGCGCACGCCGTAGCGGTCGACGAGCGAGCCACCGACCACGAACAGGCCCTGCTGGCTGAAGGTGCGCAGCCCGAGCACGAAGCCGACCAGCCAGCCCGCCATGCCGATCGCGGTGCCGAGGTGCTCGGCGAGGAACGGCAGCACGGCGTAGAAGCCTACGTTGAAGGCTAGTTGGGTCACGATCAGCAGCCGCAGCAGCGGGGACAGGTCCCGCCAGAGCCGCCAGGTGCTCTCGCGCGGAGCCCTGGGCGTCGCGCCGTCGGGTGTCTCCTCGCCGGACGCAGGGGCGGCCCGGCGGGCCAGGACGCGGGATATGGGGCCTGTCATCGTTCTTCTCTCGCTGAGAGGGATACGGGGGTCAGAAGGGCGTCGCCGTGGTCCGGCCGCTGCCGCGGGGCGGGCACGACCCGGTCGCCGGGCGGCCCCGCCGCGCTGTCGGTCCGCCCGCGCCGCCGGGGCGGGCGGACGCCGTCGGCGGCCGTCACCGCGAGCGCACCCAGCAGGACCAGTACGGCGGCCGGGAAGAGGACGGCCCACGGGGCGCGCTCGGCGTACGGCTGGTTCTCGGCGAGCAGCAGACCCCACTCGGGGGACGGCGGCTGTGCGCCCAGGCCGAGGAAGCCGAGCGCGGCGAGGCTCAGCGCGACGCCGGGCAGCCGGAGCAGGGCGTGCCGGGCCACCGGCGGCAGGACGGCGGGCAGCAGTTCGTGCCGGAGCAGGTGTCCCCGCCCGGCACCCAGCGCACGGGTGGCGGCCAGGTGCGTGGTCGCACGCTCCTGACGCAGCAGGGAGGACGTGTGGGCGGCCAGCGGGGACCAGGCCACGACACCGACGGCGAGGGCGGGCGCCCAGGGGCCGCTGCCCGTGACGCCGGCGACGAGGAGCCCGGCCAGGACGGGCGGTACGGCACTGACGGTGTCGACCAGCGGCCCGGACAGCCGCGGCAGCAGCCCCAGCAGCAGCCCGGCGAGAAGGGCCGCGGCACTCACCGCGAGCGCCGTGCCGAGGGTGTTCAGCGCGCCGTGGGCGACCCGGGCGAGGACGTCCCGGCCCAGCGCGTCCGTCCCGAACGGGTGGGCCGGGGAGGGGCCTTGCAGCCGGGCGAGGGTGTCCAGGGCGAGCGCGTCACGCGGCAGGCCGAGGCCGATGACCGTGGCGAGCAGCGCCCCGTACAGCAGGGGCAGGGCGCGGGGCGGAGGCGGGGCCCGCCGGTGCAGGGAGTGCAGGGCGCCGTCGCGCAGCGCGGGCCCGGTCAGCAGCCGGGCCGCCAGCCGGGCGAGGGCGCCGGCGGTGGCCGCGAGCAGGACGAGGGTGAGCGTGCCGGTCTGCAGGACGGGCAGGTCCTGGGCGAGCGCGGCGTGCAGGGTGAGCCGGCCCAGGCCGGGGATGTCGAAGATCTGCTCGACGGCGACGGACCCGCCGGTCAGGCCGACCACGAACAGGCCCAGGTTGGGCAGCAGTCCGGGCACACAGCGGCGCACCGCCTGCCGTGCCACGGACTTCGGCGGAACACCGCGGGCCGCGGCGGCCAGCGCCCAGGGTTCGGCGAACGCGCCGGGCAGCAGGTCGTCCAGCATCCGCCCGAGGACCGCGCCGACCGGCAGGCCGAGGGCCAGCGAGGGCAGCACCATCCACCGCGGCCCGTACCAGCCGAGGGCCGGCAGCCAGCCCAGCTGCACGCCGATCACCGAGGCGAGCACCGCGGCGACGAGGAACTCGGGCAGCGCCGCCAGTACAGCGGTCGCCGTGCCGCCGGCACCGCGCGCGCCGAGCCGGCCCCGCGAGCCGAGCCGGAGGGTACGGGCGCACACGGCCGTCGCCGTGACGGCGGCGACGACGAGGGCGCCGGACATCAGCAGCAACGACGCGCCGAGCGCCGGCAGGACGGAGGGCAGCACCTGGGCACCGGACACCCACGACGTGCCCGCGTCCCCGTGCGCCAGCCCGCCCAGCCAGCGGCCGAGCAGCGCCAAGGGGCCGTCGTCGAGCCCGAGTTCGTCGCGGATGGCGCGCAGCGTCTCGGGGGTCGGGTCGCGGTCCGCCGAGCGGGACTTCAGCACGGTCAGCGCCGGGTCGGTGCGCGACAGCCACGGCAGCAGGCCGATCGCGCCCACCAGGCCGGCCGTGAGCACGACCCGCCACAGCAGCGTCGGGACGCCGCCGCGCACCAGAACGCGCAGGGCGGCCAGGCCCCTGCTCAGGGGTGAGATCGAGGTGTTCACCGTCGTCCCCGGGTCACTCAGGCGAAGGGGATCTCGAAGTGCACCACGCCGCTGCCCCCGCCGGGCACGTCCTCCCGCTCGTCGCACACCACCTTGCCCAGCGTCCGCCACAGGCCCATCGCACCGGGCGAGTGCGGATACGTGTGCAGATACACGGACCGGTACCCACCGTCGGCCCGCGCGAAGTCCAGCAGACCCTCCACCAGCCGCCGGGCCAGGCCCCGCCGCCGGTGCTCGGGGCGCACGTACACCCGCCGGAGCTGTGCCGTCTCGCCCGAGGGGAACCGCTCCGCCAGCCAGCGCGGGTTCGGCGGATGCGCCGGGCCCCGCGCGTCCAGCGCCGCCGTGGCCGCCACCGTCCCGTCCCGCTCGTCCACGGCGACCAGGAGCGTGTGCCGTGGCGGCAGGACGTAGAAGGACGCGGGGTCGATGATGTCGGCGTGCCACCCTGGCACGTATCCCGTCCGGAAGTCCCGGTACACCGCGTCGAGCATCACCACCCGGGCCCCGTCGAGATACTCCGCCGTGGCTTCCCTGATGATGACGTTGCGCATTTGCACATCATATGCAAGAAGCTTTTCCGGCTCGCCAGGGGGTGTCCGCCGGGCTCAGCTCCCGGCCGGGGTGAGCACCACGAAGTCCGCGTTCGCCGGGTCGAGGCAGACGGCCAGCCGGCCGACGCCCTCCGCGTCCGCGGGCCCCATCTGCACGCTGCCGCCGTTCTCGGTGGCCTTGGCCACCGCGGCGTCGCAGTCCTCCACGGCGAAGACCGGGTGCCAGTACGGCCGGCCGTTCGTCAGCGACAGGTTCTCCTTGCCCATCTCCATGAGACCGCCGTGCATGCGCTCCTCGGGCAGTCCCGCGGGAGTGATGAGGGTGTACGTGCCTCCACCGCCCGGCAGCTCCATGTCGCCGAACTGCCAGCCGAACAGGCCGCCGTAGAACTCCTTCGCGGCCGTCGCGTCGCTCGTCATCAGCTCGGTCCACGACAGCGAGCCCGGCTGGTCGACCAGGTCGACGCCCTTGCTCGTCCCCGGCTGCCAGACGGCGAACTGGCCGCCCAGCGGGTCGCTGTACTGCGCCATCCGGCCCCACTCGTCGAGGTCCATCGGCGCCACCCGGACGGTGCCGCCCGCCTGCTGCACGGCCTCCGTCGTGGCGTCCGCGTCGGGGACGCTGAAGTAGAGCATCCAGGCCGAGCGCGCTCCCTCCTCCGTGAGCTTGCCGAGACCGGCGACGATCTTGCCGTCCTTCCGGAACATGCCCCCTTCGAAGTCCTCGCCCCCGCCCATGGACTCGTAGTCCCACCCGAGCACGGCGCCGTAGAAGGCCGCGGCGGTCCGCACGTCCGGAGTGCCGAGGTCGAGCCAACAGGGGGAGCCGGGGGCGAACTCCGTGGTGATCATGGCGATGCTTCCCTTCCGCAGATTCGGTGTGCCCAGCGTGACACCGGGCACTGACAACCGCCCGTCGGCCGAGACCCGGCCGGCGGATCCCCGGCCGTCCCTGGTGGCTTGCGGGGCCGTGGAATCATCGGGGGGCATCGCCCGGTCGGGTGATCGCGCAATCCTGTGCGGTGAGGTGGTGGGCGGCGTGGCGGTCGGCTGGGAGTGGGACGACACGTTGTTCTCGGGGACCGCCGCCTACTACGAGCGGGGGCGGCTGCCGTACGCCCCGGGGCTGGCCGACGCGCTCGCCGAAGCGCTGCGGCCCGACGGAGCGGGGCGCCTCATCGACGTCGGCTGCGGGCCAGGGACCGTCGCCCTGAGCCTCGCGCACCTGTTCGGCGAGGTCGTCGGCGTGGATCCCGACCGCGGGATGATCGCCGAAGCCGGACGCCGGGCCGCGGAGCGGGGAGTGGGGGAGAGGACCCGGTGGGTGCGGGCCCGCGCCGAGGAGCTGCCCGCGGGGCTCGGCACGTTCGCCGTCGCCGCCTTCGCGCAGTCCTTCCACTGGATGGACCGCGACCTTGTCGCGGCGACCGTCAGGGACATGCTCCAGCCGGGCGGGGCCGTGGTGCACGTCGCGGACCTGAAGACGGAACACCGCACCCTCGACGGCCTGCCGCACCCGGCGGTCCCCTACGCGGCCGTGGACGACCTGGTCAGGCGATACCTGGGACCAGTGCGGCGGGCGGGCCGCGGAGTCCTGCCGCAGGGCACAGCGGGCGGCGAGGCCGAGGTGTTCGCCCGGGCGGGGTTCTCCGGCCCCCGGCGTCTCGTCGTACCCGGCGGGCAGGCGCTGGAGCGGACCGTCGACGATGTCGTCGCCTGGGTGTTCTCGATGTCGTTCTCGGCGCCGCATTTGTTCGAAGGACGCCGGGACGACTTCGAGGAGGACCTGCGCCGGCTGCTGCGGGAGGCCTCCGCGGAGGGCCGGTTCTCCGAACGCGGCCCGAGCACGGAGGTCTTCGTATGGCGGAAGGACCCCTCCGGGCACTGAACGGCAGGCGCCGGGACGGCGTCAGTGCACCGACATGCCGCCGTCGACGAAGACCGCCTGCCCGGTGATGTAGGCGGACGCGGGGCTCGCCAGGAAGACCGCCGCCCCCGCGAAGTCCTCGGCCAGTCCGTTCCGCCCGATCAGCGTGCGTTCGGCGAGGGCGGCCACCTTCTCCGGATCCGACGACAGCCGCGCGTTGAGCGGTGTCATGACGAAGCCCGGCACCAGTACGTTGCATGTGACGCCGCGCGGCGACCAGGCCTCGGCCTGCGACCGCGCCAGCGACTCCAGGCCGCCCTTGGAGGCGCCGTAGGCACCGCTCTGGACGAACGCCCGGTGCGCCTGCTGCGAGCTGATGTGCAGGATCCGCCCGTAACCGCGCTCCGCCATGCCCGGGCCGAAGCGCTGGCCCAGCAGGAAGGGCGCGTCCAGGTTGACGGCCATCGTGAGGTCCCAGACGTCCTCGGTGAGTTCGTCCATGGGCGGACGCACGTTGATCCCGGCGCTGTTGACGAGGATGTCGGGTTCCCCGAACGCCTCGACGGCCCGCTCGGCGGCCGTCCGCACACCCTCGCGCGTACTCAGGTCCGCGCTGACCCACGCGGCGCGGCAGCCCCCGGCCGTCAACTCCTCGACCGTCGCGGTCAGTCCTGCCTCGCCACGGGCCACGACCACCACGCTCGCCCCGGCGCGCGCGAGGGCACCGGTGATGGCGCGGCCGATGCCCGAACTGCCGCCCGTGACCACCGCGGTCCGGCCGTGCAGGGAGAACAACTCGGAGAGATAGGCCTGGGTGGCCGGCCTGGCTGCTGTCGTCATGACGAGCACTCTAGATCGGCCCGCACGCCCCCCGCTGAACTCCGGTTCACGGACAGTGGTTTGGATCACATGGCGTGGATTGAGTGCCCGTCCCGGGCGATGTCCGTACCCCTGGGCGACGGAGCGGGGCCGGATGCGAGGATGAGGCGCCATGACGGCTGGGCGGTGTGCTCGCACGATACGGGCCGCGGTGTTCGCGGCCGTCTGTGTCGTGCTCGCCGCCCTGGGACACGTCATGATGTCCGGCGACCAGGTGCCCCTCCGGACGCTGCTGGCCGGCTGGGCCGTGACGGGCGTGGCGGGCTGGTGCCTGGCGGGCCGCGAGCGCGGACTCCGGCTGGTCGTCGCCGTCGCCGTGGCCGTCCAGACGGCCCTGCACTCGGCGTTCTCGCTCGTGCCGTCGGCGCCGGACTCCATGCACATGGGGACCAGCGGTACGGCATCCATCGGGCACGGCGTGGGATCCGCGGAGCCCATGCGGACGTCCATGCCCACCCCCATGCCCATCTCCGAGCACATGGGGCACGCGGGACACACTCCCGGCGGTGACTCGTCCCTCGGGATGCTCGCCGCCCACCTGCTCGCCGCCCTGCTGTGCGGCCTGTGGCTGGGGCACGGGGAGCGGGCCGTCTTCCGTCTGCTGCGTGCCGTGGGCGGCCGGCTGGCCGCGCCGCTGCGGCTGCTGTTCGCCCTGCCCGCACCGCCGCCCCCGCCCGTGCGCGTACGGTGGTGGTCCTCGGACCGGGCGCCGCGCCTCCTCCTTCTCGTCCACGCGATCACCTCCCGAGGGCCACCGGTGAGGGCCGCTGCCGTCTGACGGCAGCCGGTAGGTCCCGGGGCGGCCCCTGCACGCCCCGGTGCCGTACGGGTCCGGCCCATCGGGCACGGCCCGTCCCTCACTCACCGGACCGCGCAGTCGTGCGCGCACGCCCGGCATCACGTACGCCCGTGCACGCCCTCCCGTGGTCCCGGAACTCCGAGAAGGACACCAGGTGATCACTCCTGCCCTGCCCCTTTCGCACGAGAGAAGAGAGCCCCCGGCGTCGGCCGACGAGTCGATAACCGCCTGGGCGCTGGCCGCCCGCGGCGGTGACCCCGTCGCCGTCGACCGCTTCGTGCGCGCCCTGCACCGCGACGTCATCCGCTACGTCGCCCATCTGTGCGCCGATCCGCAGGCCGTGGACGATCTTGCGCAGGACACGTTCCTGCGGGCGCTCGGCAGCCTGCACCGGTTCGAGGGCCGCTCCTCGGCACGTACCTGGCTGCTGGCCATCGCCCGGCGTGCGGTGGCCGACAGCCTCCGGTACACCGCCGTCCGCCCCCGCCCGGCCGACCTGCCCGACTGGGAGCCGGCGGCCGAGCTCGCCCAGCCGCGCGGTCTGCCCGGCTTCGACGACGGCGTGGCGCTGCTGGAGCTGCTGGCCTCACTGCCGGACGAGCGGCGCGAGGCGTTCGTCCTCACCCAGATGCTGGGCCTGCCGTACGCGGAGGCCGCCGAGCTGAGCGACTGTCCGGTCGGCACCGTCCGCTCCCGCGTGGCCCGCGCCCGGGCGACACTGTTGGCCCTGCTCGCCGAGGCGGAGCAACCGGCCCCGGCCGCGCCACGGGCCCTGGCCGCGGCCTGACACCCCCTGGGCGCCCGCCGGGTCTCTCCGGCGGGCGCCGGGCGGCGCGGGCTGTTCAAGGGGCCGGGGTGCGCAGACGGTGGCCTGCGCCACCTGCCTCCGCACTTGCGACGCGGAACGACTGCGCCGGCTCGCGCCCTGACGGTCGGTCAGTCTGCCGTGCGTGCCCGGCGCCGTGACGTCGAAGGCCCCGAGCCGCCCGGGCGCGGTCGGCGTCCGCCCCCACAGCGAGGCGTACCTGCGCCGCCGGACCCGGCCCGCGCTCACGGTGCGGACCTCGGCGGAGGCGGCCGCCTGGGAACGCGGCACCCTGACCGTGCCCGGGTCCCGCGTCGACCACTGGCCGGGCAGTGGGCACCACCTGCACGAGGAGCACGTCGAGCGGACGATCCCGCTGCCGCGCGACTGGACGGACCGCGTCATGCCGCCCCCACCGCCGTCCGCCGCGATCCCCACCGCCGGGTCCGGTAGCTCCCGGCCACCCGGCACACCGTGTAGATGCCGAACGAGATCGTCGTGACGTAGGGGCTGATGGGAACGCTGCTGCCCAGCGCGAGCAGGATGCCGCCCTCGATCGAGGCGACGGCGAACAGCACGCTCAGCGCGGGCAGCAGCACCGGCGACGCGGTGACGCGGGCGGCGGCCGCGGCCGGAGTGACGACCAGCGTGAGTACCAGCAGCGCCCCGACGACCTGCACCGACAGGGCGACCGCGAGCCCGAGCACCAGCATGAACGCGAAGGACAGCGTGCGCACCGGCACCCCGCGTGCCTCCGCGACATCCGGGTCGGTGCTGGCGAAAGCGAGCGGACGCCACATGACCGCCAGGGCGATCAGCACCAGCACGGACGTGCCGAGCAGCCACGACATCTGCGGGGTGTCCACGGCGACGATCTGACCGGTGAGCAGCCCGAACTTGTTGGCCGCCCGGCCCTTGTAGAGGGCGAGGAAGAGCACCCCGAGACCCAGCCCGAACGGCATGATGATGCCGATCACCGAGTTGCGGTCCCGGGCCCGTGCCCCCAGCACCCCGACGGCGCCGGCCGCGAGGAGCGAACCGGCGATCGAGCCCGCCACGATGTTCGCACCCAGCAGCAGCGCGGCCGACGCGCCCGCGAAGGACAGCTCGCTGATGCCGTGCACCGCGAACGGCAGGTCCCGCATCAGGACGAAGACCCCCGCCAGCCCGCCCACGAGCCCCAGCGCCACGCCCGCGATGAGCGAGTTGCGGACCAGGCCCAGGAGTTCGCCGTAGTCCGTGAAGTCGAAGATCTGCTGCCAGACCCCGTCGGCGAGCGTCATGCGCGCACTCCGTCCGTCTCGTGAACCTGCCCGGGATGGTGCGGCGGCGCGGCCGGATCGTCCGGGGCCCCGGCGACGACGACCCGCCCGCGCACGCGCACCACGTCGACCCGCGTGCCGTAGAGCCGGGACAGCGACTCGGAGGTCAGCACCTCGTCCGGGGTGCCGACGCGGTGGCCGCCGGGGGCCAGGTACAGCACCCGGTCGACCATCCCCAGCACCGGGTTGATCTCGTGCGTCACGAAGACCACCGCCGTGCCCTGCGAGCGGCGCCGGGCGTCGATCAGCTCGGTCACGGCCCGCTGGTGGTTCAGGTCGAGCGACAGCAGCGGCTCGTCGCACAGCAGGAGCCGCGGATCGGTCGCCAGGGCCTGCCCGATGCGCACGCGTTGCCGTTCGCCGCCGGACAGCATGCCGAGCGGGACGTCGGCGTAGGCCGCGGCCCCCACCGACTCGAGGATCTCGTCCACCCGGCGGCGGACCGCGCCGGTGCGCAGGCGCGGCCCGAAGCGGTGCCCGTCGATGCCGAACCGCACGAGGTCCCGGGCGCGCAGCATGGCCTGCGCGGACAGCGCCGCCTGCTGCGGGACGTAACCGATGTGCCGGGCGGCGTCGCGAGCGGGCCGGCCGAGGACGGTCAGCGTTCCGGCGGACAGCGGCCGACGGCCCAGCAGCGCCCGTACGAAACTGGTCTTGCCCGCCCCGTTCGGCCCCAGCACGGCCAGGAACTCCCCGGGACGTACGTCGAGGTCCAGGCCGCTCCACACCGTGCGCTCGCCGTAGGACAGGGCGGCGCCGCGCAGACGGACGACGGGAGTGCCGTCCTGCCGGGACACGGCGGTCACTTGGCCAGCGCGCTCGCGAGCGCGTCGACGTTGGAGGTCATCCAGCCGAGGTAGTCCTTGCCCTTCGGCAGCGTTTCGGTCACGGGCACGACGGGGATGCCGGCCGCCTTGGCCGCCGCCTTCGCCTTCTCGGTCTGCGGGCCGGAGGTCTGCTCGTTGTAGACGAGCGCCTCGACCTTCCTGCCGCTGAACAGGGCCAGGCTCTCCTGGAGGGTGCGTGGCGAGACGTCGTCGCCCTCCTCGATCGCCTCGCTGAACTCCGCGGGCGTCCTGTTCACCAGGCCGCTCGCCTCGATCATGTACAGCGGTACGGGCTCGGTGATCGCGACCGCGCCGCCGCCGTGCTCCTTCTTGATCCGTGCCTCCTTCGCCTCCAGCGGCGCGAGCTTCGCCTTGAAGGCGGTGGCGTTCTTCCGGAAGGCGGCCGCGTCGACGGGGTCGGCCTCGGCGAGGGCCGCGGATATGCGGTCGGCGACGCGGGCCACGGTGGGGAAGTCGTACCAGACGTGCTCGTTCAGCTCGCCGCCCTTCGGCGCCGTCTTGCCGGACACCCGCACGGCGTTGATCACCTGGGCGGAGTCGTTGTGGCCGCTCTTGAGCATGCGGTCGACGAAGTCGTCGTAGCCGCCGCCGTTCTCGACGACGACCTTCGCCTTGGACAGGGCCAGCTGGTTCTGGGTGTCGGCCTCGTAGGAGTGCGGGTCCTGGTCGGGGTCGCTGATGACCGAGGTGACGTCGACCTTGTCGGCGCCGATGCTGCGCACGATGTCGCCGTAGACGTTCGTGGAGGCGACCACGGGCACCTCGGGCGAGGTGCTCTTGGCGTCGGCGGAGTCCGACGAGCTGCCGCAGCCCGCGAGAAGGGCCAGTGACGCGCTGGTCAGCAGCGCCAGGCGGCGGGACGTGGACAGGGGCATGGCTCCTCCAGGACGGATGTGCAGAGGGGGTGCCGGGGTGGTCGGCAGGCGCCACGCTAGATGGAAATGAATGTCAAGAGCGGGTTCTGGTCGAAGTCATGTGGAAACCATTGCCACTTGTTGGGAATTTCTGGACTGGTGGTCCAGAAGTTGGACCTGTAGTCTAGGGTCATGCGAGAGACTCTGACCGCGGAACGGGACGCGATCCTCGCCGCGCTGACACCGGTGGTCGACGGGATCGCCGCGACCTTCGGGCCGGTCTGCGAAGTCGTGCTGCACGACTACCGGAACCCGGAGAAGTCGGTCGTCGCCGTGGCCGGATCGGTGACCGGGCGGGAGGTGGGCGGCGCGATGAGCGAGATCGGCATGCGCGTCCTGTCCCACGGGGACGAGGCGGCCGACGACCTGAACTACGTCACCCGCACCCGGAACGGAACACTGGTGAAGTCCTCCACGATGGTGCTGCGGGACTCCACGGGAGCCGTGTTCGGCGCGCTCTGCGTCAACGTGGACGTCAGTGCCGTCAGCCAGGTCCACGACCTGCTCGGCGCCCTCGCCGGAGTCGGCGCGGCCCCCGCCGAGCTGCCGACCACCACCTTCGGCAACGACATCGACTCCGTCGTCGACGCGCTCGTCGACGCCCACCAGTCGAAACAGCGCGGCAGCTGGGCGGAGCTCGACCGCGCCGAGCGCCTGGAGCTGTTCGGCGGGCTCGACACGCGCGGGGTCTTCGCCGTGCGCGGCGCGGTCGAGCAGGTCGCCGCCCGGCTCGGCATCTCCCGCGCCTCCGCCTACAACTACCTCTCCCAGGCCCGGGCCGCCCGCAGTGCGGCGTCCGGCACATCCGCTGGAGGACACGCGTGACGACCACCACCCCACCGGTCACCCTCGACGACGTCCGGGACGCCGCCGCCCGGCTTCGCGGCGTCGCCCACCGCACGCCCGTCCTGCGCTCCCGCACCCTCGACGCCCTCGCCGGTGCCGAGATCCACCTCAAGTGCGAGAACTTCCAGCGCGTCGGCGCCTTCAAGTTCCGCGGCGCCTACAACGCCGCCTCCCGCCTCGCCCCCGACCAGATGTCCCGCGGCATCGCCGCCTACTCCTCCGGCAACCACGCCCAGGCCGTCGCCCTGGCCGCCCGCGAGCTGGGCACCACCGCCGTGATCGTCATGCCGGATGACGCCCCGCCGTCCAAGCGTGCGGCCACCGCCGGCTACGGCGCCGAGATCGTCACCTACGGCCGCTACACCGGCGACCGTGTCGCCATCGCCGAGGCCCTGGCCGCCGAGCGGGGTCTCGCCGTCATACCGCCGTACGAGCATCCGCACGTGATGGCCGGACAGGGCACGGCCGCGCTCGAACTCCTCGAAGAGACGGGGGAGCTGGGTGCGCTGCTGACACCGGTCGGCGGCGGCGGACTCATGGCCGGCAGTGCCACGGCGGCCAAGGGCCTGCACCCGGACATCCGGATGATCGGCGTCGAACCGGAGGCCGGGGACGACACCAAGCGCTCCCTGGAGGCGGGCCGGCGCATCAGCATCCCGGTGCCGCACACCATCGCCGACGGACAGGCCCTGCACACACCCGGCGAACTCACCTTCTCCGTCAACCGGCGGCTCGTCGACGACATCGTCCTGGTCACAGACGACGAGATCCGGGACGCGATGCGGTTCGCCTTCGAACGCCTGAAGATCGTCATCGAGCCGAGCGGCGCCACCCCGCTGGCCGCCCTGCTCACCGGCCGCGCGGGCCCGCTCCCGCGCCGCGTCGGCGTCATCCTCTCCGGCGGCAACATCGACGCCGAGCGCTTCGCCCGGCTGTGCGGCACCACTACCGGCTGAATGGCGCGGCCCGCCCGCCGGACGGACGATGGAAGCACATCCCTCACTGAGGAGGAGCGTCATGTTGGAAGTGAAGACGCTCGACAAGCCGGACGAGCGGCGTGATTTCCCCCGCGGTCACATGGAAGCCGTCCACATGACGGATCTCGACTTCGCCGTGGCGACGTTCGAGCCCGGCTGGCGCTGGACCGAGTCCGTGGCCCCGATCGCGGGCACCGCCACCTGCCAGATGCACCACAACGGCTACGTCCTCCAAGGCCGCATGCGCATCCGGATGGACGACGGCGGCGAGACCGAGGTCGGCCCCGGCGACGTCTACGTCGTCTCGCCCGGACACGACGCCTGGGTGGTGGGCGACGAGCCGACCGTGGTCTACGACTTCCAGGGGCAGACGGCGAGGGAGTTCGCGAAGAAGTAAGGCCGCGGCTCGCCGCCGCCTGATCACACCGGCAGTAGCCGCCCCACCAGGGCGCTCAACTGCCGGACGGTGCGGCACTCGTGCATCTCGGCCAGCTCGGCGTAGGCGGGCGCGGCGGAATCGCCCGTGCCCCAGCGCGACCGCTGCTCGGGGTTCAGCCAGTAGACGCGGCGGGCCCGTTCGGCGATCTGCCGCACGGCCGGCAGGTTCGGATCGCTCATGTTCGTGCGGGCGTCACCGAGGACGAACACGGTCGTGCGCGGGCCGACCGCGTCACCGTGGCGTTCCGCGAACTCGCCCAGCGCCATGCCGTAGTCGCTGCTGCCGTGCCAGCCCGTGAGCGTGGCCTCCGCCTGGATACGGGCACTGAGTCCTTCCGGGTCCGCGGTGCCGTGCCGCAGGAGCCCGGTCACCTCGTCGATCCGGTTGACGAAGGCGAACACCCGCACCTTGCTGAACTGGTCGTGCAGCGCCTGCACCAGCAGCATCGTGAAGTCGGAGAAGCCGGACACCGATCCCGACACATCGCACAGCAGCACCAGTTCGGGGCGGACGGGACGCCGTCTGCGCAGCACCGGCCTCATCGGCACGCCGCCCGTCGACAGCGAACCGCGCAGGGTCCGCCGCAGGTCGATCGCGCCCCGGGAGGCACGGCGGCGGCGGGCCGCGAGCCGGGTCGCGAGCTTGCGGGCGAGCGGCTGAACCGTCCTGCGCAACTCGGCCAGCCGGGCCTTGCCGGCGAACAGGAACTCGACCTGGTCGGCGGTCGGGGCCACCGCCCGCCGGGCGATCTCGTCCCGCCCGCGCCGCTCGGCGACCCGGCGCCGCGCCTCCGCCGCCACCAACGCGCGGAAGGTCTCGATACGCCGCCGGATCTCGTCCTCCAGCAGCCGGTCCGCGAACCCCTCACCCCCGCCCGTGCCGCGCACGTCGTCGCGGACCCGGGCGAGCAGAGTCTGCGGACGCAGCCGTTCCAGCGTCTGGTACGACGACCAGCCGTCCGACTCCGGCGCGGAACCATAGCCGCCGAAACCGTCGACCGCCTCGACCGCCAGCCGGCCCAGCAGCACCTGGTCGTCGGCGGCGAGCGCGGCCGCCAGCCGGTCGCGCAGATCGTCCCGGCCCGCGGCCTTCTCCTCCGGCCCGCCGACACCGCGCGGGAAGTACAGGTCGAAGACCGGGTCGAACACCTGCCGCCCGCCGGGGCCGTGCAGCAGCGTCGCCGCGAGCCCCTCGCGCAGCAGCTCCCGGTCCGCGAGGCCGAGCGCCTCGACCGCCCGTGCCGCGTCGACCGACTCGCCGGTGCCGATCCGCATGCCGTGCGCGCGCAACGCCCCGACCAGGGAGGTCAGCCGCTCCGCGACGCCCGCCGGGGTGGTCACAGGGCGTCCAGGTCGAGCTTGGCGGTCGCCTTGAGCACGTCGTCCTGGTGCTTGAGGAGCACCCCGAGGGTGGCCCGCACGACCGTCTCGTCCAGGGTGTCCGCACCGAGGGCGAGCAGCGTGCGCGTCCAGTCGATGGTCTCGGCGACCGACGGCACCTTGCGCAGGTCCATCGCCCGCAGCGCACCCACGACCCGGACGACCGAGCGGGCCAGCGCCTCGTCGAGCCCCGGTACCTTCAGCCGTACGATCCGGCGCTCCAGCTCCTCCTCGGGGAAGCCGATGTGGAGGAAGAGGCAGCGGCGGCGCAGCGCCTCGGACAGCTCCCGGCTCGCGTTGGACGTGAGGACGACGAAGGGGCGGCGCGTCGCGGTGATGGTGCCCAGCTCGGGCACGGTCACCTGGAAGTCGCTGAGCACTTCCAGGAGCAGGCCCTCCACCTCGACGTCCGCCTTGTCGGTCTCGTCGATCAGCAGCACCTTCGGGTCGTCGCCCCGGATGGCGGTCAGCAGCGGCCGTGTGAGCAGGAACTCCTCGCTGAAGATGTCCGTGCGCGTCTCGTCCCACGTCTCGTCGCGGCCCGCGCTGATGCGCAGGAGCTGCTTGGCGTGGTTCCACTCGTACAGCGCCCGGGACTCGTCGACCCCCTCGTAGCACTGGAGGCGCACCAGCCGCGCCCCCGCCACCTCGGCGACGGCCTTGGCGAGCTCCGTCTTGCCGACGCCGGCCGGGCCCTCCACCAGCAGCGGTTTGCCCAGGCGGTCGGCGAGGAAGACGGTCGTGGCGACGGCGGGCGAGGCGAGATAGCCGGTCTCGGCCAGACGTGCGGAGACGTCGTCGACGGATGTGAACAACGGGGCCTCCAGGTCGGCGGCAGCGGGCAGGGCAGACAGGTGTCCAAGCGCTTGCTCACCGATGATGTCACGGAGGCTCCGCGTGCAGAACCCGTAGCGCGGGGTGTGCTCGGCGACACCCCCAGTACCCGTGCGCCGGCCACGGGTACTCGGTCACTCCAGCACGGCTCGATCACTCCAGCAATGAACTCCGTCATCGCCGGGCCGACCCACACCGGCGGCGTCGAGGACTTCGTCTACCCGCTCGTCGACCGCGACCTGCCCTGGGACGAGGCCCAGCGCGCCTTCATGCGAGAGCACCGGCCGCAGTCCCTGCTCCAGCGGCTGATCGAGCCGGAGGAGATCGCCCACATGGTCGTCTACCTCGCCTCCGACCAGGCCTCGGCGACGACCGGCGGCGCCCTGCGCGTCGACGGCGGCTACGTCGACTCGATCCTGCCCTGAGCCGGCGTTCCGCCCGTCAGGCCCCGCCCACCAGGATCACCTCAAGCGTGCGCGGACCGTGCACCCCCTCGACCCGGTCCAGCTCGATGTCACTGGTCGCCGACGGACCGGAGATCCAGGTCAACGGCCGCGCCGGGTCGAGGCGTTCCAGGCCCTGCGGCACGGACGACACGACCTGGCCGGGGACGCGCACGACGCAGATGTGGTGGTCCGGGACGAGCGTGATCCGGCGGCGGCCCTGGTCGGGCGAGCCGTCCAGCACGATCGTCCCGGTCTCCGCGATCGCGACCGCACAGGCCGTCACCACACTGTCCACCCGGTCGAGTTCATCCGGCGTGCTCTCCGCCCGGTCCGCCACCCGGGTCACACCGGTCGCCGCCAGCCACCCCTCGTCCAGCCCGGGCGGCACCAGCACGGACGCCGAGCCGCGCTTCTCCAGCAGCCCCGCGATCAGCCCGGCCAGCCCCTCGGCGTCCGTACGGTGCACGATCGCCCGGTAGTCCGCCAGGTTCTCGGCGAGCAGATCCACCGTCTCCGAGACGCTCCGGTCCCCGTGCTCGCGCGCATAGTCACGCGCGACCGCCTGCTCGTACGGCGTGTCGTCACGCGGTACGTCCGCCAGCGCGCGCCGCACCCGCCCGAGAATCCGCTCCCTGCTGTTCACTTGGCCCCGTCCTTCCCGCCGCGCGTCCGCTGCCACCAGTCCCGGAACGGCTCGGCGGGCACCGGTGGCAGATCCCGGGTTCCGCTCCAGGCCCGGCCGGGCCCCGGCAGCGTACGGGGATGGAAGCGCCGGGTCCGGGAGGCGGCGCGCTGGCCGGTGCGCAGCGCGCCCGGGCGCGTGAACGCCCAGCGTGCCGCGCGCATCGCCGCCCGCTCGGCGGCGTGCCCCTTCGCCGGCCGCAGCACCACCTTGTTGCCCTCCCGGGTGACCTCCCCGCCCTCCACCACCCGTTCCCGCAGATGCACCAGCACCTCGGGGATGTCGATGGCGACCGGGCACACCTCGTAGCACGCCCCGCACAGCGAGGACGCGTACGGCAGCGAGGCGTCGATCTCGCTGCCCGTGCCTCGCAGTTGGGGGCTGAGGATCGCACCGATCGGGCCCGGGTACACCGAGCCGTAGGCGTGGCCGCCGGCCCGCTCGTACACCGGGCACACGTTCAGGCACGCCGAGCAGCGGATGCAGCGCAGCGCCTGCCGGCCGACCTCGTCGGCGAGGGTGTCGGTGCGGCCGTTGTCCAGCAGCACCAGATGGAAGGTGCTCGGCCCGTCCCCGTCGGTCGTGCCGGTCCAGGTGGACGTGTACGGGTTCATGCGCTCGGCCGTCGAGGAGCGGGGGAGGGTCTGCAGGAACACCTCCAGGTCCCGCCACGTCGGCACGATCTTCTCGATGCCGACGACCGAGATCAGCGTCTCGGGCAGCGTCAGGCACATCCGGCCGTTGCCCTCCGACTCCACGACCACCAGCGTGCCCGTCTCGGCGACCATGAAGTTGGCCCCGGAGATGCCGACCTTGGCGCGCAGGAACTTCTCCCGCAGGTGCAGCCGGGCCGCCTCGGCGAGTTCGGCGGGCGTGTCGGTGAGGCCCTCGGGGGCCGGGCGGCCCCACTCGCTCATCTCACGGGAGAAGATGTCGCGGATCTCGCCGCGGTTGCGGTGGATGGCCGGCACGAGGATGTGCGAGGGCCGGTCCTTGCCCAACTGTACGATCAGCTCGGCGAGATCCGTCTCGTAGGCGCGGATGCCCTCGGCCTGAAGCGCCTCGTTGAGCCCGATCTCCTGCGTGGCCATCGACTTGACCTTGACGACCTCCGACTCGCCGGTCATCTTCACGAGCTGGGTGACGATCTCGTTGGCCTCGGCCGCGTCGGCGGCCCAGTGGACGATGCCGCCGGCCGCCGTCACCGCCTCCTCCAACTGCTCCAGGTAGCGGTCGAGATGGCGCAGCGTGTGGTCCTTGATCCGCTTGCCCGCCTCGCGCAGCTCGGCCCAGTCGGACACCTCCGTCACGGCCTTGGCCCGCTTGGCACGGATGGTGTGCGTGGCGTGCCGCAGATTGCCGCGCAGGGTCTCGTTGCCCACGGCCTCCCGCGCGGCCTCCGGAAACGCCGGCATCCCGACGAACGTCCCGCTCATACGGCCGGTTCCTCCTCCGTGCTCGCCAGGATCTCCGCGATGTGCACCGGCCGCATGCCAGTCCGTAGCCGGGTCATCGTCCCGCCGATGTGCATCAGACAGGAGTTGTCGGCCGCGCACAGTACCTCCGCGCCCGTCGACTCGGCGTTGCGCACCTTGTCGGCGCCCATGGCCGCCGAGACGTCGGCGTTCTTCAGTGCGAAGGTGCCGCCGAACCCGCAGCACTCGTCGGCCCCCGGCAGCTCGGCCAGCTCCAGCCCCTTCACGGCCTGGAGCAGCCGCGTCGGCCGGTCGCCGAGGCCCAGCCCGCGCAGACCGTGACAGGTCGGGTGGTAGGTCACCCTGTGCGGGTAGTACGCCCCGACGTCCGTCACGCCCAGCACGTCCACCAGGAACTCCGTGAGCTCGTACGTCTTCGGCACGACCGGCGCCAGCGTCGCCGCGAGGGCGTCCCCGCGCCCCTCGGCCCGGGCCCGCTCGCCCATCCGCGGATACAGCTCCCGCACCATCGCCCCGCACGACCCGGACGGCGTCACGATCGCCTCGTACTCGCCGAAGACATCGGAGAAGTGCCGGGCGAGCGGTTCGGCCTCGTGACGGTATCCGGTGTTGTAGTGCGCCTGGCCGCAGCAGGTCTGCGCCATCGGGAAGTCGACGTCGACGCCCAGTCTGGTCAGCAGTTTCACCACGGCGCGCCCGGTGTCCGGATACAGCGTGTCGTTGACGCAGGTCAGGAACAGGGCGACACGCATCGCGGCTCCTTGTGGTCGATCATCGGATGAGTGCAGCGTAGTGCGGGGACGGGACCGGGGGGAGACCCCGTCAGTTCCCGGCGAGCCGGTCCTGCGCGGCGCGCCACCGCTCGGTCCCGGCGCGCGGCTCGTAGCGCGTGAGCGGCTGGGTGCGGACGAGCAGCCGCCGCATCCCCGCCAGATCACCGGCCAGACCGTGGGCCCGCGCCTGCACGAGCACGTTCCCCAGGGCGGCGGCCTCGGTCGGCCCCGCCACCACCGGCAACCCGCAGGCGTCGGCGGTCAGCTGGCACAGCAGCGCGTTGCGCGTACCGCCGCCGACCACGTGCACCACGTCGACCGGATGCCCGGCGAGCCGCTGCGCGTCCTGGACGGCCTTGCGGTGGGCGAGGGCGAGGGAGTCGAGGATGCAGCGCGTCACCTCGGCCGGCGACTCGGGCACCGGCTGCCCCGAGGCCCGGCACGCCTCGGCGATCCGCTCCGGCATCCGCCCCGGCGCGAGAAACGCCGCGTCGCCCGCGTCCACGACCGACCGCAGCGCCTCCACCTTGGACGCCTCCAGCAGCAGCGCGCCCAGGTCCGTCTCGCCCCAGGCCCGCACGCACTCCTGGAGCAGCCACAGCCCCATGATGTTGCGCAGGTACCGGACCGTGCCGTCCAGCCCGAGTTCGTTGGTGAAGTTGGCCGCCCGGCTCTCCTCGGTCAGCACCGGCGCGTCCAGCTCCAGACCGGCCAGGGACCAGGTGCCGGTGCAGATGTACGCGAACCGCTCCCGCCCGGCGGGTACGGCGGCCACGGCCGACGCGGTGTCGTGCGACCCGACCGCCGTCACGGGCACGGGCCCGGTCAGCCCGGTCTCCTCCAGCACCGCCCCGCGCAGCACACCCGCCGGATCCCCGGGCTGCCGCAGCGGCGCGAACAGCCCCAGGTCGATCCCCAGCCGCGAGGCGATGTCGTACGACCAGTCGCGCGTCCGGGGATCGATCAGCTGGGTCGTCGAGGCGTTGGTGAGCTCGGTGCCCTGCTCGCCCGTCAGCCAGTACGTCAGGAGGTCGGGGATGAGCAACAGCCGCTCGGCGGCGGACAGCTGGGCCGAGGACCGAGCCGCCGTCAACTGGTACAGGGTGTTGAAGGGCGCGTACTGCAACCCGGTCGCCGCGTACAGCTCCTCCGCCGGGACGGTCGCCCACACCTTCTCCGCGACCCCCTCCGTCCGGGAGTCCCGGTAGTGCACGGGATTGCCGAGCAGCGCCCCGTCCGCGTCGAGCAGCCCGTAGTCCACGGCCCAGCTGTCGATCCCGACGGAGTCGACCTGCCCGGCCGCCTTCAACCCGTCCAGCACTCCCGCGTACAGCCCCAGCACGTCCCAGCGCAGCCCCTCGGGCACCCGCACGGGCCGGTTCGGGAAGCGGTGCGCCTCGGTCAGCTCCAGGCTGTCGGGGCCGACGCGGCCGACCATGACGCGCCCGCTGGACGCGCCGAGGTCGACCGCGGCGTACGACTTCACGGCCGCGCTCACCGCAGGAAGGCGGCCGCGACGCCGGCGTCGACCGGGACGTGCAGCCCGGTGGTGTGGGTCAGGTCGCCGCCGGTGAGGGCGAAGACCGCGTTCGCGACATGCTCGGGCAGCACCTCACGCTTGAGGATGGTCCGCTGGGCGTAGAACTCGCCGAGCTTCTCCTCCTCGACCCCGTACACGGCGGCCCGCTGGGCCCCCCACCCGCCGGCGAAGATCCCGGAGCCGCGCACGACCCCGTCCGGGTTGACGCCGTTGACGCGGATGCCGTGCTCGCCCAGCTCGGCGGCGAGCAGCCGCACCTGATGGGCCTGGTCTGCCTTGGTGGCCGAATAGGCGATGTTGTTGGGCCCGGCGAACACGGCGTTCTTCGACGCGATGTAGACGATGTCGCCGCCCAGCTGCTGCGCGATCATCACCCGCGCCGCTTCCCGCGACACCAGGAAGGACCCGCGCGCCATGATGTCGTGCTGCAGGTCCCAGTCCTTCGCCGAGGTCTCCAGCAGCGGCTTGGAGATCGAGATACCGGCGTTGTTGACGACGAGATCGACACCGCCGAAGGCCAGCACGGCCGCCCGGAACGCCTCGGCGATCTGCTCCTCTGACGTGACGTCCACGGTCACGGCGACGGCCTTGTCCGGCCCGCCCAGCTCCTCCGCCACCGCGGCCGCGTTCTCGCCGTTCAGGTCGGCCACGACGACACAGGCGCCCTCGGCGGCCAGCCGGTGCGCGATGGCCTTCCCGATCCCGCTGCCGGCACCGGTCACCAGCGCCACCCGCGTCGCGAGGGCCTTGGGCTTCGGCATCCGCTGGAGCTTGGCCTCCTCAAGGGCCCAGTACTCGATGCGGAACTTCTCGGACTCCTCGATCGGCGCGTACGTGGACACCGCCTCCGCGCCGCGCATCACATTGATGGCGTTGACGTAGAACTCGCCGGCCACCCGCGCGGTCTGCTTGTCCTTGCCGAAGCTGAACATGCCCACGCCCGGGACCAGCACGATCGCCGGGTCGGCGCCGCGCATGGCGGGGGAGTCGGGTTCGGCGTGCCGCTGGTAGTAGGCGGCGTACTCCTCGCGGTACTCCGCGTGCAGCTCCTTCAGCCGGGCGACGGCCTCGTCGAGCGGAGCGGTCGGCGGCAGGTCCAGGACCAGCGGCCGCACCTTGGTCCGCAGGAAGTGGTCCGGGCAGGAGGTGCCCAGCGCGGCCAGCCGCGGATGCTCGGCGCTCGCCAGGAAGTCGAGAACCACCTCGGAGTCGTTGAAGTGCCCGACCTGGGGCCGGTCCTGGGAAGCGAGGGCACGGACGTGCGGCGCGAGGGCGGCGGCCCGCTCCCGGCGCTCCCCGGCACCCAGCGCGGCGTACCCCTCGATCACCGGCCCGAAGGGCTCGTCCTTGCCGCGCTCGGCGAGGAACTTCTCCGCGGTCCGGATGATGTGCAGCGAGTTCCGCTCGCACTCCTCGGACGTGTCACCCCAGGCGGTGATCCCGTGCCCGCCGAGAATGCACCCGATGGCCTGCGGATTGGCCTCCTTCACGGCCGCGATGTCCAGCCCCAGCTGGAATCCGGGCCGCCGCCACGGCACCCACACGACACTGTCCCCGAAACACTCGGCGGTCAGCTTCTCCCCGTCGGCGGCACACGCCAGCGCGATACCGGAGTCCGGGTGCAGATGATCGACGTGCGCGGCCTCGACGAGCCCGTGCATGGCCGTGTCGATGGAGGGAGCCGCACCGCCCTTCCCGTGCAGGCAGTAGTCGAACGCGGCGACCATCTCGTCCTCGCGCTCGACACCCGGGTAGACGTCGACGAGCGCCCGCATCCGGTCCAGCCGCAGCACGGCCAGCCCGGCCTCGGTCAGCGTCCCGAGATCCCCACCGGACCCCTTGACCCACATCAGCTCGACATCGCCACCGGTGACGGGGTCGGTCTCGGTGCCCTTGGCGGAGGCGTTGCCCCCCGCGTAGTTGGTGTTACGGGGATCGGAGCCGAGCCGATGCGACCGAGCGAGCAGGGCGGCAGCTTCGGGATGGGTTGCCATGACAGTTCCTTTTCAAAAGAGAGCGGGTGAGGTGCCTTCAGGGGCGCGGGGAACTGCGCGACCAGCCACACTCGGCCCGCACCCCGCAGACAACAGATCTCGGCAGACGCTTACGCACCCCACCCCGCCTGCTCCCCGCCAACCCGCTCATCAACGATCTTCTCCGCCCCACCCGGAACGGCGATACGCGGCGATCGGATCCGGGTCGAGCCCCAGTTCCCCCCGCACCTCGGCGAGAAGAGGACGCACGTCGGTGTTGTACGCGTCCATCAGCACGGCATTCGCCCCGAGGACGTCCCCCGACCTCTGCGCCTCACCCAGCGCCTCCCGGTCGACGAGCAGCGCCTTCGCCGTCGCCTCCTGCACATTCATCACCGACCGGATGATCGCCGGGATCTTCGCCTCGATGTTGTGGCACTGGTCGAGCATGAACGCCACCTCGGGCGAGAACCCCCCGCCCCGGATCACCTCGTACATGATCCGGAACAGCTGGAAGGGATCGGCCGCGCCCACCATCAGGTCGTCGTCCGCGTAGAACCGAGAGTTGAAGTCGAACCCCCCGAGCTTCCCCTCCCGCAGCAGCGTCGCCACGATGAACTCGATATTGGTGCCCGGCGCGTGATGCCCCGTGTCGACGACGACCTGCGCCTTCGGCCCGAGCTTCAGGCAGTGGGCGTACGCCGTGCCCCAGTCCGGCACATCGGTCGAGTAGAACGCCGGCTCGAAGAACTTGTACTCCAGCAGCATCCGCTGCCCGTCACCCAGCCGCTCGTAGACCTCCGCGAGCCCCTCGGCGAGCCGGTCCTGCCGGGCCCGGATGTCGTCCTGCCCGGGATAGTTCGTCCCGTCGGCGAACCACAGCTTCAGATCGCTGGACCCGGTCGCATCCATGATGTCGACACACTCCAGCAGGTGGTCGACGGCCTTCCGGCGCACAGAAGCCTCCGGGTGGCAGATGCTCCCGAGCTTGTAGTCGTCGTCCTGGAACGTGTTGGAGTTGATCGCGCCGAGCTTCACCCCGCGCTGCTCCGCATGCTTCGCCAGCGCCGCGTAGTCGTCGACCTTGTCCCACGGGATGTGCAGGGCGACGGTCGGGGCGACCCCCGTGAACTCGTGCACCTTCGCCGCGTCGTCCAGCTTCTCGTACGGATTGCGCGGCACACCCGCTTGAGCGAACACCTTGAAACGCGTGCCCGAGTTCCCGTACGCCCACGACGGCGTCTCGACTGCCTGGGTCTTGAGAGCGGCCTTCACCGCGGCGAGCTCGGTCACGTCAGGGCTCCTGAGGCATCGGGTCGTAACGACCACCGAATGAAACGATTCAGGACGCGAAGTTATGGGCCCCCCGAAGGGGTGTCAACCCCTCCGGTCGACACGGTTGCTCGTGACCAGGGCGTGACCTTTTGTCCTCGAAACTTTTTCGACCGGAACCCATTGACGTGACATGCGCGACCCGCCTAACGTCCCGGCAATCCAGTTGAAACCTTTCACGACGCCCACGACGCCGAGAGGCGGTCCCGCCGGCGTCGTCGAGGAGCCCCCATGACCCACCCGTCCACCACGGGTTTGGCCCCGGTTCTGGCACTGAAGGACGTCTCCAAGTCCTTCGGCGCGGTCCGCGCACTGCGGGACGTCTCCCTTGAGCTGTTCCCCGGGGAGGTGCACGCCCTCGCCGGTGAGAACGGTGCCGGCAAGTCGACCCTCATCAAGACGCTCGCCGGGGTGCACCGGCCGGACACCGGCCAGGTGCTGCTCGACGGTGCGCCCGTCGCCTTCCACGGTCCCGGCGACGCCCGCGACGCCGGCATCGCCGTGATCTACCAGGAGCCCACGCTCTTCCCCGACCTGTCGATCGCCGAGAACATCTACATGGGCCGCCAGCCCCGGCGCGCCCTCGGCCGGATCGACCACAAGGCCACGCACAACGCGACCGCCGCCCTCATGGAGCGCCTCGGAGTCGAACTCGACCCCGACCGGCCCGCCCGCGGCCTGTCCATCGCCGACCAGCAGATCGTCGAGATCGCCAAGGCCCTCTCCTTCGACGCCCGCGTCCTGATCATGGACGAGCCCACCGCCGCGCTCACCGGCAGCGAGGTCGCCCGCCTCTTCGGCGTCGTACGCACCCTGCGCGAACAGGGCGCGGCCGTGCTGTTCATCTCCCACCGGCTGGAGGAGATCTTCGAGATCTGCCGGCGGGTCACCACCCTGCGCGACGGCGCCTGGGTCGGCAGCGAGCCGCTGGAGGGCATGACCGAGGACGACCTCGTGCGCCGCATGGTCGGCCGCGACCTCGACGAGCTCTACCCCAAGCAGGACGTGCGGCCGGGCGAGGTCGCCCTGAGCGTGCGCCGACTGACCCGCGAGGGGGTGTTCACCGACGTCTCCTTCGAGGTGCGGCACGGCGAGATCGTCGGCCTCGCCGGACTCGTCGGCGCCGGACGCACGGAGGTCGCCCGGGCCGTGTTCGGCATCGACCGCTGGGACGCCGGCGAGGTCTCCGTCGACGGCAAGGCCCTGGTCAACGGTGCCCCGTCCACCGCGATGGCCGCCGGACTCGCCCTGGTCCCCGAGGACCGGCGCGCCCAGGGCCTGGTGATGGACATGTCCATCGAGCGGAACATCGGGCTCACCGGACTGCGCTCCACCGTGAAGGCGGGCCTGATGGACCGCGGCGCCGAGCGCAGCCGCTCCCTCGACTGGGCCGTCAAGCTCCAGGTCAAGTACGCCCGGATCGCCGACACCGTCAACACCCTGTCCGGCGGCAACCAGCAGAAGGTCGTGCTCGCCAAGTGGCTCGCCACCGCGCCCAGGGTGCTGATCGTCGACGAGCCGACCCGCGGCATCGACGTCGGTACCAAGGCCGAGGTGCACCGGCTGCTGTCCCAGCTGGCCGCCGACGGCGTGGCCGTCCTGATGATCTCCTCCGACCTGCCCGAGATCCTCGGCATGGCCGACCGCGTGCTGGTCATGCACGAGGGCCGGCTCACCGCCGAGATCCCACGCTCCGACGCCACCGAGGAAACCGTGATGGCCGCAGCCACCGGGAGGGCCGCCGCATGACGGTCGTCACCCCACAAGAGGCCCCCGTGGCCGACGTGCCCAAGTCGAGCGGCACCCGCCTCGTCGACCGCGTCTTCAAGATGCGCGAACTCGCCATCCTCGTCGTCTTCCTGGTGATGATCGCCGTCACCCAGGCCGGCAACAGCCAGTTCCTGTCCGAACAGGGCATCAAGGACCTGCTGCTGAACGCGACGATCCTCGTGCTGGTCGCCACCGGCCAGTCCCTCGTCGTCATCACCCGCAACGTCGACCTGTCCGTCGGATCCACGCTCGGCATCAGCGCCTTCGCCGCCGGCACGTATCTCCAGGGCGGCGGCAACGCGGTCGTGGCGATCGCGCTGGCGATCCTGCTCGGCATCGGCTTCGGACTGCTCAACGGCCTGCTCGTCAGCCTCGGCCAGGTGCCCGCGCTCGTCGTCACCCTCGGCACGCTCTACATCATCCGCGGCGTCGACTCCATCTGGGTCGGCTCCAGCCAGATCACCGCGGCCGATCTGCCCGGCGGATTCGTCGACTTCGGCTCCGGCGGCATCTCGGCGGTGCCGTACCTGGCGCTGATCGCCCTGGTGGTGTTGGTGGCGACGGCCTATTACCTCAAGCACTTCGCCAGCGGCCGGGAGCTGTACGCCCTGGGTTCCAACCCCGAGGCCGCCCGCCTCGCCGGCATCCCCGTGCGCAAGCGGATCCTCGCCGCGTACACCTTCTGCGGCGCCCTCGCCGGGCTCGCCGGCGCGATGTACCTCGCCCGGTTCGGCAACGTCGACTCCGGCACCGGCAACGGATACGAACTGACCGTCGTCAGCGCGGTCGTGGTCGGCGGTGTCGTCTTCACCGGCGGCTCCGGCAGTGTCTACGGCGCGGCCCTCGGTGCGCTGCTGCTGACCTCCATCAACAGTGTGCTGCCCGCCCTCGGCGTCAGCTCCGTGTGGGTGCTCGCGATCAACGGCATCCTGCTCATCCTCGCCATCGCGGTCGACCGGATCGTCGCGCTGCGCGTGGCCTCCGCCCTGAAGAAGAGGAACGCCCGCCATGGCTGACATCTCCCTGAGCCGAGCGATCCGCTGGGACACGGTCGTCGGCGCCCTCCTCATCGTCGTCCTGCTGTTCTCCTTCGGCTTCGTCGACGGGTTCGGCAACGCGCTCAACCTGTCGTTCCTGATCGGCAACACGCTGCCGATCGCGCTGATCGCGCTGCCGATGACCCTGCTGGTCGTCTCCGGGGAGATCGACCTGTCGGTGGCGTCCACGGCGGGGCTGTCCGGCGCGGTGATGGGCGCGCTGTGGAACCAGGGCATGGCCATCGAGACGATCATCCCGATCTGTCTGCTGCTGGGTGTCGTCTGCGGGCTGGTGAACGGACTGCTGGTGACCAGGCTGGGGTTGCCGTCGCTGGCCGTCACCATCGGCACGCTCGCCGCGTACCGGGGTATCGCGCAGATCGTGCTCGGCTCCGACGCGGTGACCGACTTCCCCACCCAGTACCTGGACTTCGCGGCCGGGCGCATCGGCGACACGTTCATCCCGTACGCCTTCCTGCCGTTCCTCGTCCTGCTCGCCATCGCCGTGGTCGCGCTGCACGCCACGCCGTTCGGGCGGTCGCTGTTCGCGATCGGGGCGAGTGAGGAGGCCGCGCGGTTCGCCGGGATCCGGGTGAAGCGGCAGAAGCTGCTGCTGTTCACGGTGACGGGGCTGATGGCTTCCCTCACGGGCATCTTCTGGGCGTTGCACTACGCGAGTGCGCGGTACGACAACGCCACCGGCCTCGAACTGTCCGTCGTGGCCGCCGTGTTGCTCGGCGGCATCGACTTCGACGGCGGCAAGGGCACGCTGGGCGGCGCGATCGCCGGGGTATTCCTCCTCGGCGCGCTGCAGAACGTGATGAGCCTCCAGGACGTGTCCGCCCAGTCCCAGATCGTCGTCACCGGCGTCCTGCTCGTTCTGTCCGTGCTCGGCCCCCGGGTCGTGCGGCAGATCTCCACAGCGAGGGCGGGCCGCAGAGCCGCCTCGACTCCCACCTCATAACTCAGCCCTTCCTCGTAAAGGACCAACGCCATGCGCAAGTCGACCCTCCGCCGCAGCTGCGCGGCCCTCGCCACCGCCACCTCGCTCGCCCTGGCGCTCACCGCCTGCGGCGGGGGCACCACCAAGAAGGACGTCGCGAACGAGGGCGGGTCCGCCGCCACCGCCGGCAAGGCCGACCCGAACGCGGCCACCAAGAAGGGCCTCACCGTCGGGTTCCTGCCCAAGCAGGTCAACAACCCGTACTTCACCTCCGCCGACAAGGGCGGCGAGAAGGCGCTGAAGGAGCTGGGCTCCAGCTACAAGGAGGTCGGCCCGTCCAGCGCGACCGACACCTCCGGGCAGGTCAGCTACGTCAACACGCTCACCCAGCAGCAGGTCGACGCGATGGCCGTCTCCGCGCAGGACCCGGGCGCCCTGTGCACCGCGCTGAAGCAGGCCATGAAGAACGGCATCAAGGTCGTCACGTACGACTCGGACACCACCGCCGACTGCCGCAACGCCTTCGTCTCGCAGGCCTCCGCCGAGGACCTGGGCCGCACCGAAGTGCAGCTGCTCGCCAAGCAGATCGGCTACAAGGGCGAGATCGCGATCCTGTCCGCCGCGCAGACCGCGACGAACCAGAACACGTGGATCGACTTCATGAAGGACGAGCTGAAGAAGCCCGAGTACAAGAACATGAAGCTGGTGAAGACCGCGTACGGCAACGACGATGCCCAGCAGTCCTTCCAGCAGACCCAGGGCCTGCTCCAGGAGTACCCGAACCTGAAGGGGATCATCTCCCCGACCACCGTCGGCATCAAGGCCGCCGCCCAGTACCTGTCGGGCTCCAAGTACAAGGGCAAGGTCAAGCTGACCGGCCTCGGCACCCCCAACGACATGCGCAAGTACGTCAAGAACGGCACCGTCGAGGCGTTCGAGCTGTGGGACCCGGCGAAGCTCGGCGAGCTGGCCGCCCGTACCGCCGTCGCCCTGTCCTCCGGGCAGATCACCGGCAAGGAGGGCGAGACCTTCAAGGCCGGCTCCATGGGCGAGTACACCATCGGCAAGGACGGCGTGATCAGCCTCGGCAAGCCGACCGTGTTCGACGCCAAGAACATCGACCAGTTCAACTTCTGATACCCGGAGGGTTGTTGATGCAGCGCGTGTGCTTCCTGCTGAAGGTCCGGGCGGACCGCCTCGACGAGTACCGCGAGCGGCACGCCGCCGTGTGGCCCGAGATGCTCGACGCCCTGAAGGCGACCGGCTGGCACAACTACTCGCTCTTCCTGCGCGAGGACGGACTCCTCGTCGGCTACCTGGAGACCGAGGACTTCGCGGCCGCCCAGGCCGGAATGGAAGCCACCGACGTCAACGCCCGCTGGCAGGCGGAGATGGCGCCGTTCTTCGAGTCGCTGGACGGCGCCCGGCCCGACGAGGCCATGAAACCGCTCACCGAAGTGTTCCACCTCGCCTGAACAATGGAGTTCATGAGATGCGCAGACGTACGTTGCTGGCCGCGGCCTTCGCGGGAGCCGTGGTGACCCCCGCGCTCGCCTCCGGCACCGCGCGGGCCGCCGACCCCGGGCCCTCCGTCACCCGGACGGGCACCACGACCCTCGACAGCCAGGCCGTCTTCTTCGTGTCGTACGACGGCCTGGTCAACAACAACTCGTTCCAGAAGAACGGTCTGCTGACCTACAAGGGCTACCAGTACGCCGTCTGGTACACCGCCGACCGCAACGCCGTCGTCGGACGACGGGTACTCGGCGGCAGCACCTGGTCGACGGTCAAGGTCGGTCACACCCTCAAGGCCGACGACTCCCACAACGTCATCTCCATGGGCGTCTCCAAGGCCGACGGCCGGCTGCACCTCAACATGGACTCCCACAGCGACGGCTTCACCTACGTCAAGTCGGCCGCCGGGCTCATGGACAACCCGGGCGGGCTGAGCTGGACCGCGAGCCGCTTCGGCGCGCCCCAGTCCACCCTGGACGGCCTCGCGCTGACCTCGCAGTTCACCTACCCGCAGTTCATATCGACGCCCGACGGCAAGCTCCAGCTGAGCTACCGTGTCGCCGTCTCCGGAAACGGCCGCAACGCGCTCGCCGAGTACGACGGCACCAAGTGGACCAACCTGGGGGAGTGGTCCGGCTCCACCGGCACGTACACCAGCGAGCACGGCTCCTCGACCGCCCGCAACATGTACTTGCACGGCATCGACTACGACCGGAACGGCCGGCTGCACTCCTTCTTCACCTGGCGCGAGCAGAACGGCGCCGTGATGTGCAACAGCGGCGGCATCACGAACCACGACACCGGCTACGTCTACTCCGACGACCGCGGCCGCACCTGGCGCAACAACGCCGGCACCGTCGTCGGCGTCACCGGCGGCTCCGACAAGGTGTCCGTGACCGACGCCGGCCTGGTCGTCGACCCGCTCAACCCGGACCACTCCCTGATGAACCAGGAGAGCCAGTTCACCGACTCGGCGGGCCGGCCGCACGCGATCATCTCCTACGTCCCGGGCCGCTTCGGTCAGTGCACCACGGACTACGTGGCCGACCGCACCGCCAACGGACGCGCCTTCCACGTCCGCAAGAACGCCTCGGGCTCCTGGCAGAAGACCGAGATCCCGGTCCCGCTGAACTCCAGCCAGCGCACCAAGCTGATCCTGGACAAGTACGACAACGCCTACGCCATCTTCCCCTTCGGGCGGATCGCCGGCGCCTCGGCGGCCTCCGGCTACACCGACTGGAAGATCCTGTTCGACGGCAGCGGCCTCAACGCCTTCGGCGAGGTCGTCATCGACGAGACGCGCGTCGCGCAGGACGGGGTGCTGTCCTTCATGTACCAGGAGAAGTCCAGCGGTACGACGCCCTCGGCGCTGCACGTCGTCGACTTCCGGCTGCCCGCCTGACCGCGCCCGGTTCCCGGGGCGGCGTGCCGTAATGTGAAGCCGCCCCGGCCGCCGCCCCCTCGTCTCCCCCTGGAGGTCCCTGCCCGATGGCCCAGTCGGTGGGTATCAAGGACGTCGCCCGCGCCGCCGGAGTCTCCGTCGGCACGGTGTCGAACGTGATCAACCGCCCGGACACGGTCGCCACCGAGACCCGGGCCCGCGTGCTGTCCGCGATAGACCGGCTCGGCTACGTCCGCAGCGAGTCCGCGCGCCAGCTGCGCGCGGGCCGCAGCCGCATCATGGGGCTGCTCGTCCTCGACATGGGCAACCCCTTCTTCGTCGATGTGGCCCGCGGTGCCGAACGCGCCGCACGGCAGGCCGGGCTCGGCGTGATGGTCTGCAACAGCGCCCAGAGCCCGGGCGAGGAGGCCGAGTACCTGTCGCTCTTCGCCGAGCAGCGCGTGCGCGGTGTGCTGCTCACCCCGGCCGACGCCACGGGCCGCAACATAGAGGCGTTCCGCCGGCACGGCATCCCGTTCGTCCTGGTCGACCGGGTCGCCGAGGGCACCACCGAGTGCTCCGTCTCCGTCGACGACGTCGCGGGCGGCGCCCTGGCCGTACGCCATCTCGTCGACGCCGGGCACCGCTCCATCGCCTACGTCAGCGGCCCGCCCGGCCTCAACCAGGTCCGCGACCGGCGCACCGGCGCCCTCGAAGCGCTCTCGGAGGCCGGGCTCGGCCCCGACGCGCTGCGCGAGCTGCCCACCGAACGGCTCGACGTCGCCGCCGGCCGGGACGCCGGCGCCCGCCTGCTCGGCCTCGCCGACCGGCCGACCGCCGTGTTCTGCGCCAACGACCTGCTGGCGCTCGGTGTCCTCCAGGCCATGTACGCGGCCGGTGTCGGCGTCCCGGACGACCTCGCCATCGTCGGCTACGACGACATCGAGTTCGCGGCGGCCGCCGCCGTCCCCCTCACCTCGGTACGGCAGCCCGCCGTCACCATGGGCGCCATGGCGGCCGACCTGCTCCTGGAGGAGACGGAGGAGGACGGCCCGGCCCGGCCGCACGAGCACCGGAGGGTCGTCCTCCAGCCGGAGCTGGTGGTCCGCCGCTCCAGTCTGTCCGCCCGCTGAGCCTGAACCGCCGTTCAGGAAGATTTCATGATCCGAAGGGGCCACCCGCGGACGCCCGCTGTGATGAACTGGGACGCGGTCCGAAAATCCGTCCGTCCCGGGAGCCCTGTTGACCTTCAGCTACCGTCAGCCCGGAGTCGTCCTCACCGACCGCCGCTTCACCGTCCCCCTCGACCACGGCCGCCCCGGGGGCGAGACGATCGAGCTGTACGCGCGCGAGGTCGTCGCGAGCGACAAGGCGCACCAGGACCTGCCGTGGCTGCTCTACCTCCAGGGCGGGCCCGGCTTCGGCGCGGACCGCTCCGTCGGCAGGCCCGGCTGGCTCGGCCGCGCGCTGAAGGAGTACCGCGTGCTCCTCCTCGACCAGCGCGGCACCGGCCACAGCACGCCCGCCAACCGGCAGACGCTCCCGCTGCGCGGCGGCCCCGCCGAGCAGGCCGACTACCTCACCCACTTCCGGGCCGACTCGATCGTCCGGGACTGCGAGGCCATCCGCGCGCAGGTCACCGGCGGCGCCCCCTGGACCGTCCTCGGCCAGAGCTTCGGCGGCTTCTGCCTGACCACCTACCTGTCCCTGGCGCCCGAGGGCCTGGCCACCGCCGTGATCACGGGCGGACTGCCCTCCCTGGACGCCCACGCCGACGACGTCTACCGGGCCGCCTTCCCGCGCATCGAACGCAAGGTCACCGCGCACTACGCCCGCTACCCGCAGGACGCCGAACGCGCCCGCCGGATCGCCGACCACCTCCTGACGCACGACGTGGTCCTGCCGAACGGCTACCGGTTCACCGTCGAGGCCTTCCAGTCCCTCGGCATCGTCCTCGGCACCGGCGACGGCACCCACCGCCTCCACTACCTCCTGGAGAACGCCTTCGTCCGCACCCCGCAGGGCTTCACGCTCTCCGACGCGTTCCAGGAGCAGGCGCAGGGCATGCTGTCCTACGCCCGCCACCCGCTGTACGCCCTCATCCACGAGGCCATCTACGGCCAGGACGCCCGGCCCACCGCCTGGTCGGCGGAGCGGGTGCGCGCCGAGTTCCCGCAGTTCGACGCAGCGAAGGCCCTCGCAGGAGACGAACCGCTGCTGTTCACCGGCGAGTCGATCCACCCCTGGATGTTCGACTGCGACCCGGCGCTGCGCCCCCTGCGCGAGACGGCCGACCTGCTCGCCGCCCGTACCGACTGGACACCCCTGTACGATCCGGCCCGCCTCGCCGCCAATGACGTACCCGTCGTCGCCGCCGTCTTCCACGACGACATGTACGTCGACACGGCCCACTCGCTGCGCACCGCCCGCGCCATCCGCGGCCTGCGCACCTGGGTCACGGACGAGTTCGAGCACGACGGCGTCCGGACCGGCGGCCAACGGGTCCTCGACCGGCTGCTGGAGCTGGTGCGGAACGAGGCGTGAGGGCGCCCGGAGACGTGGTGATGTCGGCGGCGCGGATTAGTCTGCGGGCATGACGACCACTCAACTCCAGCCCATGCCCGGCGACTGGCGGCGTGCCCTCGCGGTCGTGGCCCACCCCGACGACCTCGAGTACGGCTGCTCTGCGGCGATCGCGGCCTGGACCGACGAGGGCCGCGAGGTCGCCTACGTGCTGGCGACCCGGGGCGAGGCGGGCATCGACACACTGGAGCCCGAGCGGTGCGGTCCGCTGCGGGAGCGTGAACAGCTGGCGAGCGCGGCGGTGGTCGGCGTGTCGGCCGTGGAGTTCCTCGACCACAAGGACGGTGTCATCGAGTACGGCACCGCCCTGCGCCGCGACATCGCCGCCGCGATCCGCCGGCACCGGCCCGAGCTGGTCATCACGCTCAACCACCGGGACACCTGGGGCGGCGTCGCCTGGAACACCCCGGACCACGTGGCGGTCGGCCGGGCCACGCTCGACGCGGCCGGCGACGCCGGCAACCGGTGGATCTTCCCGGAGCTCACCGAGCAGGGCCTTCAGCCGTGGGACGGCGTGCGCTGGGTCGCCGTCGCCGGTTCCAGCAGCCCCACGCACGCGGTCGACGCGACGTCCGGCATGGAACGCGCGGTGCGCTCACTGCTGGAACACCGCACCTACATCGAGGCCCTGACCGACGAGGACCCGGAGACCTACGTCCGCGGCTTCCTCACCCGGCACGCCGAGGCCACCGGGGAGCGGTTCGGGGGCAAGCCGGCGGTGGCGTTCGAACTGTTCAGTAGATGACCGGGGAGGCGGGGCAGGCCACGACGTCGGCGAGTCCTCGTTTCGTATGCTGAACGTCATGCGAGATCACAAGGCCGCTCAGGCGGAACTGCGCGGCGACTGCGAGCGGTGCTTCGGGCTGTGCTGCGTCGCCCTGCCGTTCGCGGCCTCGGCCGACTTCGCCGTGGACAAGGACGCCGGCACACCCTGCCGCAACCTGCAGAGCGACCACCGCTGCGGCATCCACGCCAGGCTGCGGCAGAAGGGGTTCACCGGCTGCACGGTCTACGACTGCTTCGGCGCCGGGCAGCAGGTCTCGCAGATCACCTTCGGCGGCCGGGACTGGCGGTCCGGACCGCCGGAGCACGCCCGCCGCATGTTCGACGTCTTCCCGGTCGTCCGCCAGCTGCACGAGCTGCTGTGGTACCTGACCGAGGCGCTCGCCCTGCCCGCGGCCCGTCCCGTCCACGCCGATCTGCGCAGGGCCCTGGAGAAGACCGAGAAGCTGACCGGGCTGACCCCCGAGGAGCTCGCCGGACTGGACGTGGCGGCGCACCGCCAGGAGGTCAACGTCCTGCTGCTGAGGACGAGCGAGCTGGCCAGGGCCGGCACCAAGGGCCGCAAGAAGAACCGCCGGGGCGCGGACCTCATGGGCGCCCGCCTCAAGGGGGCCGACCTGCGCGGTGCAAACCTCCGCGGCGCCTACCTCATCGCCGCCGACCTCACGGGCGCGGACCTGCGGGACGCGGACCTGATCGGTGCCGACCTGCGCGACGCGGACCTCACGGACGCCGACCTGACCGGGGCGTTCTTCCTCACCCAGCCGCAGCTGAACGCGGCCCGGGGGAGTGCCGGGACCCGGCTGCCCGCGTCAGTCACCCGCCCCGGGCACTGGACAGCGCAGGTCTGAGGCCGGCTCCCGCACCGGCGTCCGCCGCTCGGGGTGCAGCCGCAGCCCCTCCGGCATCAGCGTCAGCCGCTCGGTCACGCGCAGCCGGTACGCCGGGTCGGGCCGCAGCTCGTAGCGGCGCAGCAGCAGGCCGAGCACCAGCGTCGCCTCGTGCAGGGCGAACTGGCGCCCGATGCAGGCCCGCGCCCCCGTCCCGAACGGCTTGAAGGTGTGCGGGGCCCGGGACCGTACGGCCTGCGCCTCGAAGCGGTCCGGGTCGAACCGCTCGGCGTCCGCGCCCCACACCTCGGTGTCCCGGTGCAGCATCGGCGTGAGCACCAGCGCCCACGCCCCGCGCCGCATGGGATGCTCCCCGGCGAGCACCGTGTCCTCCCGTGCCTCCCGGGCGAAGGCGGGTGCGGTGGGCCACAGCCGCAGCGACTCGTCCAGCACCCGGCGGACGTAGCGCAGCCGGGCCACCTGCTCGTAGGCCGGTTCCGCCGTGTCGCCCCAGACGCGGTCCACCTCGGCGCGGGCCCGGGCCGCGACCTCGGGGTGGCGGGAGAGGTAGTGCAGCGCGAAGGAGAGCGCCCCGGAGGTCGTCTCGTGGCCGGCGATGAGGAAGGTGATGACCTGGCGGCGGACGTTCTGGAGCGCCAGCCGCTCCCCGGTCTCGGGGTGGGCCGTCTCCAGCATCCGGTCGAGCAGGTCCCCGTCTCCGCTCCCGGTGGCGCGCCGGACCCGGATCAGCTCGTCGACCGTGCGGTTGAGGTGGGCGATGTCGGCCGCGTTGCGGCGGCTCGCGCTCCGCAGCAGGAGCGGAGCGAGCGGGAAGGGCACCGTGTTGAGCCGCTGCGCGTACGTCAGCGTGCCGACCATCGCGGTCACGAAGGGATGCGGCCGTGAGCGTTCGAACGACCCGAAGTCATGGCCGAAGCCGGTGCGCGCGATCGTCTCCAGCGTCAGCTTGGTCATGTCGCCGGGCACGTCCACCGCCCGGCCCGAGGCCACCGCCCGGTCCCAGTGCTCCGTCAGCTGCCGGGCGACGGCCAGCATCATCGGGTGGTAGCCGGCCATGGCCTCGCGGCTGAACCCCGGGGCGAGCACGTCGTGCGCCAGCTGCCAGTTCGGCTCGTGGTTGTACGCCGTGAACAGGCCGTCCCCGGCGACCGGCCGCAGGTTCGCTATGCCCAGCCCCACATGCTTGGCGAACCGCGCCTCGTCCGCGAGGTCGGCCGCGTGCCGGGCGCCCCACACGAACACGAACTCCTTGCCGAAGGCCTTCCGGCGGAAGACCGGGCCCAGTTCGCGGGCGTACCGCAGCGAGTCCTGGAGGGGAGTGCGGCGGTTCACGCCCACCACGTCACCGAGCAGCGGGATCCGGTGCGGCGGGTGCGGGATGCGCTCCAGCTCCGGCCAGCCCAGCTCGGCACTGCGGAACCCCTTCGGCAGCCCGTCCCGTGTCGGCGCCTCCGTCATGACGCGATCTCCCTTGATACAGCGGTGGGTTCGCACGTGTTGTACGTGGGTTCAATAGCGCGGTTCAGTCTGGTCCCGTTGTTGAACCGGCGTCAAGTACAGTGCGGGCATGGCCGCGAACCAGAGCGGGCGCACGCGCCGCCGGCTCAGCACCGAGGAGCGCCGGGAGCAGCTTCTGTCGGTCGGGGCGCGGCTGTTCTCGGAGAGTCCGTACGACGACGTGTGGATCGAGCAGGTCGCGGAGATCGCCGGGGTGTCGCGCGGGCTGCTGTACCACTACTTCCCGACCAAGCGGGACTTCTTCGCGGCGGTCGTCGAGCGCGAGAGCGAGCGGATGCTGCGCATGACGGCGGCGGTGCCCGGCGTCCCGGTGCGCGAGCAGCTCGCGGGCGGCCTCGACACGTTCCTGGAATACGTCCGGGCCCACGCCCACGGCTACCGCGCCTTCCACCGTGCCGACGCGGCCGGGGACCAGGCGGTGCGCCGGGTCTACCAGCGGGCCCTGGCCGCGCAGGAACGGCAGATCCTCGCGGCGCTCGCCGAGGATCCCGAGTTCGGCCCGGCCTTCGAGGAGCGGCCGGAGGTGCGGCTCGCGGTGCGCGGCTGGCTGGCGTTCACCACGTCCGTCTGTCTGGAGTGGCTGCGCGGCACGGAGTTGAGCCGGGATCAGGTGCGTGAGCTGTGTGCGCGCGCCCTGCTGGGTGTTCTCACTGTCTGAACGGCCTCGTGAAGATCACGTGACGTGGTTGGCTCACGCTCAGATCTTCGGTAAGTTAGGCAAGGCTTACCTAAGGAGGTCTGGGATGGGTGACGACAGCCACGACGGCAGCCACAGCTGGACGGCGGCCCCTGCCGCCGCGGAGCGGGCGCGCTCGGTGCTCGCCGCGGCGTGGTCCTGCTCGGTGACCGCGGAAGGCACGCGGGAGGAGCTGGTCGGCGCGCACACGGTGACCGAGGACGGCCGGGTGCTGTTGGACGTGCCCGGGGACAGCGCCCTGCTCGGGGCCGCGATCTGCGCGCCCCGCGGCGAGCCGTCCGCGGTGCTGGAGTTCGCCGACGTGGCGCCCGTCCCCGTGCGCAGCCGGATCCGCGCCCGGCTGTGGCTCGCGGGCTGGTTCACCGTCGAGGAGGAGAGCCGGCTGGCCTTCCGGGCCACGCGCGTGGTGCTGCGGCAGCCGTCCGGGGCCGTGGTCGTCGACCTCGACGATTTCGCCGCTGCCACGCCCGACCCGCTCGCCGCGGCCGAGGCCCGGCTGCTGACGCACCTCGCCGACTGCCACGCGGACGCGGTCGAGCGGCTCACCCGGCTCGTCGACTCCTACAGCCTGCACGGCGCGGTCCGCGTCCGGCCGCTCGCCGTCGACCGGCACGGACTGACCCTGCGCATCGAACGCGCCCGCGCCCACGGCGACGTACGGCTCGCCTTCCACGCACCCGCCGACGACGTCGCGCAGCTCACCGAGCGCATGCACGCCCTGCTCGGCCAGGCGACCGCCGCGGCCTGCCCGCGGGCCCTACAGCGGCAGCGCACAGACGGCGACCGGTGACGGAAACGGTTCACCGGCGCGCCGCAGCGCGCCGCTCGCCCCGTCCACGCTGAAGACGGTCACCGTGCCGGACTTCTGGTTCGCCGCGAACAGCAGCGTCCCCTCCGGCGAGAGGGCGATCTGGCGCGGGAAGTCCCCGCCCACCGGCACGGTGTCCAGCAGCTTGAGCCGGGCGCCGTCCGCCTCGACGGCGTAGCGTGTGAGGCTGTTGTCGCCGCGGTTGGCGAGGAAGGCGTGACGGCCGTTCGGGGTCACCAGGAACTGCGCCGGGTAGCTGGTGCCCGGACCGGTGCCCGTGGACTGCGGCTCACCGACCGTGACGCGACCGGAGGCGGGGTCGTAGGCGCAGACCGCCACCGTGTTGTCGACCTCGTTCGCGAGGTAGGCGTACCGGCCGCCGGGGTGGAACGTCAGGTGACGCGGGCCCGCACCGGGCCGGGTCCGCGCCTGTGCGACCTCGGTGAGCCTGCCGGCCTTCTCGTCGAACCGGTACGTGTAGACGGTGTCCGTACCCAGGTCCACGGCGAGCACATGCCCGCCGTCGGGGCTGGTGAAGACCTGGTGGGCGTGCGGACCCTCCTGGCCCGGACCCGGTGCCGGACGGGAGTGCCGGACGAGATCGGTCCGCTCGCCGAGGCCGCCCGAGGCGTCGATCGGATGCACCGCCACACTGCCCGAGCCGTAGTTCGCGCTGAACAGCCAGCGCCCGCCCGGATGCACCGACAGATGGCAGGGGCCCGCGCCGCCGGTGCTCCGGCTGCCCAGGATCTTCCGGTCGGACAGCCGGACGGCCGTCACGGCACCGTCGTCGCGCTCGTTCACCGCGTACAGCGTGTGGCGGTCCGGGTGGATCGCGAGGTACGACGGGTTGCCGACGCCGGTGAGCGTGCCCGTGCCGCTGATCCGGCCCGTCGCCGCGTCGTACGTGGCCAGGCCGAGGCCCTTGCCGCCGCCCTCGACGGAGGTGTAGGTGCCGAGGTAGAGGGGGCGCGGGCCGGACGGACGCCGGGCCTCGCGGGACGGGCTCACGCTCGCCTCGGGAGCCGTCGGGGGCGTCGGCGCCGGCGCGTCGTCGCAGGCGGGCAGCGCCGCCGCGGCGGCTCCGCCCGCCAGCGCGCCGACGAACCGGCGCCTGCTCCAGCCACCACTGCCCATGTCGCCCCTCAGGTCGTCACTCGTCCCCGCCGCGACAGCCACCTTGGCGTGGATCACCCGCCGGGTGCAACAACGGCACCGGGCGTTGCGCGGGCGCGGTCCACTCCAGGTGGTCGCTCAGCGAGAACGCTCGCCGACCCCCGTACGGTTCCGCCACATCTGCTCCTGGACGCCCAGGCGCTCCCGCAGCCGCGTCAGGCGCGGCATCCGCACGCGCTGCTCCCGCGACACCTGGTCCAGTTCCTCGAACAGGCGCCGGGTGCGGTGCTCGGTGTCGAGTTCGTCGAGGATCCGGTTGACCTCCGTCAGGACGGCACCGAGCAACTGCCAGTGTTCCGTCTCGCGCTCGGCCTCCTCGCGCAGCAGCAGGGCCAGCTTGTCGCGGGTGCCCGCCGCGGTGCGCAGTTCCGCGGTGAGACGTTCCTCCGCCGACTCGGCGCTCGCACTGAGGTGGGTGGTCACCAGCACCGCGAAACTCACCACCGCGTCGGCGATCTCGGACAGCAGCTGCTCCAGCGCGGCGCCCGTGTCGGACTCGAACAGCGGCTCCGGCGCGCGCTCCTTCGCGAGGTCCGTGAAGGAGCGCGCGAGCACGCGCAGGACGACCGTGCAGATCTCCAGGGTGTCCAGGCCGGTGCGCAGCACCACCCGGTGCAGCAGGCCCTCCCGCACGCGCGGGTTGAGCCGCAGGCTGTCCTCCGCCTGCCGGAGCGCCGCGTCCACCTCGACGATGTCGTGGTCCAGGCGCCGCGCCTCGTGCAGCCGCTCCGCCGCCTGGTCCGGGGGCGTACCGCCGGCGGCCTCCTCGCCCATGCGCAGCATCAGCTGCCGCAGCCGGCGCGCCAGCCCCTCGATCGACTCGCCTGCCTCCTCCACCCACACCGGAGGAGCCAGCAGCAGATTGCAGCCGAGCCCGACGACCGCGCCGATCAGCGTCTCCACCACCCGGGCCCAGGCGGTGTCCCCGACGGTGGTGACGCCGAGCACCAGCATCGCGCTGATCGCGACCTCGGGTACGTACTCCTCCACCCGGACCAGCCGTCCCACGGCCAGCGAGGCCACGAGGAGCAGCGCCAGGCTCCACCAGGTCAGGCCCACCAGGAGGCTGAACGCGATGGCGACCAGGACGCCGGTCACCACGGCGTTCACCCGCCGGAAGCCGTTGGTGAGCGTGGCGTACAGCGTCACCTGGACGACCAGCAGTGCCGTCAGGGGAGCGGTGAGCGGTGCCGGCTCGGGGCTCAGCCGCAGCGCGATGACGTACGCGATCGTCGCCGCGGTCGCGGACCGCACCGTCTGGACGACCACCGGGTCCCGGCGCTTGTGCAGGATCCGCCTGGCGTGCGCCGTCCACTCACGTACCTCTCGCATCCTCGGGCTGTTCCCCTTCCCTGGCGCATCGAACGCGTTCATGAAGGACGTTAACGCCGAGGGAAACCACGGGCGACCGAGGGCCTCAGGCGTACACCTTGTCGAGGAAGGCGGCCAGATGGCCCCGGGTCCGCTCGATCTGCTCCTGCAGGGTGAGGCTCTCCTCGAAGCGGGTCCCGTTCTCCGGCACCTTCTTCCCGCGCAGGTACAGCGAGCAGGCGAGGTCCGTGCACATGTACGCCCCGACGGAGTTGCCCTCACGTCCGGCCGCTCCCGCCTTGCGCGCGGTCATCAGCGACACACCGCCCCGGGGGTGCGTCGTCAGGCACAGCGAACACATGCTGCGCTGCAGAAAGCCCCGCTGCGCCGCCTGGAACCGCATCGCCAGGCCGACGACCCGCCCCTCGCGCTCGGCGACCAGATAACTCCGGTCGGGCGCCCCCGGATCCCGCCACCCGAGGAAGTCGAGATCGTCCCAGGGCCGCTCGGCGAGGTCCCGCGGGACGGTCAGACGCTTGGCCTCTCCCTTGGAGCAGTTGACAAACGAGTTGCGGATGTCCTGTTCGGTGAGTGATCTCATGGGAGGGCTCCTGGTCGTCGTCGGCGAAACCTAGGGGCCCTAGGTTTCGGGGTTCAGGGTAAAAGCATCGACGAATGGGGAGCCAGTGGATTTTCCTCAGGGCGCGTCGGCGCGCGCACGGGCGGCGCTGCGCCATGTGGCGGGCGGCTCGTCAGGACCCGCCGTCGATCCGCGAACGCGGATCACGCTGAACTTCCACCCGGATCGGTCGGCGGGCGAGGTGCCCGTTCTCGTGGCGCTCGCCCGGGACGGCGCCTACCACTCGCAGTTCGTCACCGGCACCAGCAACGGCGGCCTCACGGCCCGCCCCGGCGGCGACCGGTGGCGCTGGGAGAGCCGGATCTTCGGCGGGGCGTACGACGAGGCGGCCGCCCAGGAGCGGCCCGTGTACGGCGCCCTGAACTTCCGTCGGCAAGTGGTCGGCGCGGCGCCGCGCTTCGGCTCCTCGCACTTCCGGCTGCGCGCCGGCGTCCTGACCCGCGCCACGTTCTGCTACCCCGACAGCGCGGCCGAGCCGGCCGACTTCGGCGTGGCGGCCGGCATGTCGCTCATCGCGCTGGCCGAGGCGGACGAGCGGGACGCCCTCGACGACTACATCGAGGCGCACGTCCACGGCGGCGTGGACCTCGCCCGGGACGTGGAGGCACTGGTGCTCGACGCCTGCTACCGCGGCACACCGGTCGAGGCCGCGGCCCGGCGCCTGCCCTGCCCCGTCGAGTGGCACCCCGGCTACCGGATCACGGTGGCCGGACTGCGGCGCCACGCCGACTACCGCGGCCGGGAGTACGCCGAACTGGGCGCGCGGATCGCCCGGGACGGCCTCGTCGACCCGCGGGCCATCGGCGACGCCGCCCGGACGGGGCGGTACGACCTGCAGGACCTGAAGAAGGTGTGGCACACCCTCGCCCGCTTCGGAGCCCCGGAGGGAGCGGGCACCGCCTACTCCGCGGCCGGGGCCTGTGGCGGCCAGACCCCTGGGGTGAGCACCCCCAGCGCATAGGCGCGGGCCACCAGTTGGGTGCGGTTGGCGGCGTGCCAGCGGGAGGACAGGCGGCGCAGGTGGTAGGTGACGCCGTCGGTGGTGAGGCCGGTCTCGCGGGCGGCCCGGGCCGTGGTGGCGCCGGCGGCCAGCAGGGCCAGGATGCGGGCCTCCATGGGGGTGACCCGGGCCTGCTCGGCGGGCGGGGCGGTGGAGGGGGCGCGCTCGCCCTCCACGCGCAGCATCACCAGCAGCGCCGGTGTGTCCTCGACCGTGTCGCTCACCGGGTCCGCCGTCAGCTCCCCGTACCGCTCCGCGCCGCCGGGTGCCTCCCAGCAGACCGACACCTGGTAGCGCGAGCGGTGCCGCAGGCGCAGGGCCTGGGCGATGCGCTCCACCTGCGTGGCCTCCCGCGGGCTGAACAGGTCCAGGACGTCACGGCCGCGCAGCCGCCCCGGCGTCGTACCGCACTCCGCGGCCATCGCCGGATTGGCCAGCAGCACCGCGCCGTACACATCGCACACCGCGACCGGCATCGCGACCCGGTCGAAGAGGAGCAGGGCGCGGTTGCGCCATGTCACGGCCTCCTGCCGGGCCTGGTCCACGAGCTTCTCCTGCCACGCCGGGTCGCCCCCGCGCAAGAGCGACGCATCTGCTTGTACTACACAATCATGTAGGGCCGCGGCACGGCCCGCCGGGTCCCGTGGATCACGCTGGACCGCAGTACTTCCGTACCGCGAAAGGCAGTTGCCGCGTCATGCGCCCCACCGCACAGACCCCCCGGCCGCAAGACGGCCTCCCCGGCGTCCCCGTCGCCGACATCTCCGGCACCGGACCCGGCGACGCGCCCATCCAGCAGGCCATGGACCTGATGCGCGAGCACGGGCCGGTGTTCGTGCGGCGGCTGTACGGACGCGACACCCTGTTCGTGGGCGACCTGGACCTCGTGGCCGAACTCGCGGACGAGCAGCGGTTCGCCAAGCACATCGGGCCCGGCCTGGAGAACGTCCGCGAATTCGCCGCCGACGGCCTGTTCACCGCGTACAACGACGAGCCCAACTGGGCCAAGGCGCACGACATCCTCATGCCCGCCTTCGCGCTCGGCTCCATGCGGACCTACCACCCCGTGATGCTGAAGGTGGCCCGCAGGCTCATCGCGTCCTGGGACCGCGACGCCCGCGCCGGACACCCCGTCGACGTGCCCGGCGACATGACGCGCATGACGCTCGACACCATCGGACTCGCTGGATTCGGCTACGACTTCGGCTCCTTCGAGCGTTCCGAGCCGCACCCCTTCGTCGAGTCGATGGTCCGCTGCCTGGAGTGGAGCATGACCCGCCTCGCCCGTGTCCCGGGCCGGGACTACTCGGCGGCGGACGCGGCCTTCCGCGAGGACTCCGCCTATCTCGCCCGGGTCGTCGACGAGGTCATCGCCGCCCGCACCGGCACCGACCAGAGCCAGGCCGACGACCTGCTCGGCCTCATGCTCACCGCCGAGCACCCCGCCGACGGCAGCACCCTCGACGCCGCCAACATCCGCAACCAGGTCATCACCTTCCTCATCGCCGGCCACGAGACCACCTCCGGCGCCATGTCCTTCGCCCTGTACTACCTCGCCAAGCACCCGACCGCGCTCCAGTTGGTGCAGCGCGAGGTCGACGAGCTGTGGGGCGACCAGGCCGACCCCGAGCCCGCGTACGACGAGATCGGCCGGCTCACCTACACCCGCCAGGTCCTCAACGAGGCGCTCCGGCTGTGGCCCACCGCCGCCGTGTTCTCCCGGGAGGCCCGCGAGGACACGCTGCTCGGCGGCCGCATCCCGCTGCGCGCCGGGCAGTCCGCCCTGGTGCTCACGCCGATGCTGCACCGCCGGCCCGTCTGGGGCGACAACCCCGAGCTGTTCGACCCCTCCCGCTTCACGGCCGAGGCGGAGGCCGAGCGCCCGGTGCACGCCTTCAAGCCGTTCGGCACCGGGGAACGCGCCTGCATCGGAAGGCAGTTCGCCCTGCACGAGGCGACGATGCTGCTGGCCATGCTCGTCCACCGCTACCGGCTGAGCGACCACGCCGACTACCGGCTCCACGTCAAGGAGACCCTCACCCTCAAGCCCGAGGGCTTCACCCTCACGCTCACCCCGCGCACGCCCGCCGACCGCGCCCACGCGCCGCTGCCCGGCGCCGCCCCGGTCCGGGACTCCCGGTCGGCCGAACCGCAGGGCCTGCCCGCCCGCGTCCGCCCCGGCACCGCCGCCCTCTTCCTGCACGGCAGCAACTACGGCACCTGCCGCGACTTCGCCGCCCAGCTCGCCGACGAAGCCGCCGCGATCGGCTGCGAAACCCAGGTGGCACCCCTGGACGCCTACGCGGGCGGCCTGCCCACCGACCGGCCCGTCGTCATCACGGCCGCCTCCTACAACGGCCGCCCCACCGACGACGCCACCGCCTTCGCCGCCTGGCTGGAGGAGACCCACGACCTGTCCGGCGTGACCTACACCGTCCTCGGCGTCGGCGACCGCAACTGGGCCGCGACCTACCAGCACGTCCCCACCTCCATCGACGAGCGCCTCGCGGAGTCCGGCGCCGCCCGGCTGCTGGAGCGCGCCGCCGCCGACGCCTCCGGCGACCTCACCGGCACCGTCCGGGAGTTCACGGCGGACCTCCGCACCGCCCTGCTGGAGCGGTACGGAGACCCGGACGCCACGACCCCGGAGCCCGAGCCAACGGCCGCCTACGAGGTCCGCACCCTCACCGGCGGCCCGCTGGACGCCCTCGCCGAGCGGCACGAGCTCGTCCCCATGCGGGTCACCGAGGCGTACGACCTCACCGCGCCCGGCTACACACGCCGCAAGCGGTTCCTCCGCGTCGCGCTCCCGGACGGCGTCACCTACCGCACGGCCGACCACCTCACCGTGCTGCCCGCCAACCCCCCGGACCTCGTCACCCGCGCCGCCGCCGCGCTCGGCACCGACCTCGACACCGTCCTGGACATCCGCGCCACCCGCCCGCGCCGCGACGGCATCGCCGTCGACCGGCCCGTGACGGTACGGCAGCTCCTCACCCACCACGTGGAGCTGCAGGAGCGCCCCAGCGCCGGGCAGCTGGCCGCCCTCGCCGCCGCCAACCCCTGCCCGCCGGAGCGCACGGCTCTGGCCGCCCTCACCGACGACCCGCGCACCCTAGTGGAGATCCTCGAGGACCACCCGGCCCTGCGCGGCGCCCTGAACTGGCCGCAGCTCCTCGACCTCCTCACCCCGCTGCGCCCCCGCCACTACTCCATCTCCTCCTCGCCCGCCGTCGACCCCGGCCACGTGGACCTGATGGTCTCGCTGCTGGAGGCGCCGGCCCGCTCCGGCAGGGGCCTCTACCGGGGCACCGGCTCCGGACACCTCACCACCCTCCAGACCGGCGACACGGTGTACGCGCGCGTGCAGCCGTGCCGCGAGGCCTTCCGCATCGACGCCACCGGCGGATCCGCACCGGTCGTCATGATCGCGGCCGGCACCGGCCTCGCCCCGTTCCGCGGCGCCATCGCCGACCGCGCGGCGGCCCTCGCGGGAGGCGCCGAACTCGCCCCGGCCGTCTGCTACTTCGGCTGTGACGCGCCCGACGCCGACTTCCTGCACGCGGGCGAACTGCGCGCCGCCGAGAGGGCCGGAGCCGTCTCGCTCCGCCCCGCCTTCAGCGAGGCGCCCGAGGGCGAGGTGCGGTTCGTGCAGCACCGCATCGCCGCCGAGGCCGAGGAGGTCTGGGCCCTGCTGACCGCCGGGGCGCGGGTGTACGTCTGCGGGGACGGTTCGCGGATGGCGCCCGGAGTGCGGGAGGCGTTCCGTACCCTGTACCGCAAGCACACGCCGGGCGCCGACGAGACGGCCGCCGAACAGTGGCTCGACGGGCTGGTCGCGGACGGGCGTTACGTCGAGGACGTGTACGCGGCCGGCTGACCGAAGGCGAAGGGCGAGGTGGGCGCACGGTGGTGGACTCCTGGGAACGGGCCCGGCACATCCTGGAGGCGGCGGGCCTGGACCCCGGCCGCCTCGCCCACCTCGCCCCGCTGACCGGCGGCACGTACAACACCGTCGAGGAACTCCGCCTCACCGACGGCACCCGTTACGTGCTGAAGGTCCCGCCCGCGGCGGCCACCCCCGGCCTCCGCCACGAGCGCCGGCTCCTCGTCTCGGAGGCCGAGTTCTACCGCTCGGCCGCCCGCGCCGGAGTCACCGCACCGCAGCTCGTGTCCATGGGGGACGACTTCCTGCTGATGACGGCCTGCCCCGGCGACTCCTGGGACGGCTCGCTCACCGACGCGGAACAGACCGCGCTGCGCACGGAGCTGGGCCGCCAGACGGCCCTGCTGCACCGCGTGACGGGCCCCGGCTTCGGCTATCCCTCCGGCGCCCTCGGCCCGCTGGCCCCCGACTGGCGGACCGCGTTCACGACGATGTTCGACGCCGTCCTCGACGACGCCCGGCGCTACGGGGCGCGGCTGCCCCGCCCCGTTGACGCGGTGGCCCGTACCGCCCGGTCCGCGTACGACGCCCTCGACGAGGTCACCGTCCCGTGCCTCGTGCACTTCGACCTGTGGAGGGGCAACATCCTGGTCGACCGCTCGGGCGGCGACGCCCGCATCGGCGGCCTCATCGACGGGGAGCGCATGTTCTGGGGCGACCCCCTGGCCGACTTCGTCTCCCTGGCGCTGCTGGGCGACATCGAACGGGACGAGGCGTTCCTGGCGGGCTACCGGGAGGCCGACGGCAGGGCCCGTTTCGACGCCCCCGCCCGCCTCCGGCTGGCCCTGTACCGCGCGTACCTGTACCTGATCATGCTCACCGAGACGATTCCGCGCGAGGTCGGGGAGGAACAGGAGCGCTGGGTGCAGGAGAGGGTCGCTCCGGAACTGATCGCGGCCCTGGACGAGATCGAGGGGGCGTCCCGGCCTCCCTGTGAGCTCACCTCGTGAACACCCTGCCGGAGCGGGCACCGCGCTGAGGTTTCTCAGGTCACCGCGGAGGTACTCGCGTGGCGCCCGGACCAGTGAAGGGAGCACGCCGTGACCGACCACCGCCTCGAAGGACCCGGCGAGAACGGTGACCCCGTGCCGCGGGACATGCCGGACCAGCAGGCCGACGCCGGCGAGGACCCGTGGGAGGTCGCCCCGCGCTTCACGGGCACCGGCAAGGACCGGAAGGACGACGAGGACGAGGCCGACGAGCCTGCCGACGACGTCCCCGACACCGACGAAGCGGGGACGGGACGGCAGGGCGAACCGCGCTCGGGAACCGTCCACCCCGAGCATCCGGCGCCGGACGAGTCCTCCGCCTGATCCTCCGCCGGAGCGCCGTTCAGCGCTCCGGCGGTGTGAGCGCCGATGGCCGCAGCCGACCGTGGGGGCCGGCTGCGGCCATCGGTCGTCCTGGCCGGGGGACCCGCGGTCAGCCCACCTTGCGGCCCCGCAGCGGTTCCGTGCGTGCGCCCGCGCCCTGCTGAAGGCCCTGGAGGAACTCCTGAAGCACCTCCGTCGCCGTGTGCTCAGGCCGCCAGCCGAGTTCCGCACGCGCACGCGTGCAGTCCATCAGGGGCAGCCGCAGCACCGCGTCGAACAGGTGCGGGGAGGCGGGCAGCAGGTGCAGGCCCCAGGCGGCGGCGATCGCCGAACGGGCCGCGGTGCGCGGCAGCCGCACCGGGCGCGCACCGAGCATCTCGCCCAGCACCTGTGCGTCGACCGACTGCTCGGCCGCCAGATTGAAGGCACCCCGGGCGTCGGAGTGCACGGCCAGCCGGTACGCGTTCGCCGCGTCGTCCGTGTGCAGCGCCTGCACCCGCAGCCCCGGGATGTCGGGCAGGAAGGGCAGCAGCTCCGGGCGGGCCAGCGGGCCGGGCAGGAAACGCCCGCCGAAGATCCGGCGCTGCTCGCTCGCGGACTGCCGCTTGAAGAGGAAGGCGGGCCGCATCCGCACCACCCGCGTCTCGGGGTGGTCGCGCTCGAACGTGTCCAGCGCGCGCTCCAGATAGGCCTTCTCCCGGCAGTACGCGGCGTCCGGCCAGCCGTGCGTCGGCCACGACTCGTCCACCGCCCGGTCCTTCGGGCCCGGCGAGTACGCGCCGACCGACGAGGCGTGCACCAGCGCCGGCACGCCCGCTTCGGCCACCGCCTCGAACACCCGCATGCTGCCGAGCACATTGGTGCGCCAGGTCGCCGCCGGGTCGTGCGTCGGCTGGAACGCCCAGGCCAGATGGACCACCGCGGCGGCGCCCTGGAACTGCTCGACCAGATCAGCCTCCTCGGAGGCCAGGTCGACCGCCGACCAGTCCGTCTTCGGCGGCGACCAGTCGGGGATCCGCCGCGCCAGGCCCAGCACGGAGGTGACCTCCGGATCCTCCGAGAGGAGGCGCACGACGCTGGTGCCCACGTTGCCGGTGGCGCCCGTGACGACGACCCTCATGCCTGTTCCGCTGCTCACCATCCGCTCCTCTCGGCCGCGACCGTCCTCGGAGAGGACCGAGTACCCGAGTCGGGGCGAACGCACCGGGGCAGCCGATCGCGCGCGGGCAGAGGAAAGCCCCGGCCGGACGGGGGAATCACGGCCGGGGCGGCTCAGGAGGTGGACGTACGGCCCGGGGACACCGTCCCCTCCGCACCCACATGTCGTTCAACGGGGAACTACCTCTGGGTGTTCCGGGCTCGGACCTGTTTCCCGGTGATGTGTGTCACCGCTCCTCGTGCTCCGGGAGGATCTCTACCCACAGGTTCTCGGCCTGGAGCAGCAGTGTGCCGAGCACCGCCGTGTGCTCGGCGCCCAGCCCGGCGTGCTCCCGCAGCCTTTCCTGCAAGTACCGGTGCAGCTCCCGCATCCTCTCCTCCCTGTCGTCGTCCGGGCGGGGATCCGCGCTGCCGTTGAGCAGGCGGTCGGCCTCCGTGTTGCAGACCTCCCCGAGCATGTCCAGCAGATCCGCGTACGAGCGAAGGGCCGCGCCCTCGGGCGGGGCGGGCGTGCGGTTGCCGTCCACGGCCACCGCGAGGGCCCGGGTCAGGGCGGTGACGTGCCCGGTGACACGGCTGAGGCGTTCGTCCTCGTCCGGCGGCGGCAGGGGCATGTGCGGAACGCGGTGCAGGGCGCGCAGCGGGCCGTAGGTCAGGCGCAGGCTCTCCTGGCTCCAGCGGCGCGCCGAGCGCAACGCCTCCAGATGGTGCTCCAGCCGTGCCGAGGCGTTGAGCCAGCCGGCGGCGGTCTGTGCGTCCCAGTCGCCCTCGTGCAGGTCCGCGGCGATTGAGCGCAGCACGTCGCCCGATTCCCGGGCGAGGGTCGCGAGGTTCTCCCGGACGTCCCGCAGATGGATCGGCGGCAGCACGAGCGCGTTGACGGCGACGCCGATGACCGCGCCGAGCGCCGCCTGCCCCACCCGGTGCCCGACGCCGGCCAGGCCGGCCATGCCCGAGGTGAGGGTGAACAGCGCCGTGGTCGCCGCGTAGATGCCCTGGTCGCCGAAGCGGGGCCAGTTCGAGAGCAACATCAGCACGGGGACGGACAGGGCGAGCGCGCCCGTCGTGTCGCCGGTGAGGGCCAGCGTCGCCGAGGCCAGCACGGTGCCGACGCAGATCGCGCCGAACTGCCGTGCGCCCTGGACGAGCGAGCTGTAGACGGTGGCCTGCACCAGCACCAGTGCGACCCACGGCGCCATCAGGGCCAGCGGGTCGCCCATCCAGACGCCGCCCACCAGCCAGGCGATCACCGCCGCCGCGGCGGCCTTCAACGACTGGACGACCAGGTCCCGCTCCCGCCCGGGCTCCCGCCAGGCGGCCCGCACGGCCTCCACGACCCGCCGCGCCTCCCGCCGAACGGCGTCCAGCGGCCGCACGGAGCGGACGCCGTGCCCGAGGTCCTCCATCCGCTCCCGCAGGGCATTGGCGGCCACCCGGCTGTCCACGGCGCTGCGGGCCCGGGTCTCCCGGTCCTCCCGGTCTTCCCGGCTGTCGGGCGGTGCCTCCTGGGTCGTCTGCGTGTCCGTTGCTTTGCGGGGCGGTGCCTTCTCGGCTGTCCGGCTGTCTGTCGCTCGGTGGGCCCCCGCCTCCCGGGCCGACGCGTCGTCCGTCGTCGCCGCGTCCGGCCGTGCCTCCCGCGATACCTGGCTGTCACTCGTCTCGTCGGGTCCCGTCTCTCTGGCCGACGGGTTGTCTGTCGTCCTGTCGGGTCCCGTCCCCCGGGTCGACCCCCGGGAGGGGCCGGTGTCGTTCGTTGTCGCGGCTTCGTCCTTTCGGCGGCCGAAGGCGTGAGCCGCCCGTCGAACCACACTCCTCACACGCGTCATGCGCTGCGAGTATCCGCGTGACCGGGGGTTTCACGCCGCCTCATGCCAGCGGACTGTCCCGCAGGGACGACAGAAGGTGCGCGGGGTCGGCGTAGACCGCGTCCGCGCCGGCCTTCTCCAGGTCGGTGCGCGGGATGCCGCCGCACAGGACGCCCACACAGCGCACCCCGGCGCGGCTGCCCGCCCGCATGTCCCACACGGTGTCGCCGACGAAGACCGCACGCTCCGCCGGCACCCCGGCCAGCTCCAGGGCGTGCTCGACCGGCTCGGGCGCGGGCTTGCCCTCCTCCACGTCGTCGGCGCTGGCCGTGGCGGTGATGGCCTCGTCCGCGTCGATCGCCCGGCGCAGCGCGCTCAGCTCGGCGCCACCGGCGGAGGTGGCCAGTACCACGGCCCAGCCGTCCCGGTGCAGCCGCCGCAGGAGCGCCCCCGCCTCGGGCAGCGCGGGCAACCGGTCGAAGTACTGCCCGTACAGCGCCTTGTGCGCGGCGCTGATCGCCGCGTCCTGGTCCGTGTCCCGGTCCTCGCCGAGCAGGTGCGCGACGAGGTCGGTGGAGGCCAGGCCCACGGCCCGGTGAACGGCGTGCATCGGCACGTCGTGGCCCGCCTGCCGGAAGGCCTCCCACCACGTCACGACGTGCAGGTGGTTCGTGTCGACCAGTGTGCCGTCGACGTCGAACACGGCAGCCCGTTCCGCCTTCGCCATGCGTACGATCCCTTCCTCTCAGCCCACTCTCCGGCCCGACCGGGTACCACCTCAGCCGCCCGCCACGCCGGACGGCACCCGCCGCTCACGGGTCCAGGCCAGCAGCTCTTCCAGGGACCACGTGGTCACCACCCGCTCCGGCGGCACCCCGCACTCCTCCGCCCGCGCACACCCGTTGATCTGCCAGTCCAGCTGCCCCGGCGCGTGCGCGTCGGTGTCGACCGAGAACAGCACCCCCGCGTCCACGGCCCGGCGCAGCAGCCGCCGCGGCGGGTCGAGCCGCTCCGGCCGGCTGTTGATCTCCAATGCCGTGCCCGTCTCCGCGCACGCCGCGAACACCGCGTCCGCGTCGAACTCCGACTCCGGCCGCCCCCGCCCGGTCAGCAGCCGCCCCGTGCAGTGCCCGAGCACGTCCGAGTGCGGATCACGGACCGCGGCCACCATCCGCCGGGTCATCGACCGGGCGTCCATCCGCAGCTTGGAGTGCACCGACACCACCACCACGTCGAGCCGGTCCAGCAGCTCCGGCTCCTGGTCGAGGGAGCCGTCCTCGAGGATGTCGCACTCGATGCCGGTCAGCAGCCGGAACGGCGTCCAGGTCTCGTTCAGCTCCGCCACCACGTCCAGTTGCTCCCGCAGCCGCTCGGCCGACAGCCCCCGGGCCACCGTCAGACGCGGCGAGTGGTCGGTCAGCGCCGCCCACTCGTGCCCCAGCGCCGCCGCGGCCCGGCCCATCTCCTCGATCGGACTGCCGCCGTCCGACCAGTCGGAGTGCAGATGGCAGTCGCCGCGCAGCAGCGCCCGCAGCCGCTCGCCGCCCCGTACGGCAGGCGGCTCCTTCGCCTCGCCCTCCAGCTTGCGCAGATAGCCCGGCTCCTCACCGGCCAGTGCCTCCCGTACCACCTGCGCGGTCTTCGGCCCGACCCCCTTGAGCGACTCCAGCGACCCGGCGTCCGCCCGCCGGCGCACCTCGTCCTCGCCCAGCTCCTTCAGCACCCGGGACGCCGTACGGAAGGCGCGCACGCGGTAGGTCGGTGCCAGGGACCGCTCCAGCAGGAAGGCGATCCGGTCCAGTGCCTCGACGGGGTCCATCGCCACCTCCACCTCAAGGGTTCCCCAGCGCCCGGCGGGCCGCACGACGGGCGCGCGGTTTGCCCGGTACGCACCCGGGTACTGCGATGCCTCGTCCCGAACGCGCCGACGAGGAGGCCGCCATGCCCGACCCCACCGCACCCCCCGGCAAGGTCGCCGTGATCACCGGCGCCGACTCCGGCATCGGCAGGGCCACCGCCGTACGGCTCGCCGAGGCGGGCATGGACGTCGGCATCACCTGGCACAGCGACCACAAGGGAGCGGAGGAGACGGCCGAGGAGGTCCGGGCGCACGGGCGGCGGGCCGAGGTCGCCCGGATGGACCTCACCCGGCTGCCCGACGCCGCCGACACCGTCGACGAGTTGTGCGAGCGCCTCGGCCGTCTCGACGTGCTGGTCAACAACGCCGGGACCGGCACCATGACGCCCTTCCTCGACCTGGAGCTGTCCGACGTGCGCGAGGTCCTCGACGTCGATCTGGTCGGGCCGTTCCTGTGCGGGCAGAAGGCGGCCCGGCACATGATCAGGCAGGGCGACGGCGGGCGGATCGTCAACATCACGTCCGTCCACGAGCACCAGCCGCGCGTGGGCGCCGCCCCGTACTGCGCCGCCAAGGGCGGTCTCGGTCTGCTCACGCAGGTCATGGCGCTCGAACTCGCGGAGTACCGCATCACCGTCAACGCCGTCGCACCCGGCGAGATCTCCACGCCCATGACCGGGCAGGAGGACACCGACCCGCACACCGAGAGCCGTCCCGGCGTGCCGCTGGGCCGGCCCGGCGACGCCCGCGAGGTCGCCGCCGTCATCGCCTTCCTCGCCGGCCCGGACGCCTCGTACGTCACCGGCGCCTCCTGGAGCGTCGACGGCGGCATGCTCCGGATGGGCCCGCAGGCCGGCTCGCACCTGACGAGCGACGACTGGCGCCGCCCCTGAGCGGTCCGGCCCCTCCGGTCGGCGGCTGGACCCGGCACTACCGCCGGTTGCGCTCTAGGCTCGATGCATGACCGAAAGCGCGAGCCCGTACATGTCCCACCCGCGGATCATGGTGCTCGGGGTGCAGCCGGGCACACCGCCGTTCCGGATCGTGCAGATCGACGGCCAGGTGGTCGGTGAGGCCAAGGCCGTCATCGACGTACTGTCGGCCGCCGCCGCGTTCGGCATCACGGTCCATGACCTGGACGATCCGGACGTGGTCCGCTGGGTCGGCGGCGACAAGTTCACCTGGACCGTGCACTAGGCCTCGACCGTGCACCGAGTCGACCGTGCACCAGGTCTCGACCGTGCGCTAGGACTTTTCGGGCGCCGGCTTCTTCCCCGTCCGTACGCCGCGGGGCCGGCGCGCGTGGACCGCGCGGCTCAGGCGGCGGCCCAGGAGCAGGTAACCGATCAGCGCGCCCCCGGTGTTCAGGATGACGTCGTCGACGTCGAAGGCGCGGCCGGTGACCAGCGCGCCCTGGGCGAACTCCACCAGCAGCATCACCACGGCGGTCAGTAGCAGCACGCGCAGGATGCCGCGGGTGCGCGGGGCGACGACGGGCACGAGGACGCCGAAGGGGACGCCCAGCAGGATGTTGCCGCCGATCTGCCGGACGGCGTCCCGCAGTTCCGGCTGTTCGAGATAGGCCCTCAGGGAGCGCCCCGGGTGCAGATTGGTGTGGGTCAGCGCCTCCGACGCGGGCGACGGCTGGAGCGTGAGCCGGGCCAGCACCACGGCGAAGGCCACCATGAACGCGAAGGCGCACAGCATCGCCAGCAGCCGCACGGGCAGCGGCAGCTGGTGTCGCTCGCGGCCGGAGCCGGCCGTACGGGGACGTGAGGCTGCACCGGCCATTTTGTCCTCCAGTCTTCAACTTCCCTGGGTGATAAAGCGGTTACCCCCGGGTGCGCCGACGATGCCGCCGGGGGCCGTTCCCGGACACGGTTTCCCCGCCGTCCGCGGGGGCACTCCGCCCTGGGAGCCGCCGCGCGCCGTCGCGTCCCGCGGCCGGGGCGGTGCTTGGATGACCGCCACAACGATCAGCGCCCGTGGAGGTGGCGTGTGAACCGGCGTACGACGCTCCTCGCCGTGGCAGAGGTACCGCTGTGGTGGGCCGCGCTCACCGCGCTGTGGCTGGTCTTCATCTCCACCGTCGACCCGCTGGAACTCGCGGTCGGCGCGGGCGCGGCCCTCCTCGGGGCGCTCGCGGCGCGGGCCGCGCGACGGGCGGTGGCCGGACGGTGAACGGCTGGATCCTCGCCGCGACGCTCACCCTCGCCGCCGGCCTGACGGCGTCCCTGTGGGGCGTCGCCACCGGACCGCTGCGGCGCCGGGTCGTCGCCCAGAACCTGTCCACCGCGGTGGCCTGCCCGGGCCTGCTGCTCCTCGCGCAGGGCTACGACCGCCCCTCCTACGTCGATCTCGCCCTCGTTCTCGCCCTGCTCGGCCCGGTCGGCACGCTCGTCTTCGCCCGGCTGCTCGCCGGCGAACTGGCCGAGGACCCGCCCCGCGCCCGGGGCGTGACCTGGGCGGCGGCCGGCCTCGGGGCCGTGGTCGTGCTGGCGCTGTGCGCGGTCACGGGGCCGGGCCGGGCGATGGCGAAGCTCCTGGTGACCGGCGCCCTGCTGATCGGCGGCAACCTCGTCGCCTCGCGGGCGCTGACCGGAGGGGCCGGAGGGGCCGGTCGTGTATAGCGCCGGGCAGGGGAGAGGGCAGCCGTGGACGAAGCCGTGATCGCCGTCGCGCTGGTGCTGGTGGCGGCCTGTGCGACCGTGGCCGTGACCACCCGCGACCCCGTCCGCCAGGCCCTCGTGCTGTCCGTCCTCGGTGTCGTGCTCGCCGTGCTGTTCACCGTGCTCCAGGCCCCCGACGTCGGACTGTCGCAACTCGCGGTCGGCTCCGCGCTCACGCCGCTGTTGCTGCTGCTGACGGTCCGCAAGGTGAGACGGCGCGGGCAACGCGAGGGGAGCGGGAAGTGAGCCCCCGCACGCGGCTGTGGCTGCTCGCCGTGGGCGGCGCGGGCGTCGCCGCGCTGCTCGTCGCGGCCTGCCTCGGCCTGCCGGCCTTCGGCGGTGACCACCACCCCTACGGCGACCGCGCCGTCGAGGCGTCCCTGGCCCACCGCACCGCCAACACCATCGCCTCCGTCAACTTCGACCAGCGGGCCTTCGACACCCTCGGCGAACTGACCATCCTGTTCGCGGCCGTGCTCGGCTGCGTCGTCCTGCTGCGCCAGACCCGCGACGAGCACCGCGCCCGGCCCGAACCCGCCGAGGTCGCCCTGCCCGTACGCCGCTACGCCCTGCTCGTGCTGCCCGTCGCCCTGCTCACCGGCCTGTACGTCATCGCGCACGGGCAGCTCAGCCCCGGCGGCGGCTTCCAGGGCGGCGTGGCCGCCGCGACCGCCCTGCACCTGCTGTACCTGGGCGCCGACTACCGCGCCCTGGAACGCGTCCGGCCGGTCGCACTGTACGAGGTGGGCGACGGGGTCGCCGTCTGCGCCTACCTCGTCACGGGCGTCGCCGCGCTGCTCGGCGGCGCCGCCTTCCTCGCCAACACGCTGCTGCCGCACGGCACCTTCAACACCCTGTCCTCCGGCGGCACCGTCCCGCTGCTCAACGCCGCCGTCGGCATGGAGGTCGCCTGCGCCGTCGTCGTGCTGCTCGCCCGCTTCCTGGACCAGGCCGTCGAGATCGAGGAGGAGAGCGGAACGTGAGGCCGCTGTGATGGACGTGTTCGCCTACCTGGTCGCCGCGTGGGTCTTCCTGGCCGGCTGCTACGGCCTGGCCACCAGCCGCAATCTCATCCACGCCGTCGGCTGTCTGTCGGTGTGCCAGTCCGCCACCTATGTGCTGCTGCTGGCCGTCGGCTACCGGGACGGGGCCACCGCGCCCGTCTTCTCCGACCTGAAGCCCGGCGCACGGCCGGTCGTCGACCCGGTCGTGCAGGCCCTGGCCCTCACCGACGTCGTCGTCGGCGCCACCGTCACCGCACTGCTCCTCGCCCTCGTCGTGCAGGTGTCCAAGCGGCACGGCACCGTCGACCCCGACGAACTCTCCGAGCTGCGCGGCTGATGCACCACCTGCTGCCGCTCCTCGTCGCCGTCCCGCTGCTCGGGGCCGCCCTGCTGGCCGCCGCCGGCCGTCGCGTGCCCCGGGCCGCCGCCGAGTCCGCCGGCTGCGCGGTCTCCGCCGGAACCGCGGTGCTCGCGGTCGTGCTCCTGCTCGACTCCCCGCCACCGCAGGCGGAGTGGGTGGGCGGCTGGGTGCCCGTGCGCGGCGAGAGCGTCGGGATCGTCCTGGTGGGGGACGGGCCGGGGCTCGGCATGGCCGCGCTCGCCTCGACGCTGACCCTGGCCGCCCTGGTGTACTCCTGGCACTACTTCGACGAACCGCCGCGCGGGCACACCGGATCGTTCCCGGCGCTGCTGCTGCTCTTCCAGGCGGGCATGTGCGGCTTCGCGATCGCGGGCGACCTGTTCAACGCGTTCGTGTGGTTCGAGCTGATGAGCGTCGTCGCCTACGCGCTGACCGGCCACCGGGTCGAGGAGGCCCGGGCCGTGCAGGGCGCGCTGACCTTCGGCGTCGTCAACTCGCTGGGCGCGTACGCGATGCTGATGGGCATCGGGCTGCTGTATGCCCGCACCGGCGAGCTGGGCATGACGCGGATCGGGCGGGTGCTGGACGCGCACGGTCCGCCCGACGCGGTGGTCCTCGCGGGATTCGTCCTGGTCCTGACCGGGCTGCTGGTCAAGGGCGCGGCCGTCCCGTTCCACTTCTGGCTGCCGGACGCGCACGCCGTGGCCCCCACCCCGGTCTGCATGCTGCTGTCGGGCGTCATGGTGGAGCTCGGCGCCTTCGGCGTGTGGCGGACCTACGACACCGTCTTCTCCGGGCCGGGCGGGCTGCCCGCCGCCGACGTGGAGCGGGCCCTGGTGGCGCTCGGCGTGCTGACGGCGGTCGTCGGCGCGGTCATGTGCTGGTACCAGCGGCACATCAAACGGCTGCTGGCCTACTCGACCGTCGCCCACATGGGGCTGTTCCTCACCGGCATCGGCACCCTCACCCCGGAGGCGGACGACGGGGTCGCCCTCTACATCCTGGGACACGCCGGTGTGAAGGCGGCGCTGTTCGCCTGCACGGGCATCCTCCTCGACCGGTACGGCTCGGTCGACGAGCACGCGCTGTACGGCCGGGCCCGGCGGCTGCGCGGAGTGGCCGTGCTGTTCGTCGCGGGCGGTCTCGGCCTCGCCGGACTGCCGCCGTTCGGCACGGCGCTCGGCAAGTCGGTCACCGAGGAGGCCGTGGGCGGCCCGCTCACCGTGCTGTACGTCCTGGCGAGCGCGGTGACCGCCGGGGCCGTCCTGCGGGTCGCCGCGCGCGTGTTCCTCGGCCTCGGTCCCCGGCCGGAGGAAGGGGACGCGTACGAGACCACCGGCTCCGGCGAGGCGCCCGAGACCCGGCAGCGGCTGAGCCGGGTCCCGGACACCATGACGGCCGTCCCGGCGGTGCTGCTCGCCGGATCCCTCGCCGTCGGTGTGGTCCCCGGCTTCGGCGGCACGGTGGGGCATGCCGTGCAGGAGGCCGGAACCGGCGGCCTGGTGCACGTCTCCGTGCACTGGACCCCGCTCGGCGTCCTGCTCGGCCTCGTGTCCACCGCGCTGGCGCTCGCCCTCGCGGCGGTGGCCGTCACCCGGCCGCGGCTGTTCGCCGCGCCGGACCGTGCGCCGGCGCTGCGGCGCCTGCAGTCCGGGCACGTCGGGGACTACGTCGCGTGGCTGCTGGTGGGCACCACGCTGCTGGGCGCGCTGGCCCTGCCCGGAATCCTCGGGAGCTGATCAGCTCCCGTACGAGACGCGCACCTCCTCGAAGCCCAGGGAACGCAGCAGACCTTCGAGCATGCCCCTGGTGTTGCCCTCGGCGCGGGCGGTCAGCTCGCTCTCCTTCGCCGCGTCGCCGATGTGCCGTACCGCGAGTTTCTGCACGGCCTGTTCGCCGCCCGGGTTGTCCGAGAAGAGGTCGCCGAGGCGGTCGAGGAGACCGCGCTGCTTGGAGACCGCGTAGGAACGGTCGGGGTCCAGGGCCGGCTTGCCCAGCCGCGCGTGCGGCAGCCGGAGCGTGGCGGACGTGCGGTCGCCGTTGACCTGCACGTCGTCGTCGCCGACCTTGCCCAGGTCGACGTAGGCGTCGACGGTGCCCGCACCGACGTACAGGGTGCGGGTGCCGCGGATCGCGTCGGGGAGGAACTTGGCGTCCTTCTCCAGGTCCACGACGACCTGGAAGTTGCCGGAGGCGGCGTCGTAACGGCTGAGGTCCTGGATGGACTTCAGCAGCGCGGGGCCGGACCGGTCGTGCGTTTCGGTGCCGAACAGGTCCTTCAGACCCGGGATCACGCTCAGCCGGATCCCGGCGAAGAACACGACGAGCACCAGCACGAGGGCGCCCACCACCTTCGCCCAGCCGGGCACGCGCCGGGGGAGACGCTTGACGGGAGTCGTCATGCGACGGCCCTCCTTCCTACTGTCCGGATGCCCGTCACGGGCCTTGCCAGACCGGCGGGTTGAGGACAGGAGGACGTCAGCGGAAGCACCGCGGGGCGCACGCGGGCGTCATACCGGGCCGGAGGCCGCCTCCGGCTGCTCCAGGGCCGCGTCCAGCGTCGGCTGCGGGGGCAGCAGCCGGGACAGGCCGGTGATCCGCAGGACGCGCAGTGTCAGAGGGTGGGCGCAGACGAGGAGGAGCTGCCCTTCCCGGTCGAGCACCCGGCTCCTGGCCCGGTACAGCAGCCGCAGGCCCGAGCAGTCGAAGAACTCGATCCGGCTGAGGTCGATCACGACCCGGGCGGCGCGGCGGTTCGTCTCCCGGTCCAGGTGCGGGGCGATCTCCGTGGCCGCGGCGAGGTCGATCTCGCCGCGGAACTCCAGCACCGTGTGTCCCCGTTCCTGGCGGACGCGCAGATGCCGGGTGAGCGGTGCAGGTTCCTGCCGCACGACGAGATCGCCTCCAGCCTGCTCCGTGCGTGGGGAGGGGCCGCGGTCCTCAGAACCGTTCCCCGCCCTGCAAGTTACCCTCCAACGAGTGAATTTGAGCATGTTCGATTGACATATGTCTCTGAATTGCGGCCGAGTTGGCCGAGGTTCGCGCGGGGGCGTGCGCGGGCGTGAGCGCAGGCGTGATTCCGGGCGTGCGCCTCGGGGCACGACAGGGTGCCCCGGGCTACGACAGGGCGTGCCAGGCCTTGATCAGGGCTTGGCGGAACTGCTCGGTCTGGTGTGCCGTCAGGTCGCGCACCATCCGCTCCTCCAGCTCCCGGACGGGCCCGGCGTACTGTGAGAGCAGCTCCCGCCCGGCGTCGGTGAGCAGAATCAGCAGCTCGCGGCGGTTGCGGGGGTTGCGCTCCCGGCGCACCAGACCGCGGCCTTCGAGGGAGCGGACGAGGTCGGCGATGGACTGCGCGGTGACGAAGGAGTCGCGTGCCAGCTGGGCCGCCGACAGTCCGTCGTGCCGCTCCAGGACGGTCAGCGCGGTGTACTGCAGAGCGGTGATCCCGGAGGGCCTGACCAGGTCGTCCAGGTGGGAGCGCACGACGAGCTCCACCTGCTTGACCATGTAGAGCAGGGAAGGGGGCGCCTTGGTCACCTGTGCGTCGAGCATGGAGGCAGGTTAGACCATTGACAGGAAACCTGTCTGTAATGAGACTGCGAACCAACAGGAATCCTGTTTGTTGAAATCTTGGCGACGACGCTGAGGAGCGGCGATGACCACCTTCGAGAGGGAACCCGGACAGCTGTTCATCGGGGGACAGTGGCGCGAGGCCGCCGACGGGGCGCGCACCGAGGTGGTCGACCCGTCCCGGGGCACGGTCGTCACCACCGTCGCGGAGGCGGGCCCGGCCGACGTCGACGCGGCCGTGCGGGCCGCCCGCGAGGCCTACGACGACGGCGCCTGGTCCGGCCTGAGCGGCCGCGAGCGGGGCCGGGTGCTGCACCGCGTCGCCCAGCTGATCCGAGAGAACGCCGACGAGATCGCCGCGCTGGAGAGCCTCGACGTCGGCAAGCCGATCACGCTGTGCGGCGCGGTCGACGTGACGAACGCGGCCAACGACTACGAATACTTCGCCAACCTCGCCCAGAGCCAGGACGGCGCCCTGCGCGACACCCCCATGAACGCCCTCGCCTACACCCGGCGCGAGCCGCTCGGCGTGGTCGCCGCGATCACCCCGTTCAACTTCCCGCTGATCCTCGCCGGCAGCAAGCTCGGCCCCGCGCTGGCGGCCGGCAACACGGTCGTCCACAAGCCGGCCGACGAGACCCCGCTGAGCGCCCTGTACATGGCCCGGCTGCTGACGGAGGCGGGGGTGCCCGACGGCGTGGTCAACGTCGTGACCGGCAGCGGACCGGTGGCCGGCGAGGCGCTGCTGCGCCACCGCGGTGTCGACAAGGTCGCCTTCACGGGCTCCACGGCGATCGGCCGGCACGTGGCGAGCGTCGCCGGCGAGGCCCTCAAGCCCGTCACCATGGAGCTCGGCGGGAACGCGGCCCACCTCGTCTTCGAGGACGCCGACCTGGAGAAGGCGGTGGGCGCGGTCATCAAGGGCTTCGTCTTCAACACCGGCCAGTTCTGCATGGGCGGCCCGCGCCTGCTGGTGGCCCGCTCGGTGTACCCGACGCTGCTCGGCATCCTCGCCGAGGCCGTACCCGGCGTACCGGTCGGCGACCCGCGCGACCCGGCCACCGTCATCGGCCCGATGGCGGCCGAGAAGCACCTGAAGAAGGTCGAGGAGTACGTCGCCCTGGCCCGCAAGGAGGGCGCCCGGATCGTCTGCGGCGGCGAGCGGCTCGACCTGGACGGCGGCTACTACTACAAGCCGACCGTCATAGCCGACCTGTCGAACGACTCCCGGGTGATCCAGGAGGAGATCTTCGGCCCGGTCCTCACCGTGCAGCCCTTCGACGACGAGGACGAGGCCGTGGCCCTCGCCAACTCCACCCCCTACGGTCTGGCCTCGGGCGTCCAGACCACCAACCTCGCCCGCGCGCACCGGGTCGCCGACCGGCTCCAGGCCGGCATCGTCTGGGTCAACGACTGGGCGATGCTCGACCCCGCGGTGCCCTTCGGCGGCGTGAAGGACTCCGGCTACGGCCGCGAGTACGGGCCCGAGGCCCTCGCCGGTTACACCAAGGTCAAGTCCGTCGTCGTCTCGCTCGACTGAGACAGTCGTCAAGGAGCTCTTGCGATGCCCACCACCACCCGTGCCGCGGTCGTCGAGTCCGGCGGCGCGCCCTTCACCCTCTCCGACGTCGTCCTCGACGAACCCGGCCCGCACGAGGCGCTGGTCCGCATGGTCGCCACCGGCCTGTGCCACACCGACCTCGGTGTGGCGAGCGGCGGACTTCCCTTCCCGCTGCCCGGGGTCCTCGGCCACGAGGGCGCGGGCGTCGTCGAGGCCGTCGGCTCCGCCGTCACCGGCGTCACACCCGGCGACCACGTCCTGCTCTCCTTCACCTCCTGCGGCGACTGCCGCAACTGCCGCGGCGGGCACCCCGCGTACTGCGCGACCTGGCTGCCGCTGAACCTGCTCGGCGGCGGCCGGGCCGACGGCACGAGCACCATCAGCCGCGGGGGTCAGGCCCTGGGCGGGCACTTCTTCGGCCAGTCCTCCTTCGCCGAGCGTGCCCTGGCCGACGAGCGCAGCCTCGTCAAGGTCGACCCGGACGTGCCGCTGGAGTCCATCGCCCCGCTGGGCTGCGGCGTACAGACCGGGGTCGGCGCCGTCTGGAACGTCCTGAAGCCGGACACGGGCAGCACGGTCGTCGTCCTGGGCGCCGGAGCGGTCGGTCTGTCGGCCGTGATGGCGGCGGCCCTCACCCCGGCCACGCGGATCGTCGCCGTCGACCGGGTCGCCGAACGCCTGTCCCTGGCGACGGAACTGGGCGCCACGCACACCGTCGACACGAGCGGGACGGACCTCGCCCCGGCCCTCGCCGAGATCACCGGCGGCCAGGGCGCGGACGGTGTCGTGGAGACCACGGGCAACGTCGGCGTCCTGCGCCAGGGCGTCGACGCGCTCGGCGCCCGCGGCACCCTGGTCGTGGTCGGCGCCCCGCCCTTCGGCACCGAGGTCGCCCTGGAGGTCAACGGGCTGCTCGGCGGCAAGCGGATCGTGGGCCTCACCCTCGGCGACAGCGAGACCCAGACCATGATCCCCGCGCTGGTCCGCCTGGTGAAGGACGGCCGGCTGCCGCTGCACCGCCTGATCGGCACGTATCCCTTCGGGGACATCGACCGGGCGGTCCAGGACATGAGGTCGGGCAAGACGATCAAGCCGGTTCTGATGTTCTGACGCGGCCGGCCGTCATGGCCGGTCCGCATGAGAGCTCGGGGGCGCGGTGGACCGGCGGGTGCGGCTTTGCCGTGGCTTGTCGCGCAGTTCCCCGCGCCCCTTTGGAGCGCTCAGTCGTTCACCAGGACCAGCTTCCCCGTCGTCCGGCCCGTGTCGCCCGAGGCGTGGGCCTGCGCGGCGGCGGCCAGCGGGAAGGTTCCGGCGATCGTGGCGCGCAGCCTGCCCGTCCCGGCGAGTTCCGCGATCGTCTCCATGCCGGCGCGGTCGGCGTCGACCAGCATCCGGACCGCGCGTACACCGAGCCGCTCGGCTTCCTCGTAGAAGTCGTCCGAACCACCCGGCAGGATCGACACCACGACGCCGCCCGGCCGGAGCACGCGCAGGGAGCGCAGGGCGTTGTCGCCGCCGATCGTGTCCAGGACGACGTCGACGTCCTTCACGGCCTCGGTGAAGTCCGTCTCCCGGTAGTCCACGGTCTCGTCCACGCCGATCTCCCGCAGGAACGCGTGCTTGCCCGCGCTCGCGGTGCCGATGACATAGGCGCCGCGCTCCTTGGCGATCTGCACCGCCACGTGCCCGACCCCGCCCGCCGCGGCGTGGATCAGCACCCGCTGCCCGGGCCGGAGGTCCGCGTGTTCGGTCAGCGCCTGCCAGGCGGTCAGCGAGACCAGCGGGAGCGCGCCCGCCTGGACGTGGTCGATCCCGGCCGGCTTGCGGGCCAGGGCCCGCACCGGAGCGACGACGTACTCGGCGTGCGAACCGTGCCCGTACGGATACGGCAGCATGCCGAAGACCTCGTCACCGGGCGCGAACGCCGCGACACCGATGCCGACGGCCTCCACCACCCCGGAGACGTCCCAGCCGAGGACGAAGGGCGGCTCGCCCAGGAAGCCGCCGGTGGCGCGGTGCTTCCAGTCGGTCGGGTTGACCCCGGCGGCCCGCACCCGGACCAGCACCTCGTTCGGCCGGGGCGCCGGGCGCTCGACTTCCACTTCCTTCAGGACCTCCGGACCGCCGAGGACGTCCTGGCTGATGGCTCGCATCGTGTTCTGTGTGCTCATGGTCATCCAGCGTGCCCGCCCGCGCCCGGCCCGCCAATGGCAGGATGGCCAACCTTCGATAGGATCGTGCCATGCGACGTGAGCGAGTGGTGGTCCTGGCCCTGGACGGCGTGTATCCGTTCGAACTGGGCATCCCCAGCCGGATCCTGGGCGCGGCCGACGACCGGTACGAGGTGCTGACCTGCTCGGTCGACGGCGGTCCGGTGCGTACGAACGCGGACTTCGGCGTCACCGTGGAGCACGGCCCCGAGGCCCTGGCCACGGCCGACACCGTGGTGATCGCGCCCGTCGCGCCCGCCCACCTGACCGACGAGGTGCCCGGTGACGTCCTGGACGCACTCGCGCTCATCCGGCCCGGGACGCGCATCGTCTCCATCTGCACCGGCGCCTTCGTCCTCGCCGCCGCCGGGCTCCTCGACGGGCGCAGGGCGACCACCCACTGGCAGGTCGCCGACCACTTCCGGCGCATGTTCCCGCACGTCGACCTCGACCCCGACGTGCTGTTCGTCGACGACCACCCGGTCCTCACCTCCGCCGGAGCCGCTTCCGGCGTGGACGTCTGTCTGCACCTGGTCCGCAAGGACCACGGCAGCCGCCTGGCCAACACCGTCGCCCGCCGCTGCGTGGTCCCGCCGTTCCGGGACGGCGGCCAGGCCCAGTACATCGAACAGCCCGTCCCCGAACAGGGCGCCGCGAGCACCGCGGCCACCCGCTCCTGGGCGCTGGAACGCCTCGGCGAACCGCTCACCCTGGCCGACCTCGCGGGCCATGCCCGGATGAGCCTGCGCACCTTCGCCCGCCGCTTCCACGACGAGGTGGGCCTCAGCCCCGGCCGCTGGCTGATCCAGCAGCGGGTGGCCCGGGCCCGGCATCTGCTGGAGACCAGCGACCTCACCGTCGACCAGATCGCCGGCCGGGTCGGCTTCGCGACCGGAGCCTCCCTGCGCCAGCACCTGAGCGCGGCCATCGGGGTGACCCCGCAGGCCTACCGCCGCACGTTCCAGACCGCCCGCTGACCGGGCCACGACCCGGCGTCCGCTCAACTGGACGGGCAGCAAAGCCATTTGTCGACCTGTTGCCTTCTGTCGGAGCGTGACGGAACCCTCACGTCCGGCGGGGGGTGAGGTTGATCCTCTCAGGCGTAAACCCGATAAGGTTCCCATCGACGCCGCGAGTTGGCGCGATCGCGTCCAGCCGACTCGCAGTGCGTACTCATGAGTGCGGTCCACCCCCCTGTTCGATCGTGTTGCTTCGAAGGATGCAGATGGAACTCGCCACTCCGCCACCGGCGGCGCGGGCCCCTGTCGCCTGGTACAGCTGGTGGTTGATGCCGCTGGGCTTGGGAGGCGGGGCGGTTGCCGCCACGTTCATGAGCTCGGAGCGACTAACCACGGCCGTCGCCGGTGTCGCGGCGACTGCGGCCAGCGCCGTGTGCGTACGTCTGCTGCTGCGCACTCGCGCTCAACTCCACCGCGCGGAGGGCTCCTTCCGCACCACGCAGGCCGAGCACAACCAGCAGTGGCAGCAGCATGTCGCGGGCCTGGAACGGAAGTTCTCAGCCGAGCGCGCCACCCTGGAGTCCCAGCTCACCGAGCAGAACGCCTCGTACGAGCGGCGCCTCGCCGAGCAGAGCGCCACCTACGAGTCGCAGCTCGCCGACCAGTCCCGGGCCTACGAGGAACGGCTGGCCGAGCAGGTCAGGTCCTACGAGACCCAGCTCGCCGACCAGGCCGAGGTCTGGCAGGAGCAGCTGTCCCACCAACTCGCCGCCGTCGCCCGGCTCGCCGACGAGCAACTGCCCGATTCGATGGCCAAGTTGCGCTCCGGTGAGGCCATCGACGACATCCTGCCCACCGTCAACCAGTGCGCCAAGGTCAGTTCCGACCTCCAGGCGGAACTGCGCAAGCTGCTGCGCACCGCCCTGATCGGCCTGGAGGCGGAGTTCGACCGCTCCACCACCGCCGAGCAGGCCGTGATCAGCATCGGCAACCGCATCCACGTGCTGACCAGCAAGCTCCGCGGCCGGCTGCACGAGATGCAGGGCGAGCACGGCAGGCTCCCGGCCGTCGCACGCGGTCTGATGGAGCTCGACCAGGAACTCGGCCCCGCCGACTCGCTCGCCGCGAGCATCGGTGTGCTCGGCGGCTCGGACCGTCCGGGACGCCAGTGGCAGGAACCGCAGCGGCTGCTGAGCGTGGTGCGCGGCGGCATCGGCCGGATCAAGGACTTCCACCGCGTCCAGGTGCGCCATCTGCCCGAACTCGGCGTCGACGGCGGCCTGGTGGACCACCTGACCCTGATCTTCGCCCACCTCCTGGACAACGCGGCCCGCTACTCGCCGCCCACCGAGCCGGTGCTCATCTCCGGCAAGGAGGTCCCCAACGGCGTCGGCATCGAGATCCAGGACTCCGGCAAGGGTCTGAGCGAGGAGAAGAAGCGCGAGGCCGAGCACGCCCTCGCGGGCACCGCGCCCGGCGCGGGCCTCGGCGGCATCACCGAGGACGCGAGCATCGGCCTGCGCGTCGTCGGCGCCCTCGCCCGCCGCTACGGCATCCGGGTCACCTTCGCGGACTCCCCGTGGCTCGGCACCTCCGTGGTGGTCGTGGTCCCGCACAAGTACTTCAGCCCGCTGCCCGCGGCCGCCACCACCCAGGCCGCGCCCACCCCGGAGGCGCGTACCACCGCGGCCGCCCCGGCCCGCGAGACGGTCACCGCACCGGCGGCGGCCGCGCAGCCGGACAGCGTGGAGACCACACCCGGCGGACTCCCGCGGCGTCGCAGCAAGCGGAACGAGACGGACGGGCCCAGGCAGGCCGAGCGGACCGACCGGAGCACGGCCGTCTCCGCCGTCCCGCCGGACGCCTCCTTCTCCGGTCTCGCGGCCTTCGCCACCGCCGGACGCAACGCCGCAGAGGCCTCCCAGGCGGCCGACGACCGCGAGACCCCCGCCGGACGCGAGTCCACCGAGCACCGCACCGAAAAGAGCGACTAGTCCTCATGACGCAGCAAGGAACAGATGTGAGCTGGGCGCTCCGCGATCTCGTCGAGAGCATCCAGGAGATCCATTTCGCCCTCGTGGCCTCCAGCGACGGCAAGGCCATCACCTCCTACGGCGCCGAAGACCCCGACGACGTCGACCGCTTCGCCGCCGTGGTGGCCGGCCTCCAGGCCCTGGCCCAGCCGGTCGCCGAGCAGTTCCCCAAGTACGCCGGGCAGTTGCGCCTCGCGATGATCGAGGTCGACGGCGGGCACCTCTTCGTCGTCCGCGCCGGTGTGGAGACGTACCTCGGTGTCCTCGCCAGGGAGGGTCTCGACCAGGGTCTGCTCGGGCACCAGATGAGGGACCTGGCCCGCAGGATGGGTGAGCTCCTCGGCACCACTCCGCGCCTGGAGGAGCACTCTGGATGAGTGCTCCCCGCAGGCCGTCGGACCCGTCCGGTCTCGAGCGCTACTACGTCCTCACGGGAGGGCGCAGCGGACCGGGCGGTTCGGCGTCGAGCCTCGACGTGGCGACTCTCGTCGTTTCCCGCGCCGCCCCATTACCGGGCATGCAGCACGAGCACGAAGAGATCCTCCGGCGCTGCCGCGATCCGCTGTCGGTCGCCGAACTCGGCGCCCACCTCGGGCTGCCCTTCAACATTCTCGCGGTGCTGCTGTCGGACCTGCTGGACGCAGGCCGGGTGGAAGCCCGTGATCCCATCCCGGCACACGACGCCGGCCGCGGGCCCGACCTCGCGCTCCTTGAGGAGGTACTCAGTGGACTTGAAAGGCTTTGACCAACCCGGAGGGCGGGCGGCCGGGGACACCCGCTCGGTGAAGGTGATGATCGCCGGCGGGTTCGGCACCGGGAAGACCACCATGGTCCGGTCGGTCAGCGACATCAAGCCGCTCACCACCGAGGAGACTCTCACCCAGGCCAGCGTCGATGTCGACCGTCTCATCGGCGTCGCCGACAAGACGCAGACCACCGTCAGCCTGGACTTCGGCAAGATCGGCATCAACGAGAGCCTGGTGCTGTACCTGTTCGGCACGCCGGGCCAGGAGCGGTTCTGGTTCCTGTGGAACGGGCTGTTCAAGGGGGCTCTCGGCGCGATCGTCCTGGTGGACACGCGCCGCCTGGAGTCCAGTTTCCGGGCGATCGAGGAGATGGAGCGGCAGGACGTCCCCTTCGTCGTCGCGCTGAACGTCTTCCCCGACTCGAAGAACTACCCGGTCGAGGAGATCAGGGACGCCCTGGACATCCCCGACCACACCCCGGTCCTGGCCTTCGACGCCCGCGACCGGGCCTCCAGCCGTGACGTCCTCGTCGCCCTCATCCACCACCTGAAGGAACGCTCGGCCGTGGCCTTGGAGCCCCGATGAACGATGAGACCGCCCTGCACGGTTGCCCCGTCGCCCACCACGCCGCCGAACTGACCCGGCTCTACGGCCCGGAGGCCGCGACCGACCCGGCGGGCATCTACGAGCGGCTGCGCAAGGAACACGGCCCGGTCGCCCCCGTCCTGCTCGAGGGCGACGTGCCCGCCTGGCTGGTCCTCGGCTACCGCGACAACCGGCGGGTGCTCGACAACCCCCGCCAGTTCAGCCGGGACGCGCGGATCTGGCGGGACTGGCGGGAGGGCCGGATCGAGGAGACCTCGCCGATCATGCCGATGGTCGGCTGGCGCCCCGACTGCGTGTCCCAGGACGGCGAACCGCACCGCAGGCTGCGCGGCGCCGTCACCGACGGGCTGCAGGCGGCGGCCGTCCGGGGCATCCGGCGGCACGTCACGCACTTCGCGAACAAGCAGATCGACGCGTTCGCCGACGCCGGGCGCGCCGACCTCGTGGCCGACTACGCCGAGCAACTGCCGATGCTCGTGCTCACCAGGATGCTGGGCCTTCCCGCGGCGGACGGGCTACGCCTGATCGAGTCGTGCGCCCAGGTCTTCAAGGGCGGTGAGGGCGCCCTCGAGCACAACGAACAGATCATGCAGATCCTCGCGGAACTCGCCGAGCGCAAGCGGGCCGAGCCAGGCTCCGACTTCGCCACGGCCCTGCTGGAGCACCCGGCCGGCCTCGACCACGACGAGGTCGTCAGCCATCTGCGCCTGGTGCTGATCGCCGCGCACACCACCACCAGCAACCTGCTGGCCCGGGTCCTGCAACGGGTCCTCACCGACGCCGCCCGGCTGTCCGGTCTGGTCAGCGGGGAGCTGAACATCTCCTCAGTGGTGGAAGAGGTCATGTGGGACACCCCGCCGCTGTCCGTGCTGCCGGGCCGGTTCGCGACCGCCGACCTGGAGCTCGGAGGCCATCACGTCCAGGAGGGAGAACTGCTCATCCTGGGCCTGGCCGCAGGCAACCTCGACCCGGAGGTACGGCCCGACGCGGCCGTCGCCGTGCAGGGCAACCAGTCGCACCTGGCGTTCAGCGCCGGACCGCACGAGTGCCCGGGGCAGAACATCGGTCAGTCCATCATCGAGATCGGCGTGGACGTCCTGCTGCACCGGCTGCCGGACCTGCGCCTGGCCGTACCACCGGAAGAACTCAGCTCGACCGCCTCCACGTGGGAGTCCCGGCTGGACAGCCTGCCGGTCGAGTTCGCCGTCTAGACCACGCCGGCAGACCGTTGCCCGGCCGGCTTCCGGCCGGGCAACGCCGTGCGTGGGTGCAGGCGGTGGCTCACACGCCCAGCAGGTCGTCAACCGAGCTGCGTCCGGGGAGTTATTCATCGCCCTTCAGCAGCGGCCGTTCGGGGCGTTTGCGGTGGGGGACGATCAGGCCGGTGCCGAGGTAGGCGCCGTCGCCGGGTACGGCCATGCCCTGGCGGTGCTTTCGCGTCCGCGGTGGGGCCGGGCACAGGCTGGCCCTTACCACCACCAGGCGGGTGCGAGCAGCGGCCCGAGCCTTCAGGATCGAGGCGTCAGCCGTCGAGCCAGTCGCCTGCGACGCCCGTGGGACGGTATCCCGTGGCGTTCCAGAGGAAATGCGGGTGGGCACAGCCGAACATGTAGGCGAGCAGTGCGGTGTCTTCCCTTCCGGTCTGAGGGTCGTGCAGGGTGTGGAACCTCTCGGATCCGACTACGCCGGCGTCTTGTTGGACATGACGGGCACGGTCCGGCGATGGTGCGGCGCTGGATGCCTCCACGGCGGCGATGTAGGTGCGGCGCAAGATCTCCCATGCGCTGTCCGTGTTGCCGTACCACGGGCCGTGCAGTGCTTCGAAGGCATGGAGCTCGGCGTCGAAGAGGGGCCACGTCCGGGGGTATTGGGCTCGACAGCGTGCGGACAGCTCGGCGGTCCGGGTGCTCAGGGCCGGTGCGGTGGGCCGCGGGGCGATGGTGAGGGTGGTGCCGTGGGTGAGGATTCCGGTGCATGGGTTGGGCTGCAGGTCGCACAGCGGGCACTCCTCGGCCGGGGGGAGGCCCTGGGTGATGCCGTCGAACCACAGGGCGTGGCGGCCCGTGAGCCCCATCCAGACGATGGTGGTGGTCATCAGCCAGGTGTTCCACATCGGGCTGTGGGCCTCGGGCATGCAGCCGTACTTGACGAGGGCTATCGCGCAGGCAGCGTAGAGCGCCTTGGTGTGGGTGGGCATTTCGGCGAGCCAGAAGTTGCTGATCTCGCCGGTGAGGGCGTCGGCTCGTACATCGGCCATGTCGTCGATGACGCGGCACAGCAGCAGGGAGGCGAGGTTTTCTTCCTGCCAGAGTTCGGTGTCGGGGGCGACGTGCCAGAACAGGCAGTCCAGCATCTGCAGGGCTGAGTAGGCGCTCTGGTTGAGCGGGTTGGTCTGAGGGAGCATGACGCTGCCCGCATCGTGCTGTTGGAGCCAGTACTCGTCGACGGATCGCTTGTGGGCTGCGAAGAGTCCGGAGACCAGGGCCCGTGCGCTGTTGGTGCTGAAATTCTCGGCCAGGCGGCCTTCGACGTGTCGGGTGAGGCGCGTTGTGTCGATGGTGTCGATCACGCGTTTGTATTCGTGGAAGACGAGGATGTCGTCCTCGAAGCGGTGGCGGTGGCCGAGGTCTCGTTCGAGGTCGTTCATCTGCCGGGTCCAGGACCATCCACCGGTCAGGACGCTGTCGAGTTCCCGGCGGTATGGCCAGTTCTTGACGGTGAGGGGACGACCGGCGCTCTGCCGCCAACGGTAGTCGTCCAGCGTGCGTGCGGGGGGCGTGGGCAGCCGACGGCACAGAGGGCAGGCGCAGACGGTTGTCTGCTCCTCCTCGCGCGGCGGGGTGAGTGCCCGGCTCCTCCAGGCCCCTTCCAGCATCGTGCAGGTCAGTCTGCAGACCTCAATGTCGGTGCTGACTTGGGGGAAGGCTGCTTCGATCATGCGCAGGCTGGTGTCGAGGTGCCTCAACCTGGCGTAGCCCTCCTCGTCGGGCGGGAGGAACGCGGGCCGCGCCAGGTGGAGGGCTCCCTCCACCTGCAGCGTGGTGCTGGAGTGAGGGGGGCCGAATGCGTTCAGCCGCTGCTGAGCGGCGTTCTGGGACCTTCGGTACTGCTCCGTGCTCCCATTGATGTGTTTCACCAAGAGGCGGGCCAGGGTGTTCCCCGCCTCCGTGGGCTGGAGCTGGGCGCTTGGCTGCGCCGGGAGCGAGCTGTCGGCGGACGCCTTCGGAACAGCACCTGCGACTCGAGATTTCACACCGGTCTCCTAATAAGCTGTGGTCCTGGCAACGGAATCGATCGACCGTGGTCGTTGACCGGACGTGTCTGGGAATCTTCTGTACTTTCCGCGACGGCCTCGCCGGACAGCCGGACTCACGCGACCGGCTTTGGCTCCTGCTGCGAACGAGCGCGAGGGGCACGACTGCTGCGTTGACGGCACTCCTGGTGCAACGCGAGCACCTGCATCGCCGCCTCAGCTGTGTTGATCAGGAAGCACTCGCGGCCCGTCAGGCGTAGCGCGACCACTGGGTCCGAGATGTGCTACTTCGCTCGGGGGGTGTGGGTGGCTGACAGGGGTGTCGAAGGGCAGGTCGAACCGGACGTCCTGAGGCATGCGCTTCCTTTCGGGATACGGACCGCAGAGTCCCCCCCACCCCTGCGAGCGGACGGTGCCGTGACCACCCGCACACTCGAACTGGGCTTCGCAGTCCGAAAGTTGAACCGAGAAGCGGTACGAGGCTGCCCACGACGTGAATAAGCCATTCCGTGACCCCGCCGTGATCTCCGTTACTGCCCGAAGCACATGAGCTGCGTATACTCCCTCATCCCTCACCCGGTACCGGCTTGTCCACCGGGCCTCCGGAGGCCCGGAACGCCACACTGGTCGGAGTCCGTTCGATGACTCTCCAGGAGGCGCACCGACGATGACGTCCGCACCCGCACGCAGCACTGAGCAGCGCACGAAGGACACCCTGCACCGTCTCGAACACGACGTGGACGCCTGGGTCGCCACGGCCGGCAGCACGTCGGGGACCCCGTATCTGGTCCCGCTGTCGTTTCTGTGGAACGGCTCGTATCTGCTGTTCGCCACACCCGCGTCGAGCCCCACCGGGCGGAATCTGGCCGCGACCGGCCGCGCCCGCGTCGGCATCGGGCCGACCCGTGACGTCGTCCTGGTCGACGGCACCGTCGAGACCGTCCAGCCCGGGGAGCTGACCGAGCAGGACGCCGAACTCTTCGCCGCCAAGACCGGGTTCGACCCCCGTCGGCTGGCCACCCCGTACCTCTACTTCCGCGTCGTGCCGCAGCGGGTGCAGGCCTGGCGGGAGGCCGACGAGCTGGACGGCCGCGAACTCATGCGCGACGGACGGTGGTTGACGGCCGACTGAATCGGCCCGACCGGGATAACCGCAAGGTACGAGGCCGCGGGGCACGACCGCCCCGCGTCCGGAATCCTGCGGAGGAGACATGGCACTGGTGAAAGCGGGTGTCCTGGTGCTCGACTGTGCCGAGCCCGAGAAGCTCGCCGTGTTCTACAAGGAGCTGCTGGAGGGGGAGGAGGCGGACGCGACCGCCAACCGGGTGGAGATCAAGGGCGCCGACGGTTTCCGCATCGCCCTGCGCCGGGACGTCAACGCCACCCCGCCCAGCTGGCCCCGCCCCGAGAACTCCCTCCAGGCGCACCTGGAGTTCGTGGTGGACGACCTCGACGCGGTGGAACGCCGGGTCATCTCCCTCGGCGGACGCCCCCTGGAGGCCAAGGAGCCCTCGGGCCCCCTGGAGGAGCGCGGCTACGCCGACCCGGCAGGCCACTCCTTCACCCTGCGCCGCACCCCACCGACCGCACCGAAGCAGGGCTGAACGGGGCGGCGGGGGAGTGCGCGTGACCCCTCGCGCAGGACGGGCCGGCCCCGCCCGCCGCACCGGCGGGCGGGGCCGTGCCGTTCTCAGTCGCGGCCGCCCTTCTCCCCGGCCGGCCAGGTGCCGGTGGAACGCTCGATGGCCTTGGCGCCCGCGCGGTCCACGGCGCTGCGCACCACGGCGAAGATGGCGCCCTGGACCGCGGCGGCCAGCAGGATCTCCCCCCAGCCGCGGTCCTTGTCCAGCGCGTCGGGCGCGTCCTCCTCGTTGCGGATCGCCATCCAGGTCTTGCGGAAGGCCAGCCCGGCCAGCCAGCCGCTCGACCAGCCCAGCACGAACCCGAGGGGCTGGTAGGCGAAGGGCAGCTTCTTCTTCTTGGCCACGTGAATCTCCTTGGTCGGTGAGGGGTGGGTGGGTGGTCAGGATGTGTGGGCGGCCGGGACCCGCTCCTCGGCGCGGACCGGCCCGGGCGGCGTACCGTCACCGAACGGCCGGCCGCCCAGCTCCTCGCGGTGGTGCGGGGTCAGCCAGCCGGACAGGTCCGGGCCCAGCGGCACGATGCGGGTCGGGTTGATGCCCGTGTGCACCTGGTAGTAGTGGCGCTTGATGTGGTCGAAGTCGACGGTGTCGCCGAAGCCGGGCGTCTGGTAGAGGTCACGGACGTACCCCCACAGCACCCGGTTCTCCGTCAGCTTCCAGCGGTTGCACTTGAAGTGGCCGTGGTAGACCGCGTCGAAGCGGACCAGCGTGGTGAACAGCCGGATGTCCGCCTCGGTGATGGTGTCGCCGACGAGGTACCGCTGCCGTTCCAGCCGGTCCGCGAGCAGCTCCAGCCGCCGGAACACGCCCGCGCAGGCGGTCTCGTACTCCTCCTGCCCGGTGGCGAAACCCGCCCGGTACACGCCGTTGTTGACGTCCTCGTAGACGTCCGCCATCACCTCGTCGATCTCGTCGCGCAGCTTGTCCGGGTACAGGTCGGGCGCGCCCTGCCGGTGCAGGGCCGTCCATTCGGTCGCGAGGTCGAGCGTCAGCTGCTGGTAGTCGTTGGTGACCAGCTTTCCGCTGGGCACGTCCACGATCGCCGGCACGCTGACACCGCCGGGGTAGTCCGTCTCCCGCCGGTCGTACGCCTCACTCAGATAGCGGATGCCGAGGACCGGGTCGAGGCCGTCCTCGTCCAGCGTGAAGCGCCAGCTGCGGTCGTCCTGGACCGGGTCGGCGACGGCCAGGGACAGCGCGTCCTCCAGGCCGAGCAGCCGCCGGGAGACCAGCGACCGGCTCGCCCACGGGCAGGCGCGGCTGACGACCAGACGGTAGCGGCCGGCCTCCACCGGCCAGCCGTCCCGGCCATCGGCGGTGATCCGGTCCGAGAAATGCGCCTTGGACCGCTTGAACCTGCTCCTTCCGTAGGCGCTGTTGCCGTCGTCGCCGTCGTCGCGGCTCATGGGGATGACCTCCTTCGGCGTACGTGTGGCCTGCTTGTCGTGCGTGTGCCCTGGTGAACGCGTTCCCCTTTTTCCGCCGACGGCACGGTGTGAGCACCGCCGACCGGGGCAATCGGCGTGGGTGAGTGCAGAAGGATCTGATCGGAGGACACGCGTCACCGTGCTGGTGGCGCTCGCTGCCAACCTGGTGATCGCGGCGGCCAAGGCGGTCGGCGGCCTGGCCGCGGGATCACCGGCACTGCTGTCGGAGGCGGCCCACTCGGTGGCCGACAGCCTGAACGAGGTGTTCTTACTGGCTGCGCTGCGCCGCAGCCGCCGCCCCGCCGACCGGCGTCACCCCTTCGGCTACGGCAAGGAGCGGTTCTTCTGGTCGCTCCTCGCGGCCGTCGGGATCTTCGTCATGGGCGGCTGCTTCTCCTTCTTCCAGGGCTTCGAGGCCCTGGCGAGCGGAGCGGAGGAGGAACTCGGCGGCTATGTGGCCGGCCTGATCGTGCTCGGAATCGCCCTCCTCGCGGAGGGCGCCTCGCTGCTGCGCGCGCTGTACCAGGTGCGCCGGCAGGGCGGCATGGGCGCCGGGCTGCGCGACCCCGCCCTGCGTACGGTCGTCGCCGAGGACGGCACGGCGGTGCTCGGCGTCACGCTGGCCATCATCGGCATGGCGCTGCACATGGTCACGGGCCAGGTGGTCTGGGAGGCGTCCGCGTCCCTGGCGATCGGCGCGCTGCTGGTCTACGTCGCCTACCGGCTGGGCCGGGACGCCCGCGACCAGCTGATCGGCGAGGCGGCCGACCGGGAGGCGAGCGGGAAGATCCGGGAGTTGCTGCGGGCACAGCCCGAGATCGACAGCGTGGAGGCGCTCTTCACCATGAAGACGGGCCTCGACTCGGCCCTCGTGGCCGCCCGCGTCGACCTCGTGCCCGGCCTGGACAGCGAGCGCGTCGAGGACGTCGCCGTCCGCATCAAGCGCTCCATCGCCCGGACGGTCCCCGAGGCCGACCAGATCTTCCTCGATGTCACCGACCATCGCGCGCAGGAGGCAGCGGAAAGCCCCGCCGCGACGGGGGAACGCGGCGGGGCCTGACCCACGCGTGCCCCGTCGCCGACGGTTCATGCACCTCCCCGGAGAAGTTTTTCGCCGACCATCCGGACGGGCGGTCGGCTTCTCCGGCCCGCTCCGCGTGGTCGTCGTTCCGGGCGGGTCGGGAGCGGACACCACGGAGGCGTGCCCGGCGTCCCCGGGGCCTCGCGGGAGGGGCGGCGTTCCGTGCTCAGGCGAACGGGCGGTGTTCTGGGCCTCGGCGGCGGGCGGTGTTTCGGGCCTCGCTCGGCCGGTGGTGTTGGGCGCCCTGGCGGCCGGGTGGTGTTTCGGGCCTCGGCGGGAGGGTGGTGTTCTGGGCCGCGCTGGGCGGGTGGTGTTGGGGGGCTCGGCTGGCGGGTGGCGTTGGGGGCCCTGGCGGGCGGGTGGCGTTCTGGGCCTCGCTGGGCGGGTGGTGTTGGGGGCCCCGGCGGACAGGCGGCGTTCCGGGCCCCGCCGGGCGCGCGGCAACCCGTGCCCGCCGGACGGGCGAGGGCCGCTTCGCCCCTCCCTTCGGCCGGAGAACGGGTGGCTGGGCGGCCGGCCGCTGCCGGACCGCCCGGACTGCGCGTCCTCACCCGGCCGGAATGTCCGCCGGGGGCGCGCCCGAAGGCCTCCCGTCTCACCCGCCGTCGGCCGGCTCCAGCACGAACACCGGGATCTCACGGTCCGTCTTCTTCTGGTAGTCGGCATAGGCCGGATACGCCGCGACGGCGCGGTCCCACCACTCGGCCTTCTCCTGGCCCGTGACCTCACGGGCGGTCATGTCCTGCTTCACCGGACCGTCCTGGAGCTCCACATGCGGATCGGCCTTGATGTTGAAGTACCAGACCGGGTGCTTGGGCGAGCCGCCGAGGGAGGCGACCGCGGCGTACCGTCCCTCGTGCTCCACCCGCATCACCGGTGTCTTACGCAGCTTGCCGCTCCTGGCCCCCCGTGAGGTCAGGACGACCACCGGCATCGTCGAGCCCTGGAGGGTCGTGCCCTGCGTTCCGCCGGAGCTCTCGTACAGTTCCACCTGCTTGCGTACCCACTGTGTCGGGCTGGGTTCGTACTCGCCTTGGAGGGGCATGGCATCCGTCCCTTCGTCGTCTCACCGGTTGACCGGCATCCGCCTTCAACATCGATACGCCCGCGAATCATCCGTAAACCCACCGCTCTTATCCCGGAGCCACTGCCATCCGCACGGCCAGGACCGTCATTACGCCGCTCGCCACCAGTGCCGTACCCAGCCGGCCCCGGTGACCGGTCAGCGCCCGCCCCAGCAGCGCTCCGCTCCCGGCGAGCAGCGCCTGCCAGCTCGCCGAGGCGGCGAAGGCGGCGAGCACGAAGACGCCCTGCTCCGGAGGTCCGGCCGGGCCCGCGGCCCGGGAGCCGAGCACGAGGGCCGCGAAGTAGATCACGGTCGTGGGGTTGAGGAGGGTGATGCCGAGCAGCCCCAAGTAGGCCCGGGCGGGACCCGGGGGAGCGGGGACCGCCCGTGTGGCGAGCCGGTGGCCGCGGTACTCGCGCACGGCCGTGACCGCGCCCCACGCCGCCAGTGCGAGCAGCACCAGGACACAGACCCACCGCAGCGGCCCGAGCACCGGCCGCAGCGCGCCCGCCAGGGCCGCGCCCCCGAGCGTGGCCGCGAGGGCGTACAGCCCGTCGGCGGTGGCGACGCCGAGCGCGGCGCAGACACCGGTGCGCAGGGACGTGCGGGCGGTGAGGGAGACGAGGTACGTCCCGACGGCGCCGACGGGGACGGCGATGCCGTACCCGGCGAGCAGCCCCGCGACGAGCGCGGCCGTCATGACCGCGGCGGCGTCGGCCCTCCGCGGCGGCCGGACCGCTGCTGTCGGCGCGCGGCAGGAACGGCGGCGGACAGCGGCAGCAGGACGGTGACGACAGACATGGCTGGATCCTGGGCCCTGCCCCGCCCCACCGACAACCGGTTTTCCCACCGGCACCGGCACGCTGCCGCTTCCGGCAAGGGGCCGGCTCTCACCACCCGCCCCCCGAAGCCCGGCGTTCGAACGGCAAGACGGCGTTCCTCGGCCATGTTGCCGCCGCCGCCGATCTGGCCGAACTTCGCGTCGCTCCATAGGTGCCTGGGGCATCTAATGAAGATCGGCACGACGCACACTTCGTCTGCGAGGTCTTCATGACGGAAACGACCGCACCCGTCGCCTTCCCCCAGAGCCGGACCTGCCCCTACCAGCCGCCCGCCGCGTACGACTCGTTGCGCAGCGAGCGCCCCCTGACCCGTATCACCCTCTTCGACGGCCGTGAGGCGTGGCTGGTCAGCGGGCACGCGACCGCCCGCGCGCTGCTGGCCGACCCGCGTCTGTCCTCCGACCGCAGCCGTCCCGGCTTCCCCGCCCCGACCCGGCGATTCGCCGGGATCAAGAACCGCAGAACGGCCCTCCTCGGCGTCGACGACCCCGAGCACCGCGCCCAGCGGCGGATGGTCGTCGGCGACTTCACCCTCAAGCGGGCCGTCGAACTCCGGCCACGGATCCAGCAGATCGTGGACGAACGGCTCGACGCGATGATCGCCCAGGGGCCGCCCGCGGACCTGGTGAGCGCCTTCGCGCTGCCCGTGCCGTCCATGGTGATCTGCGCCCTGCTCGGCGTCCCGTACGCCGACCACGACTTCTTCGAGACCCAGTCACGACGGCTGCTGCGCGGCCCGGAGACCGCCGACGTGGAGGACGCCCGCGACCGGCTGGAGGCGTACTTCGGCGAGCTGATCGACCGCAAGCAGCGGGACCCCGGCACCGGCCTGCTCGACGACCTCGTCCACCGGCAGCTGCGCGAGGGCGCGCTCGACCGCGAGGGCCTGACCGCCCTGGCGCTCATCCTGCTGGTCGCGGGCCACGAGACGACCGCCAACATGATCTCGCTCGGCACCTTCACCCTGCTCCAGCACCCCGAACGGCTGGCCGAGCTGCGCGCCGACCCGCGGCTGCTGTCGGCGGCGGTCGAGGAGCTGATGCGGATGCTGTCGATCGCCGACGGCCTGCTGCGCCTGGCCGTCGAGGACATCGAGGTGGCCGGAACGACGATCCGCAAGGGTGACGGCGTGGTCTTCGCGACCTCCGTCATCAACCGCGACGAGACGGTCTACCCCGAGCCGGACAAGCTCGACTGGAGCCGCTCGGCCCGCCACCACGTCGCCTTCGGCTTCGGCATCCACCAGTGCCTCGGCCAGAACCTCGCCCGCGCCGAACTCGAGATCGCCCTGCACACCCTCTTCGACCGGCTGCCCACGCTGCGGCTGGCCGCCCCGGCCGAGGAGATCCCCTTCAAACCGGGCGACACGATCCAGGGGATGCTGGAACTCCCCGTGACTTGGTAAGAGGCTTCCGACATGCACATCGACATCGACAAGGACGTCTGCATCGGCGCGGGCCAGTGCGCCCTGACCGCCCCGGACGTGTTCACCCAGGACGACGACGGCTACAGCGCCCTGCTGCCCGGCCAGGAGGACGGCGGCGGGAACCCCCTGGTGCGGGAGGCGGCCCGGGCGTGCCCGGTGAGCGCCATCACCGTGTCGGAGACGGTGAGCTGAGGGGATCCGTGACCGACCGCCCGCCGCTGCCGCCCTTCACCCGGGACACCGCCGCGCAGAAGGTCCAGGCCGCCGAGGACGCCTGGAACACCCGCGACCCGCACAAGGTCGCCCTCGCCTACTCGGAGGACTCCGTCTGGCGCAACCGCGACACCTTCCTCACCGGGCGCGCCGAGATCGTCGAGTTCCTGACCGGGAAGTGGGAGCGCGAGCGGGAGTACGCGCTGCGCAAGGACCTGTGGGCCTTCGACGGCAACCGCATCGCGGTCCGCTTCCAGTACGAGTGCCGGGACGCGGAAGGCCGGTGGTGGCGCTCCTACGGCAACGAACTGTGGGAGTTCGACGAGCACGGCCTGATGACCCGCCGCGAGGCGAGCATCAACGACGTGCCGATCGAGGAGCGGGACCGCCGTATCTTCGGCCCGCGGCCGGAACGGGAGCGCGGAGCCACGTTCCCCGTCCGGTGAGCCCGATGGAGTGACTAGGGTTTCCGGGATGACGGAACAGGCCGCCCGGAAGCCCTTCCTCTACGTCGTCGTCTGCGCCGCCGGTATCGCCGCCGACGTCAGCAAACTGATCACCGCCGCCGAGGAGCGCGACTGGGAGGTCGGTGTCATCGCGACGCCCGTCGCCATGAACGGCTTCTTCGACACCGCGGCCGTCGAGGCCCAGACGGGCCGCCCGATCCGGTCCGCCTGGCGCACCCCGGGCGAGCCGCGCCCGTTCCCGGCGCCCGACGCCGTGGTCGTCGCACCCGCCACCTTCAACACCGTCAACAAGTGGGCGGCCGGCATCGCCGACACCCTCGCCCTGGGCACCCTGTGCGAGGTCGCGGGGCTGGGCGTGCCGGTCGCCGTCCTGCCGTGCGTGGCCGACGCGCTGGCCTCCCACCCCGCCTACCGGGACAGTCTCGAACGGCTGCGGGGCATGGGCGTACGGTTCGGGCAGCCGTACACCGGAGAGCCCGACGAGGACGGCGGCCGGCCGGAGTTCGGCTGGGAACGGGCGCTGGACCTGGTCGAACCCGGCTGACGCCTTCGAGTGCACACGAGCACGTACGCTCCCCCTGGAACACCTCCCGAAGGCAGGAGCAGCAACGATGCAGTACGTGAAGCTCGGTTCGACGGGCCTGGACGTCTCGCGGATCTGTCTGGGGTGCATGACCTACGGCTTGCCGGACCGGGGCCGGCACGAGTGGACCCTCGACGAAGAGGCCTCACGCCCGTTGATCCGGCAGGCGGTCGAGGCGGGGATCAACTTCTTCGACACGGCCAACGTCTACTCCGACGGCACCAGCGAGGAGATCGTCGGCCGGGCTCTGCGCGACTTCGCCCGCCGCGACGAGATCGTGCTCGCCACGAAGGTGCACGGCCGGATGCGGCCGGGGCCCAACGGCGGCGGACTGTCCCGCAAGGCGATCATCAGCGAGCTCGACCAGAGCCTCACCCGCCTCGGCACCGACTACGTCGACCTCTACCAGATCCACCGCTTCGACCCGCACACCCCCGTCGAGGAGACGATGGAGGCCCTGCACGACGTCGTCAAGGCCGGCAAGGTCCGCTACATCGGGGCGAGTTCGATGTACGCCTGGCAGTTCTCCAAGGCCCAGTACACCGCCCGGCTGAACGGCTGGACCCGCTTCGTCTCCATGCAGAACCACTACAACCTCCTCTACCGCGAGGAGGAGCGAGAGATGCTGCCCCTGTGCGCGGACCAGGGCGTCGGCGTGCTGCCCTGGAGCCCGCTCGCCCGCGGCCGTCTCACCCGCGACTGGGACACCACGACCGAGCGCAGCGCCACCGACACCTTCGGCAGCAACCTGTACCAGGAGGGCGACCGCACCATCGTCGAGGCGGTCACCCGCATCGCCGGGGAGCGGGACGTCCCCCGGGCCCAGGTCGCCCTCGCCTGGTTGCTTCACCAGGACACGGTGACGGCCCCGATCGTGGGAGCGTCGAAGCCGCAGCACCTGCAGGACGCGGTGGCAGCGGTGGAGCTGGAGCTCAGCGACAAGGAACTCGAGGAACTGGAGCGGCCCTACACACCGCATCCGATCGCCGGTCACTGAAACCGGCCCACGGGGAACCGGCGGACGACAGATCAGTGGGGCCCCCGCGGCGCGAACTCCGTCCCGCAGGGCCCCGCCCCCTCGCTCTCCGGGAGCACCACCCGCGCCCCGCTCATCGTCAACGTCCGGTAGAACCCCCCGATCCGCTCCGCAGACCGCCCCACGTAATGCCCGATGAACGACCGCCGGAACCGGTCCGCCGTGCCGTTCGGCTGCGACCCGTGCACCAGACTGCCGTTGAAGAACAGAACGTCCCCCGGCTCCATGTCCACCGGGACGGCGGCCAGACCGGGCGGCGGCGGAACGTACTCCCGCGCGAAGGACACCCCCGGGTCCGCCTCGTCCGGGCAGAACAGGTCCATCCGGTGCGTGCCCGGCACGACCTCCAGCCCGCCGTTCTCCCGGTCGATCACCTCGCAGGCCAGCCACGCCGCCACGCATGTGCCCGGCTCCACCCGCAGATAGAAGTTGTCCTGGTGCAGCGCCTGCCCCCGGGCACCCGGCGGCTTGAAGTAGAACATGCTCTGCGCGGCCAGGACCTCCTCCCCGAGGAGCACCTCCAGCACCGTCCGCAGCCGGGCGTCCAGCAGGACGTCGCGAGCGACGTCGTTGATCTCGTGCGGGTGTATCACCCGCGGCCAGACGTGCAGCGGATCGGCGCCCGGCCCCGACGCGCGCGGCTCGAAGTGCCCGGGAACCGGACCGGCCGCACGCAGCGCCGCGAACTCGTCGCACAGCCGCTCGGTCTCGTCGGCTCCGAAGAGCCCGCGCACGACCGTGAAACCGTCCTCCTCGAAATCCTCCCGGTACCGCCGGAGCGCGGCAGGGTCCAGAATGGGAGCGCCGGCGGCGCCGTTGCCTGTGACTGTCATGAACGCACTCCTCGGTCAGTGGTCCCCGGCACGACACGCTAGGCCACCGAGCCGTCGAGAGGGATGCCCGTGCGTGCTGACGGATTGCCCGGTACTGCTGAGCACGGGCACGACGGGGACCCCGCACCGCCCCCCGGCCTGGTCGTGCTCGGCCACTTCGACCAGCCGTCCGGCTACGTCGTCAACCGGCCGAGGGGGTCCGCGAGTTGGCTCTTCACCTGGACCACGGGAGGCCGTGGGCGGCTCTGGCAGGGCGGAGCGGATACCTCGGCCGGCCCGGGCCGCCTGGTGGTGCTCGCCCCGGGGGCCCCGCACCGTTACGCGGTCGAGCCCGGCGCCCGGCGCTGGCGGTTCTGGTGGGCGCACTGCCGGGCCCGCCCGTCGTGGGCCGCGTGGCTGCGGCCGTACGAGGCCGGTGACGGGATGTTCGTGGTCGCGTCCACCCCGGCCGGGGTGCACGGCCGTGTCGAGGCGGCGTTCCGGCGGATGCACGCCGACGCCCGCCGTCCCGGGGCCGGGCCACCACCGCCCGAGACGGTGGCCTCGGGGGATGCCGCAGACGACACTGCGGACCCGGACGGGCAGATCGCCGTCGCGCACGGCGGCGTCGCCCGCGAACTGGCCCTGTGCGCACTGGAGGAGATCGTCCTCCTCACCACCGCCGGTGCCCGGCCGGCGGCACCCCGTCCCGGACTCGACGCACGGATCCAACGGGCCCAGGAGCTGATCGACGCCGACCCGGGCGCCCCGCACACCGTCCGCTCACTGGCCGAACAGGTCTCCCTGTCGCCGTCCCGCTTCGCCCATCTGTTCAGCCGTCAGCTCGGCCGGTCGCCCATGCGCGCCCTGCGCGAGGCGCGGCTGCGTCACGCCGCCCGCCTGCTGGAAGGCACCGACCTGCCCGTGGAACGGGTCGCCGCGGCCTCGGGTTTCGCCAGCCCGTTCCACTTCAACCGCGTCTTCCGCGAGCGCTACGGGACACCTCCGGGGGCCTACCGGAACGCCGCTCACGGCGGCCGGTGGGGCTGAGCGGCGGTGTGGTCATTGGTTCCGGGACGAGCCCTCGAAAGGGCCGTGCCGGGAAGGTCCGCGGGTGTGAGCTGCTGTGCAGGCGGCAGTTCAATGGTTTTGGGGCGACGCTTCGGAGCCCCGGGCGAAAACGCGTCGGAAAAAACAGAACGGACAGTGCGGAAATCCCTTTCGCACCGCACATTGACGTTTTGTCAAAAGGCCCTGCCCGCCTACGCAATGCACGAAACCGTGAGATCACTTGTTCCCTGTCGCTGACCTGTGCAAAGGTGTGCCCTGTCGGCGTCCGGACAACACGCCTTTCTTCGCATGCGCGAGGCCACCGGGCCGACATACCCCTTGGTATGGACTTTCTTCCGCATGTCCTTGAGAGGAATGCAGCCGTGAACGACGCAGGCCCGTCGAATTCTCCGGGTCCGGCCCGCAGGATCGGCGCGACGGACGAGCAACTGAGCGCCGAGCTCAGGAAGTGGACGGGGGCGACCCCCGCGCTTCACCCCGTCGGCGAGCTGCTGGACCGGCACTGGGAGGCGGCCTCCGCCTACGCCCGGCTGTGCACCGACGGGCCGCGTTCCGCCGGAATACTCACCACCGCCGCATTCACCCGGATCTTCGGCGAAACCCTGCGCCAGACCGGCCCCACCTCCGCGTGGCGGCCCCATCTGCTCGTCACCGTGCGGCGTATCGCCGCCGAGTGGGCCACCGACCACAGACGCGACATGCTCCACCCGGAACTGCTGTCCGGGGCCGGCGAGGGGGAGCGGGTGAGTGCCCGGCTGCTGCCGCAGCAGCACCGGCGCCTGCTGTCCGGTGCCTTCCAGCGGCTGCCCCAGTCGGCGCGCTGTCTGCTGTGGCACGTCGAGGTCGAGGCCGAACCGCTCGCCGCCCCCGCCGGACTGCTCGGGCTGGACGAGGAGGGTGCCCGCGTCGAGCTGGACCGAGCCCGGGACCGGCTGCGCGAGGAGAGCCTCCAACTGCACCGCGAACTCGCGCCGGACGAGGAGTGCCGGCGCTATCTCCGCCTGCTCGACGTGACGTACCGGCGTGGCGGCCTCGGCATCGACCCGGATCTACGCGCGCATATCCAGGGCTGCGGGCACTGCGCCGCTGCCGCGGACCAGCTCGGCCGGTTCAACCACGGGCTCGGTCTCGCCCTGGCGGAGGCGGTGCTCGGCTGGGGCGGGCTGGAGTACGCGGAGAGCAGATCGAGCGGCGTCGCGGACAACGGCGTGACGGACGTGCCGCGGCCCGGCACGGAAACGGCCGCAACGGGGCCCGGCGCGGAGACGGCCGCCGCGGGGGCCGGACTCACCGCGGGTGTGGCCGGCGGGGAGGCCTTCCCCGACCCCGTAGTCCTCGCGGGCATGGCCGGGGAGTCGTTCACCGACCCGGTCGGCCCGCCGGCCGCCCCCGCGAGAGAGAAAACAGCGCACGCCCACGACGGCTTCCCCGCCCCGCCCGACGCCCCGCCGGCCGGTGGAACCACTCCCGGCCGGCGTGTCGCGGGCTCCCGCACCGCGGCCCGCAGATCCGCCCACAAGGCGGCCCGCCGTACGGCCCGCCGCCGCAACCTCACCGTGAGCATCCTGACCGTCAGCGGCCTGGTCGTCATCCCGCTGGTCCTGTGGTCCCTGGGCAACTCCGGCGAGGGCCCCCAGCAGGCCGGTGCGGGACGGCCGTCCGAGACGCCCGGCTCCGGTGCGGGAGAGCCGACGGGCGACCCGTCCTGGGTCGGGTCGGGCGATGCCGAGAAGGGTGCCCTGCGCGGCCGGCTGCACAACGTGGACTCGGGACTGTGCGTCGGCGTCGAGGGCGCGAAGGCCGTCGAGGACGCGGAGGCCGAGCTCACCCCCTGCTCCTCGGCCGCCGCCCAGCAGTGGACGTACGAGACCGACGGCCTGCTGCGCAACGGCGCCGCTCCCGGCCTGTGCCTGGACTCGCACCTCGGCTACTCGGTGCGGCTGGCCCCCTGCACGGGCGCGTCCCAGCCGGACTCCAGGAACATCCGCTACGACTTCACCCTCCAGGGCGCCCTGGTGCCCCGCTGGAACCAGGACCTCGCCCTGGCTCCGGCCGCGACCGACGGCTCGGGAGCCCTGGTCCTCAAGACCCGGGCGGACGACGAGGACCAGCGGTGGGCGATCGACACCTCCAAGGCGGACCTCCAGATGGAGGCCGTCAACTGGCACGCCGCCGCCCCGGCGCCGCGCCCCACCCCGACACCCACGCCCACGCCCTCGAAGACACCCACGGCGACACCGACCCCGTCCGCCACCCCGTCGGCAGCGCGCCCGACCCCGACCGGCGCGGCCCCCACCGACTCGGCCTGCGACCGCTACGGCTACCCCTGCGACGGGGACGGCCAGTACGGCTATCCGGGCTACGGCTATCCGGGCTACGGCTATCCGGGCTACGGCTACCCGGGTTACGGCTATGGGTACGGCGGCTACGGGGGCGGCCGCCGCTGACCGGACGCGCGGCTCAGCCCCCGACGACGCGCAGCGACAGCCACAGCGCCGCCACGGCCGGCACCAGCGCGGCCGGAACCGCGAGCAGCCCGAGCCGGGTGAACTCCCCGACTTCGACCCGGTGTCCGTGCTGCTGCACGATCCGCCGCCACAGCAGGGTCGCCAGCGATCCGGCGTAGGTCAGGTTGGGGCCGATGTTCACGCCGAGCAGCACCGCCAGTACGGCACCGGGGCCGGCTCCCGCGGTCAGCGGCAGGAGCACCAGGACCGCGGGCAGGTTGTTGATGAGGTTCGCCAGGACGGCGGCCAGCGCGGCCACGCCCAGCAGTGTGAGCAGGCCCGAGCCATCGGGCAGCGCTCGTTGGAGCGCGTCGGCGAGCCCGTGGTCGACGACCGCCCGCACGACGACGCCGAGGGCGAGCACGAACGCCAGGAACGCCGGGGCCGCGGACCGCACCACGGTCAGCGGGGTGGCCCGTCGCCGCAGCAGCGCCCGTCCGGCCAGCACGAGCGCACCGGCCAGGGCCGCCCAGGCCGGTGCGATCCCGAGGGCGGAGGCCACGACGAACCCGGCCAGCGTGCAGCCCACGGTGACCAGGGCGAACAGGGGCAGCTCTGGGGGCCGCGCGGGGTCGGGCGAGGGGAGCGGGGCGGTCAGCTCCTCGTCGAAGAAGCGCCGGAACACCAGGTACTCCGCGCCGATCGCCACCAGCCAGGGCAGCGCCATCAGCACAGCGAACCGGGTGAAGCTCAGCCCGCTCGCCGTGAAGGCCAGCAGGTTGGTCAGGTTGGAGACCGGCAGCAGCAGCGAGGCGGTGTTCGACAGATGGGCGCACGCATAGAGGTGCGGCCGGGCGTGGACGCCCATGCGGGTGGCGGTGGCGAGCACCACCGGTGTCAGCAGGACGACGGTGGCGTCCAGACTGAGCACGGCCGTGATGACGGAGGCCAGCGCGAACACCGCGGTCAGCAGCCGCGCGGGACGCCCAGCCGCCCAGCGGGCCATCCACGCCCCGCACGCCGTGAACAGCCCCTCGACGTCACAGAAGTGCGCGAGCACCAGCACGGCCGCGAGGAAGCCGACCACGGGCCCCAGCCGCTGAACCTCCTCCCACGCGTGGTCGGGAGAGATAGCTCCGACGGCGACCGCGAGCCCGGCGGCCGGCACCGCCAGCACGGCCTCGGGCAGCCCTCGCGGACGGAGTACGGCCCACACGAGCACGGCGGCCAGCAACGCCACGGACAGGACTTCGGCGAGCGGGGGGTTCAGGGCGGAGTCCTCCGGGGCGTGATCACAGCGTGCCCGCCCATGAAACCAGGGGTTGGTAAGAAAACTACGAGGGCCCCGTCGGTCTCACGGCCCGCTGCCCGCCTCGAACGCCGTCAGGAACACCGAGGACGCGTTTCCGCCGACCGGCACCTCACCGGCCGTCCACCGCACCTTCAGCGGTTTCCGCTCGTCCGGCGGAGTCACCAGCAGCGCCGCCGGAGTGGCGGCGTGGGCGCCGCTGACCTCGGGGTCGGCGTACCGCAGCCCCGCCCAGGCACTCCGGCCCGGCGCCAGGGTCACGGTCGCCGGCTCGCCGGGGGTGCGCTTCGGGTCGGGGCCCAGCTGCCGGCCGGACGCGTCCACGAACGCGGCACCCGGATAGCCGTGCAGGGTGCAGGTGCGCGAGGAGACGTTGGTCAGCACGACCGGGAAGTTGCGCTGCCCGGCCCCCGGATCCATCCGGCCGACGGACGCGCGCAGCTCGGAGGTGTGGCAGCGGGCACCGGCGCCGGCGGCGGGCACCTGCTGCGCGGCGGTCTCCGCGCGGTGCGCGGTTCCGCAGGCGGTCAGCGAGCCGAGAGCCGCGAGCGCGCTCGCGAGTAAGGCCCCCCGGCGTACGGACTGAGTCGTTGTGGCCATGCCCTTGCGGGTGTCCGCGGCGGCACCGGGAAAAACGCGGGCGGCGCCGGGAAAACCGCGGCCCTCACAGCTCGTCGAGCAGGGCCAGCTCCGCCCAGATCGTCTTGCCCTCGGCGGTGTGCCTGCTGCCCCAGCGCTGGGTGAGCTGGGCGACCAGGAGCAGACCGCGGCCCCCCTCGTCCCAGGTCTTGGCGCGGCGCAGGTGGGGCGCCGTGTGGTTGCTGTCGGACACTTCGCAGATCAGCGTGGACGCGTCGTGGATCAGTCGCAGCCGGATGGGCTGGGCGCCGTAGCGGATGGCGTTGGTGACCAGCTCGCTCACCACCAGTTCTCCGGTGAACGTGGCCTCGGTCAGCCCCCAGCGGTCGAGCTGGTCGACGACCTGCTTGCGGATGGGGGCCACCAGCGCCGGGTCGGCGGGGATGTCCCAGGTCGCCACCTGGGAGGACGGCAGGCCGCGGGTGCGGGCCAGCAGCAGGGCCACGTCGTCGGCGGAGCCGCTCGGCGGGAGCAACGCGTGCAGCACGCGGTCGCAGATCTCGTCCAGGGAATGGGAGGGGGCCGACAGCGCCTCGCGGAGCATCCGGTGGCTCGCGTCGACGTCCCGCTCGCGGCTCGCGACCAGCCCGTCCGTGTGGAACGCCAGGACGCTGCCCTCCCGCAGTTCCACCTCGGCGCTCTCGAACGGCAGTCCCCCGACACCGAGCGGGGGACCGGAGGGCAGATCGAGCTGCCGGGCCGGGCCGTCCGGCGGCACGAGCAGGGGTTGCGGGTGCCCGGCCCGGGCCAGGGTGCAGCGCCGTGACACGGGGTCGTACACCGCGTACAGGCAGGTCGCGCCCACCTCGCCGGTGCCGGCGTCGACGCCGGACTCCTGGGACAGCCGGACGACCAGGTCGTCGAGGTGGGTGAGCAGCTCGTCGGGAGCCAGGTCGATGTCGGCGAGGGTGCGGACGGCGGTGCGCAGCCGGCCCATGGTGGCCGAGGCCTGGATGCCGTGCCCGACGACGTCGCCGACGACCATCGCGACGCGCATCCCGGACAGCGGGATCACGTCGAACCAGTCGCCGCCCACGCCGGAGCGGGTGGCGGGCAGATAGCGGGAGGCCGCCTCCACGGCGGCCGTGCGCGGCAGAGTGCGGGGCAGCAGGCTGCGTTGCAGCGTGAGCGTCGTCTCGCGCTCGCGGGAGTAGCGGCGGGCGTTGTCGATGCAGACGGCGGCGCGGGCCGTGACCTCCTCGGCAAGCAGCACGTCGTCGTCGGTGAAGGGCTCGGGGCGCCGGAAGCGGGTGAAGACCGCGACCCCGAGGGTCGAGCCCCTGGCCTGGAGCGGCACGGACATCGTGGAGTGGATGCCGTACTCGTGTATCCGCCGGAACCGGACCGGGTCCCAGGCCAGCCACTTCTCGAGGTCGCCGTTGTCCGCTCCGGACGCCACGACCGTACGCCCCGCGATGAGCGAGGCGGCCTGCGGGGAGTTCTCCGGATAGACGTCCACCTGCCCGGGCTTGGCCACGGCCTCGGGGCTGCCCGAGTTGACCGACTGGTGGGCGGCCCGGCGCAGGCTCACCGGTGGGGCCGGCGGGGTCGGTTGCCCGGCGGACTCGCCGCCGTGCTCGCGTACGTCGAGCAGGTCGACGCTGACGAAGTCGGCGAGCGCCGGGACGCACACGTCCGCCAGCTCCTGGGCCGTACGGGTGACGTCGAGGGTGGTGCCGATGCGTACGCTCGCCTCGTTGACCAGCTGGAGCCGCTCCCGTGACCGGTACTGGTCGCTGAAGTCGTGGGCCGTCACGCACACGCCCCGCACCCGGCCCGCCTCGTCGGTGAGCGGTGCGAGCCGGGCCAGCCAGGCGTGCGCACTCCGGCTCTCGCCGCTGGCCTTCATGTACGTCTGCATGTCCTGCCGCCGGCCGGTGTTCAGCACGCGGCGCAGATTCTCCTCCAGCTCCGCGTTCTGCGGCCGGCTGCCGATGTCGGTGGGCCGCAGGCCCCGCAGCCGCTCGGCGGGCAGCCCGAGGAGGTCCGCCATGGCGTCGTTGACGCCGCGCAGCCGCAGCCGCTCGTCGAAGATCATCGTGGCGCAGGGCGACTGCGTCAGGGCGGCCCGCACCAGCGGGTCGTCCGGCAGCTCCCGGCCGGGGGCCTGAGGAGGCGAGACGGCGAGCCACTCGGTCGCTTCCGGGCCGTCCGGCGGTCTGCGGTGGGCGAGCACCCACGCGGAGACATCGTGCCCGTCGCGGTGACGCAGCGTGAGCGTCCCGTTCCAGCGGGAGTCGGCCGGCACGGGCGGCGGGGCCGCTCCGTCGGCCAGCAGCTCGGTCGCCGGGCGGCCCAGGACCTCGGCGGCCGTGTGGCCCAGCAGACGGTGGGCGCCCTCGCTCCACTCGGTGAGCGTGCCGTCGGCGGCGATGACGACACGGGCGGCCACGCCATCGTCGAACGGCTCGTCCGGGCTCATCGTCGCCACTCCATACGGACACTCACAGTGATCAGGGAGGTCGCTTGAGTTCCAGACTAGACGGTGGGCGCCCGACGTGGCCCGGTAACCCCTGCGCCGCCCGGCCGTGCACGGTCAAGGCGCGATTCCGGCCGATGTGACGCCTGGGGCAGAACGACGCTGCCGCACCCTTGACGGCCCGGTGTGACACCTCGACAGAATCTGTTTGTTCGCGATCAGTTGTGAGTATTTCTGGGCCCTAATGAGGGAGAGCCACCATGTCGGTCACGCGCAGATCGGTCCTGCTCGCCTCCGCCGCCGCGCCCGCGGCCGGAACACTGCTGGGCGCCCCGGAGGCGTGGGCCGCCGACGCGGCGCGTGGCGCGTCCGGCCGCCGCACCGTCGCGCTGCGCGACGGCTGGCGCTTCGCGCTGGTCAACCCGGGCGGGATCACCGACCCGACCGGCGCCTACGCCGACGCGGCCCAGCCCGGCTACGACGACTCGGAGTGGCGTGAGGTGGCGGTCCCGCACGACTGGAGCATCGAACAGACCCCCACCACCGACCACGGCACCACCAGTGGCACCGGCTTCCTCCCCGGCGGCCTCGGCTGGTACCGCCTCGCCTTCACGCTGCCGCCCGCGCTCGCCGGCAAGCGGATCTCGGTGGAGTTCGACGGCGTCTACATGGACTCCTCCGTCCACTGCAACGGCAAGGAGGCCGGCCGCCACCCCTACGGCTACACCGGCTTCGCCTTCGACCTGACCGACCTGGTGCACACCGACGGCACCACGAAGAACGTGCTCGCGGTCAAGGTCCAGAACCGGCTCCCCAGCAGCCGCTGGTACTCGGGCAGCGGCATCTACCGCGAGGCCCGCCTGGTGATCACCGAGCCGGTGCACGTGGCCCGCTGGGGCACCCGCGTCACCACACCCGAGATCTCCGCCGAACGGGCCGTCGTCCGGATCGAGACATCGGTCGTCAACGCGTCGGGCGCGGGCGCCGACGTCGAGGTCGTCTCCCGGATCGTCGACCCGAAGGGCCGGACGGTCGCCCGCACCTCCTCCACGGTCGCCGTCACCGAAGAGCGGACCGAGACCCACGAACTCACCGTCCGGCGCCCCCAGCTCTGGGACATCGCGGCCCCGCACCGCTACACCCTGCACACCGAGCTGCGCGTCGGCGGCCGGACCACCGACATCTACCGCACGGTCTTCGGCATCCGCACCTTCCGCTTCGACCCGGACGAGGGCTTCTTCCTCAACGGCACCCACCACAAGATCAAGGGCGTCGACCTCCACCACGACCTGGGCGCGCTCGGCGCCGCGGTCAGCCTCGACGCCGTCCGCCGTCAGATGGAGATCATGCGGTCCATGGGCGTCAACGCCCTGCGCACCTCCCACAACCCGCCCGCGCCCGAGGTGATCCAGGTCTGCGAGGAGCTGGGGATCATCATGCTGGTGGAGGCGTTCGACTGCTGGCGCACCGGAAAGAACCGGTACGACTACGGCCGGTTCTTCGACGAGTGGTGCGAGAAGGACGCCACCGAGATGGTGCGGGCGGCCCGCAACTCGCCCGCCGTCCTGATGTGGTCCATCGGCAACGAGGTCCCCGACTCCACCTCCACCGCCGGCCTCGCCATGGCCGACCGGATCATCGCCGCGATCAGGGCCGCGGACGACACCCGCCCGCTGGTCATCGGCTCCGACAAGTACCGCCGCCTCCCCGCCAAGGGCTCCGCGGCCGACCTGATGCTGGCCAAGCTCGACGGCCTCGGCCTCAACTACAACACCGCGAAGTCGGTGGACCAGCTGCACGCGGCCTACCCGCACCTGTTCCTCTTCGAGTCCGAGTCCTCGTCGGAGACCTCGACGCGGGGCGAGTACCAGGAGCCCGAGCACCTCAACACCGGCGAGAACTACACGCCGGGCAGGCGCGCGACCTCCTGCTACGACAACAATCTCGCCTCCTGGACCATGAGCGGCGAGTACGGCCACAAGAAGGACCGGGACCGCAAGTGGTTCGCCGGGCAGTTCCTTTGGTCGGGCATCGACTACATCGGCGAGCCCACGCCCTACGACGTCTTCCCGGTCAAGGCGTCCTTCTTCGGCGCCGTCGACACCGCGGGCTTCCCCAAGGACATGTACTACCTGTTCCGGAGCCAGTGGACCAGCGAGCCGATGGTCCATCTGCTGCCGATGACCTGGAACCACGCCGAGGGCGACACGGTCGAGGTCTGGGCGTACGCGAACGTCGACACCGTCGAGCTGTTCCTCAACGGAAAGTCCCTGGGCGTACGGCGGTTCGACACCAAGAAGACCGTCGACGGCCGCACGTACCTGGAGACGACCGAGGCGACCGGCGACGACAAGACCTTCACCGACGGCCCCTATCCCGGCAGTTACACCAGCCCGAACGGCAGCGCCGGCAAGCTCCACCTGACCTGGAAGGTGCCCTATGCGCCGGGCGAGCTGAAGGCGGTCGCACGGCGGGACGGCAAGGCGGTCGCCACCGACGTGCTGTGCACCGCCGGCGCCCCGCACGCGATACGCCTGACGCCGGACCGCGACTCCCTCGCCGCCGACGGGCGTTCACTGGTCTTCGTGACCGCCGAGGTGGTCGACCGGCGCGGTGTGGTGGTGCCCGACGCGGAGCACCTCCTCTCCTTCGAGGTGGCGGGCGGCTCCCTCGCCGGGCTCGACAACGGCCGCCAGGAGAGCGCCGAGCGCTACCAGGCGAGCACCCGCACCGCCTTCCACGGCAAGGCCCTCGCCATCGTCCGCTCCGGCACGAAGACGGGCACGGTGAAGGTGACGGCCCGCGCAGACGGCCTGCGCACCGGCACCGCGACCGTGCGCGCCACCCGGGCGGCGGACCGGGCCGGGACCACCCCGGCCGCCTTCCGGCCGGAGCACCCCGCGCCCGTCGACCACCCGCACGCGGACGCCAGTTACTCCGGCCGCCCGGACACCCTGCCCGCCGCCATGCTCGACGGCGACCCGGCCACCGGCTGGTCCAACGGCTTCTTCAAGCAGGCCACGGCCCTGCTGCCCGCCTTCGACGGCGCCCGCACCGAGGACTGGGTCACGGTCGACCACGGTCGTACCCGCGGCTACGACCGGGTGGACGTCTCCTTCACCGTGGACGCCACGCACAGCCTGCCCGCGGCGATCGAGGTGGCGGTCTGGGACGGCCGGACGTGGCGGGCCGTGGAGGACACGGCGGTCGACTGGGCCACCGCCTCCGACGCCCCGACCGTGATCACCTTCAAGGCCGTCCGGGGCTCCCGGATCCGGCTCACGATGACGAGCCGCCACCCCGACGAGGCCCGGGGCGCCCTCCGCATCAGCCGGCTGGAGACCCCGGCCGCCTGAAGCTCAACCGCGGCGGTCCGGACGGGCGGCGAACAGCCAGTCCCGTCCGGACCGTTGACGGGGCGTCACATCAGCCACAACCATGGCGTGCATCCACATCTGGGAGCGCTCCCACGACGAGCGTCACCCGCACCTCTCCAGAGGAGCCCGGACGTGAAACGACGCAGAACCGCCCTGTTGTCCCTGACGGCCCTGCTGGCGACCGCGCTCACCGCGCTGCCCTCCGCACCGGCCGGGGCCGAGGAGGTCGAGCAGGTCAGGAACGGCACCTTCGACACGACCATGGACCCGTGGTGGGCCACCAGCAACGTGACCGCGAGCGTGTCCGACGGCCGGCTCTGCGCCGACGTCCCCGGCGGCACCACCAACCGCTGGGACGCCGCCGTCGGGCAGAACGACATCACCCTCGTGAAGGGGGAGTCGTACCGCTTCTCCTTCAGCGCGACCGGCACGCCCGCCGGGCACGTCGTGCGGGCGATCGTGGGCCTGTCGGTGTCGCCGTACGACACCTACCACGAGGTGACGCCGCAGCTCAGCGTCTCCGGCGACACCTACTCCTACACCTTCACCGCACCGGCCGACACCACCCAGGGCCAGGTCGGCTTCCAGCTCGGCGGCAGCGCGGATCCCTGGCGCTTCTGCATGGACGACGTCTCCCTGCTCGGCGGGGTGACGCCGGAGCCGTACGAGCCCGACACCGGGCCCCGGGTCCGCGTCAACCAGGTCGCCTATCTGCCCGCCGGGCCGAAGAACGCCACCCTGGTCACCGACGCCACGGCGAAGCTGCCCTGGGAGCTGAAGAACTCCCGTGGGACGGTGGTCGCCCGGGGCACGACCGTGCCGCGTGGTGTCGACGCCTCCTCCGGGCAGAACGTCCACTCGATCGACTTCGGTGCGTTCCGCAAGAAGGGCACGGGCCTCACGCTCGTCGCCGACGGCGAGACCAGCCGCCCCTTCGACATCGACGCGAGCGCCTATGAGCGGCTCCGGCTGGACTCGGCGAAGTACTACTACACCCAGCGCAGCGGCATCGCGATACGCGACGACCTGCGGCCCGGCTACGGCCGCCCGGCCGGCCACGTGGGCGTGGCCCCCAACAAGGGCGACACCGACGTCCCGTGCCAGCCCGGCGTCTGCGACTACAGCCTGGACGTCAGCGGCGGCTGGTACGACGCCGGCGACCACGGCAAGTACGTCGTCAACGGCGGCATCTCCACCTGGGAGGTGCTGAGCACCCACGAACGCGCGCTGCACGCCCGCACCGGCGACCCCCGGGGGCTCGGCGACGGGACGCTCGCCATCCCCGAGAGCGGCAACAAGGTCCCCGACATCCTCGACGAGGCCCGCTGGGAGCTGGAGTTCCTGCTCAGGATGCAGGTGCCCGACGGCAGGCCGCTGGCCGGCATGGCCCACCACAAGATGCACGACGAGCAGTGGACCGGACTGCCGCTGCTGCCCAGCGACGACCCGCAGAAGCGCGAACTGCACCCGCCGTCCACCGCGGCCACCCTGAACCTCGCCGCCACGGCCGCGCAGGCGGCCCGTCTCTACCGGCCCTATGACAAGGCGTTCGCCGCCCGGGCGCTGGATGCCGCCCGCAAGGCCTGGTCGGCGGCGCTCGCCCACCCCGACCGCTACGCCTCCGACAGCGACGGCGTCGGCGGCGGAGCCTACGCCGACACCGACGTCACCGACGACTTCTACTGGGCGGCCGCCGAGCTGTACCTCACCACGGGTGAGAAGCGGTTCCAGGAGTACGTCCTGAATTCGCCGGTCCACACGGCCGACATCTTCGGCCCCATCGGCTTCGACTGGGCCCGCACGGGCGCGGCCGGACGGCTCGACCTCGCCACGGTGCCGAACCGGCTGCCCGGCCGGGACAAGGTCCGCCAGTCCGTCGTCAAGGCCGCCGACCGCTACCTGGCCACGCTGAAGGCCCAGCCCTACGGCATGCCGTACGCCCCGGACGGCAACCAGTACGACTGGGGCTCCAGCCATCAGGTCCTCAACAACGCCGTCGTCCTCGCCACGGCGTACGACATCACCGGCGCCCCGAAGTACCGCGACGGCGCGCTGCAGAGCATGGACTACATCCTGGGCCGCAACGCGCTGAACATCTCCTACGTCACCGGCTACGGCGAGGTCAGCGCCCACAACCAGCACAGCCGCTGGTACGCCCGCCAGCTCGACCCGAACCTGCCGAACCCGCCGAAGGGCACCCTCGCCGGCGGGCCGAACTCGGGCATCCAGGACCCCTACGCACAGAGCAAACTCCAGGGCTGCGTCGGCCAGTTCTGCTACATCGACGACATCCAGTCCTGGTCGACCAACGAGCACACGATCAACTGGAACGCCGCCCTGACCCGCATGGCCGCCTTCGCGGCGGACCAAGGGTAGGAGGCAGCCCGGGCGCGCCGGTGCCGGGGGAGTCCGCCGACAGGACGCCTCCGGCACCCGCGCGTAGCCTGGTGTCATGCACGCGGTGCGGGTAGACGGCATCGAGGTCGCCTACGACCGGGTGGGCCAGGGCCCGCCCCTGGTGCTCGCGCATGGTGCCACGACCGACGCCCGCCTGTTTCGTCCGCAGATCGCGGACCTGGCCGACGAGTTCACCGTCGTCGCCTGGGACGAGCCCGGGGCCGGCCGCTCCTCCGACGTACCGTCCTCCTTCGCCCTGGCGGACTACGCCCGCTGCCTTGCGGCCGTCATCGAGGACGTGGACCTCGGTCCGGCGCATGTCCTCGGCCTGTCGTGGGGCGGGACCGTGGTGCTGGAGCTCTACCGGCACCACGCCGAGCTCGTCCGGACGCTGCTCCTCGTGGACACCTACGCGGGCTGGAAGGGCTCGCTGCCCCCGGCGGAGGTGCGGTCGCGGGTCGAGGGGGCGGAGCGGATGCTCGCGGTCCCGGCCGAGGAGTTCGCCCCGACCATGCCCGGCCTGTTCGCCGGGCGGCCACCGGCCGAAGCCGTCCGCCTGCTGTCCGTGATGTCCGCCGACACGCGGCCCGGGAGCATGCGGACGGAGCTCACCGTCATGGCCGCGGCCGACCAGCGCGACCTGCTGCCCGGGATCACGGTGCCGACCCTGCTGCTGTGGGGCGAGCTCGACGCACGCTCGCCGGTGGACCTCGTGGCCCGTCCCCTCCTGGAGGCGATCCCGCAGGCCACCCTGGTCGTGCTGCCCGGCACCGGGCACCTCAGCAGCATCGAGGCCCCCGAGCCGTTCAACCGGACTGTCCGGGAGTTCTGCCGGGCCCATTCCTGAGCACGAGTTCCCCCGGGCGCTCGTGGGCGGTCAGGGTGTGCAGCCGTGCCTGGTCGAGCGGCTCGTGCACCTCGACGTACGCGCCGTGCGGCAGCCGCTTGATCACGCCGGTCTCCCTGCCGTGCAGCACCAGCTCCCGGTCGCGCAGCTGCAGCCCCAGACAGATCCGCCGGGTGACGACGAAGACGGCCGCCGGGACGGCGAACATCGCGATCCGCACAGCCCACGTCACCGTGTTGATCGACAGGTGGAGGCGGGTCGCCACGATGTCGTTGCCGCCGCCCGCCAGCAGCACCAGGTAGAGGCTGATCCAGGCGGCCCCGATCCCCGTGCGGACCGGCCGGTTGCGCGGCCGGTCCAGCAGATGGTGCTCGTGCCGGTCGCCGGTGAACCTGGCCTCCAGGAACGGGTAGACGCCGATGAAGAGCAGCAGCAGCGGGAACACCACGATCGGGATGAACACGCCCAGCACCAGCGTGTGGCCCCACAGCGTGATCTCCCAGCCGGGCATGATCCGCACCAGCCCCTCGGCGAAGCCGAGGTACCAGTCGGGCTGGGCGCCTGTGGACACCTGGTCGGCGCGGTAGGGCCCGTACGACCACACCGGGTTGATCGTCGCCACCGCCGCCATCAGCGCGAGCACTCCGAACACCAGGAAGAAGAAGCCGCCCGCCTTCGCGAGGTACACCGGCATGAAGGGCGCGCCCACGACATTGCGTTCGGTGCGCCCGGGGCCCGCGAACTGGGTGTGCTTGTGATAGACGACCAGCAGCACATGGACGACGATCAGCGCCGCCATCACCCCGGGGATCAGCAGGACGTGCAGTGAGTAGAAGCGGGCCACGATGTCGTCGCCGGGGAACTCGCCGCCGAACAGGAACATCGCCAGGTACGTGCCCACGATCGGCACCGACAGCAGCGCCCCGTGCACGAACCTCAGGCCCGTGCCCGACAGCAGATCGTCCGGCAGCGAGTAGCCGAACAGGCCCTCGAACAGGCCGAGGAAGAGCAACAGCCAGCCGAACAGCCAGTTGACCTCACGCGGCTTGCGGAACGACCCCGTGAAGAAGTGCCGCATCATGTGCGTCAGCATCCCGGCGACGAAGACCAGCGCCGCCCAGTGGTGCAGCTGCCGGATCAGCAGCCCGCCGCGCACGTCGAAGCTGATGTCCAGCGTGGACGCGTACGCCTCGGACATGCGCACGCCGTTCAGCGGCGCGTAACTCCCCTGGTAGGTCACCTCGTTCATCGACGGATGGAAGAACAGCGTCAGGTACACGCCGGTGAGGACCAGCACGACGAAGCTGTACAGGCAGATCTCGCCGAGCAGGAAGGACCAGTGGTCGGGGAACACCTTGCGCAGGTACTTCCGGCCGAGCGTGTGGATGCCGAGCCGGCCGTCGAACCAGTCGGCGAGGCGCTCGCCCCTCCCGGGCCGCCCGGCTGCGCTCATGCCGCCTCCCTGGGCAGGTGGGTGAGCTTGTCCGGGTTGGCGACGACGTAGATCCCGCACACCCGGTCGCCCTCCGGGGTGAGGTCCAGGACCAGGACGGCGTACGGCGCGTCGCCGTCGAACAGCACCGCAGCGTCGTCGCCGTTGACGCGCCGGTAGCGGAACACGGGGTTGCTCGGGCCGCCCCGCCCGGAGGTGAGCAGGCGGGCCACCTTGTCCCGGCCGTGCACCGGGCGCAGACTCGCCGGCCTGCGCTTGCCGCCGGCGTCCGTCCACGCCGTGACGTCCGGCGCAAGGACCTCCATCAGCTCGGCGATGTCCCCGCCGAGCGCCGCCCGCACGAACCGCTCGGTCGCCTCCCGCCGCACCCGCGGATGCGCCTCGTACCGGGGCCGCCGCGCGTTCACATGCTCCCGGGCCCGGTGCGCCAACTGCCGTACGGCGGCGGGGGAGCGGTCGATGATCCCGGCGATCTCGGCGTGCGGGTAGCCGAACACCTCGCCCAGGACGAACACGGCCCGCTCCAGCGGGGTGAGCGACTCCAGGACCACCAGCATCGCCAGTGACACCGACTCGGAGCGCAGGGCCGGGCCGTCGGCGGTGTCGGCGCCCTCGTCGGTGACCAGGGGCTCGGGCAGCCACGAGCCCACGTACGTCTCCTGCCTGCGGCTGATCACGGCACGGCGCCGCAGCGCGTGGTTGACCGCCACCCGGACGAGATAGGCCCGGGGGTTGTCGACGCCGGCCAGGGGAGCGCCCCCGCCGCGGGCCGTCCAGGACAGCCATGTCTCCTGCAGGACGTCCTCGGTGTCGGCGACGCTGCCCAGCATGTTGTAGACGACGCCGAACAGCAGCTCGCGGTGGTCGACGAACACCCCGGTCGCCTCGTCGAGCGGGGCGGTGGTGCCGGGTACGGGGATCTCGGTCATGCGTGGTCCTCCCAGAGACGCGCTCACTCCTGCGAGCCGCGCGGGGTCCCGGAATGTGACATCGCGCGGTGCGATGTGACGCAGATCTCAGCGGATGACCAGGGGCGCATCGCCTTAGGTACCGTGCACCTAGCCGTCTGACCTGGGAGTATTTACGAGTCAGTACCTCCAGCGGTACCGTGAAGGCATGCCAGCTCTCAACGTGGAGTTCAGCGACCGCGAGCTTGAGGACCTGCGGCAGATCGCCAAGGAGCGCGGTACGTCCATGAAGGCGCTCGTACGGGAGGCGGCCGCCGCCGACATAGCCCGCCACCGGGCGCTCCAGGAGGGCGCGGAGGCCTTCCGCAGGTTCTTCGCGACCCACGCCGACGAGTTCGCCGCCGCCTTCCCGGACGACGAACCGCCCGCCAAGGGCGAGGGGCGGGCTGCCTGACCGATGGCACCCGTCCTCCATATCGACGTGCCCTGGCTGCTCCAGCGCCACGAAGAGGTCCTGCCGGACCAGCCCACCATCAACGACTTCTCCGCGTTGGTGGCCGCGGTCGCCCGGCACCGTGTCGACCCGCCCCGCCTCGGCGTGAACTCCGACCCGGCCTGGCGGGCCGCCGCGCTGCTGCACACCATCACCCTGCTGCGGCCGCTCCCGTCGGCCAACGCCCGCTTCGCATGTGCGACGGCCGTGGCGTACATGTTCGTCAGCGGCGTCGGCATCGACCCGCCCTACGGTGCCCTCGTCGACCTCGCCCGCGACCTGATGTCCGGCACGACCGATGTCTACGGCGCGGCGGACCGGCTGCGGTCCTGGCAGATCTGAAATGTCGAAAACCGGTGCGAGCAGAGTATGTTTGTTCCCGTTTTGACTTTCTGTCAATGGGCTTGATGTTGCACCGGCGCCTTGTTGGTCCTGTGGGGGTTGTGCAAGAGTGAAACACACGTGCGGGGGGAATGGCCGAGTGTCGCACGCGATTTGCAGACCGGGTCCGATTCGCCGCTGGTGAATTCGCACCTCCCGCGCCCGTCAAAAAGGTACGCACCAACCGGGCTCCTTTTTCGGCGGCAGGACTTCTGTGTGCCACATTGCGCGTGGGAAGGAACCATCTCAGTGCCCACCCCCCACCCCCCTCGTCCCCCGTATCCCCCGCCCGGCGGGGATCCCGGGGAATCCGATGAATCTCTCGCCGCCCCCCTGAGAGGCAGCCCGGAGGGCGGGGTCGCCGCCCATTCCGTCGCGCTGCTGATGGCGCGGCACTGGCAGCCGGTGTACGAGTACGCGGTCATCTGTCTCGCCTCGTCGGCGCAGGTCGCCGAGATGGTCACCGGCACCGCCTTCCACCGGACCCTCAACCGCCTCGCCTTCGGCGAGTCGGCCGTCGCGCTGCGCCCGGCGCTTCTGGCGACCGTGCGGGACACGGTCCGGGAGTGGTCCGGCGACGATCGAATATCCGCCGTACTGCCGGCACTGCAGAAACCGGCCGGAGGACGCGGGCTGCGCGCGGCGACGGCCATGACGCCCGAAAATCGCGTCCTCGCGGAGCGGGCATTTCAGGCACTTCCCGCAGTCGCGCGCTGTTTGCTCTGGCACGTCGAGGTCGAGGCCGATCCTTTAAGCGTCCCGGCCGGTCTGCTGGGCATGGATACGAACCTCGCGTCGGCCGCACTCGAACAAGCGCGTGACACATTCCGCGAGGGTTGTGTACATGCTCATCGTGAACTCGCGCCGACCCAGGATTGCCGCTTCTACAACCGCCTCCTCGACGTGCCGATCCGCCGGGGCGGCGCACTGCTGCCCGATGTCCAGGACCATCTGGCGGAGTGCCGCTACTGCCGCAACGCGGCCGAACAACTGAGCCATTTCGAGGGCGGGCTGGGCCCGCTGATCGCCGAAGCGGTCCTCGGCTGGGGTGCCCGCCGCTACCTCGAATCGCGCCCGGGCCGGTCCTCGCACGGCACGCGGGGCGGACGCGCGGGCCGGCGCGGCGACGGGCGGCCCGGGGGCGGACGCCACCGCCTGCTGTCCCGGATCCCCGTGCGGGTCCGCCGCGTTCAGGGCGTGCGCATCCCGGACGCGCTGCGCTCCTCGCGGGCGCTGCTCTCGGGCGTCGGCGCGGTGTCGGCCGGGGTGCTCGCGACCGTGCTCATCATCAGCGCGTCGTCCTACGACGGCGGCCAGGCCGACCCGGCCGGCTCCAACAGCGCCGCCGGCGGCAACGGCGCCGGGTCCGTGACCCCGCCCGACACGGCCGGGCTGCCCACGGCACCGGGCGTGACACGGCTGCGCAACGCCGGCGCCGACCTGTGCCTCGACGTCCAAGACCTGCCGAAGGAGGGCTCGGGGACCGAGCTGGCGGAGTGCTCGGCGGCATGGACCCAGCAGTGGACGTACGAGAACGACGGACTGCTGCGCAGCGTGGCCGATCCCGGCCTGTGCCTGGACTCGCACAAGGACGCCGGCGTCGTCGTCCTCGGCACCTGCGCCGAGGAGGACGCCGAGCGGGCCGACGACGTGCGCTACGACCTGACCGTGCAAGGGCAGTTGCTGCCCCGCTGGGACGAGCAGCTAGCCCTCGCCGTCACCAACGACGACGCCGGTGCAGACATCGTCGTCAAGGTCCGCGACCGCTCCGACGAACAGCGCTGGCAGGCCGAGCCCGTGCCGACGACGGCGGGCTCCCTGTCGATCGAGGAGCAGGAGGGGCCGACGGCCCGGCAGGTGACCGTGCCCCACGGCCGCACGGCGTGACCACGGGCCCAGGCGCCCGAGCGGGGCTGCGCGGCGCACGCGTCGCGCAGCCCCGCTGGTCAGGCCGGGTCCTCGATGAGGTCGGCCGGACCGATCGTGCCCGGCGTGGCATGGCCCGACAGGGCGAGGGTCAGGTCGAGTTCGGCCAGCAGGCAGCGGACGACGTGTTCGACGCCCGATCGGCCGTCGAGGCCCAGACCGTAGACGTAGGGGCGGCCGACCAGGACGGCGCGGGCGCCGAGGGCGAGTGCCTTGAAGATGTCGTCGCCCGTGCGGACGCCGCTGTCGAAGAGGACGGTGAGCCGGTCCCCGACGGCCTCCGCGACGTGGGGCAGCGCGTCGGCCGCCGCGACGGACCCGGCCACCTGGCGCCCTCCGTGGTTGGAGACGACGACGCCGTCCATGCCCGCCGCCTCGGCCTGCCGGGCGTCGTCCGGGTGGAGCACGCCCTTGAGGACGATCGGGCCGTCCCAGTTCTCCCGCAGGAAGGCCAGGTCAGGCCAGGTCTTCGCCGGGTCGGCGAACATCCCGACGAAGTGCATCACGGCCGCGTTCGGATCCTCCTGCACCGGCTTGGCCAGACCCGCCTGGAAGGCCGGGTCCGAGAAGTAGTTGGCCGTGCCGACGCCGTGCAGGAACGGCAGATACGCCTGGTCGAGATCGCGCGGCCGCCACGCCAGCAGCGGCGTGTCCAGGGTGACCACGAGGACGCTGAACCCGGCCGCCTTGGCTCGGTTCAGGAAACTGCGGGCGACCTCCGGGTCCCTGGGCCAGTACAGCTGGAACCACCGCTCGGCGTCGCCCATCGCCTCGGCGACCTGCTCCATGGGCGTGCTCGACGCCGACGACAGGACGAACGGCACGCCCTGCGCGGCGGCGGCCCGGGCCGCGGCGGACTCGGCGTCCGGGTGCATGATCGACAGCACGCCGACCGGGGCCAGCGCCAGCGGGGCCGGCAGGGCACGGCCCAGCACCTCGACCGACAGGTCCCGTTCGTGCACGTCCCGCAGCATGCGCGGCACGATCCGACGACGCTCCAGAGCCGCCCGGTTGGCGCGGGCCGTGCTGCCGTTGCCCGCGCTGCCCGCCACGTAGCCGACCGGGCCGGGCCCGAGCCGCTGCTCGGTCAGCTCCTCCAGCCGGGTCAGATCGGTGGGCAGCCGCGGTACGGCACCCGTCATCCCGTTCAGATAGATCTCGTACTGGAAGTCCGCCCAGTGCTTGCCCACCGTACGCAGCCGCCTCTCGTCGTCTCCTCGTCGAGACCGTGCTCCACGGCAGACGATACCGAGCGGTATGCGCGACGGCGGATCAGGGGCGGGCCCCCGCTGCGTCCAGGAGGCGGGCGAGTGCCTGCGGCTGCGAGAACATCGGCCAGTGGCCGGTGTCCAGCTCCACCAGCTCCCAGCTGTCGCTCTTGAGCAGCTCGGCCACCGCCGGCATCGGCTCGTCTCCGTCGAGGAGGCACTTCACATACGTCGCCGGGAGATCGGCCAAGGGGCGGGTGAGCACGGCCGGTTCGGTGAGCGTGGCGCCCGGATGCGGAGTCGAACCGACGATGCGGGCGATCTGCTCGTCCGTCAGTCCCTGCCCCGCGTAGTCCGGCGCGCCGAGCGGCGGCCAGAACCCGTCGTGTTCGGCGATCGACTGCCGTACGTGGTCGCTCGGCCAGCCCGACAGGAACGACTCCCCGTCCACCGGCACGTTCGCGTCGACGAACACCACGCGGCGCAACCGGTCCCCGATGCGCTCGGCGGCCTGCCCCACCGGTACGCCCGCGTAGCTGTGCCCCACGAGGACGACGTCGCGCAGGCCGAGGCGTTCCACCTCGCCGACGATGTCCCGCACGTGCGTCTCCAGCCCGGCCGGTACGCCCTGCTTCTCGGCGAGCCCCGACAGCGTCAGCGGATGGACGTCATGCCCGGCGCCGCGCAGCTCCGCGGCCACCTCGTCCCACGCCCACGCCCCGAGCCACGCCCCCGCCACCAGTACGAAGTCGGTCATGCCGGCAACTTAGCCGAAGGGTCTGACAACGCCCCCTCGGCGCCGGGCCCGGTGATCGGCGGCACCGGCACCTCGACGGTCCTGGCCAGCCGCGCGCCCTCGGGCCCGTAGACCTCGCGGGGTTCGGGGAACAGCCACAGCAGCGTCAGGAACAGCACCGCCGCCACGACCAGCGACACGGGCAGTCCGATGTCGACGCCGTTCGCGAGGTCGCCGAGCGGCCCGACGAACTGCCCGGGCATGTTGGTGAAGAGCACGCCGATCAGCGCCGCCACCCACCAGGCGGTCATGCCCCGCCAGTTCCAGCCGTGCGCGAACCAGTAACGGCCGCCGCGCTGACGGCGGTTGAAGACCTGGAGCGCCTCCGGGTCGTACCAGCCGCGCCGGGTCCAGTAGCCCAGCATCATCACGACCATCCACGGCGTGGTGCAGGTGATGATCACCGTGGCGAAGGTGGAGATGGACCGCACGAGGTCGAGCCCGAACCGGCCCGCGAAGACGAACCCGATCGACAACGCGCCGACCAGCAGCGTCGCCTGGACCCGGGACAGCCTCGGGAACACCGACGAGAAGTCGAGCCCGGTCCCGTACAGCGCCGTCGTGCCCGTCGCCATGCCGCCGATCAGCGCGAGCAGGCAGACCGGCAGGAAGAACCAGCCCGGCGAGATCGCGAGCAGGCCGCCCACGAAGTCGGGGGCCGCCGGATCGACGTACTGCGGCGCCTTGTCCGCGATGATGCTCGCCGTCGTCAGGCCGAACAGGAACGGCAGCAGCGTCGCGAGCTGGGACAGGAACGCGGCTCCCATCACCTTCCGGCGCGAGGTGCTCGCCGGGATGTAGCGCGACCAGTCGCCGAGGAACGCACCGAACGACACCGGGTTCGACAGCACGATCAGCGCCGCCCCGATGAACGACGGCCAGAACAGGGCCGTCGTCGCCGCGTCCGCCGCGTCGGTGAAGACGCCCGCGTACGAGGGGTCGAAGTCCCCCGCGAACGCCACGATGCCGAGCAGGAACAGCGCGCTCGCCGAGGTCACCGCGATCTTGTTGACGAACAGCATGAACCGGAAGCCGTAGACGCACACCCAGAGGACCAGCACCGCGAACAGCGCGTACGCGACGGCGTAGGACAGGCCGCTCCGGCCGAGGCCGACGAGCCGGTGGGCGCCGCCGACCAGGGCGTCGCCGGAGCTCCACACCGAGAGGGAGAAGAACGCCACGGCCGTCAGCAGGGACAGGAAGGAGCCGATCACACGGCCGTGCACGCCCAGGTGCGCGGACGACGACACGGCGTTGTTGGTGCCGTTGACCGGGCCGAACACCGCCATCGGGCACAGGATCAGCGCGCCCGCGACGACCCCGAGGAGCGTCGCCGCGAGGCCCTGCCGGAAGGAGAGGCCGAACAGGATCGGGAAGGCGCCGAGGACGCAGGTGGAGAAGGTGTTGGCGCCGCCGAAGGCGAGCCGGAACAGGTCCAGCGGGGTGGCGGTGCGCTCGGCGTCGGGGATGCGGTCGACACCGTGGGTCTCGACCTCCGTCAGGGACGGGGCAGACGCGGCGGGGGAGGGGAGGTCGGCGCCCGGGGGACGTTCGGCCGGCGAGGACAAGGGGGCTCCAGCGGGGACGGGGCGGTGGAGCGCGGGGTGGCGCGGCGGTGGGGCGGACGGCCGCTCGCCGGCGCCGGGGTGTGCGGCGGCGCGCGGAAGCCGTCCTCTGGGGTTGTGCCGACCGTAGGGCGGCACAGGTGATCTACACCAGAGGACGGTTCATCCGTTTTCCGCGTTGTCAGTGGACGAATCCTCCACTCTTGGGTCACTCCTCATCGGGTGCGTTCGGCGTGTGGTCCGGCTCCGCGTCCGGGCCCTGCGCGCGTACCCGCTGTACGTGTTCCAGGGAGTCGCGCAACTCCGCGAGCCAGTCGTCGGTGTGGCGCTGGACCAGGCGCACGCACCAGGCCAGCGCGTCACTGCGGCTGCGGGCGACGCCGCCGGCGATCAGGGTGTCGAGGACCTGGCGTTCCGGCTGGCGCAGCCGGGTCATGACGGGTGCGGCCACGTGCGTGAACAGTGCCCGCTGCCCGCCGCACTCCACACCCCAGGACACCTTTCGGCGGAACCGGTGCTCGGCCTCCCGGGCCACGGCCATCCGGTCCTCACGCGTGCGTTCCCGGAACTCCTGCACCCGGCTCTCCAGGGCCGCGTCCCGTTCGGCGGCCGGGGCGTCCTCGGCCAGCCGGGGTGTGGGGATGCGGCCGATCACCGTGATCTCCTCGCGGTCGACCGTGATCTCGGTCAGTTCCTCGAAGAGGTCGTCGGGAAGGCGGCCGGCGAACCAGCCGCGCAGCTTCTCTCGCTGCTCTGTCGTAATCATGTAATGACGATTACTCGGCCGGAGCATGAACACAAGGGACAAGAAAACAGTCGGCTGAGAGCGGAATCGGAATGTTTCAGGCCTATTAACGAGCGCGCGGGAATCGGCCATCTGGCCGCTTCGTGTCGCCGGTGACCGTGTGGTTACGGGCTTCACGCGGGCGGATTCCGTAACTTCACGCCACTGATTCAACACGCAAGGTTACTGAAACCCGTGGGGTCGATGTGTGCTTCGGCGACGGACTCGGCAGACTCGCGTTCGCCGTCCCGGGCACCGACCGAGCACGGGCCGGCGCACCCTGTAATCGAGCGGAAGGATGCACACAATGCGGAACACCGCGCGCTGGGCCATGATCCTCGGACTGACGGCCACCGCCGTCTGCGGACCCCTCACCGGGGCCGCCCTCGCCACTCCGGGTCAGGCCCCCACCGCGCTCTACGCACCGTCGGCCCTCGTTCTCACGGTGGGTCACGGTGAGAGCGCGGCCGCCGCGACCCCGGAACGCGCGGTCACCCTGACCTGTGCACCGACGCCCTCCGGCACGCACCCGGTCGCCGGCTCCGCCTGCGCGGAACTGCGCGGCGTCGGCGGCGACATCTACGCCCTGACCGCGAGGGACGGCGTGATGTGCACCAAGCAGTACGACCCGGTGGTCGTCACCGTTGACGGTGTCTGGCAGGGCCAGAGGGTCTCGTACGAGCGCACGTTCTCCAACGAGTGCGTGAAGAACGCCTACGGCTCCGGCGTCTTCGCGTTCTGAGAGACCGGGATCGCGCTGTTCCCGTGAGGTACGGCGGTTCGAGGCTGGGGAGCCGGGCCGCTGACGCGGGGACCTGCGATCTCGCACAAGGGGGCCGGCGGGCGGAGTGGGGCCACCCGCCGGCCCCTGGGCTCACCGGCCACCGCGCACCGGGTTCAGACCCGGTCGCGGTGGCTCGTGTCGCACCACGGATAGCGGCGGCTGCGGCGGCAGGTGCACAGGGCCACGCGGAAGCGGTCCGAGGTGACGACGGAACCGTCCTCCAGTTCCACCTCCACCGGCCCCTCCATCAGCAGCGGACCCTTGCGCTGGACGGTGACTCGGCGCGGCGCCGTGGACCGGTCAGGCGTCGAGCGGTCAGACGTGGACCGGTCAGGCGTGGACCGGTCAGACGGGGAGCGCTCAGACGGGGAGTTCGGCACGGACGACCACCAGCTCTTCCTTGTCCTCGGCGGCGGGCAGCAGCCCCCGCTCCCGCAGCCAGCGTTCCCGGCCCCGCAGCACCGGGCCGAACGCGATCCGCCGCCGGCGCGTCACCGCGGCCTTCAGGCCGGACGCGCGCAGACACCCGACGGTCAGATCCGGGCCGCTGAGCGCGGACTGCACCACCAGCAGCACCCCGCCCGGACGCAGCAGGTCAGGCGCCTCCCGGCAGATCCGGTCCACGATCAGCCGTCCGTCGTCGCCCGCGTCCCACGCGCGGGCCGCGCCCCGCGGCCGTCCCGTGCCGCCCGGCGCCGGCACGTACGGCGGATTGGCCAGGATCAGGTCGAACGACTCGCCACGCACCGGATCGAAGAGGTTCCCGCGCCGGAGACGGACCGGCAGCCCCGACCGGGCGGCGTTCAGCCGCGCGGCCCACACCGCCCTCCGCGAGACGTCCACGGCGGTCACCCGGAAGCCCTGGCGCGCGGCCTCCAGGGCCAGGGCACCGCTGCCGGTGCCGACGTCCAGGACCTCCGCGCCCGGCGGCAACGGCTCGTCGGACAGGGCGCCGGCCAGCAGCTCGGTGTCTTCCTGCGGGGCGTACACGCCCGGGGGTACCAGTGGGTTCACGGCGCTCGGGTACCCGGCTCTTCAGGATATATGGGCTGTTTCACGGTCAAGCGGTGCACACAGTGACGAACGTGACGCACGCCAGTCGGCGAGCAGCCGGGCGCCGAAGCGGTCCTCGACGAACCCGGTGGCGTCGATCCCGAACGCGACGTCCGCGGCCAGCTGCGGCTCCTCCTCCAGCAGGCCGCCGATGACGTCGTGGCGCACCACCTGCTCGTGGACCGCGTCGGCCTCGACGTGCTCGTCGTAGAAGTGCTCGGCCGCCGGCCCGGCGCCGGTGCGGCGCATCGCCTCGGCGAGCCGCCGCGAACCCGGCGACGAGGTGATCTCGACCGTCGCGAAGTGGCCGACCAGGGCGCCCCTGAGTGACCGGTGCAGGCCGAAGAGGGACATGAGGTTCACGGTGACCAGGGCCTCGGCGCACGCCGCGTCGACGTAGCGGCCGTAGGTGGTGTCCAGCCCCAGATCCGTCATCAGGTCGGCGAACAGCCGGGCGTGCACACGGTCGGCCCGGCCGCCGCCCCACTCGTCGAACTCCACCGCCGCCATTCCCGCCTTCGCCCGGCCCCACAGCCGCGGCAGCACCCAGGCGTGCGGGTCGGCTTCCTTGAGGTGGTACAGGGAGCGCTGGGCCGCGTACTCGCGCAGGTGCCACAGCTCGCCCTCGTCGCGCAGGAAGTGGCTCACGCCCGTGCCGTCGACGGGCTCGACCAGGAGGCCCGCCAGCGCCCCGTCCACGCTGTCATGGACCCGCGCGTCGGCGCGCAGGGCGGACAGGAAGCGGTGTTCCAGGGCCGCGCGGGTGCGCAGCAGCTCGGGGTCCCACTCGCGGTCCGGGGACACCCCCGCGAACCCGCGGTAGTGCAGCTCGTAGCACAGGTACAGGGCCAGCTGGAGATCCTCGCCGTACACCGCGGCCCGGGCGACGTCCTCGAGGCGGGGCAGCCGGCCCGTACCCCGCAGGTACCCCTTGACGCCCTCGCTCAGTGGGCCGCGCGGGGCGGGCAGTCCTGGTGCTCCACGGTCGTGCTCCATGCGCCCCGGGTACCCGGCCGGCGGCCGGAGTCACCTACCCGCGTAGCGCCTGCGGAAAGGGGCCCCGGCACGCCGTGAAAGGGCCGGACCGGGTTCCTTCTCTCAGTCCCCGTGGGACTCCTCCTGGGCGCGCGTGTTGGGGGTGATGGCCTCTCCGGCCTCGCCCCGGTGGCGTCGCTGCTCGGCGGAGTCCTCGGTGCGGTTCTCGGCGTCCTCGACCTCGCGCAGGACCTCCTCCAGCGCCGTCTCGGGCTTCTTGCCGGAGCCGTCGTGGTTCTTCTCCTGGGACACGGGGGTCTCCTTCCGTTCGGTGTGTCCATTGTCGTCTGGTGGCGTTCAGGTGGAGGCGGCGGCGATGCGCAGCGGCACCGGGTCGGGAGGGTCCGCCTCCTCGGTGCGGCGGGTGACCTCCGCCCACCAGGCCGGGCCGTCCTCGATGTGCCGCAGCAGCACGCCCTCGCGGATCGCCCAGGGGCAGACCGTGACGGACCTGAGGCCGGTCAGCTTCATCGCGGTGTGCCCGACCACCGCTCCGGCCAGGCTCTGCGCGGCCCGCGGCGCGGAGATGCCGGGCAGCTGCGCGCGTTCGGCGGCGGGCAGGGCGGCCAGCCGCGGGATCGCCTCCCGCAGCGCCGCGCGGTGCAACACCCGGTCCACGAACGGGCCGTGGCGTCCGGGAGCCGTACCGCACAGCCGTCCCAGCTGCTGGAAGGTGCGGGAGGTGGCGACCGCGGTGCGCGGGCCCTCCCAGCGGATCCGTGCCGCGACGTCCCGCAGCTGGTGGCGGACCTTGCGGCGCAGCGCCCGCACCCGCTCCGGCGACGGCGGGTCCTCGTCCTGGAAGAACTCGTGGGTGAGCCGTCCCGCGCCCAGCGGCAGCGAGGCCACGAAATCGGGCAACCGGCCACGCCCGAAGGCGACTTCGAGAGAGCCGCCGCCGATGTCCAGCAGGGCGAGCGGACCCGACCGCCAGCCCATCCAGCGCCGGGCCCCGAGGAACGTCAGCTCCGCCTCGACCTCGCCCGGCAGGGTGCACAGGTCCACGCCGGTACGGGCCCGGACGGCGTGCAGCACCTCGTGCCGGTTCGACGCGCCGCGCACCACGGCGGTCGCGAACGCCAGCGGGGCGGCCGCGCCCCACCGGGCGGCGGTCCGGCCGGCCTCGGCGACCGCGTGCACCAGTTGTTCGACGGCCGGCTCAGGGATGGGTCCCCCCGGTGTGACCTGCTCGGACAGCCTGAGCCGCCACTTGGCGGTGTGCACCGGAAGCGGTACGCCGCCGTCCGCGTCCGCGACCACCAGTCTGACCGTGTTCGATCCCACGTCCACCACGCTGATTCGCATGGGCCGTGGGTACCCACTTCCCGGCGAGCCCAACGGTCAGGGCCCCGGCGTACGGCGAAGACACGCCACCGGGCGCGCCGGGGATCGTCACGCCATCTGGCGCCGTACCAGCTCGTGCAGCCGGCCGCCGGTGTCGGCGAGCAGCTGGGCGGGCGGGCCCTGCTGGACGACCTTGCCGTCCTCCATCACCACGACCCGGTCGGCGTCCATCACGGTCGACAGCCGGTGGGCGATGACGATCCGGGTGGCGTTGAGGGCCTTGGTGCTCTCGATGACCGTGCGCTGGGTCTCGTTGTCGAGGGCGCTGGTCGCCTCGTCGAAGAAGAGGATGCGCGGCCGGCGGATCAGCGCCTGGGCGATCATCAGCCGCTGGCGCTGGCCGCCGGAGACGGCGCCGCTGCCCGAGACGATGGTGTGCAGGCCCATCGGCATCCGCTTGATGTCCTCGGCGAGCCCGGCCATCTCGGCCGCCGCCATCGCCTCCTCCGGCGTGTACGGCTCGGTGCCGCAGATGACGTCCAGGATCGAGCCGGTGAACGGCTGCGCGTGCTGGAGCACCACCCCGCACTGGCGGCGCACCGCCGACTGGTCGAGCGCGGCCAGGTCCTGACCGTCGTAGAGGACGCTGCCCGACACCGGGCGGTCGAAGCCGATCAGCAGGCGCAGCAGCGTCGACTTGCCGCAGCCGCTCGGGCCGACGACCGCGACGAACTCGCCCGGCCGCACCTCGAACGACACGTCGTCCAGCACGAGCGGACCGTCGTCCGAGTAGCGGAAGGACAGCCGCCGCGCCTCCAGCGCCCCGGACAGCGGGCCCGGACGCGTGCTCGCCGTGCGCACCTCCGGCGTCGCGTCCAGCACCGGCTTGATCTCCTCGAACAGCGGCAGCGCCGCCACGGCCGAGACGAACGCGCCCGTCAGCTGGGTCACCGAGGTCAGCACCATCGTCACCGAGGTGTTGAAGGTGAGGAACGCGGCCGCCGACATCGATCCCCGGGCCGGACCCGCCAGCAGCATGAACATCAGCAGCGTGCACAGCGGCAGATACACCGCGCCCAGCACCGTCGTGAGGTTCTTGATGCGGCCGACCTTCTGCTGGAGCTCACGGCTGCGCGCGAACTGGGACGCCCACGCGGCGTACGCGTAGTTCTCGGCGGCGGCCACCCGCAGCTTGGGCAGACCGCGCAGCGTCTGGAAGGCCTGGTTGTTCAGCTTGTTGCTGAGCACGACCAGCCGCCGCTGCCACCGCACCTGCCACAGCCCCAGCCCGAGGAACACGGCCGCGATGACCACGAGCATGCCGATCGCGGCCATCGCCATCGGCACGCTGAACCACAGCAGCAGCCCCAGGTTCATCGCCCCGACCGTCACCGACTGGGCGACCGTCGGCCCGACTCCCGCCAGCAGTCTGCGGATCGAGCTGATGCCCATGGCCGCGCTGGCCAGTTCGCCGGTGGAGCGCTCGGTGAAGAACCTCGTCGGCAGCCTCAGCAGCCGGTCCCACACGGCCGGCTGGAGCGTGGCCTCGACCCGGCCCTCCAGCCGCAGGATGGTCAGGTTCTGCAACAGCATGAAGGCCGCCGACACCACGCTGCTGAGCATCACCGCCATACAGACCTGCACGATGAGGTCCGTCTGCGCCTTCGGCACGAACTCGCCGAGCACCTTGCCGGTCGCGATGGGCACCAGGGCGCCGATCGCCACCGTGACCAGTCCGCTGAGCAGCAGCCCCGTCAGGTCTCCCCGAATGCCCTGCATGCAGAACCGCAGCAGCCTCAGCGGACTGAGCCCCCGTTCCGGCAGCGGGCGGTAGAACATCACCGCGCGCGGCTCGAACTCGTCGGCGTTGGCCTTCTCGATCGGCGTCTCGCGGCCGGTCGACGGATGGACGGCGACGTATCCGCCGCGCCGCCACAGCAGCGCCACCGGCGCGCCCGACAGGGCACGGTGACCGACCAGCGGCCCGACGTTGTCCCGCCACCAGCGGCCGTCCAGGCGCACGGCCCGGGTGCGGACGCGGGAGGCCAGGGCGACCTGCTCGACCGGGTCGAGGCGGTCGCCGCCGGTGCCCTTCTGGGTGGGCTCGGTGAGGCTGATCCCGGCGGCCTGCGCGACCAGCTTGCACGCCGCGTACGTGGCGTCGGCGTCGGCCGCGGTGGTCCGCTTCGACGACCGCTTGCCGATGGAGGCGAGCAGCGTCTGGTCGGCCTGGGCGCGTACCGCCTCACCGGCCTTGATGCCCTCGGCCGTGCGCGACTCGTGGGTGCGCTCCAGCTGCTCGATCCAGCGGTCCAGCGTGGTCAGCAGGCGGTACTGCTGGTCGACCATGGACTGCCACAGCGCCGGGTCCATCAGCAGGTCGGCCGCGGCCTCCGCGCCGTACAGCGAGCCGTACTGCACGCTGCCCGGCGGCACCTGCATCCAGAACACGTCGTCGTCCGTGGGCGCGGCGGCCCCTTCGGTGGCCATCGGCGCCTGGAAGAGGATCGACAGGCTCCGGCCGACACCCAGGGCGAGGGCGTACTCCAGCGGACTCGTCGTCGGCGGCACGTACTGCGGGTTGCCGTACTCGTCGTACGACCAGGTCGCGGTGTTGGCGGGCTGGTACAGCTCGCGCAGGCCGATGCGGTGCACCACGCAGTCCCGCAGCGGGCGGGCCACCAGCGTGTGCTGGGGCCCCGGCACCGGTCCGAGCACCAGCGAGCCCGCCTCCAGGCGGCCCAGATGGTGCCAGTGGCCCTGCTGGCCGGCGTCCACCGCGAACAGGTCGACGGCACCCGACGCGACCAGCCACAGCACCTGCGGGCCCTCCAGGTCCAGGCGGTTGAACCCGGCGCAGTCGATGCGCGAGCCCATCTGCCCGAACGCGTTGAGGACGAGGTCGCCCTCATGTCCCTGAACGGCCGTCATCTCACCGCTCCCTGACCAGTGCCGCGTAGGCTCCGCCGCGCGCCACCAGGTCCTCGTGCCGTCCCCGCTCCACGACCGTGCCGTGCTGGAGGACGACGATCTCGTCACTGTCGCGGACGGTGCTGAGCCGGTGCGCGATCACCACACAGGCACAGCCGCGCCTGCGCAGGTTGTCCATCACGACCAGCTCGGTCTCCGCGTCCAGCGCGCTCGTCACCTCGTCGAGCACCAGGATGCTCGGCCGGCGCACCAGCGCCCGCGCGATCTCCAGGCGCTGGCGCTGCCCGCCGGAGAAGTTGCGCCCGTCCTGCTCGACCTTGCTGTGGATGCCGCCCGGACGCCGCGTGATCACGTCGTACAGGGCGGCGTCGCGCAGCGCGTCCTCCACCGCCTCGTCCGGGATCGACGGGTCCCACAGCGCCACGTTGTCGCGGACCGTGCCCTCGAAGAGGAACACGTCCTGGTCGACGAAGGAGACGGAGGCGGCCAGCGCCCCGCGCGGGATGTCCTCGATACGCTGTCCGTCGATGCGGATCACGCCGTCCCACGGCGCGTACAGGCCGGAGATCAGCCGGGACACCGTGGACTTGCCGCTGCCGGACCCGCCGACCAGCGCGACCTGCTGACCCGGACCGACCGTCAGGTCGAAGCCGGTGAGCAGGGGCTTGTCGAGCGGGCTGTAGCCGAAGGTGATGTTCTCCAGCTCGACATGGCCCTGCAGGCGGCGCGTCGACTCGCCGGACTCGGGGCGGCCGTAGAGCGGATCGGCCTTGAAGTTCTCCACGTCCTTCAGCCGCGCCACGTCGGCCGCGAAGTCCTGGATGCGGCCCGCGACGCCGTTGAGCCGGGTCAGCGGGGCCGTGAACCGGGTGACCAGGGCCTGGAAGGCGACCAGCAGACCGACCGAGATGTGGCCCTCGACCGCCCGCATGCCGCCGATCCAGAGGATCAGCGCGCTGTTCAGGGTCGCGAGCGTCGGCGCGACCACGCCCAGCCAGGCGCTCGGCACACCGAGCCGCTGCTGCTCCTCCAGCGTGGTGGCGTGCTGCCCGGCCCACTTGCGGAAGTAGCCGTCCTCGCCGCCGGTCGCCTTCATCGTCTCGATCAGCTGGAGGCCGGTGTAGGCGGTGTTGGTGAGCCGGGCCGTGTCGGCGCGCAGCTTCGCCGTGCGCGTGGCGCGCAGCCGGATCACCACCCGCATCGCGACGATGTTCAGCAGCGCCACGCCGATGCCGACGAACGTCAGCTGCGGGTCGTAGGTGTACAGCAGCACCGCGTACAGGACGACGACGACCGCGTCCACGCCCGCCGCCGCGAGGTCGCGGGACAGCGTCTCGGCGACCGCGTCGTTGGACTGGAGCCGCTGCACCAGGTCGGCCGGGCTGCGCTGGGAGAAGAACGTCACCGGCAGCCGCAGCAGATGGCGCAGGAAGCGGGCGCTGGACAGGGTGGAGGAGATGATGCGGCCGCGCAGCAGGTTGGCCTGCTGGAGCCAGGTGAGCACGACCGTGAGCAGCACGCACGCCGCCATCGACGCGAACAGCACGCCCAGCAGCGAGGTCTGGTTCCCGATCAGGAACTCGTCGATGTAGGTGCGGCTGAGCGCGGGCACCGCCGCGCCGACCGCCACCAGGAGCAGGCTCGACAGGACGGCGGCGGGCATCGTGCCCGCGGTGCCGCGCAGCCGCGCGGGCATGGCGCCCAGGATGCCGGGCTTGCGGCCGCCCCGGGTGAAGTCCTCGCCGGGTTCCATGACGAGCACGACACCGGTGAAGCTGCCGTCGAAGTCCTCCATGGGGACGAAACGGCGGCCCTTGCCGGGGTCGTTGATGTAGACGCCGCGGCGGCCGAAGCGGCGGCCCATGCCGTCGTAGACGACGTAGTGGTTGAACTCCCAGAACAGGATGGCCGGCGACTTCACCTCGGCGAGGGCGGCCAGGTCCATCTGCATGCCCTTGGCCGTCAGGCCGTAACTGCGGGCTGCCTTGAGGAGGTTGCTGGCGCGCGAGCCGTCGCGGGAGACGCCGCAGGCGATGCGCAGCTCCTCCAGCGGGACGTGCTTGCCGTAGTGGCCGAGCACCATCGCCAGGGAGGCGGCGCCGCACTCGACGGCCTCCATCTGGAGCACGGTGGGCGTGCGGACGGTCTTCGCCCCGGCCTTGGGCACCTTGCGCCTGGGCGGGGCGGCGCGGCGCCGGCCCCGGGTGTCCGGTGCGGTCGCGGTCACGGCAGCAGCCAGTCGACGGGACGCTGGTCGGCCAGCCGGATCGACCCCGAGGCCAGCGTCATGGAGGTCAGCTTGAACGGCGGCCCGTCCGCGGACGACCACTTGTACCCGCTCTTCGTGGCGGACGACTTGTCCAGCCGGACCGTCACGGCCACCGGCCTGCCCTTCTTCGTGAACTGCTCGCCCAGCTGGCTGTCCCCGAGGAACGCGGCGATCTGCTGCGGGGACTGGGCCGCGCGGTCCACGGACTTCACATGGCCGCGCAGCACGCCGTACTCCTGCGTCGGCACCGACTGCACGGTCAGGTCGACGGCGGCGTCGTCGGGTATCGAGGCGGCGTTCTCGGCGGGGACGTAGACCGTCGCGTACAGCGCGTCCTTGGTGTGGGCGACCTTCTCGACGGAGGCGACGTTCGCGCCGGTCTGGATGATCTGCCCGACGGTCGCGGCGAGCGCGGAGACACGGCCCGCGTCGAGGGTGCGGACGACGGTTTCGCCCTTGGGCGTACGGACCTTGAGCACGGGGGAGTTCGCCGGCAGCGTCTCGCCCTGCTGCGCGAGCACCGCGGTGACCTGGCCCGCGACGGGGCTCTGCAGGAGGTAACTGCCCTGCCCGTGCGTGAGGATGGCGGGTGCGCTGACGGTGGAGGTCACCGAGCCGGTCACCGCCCATACCGAGGCGGCCGCCATCGCGACGACCGTCACCGAGAGCACCAGCCAGCCCTGCGGGCGGGCGAAACGCACCGGAAGGTCGAGTTCCTCAGGTGACTGGAGCTTGGCGAGGGCCTGTTGGCGGAACTGCAAGGAACTTCCCTCACCCGTAGAAGAGGTTCTTACGGCCGTAGCAGAGGCTGTTACGGCACCCGAAGATCCCGGAACCGCCGGCTGCGGCTCCGGGAGTCAACGGCACTGGGGCTCGATCAGAGACCGGAGACCAGGTTGGTGACCGGGGCCGTGTTCAGGCCGGTGACACCCTCGACCGTGCCGACGGCCGTGTCGACCACGCCGGAAACCGGAGCGATGCCGTCGACGGTGTCGGTGACGGTGTTGACAGCGTTCACGGACAGGCCGCCGGAGATGGCGTCGAGCTGGGCGTCAGCGATCTCGACGGTCTCAACCTGGGGGGTGGAGTTCATGATGGAACTTCCCTTCATATGGATATCTCACAAGGGGGGAGCGGCCCCCTCTGGGGACAGATGACGGCCGCGACCGCGGGTGCCGGACTCTCGTTTCCGAGTGCCCTGTGCGGCCCCCGCAGTGCGATGGATCAAAGCACGCTGCGGGCGCGGGCTTCCAATCAACCACCCGTCCCACCAGGCAACTTGCGCCTCAGCCGCACCGAAGAGTGCAGGTCTGCGCACGCCTTCGTGGCCAGTTCTTCACATGCGTCACGGCATCGGCTCATCGGGCCCCTTGTTCCGGGGAGCGGCGAATCCGGCACTCCCGCCCCAAAGGCGTGACCGACGCGGTCGGCGCGTGGTCAATCCTCGACTCGGTGACCGGGTTGAGCATTCGGTGTGCAGATTCGCTGAAGGTGGGATTCGACTCCGTGATCACAACAGATCGTTCCCGCTCGGATACGGACTGTGTCGGTTCGGTGGGTCGTCACTGGAGCTGTGGCTGACACGCCGTCATCCGGCCATGGGCGGCCGTGGGCCGACGCCCCTCGCCTTCTGCGGCGTGCCGCTGTGACCAGGACGGTCGCAGACCGCGCGGTCGGTGCGCGGGTGGCGGGAGTTGGCTGATTCCGCGATGCGAACGGATCACTTGCAAACGGAATTGAACGCCCCAGGAAGCCCGTGCGTACCAACAGCCATCCAGGCGCCCCCCAAAGCTGCCGGACGGCGGCACCTACTCCGTTCCCCAGGAGGAGAGAAGTTTGAGTCACAAGCGAATTCCGAAGCGCAAGGCCGCGATAGCGGCGGGCAGCGTGGTGGCGCTCGGCGCGGCCGCGATCCTGCTCCCCAACGCCAACGCCTCGCAGGACGGTTCGTCCGACGGCGCGGCGGCCGCGCCGAAGACCCTGAAGGCGGGCGACGCCTCGGATCTCGCCTCGCAGCTCTCCGGGCTCCTCGGTGAGGCGTTCGGCGGCTCCTACTACGACAGCGACAGCCAGCAGCTCGTCGTCAACGTCGTACCGGGCGACAACAACAACGTGGTCGTGCAGGCGAAGGCGGCGGGCGCGAAGGTCCGCGAGGTCGACAACAGCTGGTCGGAGCTGAAGAGCGGGGCGCAGACCCTGAAGTCGGACGCGACCATCGCGGGCACCTCGTGGTCGATCGACCCGGTCACCAACAAGCTCCTGGTGACGGCCGACAGCACCGTGACCGGCGCCAAGTGGGACAGACTGGAGTCCACCGTGCAGAGCCTCGGCTCCGGCATGGCGACCCTCAAGAAGTCCTCGGGCACGTTCAAGCCGTTCGTCTCGGGCGGTGACGCCATCTTCGCGGGCGGCTCGCGCTGCTCCCTCGGCTTCAACGTCACCGCGGGCGACGGCTCGCCGGCCTTCCTGACGGCCGGTCACTGCACCCTCGGCGGCAACGAGTGGTCGGACACGCAGGGCGGCCAGCCGATCGCCACCGTCGACCAGGCGACCTTCCCCGGCGACGGCGACTTCGCGCTGGTGAAGTACGACGACCCGGCGACCGAGGCGCCCAGCGAGGTCAACACCGGCGACCAGACCGTCCAGATCACCGAGGCCGCGGAGGCGACCGTCGGCCAGGAGGTCTTCCGGATGGGCAGCACCACCGGGCTCAACGACGGCCAGGTCCTCGGCCTCGACGCCACGGTGAACTACCCGGAGGGCACGGTCACCGGCCTCATCCAGACCGACGTCTGCGCCGAGCCCGGCGACAGCGGCGGCTCGCTGTTCACCCAGGACGGTCTCGCGATCGGCCTGACCTCGGGCGGCAGCGGTGACTGCACGGCCGGCGGCGAGACGTTCTTCCAGCCGGTGACCACCGCCCTGGAAGCCGTGGGCGCGACCCTCGGCGCGGGCGGCGCGGCCGGCGGCGCGGGTGGAGAGGCCGGTGCGGGCGAGGGAGCCGGTGCCGGCGACGACGCCGGCGCTGGTGCCGGTGCCGGTGAGGAAGCGGGCGCCGGTGAGGAGGCTGGAGCCGGTGAGGCCGGTGCGGGCGGCGAGGCCGGTGCCGGTGAGGAGGCCGGTGCAGGCGGCGAGGCCGGTGCCGGTGAGGAAGCCGGCGCTGGTGCCGGTGCCGGTGAGGAGGCCGGGGCCGGGGCCGGTGCTGGTGCCGGTGAGCAGGCCGGCGGCGAGGAAGCGGGCGCCGGTGCGGGCGCCGGTCAGGACGCGGGCCAGGGTGCCGAGGACCACTCCGGTCTGACCGAGTCCCGCTGACCCGAAGACGTCGGCAAACGGTCCGACGATGCCGGCCTGGTTCCGCCACCTCCCTGGCGGGACCGGGCCGGCACACCGGCGTTTCCGTCGCCGAGTGGCTTGAGGCGTGCTCGGGCGGCTGGGGCGGGGGGTTCGTGGGCGTTCCCGGTCGCTGACCGGGCCGAGCCGGGGTTCCGGGTCGGCGGCGTCCACCGGCGTTTCCGTCGCCGAGTGGCTTGAGGCGTGCTCGGGCGGTTCTGGGGCCGGGGCGCTCGTGGGCGTTCCCGGTCGCCGGCCGTGGGCCTGGGCGGACAGCGCGGCGACGGTGGCGATGTCGGACAGGGCCGAGCCGCGGTTCCGGGCCGGCCCGGCCACGGGCGTGCGAAGCCACCGACCGGCCTGCGCCGCGCTTTCGCGGTTTCGGTCGGCGGTGGACCGGGTCGGTCCTCCGGCGGGAGGACCGGCCCGTCCGCGTGTCGGCGGAGTTCCGCGGGAGAACGGAACGTCCGGGGCCCTACCCGACGGCCCTGAGCAGCAACAGGGCGATGTCGTCGAGCCGTTCCTCTCCGTCCGCGCGGTGGTGCTCCGGACGGACGAGGCTGTCGGCCAGCTCGTCCAGCGGCTGGTCCCCGGCGTCGGCCAGGCGACGGCCCAGGCCCGCGAGGGCCTCCTCGAAGTCGGTGCCGGGGGACTCGACCAGCCCGTCGGTGTAGAGGACGAGCAGGGAGCCGGGGGCGAAGGCGACCTCCGTCGTCGGGTACACCGCGGAGGCGTCGATGCCCAGCAGCGGGCCGCCGGCCAGGTCGAGCACGCGTACCCGCCCGTCCGGGCGTCTCAGCAGCGGCGGCGGATGACCCGCCCGGGACATCACGGCCCGGCCGCGCGCCGGGTCGAGCCGCAGGTACAGGCAGCTGGCGAACAGGTCGGCCCCCAGGTCCAGCAGCAGCCGGTTGGTGCTGCGCATGACCTCCTCGGGCGCCTGCCCCACGGCCGTGTACGCGCGCACCGCGGTGCGGACCTGCCCCATCAGCCCGGCCGCCGTGACGTTGTGGCCCTGCACGTCCCCGATCACCGCCGCCGCCATGCCCTGGGTGCGCACCAGGTCGTAGAAGTCGCCGCCGATGTCCATGCCCTGCGTGGCCGGCACATAGCGGGCGGCCGCCTCGATGCCGGGCAGCGACGGCAGGGAGTGCGGCAGCAGCGCCTCCTGGAGGCCGTGCGCGAGCCGGTGCTTGGCGTCGTAGAGCAGCGCCCGCTCCAGCGCCTGGGCGATCAGCCCGGCCAGGCTGGTCATCACCGCCCGTTCCTCCGTCGGGAAGGGGTGCGGCTCGGCGTAGGAGAGCACGCACGTCCCCACCGGCCGACTCTGGACGATCAGCGGCAGATACGCCCAGGCCGCGAACCCGTCGGGCCGCGCGCCCCGCGCCGGGTAGAGGCGCTCCAGCTGCTCCTGCGACTCGAAGAAGGCGGGCACGCCCGTCCGCAGCACGTGCGTGCCGGGGGTCGGTTCGGTCAGCGGCATCCCGTCGAACCGTTCCACCACGGACGCGTCCCGGTACCCGCGATGCCCGAGCACCCGCAGCCGGTTGGCCCGCGAGCCCAGCAGGACCAGAGCCTGGCTGCCCACGGCCGGGGCGATCTCGTCCGCGACCAGCTGCACCACGTCCTGCACCCCGACCGCCTCGGTGAGCGCACTGGCCAGGTTCAGCACCTGCGTGATGGTGACCAGCCGGGTCGGCGTCCCGTCGGGCGGCGGTGCGGTCCGGTTCATCTCCGCCATGGCCCGCGCCCGGGTGATCCGGACGCTGAGGCCGGTCGTGCTCGGATACAACCGGAACGACAGCCACTCCCCGGGCGGGCGCAGCGCCACGAACGAGGCGGTGTGCTGGCTCATCAGCGCGGCCCGGTAACGGTCCTCGTACACCGGGTCGTTGAGCCACGGCACCGACGCCCACAGCTGGGTGCCGAGCAGCCGGCTGACCGGGACGTTCAGCAGCTCGGCCGCCGCCGCGTTGACGAAGCCGATCCGCCCGTGCAGATCCAGCGAGACCAGCCCGTACGGCAGCCGGCTCACCATCCGGGCCGCCTCGACCGTGCCGAGCGTGCCGGCCATCCCGCCCACCAGCGGCGAGGCGACCAGATCCGTCTCGGGATGCGGCGGGATGCTGTGCTCGGCGGCCCGCTCCAGCCGGACCGCCAGCCGCCCGCAGGCCGCCGTCAGATGCTCGCGCTCCCGGTCGGACAGATCCTGCGGATGCCCGCCCGGCCAGGTCACGAACACCGCGCCGTACACGGTGGACTCGGTGGCCACCGGCACCGCGGCCAGGGCGAACGGATAGGGCAGCACCATGGCGATCCGCGGGTAGCGGCGGGCCATCTCCTCCTCGCCGCCGACCCACACCAGCCGCCGCTCGCGCGCCGCGTCGGCGACCGGGATCGGCGCGCTCAGCCCCACCCGCTCCCAGGGCGCCGCAAAGGCCCGGGGCAGCCCCGCCATCACCGCCATCTCCAGCACGGGCTGGTCCCGGCCCAGCAGGTACACCGCGCCGGAGTGGGCGTGCACCTCGTCCATCATCGAGGCCAGCGCAAGGGACAGCAGGGGACGGCCGACCGGCGTCCTGGCGGCTGCCGGCGCCTGTGCGGACGACTGCCCGTCGGACACGCCGACCACCTCCTCGCACGGCCGCGCGACCGGACTCAGGAACAAATGTCCTCCCTGGCGGCCCGCCGCGCACGACGAGCGGCCCGGGGGGCCCGACCTGGTTACCGTCGGTCACACACGCGCGGCCCCCTTGCAGGCGCCCGCGTACCCCGACCGCCGCGACCCATGCCGCCGAAGCCGAAGCGCGTCAGGGCGTATGGGCGCCGCGCGTGCGCCCCCACGCACGTCGAGCTCACCACACGACGAGCTCGACATGACGACGTGGCGTACGGCGAGCCGAGGGGGTGGCAGTGATCCGGGTGCTTCTGGTGCACGACGAGTGTCTGGTGCGATCGGTGCCGGCGGAGTGGCTGCGGGACCAGCCCGATCTCGCGGTGCACGACACATCGTGGCGTGGCGCGCCCGGCCTGCTGTCGTCCGTCCGGCCGGACGTGTGCGCGGCGGATCTGGAGTGCGCGGATTCCTACGGCATCCCTCCGCTGGGCGAGCTGTGCCGGCCGGGCCCGGACCGGACGCCCCCACGCTTGCTCGTGCTCGCCAGTGCGAACCTGAAGACGGAGCGCTCCTCGGCGAAGTTCGCCCGGTAGAGCAGGTCGAGCAGCCGCTCCTGGTGCCCCTGCTCCTTGGCGAAGTGCAGCAGGCGGTGCATGTCGAAGGTGCTGCCGTGGTCGCGGCCCCGTTCGGTGGCTTTCGAGCGCCCGTGCCGGCCCGGCTCCACGGAACGCTCACGGGGGCTGCGCGGGTGTCTCATAAGCGCTGTAATGGCCAACGTGGTCAGTGAGGGCGCCCAAGAGCGCGGAACGCGAACGCTGCGTGCCGAAGGTGCCCTCAAAGCGATCGCGGTCGATCAGGAGTCGCCCGAACGGGTGCACCGCACCCTCGAACAGGCACTCGTCTTCGCCGGTGCCGCGTTCGTCGCCGTGTACGCGCCCGGCCAGGACGGGGAACTGCTCTGCCTCGTCGAGTCGGCCGGCGTGCCCAGGACGCTGTACGGGCTGCGCGACAGCTACCCGTGCGCCGGGCGGTCCCCGGTGGCCGAGGCCCACCGCGGCGGACGGCCGGTCTCGATGGGCCCGGCCGAACTCGCCGCGCACGCCCCGTTGCGGCGCGTGCCGTCCCAGGACTTCCATCTGATGGCCCTGCCCCTGCACGGGAACGGCGGCGGTTGCCTGCTCGCCGTGAGCGAGCGCTCCGCCGGGTTCGACACCGACGACCGCACGTGCCTGGAACTCGTCTCCGAGGCGGTCGCCTTCACAGCCCCGGCCGCGCCCGCCGAGGGGGGTGACCCGCCGCCGGGCGCCTTCAGCCTCGCCATGGACACCGGCCGCGTCCGGGTCGGCGACGATCTGCTGGACCTGTTCGGCCTGGACCCCGTGGAGTTCGACGGCCGGGTCGAGACCCTGCTCGGCCTGACCGTGCCGGAGGACCTGCCCTCGCTGATGTCCGTCGTGGAGGCGGACCACATGTCCATCGGCGACCGGGAGCTGGAGTTCCGGGTGCTCCAGCCCACCGGGCCGCCGAAGTGGCTCCGGCTGAGCGGGCGTCTCCTGCCCGGCGGCGAGGGCCACCCGGCGCGGCTCGTGGGCACCGTCGCCGACGCCTCCACCCTGCGCTCCGACGTCACCGACGTGGCCCGTGTCCAGCGTCTGGCCACCGCGCTGGCCACCGCCGTCACCGTCCGCGACGTCGGCGACGCCGTGGTCGCCGCCCTGCGCCGGCCGCTCGGGGCCGACCGGATCGCCCTCGCCGAGCTGGAGAGCGACCGGCTCGTCGTCACCGTCCTCGACCCGCCCGAACCCGAGGTCTGGCCCGAGCTGTGGCGCGCGGAGTGGCGCGGCGAGTGGCCCGACGCGCCCGTGCGCGCCATGCCCACCCTCGCCGCCGCGCTGCGCGAGGGCCGGGCCCGGATCTGGCCCGCCGGCAGCCCCCTGGAACGCGCCCTGGCCGAGGTCGGCCCCGGCGGCCTCGCCGTCCTGCCGCTGCCCGCCGGGAACCGGATGGCCGGAGCCTGCCTGATCGGCTGGGACACCCCGCACGACTTCGGCACCGACGAACGCGCCCTGCTCACCGCCTGCGCCGGCCTCGCCGGACAGGCCCTGGTGCGGGCCCGGGCCTTCGACGCCGAACACGAACTCGTCGGCATGCTCCAGCGCCAGCTGCTGCCGCGCCGCCTGCCCCGGCTGCCCGGCGCGGTCGCCGTCGCCCGCTACCTGCCCAGCACGGCGGGACTCGAACTCGGCGGCGACTGGTACGACGTCATCCCGCTGCCCGACCACCACGTCGCCCTGATCATCGGCGACGTCCAGGGACACAGCGCCGGCGCCGCCACCCTCATGGGCCAGATGCGCACCGCCCTGCGCGCCTACGCCGTCGAGGGACACCCGCCCGACGTGGTGGTCGGGCACGCCAACCGGCTGCTCATGGACATGGAGAGCGACCTCTTCGCCACCTGCGCCTATGTCGACATCGACCTGGAGGAGGGCTCCGCCTGGTGCGTGCGCGCCGGGCACCTGCCGCCGGTGCTGCGGTACCCGGACGGCCGGACCGAGATCGCCGAGGCCGAGGGCGGCCCGCCCCTCGGGGTGATCACCCAGGCCGACTTCCCCATGAGCCCGCTGCGCCTTGCGCCCGGCACCGTGATCGCTCTGGCCACGGACGGGCTCGTCGAGACGCCCGGCACCGACATCGACGAGGGCATGGCCCGCCTCGCCGGCCGGCTGGCCGACGCCGCCCCCGCCGACCTCGGTCTCGTCGCCGACGCCCTCCTCGGAAACGCCCCGCGCAGCGATGACGTCGCCCTGCTCCTGGTGCGCTACGACGGCATGGACCTGCGCCCGCTGCGGGAGAGCTGGACGGTGTGGCGCGTGCCGCAGGCGGTCGGGCACGCCCGCCGCTTCGCCCGGCGCACCCTGCGCGCCTGGGGCGTCACCGAGGACGTCGACGCCGTCCTGCTCGTCGTCTCCGAACTCGTCACCAACGCCCTCGTCCACACCGACGGCCAGGTCCGCATGGACCTCACGCTCATCAACAACCGCCTGCGCGTCGCCATCGCCGACGCCTCCCCGCGCAGCCCGGTACGGCCGGCCAGCATCAGCTGGGAGGCCACGGGCGGCCGGGGCATCCTCCTCGTCGAGGCCCTGTCAGCGACGTGGGGGACTCTGCCGGTCAGCGGCGGCAAGCAGGTGTGGGCGGAGATCGCGCTCGGGCGGTGAAGACCCTCCAGGATCACCTGTGACCGGGCCCGTTCGCCGGGGTACCCGGGCGGCGCAAGACGGAGAACCCGAGCCGAAGGAAGAGGAACGTCATGGCTCAGCATGTCCGCGACATCATGACCAGCGATCCGGCCACGGTCGAGCCGCAGACCTCCGTCGCCGAGGTGGCCCGCATCATGCGCGACGAGGACCTCGGCGTCGTCCTGGTGACGGACGGCGACGACCTGCGCGGTGTGGTCACCGACCGTGACCTGGTGGTCCGGTCGATCAGCCGGGGCGGGGACCCGGAGCGGACCACCGTGGCCGGCGCGTGCAGTGACGACCTGGTCACCGTCAGCCCCGACGACGACCTGGACCAAGCGGTGGAGCTGATGCGCGAGCACTCCGTGCGCCGTATCCCCGTCGTCGACCACGGCCACCCCGTGGGCATCGTCTCCCTGGGCGACATGGCCATGGAACGCGACCCGGACTCGGCGCTGGGCGACATCAGCGCCGCGCGTCCCAACACCTGACGACAGCACCCGGCCGGCCGGTCCCGCGCACGCACGGTGCGCGGGACCGCCGTATGCGGCGGGCAACAGCCCTGCGGCGCGCGGGACTTCAGAGCCCGGCCGGGACATCACGACCCGGGTTTGCTCGGTTTCTTCAAGGGGACTCGAACGGCAGAGGACGCAGAAGGAAGATGATGAGCCGTGACGACCATGGAGACCAGTGACAAGCCCCTCGCCCGTCGGCCCGAGACCGGCTGGTCGAAGGCACGCCGCCTGCGCGGCAAGGCCGCGCTGCGGACCTGCCTCCCCGCCGTGGAGGACCGGGCCACCACCCGGGCCGCGCGCTCCGAGCCGGACTGGAACATCGTCAGGGGCGAGGACTGACCGCTCCCCGGGGGGCCGCGCGGTGACGAGGGGCGTAACTGCGCGCATCGACAACTAAAAGAAGTGATGTTCACATCCGCCGGATCACGACTAAGGTGAACCGAATGAAGGCTCTCGTGCTGTCCGGCGGCGCAGGAACAAGACTGAGGCCGATCACACACACGTCGGCCAAGCAACTGGTGCCAGTGGCCAACAAGGCCGTGCTCTTCTACGGGTTGGAGTCGATCGCCGAGGCCGGCATCACCGACGTGGGAATGATCGTCGGGGACACGGCCGCGGAGATCGAGGAAGCGGTGGGTGACGGCTCGCAGTTCGGCCTCAAGGTCACCTACATCCCCCAGGAGCGGCCCCTGGGGCTGGCCCACGCGGTACTCATCGCCCGGGACTACCTCGGCGACGACGACTTCGTGATGTACCTCGGCGACAACTTCATCGTCGGAGGCATCACCGACCTCGTCGACGAGTTCCGCGGCAACCGGCCCGACGCCCAGATCCTGCTCACGCGCGTGGCCGACCCACGCGCCTTCGGTGTCGCCGAACTCGACCACTCCGGCCAGGTCATCGGCCTGGAGGAGAAACCCGACCGGCCCAAGAGCGATCTCGCCCTGGTCGGCGTCTACCTGTTCACCCCCCTGATCCACGAAGCGGTCCGCGCCATCGAACCGTCCTGGCGCGGCGAACTGGAGATCACCCACGCCATCCAGCACCTGATCGACTCCCGCGCCGACGTGCGCTCCACGGTCATCACGGGCTACTGGAAGGACACCGGCAACGTCGGCGACATGCTCGAGGTGAACCGCATGGTTCTCGAGGGCGTGGACCGCCGGATCGACGGCGACGTGGACACCACGTCGGAGACCATCGGGCGCGTGGTGGTGGAGGAGGGCGCGCGGATCGTCAACTCCCGCATCGTCGGCCCCGCCGTCATCGGTTCCGGCACCGTCATCAGCAACTCCTACGTGGGTCCCTTCACCTCCATAGCGGAGAACTGCCGGATCACCGACAGTGAAGTCGAGTTCTCCATCGTGCTGCGGGACTCCTCGATCCAGGGCGTCGGCCGGATCGAGGCCTCGCTGATCGGCCGGCACGTCGAGGTGACGCCGGCCCCCAGCGTCCCCAGCGCCCACCGCTTCGTCCTCGGAGACCACAGCAAGGTGCAGATCACTTCATGAACCTCCTCGTCACCGGCGCAGCCGGGTTCATCGGCTCCCGCTACGTCCGCGCAACTCTCGCCCCGGACACGCCCGACGCGCCGCGCATCACCGTGCTGGACAAACTCACCTACGCCGGCACCCTCGACAACCTCGAACTCGGCCATCCCCGGCTGGAGTTCGTACAGGGCGACATCTGCGACGCCGAACTGGTCGACAAGCTCATGGCCGACGCGGACCAGGTCGTGCACTTCGCCGCCGAGTCCCATGTGGACCGCTCGATCACCGGCGCGGCCGACTTCGTCCACACCAACGTGCTGGGCACCCAGACCCTGCTGGACGCCGCCCTGCGCCACGGCGTGGGCCCCTTCGTGCACGTCTCCACGGACGAGGTCTACGGCTCCATCGAGACCGGCTCGTGGCCGGAGGACCACCCGCTGCAGCCGAACTCCCCCTACTCGGCCTCCAAGGCCTCCTCCGACCTGCTCGCCCTGGCCTACCACCGCACCCACGGCCTGGACGTGCGCGTCACCCGGTGCTCCAACAACTACGGCCCGCACCAGTTCCCCGAGAAGGTCATCCCGCTGTTCGTCACCAACCTCCTCGACGGCCACAAGGTGCCGCTGTACGGCGAGGGGCGCAACGTCCGCGACTGGCTGCACGTGGACGACCACTGCCAGGGCATCGACCTCGTCCGCACCAAGGGCCGGCCCGGCGAGGTCTACAACATCGGCGGCGGCACCGAGCTCACCAACAAGGAACTCACCGGGCTGCTCCTCGACGCCTGCGGCGCGGACTGGGACCGGGTGGAGTACGTCGAGGACCGCAAGGGCCACGACCTGCGCTACTCCGTCGACTGGTCCAAGGCCCGCGACGAACTCGGCTACCGCCCCCGCCACGACTTCACCACCGGCCTCGCCGAGACGGTCGCCTGGTACCGCGACAACCGTGCCTGGTGGGAGCCCCTCAAGCAGCGCGTCGCCCAGGAGCGGGCATGAGGTGGCTGGTCACCGGGGCGGGCGGCATGCTCGGCCACGACGTGGTCGAGGAACTCACCCGGCGCGGCGAGGAGGTGGTGGGCCTGGACCGGGCCGCCCTGGACATCACCCGGTCCGACGCCGTCGACACGGCCGTGCGCGACCACCGGCCCGACCTGGTCGTGAACTGCGCCGCGTACACGGCCGTCGACGACGCCGAGAGCGACGAGGCCCGCGCTCTGCAGATCAACGGCGACGGACCGCGCCTGCTGGCCCGGGCCTGCGCCGCGCACGGCGCCCGCATGATCCACGTCTCCACGGACTACGTCTTCGCCGGCGAGGCCCGCACGACCCCCTACCCGGAGGATCATCCGACGGGCCCGCGCACCGCCTACGGCCGCACCAAGCTGGCCGGGGAACGGGCCGTGCTGGAGGAGCTGCCCGGGGCGAGCGCGATCGTGCGCACGGCTTGGCTCTACGGAGTCCACGGCGCTAACTTCGTGCGGACCATGATCGGTCTCGAAGCCCGCCGCGACACCGTCGACGTCGTCGACGACCAGCGCGGGCAGCCCACCTGGAGCGCGGACGTCGCCGAGCGGATCGCCGACCTCGGCGTACGGCTCGGCCCGGACGCGCACGGCGTCTTCCACGCCACCAGTTCCGGCGAGGCCACCTGGTACGAGCTGGCCCGCGAGGTGTTCGCCCTCGTCGGTGCCGACCAGGACCGGGTGCGCCCCACCAGCAGCGCGGCCTTCCCCCGGCCCGCGCCCCGCCCGGCGTACAGCGCCCTCGCGCACCGCCGGTGGCAGGAGATCGGCCTGCCGCTGCCGCGTGACTGGCGCTCCGCCCTGCACGAAGCACTGCCCCGTATCCGCAAGGAAGGTCCCCCTTCGTGAAACGCCATGAGTTCCTCCGGGAACTGCACAAGGTCAGCGCCAATCGCAACTACCTGGAGATCGGCGTCAACGACGGCCGCAGCCTGACGTTGTCCCGCGTCCCCAGCATCGCGATCGACCCCGCCTTCAAGGTGGTCTCGGAGCTGAAGTGCGACGTCCACCTGGTGAAGGCCACCAGCGACGACTTCTTCGCCCGTGACAACCCGCTCCAGCACCTCAAGGGCGGCCGTCACCCGCTGCGCAACCTGCGCCGCGGCCGCAGCCCGATCGGCTACTGGCGCAAAACGACGCTGGACCTGTCGTTCATCGACGGCATGCACCTGTTCGAGTTCGCACTGCGCGACTTCATGAACGTCGAGAAGTACTCGGACTGGTCCAGCGTGATCGTCCTCGACGACATGCTGCCGCGCAGCATCGACGAGGCGGCCCGGGACCGGCACACCAACGCCTGGACCGGCGACGTCTTCAAGATCACCGAGGTGCTGGCGCGTTACCGCCCCGACCTGGTCACGGTCCAGGTGGACACCGCGCCCACCGGCCAGCTCGTCGTCTTCGGCGCCGACCCGAACAACCGGGTCCTGCACGACAAGTACGACGAGATCATGGCCGAGTACAAGATCCCCGACCCCCAGAAGGTCCCCGAGGCGATCCTGGAACGGGCCGGCGCGGTACGCCCCGAGGCCCTCGTGGAAGCAGGCTTCTGGCGCCCCCTCGTCCAGGCCCGCAACCGCGGCCTGCCCCGCTCCATCGGCTGGGAGCCCCTGCGCAAGGCCCTGGAACAGGTGGGCGTCAGCCGCTGACCCCTCCGGCACCGTCGGCCGTCCTGCGGATCCGGGCCCGGGAGCTGCACGCACCCGGGCCTTCGGCGTGCCGGGGTGACGTGGCTCGGCCGTTGCGCGGGGGTGCCGGCCCAGGGGACCCGGGTGCCGGTGTGTCGGGGCGTTGCGGCGGCTGGTCGTACGGCGTGACGGGGGGCCGCGTGGCCTGGCTCCGCGGCGTGTGTCGCGTGCGCCGGCGGGCCGGTCGTTCGGTGTGTCGTTGCGCGGGCCAGTTCTACGGCGTGTCGCGGCCGTCGCGCGGACCGGCTCTGCGGCGTATCGGGGGAGTGAGGCTCTCCGGATGCGGTGGGCGCCGGCCTCAAGAACTGCGCGCCGCCCGGCCCCGCACGCTCCCAAGACGGTCCGGGTCGACTCCGGTCACTGGCACGAGGTGCGGGACCGCGAGGCCGCCCTCGTCCTGAGCCGACGGCGTTCGCGGGGCCGGGGCGCGTGACCCGCGCACGTCCTCTGCACGGATGCTGCGCCGTGGCACCGGACTGCGCCCGCACGACCTCGCCCCCAGCACCTGGCACGCGCCCCGCCCGGCCCTTCCAGGTCAGCCTCGGGCGTTGTGCCCCCTCAGGGCCCGCAACGCCCCGCGTGGCGTGGTCGGCGTCAGCCGTCCCCCCGCCGCCCCCGCAACTCCTCGTAATAGGCCAGGCACGTCTCATACGACGGCAGCAAGCCCTCGCGTTCCGCCTCGGCCAGGGTCGGGGCCTGGTCGTCCTTCGGGGAGAGGAGCGGCTCGATGCCGTCGGGCCACTCGATGCCCAGGGCCGGGTCGAGCGGGTGGATGCCGTGTTCGCGTTCCGGGGCGTAGCCCGCCGAGCACAGGTACACCACCGTCGCGTCGTCGGTCAGGGCCATGAACGCGTGGCCCAGCCCCTCCGCGAGGAACACCGCGTGCCGGGTGTCCTCGTCGAGCCGTACGGCCTCCCACTTCCCATAGGTGGGGGAGCCGACGCGGATGTCGATCACCACGTCCAGGACGGCACCGCGCACACACGTGACGTACTTGGCCTGGCTGGGCGGCACATCCGCGAAGTGCACACCGCGCAGCACGCCCCGCCGGGAGACCGAGCAGTTGGCCTGGGCCAGGGACAGGTCGTAGCCCGTGGCCTCACGGAACTCCGCGCCCCGGTACCACTCGTGGAAGCTGCCCCGGTCGTCCGGGAAGACCTTGGGCTCCAGAACCCAGGCGCCCTCTATCCCCAGTGGTCGCATGCTGTCACTGCCCTCCGATCCTGAGACGGGAAACCTTCCGGCGCGCGGCACCGAGCACGCGCCGCGCACGCCGCGCCAACCGCAGTGCGACACCGGGCTGCGGCACCGGCGCCACCTGCGCACGCCCATCCGCCGCGCGCAGCGCGAACGGCAGCCCGGTGTACAGCGGCCGGGCGGCGTCCGGGGCCAGACACAGGGCCACCCGCCACACCCCGCCCGAGAGGCTTTCCGCGGGCAGGGCCGCCGCGAGCACCGCCTCCGTCCGGCCCGCGGCGGGCGAGAGCGTGCCGGGCGCCTCCAAGATCTGCTGGGCGGAGACGAACCGCAGCCGCACCTCGGTCTCGCCGGGGACGTACAGCGGAAGCCGCGCCCGCACCTGATCCCCGGTGACGGTGACGGCGGACTGCTGCACGCGGCCCAGCCCGAGGCGCTTGCCGCGCGGGCCGAGCGCCAGGGAGAGGTTGCCGTGCGGCTCCGTCCAGTACGGCAGCGCCGTACGGCCTGCGACGACCCCGGCATCCGGCGTGGGCCGGCTCGGCGTCGGCGCCGGGCCCAGCCGGCATTCCTTGGTCCAGCCGCCCAGCTTGACCCGGACGAGCGCGTCCCAGACGCCGTCCCGCGGCAGGTCGGCCGGATCGACGGTGGCGGTCGCCCGCAGCACCAGCCGGACCTCCTCGCCGTCCCCGACGGGCACGGTCTCGCGCGTGAACCGCACGGGCTGGAAGTACTGCGCGGCACTGGACCGCTCCCGCAACAGCAGGTCGGCGGTGGCCTGGCCGAAGCGCGCGGCGGTCTGCGCGGCCACCCACTCCACCGCCTCCGTGACGTCCTTCGGCGCGTCGTCCAGCGGCGTCGCCTCGGAGTCGGCCGGGAAGGTCATCGGCTCGCCGCCCGAGGTGTACTCGGCGGTGAAGCCGATGCTGAGGGAGCCGTCTCGCCACTCCACGTGCCCGGGGGCCGCCTTGGGGGCGACACCCGCCTCCCACTGGGCGAAGGACACGACGTCCTCGTACCGGTCGGCCGCGGTCAGCGCGGCGACGACCTGCTGCGTCGGCTGGAGCCCGGCCGCGACGCCCGGACCGAACCGCTCGACGACGACCTCGTGGATCTCGGCGAACAGCTCCCTGCGGTAGTCGTCCGGCAGTTTCAGCAGGCGCCGGGCCCGCAGCCGCTCGACCATCTCCACGCGCAGCCAGCGCCGGAAGAGCTTGTCGCGCACCGGTCCCGGCTCGGTGTACCGCTCGACGACGTCGAGGGCCTCACGGAGGTTCTTGAAGTAGCCGACCGGATCGAAGCGCTCGAAGCCGGCGTTGGAGCCGTCGTCCCGCCGGAGGTGGTAGTAGCAGACGTAGTCGCTGAGCACGGAGACGTTCTCCGCGCGCAGATACGCCTCGGCGATGAAGACGTGGTCCTCCAGGCGCCGCCGGCCCTCGGGGAAGCGCAGGCCGATGCGGTCCAGGAAGGCACGGCGGAACATCTTGTGCGGGGTGAGGCTGTCGATGAGCGGGGCGTTCTCGACGGTGGCGCGCGGATGGTTGCGGCGGAACAGCTCCACCGGCACCCCGCGGCCCTTGCCGGCCATCTTGCCCACGACGACGTCGGCGCCGTTGGCCACGCCGTAGTCGTACATCCGCTCCAGGGCCTCGTCGCCCAGGTAGTCGTCGTTGTCGACGAACATGACGAACTCGCCGCGGGAGGCCTCGATGCCGACGTTGCGGGGCTTGCCCGACCAGCCGGAGTTCTCCTGGTGGATGACCTTCATCCGGGAGTCCTCGGCGGCGAGCGCGTCGAGCCGGGCCGGTGTCTCGTCGGTCGAGCCGTCGTCGACGAAGATCACCTCGTACTCGTCGGGAGGCAGCGACTGCCTCTGGAGCGAGGCGATGCAGTCCTCGATGTAGATCCCCGGGTTGTACACGGGGACGATGACGCTGACCTTGACCGGCATCGAGTTTCCGGGCCCCTTCGGGTCGCTTGCCGTAGACGTCCTGTTGTCTTGCGCGATGCCCGATGCTAACCCGGTCGACGATGCCGCCTCACCTTTCGAGACCTGGCCGTGATCATCTCCGGCCACGGGGCAACTGAGCTGCGCAGTCCCTCTGTTCGAAGATCGGCCGGCTTCCCGGGCGGGGCGGCGGGAAGCCTCTAGGGTGAGAAGGTGCGCCTGCTTTTCATGTCCGATACTCACCTGCCCAAGCGGGCCAAGGCCCTGCCCGCCCCGCTGCTGGCCGAACTCCCGCAGGCCGACGTCGTGTTCCACGCCGGCGACTGGGTCGACACGGCCACGCTCGACCTGCTGGAAGAGCGCTGCCGCAGGCTCGTCGGCGTGTACGGCAACAACGACGGACCGGACCTGCGCGCCCGGCTGCCCGAGGTGGCGTACGCGGACCTGGGCGGGCTGCGCTTCGGCGTGATCCACGAGACGGGCCCCGCCCAGGGCCGGGAGAAGCGCTGCGCCGCCCGCTTCCCCGACCTCGACGTGCTGGTCTTCGGCCACAGCCACATCCCCTGGGACACCACGGCCCCCACCGGCCTGCGCCTGCTCAACCCGGGCTCCCCGACGGACCGCCGCCGCCAGCCCCACTGCACGTACCTGACCGCCGGCGTCGCCGACGGCCGGCTCACCGACGTCGAACTGCACCGGCTGCCGCCCCGCACACCCCGCTGACCCGCACCGGGCCCGAGCGCTGTGAATCCGCCGTCGAACCGCCGTGACATGATCGGCGCATGGTGCGGGACATGCGGGACAAGGGGTACCTCCTGGACAACCGGCAGGCCGAGGCCGGTACGCGCTTCGACGCGCTGTCCGCCCTCTTCGACGCCTCGACGTTCCGGCACTTCGAGCAGGTCGGCGTCGCCGAGGGGTGGCGGTGCTGGGAGGTCGGGGCCGGCGGCCCGAGCGTCGCCGCGTGGCTCCGCGAGCGCGTCGGACCGCGCGGGCGCGTGCTCGCCACCGACATCGACGTGTCCTGGACCGAGGCGGCCGTGACCGACGGAGTCGAGGTGCTCCGGCACGACGTCGGCCGCGACGAACCCCCGGCCGGGCCCTTCGACCTGATCCACGCCCGCCTCGTCCTGGTCCACGTGACCGAGCGCGACGCCGCGCTGCGCACCATGGTCCAGGCCCTGCGCCCCGGCGGCCGGCTGCTCGTCGAGGATGCCGACCCCGCGCTCCAGCCGCTGATCTGCCCCGACGAGTACGGCCCCGAGCAGGAGCTGGCCAACCGGCTCCGCACCGGCTTCCGTGAGCTGCTGCGGCAGCGTGGCGCCGATCTCTCCTACGGACGCAGGCTGCCGCGCTTGCTGCGCGAGGCCGGCCTCGTCGAGGTCGAGGCCGACGCCTACTTTCCGATCACCTCGCCCGCGTGCGACGTCCTGGAGGCGGCCACCGTCCGGCAGGTGCGGGACCAGCTCGTCGCCGAGGGCCTCGCCACGGACGAGGAGATCGATCGGCACCTCGCCGACGTAGAGGCGGGGCGCCTCGACCTCGCCACCTCACCGATGGTCTCGGCCTGGGGCCGACGGCCCGCCGGCGACGCCCCGCGGTCCTGACTCACCGGGGCGGGGCGGATGCACCGCTCCCTCCGTGGCGGTGAGCGGGGCCCCGCTGCCGCCCCAGCGCAGTGCGACGATCTCGGCGGCGACGGACACCGCCACCTCCTCGGGCGTACGGGCCCCGAGGTCGAGCCCGACCGGTGACCGCAGCCGGGACAGCTCCCGCTCGGTGAGCCCGGCCTCGGCCAGCCGCTTCGCCCGGTCGGCGTGGGTACGGCGGCTGCCCATCGCCCCGATGTAGGCGGCGGGCCGGCGCAGTGCCTCCTGGAGCAGCGGCACGTCGAACTTGGGGTCGTGGGTGAGGACGCAGACGACCGTGCGCTCGTCGGTGTCCGTGTCCCGCAGGTAGCGGTGCGGCCACTCGGCGACCACTTCGACGCCCTCGGGGAAGCGCCGGGGCGTGGCGAAGACGGGGCGGGCGTCACAGACGGTCACCCGGTAGCCGAGGAAGTCGCCGATGCGGGCGACGGCCGCCGCGTAGTCGATCGCGCCGAAGACCAGCATCCGCGGCGGCGGTGCGAAGGACTGGAGGAACACGCTGACGGAGTCCTCGCGGCGCTGCCCCCGGGGCCCGTAGTGCCGCAGACCGGTGGCACCGAGAGCGAGCTCGCCGCGCGCGTCGGCGGTGACGGCCGCGTCCAGGCCGTCCGCACCCAGCGTGCCCGACACCCGGTCCGGCCGGACGGCGAGCGCCGCCCCGCGCGGCGCCGGGCCGTCGGTCACCGTCGCCAGGGTCACCGGCTCTCCGGCCGCGACGCAGTCCACGACCGTGCCGAAGGAGGGATCCAGCTCCGGTGTGACGGGCCGCACGAGCAGCGTGATCTCACCGCCGCAGGTCAGACCGACGCCGAAGGCGTCCTCGTCGCTGTAGCCGAAGGTCTCCAGCCGGGCCTCGCCGCTCGCCACGACGTCCTGCGCCAGCTCGAACACCGCGCCCTCGACACAGCCCCCGGACACACTGCCCACGACCTCCTCGTCCGGACCCACCGCCATCGCCGCGCCCGGGTCGCGCGGCGCGCTGCGGCTGACCTCGACTACCGTCGCGAGCCCGAACGGGAGCCCGGCGGCGTACCAGCGGCCGAGCACCGGGAGGATGTCACGCACGACCGGCTCCTTCCATGCAGCCCACCGGGTACCCCGGCATGGGTTAATTCCGTTGTGGCCCACCGGGCCGGTCTGCTGCACTGCACGGGTCGACGACGTCACCGAGTCCCGAGGAGCCCCAGATGCGCACTGCGTCCATGTCCCCCCAGACAGGAACGGCTCTCTCCCCGAAGGACATGACGCTTCGTGCAGTTGCTCAACCTTGGCATTCTCGCCCATGTCGACGCAGGTAAGACCAGCCTGACCGAGCGGCTGCTCCATTCGGCCGGGGTGATCGACGAGGTCGGCCGCGTCGACGACGGGAACACCCGTACCGACACCCTCGCGCTGGAGCGGCAGCGTGGCATCACCATCAAGTCCGCCGTCGTCTCGTTCCCGCTCGACGGTGTGACGGTCAACCTCATCGACACACCCGGTCACCCGGACTTCATCGCCGAGGTGGAGCGCGTGCTCGGTGTGCTGGACGGCGCCGTCCTCGTGATCTCCGCCGTCGAAGGGGTGCAGGCGCAGACGCGGGTGCTGATGCGGACGCTTCAGCGGTTGCGCATCCCGACCCTGCTCTTCGTCAACAAGATCGACCGGCGCGGGGCGCGGGACGAGGAGGTGCTGCGGTCGATCGCGGCCCGCCTGACACCCGCGATCGTGCCGATGGGAACCGCCACCGGCCTCGGCACACGCGCGGCCCGCTTCACGCCTGGGCCCGGCCCGGCCGCCGCCCTCGACGTGCTGACCGAGCACGACGACATCCTGCTGGCCGCGTACGTCGAGGACACCGTCACGGACGCCCTCCTGCGCGGGTCGCTCGTCACACAGACCCGGGAGGCCCTGGTCCACCCGGTCTACTTCGGCTCCGCCGCCACCGGCGCCGGCGTGGACGCGCTCCTGTCCGGCATCGGGGAACTGCTGCCGGCCGCCGGCGGGGACGCGGACGGGCCGGTCTCCGGCACCGTGTTCAAGGTCGAGCGGGGCCCGGCGGGGGAGAAGGTCGCCTACGCCCGGATGTTCTCCGGCACCCTGCGCACCCGGGACCGGATCCCCTGCGGAGCGGACGGCGCCGAGGGCCGGATCACCGGGATCAGCGTCTTCGGCCACGGCACGGACACCCGCGCGGACGCCGTCGCCGCCGGACAGATCGCCCGGCTGTGGGGTCTCGCCGACATCAGGATCGGCGACGCGATCGGCGAACCCCGCAAGGCGTACGAGCACGTCTTCGCCCCGCCCACCCTGGAGACGGTCGTGGTCCCCGGCGCCGGTGTGCACAGGGGCGCACTGCACCTCGCGCTCACCCAGCTCGCCGAACAGGACCCGCTGATCGGCCTGCGCCACGACGAACGCCGGCAGGAGACGTCCGTCTCCCTCTACGGCGAGGTGCAGAAGGAGGTCGTCCAGGCGACCCTGGCCGACGAGTACGGTCTCCACGTCACCTTCCGCGAGACCACGCCGCTGTGCGTCGAACGGCTCGTCGGCACCGGGCATGCGGTGGAGTTCAACAAGAAGGAGGGGAACCCGTTCCTCGCGACGGTCGGCCTGCGCGTCGAGCCCGCACCGGCCGGCTCGGGCGTCGGCTTCCGGCTGGAGGTGGAGCTCGGCTCCATGCCGTACGCCTTCTTCAAGGCCGTCGAGGACACCGTGCGCGAGACGCTCGGCCAGGGGCTGCACGGCTGGCAGGTCCCCGACTGCACGGTCACCATGACCCACAGCGGCTACTCGCCCCGCCAGAGCCACGCCCACCAGGGCTTCGACAAGAGCATGTCGAGCACCGGAGCCGACTTCCGGGGCGTCACCCCGCTGGTGCTGATCGAGGCGCTGCGGCGGGCCGGGACACGCGTCCACGAGCCGATGCACCGCTTCCGTATCGAGGCCCCGGCCGACACCCTCGGCGCCCTGCTGCCGGCCCTCGCCGGGCTCGCGGCCGTACCGGAGACCACGCGGAACCGGGGCGACCTCTGCGTCCTCGAAGGCACCGTGCCGGCGGCCCGGGTGCACGCCCTCGGACACCTGCTGCCGGGGCTGACGCGCGGTGAGGGAGAACTGGAGAGCGCCTTCGACCACTATGCGCCCGTCACGCACGGCACGATTCCGGAGCGTCCGCGCACCGACCACAACCCGCTGAACAGGAAGGAGTACTTGTTGAACGTGACACGAAGAGTGGGTGGTTGAGGTGTGCGCGCTGGCCGAGAGGGAACTTACTCCAGAGTCAGGGGTGTTGACGGTGTCCTGAAATCACCGGACTGTAGTGGACATGCCGACTATCCGAGTACGTCTGCTGGTTGTCCTGGCTGTCCTCTTCGGCTCCCTGTCGGTGGCGGGCGTCCCGCCCGCCACCGACGCGTCCCCTCCCGGCTCCCTCTGGTTCGACGACCCGACCGTCACCGTGAAGAACGGCCGCTTCACCGACGCCTCCGGCCGCGAGGTCGTCCTGCGCGGCTACAACGTCTCCGGTGAGACCAAGCTGGCGGAGAACGGCGGCCTGCCCTTCGCCTCCGTCGCCGACGCGCGCAAGTCCGCGACCGCGCTGCGCGCCCTCGGCGGCGGCAACACCGTCCGCTTCCTGCTCTCCTGGGCGTACGCCGAGCGCGAGCGGGGCAAGGTGGACACCGCCTACCTGGCAGCCGCCACCGACCAGATGAAGGCCTTCCTCGACGCCGGCATCCGCGTCTACCCCGACTTCCACCAGGACCTCTACTCCCGGCACCTCTTCGACGCCGACAGCTGGTACACGGGCGACGGTGCGCCCAAGTGGGCGGTGGATGCCGGGAACTACCCGGACGAGTCCTGCGGGATCTGCCTCTTCTGGGGGCAGAACATCACCCAGAACGAGGCCGTGAAGCGTGCCTCGTACGACTTCTGGCACAACGCGCACGGCGTGCAGGACGCGTTCCTCGCCACCGCCGAGAAGACCATGGCGTACGTCCAACAGCACCTGAGCGCCGACCAGTTCAAGGGCATCGCCGGCTTCGACCCCTACAACGAGCCGCACGCGGGCGTCTACGACTCCGGGCAGACCAGCCGCGCCTGGGAGAAGGACGTGCTGTGGCCGTTCTTCGAGAAGTTCCGGGCCCGCATGGACGCGGCCGGCTGGCGCGACAAGCCCGCCTTCGTGGAACCGAACCTGTTCTGGAACGCCAACATCGACTTCCAGAAGCAGGAGGGCGGCCTGCTCGACGCCGGAAAGCTCGGCCCGCGCTACGTCTTCAACACCCACTTCTACGACCAGAAGGCCATCTCCGGTGTCTTCATGTGGGGCAAGGCGGCCGACGGCCAGTACGCGGGCGACTTCCGCACGGTCCGCGACCGGGCCGCCGCCGCACAGACCGCCGCCGTCGTCAGCGAGTTCGGGCACCCGCTGGCGGGCAACGTCTCCGACAAGGCGCCGACCGTCCTCAAAGCGATGTACCAGGCCCTCGACTCCCGCCTGAAGGGCGCCGACTGGTGGTCCGACCCGGCGGCCTCGGGGCCGGTGCTCTCCGGTTCGCAGTGGCAGTGGGACATCTACAACGGCCGCCACCGCGAGCTGATGAACGGCAACCCCGACAAGGTGCTCACCACCGGTGACGCCTGGAACGACGAGGACCTGTCCGCCGTACGCCTCGACGACTCGGGCAAGCCGGTACTGCGCCAGGACGCCCGGCTCCTGGACCGCCTCTACCCGAGCGCCACCGCCGGCACGACCGTCGGCTTCACCTACGAGGACCGCTCCCGGGACGGCTCTACGACCCTGACCTGGAACCCGGTGCCGAACTCGCTGCCGAACGTGAAGCGGCTGGTGGGCTCCGGGCAGTACGGGCTGCTGCTGTGGCGCTCGGACGGCGGCCGGGCACCCACCGAACTGCACCTGCCGACGAGCTTCCCGACCGCGTCCACCACGGTCGTCTCCGACCTGGGCACGTCCCACGCCCCGCCCGCCTACACCTCGACCACCCCGGTCGGCGTGGCCCAGGAGCCCGGCGGCACGGGAAGCCGCCGCCTGCTGCTCACCGCGCCGGACTCGGGCGTCCTGCACTACGCACTGGTGACCAACGGGGCGACGGCTCCCTCGGCGGATCTGCTGGACGCGGCCCGCTCCGAGCTGGCGGCGTGGACCGCGAAGGAGGTCAGCTAGCCGACGGGCTCGTCCAGCCGGCCTCCACCTGACCGAGCCGGACCCGCTGCGGGTGGTCCCCGACCGGCACGGACACGGTCTTCTTCCCGGTGGCGAAGTCGATGGCCGTGACCTGGTCGGAGCCGCTCTCGGAGATGACACAACTCCTGCCGTCACCGCTGACCGTGGCCCAGTAGGGCTTGGCGGCGGTGACGAGCGGGCCCTCCTGGAGGGTGCCGCGGTCGACGACCGTGGCGTAGTCGTCCATGGTCCCCGCGACGCACAGCTTCTTGCCGTCCGGGCTCATCGAAAGGCCGTGGTGGCGCGAGTCGTTGACGAAGGTGGTGCGGTCGTCGCTGGTCGCCGGGTTCTTCGGCAGGGTCTTCGTGCGGGTGATCTTGTCGGAGGCCAGGTCGTACTCGAAGAAGCCGTTGAAGAACGACACCTGGAAGTACAGCTTCGACTCGTCCGGCGAGAACACCGCCGGCCGGACCGCGTCGGAGAAGTCCTTCAGACCGATCGCGTCCAGGCGCGAGCGCATGTCGATGACCTTGACCTGCTGGTACGTGGTCGCGTCGATGACGGTGATGCGGCGGTCGCCCTTCGTCCAGTCCAGCCACGGGGCGTCGGTCTGCGTGTTCACGTCGCCGATCGACATGTTGTAGATGTACTTGCCGTCCTTGGTGAAGATGTTCTCGTGCGGCTTGTCGCCGGTGGTGGCCTTGCCGAGCTGCTTGCCGGTCTCGATGTCCAGGACGTGCACGGTGTTGCCGGTGGACGCCGACACGGCGACCCGTTTGCCGTCGGGGGAGACGGCCATGTGGTCGGCGCGGAAACCGGACACCGGGAAGCGCCAGTTGATCCGCCCGGAGGCGAGGTCGATCGAGACGACGTCGGCGAAGCTGGGCCGGGAGACGACCACCGACTTCCCGTCCGGCGTGGAGTACATGTCGTCGACGAACTGGTCGTGTCCCTCGCCGACGCTGTTGCGGATCGTCATGAAGGCGATCCATCTGATCGGATCGGCGTTGATCTCCGCCATCCGCTCGTCCTTGTCGGGAACGACGTCGATCCGGCCGATCTTCGCGAAGTCCCCGGTGGACTTGATGACTTCGGCGGTGCCGTCCCAGTTGTTGCCCACGAACAGCACCTGGCGCAGCGCGGCGGAGGCGTCGGGGGCGTCCGCGTGGGCGGCGGTCGCGGGAACGGTGGCGGTCAAAGCCAGGGCGGCGGTCAGGGAGCACAGGTGCCGTCGTCGGAATGCGGGCATGGCTGATCCCTCCTCTGCGGGTGGGGTGAGGAATCTGAACACACGTACTTTCAGAGTCAACTTACTGCAAAGTAAGGAAGGGGTGGCCTTCTCCACAAGACCACGGCCACGACAAAATCGCGTGCGGGCGAAGACGGGTGTTCGGGCGATGTTCGGGCGAAGATGGTGTTCGAGCGACAGAGGGGGAGCCGGTGCCGGGCAGACTCAGAGCGCCGACCGGCCGCTACGGCGGCAAGACCGCCGAGGAGCGGCAGGCCGAGCGGCGCCGGCGGTTCCTGGACGCCGCGCTCCAGCTGTTCGGCGACACCCCCGGCTTCCGCGCCACCACCGTCGCGGCGCTCAGCGAGGCGGCCGGGCTGTCGACCCGTCAGTTCTACGAGGAGTTCCGCACCCTGGAGGACGTGCTCGCGGCGCTGCACCTGAAGGTCAACGACTGGGCCGAGGCGGCGGTGCTGGAGGCCGCCGCCGGTGCGGCGGACCTGCCGCTCGTCGAGCGCGCGACCGCCATCTTCCGCGCCTACGCCGGGAACGTCACCGCCGATCCGCGCCGGATCCGCATCACCTTCGTCGAGATCATCGGCGTCAGCCCGCGCCTGGAGGAACAGCGGCTCGCCCGCCGGGCCGGCTGGGTCGACCTCATCTGCGCCGAGGCCCGGGCGGCCGCCGCGCGCGGGGAGGCGGCACCCCGCGACTACCGCCTCGCGGCGACGGGTTTCATCGGCAGCGTCAACGGCCTGCTGCACGACTGGAGCGCCGGCTGGGTCGACGCGACGCTGGACGAGGTCGTCGACGAACTCGTCCGGCAGCTGCTGGGGATCCTGCGGCCCCCGGGGTGGAGCCCGCGGAGGTGACTCAGAGTCGCGTACGTCCGCATCCGGCCGTCCGGGCCGCGGGGAAGGCCCGCCGGTACTCGCCGGGCGACACCCCGAGGTTCCTGAGGAAGTGGTGGCGGAGATTGTTGGCCGTGCCGAGGCCGCTCAGCTCCCCGACCTTCTCGATGGGCAGATCCGTCGACTCCAGCAGTGACCGGGCGCGCCCGAGTCGCTGGTCGAGAAGCCACTGGAGCGGTGTCGTCCCGGTGGCGGCCTGGAGCCGCCGGTAGAACGTGCGGGGGCTCATCGCGGCCCGCCGCGCCAGGTCGGCCACCGTCAGCGGCCGGTCCAGGTGGGCCCGCGCCCAGGCGAGGACGGGCGCCAGTCCCTCGTCGTCACCCGCCGGCACGGGCAGCTCGATGAACTGCGCCTGCCCGCCCGGCCGGTGGGCCGGCACCACCATGCGGCGCGCCAGCTGGTTGGCGACGTGCGCGCCGAGATCGCGCCGCACCAGATGCAGACACAGGTCGAGTCCGGCGGTCAGCCCGGCGCTGGTGAGCACGTCGCCGTCGTCCACGTACAGCACCGACGCGTCCACGTGCACCTTCGGGTAGCGCTCGGCCAGCTGTGCGGTGTGCATCCAGTGGGCGGTGGCGCGCCGCCCGTCGAGCAGCCCCGCCTCGGCGAGCGCGAAGGCACCGGTGCACAGGGAGACCATGCGGGCACCCGCGTCATGAGCCCGGCACAGGGCGTCGATCAGCGCCCGCGGCAGCGGTTTGCCCTCCTCGACGCACGGGTCGGGCACCGACGGCACGATGACCGTGTCGGCACCGACCAGGTCGTCCAGCCCGTAGCGGGTGCGCAGACTCAGGCCATGACCGTCCGCCGCACCGTCCCCCTCCGCCTGCCCGGCCCCGGTCCCGCACAGCCGCAGGTCGTACCAGGGGTCGGCCAGATCGGGCTGCGGCTTGCCGAACACGGTGCACGGGATGCTCAGTTCGTACAGATCCCACGAGGGGACCCCGATCTCCTCGGTCACGACCACGGCGACAGAACCGGCACTCATACTCCGCAGCCTATGGCAGGAATTTGGTGGAGGCCGTCACTGCTGTCACTGTTCCCGATCTTCGTGCCCTGCGAACGTGGCCGTACGTGATCACACGTCACCTTGCAAGCAGCTACGAGGAGTTGGGCATGAACGCAGGACACCGCCGGCCGGTCACCGTCGTCGGACTGGGCTCGATGGGCTCGGCACTGGCAGCCGCGCTGCTGGACCGGGGCCACCCGACCACCGTCTGGAACCGGACTCCGGACAAGGCCCGCCCTCTGGTCGACCGCGGCGCCCGCCTGGCCGCCACACCGCAGGAGGCGATCGCCGCCTCTCCGCTGACCATCGCCTGCGTGCTGGACTACGAGGCGCTGTACACCGTCCTCGACCCGGCCGCCGGCGACCTGGCGGGCAGAACGCTGGTCAACCTCACCTCCGGCTCCCCCGAGCAGGCCCAGGAGGCCGTCAAGTGGGCCGACTCCCACGGGGCCGGCTACCTCGACGGCGCCATCATGACCACCCCGCCCGGCGTCGGCGACCCCGCCATGATGTTCCTCTACAGCGGCTCCAAGGAGGTCTTCGACGCCCACCGCTCCACCCTGGCGTCCTTCGGCGACCCCCTCCACCTGGGCACCGACCCCGGCCTCGCCTCCCTCTACGACGCCGCCCTGCTCGGACTGATGTGGGCCACCATGACCGGCTGGCTGCACGGCACCGCACTGGTCGGCGCCGAGGGGACGTCCGCCACCGCCTTCACCCCGGTGGCGATCCGCTGGCTGAACGCGGTGGCGGGCTTCCTGAGCACATACGCGCCCCAGGTGGACGCCGGCCGTTACCCGGGCGACGACGCCACCGTCGACGTGCAGATCGCGGCCATCGACCATCTCCTCCACGCGGCGGCGGCCCGCGGCGTCGACAACGCGCTGCCGGAGCTCCTGAAGGCCGCCATGGAGAAGGCCGCCGCCGCCGGCCACGGACAGGACAGTTACGCCAGCCTGATCGAGGTCCTGAGGAACCCCGCCGGCAGCGGGGCCTGACACCGGCTACGACAGGCCCTGGACCGACACCAGCACCACGAGGTCCGCCGCCACCAGCAGCGCGAAGCCCAGCAGCGATCCGGCCAGCAGCCGTGCGCGGAGCCTGCGGTACACCGCCTCGTACTCGCCGCGCAGTTCCTGCCCGCGCCGCGCCGTCTGCTGCCAGGAGGCCCGGGCGAGGGCGAGGTGCTCCGCCGCGAACAGGCGCTCCGCCTCCTCCCGTTGGGCCTCCGGCAGCCGGTCGAGCCCGGCGGCGAAGCGCGCGGCGGCCGCGCGGGCCTCCTCGTGCGCGGCGGCGGCCAGCAGATGGCCCTCGACCTCGTTGTGGAACGCCCGCAGGTCCACGTCCGCGGGCAGACCCTCCATGGCGGTCATCGCAGCGTCAGCTCCCGCTCCGCCGCCGCGACATCCGCATGGTGCAGGTCGAACGCCGGGGACTCGCTGCGGATCCGGGGGAGGGCGACGAAGTTGTGGCGGGGCGGCGGGCAGGAGGTGGCCCACTCCAGGGAACGACCGTAGCCCCACGGGTCGTCGGCCGTGACCCGCTCGCCGTACTTCGCCGTCTTCCAGACGTTGTAGAAGAACGGCAGCATCGACATGCCGAGCAGGAATGAACTGATCGTCGACACCGTGTTGAGCGTCGTCAGGCCCTCCACCGCCAGATAGTCGGGGATCCGCCGCTGCATGCCCTGCGCGCCCAGCCAGTGCTGGACGAGGAACGTGCCGTGGAAGCCGATGAACAGCGTCCAGAAGGTGATCTTGCCGAGGCGCTCGTCGAGCATCTTGCCGGTGAACTTCGGCCACCAGAAGTGGAAGCCGGAGAACATCGCGAACACCACCGTCCCGAAGATGACGTAGTGGAAGTGGGCCACCACGAAGTACGAGTCGGAGACGTGGAAGTCGATCGGCGGCGAGGCCAGCAGCACGCCCGTGAGCCCGCCGAACACGAACGTGATGAGGAAGCCGGTCGCCCACAGCATCGGTGTCTCGAAGGACAGCGAACCCTTCCACATGGTGCCGATCCAGTTGAAGAACTTCACACCGGTCGGGACCGCGATCAGGAAGGTCATGAAGGAGAAGAACGGCAGCAGCACACCGCCGGTGACGTACATGTGGTGCGCCCACACCGTCACGGACAGACCCGCGATCGCGATGGTCGCGCCGATCAGACCCGTGTAACCGAACATCGGCTTGCGGGAGAAGACCGGAATGACCTCGGAGATGATCCCGAAGAACGGCAGCGCGATGATGTACACCTCTGGATGGCCGAAGAACCAGAAGAGGTGTTGCCACAGCAACGCGCCGCCGTTGGCGGAGTCGAAGACGTGCGCGCCGAACTTGCGGTCCGCCTCCAGGGCGAACAGGGCCGCGGCCAGGACCGGGAAGGCGAGCAGGACCAGCACACCGGTCAGCAGCACGTTCCAGGTGAAGATCGGCATGCGGAACATCGTCATGCCCGGGGCGCGCATGCAGATGATCGTGGTGATGAAGTTGACCGAGCCGAGGATGGTGCCGAAGCCGGAGAAGGCCAGACCCATGATCCACATGTCGGCGCCGATGCCCGGAGAGCGGATCGCGTCCGAGAGCGGGCTGTAGGCGAACCAGCCGAAGTCGGCCGCGCCCTGCGGCGTGAGGAAGCCGCCCACGGCGATGAGCGAGCCGAACAGATACAGCCAGTAGGCGAACATGTTCAGCCGGGGGAAGGCCACGTCCGGCGCGCCGATCTGCAGCGGCATGATCCAGTTCGCGAAGCCGGCGAACAGCGGCGTCGCGAACATCAGCAGCATGATCGTGCCGTGCATCGTGAACGCCTGGTTGAACTGCTCGTTCGACATGATCTGCAGACCGGGCCGGGCGAGCTCGGCGCGCATGAACAGTGCCATCACGCCGCCGATGACGAAGAACGCGAACGACGTCACCAGGTACAGCGTGCCGATCGTCTTGTGATCCGTGGTGGTCAGCCACTTCAGGTGCCTCATGCCCCGCCTGTGTCCGCGCCCCGCCCGGACGTCACACTTTCCCGACGCGACGAGAATCACGAAAACGGGTGTGACGATCGAGAAGGTGCCGGACACGAACGGGACATGAGCAACGACGAGATCTTCGCCGCTGCCTATCGCGAGCACTACTGGGCGGTCAGCCGCTATGTCGCGCGGCGACTGGACGGGCGGGCCGGCGAGGTGGAGGAAGTGGTGGCGGAGGTGTTCACGGTCGCCTGGCGGCGCCGGGCCGACCTGCCCTCCTCCCCGCTGCCCTGGCTGTACGGCGTGGCACGCAACTGCCTGGCCAACACGGTGCGCGGCCACGGACGCCGCCGCCGGCTCGTCGACCGGCTCGGTAACGACGACACCGCGCACGGGCGGCACATCGCGGCGGGCCCCGAGGCCGACACGCCCGGCGCCTGGGTCCACGAGGCCCTCGCCCGGCTCTCCGCGGCCGACCAGGAGGTGCTGCGCCTGACCGCCTGGGAGGAACTCGGCATCGACGAGGTCGCGATCGCCCTCGGCTGCGGCAGGCGGGCCGCGGCGATGCGGCTGCACCGGGCCCGCCGCCGCCTCAGAGCGGAGATCGACGGGATGCGCCCCGCGGACATGGCGGACACGGGCCACTCACTGGGTAAGGGGGACCGGCGATGACCGACATCCTCTCCGCTCCCGGGCCCGCGCCGGGCGACGGCCCGCCGACGCCGCGCCTCACGAGCCCAGCGGACGCGCATGCTCTTCGTACCGCGCCCCTGACCCCCCGCCGCACCCGGGCCCCACGCCCCCTGCCCGCCGCCGCCCACGTGACCGCCCCTAAGGAACACGGCCATGGCTGACGAACTCGAACTGCTGCGCGGTGCCAACCCGGTGCCGTCCGACGGCCCCCACTTCGGCGACGGCCCCCTGGACCACGGCGCCGAGCGTCGGCTGGAGCGGCTGCTGCGTGAGCGGCCGCCAGGCCGTCTGCGGGAGCGGCTGTGGCCCGGCACGGGCCGGCCCCGGCTGGCCTGGGGGCTCGTCGCCACGGCCGTCGTCGCCGCCCTGGCGCTGACCCTCGTACTGAGCGGCCCGAACACCACACCGGCGGTCGCCGCACCCCGTCCGCTGGTGGTGCAGACCGGCTCCACCCCCCTGCCCCTGGGCCGGCTGGCCGAGCGCGCCGAGCAGGCCGCCGCCGACGGCTCGCCCCGCCTGCGCAAGGGCACGCACGTGCAGTCCTGGAGCATGGGCATGTCGGACGACAAGCCCCCGATCACGCTGCCCGAGGAGCGCATCGTGCGCTGGCGGGCCGACGGCAGTCACACGGAGCTCGTCGTGGCGACCGACCCGAGGCATCCGGGCCGACCGGTCCTCTCCGGCGCGGGCGACGAGCCGCACCTCGTCGACGACGGGCACGTCCTGAGCGACCAGACCTATCCGCCGAGCTGGAGCGACGCCCCGCCCCAGTCCCCGCCGCCGCACGACCCCGCCCGGCTGCGCGCCTATCTGACGGAAGCTCAGTACTCGGACACTCCGCTGACCACGCCCCAGCTGCTGGACGCCGTCAAGGTGCTGCTCGACCACTGGACCCTCGGCGCCCGGGAGACCGCGGCGCTCGCCCGCCTCCTGGCCGGCACCGAGGGACTGCGGCCCGTCGGCCAGGTGACCGACCGCCTCGGGCGACGCGGTCAGGCGTACGTGTACGATGGCCCCGGCGCCCACCACATGCTGATCATGAACCCGGTCACCGGCGCCGTCCTCGGCCTGGAGACCACCTTCTCCACCGCCGAACCCGAGTACGGCGTCAAGAAGGGCGACGTCATGTCGTACAGCGCCTGGATGCGCTGACACCGTCGCGGCGGCTCTCCTACTCGTCCCAGGCCTGAACCAGGGTCTGTTCGGCGATCTTGCCGTTCCGCAGCGAGAGCATGGACTCGGACAGGACGCGCACACCGTCCGCGTACTGGCAGCTCTCGCTGTAGGCGGCCTCGTCGCCCTGGATGACGCACCGCTCCAGCTTGTGGGTCATGTCGCGGCTGTAGACGTCCTCCAGCATCCGGCTGATCTCGTCCCGGCCGTGCAGGACCTTGGGGTGGCTGGGCTGGGTCGTGTGGTCGACGATGCGGAACTCCGCGTCGTCCGCGTAGAGCGAGAGCAGAACGTCCGGGCTCTGTTCCACACCCTGGCGCAGTGTCTCTCTGTCGAAGGCGGGGTCTGCCGCGGTTCCCATGATGACCTCCTTCGAAGGGCCGCGACCCGGTCGGGAGCGGGCCGCGCGGGGTCTCTCCTGTCGAGCCTCCTCCCGTCCGGCGGGCTGAGCAAGCGCAGCCGGACCACCGGGCCTGCCGGGTGAGCGGAACCGCCCGCCAGGGTCCGTGCCCGCCGGCTCAGTCCGCCGAGGCCAGGAACTGGGTCGCCGCCAGCTCCGCGTAGAGCGGGTCGGCGGTCACCAGCTCACGGTGCGTGCCGACCGCCCGCACCCGGCCCGCGTCCATCACCACGATCCGGTCGGCCATCGTCACCGTGGACAGCCGGTGCGCCACCACGAGGACCGTGGTCGTACGGGCCACGTCCGCGACGGTGTCGCGCAGTGCCGCCTCGTTGACCGCGTCCAGCTGCGAGGTCGCCTCGTCGAGCAGCAGCAGCCGGGGGCGGCGCAGCAGAGCCCGGGCGATGGCGACCCGCTGCCGCTCGCCGCCCGACAGCTTGGTGCCACGATGCCCGACGAGCGTGTCGAGGCCGGCGGGCAGCCGGGCGACCAGGCCGTCGAGACGGGTGGTCTTCAGCACCCGGGCGAGGGCGTCGTCGTCCGCCTCCGGATTGCCCAGCAGCAGATTGTCCCGCAGGGAGCCCGACAGGACCGGCGCGTCCTGCTCCACGTAGCCGATCGCCGCGCGCAGTTGCGTCAGCTCCCAGTCGGCGAGGTCGCGCCCGTCGAACGTGATCACCCCGGATTCCGGATCGTAGAACCGCTCGATCAGCGAGAACACGGTGGTCTTGCCGGCGCCGGACGGGCCCACGAACGCCGTCATGCCCTGCGCGGGCACGGCGAACGTCACGCCGTGGTGGACGTACGGCAGATCGTCGGCGTAGCGGAAGCGGACGTCGTCGAAGGCGAGGGCGGCGGGCTGCGCACCGGGGGAGGGGAGCGGGGCGGCAGCCGCCGCGGGTTCGGCGGGCAGCAGCAGCGCCTCCTGGATGCGGGTGAGGGCGGCGGCGCCCGTCTGGTACTGCGTGACGGCGCCGACGACCTGCTGTATCGGCGACATCAGATAGAAGACGAACAACAGGAACGCGACCAGCGTGCCCACGTCGATCGCGCCGGTCGCCACGCGCGCGCCGCCCACCGCGAGCACCGTGATGAAGGCGATCTGCATGGCGAGCCCCGCCGTGTTGCCCGCGGCCGCCGACCACTTGGCGGCCCGCACGCTCTGCCGCCACGACTCCTGCGCCGCCTCGTGCAGTGTGCGCTCCTCCCGGTGCTCGGCACCGGACGCCTTCACGGTGCGCAGGGCGCCGAGGATCCGCTCCAGCGAGGCACCCATGACACCCACCGCGTCCTGCGCCTGCCGGCTCGCCTTGTTGATCCGCGGCACGATCACGCCGAGGATCACGCCCGCGCCCACGATCACGGCCAGGGTGACGCCCAGCAGCACGGGCTCCACAAGGCCCATCATCACCACCGTGGCGACGAGCGTGAGCCCGCCCGTGCCCAGCCCGACCAGCGAGTCGGTGGTGACCTCGCGCAGCAGGGTGGTGTCGGAGGTGATCCGGGCCATCAGGTCGCCCGGCTCGGTGCGGTCCACGGCTCCGACGCGCAGCCGCAGCAGATACGACGACAGCGAGCGCCGCGCGCCGAGCACCACCGACTCGGCGGTGCGCCGCAGCACGTACGAACCCAGCGCGCCGACCGCCGCGTTGGCCACGACCAGGGCCGACATCAGCAGCAGCGCGCCGGTGATGGCCCGGTCGTGCGCCAGATCGTCGATCAGGCCGCGTGCCACCAGCGGCAGCATCAGCCCGGTCGCCCCGGTGACCAGCGAGAGCACGGCACCGGCGATCAGGGACCGGCGGTGCGGCCGTACGTATCCGAGGAGCAGGCGCCAGGCGGGTGTACCGGTCTTGGTCTCTGCGATGCTCACGTCGCTCCTTCGGCGTCGGGAGCTGTCAGGTTACGGGGGCCGCCGGGTGCGGTGCCCCGCGTTTTCGGGCCCCGCGTGAGCTGGTGATACGGCGCCGCCGGTGGCTGATCCGCATCCCTTACCGATCAGTCGCGCGTAGGGTCGGAAAGGACGGCATCCGGGCCGACGAAGGAGTCAGCATGGCGCAGGAAGTACGTGGTGTGATCGCACCCGGCAAGGACGAGCCGGTACGGATCGAGACGATCGTCGTGCCCGATCCCGGCCCGGGGGAGGCGGTCGTGCGCGTCCAGGCCTGCGGGGTGTGCCACACCGACCTGCACTACAAGCAGGGCGGCATCAGCGACGACTTCCCCTTCCTGCTCGGCCACGAGGCCGCGGGCGTCGTCGAGGCGGTCGGCGACGGCGTCACCGACGTCGAGCCCGGTGACTTCGTCATCCTCAACTGGCGTGCGGTGTGCGGGAAATGTCGCGCCTGTCTGCGCGGGCGGCCCTGGTACTGCTTCGACACCCACAACGCCCAGCAGAAGATGACCCTGACCGACGGCACCGAGCTGTCCCCGGCCCTCGGCATCGGCGCCTTCGCCGAGAAGACCCTCGTCGCCGCCGGGCAGTGCACCAGGGTCGACCCGGCCGTCGCCCCGCAGGTGGCCGGACTGCTCGGCTGCGGTGTCATGGCCGGCATCGGCGCCGCGATCAACACCGGGAACGTCGGGCGGGGCGACACGGTCGCCGTCATCGGCTGCGGCGGCGTCGGCGACGCGGCCGTCGCCGGCTCGCACCTCGCCGGAGCGGCGAGGATCATCGCCGTCGACATCGACGACCGCAAGCTGGAGACCGCCCGGACCATGGGCGCCACCCACACCGTCAACTCGCGCGAGACCGACCCGGTCGAGGCGATCCGCGAACTCACCGGCGGTTTCGGGGCCGACGTCGTCATCGAGGCCGTCGGCCGCCCGGAGACGTACAAGCAGGCCTTCTACGCCCGCGACCTCGCCGGCACGGTCGTCCTGGTCGGCGTGCCCACCCCCGAGATGAAACTCGAACTGCCGCTGCTGGACGTGTTCGGGCGGGGCGGGGCGCTGAAGTCGTCGTGGTATGGCGACTGCCTGCCCTCCCGCGACTTCCCCATGCTGATCGACCTGCATCTGCAGGGGCGCCTGGACCTGGGTGCGTTCGTCAGCGAGACCATCCAGCTGGACGAGGTGGAGAAGGCGTTCGAGCGGATGCACCACGGCGACGTGCTGCGCTCGGTGGTGGTGCTGTGATGACCGCCCGCGTCGAACACCTCGTCACCTCAGGGCAGTTCAGCCTCGACGGCGGCACCTGGGACGTCGACAACAACGTGTGGATCGTCGGCGACGATCATGAGGCGATCGTCATCGACGCCGCCCACGACGCCGACGCCATCGCCCGGGCCGTCGGAGACCGCCGGCTCACGGCCATCGTGTGCACCCACGCCCACAACGACCACATCGACGCCGCCCCCGCCCTCGCCGAGCGCACCGGGGCCACCATCTGGCTGCACCACGACGACCTGCCGCTGTGGAAGCAGACCCACCCGGACCGCGAGCCCGACGCCTGGCTCGTCGACGGCCAGGTGATCGAGGCCGGCGGCGCCGACCTGCGGGTCCTGCACACCCCGGGGCACGCGCCCGGCGCGGTGTGCCTGTACGACCCTCAGCTCGCCACCGTCTTCACCGGGGACACCCTCTTCCAGGGCGGCCCCGGCGCCACCGGCCGGTCCTTCTCGCACTTCCCGACGATCATCGACTCGATCCGCGACCGCCTCCTCACGCTGCCGCCCGGGACGAAGGTCCTCACCGGCCACGGAGACGCCACGACCATCGGCGCGGAGGCCCCGCACCTCCAGGAGTGGATCGCCCGCGGCCACTGACCGCGTGTCGCCGGCGAAAGGCGACAGAAGATGTCCGGCTTACCCGTCACCGTGGAGGCGACAAACAGCCACGGTCTCGGGAGGTCGGACATGTCAGCTCCGCTGAAGGGCAAGGTCGCACTGGTCGCCGGTGCGACCCGGGGCGCCGGACGGGGCATGGCGGTGGAGCTCGGCGCGGCAGGCGCCACCGTCTACGTCACCGGACGCAGCACGCGCACCCGCCGCTCGGAGTACGACCGGCCCGAGACCATCGAGGACACCGCCGACCTGGTCACCGAGGCCGGCGGGCAGGGCGTCGCCGTACCCACCGACCACCTCGACCCGGCGCAGGTCCGCGCCCTCGTCGACCGCATCGCCGACGAACAGGGCCGGCTCGACGTCCTGGTCAACGACATCTGGGGCGGCGAGAAGCTCTTCGAGTGGGAGACCCCGCTCTGGGAGCACGACCTCGACAACGGCCTGCGCCTGCTCAGGCTCGCGGTCGAGACGCACGCCATCACCAGCCACCACGCCCTGCCCCTGCTGCTGCGCCGGCCCGGCGGCCTGGTCGTCGAGGTCACCGACGGCACCGCCGACTACAACGGCGACCACTACCGCGTGAACTTCTTCTACGACCTCGCCAAGGCCTCCGTCCTGCGCATGGCCTTCGCCCTCGCCCAGGAACTCGGCCCGCGCGGCGCCACCGCCGTCGCCCTCACCCCCGGCTGGCTGCGCTCGGAGATGATGCTCGACGCCTACGGGGTACGGGAGGACAACTGGCGCGACGCCCTGGAGCGCGTCCCCCACTTCGCCATCTCGGAGACCCCGCGCTACGTGGGCCGGGCCGTGGCCGCGCTCGCCGCCGACCCGGACGTGGCGCGCTGGAACGGCCGGTCCCTCTCCAGCGGCGCCCTGGCCCGGGAGTACGGCTTCACGGACCTCGACGGCAGCCGTCCGGACGCCTGGCGCTACCTGGTCGAGGTGCAGGACGCGGGCAAGCCGGCCGACACGACCGACTACCGATGAGAGGCCGGCCGTGTGGTGAGGTATGTCACCGTTTCGTCGCAGACTGCGGGACCGCACAACCGAACCCCCCGTCCGCCCGTCTAGCTGGCAGGGATCGCAGACCACCGACCACTTCCGAAAGGGCATGGCCAACCATGGGGGACGTACGCAGACGGGGCGCCATCGCGCTCGGGATCACCGCACTGGTGGCACCGCTCACACTTGCGCTCGGTGCCGGCCCGGCCGCGGCCGCGAGCTGCACCACGCAGACCGGCCCGTACCAGAAGCAGGTCGAGAAGTTCCTGGGCCGCCCGGTCGACGGCAAGCAGTCCGCCGCCGACTGCAAGGCGATCCAGGCCTTCCAGACCAAGCACGGCATCTCCCCGAACGCCGGCTACGCCGGGTCCATCACCTGGGGCGTGATGGACCTGATGCAGAAGCAGAAGGCCGTCGGGACGAACCCCAACAAGGACGGCAAGTGTCCGGTGAACAAGGGCCGGATCGCCTGCGTGAACCTGAGCCTCCAGCTGAGCTGGATCCAGGACGGCAAGAAGCTCGTCTACGGCCCCGTCCCGGTCCGCACGGGCCGCGACGGCTACGAGACCCGCACCGGCCTGAAGAAGATCTACTGGCGGGACATCGACCACGTCTCGTCGATCTACGACGTGCCGATGCCCTACAGCCAGTTCTTCGACGGCGGCCAGGCCTTCCACTCGGTCGGCGTCAGCATGTGGAACCCGCCGGGCTCGCACGGCTGCGTCAACATGACCAAGGCCGACGCCAAGAAGTACTGGTCACTGCTGAAGAAGAACGACGACGTCTTCGTGTACGGCCGCAAGCCGGGCACCTGATCCGGGCACCCGGCTCGCACGCGCCGCTCCGGGGCCCTACAGGGGCGCGTCCCCGAAGTCCGGGATCTCCAGCCGTACCCCGCCCTGCCGCGCCGACTCGTGCGCGATGATGCCCGGCAGGGTGTAGCGGGCGGCCACCCACGCGTTCACCGACGGCAGGCTGCGCGTGTTGACGGCGGTCACGAAGTCGTCCACCAGGAAGTGGTGGCTGCCCTCGTGGCCGTTGTGGAGGTGGTCGAACTCCCTCGGCAGCCGCGCACGGTCGTGCACGGGAGCCGACCCGGAGGTGAAGGCGGCCCGCAGCTCGGGCGCGATGTGCTGGAGCGACGGGTCGTCGGGCGCCATGGTGGGCTTGGGCTCCAGCAGTTCGCTGATGTCCTTCACCCCCTGCTTGTCCTGCCACAGGGCGACCGTCGCGAGCTGCTCCATGCTCGCCTCGGTGCCGAAGAAGCGGAAGCGCGACTCCCGTATGTGCGAGGGGTAGCCGACCCGCCGGAACTCGTTCGTACGGAACGAGCCGCCGCCCGCCACCTCGAACAGCGCGGTGGCGTTGGAGAAGTCGTTGCCGAACTGGCTGATCTCCTTGTCGAAGACACCGTCGCCCCGGTCGTCGACGACCCCGATCGCCGACACGCTGACCGCGTGCGTCCGCCAGGCGCCCAGCACCCCGCCGACCGCGTGCGTCGGGTACAGCAGCGGGGGATAGCTGGCGGTGGCCTTCCAGTTCTCGCCGCCGCTGTACTGGTACGCCTCGTAGAACCCCAGGTCCATGTCGTGGACGTAGTCGCCCTCGGCGTAGAACAGCCGCCCGAAGGCGCCCTCGGCGATCTGGTTGCGGGCGTGGACCGTCGCCGGGTTGTACTCGCTGGTCTCGCCCATCATGTAGGTCAGTCCGGTGGCCTTGACGGCGTCGATGATCGCCGCGATCTCCTCCGCGGTGATCGCCATGGGGACCGCCGAGTACACGTGCTTGCCGGCGTTGAGGCCCTGGAGCACCAGCGGCCCGTGCGTCCAGCGCTGGGTGAAGATCGCGACGGCGTCGACGTCCTCCGACTCCAGCATGGCCTGGTACGACGGGAAGGTGCCCGTCAGCCCCTGGGCGGAGGCGAGTTGCCCGGCCCTCTCGGGCAGCAGGTCGGTGACGTAGACGTCGCTGACGCCGGGGTGGGCCTGGAACAGCGTGGCGAACTGGCCCGAGAACTGTCCGGCGCCGACGATGCCGATGGAGAACGTCATGTGAGGCGTGCCCTTCACTGGTCGGGGATCACTGCGAGAGGATGAGGTTGATCTGTTCGTTGGTCTCGTCGAGGCTGCTGACCGGCTTTCCGTTGCCGTAGATGTCCTCCATCGCGGGCGACATGAGCGCCGTCATGTCCGCCGAGTAGCTGGCGATCGGGTACGAGAAGGTCCGGAAGTCCTTCTTGTCGGCCACGGGCTTGGTGAACGACGAGACGTCGATGCCCTTCTTCCGGTACGCGGCGACGGCGGCTTCGGTCCCGGCCTTCGTCGCGGGGAAGACGACGCCGTACCGGCCGACGACCTTCTGGCATGCGTCCGAGGCCAGATACGCCACCCACTTCTTGGCGCCCGCCTTGTTCTTGGAGGCCTTGGTGACGGAGTCGGCGAGGCCGTTCATCATCGTGGCGCGCTTGCCGGTCGGGCCGATGGGCGTCAGGGCGGTCTTGATGTCCCGGCCCTTGAAGCCCGCGTACGTGGAGATCATCCAGGCCCCGTCGAACGCGGTGGCCGCCTTGCCCGCCGCGATCTGCGTGTTCTGCTGGTTGGACTGGACGTTGTAGTCCGACAGGGGCGGCATGTAGCCCTTCTTCGCCAGTCCGAAGTACCACTGGACAACCGACTGGAAGGTCTTGCTGTCGTACTGGTACTGCGTGCCCCAGCGTGGCTTGTCCAGGTAGCTCCACCCGGCGGAGGCCGCGAAGTTGCTCCACTGCGTCTGGCCGTCGCCGAAGCCGCCCCCCGCCCGTGGCCAGGCCGTACACCTTGACGTTGTTCTTGTCGAAGCCCGGCTCGTCGCCCCGCTTGCCGTTCCTGTCGATCGTGAGGTGGGCGATGGCCTTCTCGAAGGTGCCGCCGTCCTTCGGGTTCCAGGACAGGCTGTTCAGCTGCTCGGCGGTGAGGCCGGCGGCCTTCGTCATCTTCGAGTTGTAGAACAACGCGACCGTGTCCCAGTCCTTGGGGGCGCCGTAGCGGTGGCCGTCCTTCCCGATCCAGTTGGCGGCGAGGCCGGGCTGGTAGTCGGAGTTCTGGATGCCGAGGTCGTCGAGCGGTTCGAGGACCTTCAGGTCGGCGTACTGGCCGAAGTTCTGGATGTGGTCCGTGAACACGTCCGGCTGGGTGCCGGCGATGAACCCGGCGGTGAGCTTGGTCCAGTAGTCGCTCCAGCCCAACTGGGTGATCTTGACGTTCAGTCCCGGGTTCTCCTTCTCGAACCCCTTGGCACAGGCCTGGTAGGCGGGCAGCTGGTTGGCGTCCCACAGCCAGTACGTGACCGTGTGCGCGGAGGACCCGGCGGCGCCTTGCTGCGCGCATCCGCTGACCAGGGACAGCGCCAGCGCTCCGGTCGCCGCGACGAGCGTACGCAAACGAATTCGCATGACAGTCCCTCTACTTGATCCCGGTGAAGCCGATGGAGCTGACGATGCGGCGCGCGAAGCAGGCGAACAGCACCAGCATCGGCAGCGCGGCGATCAGCGTCGCCGCCATGAGCCCGGACCAGTCGACGCCGGTCGCCGGGGTCTGCGCCCGGAAGATCGCCAGCGCCACGGTCAGCACCCGCGAGCTGTCGCTGTAGGAGACCATCAGCGGCCAGAAGTAGTCGTTCCAGGAGGTGATGTACGTCAGCACGCCCAGCGTGACGATCGGCGTGGACGCCATCGGCAGCACCACCCGGAAGAAGATCTTGATCTTCCCGGCGCCGTCGAGCAGCGCGGCCTCCTCGACCTCCTGCGGGATGTTCATGAAGAACTGCCGCAGGAAGAACACCGCGAACGGCGTCATGAACATGGTGGGCAGGGCGATGCCGAGGAGCGTGTCCACCAGGTGCAGTTGCTTGATGAGCACGAAGTTCGGCAGCAGGGTGAAGATGGCGGGCACCATCATCCCGGCCAGGAACAGGCCGAACACCTTGTCCCTCCCGCGCCAGCGCAGCCGCGAGAAGGCGTACGCAGCCATCGCGGAGAAGAAGAGCTGACAGCCGGTGATCAGGGTCGAGACCAGCACCGAGTTGAGCAGATAGCGCCAGAAGTCGAGCCCGCCGCCGGCACCGCCCTGTTTGACGGCCTCCTCGGTCGACTGCATTCCCAGGGCGCGTTCGAAGCCGCTCGTGGTGAGGTCCACGGGCAGGGGGTTGGTCGGATCCGCGTTGAGCCCCGCGTTGGTGGACAGCGCGGTGCGCAGGATCCAGTAGAACGGCAGCAGGGTGATGAGGACGATCAGCCCCATCACGGTCCAGGCGGCGGCCCGCCCGAGGGGGAACCTGCGCCGCACCGGTCGCAGGGTCGTCGGCGTCGTTGTCGTCACGGCAGCCATACCGGTGTCTCCCTTCCGTCAGCCGAGGTCGGTCCGGCCGGCCCGGGTGAGCCGGTACTGGAGGACGGTGATCGCGCTCAGCACGACCAGCAGGGCGACGGACATGGCCGAGGCGTAGCCGAACTGGAAGCGCCCGAAGGCCGAGCCGTAGATGTAGTACTGGAGCACGTTGGTCGCGTTCGCCGGACCGCCCGCGGTGGTCACGGCCACGGTGTCGAACACCTGGAACGACCCGATCACCGTCATGATCAGCACGACCGCGAGCACCGGCCGCAGCAGCGGCATGGTGATCCGCCAGAACATCCGCCACTCGCTCGCGCCGTCCACCCGGGCCGCCTCGTACATGTCGCCCGGGATCGCCTGGAGACCGGCGAACAGCAGCAGCGCGGTGTACCCGACGTGCCGCCACACGTTGATGAGCGCGATCGTCGGGATCGCCCAGGTCTCGTCGGCGAGGAACGGGATGCGGTCGACGCCGACGGCGCTGATGATCTCGTTGCCGATGCCGAGCTGGGTGTCGAGGATCCAGAGCCAGACCAGACCGGCGACGACGTTCGACATCAGGTACGGCGTGAGCACGATGCCGCGCAGCATCGCCGACTGGGTCAGCCGCTGGAGGAGGACGGCGATGGCGAGCGCCGCGACCGTCTGCACCCCGATGTTGATGACGACGTACTCGACGGTGACCTTCAACGAGCTCCAGAAGATGGGGTCGTGGACCATCCGGACGTAGTTGTCCAGGCCCACCCACTGAGCCGGTGTCAGCAGGTTGAAGCGGGTGAAGCTCAGGTAGATGCCCCGGAGCGTCGGCCAGAGCAGGAAGACCACGAAGCCGAGCAGCGCCGGCGCGATGAAGAGCGCGGCCAGCCGTCCGTCACCCCGGTTCTCGCCCACGTCGGTCCGTCGTGTCCTGGGTTTGCTGCGGGCCTTCGCCGCGTCGCCCACGGGCAGACGCGACGGAGGGCTGCTGGAGGCGATGGTCATCGGGAGACTCCCTCGCTGCGGCGGCTCGTCCTCTGGCGGGACTTACTTTTGGCGCGAAACAATTGCTGCGTCAAGAGGGGTGCAAACATCTTTTCGCAGGGACCTTCATCGCCTTAGAGTGGTCATGTTGGTTTCAGTGCGAAAGAAAATGGGCGAGGGGAGTCGCACCGACATGACCGCAGGCATCGCCAGCTGGCCGCCGCTGAGCCCGGGAGAGCGCTCGGTGGCCATCGAGGTGCTCGTGCACGGCCCGCTGTCGCGCACCGAACTCGCCCGCAGGCTGGGACTGTCGGCCGGCAGCCTCACCCGGCTGACCAAGCCGTTGATCGAGTCCGGCCTGCTGGTCGAGGTGGCGGAGGCGGGCGTGCCGGCGGAGGCGCGCCAGGGCCGCCCGTCGACACCGCTGGACGTCGTCGCCGACTCCTGGTCCTTCCTGGGCTTCAAGATCACCGAGGACATGGTCTACGGCGTCGTCACCACGCTCAGAAGCGACATCGTCGCCCGCCACGACCGTCCGCTCACCACTCATGACCCGGCCGAAGTCGCCGATGTGCTCGGGGAGATGACCGCCGAGCTGGTCCGCGACCATCCCCGGCTCGCCGGGATCGGCATCGGGGTCGGCGGTTTCGTCCAGGACCGTGCCGTGGTCGGGGAGTCCCCGTTCCTGCTGTGGCGGGACGTGCCCCTGGCCGACCTCGTCGAGGAGCGCACCGGGCTGCCCGTCGTCGTGGAGAACGACGTCGCCGCCCTGGTCGAGTCCGAGACCTGGTTCGGTGCCGGACGCGGCCTGGACCGCTTCGTCGTCCTCACCATCGGCGCCGGCATCGGCTACGGGCTGGTCCTGGGCGGCAAGCGGGTCGCCTACGCCGAGGAGGACCGCGGCTTCGGCCGGCACTGGATCGTCGACCCCAACGGACCGCTCACCCCGGACGGCCGGCGCGGCAGTGCCGTCTCGCTGCTGACCATCCCCAACATCCGCTATCAGGTCCAGGCCGCCACCGGCCGCGACCGGACCTACGAGGAGATCCTCGCGGCGGCCGCCGCCGGGGACCCGATGCCCGCCCGGGTCGTCGACGAGGCCGCCCGGGCGCTGGGCACGCTCGTCGCGCAGATCTCCAACTTCGTGATGCCGCAGAAGATCCTGCTCGCGGGGGAGGGGGTCGGGCTGATGGACGTGGCCGGCAAGACGGTCGAGGACACCGTCCGCGACAACCGGCATCCCCTGGCCACCCCGGTCGAACTGGAGACGAAGGTGTCCGATTTTCACGACTGGGCGCGCGGTGCGGCCGTTCTGGCCATCAAGGTGCTGGTGCTGGGATCGGCCGAAGTGTGAACAGGCTCACGTTTACTGGGAGATGGACGTGATCAGCGACACTGTCCGGAATGACCGTTTACCTCACGATTACTCACATCGTCTTCACCTGCGGCGACGTATGCTTCACAGCATGTCCACCACTGTTGAATCCTCTTCCCAGCGAACGGCTGACGAGGTCAACGAGGAGATCCGGGCCCTGTGGCGCCGGTCGGGCGGGACACTGAGCGTCGAGCAGCGCGAGGAATACCAGCGGCTCGTCCTGGAGTGGGCCGCCGCGGCCCCGCAGTCCGCGCCCGCGGCCTGAGCGTCAGCCAGGTCCGCTGACGCATCGGACCCTCGTCCCGGGGCACCCCTGATCCAATGGGTGCCCTTCTCGCACTTTCCTCGGCCGTCGTCTACGGCATCGTCGACTTCGCCGGCGGTCTGCTGTCCCGGCACATCCATCACGCCGCCGTCACCTTCCTCGGCCAGCTCGGCGGACTGCTGCTCGCCTGGGCCGCCGCGCTCCTCATCCCCGCCGACACCGTCCACACCGCCGACCTGCTGTGGGGCGCGCTGTCCGGCGTCGGCAGCGGCGTCGCCATGCGGTTCCTCAACCGCGGGCTGAGCAGCGGCGCGATGAGCGTCGTGGTGCCCGTGAGCGCCGTCACCGGCGTCGCGCTGTCGGTGCTGTGCGGGGTGCTCGTCCTCGGCGACCGCCCGGGGGCCCTGGCCTGGCTGGGCATCGCCGTCACGGTGCCCGCGCTGTGGTTCGTCTCCGGAGGCAGGGGCGGCGCGGGCAAAGGGACGGCGGACGGACTGCTCGCCAGCGCCGGCGTGGCCGTGCAGTACCTCGCCCTCGGGCAGGCGGCCGCCGCGAGCGGACTGTGGCCCGTCGCCGCGGGCCGTGTCGCCGCGGTCCTCGTCCTCCTGCCGGACGCCGCACGCCACGCCCGCCGGCTGAGGCTGCCGCCCGGCCGCTGCCTCCAGGCCCTCTCCATCGGGGCCGGCGCGGCCCTCGGCCTCGTGCTGTATCTGCTCGCCGCGCAGCGCCAGTTGCTCGCCATCGCCGTCGTCCTCGCGTCCCTCTACCCGGCCCTGCCGGTCATCCTCGGCCTCGCCCTCCTGCACGAGCGGATCAGCCGGCGCCAGGCGCTGGGGCTGCTGGGAGCGGGCGTGGCGACGGTGCTGCTCACACTGGGGTGAGGCAGAGCCGCCCCCGGCGTCGGCGCGCTCACGCGTCACCCTCGTCCTCCGGCCGCGAATGGAACCGGAAGCCGACCCCGACCCCGTCCCGCAGCGCCGCCTCATACGCGGCCCAGGAGAGTGCGAGATCCTGCCAGGGCAGACCGACCGGGGTGTAGACCGTCACCTGCCCGGCATGGGCGCGCGCCGGGACGGTCCCGTCGACGACCCGGCCCAGCACGGCCGCGGCATCCTCCCGGCCCAGCCCCGCACTGCCCAGCGCCCCGGACGTCATGGCCAGGTCGAGATCGTCCACGATCACGCGCGCATGCCGCAGCAACCCGGCATCCAGTTCCGCCTTGCCCGGCTCGTCCGCTCCCAGTGAGGTGATGTGCGCGCCCGGCCGGATGTCCGGAAGGTGCAGCAGCGGGAGGCGGGACCAGGTCGCGGTGACGACGCTGTCACAGGTGCGGGCGACCTCCCGCGCACTGCCCACCACCTGGCATGCGAGTCCGGCCCGTTGCCAGGACTCGGCCATCCGGTGAGCCCGTCCGCCGTCGGCGTCGTGGATGACGAGCCGCTCGACCGTGCGCAGCCGGGTCAGCCCGCGCAGCGTCATCTCCGCCTGGGCTCCGGCGCCGATGATCCCCACAGCGCGTGCTCCCGCCGGGCTGAGCAGGTCGGTGGCCAATGCCGCCGACAGCCCGGTCCGCCACGCGGTCACGAAGGCGGAGTCCAGCAGCGCGACCAACTCCCCGGTCCTCAGGTCGTGGAGACAGACGATGCCGGAGATCGCCGGGTCGGAGCCCGGGAACTTGGCGTTCACCTTGACCGTGTAGGCGGGGATGCCGGGCAGCAGCCCCGGCAGCAGGACGGCGATGCTCCCGGCGGATGTCGGCAGGCTCTGGCGCACGCGCTGCGGGGACGTCCGCGTGCCGAGGGCCGCGACAAAGCCCTGGCGCAGCGCTGGGAGCATGTCCTCGGGTGTGACCACCCGCTGGAGCTCGGTGGCGCCGAGCAGTACGGTCATGAGGCGTCCTCACCCCGACGTACCGACGTCATCCCCAAGTAGCCGAGTAGTACTGCCGATACGCCTTGCGGTCCTGCTCCGCGCGGATCCACCGGGTCGCCACCAGGGCGACGAGACTGCCCGCGATGACCAGCAGGCCGGGGCCGACGTTGCGCGGGTCGGTGAGGCGGGTCAGCAGGCCCGACACATCCTCGCCCGTGACCGGCGCCGACGAGCCGGGCGAGGCGGCGCCCTGCGAGGCCGCCGGTGCGGGGGAGGCGCCGGTGCCGCCGGCCTGCTTGGCCACGATCAGCTTGACGCCCAGCTCGGTCAGCGCCTTCGTCACCGGCTGGAAGAACGTCGTACCGCCCGCCGTGCAGTCCCCGCTGCCGCCCGACGTCACCCCGAGCGCGATGCCGTCGGCGAACATCGGGCCGCCACTGTCGCCGGGTTCGGCGCACACGTTCGTCTCGATGAGACCGGTGACCGTGCCCTCGGGGTAGTTGACCGTCGCGTTCAGCGCGGTCACCTCCCCCTCGCGCAGCCCGCTGGTGCTGCCGCTGCGGAAGATCTTCTGCCCGACCTCCGCATCGGCCACGCCCGTGATCCGCACACCTTTGCCGCCACCGACCGCCACGACGTCCGCACCCTCGCCCGCACGGCCGCTGTCGTACTTCACCAGGGAGTAGTCGTCACCGGGGAAGCTCCCCTTGAGCGACGAGCCGACCTGCTGCCGGCCCCGGTCGTCCGCGAACCAGACGGAACCGTCGGGCCCGCAGTGCCCGGCCGTGAGGATGTAGTCGGTCGTCCCGTCGGTCACGTTGAAGCCCGCCGAACAGCGCCCGGCCGTCGACAGGATGGGCTGCGCGCCGTTGACCCGCGTCGTGAACGTGCCCTCGGTGCGCTCCATGCGCACGAAGCCGCCGATGCCCTCCGCGACGTCGGTCAGCCGCGACCAGTCGGAGGCGGAGACGGTGCTGTCGCCCCGGACCACCACCTCGTTGCTCTTGTAGTCCAGGGCCCAGGCGGTACCGGGCACCCGAGGCGCCGAACGCAGCGTCGCGGTGGCCGACTTGAGGTCGCTCATGCTGTGGCGCACCATCTTCGCCCGCGCACCGGCGCGCTCGACCTCGTCGGCCGCCTTCTCGTCCGTGACCGCGACGACCGGCCGGCCCGCGGAGTCGACCCAGCTGCCCGCCGTACGGGAGGTGCCGAGCCGGGATACCAGGTCGGTGCCCATGCTCGTGGCCGGCCGCGCGGAGTACGGGACGCCGATCGATGGGTCAGGGGGCTCGCTCGCCACGGCGCGCGTGACCATCGTTCCTCCGAGAAGGAGTCCGCCGACGGCCGCCAGCCGTGTCACTCGCCGGACGACCCGTCGTCGTGCGTGCCTCATGCATGGCTCCCGAACCCGAACATCACGATGTGAACACCGCGGGGCACTCCTTGAGTTGAGTGCCCTCTTCCCATACGGGGCGCAGCCGTGCCGTGTTCACCGCACGCGTGATCTCTTCACCGCCGGCCGGCGGCGGGAACGGCCGGACCGTGGTCCGCCGGAGCGATGAGCAGGGCCCGGCTGCGCGCGTCGCCCCACACCGAGGCCGGATCGACGTAGGGCCGCAGCAGGGCGGTGAGCGCGGGGTCCCCGCGTCCGTTCAGCTCGTCGGAGGCGATCTTGCGGGCGATCCCCGCGAGGAAGTCCGCCACCTGCACGCGCGCGTCCTCGCGCGCGACGACCAGCCGCAACCCCGCCAGGCCGACCCCCGCCTGCCGGGCCGTCTCCTCGATCCAGGCGATGCGGTCCGGGGTCAGCATGTTCTGCCGGTCGTGCACCAGACCGACCGGATGCCCGTCACCGCTCCACAGCGCCGCCGTCCGGACGATCGCCGGCAGCAGCGGGTTGAGCACCGGGATCAGGGGCGGCCCGGCCAGGAACGCCGCCCGGTAGGACACCGCGCGGGCCCGGGTCGCGGCCAGCCGTTCGAGGACCTCCGTCACATCCGTGTCCGGACGGGTGCGCCGCAGAGTGTCGACCGTGTCGTAGAAGACCTCCACGGGGGCGCCCGGCTCCCCGTTGTTGCGCACCCGCAGCAGCTGGTTGGCCGCCTCCAGGAACGCCCGCCAGCCGTCCTCCCCGAAGGTCCGGCGGCCGCCGCGGAACAGGGTGACGGCCGCGCCCGGGTCGCCCAGCAGCAGGCCGACGGCGCGGTCGACCACGAAGAAGGTCTTCTCCATGAGATGCACCCGCGCCCGCCCGTGGATCGGCCCGTCCGGCGCGAGCAGCCACTCCAGCACCGCGCGGTGCTTCTCCCGCAGCAGATGGTTCGCCTTGTACTCCTCGGCCGGCGAGCGGATCCGGTCCCGGATCTCCCGCACGGCCGCCGCTGCCGTCACCACGGACAGCGACATGCCGGCGTGCGCGAACACGTCGGTGTTCCCGCCGGTGAGGTTCTCGCCGTCCGACCCGGACTCGTCGCAGGCGATCTCCAGGAACGGGCCTTCGGCCCCTCCCCGCTCCCCGTCCTCACGATTCCCGCTCACTGCACAGCCCCCTATCGTGTGCCCATGACCAGGATCCCGCACGAGACGTCCGGTGAACCGAATCCGCTGCAGGCCCTGACTCTCGACCATCTCCGCCGCCGTACGAGCATGAAGTGGCGCACCTATCCCGAGGACGTGCTGCCGGTCTGGGTGGCGGAGATGGACGTGCCGCTCGCCGAGCCCGTCGTACGCGCCGTCACGGACGCGCTCCGCCTCGGCGACACCGGCTACCCCGCCGGCACGGCGTATGCGGAGGCGCTGGCCGCCTTCGCCGGGAAGCGGTGGAACTGGGACGGGCTCGCCGTGGAGCGCACCGCGATAGTGCCCGACGTCATGCTGGGCGTCGTCGAGATGCTCGAGCTGGTCACCGGGTACGGGGACGCGGTGGTCGTGAACCCGCCGGTGTACCCGCCGTTCTACCAGTTCGTCGAGCACATGGACCGGCGCGTGGTTCAGGCCCCGCTCGGGGCGGACGGGCGCCTCGACCTCGACGTCCTGGAGGAGACCTTCCGGCAGGCGGTCGCGGGCGGAGCACGGGCCGCCTACCTGCTGTGCAGCCCCCACAACCCGACCGGCACCGTGCACACCGCCGAGGAACTGTCCGCCGTCGCCGCGCTCGCCGAGCGGTACGGCGTCCGCGTCGTCGCCGACGAGATCCACGCGCCGCTCGTGGTCGGCGGCACCGGCTTCGTGCCGTACCTCAGCGTGCCCGGCGCCGAGCGGGGACTGTCGCTCATGTCGGCCTCGAAGGCGTGGAACCTGGCCGGGCTCAAGGCCGCCCTCGCGATCGCCGGGCCCGGGGCCGGCGCCGACCTGGCCCGGATGCCCGAGGAGGTCGGGCACGGCCCGAGCCACATCGGCGTCATCGCCCACACCGCCGCCCTGCGCGACGGCGTCACCTGGCTGGACGCCCTCCTGTCCGGCCTCGACGCAAACCGGCGGCTGCTCGCGGACCTGCTGGCCGAGCACCTGCCCGCGATCCGCTACCGCCCGGGCGACGCCACCTACCTCGCCTGGCTCGACTGCCGTGCGCTCGGCCTCGGCGACGACCCGGCGGACGCCTTGCTGCACCGCGGCCGGGTGGCCCTCAACTCCGGCCTCCCCTTCGGCACCGGCGGCGCCGGACACGCCCGCTTCAACCTGGCGACCTCGCCCGAGGTGATCGGGGAGGCGGTACGGAGAATGGCCGCCGCGCTCCACTGAAACCCGGGGGGAGGCACGCCGCGCGGGAGGCGCTCGTACACTGCCCGGCATGGACGACAGTGCGCCGGCCGAACTGGGCGAGGGCAAGTACCTGCTGATCACCAGCTACCGCAGGAACGGTACGCCGGTCGCCACCCCCGTCTGGGTGGTGCGCGACGGGAACGCGCTCGGCGCCTGGACGCCGGCCGACTCCTGGAAGGTGAAGCGGATCCGCAACCGCGCCGACGTCCTGGTCGGCCCCTGCGACCTGCGCGGCAACCCCACGGGCGAGCAGGTGCCCGCGACGGCCGAGATCTGCGACGCCGCCACCACCGCCCGTTACCGGCAGCTGATCGCCCGCAAGTACGGCCTGGTCGGCCGGCTCAGCCTGCTCGGCAGCCGGCTGCGCCGAGGCCTCGACGGCACGGTGGGCATCCGCCTCACGCTGACGCCCTGAGCTCGGCTTCGGCACGCGCCGTCACGCGCTGGCCTCGGCTTCGGCGCGCGCCGTCACGCGCTGGCCTCGGCTTCGGCGCGCGCCGTCACGCGCTGGCCTCGGCTTCGGCGCGCGCCGTCACGCGCTGGCCTCGGCTTCGGCGCGCGCCGTCACGCGCTGGCCCGGCTTCGGCACGCGGGATTCCCGCCCGGCCCGCCCGGCCCGTCCGCGGTGACGCCGTACGAGGCGATGCCGTACGGGAACCCGGCTTCGCCACACGCGCCCTGACGCGCTGCCCCCGGCTTCGGCACCCGCGCCCTGTCGCGCTGACAGCCGCCCCGGCACGCACTTCCGGGAAGCGCTTTCCGCGCGGGAGAGTGGACGGCCCCTCCCCGGGACAGATCACCTGTCATGAGCCGAAATCCCGTCCTGCGCGCAGCCGTCGTCGGCACGGGCCACCGGGCCCAGCTGTTCACCCGGGGCCTCGCCGAACGCCCCGGCCACCTCGTGGCCGCGTTGTGCGACCCCAGCCCGACCCGGATGGCCTTCCACAACCGGCTGCTGACCGAGGCCGGCGCTCCGGCGGCCACCGTGTGGGAGCCCGACCGCTTCACCGACCTGCTCGCCGAGCAGGACATCGACGAGGTCGTCGTCACCACCGTCGACGCCGAGCACGACCGCTACATCGTCCCGGCCCTGAAGGCGGGCTGCCGCGTCGTCACCGAGAAACCGTTGACCGTCGACGCCGAGCGCTGCGCCCGCATCCTCGACACCGTCCGCGAGACCGGCAACTCCCTCACCGTCGCCTTCAACTACCGCTTCAACCCCGTGCACGAGAAGGTCCGCGCCCTGCTCGCCGACGGCGCGATCGGCGAGGTGCTCTCGGTGCACTTCGAGTGGCTGCTCGACGTACGGCACGGCGCCGACTACTTCCGCCGCTGGCACCGCGAGAAGCACCACAGCGGCGGCCTGATGGTGCACAAGTCCTCGCACCACTTCGACCTGGTGAACTGGTGGCTCGGCGACGAGCCCCGGGAGGTCTTCGGCTACGGGCGGCTCGGCTTCTACGGCCGCGAGGCGGGGGAGCGGCACGGACTGCGCCGGGAGTACGACCGCGCCCACGGCGCCGACCGGGCCGCCGACGACCCCTTCGCCCTGGACCTCGCGGCCAACGACACCCTGCGCGCCCTCTACCTGGACGCCGAACGCGACGACGGCTATCTGCGCGACCGGAACGTCTTCGACGGGCCGATCACCATCGAGGACGACATGTCCGTCCTCGTGCGTTACGCGCGCGGCGCGACGATGACGTACCACCTGACGGCCTACTCCCCGTGGGAGGGCTACCGGGTGATGTTCAACGGCAGCGCGGGCCGGCTGGAACTGGAGGTCGAGGAGAGCCGCTGGCAGCCGCCGCTGACCCGGGTCACCTCGGCCGCGGGTGCCCTGCACGGGGACACGGCGGCGGAGCACGCGGGCGGCGCCCGCCTCACCCTGCGCCCGCTGTGGCAGCCCCCGGCGGACGTGCCGCTCGCGGTCGCCCACGAGGCCCACGGCGGCGGCGACCCGCGCATGCTCGACGCGCTGTTCGGCTCCGCCGATCCCAGCCGTCCGGCGGACACGGCGGCGGCGACCCACCCGACGGCCACCGAACGCGACGGGGCGCTCGCCCTGGCGGTCGGTCTCGCGGCCAACCGCAGCTTCGAGACGGGACGACCCGTGCGCACCGGTGAACTGCTCCCCGGGATCCGGTGACCGGACCGCCCGTCAGCGCCAGGCCCGGTACGGCTCGTCCAGCAGCTGGAAGACCGGCTCGCCCCGTACCGGGTCCTTGGCCGTGGACAGCCGCACACGGTCCCCGCTGTGGATGCCGATCGGCGGGCCCATCACCCGGCCCCGCACGATGAACCCCTCGGACATCTCGATCAGGGACACATTGCGCGCCGCGGGGGTGTTGCGGTGCATCACCGTGGAGTGGCGGACGGTGCCCACGCCCTCGCTGCGCTCCGTCCGCAGTTCGCTGCCGCGGCAGACCGGACACAGCACCCGGTGGTACATGGCGGTGCCGCACCAAGTGCAGCGCTGGAAGAGGATGGCCTCGGTGTCCGGGCCCTTGGGGTCGAGCAGACCCGTCGGGGAGCCGGCTGCCTGCTGAGTGACGGTTCCTGAGTGGTGGTACACGCTGGTCAACTCCCTGCACTCGGCCGGAATCCCGTGTGCGTGCTCACCCGCGCACACGTGTGCCCGGTTCGCCGTGCCACCGCGCACGCAGCACAGAGTATGGCACTCAGTGCCACTCGTAAAGGCACTCCGTTCCCTCAATATGCGGACGCTCAGCCGCGCCCCAGCGTCGACTCGATCTCCTGCACGACCCGCCACAACGGCGCGTCGCGCCGCGAGACGACGACCACCACGTCCTCGGGCTGCTCCCCGGCCGGGGGCACCGGCGTGCCGCCGAACGCGGACTGCACGTACGCCAGCGCGTGGTCCACGGTGGCGCTCGCCTCGCCCTGGCCGTCCGAACGCAGCCAGGAGCGCAGCGCGTTGTTGTGCGCCGCGACCACCGCCGCCGCGATCACATCGGCCTGGAGGGTCCCGTCCCGGCGGGCCGCGAAACGCCGGCGCAGATACTCGGCGAGGGCGCGCTCGTAACGCCACACCACCGACAGCTCGTAGGCGCGCAGCCCCGGGACCTTCTTGGTGAGGCGGTAGCGCTGTACCGAGAACGTCGGGTTCTCGGCGTACATCCGCAGCACGAGCCGAGCCGCGTCGCAGACCCGCCGCACGGGTTCCTCGTCGCCGGTGCCCGCCGCCAGGAAGGCCGTCATGTCGGCCAGGCACCGCTCGTGGTCCGGGAAGACCACGTCCTCCTTGGAGGGGAAGTAGCGGAAGAAGGAGCGCCGTCCGACCCCGGCCAGCGCCACGATGTCGTCGATGGTGGTCTGCTCGTAACCCCGTTCGAGGAACAACTGGAAGGCTGCCGCCACCAGGGCGTCCCGCATCGGCGGCTTTCCGGTGCCGGCGTCGGCTTTCTCGGAGCTCATGAGCGGGAACGTAGCACCCGGAAGGGTACGCATGGCACTCAGTGCACTCCCGGGGAGGAACCGAGTTCCCTCTGAACCCGAGGGGCGGCAGCCGCGTATCTAGCGGCAGCCGCGCACGCGGCGGCAGGACGATCCCCGAAGACGGGCGCCCCCGAGCCCGGACGGAAGGAGAGCAGCGTGTCGACACCGTCCGAGCCCCGGCAACCGCACGACGGCCCGGCCCTCGAACCCATCCGTGTCCTGCGGCCTCGCCGCACCGACGCCCTCGCGGAACTGATGCGGGAGTACCGCGAGGAGATCGCCTCGGCACGGGACGGCGACGAGCCCGGCAGCAACAGCTTCAAGGACTCCGACGGCCACGAGCCTCGCCGTCACGCGCCCGGCGGCTACGAGTCCGTCGTCCTGCCCCGGCGGCCGGCCGGCTCCGAGGATCTGACGCAGGAACTCCCGCCCCTGACCCGCGAGCGCGGCGACGGCCGAGCCGGGCCAGGATCCGGACTGCGCCGGGCAGCCGTCGCGGTGGCCGTCGCCGCCGCGGCGGTGCTCGGCTTCGGCGGTGCCGCCCTCCTGCTCCCCGGCGAGAACACCGACGACAAGGCGGCTCCCGCGCCCCGCCCCACGGCGTCCGCCTCCGCCCCTGCTCCGACCCAGCCCCCCACACCCGCCCCGCCCGCCGCCGACCCCGACGGCCCGGGCACCCTCCGGGAGGGAGCCGCCGGCCCGGAGGTGACCGAGCTCCAGGAACGCCTCCTGCGCATCCCGGACGTCTACCGGGACGGCTCCACCGACGGTCGCTACGACCCCACACTGACCGCGGCGGTCGCCCGCTTCCAGCTCTGGTACGGCATCCGCGGCGACGAAACCGGCGTCTACGGCAACGACACCCGCCTCGCCCTGGAATCCCGCACGGCACAGGGCACCGGCTGACCGCCCCCGCCCGCAGTACTCGGCGCGGCATCACCGCCCCTCGGGAGGGCACCCGGGATCACCCGGGATGGCAACCGCACCTCCGGCATGGTGAGGTGAGGGAAACCGAGGGGAGCGGCCGCGCGGGTGAAGGAGAGGTGTGGGCATGGCGGGCATGGATGCGTTCATCGGGCGGCTGGACCCCGACATGTGCGTCGTCACGGCCGTCGCTGGCGGTGAACGGGCGGGGTGCCTGGTCGGATTCGCCTCGCAGTGCTCGATCCATCCCGTGCGGTTCGTCGTATGGCTGTCCGAGGTGAACCACACCTTCCGGGTGGCCCGGGACTCCGAGGTGCTCGCGGTGCACCTGCTCGCCCGTGAACAGCACGGCCTCGCGGAGCGGTTCGGCGGCCGGACCGGCGACCGGACGGACAAGTTCGAAGGCATCCGGCTGCGCGAGGCGTACGGCGGGGCCGTCGTGCTGGCGGACGCGCCGGCCTGGTTCGTCGGCCGGATCGTGACGCGCGCGGGCGGCGGCGACCACATCGGCTTTGTCCTCGACCCGGTCGAGTGGGGCGGCGACGAGACGTACGACGGGCCGCTGCTGCGCCTCTCCGGCGCCTACACCATCAAGCCCGGTCACCCGGTCGACTGAGCCGGGTCCCGTCTCTCGAACCCAGCTCAGCCTCCAGAACGCTCGGAACCCGGACGTCCACGACACACACGTCGTCCCGCCGCTCGTCCGGCAGCATCCGGGCGAGCAACGGCCCCAGCGCCGCAGGCCCGTCCGCGTGCGAGGCCGCCACGGCCTCGGCGAGACGCTCCATACCCCGGTCGATGCTCTCCGGAGGGTGCTCGACCAGACCGTCGGTGAACAGGATGAGCCGGTCACCCGGTTCGAGACGGCACTCCGCCTCCTCGAAGACCGGAGCCGTGGTCGCTCCGAGCAGCATGCCCTTGGGGCGACCCAGATAGCGTGCCTCGCCGTCCCGCAGCAGCAGGGGCGGGGGATGCCCGGCCTGGGCCCAGACCAGACGGCGCTGCCCGGGGTCGTACCGGGCCAGCACCATGGTGGCCGTCGCGTGGGAATCGCGGGAGTGCAGCAGCAGCGTGTTCAGCCGGGTGAGCGCGCCGGTCAGCGAGGAGCCCGTGATGACCATGCCCTTGGCCGTGAAGCGGAGCTGGGCCATCGTGGCGACGGCGTCGACGCCGTGCCCGGCGACGTCGCCGACCACCAGCAGCGCGTCCCGGTCGGGCAGTTCCACGGCGCTGAACCAGTCACCGCCGACGTGCACACCCGACTGGGCGGGCAGATACGCGACCTCGACGCGCAGTCCCGCCAGGTGGACGGGCCGGTTGGCCAGCGGCAGCAGCGCGTGCTGGAGCCGGGACGCCAGGGTCCGCTCGGCCTGGAGCACGTCGTGCTGTGTGAGGATCGCCTGCTCGCTCTCGACCAGGGCCAGCTCCGCCCGCCGCCGGGCCGTCATGTCCTGGACGACACCGTGCACCTCGACGGGCGTGCCGTGCATGTCGGTCACGGCCTCGGCCACGAGCCGCAGATGCCGGATGCCGCCGCTCGTCCTGACGCGGAACGGCAGGTCGAACGCCCGTCCCCGCCGGACGAGGTCGCGTACGGCGCGGGTCAGCGCGGGCGCGTCCTCGGGCAGTGCGAGTTCCGGCATCCCGGCGAGCCGCACGGGCCCCTGTGCGGGGTCCCGGCCGAAGATGGCGAACACCTGGGTCGACCAGGAGGCCTCCTGCGTGGCCAGGTTCCAGTTCGCCCAGCCGAGGTTGCCCAGCCGCTGGAGATCCGCCAGCCGCTGCTCCTGCCGGTCGGAGGAGCCGTGCCGGATCCAGCTGACGACCAGCGCGTCGTCCAGCCGCGCCACCCGCGCCGAGTACGTGGACAGCGCCGCGATGCCCGCCACGACCTCCTCGTGCGCGAACGGTTCGCTCTCGTACGGCTCACCGGTGGCCAGGGTGTGCAGGCAGCCCTGCCACAGCGGCTCCTCCGTCAGCGCGGGCCGGAACTCCAGCAGCCGCCGGCCGGCCAGTTCCTCCCCGGGGCGGCCCAGCAGGTCACCCGCCCGCGCGGTCGCCGCCTCAACCCGGAAGTCCTCGGTCTCGCCGGACGCGGCCCGCAGGGGGCTGAGCAGCATCGCCGCGAGCGGCAGCGCGTCGAACAGTGTCTGCACCGCGTCCGTGGCGGCGTCGCCGGCCCGCTCGGGCGGTGCGTCGAAGGCGCGCAGCCGGCCGGCGCACAGCCCGGTGACGCCCCGCAGATGCGCGCGGTCGCGGGGTGTGAACGATCCGGCGTGGGCGCGCAGCACACCGATGCAGACCCGCGCCGAGCCCGCCGTGAGCACGGGCAGCCAGGCGCGCGAACGCCACCGCTCGGGCGGGTCCCCGATCAGCAGGTCCCGCCGCTCGTGCGAGGCTATGTCCTCCAGCCAGCACGGTTCGCCCGCCCGCAGCGCGTCCAGCGCCGGGATTCCGCTCAGCGGCGGCACCTGGCTCCACTGCGCGGCCAGCCGGTCGTCGACGCCGGCGTGCCCGATCAGTTCGAGTCCGCCGTCGGTCCTTCGGGTGTAGATCATGACGGCGTCGGCCGCCATGTCGGGCGCGAGGTGCTCCAGTAGACACCGGGCGAGGTCGGACGGTGTCATCACCCGGACGAGGGCCTGCCCGAGGCGGGCCAGGGCGGCGGAGACGTCGTCCGGAGCGGCCGTCTCCATCAGGGCGGCGGTGCCGGAGCCGGGAGTGTCGGCGCCGAGCGGCTCGGTCGCCTCGCCGGGGCCGGGTGCCGTGGGCGCCAGGGACCCGAGGGTGATCCAGCACTCCTCCAGCAGGGTGTGACGCGCCGCCTTGGCCCGCTGGAGCAACTGCTCGTCCGCCGCGTCGGCGGAACACCCGGTCAGCGCCATCACGGCGCCCTTGGCCCGTTCGACGACAGCCGACGTCGCCGCCTGGTCGCGCAGCCGGTCCAGTTCGGCACGCTGCCGGGCGACGATCTTGGCCAGTTCGACCAGGTCCGGTGCGGCACCGGGCTCCGCCGGTGTCACGGGCTCGCTCGTCACGCGTTGAGCATCGCATACCCGGGCCCGTTCGAAGACTGCCTTGTGCGCACGGGCAGCTCCCGATTCCCGGAGGCCACTTGGGTCACAGCAGCCTCGGGGCCCTCAGTCGCCGTCGCGCGGATACAGCCACAGCCGCAGCAGCCGGCTGAGCCTCGGCATCACCAGATAGGTCAGCACCGGCAGCAGTACCAGCGGGAACACGGCGGCCCGCAGCGGCAGCGGCCAGCCGGTGGTGTGGGGCGTGACCAGCCACTGGACGAGCAGAGTGAAGGGGTACGCGCCGAGGAACGTCGTGAGGACCATCTTCCACCGGGGCGGGGACTGCACGGTGGTGCCGGGCAGGCTGAACCAGGTCTCCATCCCGGTCGTCGACTGGCGTTCGCTGCTGACCTCGGTGGCGATGTCCTCGATCCGCCGGTGCCAGTGCGCGCGCTCCTCGGACTCCAGCCAGGCGGCGAGGCGGTGTTGGTCGGACCAGCGCAGCACCGCGTGGTAGCGGTGGCCGTCCTCGGGCGTGAGCCAGGAGACGCCCTCGTTGCCCGGGAACTGTCTGGCACAGCGGGTGATGCCGCGCGTCCACTCCTCGAACTGCCGCTCCCGGCCGGGACGTACCTGCCAGGTCAGAACCGTGGTCACCGGCTCACCGCGCCGGATTTCGGTGGTGCTCATCCGCTCACGGGTGCCACGCCTGAGGCGGGGCATGCCGAGAGGGTCAGCGGTGTGCCTCCACCAGCGCCTGGGTGACCGCCCGCACGCTGCGCGCGATGTGCTGCAACTGCATGACCTCCGCCGCGTACAGCTTGATCGTGTGCTCGATGACGCCCTCGTGCAGACCGAGTCCCGGCAGGTCGGCGCGGGCGGTCTGGAGGGCGGTGCGGGCCACCCTGAGCTCCTGCTGGACCTGGATGTGGGCATGCCGGGCGAGCAGGACGGGGTGGCGGACGAACACGGGGTAGCCGGCGTAGCGCGCGGGCACCAGCTCGCGCAGCCACTTGGCCGCCGAGCGCTCCCAGTCGTAGCTCCCGGGGGTCTTGACCTGGCAGGGCCAGTCCGGGCTGATGCGCGTGGACGTCAGGGGCATGATCATCGCTTCCGGGTGTGCGGCGTCGTGAGGGTGGACGACGGGTCGGGGCGGCCCCGGCCTAGGGGATGACCGGGGCCGCCACGGACACCCGGGACGCCGAAGCGGGTAGGAGCCGGCCCCTCGGGTGCGGAACGGATCCGGAAGGGCCGGGTCGCGATCCGTGTGCAGTATTTATATATGCCATCCGGTTTTCAAGCGGCATGAAAACATTCATGCGCGCTTTGTTGTGGACTGCCGCTCAGTCCCGGAGGAAGAAGTGGTGCTGGTCGGCGACCTGCTCGTACTCCTCGAGCCGGGCCTGGGTCCGTTCCGGGTCCGCGTCCGTCATGGCCTGGAGCAGCGCCGAGCACATCACGCCCGGGGCGGCGTAGGAGTCGAAGACCAGGCGTGACCCGGTCCCGATGGCGAAGGCGACGTCGGCCTCGTCCGCGAGCGGCCCGAGCGCCAGGTCGGTGATCAGGGCGACCTTGAGCCCGGCGCCCCGCGCGACCCGGACGGCCGTCAGGGTCTCCTGGGCGTGCCGGGGCATGGAGAACGCCAGCACCCAGGTGCCGCCCGCCTCCCGCGACTGGAGCAGCGCGTCGTAGGCGACGCTGCCGCCCCGTGTGACGAGCCGTACGTCCGGGTGGATCCGGCGGGCGGCGTAGGCGAAGTACTCGGCCAGGGAGACGGAGATGCGCAGGCCGAGGACCGTCAGCGGGGTCGAGGACGACAGTTTGCGGCCGATGTCGATCACCAGGTTCGGGTCGGCGAAGTCCCGCCGCAGATTCTCCAGGTTCTCGATCTCGGCGTCGACCGCCGCCTGGAGCTCGTTGCCCCGGTTCTCCTCGTCAGGGCCGCCGCCCGCGAGGGTGCCGAGCGCGATCGACTGGAGCTTCTCCCGCAGCGCCGGGTAACCGCTGAAGCCGACCGCAGAGGCGAACCGCGTCACCGAGGGCTGGCTCACGCCGACCCGGTCCGCGAGATCCGTGATGGACAGGAACGCCGCCTCGGTGATGTTCTCGATCAGGTACTGGGCGATACGCCGCTGGCCCGGGGACAGCCGGGGCCGGTCGAAGAGCGCCCTGAGCTGGGCGGACGGGGAGAGCTCCGCTTCGGGGGCGGCTTTCCCCGAGGTGATCGCGGATGCCTGTGCGCGTGCCTGCTGCGGCGATGGCACCGGTTCGCCTCCTTCGTCTCCCAGGGACGTTCAACATAGCTCACGCCCAGTGGTGACCAGGGCTTCTGCGCACAGCACATGAGGTGCCCGGCAGAGGGATACCCGGACGCCGGGCGGGAACCCGCCGCGCCAGCACATCCCGACACGACGGACGAGGAGCCATCTCATGACCGTCCCCGAGGAGAACCGGCCGAAGACGCAGACCACGGACGAGGTCCTGGAACACCAGGACGAGAACCAGCCTCGGCCGCCGGGCGCGACCGGCCGCACCATGCGCGAGGCCCTGGAGGAGGCCGAGGTGCGACCCGACGACTACGACGAGCATTAGCACGCTCCAGGCCACCGCAACCCGAACCGACGACGCTTCCGGCAGGTGAGACCGCATGGGCGCACTGAGTGCGCTGGAGGAGACACTGGAGAACCGATGGGAGGCCCTGTGGGCACGGGTCCTCGACAAGGAGCCGGTCGAGGTCCTCGACGCCCTGCGGCACGAGTGCGACGACAACGCCGTGGTGTGCCGGGCGGGCCGGATCATGGTCCCCAACGCCTACGACGTGGAACTCGCCGACGAGGTGCACGACCAGCTGACGCGCCACGGCACCAGCGTGGGCCAGGCCCTCACCGACAGCCTGTCCCGCCACGCGGAACGCAGGGGCTACGAGTTCGCGGGCCCGCTCGCGGTACACGTCGCGAGGTGCCCGGACGTGCCCAACGGCCGCTATCGCGTGGCCAGTCGCGTCATGCAGCACGTGAGCACGGACGGCTTCTTCCACGCGACTCATTGACCCGCACACGACACATGGCCCCGTTCAACGGCGATAGATCGTGATCGAGTGCCCGACATCGTCGACCGGGCGGCTGCCGCCGATCAACTCGGCCAGCCGCCCGGTCGCTTTCGCGGCCGCGGAGTCCGACACCACCAGCACCCCCCGCACGTCACCGGCCGGCACCCTACGAGGATCACCGGCCCGGATGCCGTAGAAGGACGGCACCCCGCTGCCCTTGTACACCAGCCACACCCGCTCACCGCGGTACCGCTCGCGCAGCCGCTCCGCGAGGCGCCCCAGATCCTGCCCCCAGTCCACGTTCGAGTCGTGCAGGAACTCCCGCGTCCTGCCCGGCCCGCCGAACGCCTCGTTGGCGTACGGCAGGTAATAGGGGTACGTACGCAGCGAACTGACGGCGACGAACGCCACCAGCACGCCCACGCCGACCGAGACCCACTGCCGGCGCACCACGAGAACGCACCCCGCCGCCACCGCGAGGAACAGCGGCAGGAAGACGGCGTACCGCGTGCCGAAGTCCCGTGCCCCCTGCATGACCGCCGCCAGCAGCACCAGCGGCGGAGCCAGCACGTAGGGCGCGGCCGGCCGCAGGCGGCGCACCGCCACCACGACGACCGCCCCGGCGGCCCACAGCGCGAGCATCCCGAGCGGCGTCTTCACCAGCAGCGCGGACGGCAGGTAGTACCAGAGCGGGCCCGAGTACAGCCGGCCGAACAGAAAGCCCTGCCACGGCCGGTTCTCCAGCCCGAACTGGACCCGCATTCCGTCCCGGTACGCCTCCGGGAACGGCAGGAGCCGGACCAGCAGCCCGCGCAGCCCGTGCACCACGGGAACATGCTGCTCCGGAGCCCAGCGCAGCCTCGGATCGACCATCAGATACGCGGTCCACACGACCGCGATCGCCGCCAGAGCCACCAAGCCCGCCCCGACGGCCGCACGCACGAGGCGCCGGCCTCCTTCGGACGCGTGCCACACCGACCCGGCGGCCAGAGCCATGAGCACCGGTACGGCCGGAAGCATGCTCATCTTGGTGGCCAGGGCCGCCCCCAGCGCCACCCCCGCGAGCGGCACGTACAGCCGGGGCCTCCGGCGCGCCCGCCACAGCAGCCACGCCGACGTCAGCACGAACCCGGCGGCCGGCACGTCGAGCGTGGCGAGCGAGCCGTGCGCGATGACGTCGGGGGAGAAGCAGTACAGGGCGAGCGCGGCCAACGCCCCGGCCGTCCCGACCAGTTCACGGGCGAAGGCGAAGACGACCAGCCCGAACAGCAGCGTCAGCGCGATCACGGGGAGGCGGGCCCACAGCATCAGCCGCCAGGGGTCGTTGCCCGTCCCGTAGAGCAAGTGCCGCCCCACCGCGCCCTGGTCCCCGGTGAAGGCGGGGTCGACACGCGGGTCCACGAGGGCCACCCCGGTGCCGATGAGGAGCTTGCCGAGCGGCGGGTGCTCGGGGTTGTGGCGCAGCCGGTGCTGGTGCGTGTACTCGGCGGCGGCGCCCACGTACACCGGTTCGTCGATCGTCGGGGTCTGCCGCACGGCGGTGCTGACCATGGCGAAGGCCATCGCCGCGAGCAGCACGGACACCAGGAGCGGCAGCGGCCACCGTCTGCCGGACCACCGGGTGGCCCCCGCCGGCGACGGCGGGGGGAGCGACAGCGGCCGGGGGACGGCGGGAGCGGTCCAGAGGTCCCTCATGGACCCACTCTGCACCAGCCCCCCCGCCGCTCGGGCGTCACCGCTTCACGAGTCGCACCGACAGACCGTCAGCGGTGTGCACGGGCACGGCCCGCAGGGTCGTCGAGTCCAGCTCGACACGGTCGAACCGGCCGCGCAGCGCCGGAGCCGACAGGACCGGGACGGTGGTGCCCGCGAGCGGCGGCCGCTCGGCGTCGAGCCGCAGCGACAGCACGCTGCCCCGGTCGAGCAGCACGCGCCGGCTCACCGTGAGCGCCGGGCCCTGGTTCTTGCGCAGCTCCAGCTCCAGCGTCGACTCGCCCTCCTGGACGTACGAGCCGCGCACCCGCAGGGCCATGTCCGCGCGCAGGGTGCCGCCCGTGACCCGGACGTCGCCCTGCCCCAGGGCGCTCGGGGACGCGGCGACCAGCGTGCCGTCCTCGACGACGGTCCCGCCGTGGTACCGGTTGTGGCCGGTCAGCGTGAGCGTGCCCGTGCCGCGCTTGGTCAGCCCGCCGTCGCCCTCGATGTCGTTGCGCCAGCTGTCCGCGGCGTGGAAGCCACCGGCCGCCGCGTCCAGCGTCACCGTGACGTCGGTGTCGAAGGCGCCGTACCCGTCCGCCGCCGCGAACAGGTTCAGCCGGCCCCACTGCTCGAAGGCGTCCAGCAGGACGTACCCGGAGGGCAGTCCGGTCGTGCGCAGCACCTCGCGGCGCTGGGCCGCGTTCAGGTACGGCAGCCGTGTCTCCAGCAGGACCTCCGCGCCCTTCGGCACGGTGAGCGGGTCCTCGCGCCCGCGGCGGGGCAGGACGTACGTCAACCGGTGCACGACCGCACGGGCGTTGGCCTGGCGGTCGGCGTAGGCGTCGTCGGCGTCCGAGTGGGCGTAGGCGTACAGCGTGTCCGGCGTCGTGCCGGTCTTCTCGGTGAAGTAGGCGAGGGCCTGGGCGCGTGCCGCCGCCTTGAGTTCCGCGTTCGCCGGGTCGGCCAGTGTCGCCGCGGTCAGGGCGGTCGCCATGATCCGGCCGCCGATGACGTCGACGGTGGAGTGCATGCCCGACATGATCCGGGTGTGGCTGAGCTCGAACGCCCGCGTCACCAGCTCCTGGAAACGCTCGGGCACCGCGTACGCGTAGGCCAGACCGGCCAGATGGAAGGCGTTGGTGTGGCCGCTCGGGAACCCGCCGTCCTCCTGAGGGGCCTCGGAGCGCTGGCGCAGCAACTGCGGGGCCACGACCACGTCCGAGTCGTACACCGGGTAGCCGAGGGCGTCCTTCTTCCCGGTGTCGACGACCTCGCTGTCCTCGTTCATCCGCCACGGACGCGGGTACTGGAAGGCGAACTTGGCCGGGTTGCCCGAGGCGTACGGCCCGCGCACGGTGTCGACCAGCTTGGCCACCTTGCCGAGGTCCGAGTCGTAGGAGCCCGCGCCGAGTGCGGATCCGGCTGGGGCGTCGGCGGGCAGGGTGTCGTTGATCTTCCCGGGGGGCGTGCCGTCCGGGGCGGTGGTGATCGACGTGACCGCCTTGGCGCCCGACGTGTACAGGCCGGCGAGCGGGCCCAGGCCGCCGATCATGGCGTAGCTCTGGTGCCGGCGGTCGTAGAGGAAGGCCTCCTTGGCCTGCGCCTCGGTGCGGGCCTGCGTGATGCGGGCGCAGTAGCGCATGTTGGCGCGCAGCACCTCGCGGTCCAGGACGCGGCCGGTGTTCCAGGCGCCGCCGGTCTTCCACACCTCGGACATGCCGCCCAGGATCCGGACGACCGCGTTGGTCTCGGGCGTCTGGTTCGTCATGACGTTCGACTGGTAGTCGTCGACGAACGCGGCGGGGCCCGTGGCGGCCTTCGCGTCGGCGGCGCCGAGCCACGTGGCGAAGGCCGGCGCGGCCAGCAGGCCGGCCGAGGTGCCGAGGGAGGTCTTGAGGAAACCGCGCCGGTCGACGGACGCGGTGGTGGACTGCCCGGCTGGTGACGGCATGCTGTGCCTCTCCTGAGTTCTGCGAGGGGGTCTGCGACAGAGTTCTGCGGCCGCACTTCGGCCGTGCGGCCGCGGGACGAGCGAGGAACTTCGGCCGTGCGGCCGGGGGACGAGCGAAGATCTACGGCCGTGTGGCGACCCTTCGGAGAGGGATCGGCCACCAGCCGGTGTCCGGAGCGTGAACGGCGGCCGCCCGGCTCACAGCAGCGAACGGGCCAGCGCCACCGCGCCCTCGACCGGCGGCACCCGCAGCGGCTGCGGCCGGGCCCCGGGCAGGGACTCGGCCAGCGCGGAGGTGAACGCCTCGTACAGCGCGGGCTGGGCGAGGACCGTGCCGCCCGCCACCACCACGTCGTCCACCGGGACCCCGCGCGCGGCGAGCCGTACGACGAGCGCGGCGAGCGCCCGCCCGCCGTCGGCGATCACCGCCCGGGCGAGCGGCGAGCCCGCCTCGGCGGCGTCGAACACGGCGGGGGAGCGGCGGCCCCACTCGGCGGAGACGTCCGTGGCGGCCTCCAGCGCGGCGCCGAGCGCGGGCACCTCGGCCACCCCGAACGCGGCGACCAGCCCGGTCGCCAGCGCGTCGGGCTCCTCGCCCCGGTCGTGCGCGGCCCAGACGGCGCGCGCGGCCTCACGGACGAGGCCGGCCGCGCCGCCCTCGTCCCCCAGCACCGCGCCCCAGCCGCCGACCTGGACCGCGGCGCCGTCGGGCAGCCGCCCCACCGCGACCGAACCGGTACCGGCGACCAGTCCGACGCCCTTGTCCAGCCCCGCGGCGGGAACGAGCAGTTCGGCATCGCCCACGACGAGCGCGGGCACCCCCAGCCGCTCCTGAAGGGCGGCGCGGATGCCCGCGCACTGGCGTGGGGTCTCGCAGGCGTGACCGCCCACGGCGAGAGCGGACGGTCGTACGTGAGGAGGCAGGGCGTCGGCGACCAGAGCGGCCAGCCAGTCGGCGGCGGCCCCGGGGTCGTGCGGCCGCCATCCCGAACTGCTGCGGACCTGGTCGACGACGTCCTCGTCGCCCGCGAAGGCGCGCAGATGTGTCTTGGTGCCGCCCACGTCGATACCGACCGCGTAAGGCGTGGAGTCCTGCACGGGTCCTCTTTCGTCGTTGCGCGGCACGGCGACGGCAGGCGAACCGCTCGTCGGACCACGGCAGTTGAAGAGGTAGGGAAGCCCCGGGACGGGCTTCTGCGGAACACGGCAGGCGAGTACCGTGAAGTTCGTTAGGAAGTTAACTAACGAAGTAGGGTGCGCGTCAAGAGGCACGGAATCCCGATGCCGCGCGACCCCTGCCGCCGCCCTGCACGGCCGCAGCACGACCTGGGGAGACCATGCACCTGAGCGAGAGTGCCCGTGTGGTGTTCGACGTACTGGCCGGGACGGGCACGGCCACCCGTCCCCAGCTGGCGGCCGGTGCGGGCCTTTCCAAGCCGACCGTCTCCTCCGCCGTGGCCGAGCTCGAAGCCGTCGAGCTCGCCGCCCACTCCGGCAGGGCCTCCGGCGGCACCGGCCGCAGCGCCGCGATCTACCGTCTCGGACCGGCCGCCGGCGCCGTGCTCGCGGTCGACCTGGGGCCCGCCGTGACCCGGGTGCGCGGCTGCGCCCTGGACGGCACCCTGCTCGCCGAGGGCGCCGGTTCCCGCCGGGACGCGGCCGACACCGTCCGCAAGGTCCTCGACGCCCTGCCCGCCGGGGCCCCGCTGCGGGCCGTCGTCGTCGCCGTCGGTGACGTCCCCACACGGGACCGTGCCGGGGAGCGCCCCGCGACCGCCAAGGCCGGTCCCGTCTTCGACGCCATGGCGGTCGCCCTGCCCGAGGGCGTCCCCGTCCACCTGGAGAACAACGTCAACTGTGCCGCCCTCGCCGAGCTCCACGAGGGCGCCGCCGTCGGCCGTGACACCTTCGGCTACCTGCGCATCGGCGTCGGCATCGGTCTCGCCGTCGTGATCGGCGGCCGGGTGCTGCGCGGCGCGAACGGCGCCGCCGGCGAGGTGGCCCGGCTGCCCTACCCCTGGGACGACGACCGCGCCCCGCGCCACGAGGGCCTGGAGCAGCGCATGGGCTCGCGCACCCTGCTGCGCCGGGCGGCCGAGGCCTGGCAGGAGACCGACGGGCCCCGTCCGCGCACCGCCGAGCGGCTCCTCGCCCTGGCCGGGCAGGGGCATGCCACGGCCGGTGCCGTGGTCGCCTCGCACGCCGCCGACGTGGGCCGGCTCGCCGCCGCCGTCGCCGCCGTACTGGACCCCGGCCTGATCGTCCTGGGCGGCGGCACGGGAGCGGATCCGCAGCTCCTGCCCGGTGTGCGGGCCGAGCTGGCCCGGCTGAGCTGGCCCACCGAGGTGGTCAGCAGCGTGGTGGGCGACACCGGCACGGTGGCGGGCGCCAGCAGGCTCGCGGTCGCCCATGGAATTCAAACCGTGACCGGAGCTGTACGGGCGAAGCATTGACGGCTGCGCCATCGGTCTGCCAATGTCCGGACAAGCGCTTTCTGAGTCGGCCGGGACGCCGACTCCGGGTGAGCCTCCCGCCCGTACGAGAAGTACGGCAGCCGCACGAGGGCGTGCTTGTGCGACGCCGGCCGTCATGGCCGGGGACCCCACCCGTCAAGGCGTCGCGGCCGGGCGAGGCCGTGCCCCCGGAAAGCGAATCTTTCCCGCAAACTGCACCCGTGCCGCCTCGGCTGGCGCCGTGCTTCCTCCGCTACGACGAAAAGGGATCGAAGATGACCAGTGTGGGTGTGCGGCGCTCCCGCCGACTCGGCCGCGGCGGCATACGCCGCGTGGTTCCCCTCGCTGCCGTGGCCACGGCAGGTGCCCTTCTGCTCTCCGCCTGCGGGTCGGGGTCCGACTCGGGCGGGAACGCCAAGTCGCTGACGTTCTGGATCTCCACGGTTCCGGGGCAGGACGCGGGCTGGAAGAAGATGGTGACGCAGTACAAGAAGGAAACCGGCGTCAAGATCAACCTCGTCAACATCCCCTACGACGGGTACCCGACGAAGCTGCACAACGCCGCGCAGGCGAACTCTCTGCCCGACGTGGCGGCCGTGCCGGCGCTGGACCCGATCTGGGCGAACAAGCTGATCGACCTCAGCTCCATCGCCAACAAGAAGAGCAACAAGATCAACGCCAACTTCCTCGCCAAGGACTCGTCCGGGAAGGTGCTGTCCATCCCCTCGGACGTCACCGCGTCCGGCATGTTCATCAACAAGACGCTGTTCGAGAAGGCCGGCGTCTCCTTCCCGACCTCGCCCCAGAAGACCTGGACCTGGACCGAATTCATCAAGGCGGCGGACAAGGTCCGGGAGAAGACCGGTGCCAAGTACTCCCTGACCTTCGACCAGTCGCCGTCCCGGCTCCGCGCCATGGTGTACGAGCTCGGAGGCAAGTACGTCCACGCGGACTCCTCCGGCAAGTTCTCGGTGGACGCCGCGACCAGGAAGGCCGTGAAGCGCTTCGTCGGGCTGAACGACGACAAGACCATGCCGAAGTCGGTGTGGACCAGCGGCGCCGACCCGTCGGCCATGTTCCAGAGCGGTGACGTGGTCGCCTACTGGTCCGGCGTGTGGCAGGTTCCCGCCTTCGCGGAGAGCATCAAGAAGTTCGACTGGGCGAGCGTTCCGACTCCCGCCGAGCCGGTGCAGGCCAGCGACGTCAACAGCGGCGGCATGACGGTGGGCTTCAACAACAACGGCGCCGCGGCCGACGCCGCGACGAAGTTCCTGAGCTGGCTGTACGAGCCGGCGCACTACCAGGAGCTGTGCGAGACGTCCGGCTTCCTGCCGGTCGAGAGCGGCCTCAACCCGAAGTACCCCTTCAAGTCCGAGGCGGCGCAGGCGGCGTTCAAGCTGTACAACGAGTCGATCCCGCTCTACGCCCCGATCTCCGGCTACTTCAACACCGCGCAGACGAAGTGGGTGCTGAAGGGCAAGAGCCTCCCCGAGGACCCGACCAAGACGGAGCTCGGCAAGGCGATCAACGGCCAGCAGTCGGTCGACAAGGCGCTGGACAACATCGTGGACGTCTACAACCAGCAGGTCGGCGGCTGAGCGCAGCCCGGCAGGCCCGGGCGGCGGGGTCGAGACACCGCCGCCCGGGCCTGGGGCCCCCGCGTGATGCCGGGCTCGTGGCCTGAGCCCACAGGAACCCATTCCACCAGCACGGAGTCAGGAAGATGACCAAACGCGCCCCGGACGTGTCCGCGAGCCCGCCCAGGAGACGCAGTAAGTACACCCTTGCGCCGCTCGTCCTCATCGCGGCCAACGTCGTGCTGTTCGCGCTGTTCTTCGTCTGGCCGGCCGTGATCGGGCTCGTCTACTCCTTCACGAACTACACGGGCGTAGGGGTGTTCCAGTTCGTCGGACTGGACAACTACCAGAACCTGTTCGGGGACTCCACCTTCTACGACGCGCTGACCCGGACGCTGCTGTACGCCGTGCTCTTCGTCCCGCTGAACTTCGCGTTCTCGCTGCTCATCGCCAACATGGTGGTGAGCAAGCACGCCAAGGGCGCCTCGGTCGCCCGCGTCGTCTTCTTCATCCCGTGGCTTCTGTCGCCCATCGTCGTGGGTGTCCTGTGGCGGTGGCTGTTCGGTGAGAACTTCGGACTGGTGAACTACCTCATCCACGAGCTCGGCGGGAGCGCCGTGCCCTGGCAGTCGAACGCCGACCTGTCGCTGCTGGTGGTGGTGATGGCGGCGTCCTGGGCCTGGACGGGCTTCTCGATGCTGCTGTTCATCGCGGCGATCAAGAACGTACCGGTGTCGTACTACGAGGCGGCCTCGCTCGACGGCGCCGGTCCGTGGCGCCAGTTCTTCCACATCACGCTGCCGAGCATCGCGCCCACCTCGTTCATCGTCATCCTGCTCAATACGATCAACGCGATGAAGGAATACCCGGTGTTCGTCGCCCTCAACAACGGCGGACCCGGAACGTCGAACAACCTGATGGTCCAGTACATCTATGAGACCGGCTTCAAACGGGGCCAGATCGGCTACGCGAGCGCCGCGTCGTTCGTGCTCATGCTCATCCTGATGGCCGTCGCGATCATCCAGCTGATCGTCAACCGGCGGGTGGAGAACCGATGACAACCACAGACATGCCACGCCCGGTCGACGCCGGATCCGGACGGCCCGTCTCCAAGAAGCGGCCCCGCGGCGCGGCCACCGGTGGGCTCCGGCAGGCGGTGTCCGCGACGACACTGCTGTGGCTGCTGGCCTGCCTCTACGGGCTGCCGGTGCTGTGGTTCATCCTCAGCTCCCTCAAGCCGGCCGGCGACCTGTTCTCCTATCCGCTGACGCTGGTTCCGCACGACCCCACCCTGTCGGGTTTCAAGGCAGCGTGGAACAGCGCCAACTTCTCCCAGTACTTCATCAACACGACCATCGTGTGCGTGATCACGACGATCCTCACGGTGGGTGTCAGCTGCTGCACCGGGTACGCGCTGGCCAAGTACGACAACAGGTGGCTCAAGGTCTTCTTCCTGTGCATCCTGGCCACCACGATGCTGCCGTCCGAGGTCATGCTCGCCCCGGAGTTCCTGGTCGTCCGTGACCTCGGCCTCTACAACTCGTTCGCCGGCATCATCCTCCCGGCCGTCCTCACCGCGACCGGATGCTTCATGTTCCGCCAGTTCTTCCTGACGGTTCCCGACGAACTCGTCGAAGCCGCGCGCATCGACGGCGCCCGTGAACTGTCGATCTTCCTGCGGATCATGGTGCCGCTCTCCCGGCCCATCATGCTGACCCTCGCCATCCTGTCCTTCCAGTGGCGCTGGAACGACTACATCTGGCCGCTTCTGATGCTCAACGACCCCAACAAGTTCACCGTGCAGATCGGTATCCAGAGCATCGTCGGGGCGCAGAACATCAACTGGTCGGTACTGCTCGGCGCATCGGTCATCTCCATGATCCCTCTGATCGCCATCTTCCTGGTCTTCCAGCGTTACGTCATGGGCGCCGACATCAATGCCGGACTGAAGGACTGACCTCGGGCATGAAGGGCTGATCCACCCGTGCACCTCCCTCACCAGCGCGGCCCGTTGCACGACCTCCCGGACACCCCGGAGGCGTACGACGCCGTCCTCGCCGACGTCACCGAGCAGGCCCTGGCCCGCATGACGCCGGAGGGCAACCTCGAACACCCCGACTGCGTCGACGACATCGGCGACACGTCCCTGGGCGTCACCTCCCTGCTCGCCCTCGCCTGGCAGCGCACCCAGGACCCCCGCCTGCCGGAGGCGGTACGCCGCAGCCTCGCCTTCCACCTGGACGAGCGGGTCCACACCGAGGACAACCCGGGCTACCCCAACCTCCGGGTGCGCAACTCCGGTCTGCCGTACGCCCGTTACACCCTGGCGGCAGGAGCCCACCCCATCGGTGACTGGCCGAGCACGGTGTGGGCGCTGCTCCAGGCGGTCAACGTCCTGGACGCGGCGGACGGCCTCGTCGACGACGCACAGCGCGCCCGGCTCCTCGACGTGGCGCACGGCTACTGGCGCTGGCTCACCAAGGCCACGTTCTTCAACCCGCAGGAGGCCGGCAACCAGGCGATCGGCTGCGTCGTCGGCGGCCTGATGCTGGCCCGGCACCTGCCGCCCGCCGAGGGCGACCCGGTGCGCCGGGAGGCCCTGCGGCTGTACGAGGACGAGATCCGCGCCCACCGGGTCGCCGACCGCGGCGCCCTCCTGCCCCCGGAGCACGGCGGCGCCTACGACAACAACTACGGCCCGATCTCCCTGTCCTTCCTCGCCCAGGCCCACCTGGTCAGCGGCGAGGAGGTCTTCGCCGAGGACGGCGACGCGCTCGCCCGCTACATCGACGCCCGCCTGACGAACGGCGGCTTCGACAACGGCGGCCCGCGCTACAGCGAGCAGCACTCCGCCTTCGAGTCGGTGCTGGGCCTGCGCTACTTCAGCGCCCGCATCGGCTCCGACCTGGGCCGCTACCGGGGCGACAGCCGCTGGGCCCGGCACGCGGTCAAGGCGGACGGCGGCGTCGACGGCCACTTCGCGTGGATGCTGGTCTGGCAGATCCAGGACACCACGCGCTGGCACCGCGAGCCGTCCCGGGCGGTGGCCCGGCACCAGCTGCGCGCGGGCACGGTGTCGGTGGCCTTCGACGACCGCATGACCCCGTCGGTCGTCGAGGCGGGCGGTACCTACTACCTGGCCGCCGCCGTCAACCGCCAGCACGGCTTCGGCCCCGTCACCGACGGCTTCCTGCTCTGCCGCCCGATGGGCGAGGTCCGCGTCCGTGACGTCCGCGCCGACGGCCTGGCGGCCAAGCTGGTCACCAAGCCCGTCGTCGGCCGCGACCACGTCCTGCGCCATGTACGTTCCCTTTACGTCACCGACGGCACCAGCCTGTGGACGACCGTGGCCGTGGAACGCCTCGACGGCACCCCGTACCTGCTGGCAGGCTTGCCGTACGCCGAGGACGACGGCGACCGGGTCCGGCGTACGGCGCACGCGGCCGTGTCCTGCGCCGGCACCCTGCGCCTGACCCACCCCGACGCGGAGGGCACCGAGCACTTCGACGCCCGCGCCGAACTCACCCAGGAACAGGCAGCGTTCGCCCTCGCCGAGGACCCGCGCGGCTACGGCAACCCGGACGAGGGCTGGCGCCACCTGATCAGCTCGACCGCGCTGGAGGCCGGCCCCCTCCGGGACGGACCGGACGACCTGCACGTCTTCGCGGTCCGCTACGGCTCCGCCGAGCCGTGCGCGGTGTCCGTCGAACGGAGCCCGGAGGGCCTGACGGTACGGACGGACACCTTCACCGCCGTGATAGGGGACCCGGCCGGGGACGCCCACGCCGAGCCGCGGTTGACCCTGCGCGCGACCACCGACTGAGGGATCGTGGCGCGCGCCCGACCCGACGAGTCCTAGGGGGTGTTCCGAACTGCGCGTGTCATGTCCCCAGAATAGGAAGAGGGAACCAGGATCGGGCGGGCCGTGAGAAGAGCACTACGACCACGAGCCGCTCCCGCTCACTCGAGGTCGCGCACCACCAGGTCCGCACGCTCCCGCGTCGCCGCGACCAGTGCGGCGTTGGGCTGGTCCGAGCGCAGCACCCAGGCCACCGCCTCGTCGTGGCTCTTGCCGAACTCCTCGTGCCGGGCCACCAGCCGGCGCATGCGCTCGTCCTCGTCGAGCTCGCAGAACCACACCTCGTCCAGCTCGGCCCGGACGCGCCGCCAAGCGCCCCTGTCCAGCAGCAGGTAGTTCCCCTCCGTCACGACCAGCCGGGCCGCCGGCGGCACCGGGATCGCCCCCGCGACCGGCTGCTCCAGCGCCCGTTCGAAACCGGGCGCGTACACGATGCCGTCATCCGGCTCCTGGCAGCGCAGCCGCCGCAGCAGCGCCGCGTACCCGGCCGCGTCGAAGGTGTCCGGCGCGCCCTTGCGCTCCCGCAGGGCGAGCCGCACCAGTTCGGCGTCGGCGAGATGGAAACCGTCCATGGGGACGTGCGCCACCCACGGGTCGCCGGATCCGTTCAGTTCCCGCACCAGCCGCTCGGCGAGCGTCGACTTGCCCGCGCCGGGGCTGCCGGCGATACCGAGGATCGCGCGCCGGCCGCCCTGGGGCAGGGCCCGGGCACGGCGGACGAGGTCGTCGAAGGTCAGCGGCATACAGCAGAGTCTGTCACCCCCCGGAGTGTGGCGTGCGCCACTCACTGGACATCGCCGGCCGGGGAACCGGACCTGTATGACACAGCTCGGTCTCCCCGAAGACATCCACGCCTGCCTCTTCGACCTCGACGGTGTCGTCACCAAGACGGCCGTCGTGCACGCGGCCGCCTGGAAGGAGATGTTCGACGCCTTCCTGCGCGAGCGCGACGGCGCGGACTTCCGGCCGTTCGACGCGGCGGACTACGACGAGTACGTCGACGGGCGACCACGCGCCGACGGCGTGCGCACCTTCCTGGCGTCCCGCGGCATCGACCTGCCCGACGGCGAACCGGACGACCCACCCGGCGCGCAGACCGTGCACGGGCTCGGCAACCGCAAGAACGAGCTGGTCCTGGAGAAGATCCGCACCGACGGTGTCGAGGCCTACGACGGCACCCTGCGCTACCTGGAGGCGGTCCGGGCCCACGGACTGAGCACCGCGATCGTCTCCTCCAGCGCCAACTGCCGTGATGTGCTGCGCTCGATCGGCGCCGAGCACTTCTTCGACGTCCGCATCGACGGCGTGGTCGCATCCGAGCGCAAGCTGCCCGGCAAACCGCACCCCGACACGTTCCTGGCCGCCGCCGAGGACCTCGGCATCGAACCGGCCGAAGCCGCCGTGTTCGAGGACGCCCTGGCCGGCATGGACGCGGGCCGCGCGGGCCGTTTCGGATACGTCGTCGGCGTCGACCGCGTCGGACAGACCGAGGCGCTGTACGCACACGGCGCCGACGTCGTGGTGAAGGACCTCGCCGAACTGGGGGGCACGCGGTGATCGCACAGCGGGCGTACACCGTCGAACCCTGGACGGTGCGCGAGACGGAGCTCAACCTCGACGTCCTGGCCCAGAGCGAGTCCGTGTTCGCCCTGTCCAACGGCCACGTCGGCTGGCGCGGCAACCTCGACGAGGGCGAGCCGCACGGCCTGCCCGGCTCCTACCTCAACGGCGTCCACGAACTGCACCCGCTGCCCTACGCCGAGGCCGGATACGGCTACCCCGAGTCCGGCCAGACGTCCATCAACGTCACCAACGGCAAGGTGCTGCGCCTCCTGGTCGACGACGAGCCGTTCGACCTGCGCTACGGGCGGCTCGTCACCCACGAGCGGACCCTGGACCTGCGGCGCGGCGTGCTGGAACGGGTCTGCGAGTGGACCTCCCCGGCCGGCTCGACGGTCCGGGTGCGCTCCACGCGGCTGGTCTCCCTGACCCAGCGGGCGATCGCCGCCGTGGCGTACGAGGTGGAGCCCGTCGACAGCCGTACCCGCGTGGTCGTCCAGTCGGAGCTCGTCGCCAACGAGAGCCTGCCCGAGCCGGACGGCGACCCGCGCGCGGCACGGGCGCTGAAGTCGCCGCTGGAACCGGAGGAGGACCTCGCCTCGGGCAGCCGGCTGCGCCTGGTCCACCGCACCCGGCGCAGCGGCCTGCGGGTCGCCGTGGCCGCCGACCACCTGGTCACCGGCCCGGAGCGGACCACCACCAGCAGCGAGAGCAACGTGGACGTGGCCCGGCTGACCGTCACCTCGGTCCTGGAGCCGGGGGAGCGGCTGCGGGTGGAGAAGCTGGTCGCGCACGGCTGGTCCGCCGCCCGCTCCCGGCCCGCGATGAGCGACCAGGTCGAGGCGGCCCTCGCGGCGGCCGCGCACAGCGGCTGGTGGGGGCTCCTGAAGGACCAGCGGGCCTACCTCGACGCCTTCTGGGCGCGCGCCGACGTCGAGGTCGACGGCGACGAGGAGATCCAGCAGGCCGTCCGCTTCGCCCTCTTCCACGTCCTGCAGGCCGGCGCCCGCGCCGAACAGCGCGCCATCCCCGCCAAGGGACTCACCGGCTCCGGCTACGACGGCCACGCCTTCTGGGACACCGAGGCCTTCGTCCTGCCGCTGCTGACCTACACCGCGCCGGCCGCGGCCGCCGAGGCCCTGCGCTGGCGCCTCGACACCCTGCCCGCCGCCCGGGAGCGCGCGGCCCAGCTCGGCCTGCGCGGCGCCGCGTTCCCCTGGCGCACCATCGAGGGCTCGGAAGGATCGGCGTACTGGCCGGCCGGCACGGCCGCCTTCCACGTCGGCGCCGACATCGCGGACGCCGTGGTGCGGTACGTGGCGGTCACCGGCGACGAGGAGTTCGAGCGCGAGGTGGGCGTGGAGCTGCTGGTGGAGACCGCCCGCCTGTGGCGCTCCCTCGGCCACCACGACGACCGGGGCGTCTTCCACATCGACGGCGTCACCGGACCGGACGAGTACAGCGCGATCGCCGACGACAACACGTACACCAACCTCATGGCCCGGGCGAACCTGCTGGCCGCCGCCGACGCCTGCAAACGCCACCCCGACGAGGCGGCCCGGCTCGGCGCCGACGAGGAGGAGCGGGCCGCCTGGCGGGACGCCGCCGAGGCCGTGCACGTCTCCTACGACGAGGAGCTCGGCGTGCACGAACAGCACGCCGGCTTCACCCGCTACCAGCGCTGGGACTTCGCCCGCACCGGCCCGGACCAGTACCCGCTGATGCTGCACTTCCCGTACTTCGACCTGTACCGCAAGCAGGTGATCAAGCAGGCGGACCTGGTGCTGGCCATGTACAGCTGCGGCAGCTTCTTCGACGAGTACTACGACGAGGAGCAGATCGCCCGCAACTTCGCCTACTACGAGCCGCTGACCGTACGGGACTCCTCCCTGTCGGCCTGCGTCCAGGCCGTCCTGGCCGCCCAGACCGGCCACCTGGACCTGGCCTGCGCCTACACGGCCGAGGCCGCGCTGATGGACCTCGGGGACCTGGAGCACAACACCCGCGACGGACTGCACATCGCCTCGCTGGCCGGCACCTGGATGGCGCTGGTCGCCGGGTTCGGCGGTATGCGCTGCGCCGACGGCGGCCTGCGGTTCGCGCCGCGCCTGCCCGAGCGGTACAGCCGGCTGGCCTTCTCGGTGGGGTTCCTCGGCCGTTGCCTGCGGGTGGAGCTGACCGCCGGTCAGGCCACGTACACGCTGCGCTCGGGCCCACCCCTGACGATCCGTCACCACGGCACCGAGGTGACGGTACGTGAGGACACCCCCGTCACCCGCCCCGTTCCCCCGCCGACCCGGCGTCCGGCCCCGAGCCAGCCACCGCACCGCGCCCCGAACACCCGCTGACCTCCGGATCGCGTCAGGCACTTGGCCGAATTCCGGTCTGCACGTCCCCACCCCGCGGGTTAGCTTGGCCGTGTTTTCCGATCATCGGACCTCTGCCTTCGGCCCGCGGGCCGTGGAGGTCGCAGCGGCCCTACGCGCGTAGGGGTAAGGGGTGGACGATGTCCGACGGTGCGAACGCCATTCTCGTTCGCAGGCGAAGACGCACGCAGACGGCCGAGCCGGGCACCAGCCGCAGGAGCCGCGTCGACGGACCGCTCGCCGCGGTGGCCGCCGTCTTCACCGTCGCGCAACTCGTCCTCGTCCGGCCCGTCCTCGGCCTCGGCTGGGACGAGATCGTCTACGTCAGCCAGGTCACCTCCGACACCCCGGCGGCCTTCTTCAGCGCACCGCGCTCCCGGGGCGTCTCCCTGCTCGTGGCGCCGATCGCGTCCTGGTCGTCGTCCACGCCGCTGCTGCGGGTCTACCTCGCCCTGCTGTCCGGCGTCGCCCTCTACCTGGCCCTGCGCGCCTGGCGCGGCCTGTTCCCCATCCGGGTCCTGGCCGTCGGCGGCGCCCTCTTAGCCTCCCTGTGGGTGACCCTCTTCTACGGTCCGCAGGCCATGCCCAACTACTGGGTCGCGATCGGCGCCCTGATCAGCGTGGGCTGCTTCCTGCGGGCCCGGACGCAACCCTCCGCCCGGGCGGCGCTGTGGGGCGTCGCCGCGGGCGCCGCCCTCATGGCGTGGATGCGGCCCACCGACGCGGTCTGGGTGACCGTGCCGCTGCTCGTCCTCGCCCTGGTGCGCCGCCACTGGCGCCTCCTCCTCGTGCTCGTGGCAGGCCTCGCGGCCGGTGCCGTCGAGTGGGTGATCGAGGCCTACGTCGGTCACGGCGGTCTCGGGCAGCGGCTGTCGGACGCTTCCCGCATCCAGGGCGGACTGGGCTGGCAGATCGCGGTCGACGACCAGCTGCGCAGCCTGGGCGGACGGGCCCTGTGCCGGCCGTGCACCGGGTCGATGCCCCACCCGGTGGTCACCGTCTGGTGGTTCGTCCTGCCCGTCCTCGCCGGCCTCGGCCTGCTCGTCGCGGCCCGGGCCCGGCGCCTGGGGCGGACCCTGGTCCCCCTGGCCTGCGCCGCCACGGCCGCACTGCCGTACCTCTTCATGATCGGCTACGCGGCGCCCCGCTTCCTCCAGCCGGCCTACGCGCTGCTCGCCATCCCGGTCGCCGATGCCCTGTGGCACCTGGTCAGAACCCCGGGCCGGACGTGGCGGCCGGTGGCCGCCACCCTGGTCGCGCTCGGCCTGGCCGGCCATCTGGCGGTCCAGATCGCCGTCCTGGAAAGCACCGTCTCCCGCAACACCGAAAGCCGCCGCGACTGGGACCGCACCGCCGGAGCGCTGCACCGCCTCGGCGTCCGCCCGCCCTGCCTGCTCACCGGGCACGAGGCCATCCCGATCGGCTACTACACCGACTGCTCCTCGGGCGCGACCTCCGGCCACAACGAGAACACCACGGTGGCGGACGTCCTGCGCACCGCGGACCGTCTCCCGGTCGCCCACATCGCACCGGCCGGCGGCACACCGCCCCGCTACGCCCGCACCTGGCCCGTCCACCGGATCTCGGACCTGGACGTCCGCGTCGCACCGCCGGCGCGGCGGAACAACGGCCACTGAGGCCTCAACTCGCGTTTCCCGCCCGCCCGGTCCAGGTAGGAGTCGGGAGACGACGGTCACGGACGAGGGGGAACGCCATGGCGGGGATCGACCACGAGGGCCGGCTGGGGGAGGAGTTCTTCACACCGGGCTCCTCGTCCTTCACCGAGTTCCTGGCGGCCCACCGCCCCGAACTGCTGGGCACCCGCCGGATCCTCCCGGACGGCGTTCGCGCCGAGGGCGTCCCGCACGGCACGACCGTGCTGGCCCTCACCTTCGGCGACGGCGTGCTGATCGCCGGCGACCGGCGGGCGACCATGGGAAATCTGATCGCCCAGCGGGACCTGGAGAAGGTGTACCCCGCCGACGATCACACCGCCGTGGCCTTCGCCGGTTCCGTCGGGCTCGCGCTCGACCTGGTGAAGCTCTACCAGGTCGAGCTGACGCACTTCGAGAAGGTCGAGGGCATCCCCATGACCCTCGCCGCGAAGGCCACCCGGCTGGCCACGATGATCCGGGGCAACCTGGGCCAGGCCATGCAGGGCCTCGCCGTCGTCCCGCTGCTCGCCGGCTACGACCCCGCGGGTCCCGAGGGCGGGCGCGGCCGTATCTTCGGTTTCGACGTTGCCGGCGGCCGCTACGAGAAGTTCGGCTTCCACGCCGAGGGCTCCGGCTCGCCGTACGCCCGGGGCGCGTTGAAGAAACTGTTCCGCCCCGGCATGTCCCGGCGCGAGGCCGCCCTGGCCGCGCTCCAGGCGCTGTACGACGCGGCCGACGACGACTCCGCGACCGGCGGCCCGGATCTCACCCGCCGCATCTATCCCATCGTGTCCGTCATCACCGAGGACGGCTTCGAGCGCCTGCCGGAGACGGAGACGGAGGAGCTCAGCCGCGAGATGGTCGAGCAGCGCCGCGGCCGGCCGGACGGACCGAACGCCTCGGTGTGACACCCGGCCGGGGGCGCCCGGCTCCGCGGAGTTCTCGGGCCCGCGGAGTTTTCGGTTCGTGGGGTTTTCGGTCCGCGGAGATTTCGGATCCATGGAGTTTTCGCATCCATGGACAAGACCTGTCGCGGGCTTTACTGCACATGGATTGCAGGTACTGGAGGATGGCGCGAGGCTGTTCCCCGCAGCCGTCCGTCCGACAGAAAGACCTTCCCCCCGATGACGGCCGCCCCTGAGTCCACTCCACCCCTCCCCGCCCCGGCTGCGGCCCAGCGCACGGCCCGGCACCGCGTCCGTCCCTCCATGACGCGGCAGGAGTGGGCCAGGGTCGGGGGGATGGCCACCGTCATCGTGGCCCTGCACGTGATCGGCTGGTTCACCCTCGTCGTGATCGTCGCCCCCGAGCACCACGCCATCGGCACTCAGACCTTCGGCGTCGGCATCGGCGTCACCGCGTACACGCTCGGCATGCGGCACGCCTTCGACGCCGACCACATCGCCGCCATCGACAACACCACCCGCAAACTGATGGGCGAGGGGCAGCGGCCGCTGTCCGTCGGCTTCTGGTTCTCCCTCGGCCACTCCAGCGTCGTCTTCGTCCTGGCCTTCCTGCTCACCCTCGGCGTGAAGACCCTGGCCGGGCCGGTCCGCGACGGCGGCTCCTCGCTGCACGACGTCACCGTCCTGATCGGCACGACCGTCTCCGGGACGTTCCTCTACCTCATCGCGGCCGTCAACCTCGTCATCCTCGCTGGCACCTGGAAGGTCTTCCGCCGGATGCGCTCGGGCCACTACGACGAGGCAGCCCTGGAGGAACAACTGAACAACCGCGGCTTCATGAACCGGCTCCTGGGCCGTGTCATGCAGTCGGTCTCCAAGCCCGGGCAGATGTACCCGCTGGGCCTCCTGTTCGGCCTCGGCTTCGACACCGCCACCGAGATCGCCCTGCTCGTCCTGGCCGGCTCCGGCGCCGCGTCCGGTCTGCCCTGGTACGCGATCCTGTGCCTGCCCGTCCTGTTCGCCGCCGGGATGTGCCTCCTCGACACCGTCGACGGCTCGTTCATGAACTTCGCCTACGGCTGGGCCTTCTCCAAGCCGGTCCGCAAGGTCTATTACAACCTCACGATCACCGGCCTGTCCGTGGCCGTGGCCCTGCTCATCGGGACCGTCGAACTCCTCGGTCTGCTCGTGACGCGGCTCGGCCTGCACGGCCCCTTCTGGGACTGGATCTCCGGCGTCGACCTCAACGTCCTGGGGTACGCCGTCGTGGCGCTGTTCGTCGCCACGTGGGTCGTCGCGCTGCTGGTGTGGAGGCTGGGACGCATCGAGGAGAAGTGGCCGGTCGACCTGGCCCGGCCGGGGCGGGAAGGTTAGAGCCCGCGTAACGGGAAACGCGGAACGGGCACATGAGACAGACGAACGAGACGCACGAGTCGACGCAGCGCGACAGGGAGGCAGAAGTGATGGGCACGGAACCGATGCGCCCCGAGCCGATGGCGGACGACGCGTACCAGCCCACCGGGAGCAACGAGGAGCAGGAGGACGCCGCGCCTCTGGACCTCCAGGACGCCGTCGACGAACGGACCTACGACGACACCCTCGACGAGGGCTACTCCCCGCCGGAGAAGCCGCTCGGCGTCACCAAGCGCGGCACGACCGCCGCCGAGCAGCACGAGGGCGAGACGCTCGACGACCGCCTCGCCCAGGAGGTCCCCGACGTGTCCGCCGAGCCCGCCGGGGACGGCGTGGGGGACACCCCCGACGGCGACGGCGAGCCGGTCGACCCGGAGGCGGGCACCGCCCGTGCGGGCCGCCTGGTCGCCCCGGACGAGGGCGCCCACCCCGACACGACGAAGGAGACCGTCGCCACGGACATCGGCATCGACGGGGGTGCGGCCGGCGCGGAGGAGGCGGCGGTCCACGTGGTGGAGGACGACAGCGCCCTGCCGGAGGACGACGACGGGGCGTGACGCTCTGCCGGGGGGCTACGGCAGCAGCTTCTCCAGCGCGGCCGGGCCCTCCGCCGCCAGCTTGCGCCTGGCCCATTCCAGGGTGTGCGGGGTGAGGTCCTTGCCCGAGGCGAGGACGAGGTCCTCCGGCGACACGTCGGTGCCGGTGCGGGCGTGGAGCAGGCGGTCCGGGGTGGTGCGGTCCTCGGGCGGCCGGGACGCGGCGGGCTGTGAAGTCGACATGTTCTCTGCTCCTAGGGTCCGGATCGCTGGTGCGGCCCCGGTGCTGAAAAACGGGTCCGATATCACCATTCACCGCGAGAGCCCAGCATGCATCCGGAGAGCCCCGCCCCCGGGCACCGGAACCCCGCCGACCGTGCGACGCAAGCCCCGCCCGCCGCCGTCAGGGCCCCTCCCGCGCACGGGGCGCGAGCACGAGCATCGTGACGTCGTCCCGCACATCCGGGCAGTACCGGACGAGGTCGGTCCACACCCGCTCCGCCGGCGCCACCGGATCCCCGTCGGCGAGGCCCGGCAGCCGCTCGGCGAGAGGATAGAAGACCCCGCCCGCGTCCCTGGCCTCGGTGACACCGTCGGACGCGAGGAACAGCCGGTCACCGGCCCGCAGCCGCACCGGGACGACCTTCGGCCCAGTGGCCTCGGCGAGGCCCAGCCCCAGCGGCGTGCACGGCTCGACGCCCAGCTCGACGACCCGCCCGCCCCGCAGCAACAAGGGCCCGGACTGCCCGCACGCCACGATCCGCACCACACTCGCGTCGGCGGAGAAGTCCAGCAGCACCGCCGTCGCGAACAGCTCGGCGTGCGGCTCGCCCGCGGAGTCCACCACCAGCCTCCGGTCGAGCCGGGCCGCCACCGCCTCCGGATCCGGCTGGTCCAGCACCGCCTGGCCCGACCCGCTCCGGCAGCGGCGGCACCACGGCCAGCGGCGGGATCGCACCCAGCAGGAAGCCGATGTCGAGCGGCTCCGGACTGATCAGCTCAGCCGTGCAGACGCCCGCCAGGCCGATGTCCCGGCCCGGGGTCCCGTCCCGGCCACGGCCCCTGTCCCGGCGCGGCAGCCGGGCGCGTGCACCACTCACACCACCACGCTGCTACGCCCCACCCGGCGCCGCACTCCGGGCCCGCGCCCGCTGGTGCTCCGACCGCACAGGAGGAAAATCCGTTGCCGGAACAGCAGCAGCCTCGATGCAATGCCTCCATGACTCATGACGGCCCGGCGGACCATGTGGAGCAGAACCGGCGCTTCTGGAATGACGAGGCGGCTGCGTGGCACGGGCCGCTCGCCCGTGACCACTGGGCGCAGGAGGAACCGTCCTGGGGATTATGGGCCACCCCTGAGTCGCAGGTTTCCCTGCTTCCCGACGGCATCGACGGGATGCGCACCATCGAGTTGGGCTGCGGTACTGCCTACGTTTCCGCTTGGCTGGCCAGAGCAGGAGCCCACCCGGTCGGGATCGACCTCTCGGAGAAGCAGCTCGCCACTGCTCGCGCGATGCAGGCGGAGTTCGGTATCGACTTCCCCCTTGTCCTGGGCGATGCCGAGAAGGTGCCCTACGAGGACAACACGTTCGGCCTGGCGATCAGCGAGTACGGCGCCTCGCTGTGGTGCGACCCTTACCAGTGGATCCCGGAGGCAGCCCGGCTTCTCGTTCCTGGAGGCCGGCTGGTGTTCTCGCGCTACTCACCGCTGTTCGCGCTGTGTGTACCGCCCGAGGGACCGGCATCCACCACTTTGTCCCGCGGCCAATTCGGCCTGACGCGGCTGGACTGGGGGAATCACGTGGAGTTCGTCCTGCCGCACGGTGAGATGCTCCGTCTGCTGCGGGACTGCGGCTTCGTCGTCGAAGACCTCATTGAGGTCCAGGCACCCCGGACTGCGCGGGACTACAGCGAAGTTTCCGCCGACTGGGCCCGGCAATGGCCCAGCGAGGAAATCTGGAAAGCCCGGCTGGCAGGCTGAGCCGGCCTTGTCCCGGGCAGCGCCTCGGCGCGGTGACCCATGCATGTCCCGGCAGTCACGCGGGAGCTGACGTGCGAGCCAGTTCGTAGGCGAAGTCGACCGTTTCGGTGAGGCGGTCGTTGACCGTATGGCGGCCGAGTTCGGCCATGAGGTCGGCGTCGAACGCGGAGGCATGATCGGCGAGCACTGAGGGCGGTAGGAACGAGGTGGACCGGATGTGGCCGGCGAGTTCGGGAATCGTCCAGTGGTGCTCGACCGAGAACTCGTGGCGTCCGGCGACGTCGAACCCGGCACGGGACAGTACTTCGTGGTCTGGGTCCTGCTGCCGCGCTCGGTCCCAACCGGGCGGGACGCGACCGGACGCGCCGAGGGTGTTCTGCCACGAGCGCAGCAGCCTGCCGAGCGCCTGCTGCCAGTCCCGGGGCCCGGCCCACGGCGAGGTCGACCAGCACAACGCGAGGCAGCCGCCGGGCTTGAGCCAGGTGCAGGCGCGCTGGGCCACCAGGGAGCGGTTCAGCCGGTGAAAGGCATTGCCGATGACGATCAGCTCGAAGCCGCCCGGCTCGGCATCGAGATCTTCGGCACGGGCGGTGACCGCCCGGACGTGGGCTGCGCCGACGGCGTCTGCCTTGGCGCGGACCACCTCGGTCATGCCCGGTTCGGCGTCCACGGCCCGAACGTCCGTGAACCGGTCGCGCAGGGGGAAGGCGAGTTGGCCGGTGCCGCACGCCAGATCCAGCAGGCGTCCGCGCCCTGAGGGGGCGGCCCGGCGCGCGAGGTCGGCGATCATCGCGTCGGGGTAGGGGAGCCGAAACTGCTCGTAGTATCCGCCCGTCCCCTGGTAGAGGCCGGGGTCGAACCTCACCTGACTGTCCACGCGACCACCATGACATGGGGCGGCCCGGTCCAGGAACGTGGCCGGACGCAAGCAGGCCGATGTCCCTTGCTGAAGACGCCACTTGGGGACATCATTGATCGCTTGACCGGCTCTTGGGGGCCACTTGAGGGCGCGTCGGAAAGCGCGTTGGACGGTCCCTCGCCCACCACGCATCCCGGAGGAATTCCGTGACCGATGTGGTCGTCCGCGCGCTCGACGCGACCGACGCCGATCTCTTCGACACCCTGCCCGATCCGCTGGGCGCCCGCGAGGCCCACCGGCTGACCCGGCATCGCCCCGACTGGAAGCGGGTGGTCCTGCGCGACGGCAGGGTCGTGGCCCGCGGCGCCTGGTGGGGCGGCCCCGACGACACCGAGCCCGTCAACCTCAACTGGTTCGACGTGACGGACGGCGAGGAGGAAGCGGGCGCCGTCCTCCTGCGCTCCGCCCCCTGGCAGGTGGAACTGGAACTGAACCTGCCCGCGGGCTGGTGCGACGACCCGGCCCTGCGCAGCGCGGCCGAGGCCCGTGTCACCGCCGCACGGAAGGCCGGCTACGACCTCCTGGTGGAACGCCTGTTGTACCGGTGGACCCCGGACCGCCCGAGCGGCCCGGGCGTCTGGTGTTCCGTGCCGAACCGGACGACGCCGTGTTCTTCGACGCGCTGCGCCGCATCCACTCCGTCACGCTGGACGCCCATGCGCTGAAGGCCATCGAGCAGGGCGGACTCGACCGGGCGGCCCAGGAGGAACTCGACTTCTTCCGCTGGTGCCCCTCGCCCCGCGAGTGGTGGCAGGTCGCGCACACACCACAGGGCGAACCGGTCGGCATCCACATCCCGGCCCACAACCCGTCGGGCCCGTGCATCGGCTTCATCGGAGTCCTGCCCGAACAGCGGGGCCACGGCTACGCCTACGACCTCTTGGCCGAGTGCACCCACTTCCTGGTCGGGCAGGGCGCCGAGTTCATCGCGGCCGCCACGGACCAGGGCAACTTCCCCATGGCCGCGAACTTCACCAAGGCCGGTTTCCCGGTCGTCAGGGAACGCCTCAACCTCGCACCGGCGTAGGAACCGTTCCGCTGCCGGCCGCTCCCTGGCCGCCACCGTGCAACGCCCCCTAGCGCGCGCCGCCGTTCAGCAGGTCCTCGGCCGCCGTGAGAATCTCGGTCACCCGCAGGCCGAACGCCGCGTCGCAGGCGTGCGGGCGTCCGGTCCGGGCGGCGGCGCGCAGGGCGTCCGCGGCCCGCATCAACGGAGGGACCGCTCCGTCGGAGCTCTCCGGCAGGACCGCGACCCCGGTCTCCCCGAGGAGTTCCACGGCGGCACCGGACGCGGCGGGCGGTGCCGTCAGGCTCAGGGTGAGGGTGCTCGACGCGCCGCCGGTGTGGTCGAGGACGACATGGGCCGTGTCGCCGGGGCCGTACGCCGCCGCCGTCACGCGTCGCACATCGCCGAGCACCGGCAGCAGGACGGACAGGGCGTGCGGCCCGACGTCCCACAGGGCGCCCTTCTCCCGCCGCCACGGCGTCGCGAAGGGGCTTTCGCTGCTGAACACCGCCCCGAGCCACTGCGCCCGCCCCGTGAACCAGCCCGGCACCGCCGCCTGCTCGGTGATCCACGCCGCCGGCTCGGGCTGGAAGCGGGTCGTGAAGAACACGACGGAGGCGACCCCCGCCTCCTCGACGGCCTCGACCACCGCCCGGCCCTGCTCCACCGTCACCGCCAGCGGCTTGTCGAGCAGCAGGTGACACCCGGCCCGCGCCGCCCGCGCGGCGAGGTCGGCCTGCACCTTTGGAGGCAGGGCCACGGCGACCGCGTCCACGTCGGCGAACAGCGCCTCCACGTCGTCGTAGGCCCGGACACCGTGCCGCTCCGCCAGTTCCTTCGTCGCCTCGGGACGGCGCCCCCACACTCCGGCGAAGTCGAGCCCGTCGTGCCCGCTGAGGGCGGGTGCGTGGGCCATCTGCGCCCATGGGCCGGTGCCGAGCAGTCCTATGCGCATGCCGCCGCCTCTCCACGGTGCCGTGACAGCCGACGGCCGTGCCCCGGCCGCCCGCTCGCCGAAGAGCGTGTCATACGGAACCGGTCGCAGGGGAGTCCAGGCGCCCTGCGCACCTCAGTCGCCGGGAAGCGACTGCTCAGCCCAAATGGTCTTGCCGTTGGTCACCTGGCGGGATCCCCAGCCCTGGGTGAGCTGAGCGACGAGCAGCAACCCGCGTCCGCCTTCGTCGAAGGTATGGGCCCGGCGCAGATGGGGCGCGGTACTGCTGCCGTCGGACACCTCACAGATGAGGGTGCGGTCGTAGATCAGTCTGAGCTCGATCGGAGACCGGCCGTACCGGATGGCGTTGGTGACCAGCTCGCTGACGACCAGCTCGGTCACGAACACGGCGTCGTCCAAGCCCCACTCGGACAGTTGCAGGCAAGCGGCCTTGCGCACCTCGGCGACCGCGGCGGGGTCCGGCGGCACCCGCCAGGTCGCCACGTGGGAGGCGTCGAGGGCTCGGGTGCGGGCCACGAGGAGCGCCACGTCATCGGAGGGGCGGTCCCCGAGCAGGGTGCGCAACAGGGCGTCGCACACGGCCTCCAGATCGTGAGCCGGTCGCCGCAGCACCTCGCGCATGGCGGCGATCCCCTCGTCGATGTCACGGCCGCGGACCTCGACGAGCCCGTCCGTGAAGAGGACGAGGAGGCTGCCCTCGGCCAGTTCCAGCTCGGTCGACTCGAAGGGCAGGCCGCCCAGGCCGAGGGGCGGGCCCGCCGGAACGTCGAGGAACTCGACCGTGCCGTCAGGTGCCACAAGGGCCGGCCCTGGGTGGCCGGCGCGGGCGATCGTGCAGTGGCGCGAGACGGGGTCGTAGACGGCGTACAGACAGGTGGCGCCGATGTCACCGCCGAGCGGGGCCGTGGTGTCGCCGCCGGCAGCATGGTTGACCAGGTCGTCGAGGTGGGTCAGCAACTCGTCGGGGGGAAGGTCGACATCGGCCAGCGTGCGGACGGCGGTGCGCAGCCGTCCCATGGTCGCCGAGGCCTGGATGCCGTGACCCACGACGTCACCGACGACCAGGGCGACCCGGGCGCCGGAGAGCGGGATGACGTCGAACCAGTCGCCGCCGACACCGGCCCGGGTGCTGGCGGGCAGATAACGGGAGGCGACATCGAGAGCCGCCTGCTCGGGGAGACGCTGCGGCAGCAGGCTGCTCTGCAACGTGAGGGAGGTGTCGCGCTCGCGTGTGTACCGCCGGGCGTTGTCGATGCACACGGCGGCGCGAGCGGTGATCTCCTGAGCCAGCAGCAGGTCGTCCTGCTGGAAACCCTGGGGCCGGCGATGGCGGGAGAACGTGGCCACGCCCAGGGTGAGGCCACGCGCACGCATGGGTACCGCCAGCACGGAGTGGAACCCGAAGTGGCCGCATGCGTTCGGCCCGGTCCGGGGCCGTCCGGTCCAGATCCTCCAGCGCGGCGGGCGTGATGTGCTCGATGAGTGGCCGCTCCGCGGTCAGGCACTCCGCCGCGGTGGAACCCTCCGGGTAGGCGGCCACCGTCCCGGGCCGCACCACGGCTTCGGGGCAGCCCTCCAGAACCGACTGAAAGGCGACCCGGCGCAGCATCACCGGACCGTGCGGAGAACCCTGCGGCGGATCCTCGCCTCCCTCGATCGACGGCAGGAGATCGACCGTGACGAAGTCCGCGAACCGCGGGACGGCCACGTCGGCGAGTTCCTGAGCGGTACGGGGCAGGTCGAGGGTGCTGCCGATCCGCAGGCTGGCGTCGTTGACCAGGACCAGTCGCTGCCGTGCGAGGTGCTGCTCCGTCACGTCGTGCGCCGACAGCAGGACACCTTCGAGCCGACCGTCGGAGCCCCGCACAGGGACGAGCGACACCGACCACACGCTCTCCCGCTCATGGCCGGCCAGGTGCAGCGCGGCTCCGAGCTCGTGGAGACAACCGGTCTCCAGCGCGGTTCGCATGCCCTCCTCGGCCCGTTCGCTCTCCGGGTCGAGGACGATCTCCGTCACCCGCAGGCCGCGCATCTCCTGCTCGGACAGGCCCATCACACGTTCCATGTCGGCGTTCGCCCACCGCAGCCGCAGTCCGGTGTCGTACAGCGCCATGGCGTAGGGAGCCTGGGCGAAACTACGCCGCACGAACGCGTCGTCCTCAGGCGTAGGTGCCGGTCTGGCCACGGGTGACACCAGCAGCCAGTCGTCCCCGACGGTCTCCCGGTGATGGGCCAGCAGCCCGAGGGTGACGCGGTGGCCGTCCCGGTGCAGCAGCGTGGCCGTGCCGCTCCACCTGCGCAGGCCGGTCAGCGAGGGCAACGCGTGGGTCGGAGCGGCGTCCCCGAGAAGCACGGCCGCCTTCCGGCCGACCACCTCGGCGGCTCGGTAACCGAGCAGCCGCCGTGCCCCTTCGTTCCACGCGGTCACGATGCCGAGGTCATTGACGACGACCCTGGCGGTGGCCGCACCGTCGACACGTTCCTGCGGCCAAGCGCTCGGGCCGTCGTCCGAGGCGGACGCGGATCCGATCATGACGTCATCTGCCCTCGATCCCGCCTTGGTGGCCTGGTGCCCAGGAGCGCCCTGAACCCGAGGTGCGTCGCACCTTCACTATTACGACACTAGACAACAAGAGTGACAGACAGGCGTGTATCGGTCCTCATGTCAGGACGGCGGCACCGACCCGGGCGGAGGGCGGCACCCATGACGGGCAACGGCAAGAGGTGGCCGGACCAGGCCGAGTGGGCCGGGAAGATCTACAGCTCGGGCTGGCGCGCATCCGACGGCGGCACACGCCAGGTGATCGAACCGGCCACGGGACATGCGCTGGCCGAGGTCGGCGTCGCCTCCCCCGCGGACGTCGCACGGGCCGGCGCACGGGCCGCCCAGGCCGCCGGAGACTGGGCCGCGGCGGCTCCTTCCGAGCGTATCGAGGTGCTGCTGCGCGCATCCTCCGCGCTGCGGGAACACAGCGCCACGTTCCGCGACTGGATCGTCCGCGAGTCGGCCGGCGTCCCCGCCAAGGGCGACTACGAGATCACCGCCGCCCTCGCCCAGCTGACGCACGCCGTGGGACTCGCGTCCCTGCCCAGGGGCGAGGTCCTGGCCCCGCAGACCCCCGGTGGAACGAGTCTGGCGTGGCGGGTGCCCCTCGGCGTCGTCGGCGTCATCAACCCATGGAACGCGCCGCTCCTGTTCGCGGTGCGCGCGCTGGCGCCCGCACTGGCGCTGGGCAACACCGTGCTGCTCAAGCCCGACCCCCTCACTCCGGTGTCCGGGGGCGTCCTCGTCGCGCAGCTGTTCGAGGACGCCGGACTGCCCGACGGGGTGCTGCACGTCCTGCCGGGCGGCGCGCAGACCGGGCAGGCGGTCGCGGCGGATCCTCATGTCGCCATGGTGGCGTTCACCGGTTCCGCCGAGGTCGGACGCGTCGTGGCCCGCGTGGCGGGGGAGGGGCTGAAACGGGTCGTCCTGGAGCTCGGCGGCAAGAACTCGCTCGTCGTGCTCGAGGACGCCGATGTGGACGCGGCCGCCTTGGCCGGAGCCGTGAGCAGCTTCGGATACCAGGGACAGGCGTGCGTCGCCGCCGGCCGCCACCTGATCCATGCCGATCTGGTCGAGGCGTACACCGACGCCCTGATCGCGCACGCGCGGGCCCTGCGCGTCGGTGACCCCCGCTTGGACGGCGTCGGTATCGGGCCGATCATCAGCGAGCGGCTGGCCACCAGGATCGAGCGCATCGTCGACGAGAGCGTGGCCGGTGGGGCGCGGGTGCTCACGGGCGGGCGACGCGACGGACTCTTCTACCCGCCCACCGTCCTGGACCGCGTCGACCGGGCCATGCCCGCGTTCACCGAGGAGATCTTCGGTCCCGTCGCTCCTGTCATTCCCTTTCACAGCGAGGCGGAGGCCGTCGCGATCGCCAACGACACCGCCTACGGCCTGACGGCCGCCGTGCACTCCGGCTCCGTACCGAGGGCGACCGCTGTCGCCGGGCGACTGCGCACCGGCATGGTCCACATCAACGACGTCTCCGCCAAGGACGCCGCGAACGCCCCCTTCGGAGGCATGGGCATCTCCGGCAACGGCTCCCGCATCGGCGGCACGGCCAGTCTGGAGGAGTTCACCCAGTGGCGCTGGATGACGGCACCCGGACCGGTGTGACCTCGCACGAACGGCGGGCCGAAACAAGAAAGGCAAGGAGTCCTCTCCTTGCCACTCTCAAGCTATAACACACAGGGGGTCTTGCGGCAAGGCCCCATGTCTCCCGCAAACTGTCCCGCCTAGGCCCAGGACCTGCGGAAACGGGAGCATGACGTGACCCCCCTGACCACGAGCGCGTTCGACCTTCCCGACCGCCTCTCACACAAAGCCGACCCGGCGCTGATCGCCGGGGACGAGCGGCACTTCGCCGCCGTCGCCGACTGCCTGGAGCAGTCGATCGCCGAACTGTCCGGGCGTCTCGAAGCCGAGCGCAAGGCCCCCGGCGGCAAGGGGCGGCAGGCCATGGACCGGGACGCCGAGATCTACCGGCTCACCGCCCGCCTGCGCGCGCTGCGCCGCTTCGGACTCGACCTGTGCCTCGGACACATGGTCGCCACCGACGGCTCCGAGCCCGTGTACGTGGGACGGCTCGGCCTCACGGACCGTGAGGGGCGCCGTCTGCTGGTCGACTGGCGATCCCCCGCGGCCGAGCCGTTCTTCGGGGCCACCCATGCCAACCCGATGGGGCTCGCCAGCCGTCGCCGGTACCGCTGGACCGGCGGCCGGGTCAGCGACTACTGGGACGAGGTGTTCACCGCCGACGCCTTCGACGGGCACGCCGCGCTCGACGACCAGTCCGCCTTCATCGCGAGCCTGGGCACCAACCGCTCGCCCCGGATGCGGGACGTGCTCGGCACCATCCAGTCCGACCAGGACGCCATCATCCGCGCCGGTTCGCGCGGTGCCCTCGTCGTCGACGGCGGGCCGGGCACCGGCAAGACCGTCGTCGCTCTGCACCGCTCCGCGTACCTCCTCTACTCCGACCCGCGCCTCGGGCAGCACCGCCGGGGCGGCGTGCTGTTCGTCGGCCCGCACCGGCCCTACCTGTCCTACGTCTCCGACGTCCTGCCCAGCCTCGGCGAGGAGGGCGTGCAGACCTGCATCCTGCGGGACCTCGTCGACGAGGGGGCGGTGGCGGAGGAGGAGACCGACCCGGACGTGGCCCGGCTGAAGTCGTCCGCGGACATGGTGCGCGCGATCGAGAAGGCCGTCCGGTTCTACGAGGAACCGCCCACCGACGCCATGACGGTCACGACCCACTGGTCCGACATCCGCCTGAGCGCCGCCGACTGGGCGGTGGCGTTCGACGCGGCGGAACCCGGCACGCCGCACAACGAGGCCCGCGACCAGGTCTGGGAGGAACTGCTGACGATCCTGGTGGACAAGCACGAGGGTGAGGTCTCCGAGGCCCTGCTGCGCAAGTCGCTGGCACAGGACCGGGAGTTGCTCACGGCCTTCAACCGGGCCTGGCCCGTCCTGGAGGCGACCGACCTCGTCGGGGACCTCTGGTCGGTACCGGCCTACCTTCGGATGTGCGCTCCCTGGCTCAGCCGTGACGAGGTGCGCACGCTGCAACGCGCGCAGCCCCAGGCCTGGACGGTGTCCGACCTGCCGCTGCTGGACGCGGCCCGGCAGCGGCTCGGCGACCCGGAGACGTCCCGGCGCGAGCGCCGGAGGGAGGCCGCCGTCGCCGCTCAGCGCGAGCGGATGGCCGACGTCATCGACGACCTGCTTCAGGCCCACAGCTACGACGACGGCGAAGGCGTGCTGGTCATGCTGCACGGGCAGGACATGCGCAACTCCCTGGTCGACGAGAGCGCCCTGCCCACCGCCGACCCGGACCGGCTCGCCGGACCGTTCGTGCACATCGTCGTGGACGAAGCCCAGGAACTGACCGACGCGGAGTGGCAGATGCTGCTGCTGCGCTGCCCGTCCCGCAGCTTCACCATCGTCGGGGACCGGGCCCAGGCCCGGCACGGGTTCACGGAGTCGTGGCGGGAACGGCTGGAGCGGGTCGGGTTCGACCGGGTCGACCTGGCCTCACTGAGCATCAACTACCGGACACCGGCGGAGATCATGGCGGAGGCCGAGCCGGTCATCCGGGCGGCGCTGCCGGACGCCAACGTGCCGACGTCGATCCGCAGCGGTGGTGTTCCGGTCGAGTACGGGCCGGTCTCGGAGCTGAGCTCGGTCCTCGACACCTGGCTGGCCGCGCACGCCGACGGGATCGCGTGTGTCATCGGCGATCCCACGTTCCGCCCGGCGTCCTCCCGCGTCCGGTCGCTGACCCCGGAGCTGTCGAAGGGGCTGGAGTTCGACCTGGTCGTCCTCGTCGACCCGCAGGACTTCGGCACGGGCATCGAAGGGGCGGTCGACCACTATGTCGCGATGACCCGGGCGACCCAGCAGCTCGTCGTCCTCACGAGCTCCTGACACGGGCTCCGGCCGGGGCCCTCCCGCAGTGGGGGCCCCGGCCGGAGGTTCAAGGACGCCGCCTAGGCGGCGAGCTCCTTGCGGATGCGGTCCAGCATGAACGCCGACGACTCCCGGGCCCGCTCCTCCCAGGCGAAGACACACGACGTGGCGACACCGTCGAAGCCCAGCTCGCGCAGCGTGCCGAAGAAGGCGTCCCAGTCGACCTCGCCCTGGCCGATGTCCAGGTGCTGGTGGATGCGGGCCGGGGTGCCCGGCGGGTTGAGGATGTAGCGCAGGCCGGACGAGCCCTTGTGGTTGAAGGAGTCCGCGATGTGCACGTGCTGGAGCTTGTCACCGGCGTAGCGCATCATCGCCGCGATGTCGGCGCCGACCTCGGAAGCCCCGGAGAGGTGGAAGGAGTGCGGGGCGCAGTAGAGGTAGTTCACCCACGGCTTGTTGATCGCGCGGACGAGATCGACGGCGGGCGTGTTCTCCTCGCAGAAGTCGTCCGGGTGCGCCTCCAGGTTCAGAGCGATGCCTTCGCGCTCGAACACCGGCAGCAACTCCTCCAGCGAACGCCAGAAGGCGGCCTCGCTCTCGGCGGCGCGCTCGGGGCGGCCGTTGAACTCCGAATTCATCAGCGGGCATTCGAGCTCGACGGTGATCTCGATCATCCGCTTCCAGTAGCGGACGGCGGCCTGCCGCTCGGTCTCGTCCGGCGAGGACCACTTGTACAGCGGCAGCACCGAGGAGAGCTGCACGCCGTGCCGGCGTAGCGACTGCTTCAGCTCCGCCACCCGCGCGTCGTCCGCACGCGGATGCAGGAAGAACGGCATGAAGTCCGCACGCGGCGACAACTCGATGTACTCGTAGCCGAGTTCGGCCACCGTACGCACCATGTCGTCGATCGGCAGGGCGCGGAACATATAGGGGTCGAGGGCGATCTTCACGCGGTCCCTCCGTAGAACGCGGGGCGGGGCTTCATGTCGGTGGTGACGCTCTCGCCGCCGGTCTCCAGGGACCGGACGGCGGCGTCGGTGATGACGGTGGCGGCGTAGCCGTCCCAGGAGGACGGGCCGGTGGGCTCGGCGCCGGCGGCCACCGAGGCGACCCACTCGCGGAACTCGGTGTCGAAGGCCTCCGCGAACCGGTCCTTCCAGTCCTGGAGCACACCCATGCCGTGCCGGGCCGCGGTGCGGATCCCGACGGCCGCCGGGTCGGGCAGCCGGACCAGGCCGTCCTCGCCGACGACCTCGCACTGGATGTCGTAGCCGTACTGGCAGTTGACGAAGACCTCCAGGTCGATACGGACGCCCTCGGCGGTCTCGAAGACCATGATCTGCGGGTCCTTCAGGTGCGCGAACCGCTTGCTCGTCGGGCGCGGGGTGACCACCTGCGCGGAGACGATCTCGTCGTCGAGCAGCCAGCGCAGCACGTCGATCTCGTGCACGGCCGTGTCCTGGGCGGCCATGGCGGAGTGGTACGACTCGGGCACCGTCGGGTTGCGGTGGGCGCAGTGCACGATCAGCGGGGCCCCGAGCGAGCCGGTCGACAGGACCTCCTTCATCTGGCGGTAGCCGGCGTCGAAGCGGCGCATGAAGCCGACCTGCACCAGGCGGCGGCCGTGCGCCCGCTCGGCCTCGACGATCCGCAGACAGTCCTCGGCGGTCGTGGCCAGCGGTTTCTCGCAGAACACCGGCTTGCCGGCCGCGATCGCGTCCAGGACGTGCTCGGCGTGGGTGGGTCCCCAGGAGGTGACGAGGACGGCGTCCACGTCGGGGGAGGCGATCAGCTCCGCTCCCGTGGGCAGCGCGGTGGCCCCCACCTGGGCCGCCACCTCGGCGGCGCGCTCGGCGTCGATGTCGGTCACGGCCGTGACGGCGGCCCCGGTGACGACCTCGGTGAGCCGCCGGATGTGGTCCTGGCCGATCATTCCGGCGCCGATGACGCCTACACGTACGGTCATGGTCGTTCCTTCGAAGGGAGGGTCAGGAGAAGCGGGTGCGGAGTTCGGCTTCGAGGGTTTCGAGGGTGCGGCCCTTGGTCTCGGGGACGTAGCGCTTGACGAAGGCGAGCGACAGCAGGCCCGCCACCACGAACAGGAAGAAGGTGTTGGAGATCCCGATCCCGGAGACCAGGGACGGGAAGACCAGCCCGATCACGAAGTTGGTCAGCCACAGCACCACGGCCGCGATCCCCATGCCGAAGCCGCGCATCCGCATCGGGAAGATCTCCGACAGCATCAGCCAGGTCACCGGGGAGATCGCGCCCTGCTGGAAGGCGAGGAAGGTGACCGTCATGGCGAGCACCGCGAACGCCCGTGCGTCACCCGAGGGCAGGGCCAGGGAAAAGACGCCGATGAGCAACAGCGCGGCGGTCGTGCCGGCCTGGCCGGTCATCAGCATCGGGCGGCGCGGTACCCGGCCCAGCAGCCAGATGCCGACGAAGGTGGCCAGCACCGAGATCACACCGTTGGCGATGTTCGCCGTCAGCGCGCTGTCGGCGGCGAAACCGGCGTCGGTGAGGATCTGCGTGCCGTAGTACATGATCGTGTTGACGCCGGTGATCTGCTGCACGATCGCGATGCCGAACCCGACGAACATCAGCTTGCGCACCCACGGCGTGCTCTTCATGTCCTGCCAGCCGCCGAGCTTGGCCTGCTCGTCCTTGACGGCGAGCGCGGACACCTCCTTCAGCTCGGCCTCGGCCCGGGCCCGGGAGCGCACCTGCTTGAGGACGTCGAGGGCCTCCCCGAAGCGGCTGCGGGAGGCCAGCCAGCGCGGGCTCTCCGGCATCACCAGCATGCCGAACCAGAGCACCACCGCCGGCACCGTCGCGATGACCAGCATCCAGCGCCACACGCCACCGGACTCGCCGCCGACCTGGGCGATGATCGCGTTGGAGGTGAAGGCCAGCAGCTGACCGCTGACGATCATCAGCTCGTTGCGCGTGACGAGGGCACCGCGCCGCTCGGCGGGCGACACCTCCGCGAGATACACCGGCACCGTCACCGACGCGCCGCCGACCGCGAGACCGAGCACGAAGCGTGCCACGATCATCACCTCGGTCGTCGGGGCGAGCGTGCAGCCGAGCGCCCCGACGAAGAACAGCACGGCCAGCAGCAGGATGTTGCGTCGCCTGCCGCGCGCGTCGGACAACCGGCCGCCGGTGACCGCGCCCAGCGCGGCACCCAGCAGCAGCGAGCTGGTGACCATGCCCTCGGTGACCGGGGTCAGGCCGAGGTCCTCGGTCATGTAGGGCAGGGCGCCGTTGATGACGCCGGTGTCGTAGCCGAAGAGCAGACCACCGAACGTGGCGATGATCGTGATCAGCCTCAGCCGCCGCCTGACCGCCGGGGGAGCGTCGTCCGCGACGGCGGTGGCGGGGGGCGGGATGGGGGCCGGTGTCGTGTCGTCCCTGACGTCCATGGCCGCTCCTTACCTGTCGATGTTCGGGCGCCGGGTACCCGACAGACCGCAACCGGCCAGGTGTTCACGGGTGCTGACCGCGATCGGCAGTGGCACCTCGGGAGCACACGGGTACAGGTCCTGCTCGACGATCACGAACAACTCGGCGTCGAGCTTGGCGAGTTCGTCCACCACATCGGCCGGCTTCGGCACCCCGGCCGGCGGTGACACGCACACCCCGCGCTTCACGGCCTCGCCGAACGACAGGTCCTCGGCCGCGACCTGCGCCAGGATCTCCGGGTCCATCTGCTTGATGTGCACGTAGCCGACCCGCTCACCGAAACGGCGGATCAGATCGAGGTTGTCCCCGCCGCCGTAGGCGACATGGCCCGTGTCCAGGCAGAGGTTGGTGTAACGGCTGTCGGACTCGTTGAGCAGCCGTTCGATCTCGGCTTGCGTCTGGAGGTGGCTGTCGGCGTGCGGATGGACGACCAGCCGTACGTCGTACTCCTCCAGCAGCAGTTTGCCCAGCCGGTCGGCGGCTTGGCCGAACCCGGCCCACTGCTCGGCGGTCAGCTCGGGCGACTCGGTGAACGCACCCGTCTTCTCGTCCCGGTACATCGGCGGGATGAAGACGAGATGGTGCGCCCCGGCGGCGGCGGTCAGCGCGGCGACCTGCCGGACATGGGCGAGCATCTCGTCCCAGGCCCCGGGCCGGTGCAGCGCGCCGAACGCGGTGCCGCCGGAGACCTTCAGCCCTCGGGCGTCCAGTTCGGCCTTCAGCCGCTTGGGGTCGGTGGGGAGATAGCCGTACGGGCCGAGCTCCAGCCACTCGTACCCGGCCTGGGCCAGCTCGTCGAGGAAACGGGTGTACGACACCTGGTGCTCGTCGTCGGGGAACCAGACTCCCCAGGAGTCGGGGGCGGAGCCGAGGCACAGGTTGCCGACGGTCGTACGCAGCGGGGCTGGCACCGTTGCCATGGTGAGAGTCCTTCGGGGGGAGGAAGGGGACAGGCGTGAAACTGATGCGCGCTACTAGCGCGCTCTAGTTCGAGTACGATGACCCCTGTCCAAATGTCATGTCAATACGTTGTTGCCGGGAGATTGCCGGGTCCTGGTACGGGCCCCGGGGCGGGACCCCCGTAAGGTGGTCGGCGTCGGAGGGTGGGTTCACACGTGGATGCATCGGGCAGGCAGCGGCCCACGATGGCGGATGTCGCCGAGAAGGCGGGCGTGTCCCGCGCGCTCGTCTCGATCATCTTCCGCAACCAGGCGGGGGCCAGTCAGGAGACCCGGGAACGGGTCCTGCGCGTCGCCGACGAGATCGGTTACCGGCCCGACAGCGCGGCCCGGCTGCTGGCCCGTGGCCGCAGCCGCACGCTCGGCGTGATGTTCACCGTGCACCAGACCTTCCACACGGACCTCATCACCGGCATCTACCCCGAGGCCGAGCGGCTCGGTTACGACGTCCTGCTCTCCGGCGCCACCCACGGCCGCAGCGAGGCCAAGGCGGTCGAGGCGCTGCTCAGCCACCGCTGCGAGGCGGTGATCCTGCTCGGCCCGGACGCCGACCCCGCCTACCTCGCCGAGCTCGGACAGCGCACGGTCACCGTCTCGATCAGCCGCCGGGTGCCCCAGGCCCATGTCGACTTCGTGCACTCCGCCGAGGGCAAGGGCGTCCGGCAGGCCATGGACCACCTGGTGGAGCTGGGGCACCGCCGGATCGTGCACATCGACGGCGGACGCGGTCCCGGTTCGGCGGAGCGGCGGCGTGCCTACCGGGCAGCGATGCGGCGCCACGGGCTGGAGGACCGGGCGCGGGTGATCCCCGGCGAGCACACCGAGGAGTCCGGTATCGAGACCGGCCGGCTGCTGCTGGCCGAACGCGACAGCGGGCGGCCGCTGCCGACGGCGGTGCTCGCCGGCAACGACCGCTGTGCCATGGGGCTGCTGATGGCCCTGACCCGGTCGGGCATCGAGGTCCCGCGCGACCTGTCCGTCGTCGGCTACGACGACAGCCACCTCTCCCACCTGATGCCGATCGGCCTGACCACCGTCCGCCAGGACGCGTCCCTCATGGCCGAGCACGCGGTCCGCTTCGCCGTCGAACGGCTGGAGAACCGGGAACTGCCGCCGAGGGAGGCGGTGCTGGATCCCAAGCTGGTGGTACGGGGGACGAGCGGGCCTGCCCGGGAGGACACCCTCTAGGGGGCGTCCGCCTAGCGCGTGCCCTTCTTGGCGAACTCCGCGACGCTGTCGACGTTGTCCTTCGTGACGAAGGCCGGCCCGGTGAGCACGGGAGCGGTGCTGCCGCCGCTGAAGTTGCCGTTCGTCCTGTAGAGCCACAGGCCGTCGACGGCGAGGTAGCCCTGGAGGTAGGGCTGCTGGTCGACGGCGAACTGGATGTCCCCGCCCTGGATGGCGGCGACGAGGTCCTTGTTGAGGTCGAAGGTGGCGACCTTGGCCTTGCTGCCGGCGTCCTTGACCGACTGTATGGCGGTCATGGCGATCGGGGCGCCCAGCGTGACCACCTGGTCGATGCTGGAGTCCTTCTGGAGCTTGGCCGTCAGGGTCGACTTCACGGAGGGCATGTCGGTGCCGTTGACGTACAGGTTCTCCGTCGTGCCCTTGAAGCCCTTCTTCAGGCCGGCGCAGCGCGCCTCCAGTGCGACCTGGCCCTGCTCCTGGATCACGCAGACGGCGTGCTTGGCGCCCTGCTGGTTGAGGCGCGCGCCGAAGGCCTGGCCCGCGATGTTCTCGTCCTGGCCGAAGTACTCGAGCATGCCGAGTTCCCGCCAGTTGTCCAGGCCGGAGTTGAAGCCGACGACGGGGATGCCGGCCGCCTTGGCCTTGGCCACGACCGCCTTCATGGCGTCGGGCTTGGCGGCGGTGAGCGCGATGCCGTCGACCTTCTGGTCGATGGCGTTCTGCACCAGGTTGGCCTGGTTCCCGGCGACGGGGTCGCTGGAGTAGACGAGCTTGATGTTGTCCTTCGCGGCCGCCGCCTGGGCGCCCTTGCGGATCAGGTCCCAGAAGGTGTCGCCGGGTGCCGCGTGCGTGACCATGGCGACGGTCATCCGCGGGGTGGTGGCCTTGCCCGCGGTGGCGGCGTCGTCGCCGGTCTCGGACTTCTTTCCGCCGGAGCCGCTGGAGCAGCCGGCGGCGAGCAGGGCGCCCACGAGGACGGCGGTGGTCAGGGCGGCGGATCTGTGGTGTCTGCGCATGTCGGGTGCACCTCGGTGTGCTGGGGAGAGCGGGCCGTGCCCGGTCCGGGGAGGCAACTGGAGCGCGTCACTAGCGCGCTCTAGTGGCAGGTACTATGCGGGCGCCTCCGGGTGATGTCAACAGCTTTGTCAGGACGTACCAACAAACGTGACGTTCCGACGAACAGGACGTTCCGGCAGAACGGGGCCGCCCGCACACACCGGCAGTGCACGGTGTGTGCGGGCGGCCCCGCGCGGCGTACGGTCCCTGACCGTCCGGTCGGTCCTGCTCAGCTCTCCGATTCGGTGATGTTGACCATCCATGGGACGCCGAAGCGGTCCGTGCACATGCCGAAAACGTCGCCCCACATCTGCTTCTCCAGCGGTACCGACACCGAGCCGCCCTCGGACAGCTTCTCCCAGTAGCCGCTCAGCTCGGCGTCGTCGTCGCCGCTCAGGCTCACCGAGAAGGGCTGGCCCGGCGCGGACTCCATGCCCGGCGGGTTGTCGGCGCCCATCAAGGTGAAGCCGCCGGGGGTCTCCAGCATGCCGTGCATGATCTTGTCGGCGTTCGGGGCGTCCGCGTGGCCGAAGTCGCCGTAGGTGTTGAGGGACAGGGTGCCGCCGAAGACCTCCTGGTAGAACTCCAGCGCCTGCCGGGCGTCACCGTTGAAGGACAGGTACGGGTTGAGACGCGAGACCATGAGAACCTCCGTGACGGGGCCGAGGGGGATGTGGACGGCGCTCATGACAACGGCCCCTACTGCATCGGCGGCGATGGGGACGTGCGCCGGCTCGGTCTGCGAAGGCTCACGCCTCTTCGGACGGCCCGTTGTTCCAGTCGTACGGGCCGCCGCCGCGCCACTCGATCAGCTCGGTGTCGTCGACGGCCGTGTCGGTGGTGGGCAGGCCCTCACGGTGCAGCAGGTCCAGTACGTCGAAGAGGCTGTAGGCGACGCCCATGCGCTCGCCGTGGATGGTCACCAGCCGTCCGCCGTCCGACGCGGGCGGCTGCACGACCACGGGGGGTTGACCGTCCATAGCCCCACCATGCTCCCGAAACCGCCGGTTCGCAGCTCGGCCGCGCCCATCAGGGGTCCTTGAGCGGGCGCCGGGGCCCTGTGCGCCGGTGACAAGGCGCGATCCGGAAACTGAGTTCTCATCAGCACCCCCTGAGGGACCTCGGCCCGCAGCCCTAGCGTCCGTGGCATGGACATGAACCTTGCGAGAAGAGGGAAGTGGCGCGGCGCCGCACTGGCGGTGCTGCTGACCGCCGGGACGCTCACGGCCGCCGCTCCGGGTGCCCGGGCCGACGGCGCGCGGTCCGAGACGCCGGTCGCGTCGACGTCGCCGGTGACCGGGGTGACGGAGTCGGTGGTGCGGGTGAAGGCGCCGCTGCCGGAGTCGGCCGGGCCGCGGCCGGCCGCCTGCGACTGGCTGTCGTACCTGCGCTACCGCTCCGCGGGCGGTCCGGCCGCCTCGGCCGACGCGGACCGGATCCTCGTCGCCCAGCCCGGCATCCTGGAAGGGGCCGGGGCGTTCGACAGCGTGGCCCGCAACACCGTGGCGCGCGCGGCGGAACAGGGCCTGCACATCGAGTTCTGGGCGCTGGACCGGCGCTCCAACTGCCTGGAGGACCGCACCGGCATCGCCTCCGGCGACCAGCACGCCGCCGTCGACTACTACTACCGCGGCAAGCAGGTCGGCGGCCGGACCTTCGGCGGCTACGCCCGCAACGGGGAACTGGGATGGATGGCGAAGCTCGGCATCGAGCAGACCGTACGCGATCAGTACGACCTGCTCACCGCGGAGTTGCCGGACCAGGGACTGCGGAAGCGGAAGGTGCTGTGCGGCGGGCATTCGCTGGGCGGTGTGATCACCGGGTACTTCGCCGCCGCCGACTTCGACGGTGACCGGGCCACCACGGCGGACGCCGGCTACAACCAGTGCGCCGGCTACTTCGCCCTCGACACGACCGTCTCCACCTCGCTCGCCGACCTCAGCGGCAGCCTGCCGGACGACACCAACCTGCCCGACATCGGCCTCGGTTACGGCGTGGTGCAGGCCGGCCTCGACACCGGGGTGCTGCCGCGCACGCTGTCCGCGCCGGTGCTGCTCAACCCCGAGACCATGACCCTGCTCGGCATCGCCGGGATGGGCGCCCTCAAGGACCCCGACGCCGAGGCCGACCTGCCCCGGTACCTGCCCTCCAACCTCAACATCGAGGCGACCCACCGCTTCCTGTTCTCCAAGGACACCGCCGCCTTCCTCACCGGCAAGCCCGCCGTGAAGGACTTCCGGCTCACCAACGGGGCGGTGCTCGGGGCGCTGCTGGACGACAACTCCGTACCGCTGGCGTTCCTCCAGACCAGCGTCGGCTTCTTCGACGGCGGGCCGATCGCCGACAAGAGCTTCCCCGTGGCCAACGGCGGTGAACAGCAGCCGGGGCTGTACGGCACCGCGTACAAGGCCATCCCGGACCGGCCGCAGGGACCGCTCTACACCTGGCGCAACTACGACCGCGTCGGCGACCCCGACGACCCCGGCCACCGGTCGGCCGACGGCACCCCGTTCACCGGCCCCGGCGAGGAGGTCACCGACGTGCGGCAACTGGCCCGCAGTCTGGCCGAGCAGCCGCTGGACTTCACCGAGCAGTACTTCCCGACCAAGCTGGTGACGGACATCCAGCTGTCCACCTCGCCGCAGGTCAAGAAGCTCGTCGTCCATCCCGGCGGGCTCACCGCCAACCCGGTGCTCACCGTCCTCGCCGGTGAGGGGCTCCTGGCCGGCCGGGCCCCGGCCGAGCTCCACCCCGTGGTCGCCGACGGCTACCAGCACCTCGACGTCCTGACCGCCGCGCCCGTCCAGAACAACGGCCGGCCCGAGATCGTCTCCACCAGTCTCGCCGGTTTCGCGCGGTCGCCGCGCTGACCCTCCGCGTACGTACACAAGGGGCCCGGGAGGAGATCCTCCCGGGCCCTTCGGTGTGCTGCCGGGGTCAGAGCCTGCCCGCGGCGAACGTGGCCGCCTGGTCGGCGTTGTCGCGGTAGCCGAGGTGCGCCCCGACATTGCCGCCGCCGCTCTCGCAGACGGGGTCACCCTTGGCGCAGATGTCCAGGGTGCGGCTCTGGTACGTGCCGGTGACGCTCTTGCCGAGGGCCCGGATCGGGTTGCCGAACAGCAGCACCGCGGCGACCTTCGGCTCGACCGCCGCGGGCAGCGTGGCCACGATGGGGCTGCCGACCACCGCGCCCGCGCTGCTGATGCCGATCGAGTTGTCGACGACGTTCGCGCCCTGCGAATAGCCGACGAGCACGAACCGCTGATTCGGGCAGGCGGCGGCCTGGCTCTTCACATGGTCCACCAGGTCCCTGTTGCCCTGCGCGGCGGACGTCAGGGAAAGGTCCGCCGGATAATTCACCGCATAGCTCGACAGGCTTTTGCCCGCCGCTTTCTTCTGCAGCGCGGAATACACCGGGTCGCCGACGATGAAGCCGAGCGTGCCCGGCTCGAAGGTGCCGCGTGCCGAGACGACTTCGACGTCGGAGCAGGCCGCGGCCGTGGCCGAGGGAGCCGAGAGGGTGGCCAGACCGGCCCCGCCGGCCAGCGAGAGCGCGGCGAGACACAAACGGATACGCATGGGGAATCCTCTGCGGGTGGGGCGCGTGGAGCGCCTGCGAAAAAGGACGGCCCGAACGTATTCGCTGTGTCTCCCGGAGTGTTATGGACGGGATTATGAAATCGCCGCAGTTTTTTATCGCCGAATGAGTACGTCGCCGATTGAGTGCCGGCATTCAGTTCTGTGGTGTGCGCAGTGACTCCGCGCGCAACGCGAGAATCAGGTCGAGGCGGGTTTCCGGGTCGTGCAGGGCGTCGCCGAAGAGCTTCTCCAGCTGGCGCAGGCGGTAGCGGACCGTCTGCGGGTGGATGTGCAGCCGGGTGGCGACGTCCGGCACGTTGCTGCCGCTGAGGAGCCACGCCAGCAGGGTCTCGGCGAGCCGCTCGCGCTGCCCGGCCGAGACCGCGTCGAGCGGCGCGAGAACCCGCGCCTGGAGCCGTTCCAGCAGCGGCTCGTCGCCGTACAGCAGCAGCGTCGACAGATGGTCGGCGCACCGCACCACGCCCTGGCGGGGGAGCACCCCGCGGCCCATCAGCCCGAGTGCCCGGGTGGCGAGGCGCAGCGACTGCGCGGCGTCGGTGACCGCGACGGTCGGGCCGATCGCGGCGGGCCGGCCGCGCAGCGCCAGCGTGAACGCCCGGCCGCCGAAGCGGCCGGAACCGTCCGGATCGGGCACCAGCATGCGCGGCGGCCGGGACTCCATGTCCACCAGCGCGCCCGCCGCGGCCAGCGGCCGGTCCTCCTCCCGCCGGTCCGGCGCCGCCGCGAGCGCCACGACGGCGACCGTCCGGGGCACCGGCCAGCGCGCGCTGTGCGCCAGGTCCTGCACGGCCTCCAGCGCCACCGGCCCGTCCTCCAGCAGCAGGTCGAGCAGCCGTCTGCGGCGCCGCTCCAGCTCGTCCGAGTTGCGCAGCTGAGCCTCCGCGTAGCCGGCCGCGGCCGCCTCGGCGACCTCGTGCACCGTCCGGAACGCCAGCTCGCCGAGCGCCGCGACGACCGTGGAGTCCAGGCCGAGTTCCTCCGCCGTCTGCCCCATCAGCCGCCAGGCGTGCAGCCCCCCGACCCGCAGCGCGGACTGCAACGCGTCCAGGCTGCGGCCCTCCAGGGCCTCGCCGCGCCCCAGTTCGTAGTACGTCGCCGCGATCGCGCCCCCGTCGTCGCGCGGGTCGGCTATGTGGTCGACGAACAGGGTCAGCGCCTGCACCACCCCGGCCCGCAGGTTTCTGCCGTACGGCCCGTCGGCGGGCCGGGCGTACTCGGGGACCTGACGGCGGACCTCCTCCTCCACCTGGTCGGCGACGGCCGCCAGCTGGGCGCGCAGCAGCTTCGCCAGCTCGGGCGGCATCGGTGGCATACCGGGGCGGTCCGGCACGCCCTGCTGGGCAGGCACAGCCATCACGGACACTCCTTTCGAGCGGAAGCGGCTCACCCGCGGGCTGTTGCCGCTGTGACGCGTGGGAAGTCCAGTGTTGGACGGACGACCCCTGCGCTCCGTTCCGTGCCCCGACGGCACCCCCGTCACTCCGGCACGCCCAGCGCTTGGGCGAGCATCGGCCACGAGGCGGTGAACTCCCGCTTCCAGTAGGGCCAGTCGTGTCCTCCTCCCGAGTAGAGGTGCGTGGTGGCCCGGATGCCGAGGCGGGCGAGGGTGCCGGCGAAGCCCTGCGCCGAGGGCCATAGGGCGCTCTCCAGCACCCCGGGCAGCGGATCGCCGCCGCTGCCGTCGCCCACGCCGCTGCCCTGCGAGACGTACAGGGCGGTGCCGCGCAGCCCCGTGGCGCGGGCCCGCGGGTTGAAGTCCCGCCAGGTCAGCAGGTTCAGCAGCGGGTGGCCCCACAGGGACGCGGCCGGCAGGTTCTCGCGGGCCACGATGGCGTCCATGATGGGGGGCACGCCGGGGGCGGTGGTGTCGAGGATGCCGCTGTAGGAGGCCGCTGCCGTGAACGCCCCGGGGTGGCGGGCCGCGTGGGCCATCGCGCCGTAACCGCCGGTGGAGACTCCGGCGACCGCCCGTACGCCGGAGGCCCGGTAGTCCCGGGCGAGCAGCGCCGGCACCTCCTTGACTTGGAACGTCTCGTAGTCGGGGCCGCCGCGCCAGACGCTGGGGATGCCCGTGGGGCCGGCGTCCGGCATCGCCACGATCAGGTCGCGGCCCTCGGTGAAGGCCTCGATGCCGGTCTCCCGGGTCCAGGACGTGTAGTCGTCGTGGGCGCCGTGCAGCAGGTACAGCACGGGGTACTTCTTCTCGGGCCGCGCACCGAAGTCCGACGGCAGGATCAGCCGGACCGGCGCGCTGCGGCCGAGCGCGGCGGAGGGCACGGACACGTCCAGCGTGCGCGGCCCGAGCCGGGTGGCGGCCGCGGCACGGGCCGTGCCGCCCGCGGCCCCGAACAAGGCGGCGAGGCCGGCGGCGGCCGTCGCTCTGGCGACAGTGCGCCGGGAAACTCCGGCAGCGGGCTTGGGCGGCAGGTCGGGCATGGCGGCTCCTCGGTTGGCGATTCAGGGGGCCCGTTCGGCGAGCACCCGGCTCAGGTGGGCGGCGATCTCGTCGACGTGCGGCGGATCGAGCAGCGACAGATGGTGACCGGGCACCGGCACGACCTCCAGGCGCGGGCACACCTCGTCCCAGCCCAGCGCCTCGTCGTCCCGTTCGTACGCCGGGTCGCGCACGGTGTGGGGCGCGGCCTCGGTGGCGCGGTAGAGGAGGACCGGCCCGTCGTACCCGCCGGGCCGGTGCGACTCCCCGATGCCCATGTCCAGGTAGGAGGCGCGCTGGTGCTCCAGCGCCGCGGGCGGCACGTCGGCGGCCTCGCGCAGCGCCCGCAGCACGGTGTCGATGCGGTCCCGGTCGTCGTCCATGGCCACGAGCTCGTCGTACGGCAGCTCCAGCCGCACCCCGTAGGCGTCGGCGACGTGGCCGGCGAAGCCCTCGAAATGCGCCCGGATCCGGTCGGCGCGCGTCACGCCGGGCCGGGGGAGGGGGCGTACGGAGTCGAGGAGCACGACCAGCGGCACGTCCCGTCCGGCAGCGGTCAGCTGCCGCGCGGTCTCCTGGGCGACGAACCCGCCGAAGGACCAACCGCCCAGCAGACAGGGCCCGTCGGGGCGGGCGGCGGCGATCGCCTCGGCGTAGCGCCGCGCCTTCTCCGGCACGGTCCGGGCCTCCTCGATCCGCTCCAGCCCGTACACCGGCCGGTCCTCGCCGAGCCGCTCGGCGAGCGTCCGGTAGACGGTCACCGGGCCGCCGGCCGCATGGACGAGGAACAGCGGGGGCCGGGAACCGGTGGCGCGCAGCGGTCGCAGCGGCGTGTCCTCGCGGGGGAGGGCGTTGCGGATCCGGGCGGCGGCGTCCTCGACCGTGGCGGCGGCGAACAGGTCGCGCAGGGGCAGCTCGACACCGAACTCGCGCTCCACGGCGGTGCGGACCCGGACGGCCATCAGCGAGTCCAGGCCCAGATCCGCCAGGGCGGTGCGCGGGGTGACGCGGGCCGGCGGGTGGCCGGTGACGGCGGCGATGTGGTGGGTCAGCCGGGCCAGGACCGACGAGGGCTCCACCTCGGCGGCGGGCTCCGCCGGTTCCGGCTCCGGCTCGGTGCGGGCCCGGCCGTCCGTCCACCAGTGCCGTACGTGCCGCCACCGGGGCACCGGCAGGTCGACGACCCGGCCGGGCGGCACCGGCAGCCGCTGGCCCGCCACGTACAGGGCGCCCAGCTGCCCGGCGAACGCCTCCGCCCCGTCGGCGTCCCGGCGCAGTGTGGCCAGGGCGAGGGCATCGGGCACGGTGTCGGCGACGGCCCCGGCCAGCACCGGGTGGGGTGAGATCTCGACGAAGGCCGAACGGCCGTCGGCCGCTGCCGCCGCGAGCGCCCGGTCCAGGCGGACGGGCCGCCTGAGGTTGGCTGCCCAGTGGGCCGCGTCGAACACGCAGTCGCCGCGCGGGTCGTCGAGCACGGTGGAGTACACCGGGACACGCGGCCGCCGGCCCCGGATGCCCGACAGCGCCTCGGCGAGCTCCGGCAGCAGCGCGTCGACCTGCGGCGAGTGCCCGGCACCGACGACCCGCATGGCCCGGGCCGCCCGGCCCTGACCCTCCAGCCGGCGCACGAGCCCGGCCACCGCGGCCTCCTCGCCCGTGACGACCTTCTGCCGGGGCGAGGAGTGCACGGCGACGTGCACCCCCGGGAAGTCCCGCTCCAGGGAGTCCAGTTCGGCGTCGTCCAGGTCCACCACGGCCATCGCGCCGCCGCTCAGCCCGCTCAGCAGCCGGGCCCGTACGGCGATGACACGCGCCCCGTCCGCCACGTCCAGCGCGCCCGCGCACACCGCCGCCGCGACCTCGCCCATGGAGTGGCCGATCACCGCGGCGGGCTCGACCCCGTACGAACGCCACAGCTCGGCCAGTGCCAGCTGGAGGCCGAACAGGACGGGCTGGGCGACGTCCAGGCGGTCGAGGCCGGCTCCAGAGGACAGATGGTCGTACAGGGACAGGCCGCACTCCGGGGCGAGTTGCGGGTCGAGTTTCTCCACGGCCGCGGCGAACGCGGGTTCCTCGGCCAGCAGCCTGCGCCCCATGCCCGGCCACTGGCTGCCGTAGCCGGAGAAGACCCACACCGTGCCGCGTCCCACCCGGTCGAGCTCCCCGGTCACCACCCGCGCGTCCGGGAGTCCCGCCGCCAACGCGCCCAGGGCATCGGAGAGTTCGGCGCGGTCCCGGGCGACCACGGCGGCGCGTACGGGGCCGCGGCCCGTACGCCCGGCCAGGGTGCGGGCCACGTCGGCGGGGTGCGCGGTGCTCTCGCGCAGCCAGTCGGCGAGCCGGCCCGCCGTGTCGCGGACGCGCCCCGCGTCGAGGTCGGACAGCACATGCAGGCGGGCGGCGGGCTCCTCGGCCGGCCGTACGGGGGCCAGGCCGGGCGGCCCCTCCTCCAGCACCACATGCGCGTTGGTGCCGCCGAAGCCGAACCCGGAGACGCCCGCGAGGGCGGTGCCGCCGTAGCGGGGCCAGGGCTCCGGCTCGGTCACCACCCGAAGCCGCTCGTCCGCGAGGGACGTGCCCTCCGTGCAGTGCAGGGACGGCGGGATGCTGTCGTGGTGCAGGGCCAGCACGGTCTTCACCAGGCCCGCGACGCCCGCGGCGGACTCCAGGTGCCCCAGGTTGCCCTTGACGGAACCCAGCAGCAGCGGCTGGTCCGGGTCGCGGCCCGCGCCGAGCACCGCGCCCAGCGCGCCCGCCTCGATCGGGTCGCCCAGAGGGGTGCCGGTGCCGTGCGCCTCCACGTAGTCGACCTGGGCCGCGGCGAGCCCCGCCCGTGCGTACGCGCTCTCCAGCAGCGCCTGCTGCGCGGCCGGGTTGGGCGCCATCAGGCCGTTCGAGCGGCCGTCGGAGTTGACGGCGGTGGCGCGGACGACGGCCAGGACGCGGTCGCCGTCCCGTTCCGCGTCGGACAGCCGCTTCAGGATCACGGCCGCGCAGCCCTCGCCGCGCCCGATGCCGTCGGCCGCCGCCGCGAACGGCTTGCACCGCCCGTCCGGTGCGAGCGCGCCCGCCCTGCGGAAGGCGACGGTGACGGCCGGCGACAGCAGCAGGTTGACCCCGGCGGCGATCGCGAGGTCGCTCTCGCCCGTGCGCAGGCTGACGCAGGCGTGGTGCACGGCGACCAGCGAGGACGAGCACGCCGTGTCGACGGCCAGGCTCGGTCCCCGCGTGTCCAGGACGTAGGCGAGCCGTCCGGCGGTCACGCTCAGGGCGCCTCCGGCCGGCGCCCAGGGATCGACGGCGGCGGGATCGGCGCCCGTGAGCTGCCCGTACTCGGGGGCCGACACCCCGACGAACACCCCGGTGGCGGTGCCCGCCAGGGACCCGGCCGGGACGGCGGCGTGGTCGAGCGCCTCGTGGACGACCTCCAGCAGGATCCGCTGCTGGGGGTCCATCACCGCCGCCTCGCGCGGGGTGATGCGGAAGAAGTCCGCGTCGAACCCGGCGATGTCGTCGAGATAGCCGCCGTACGGATGCGCGTCAGCGGGCGGGAAGGCGGTGAAGTCGCGCCAGCGGTCCTCCGGGACGCGCCGGATCGCGTCGACGCCCTCGCTCAGCAGCCGCCAGTAGCCGTCCGGGCCGTGCACCCCGCCGGGCAGCCGGCAGCCGACCCCGACGACGGCGACCGGCTCGGCCGTCACGCCCGGCAGTCCGGCTCGCGACCCGGGCGCTACCGCGGCTCCCGGGGCATCCGAGGCCCCTGAAGCGCCCAGGGCCGCCGAGGCCTCCGAGGCTCCTGAGGCCTCCATGCCGCACAGCCGCGCCACCAGGGCCTGACCGGTGGGCGTCTCCCACAGCAGCGTCGTCGGCAGCTCCCGGCCCGTCGCCCGGGACAGTTCACCGGCCAGGGCGACCGCGTCCCGCGAGGACATGCCGAGGTCGGCGAGCGGCCGGTCCATCGGAACGTTCTCGGGCGAGGCGCCGTACCAGACGGCCACCCGTTCGGCGATCAGCCGGCGCAGCGCGCCCTCGTCGAGGGGGCTCATCCCGCGGTACCCGCCGTCGCCGCGGTGGCCTGCCCGCCGTACGCGCCCTCCAGATACCGGGCCCGGGTCAGCGCCCGCGACACCTTCCCGCTGGAGGTACGCGGCACCGTGCCCGGCGGCACCAGGACGACGTCGGCGAGCCGCAGCCCGTGCCGGGCGGAGACGGCACCGCGCACGGCCCGCGCCACGGCCGGCACGTCCAGCTCGGCGAGGCGCACGCTCCGCGCGTGTTCCGCCACGATCACCACCCGCTCACCACCACCGCCGCCGGGCACGGCGAACGCCGCGAGCCGGTCCCGGCGCACCGCGGGGTCCGCGTCCTGGGCCGTCGCCTCGACGTCCTGCGGATAGTGATTGCGGCCGTCGACGATGATCAAGTCCTTCAACCGTCCCGTGACGACCAGCTGTCCCTCCAGCACCGTCCCCAGATCGCCCGTCCGCAGCCAGCCGCCCGGAGCGGCTTCGGCGTCCGCGAACTCGGCGCCGAAGACGTCCCCCGGCCCCCGGTTCCAGTAGCCCCGGCCGACATTCGGCCCCTGGACCCAGATCTCGCCGACCTCGCCCTCCGACAGCAGGGCCCGCGTCACCGGGTCGGCGATACGGACCCGCTGGCCCGCCGGGGTGCCACAGCCCGCCAGCAGCACCGCCCGGGGATCGTCCGGCCGGGCCGGCAGGGCCTTCCCGGCGGTCAGGGCGTCACGGTCGAGCGCGAACCGGCCGAGCGGCTCACCCGGCCGGGCCGCGCAGACGAACACGGTGGCCTCGGCCAGCCCGTACGACGGGCAGTGCGTCTCCGGCGCCAGGCCCTGCCCGGCGAACGCGGCGTGGAAACGGTCGGCCGTGCCCGGGCGGACCGGCTCACTGCCGTTGATCAGCGCCGTCACCCGGTCCAGCCGCAGCCCCTCCTTCTGGTCATCGGAGACGGTCGCAGCGCAGTAGTCGTAGGCGAAGTTGGGCGCGGCGCTCACCGCGTCCGGATGAGCCGAGAGCAGCCGCAGCCAACGCACCGGCTCGTGCAGGAAGGCGGCCGGGTCCATCAGCACCGACAGCACCCCTCGTGCCACCGGGGCCGCGACGCTCAGCACCAGACCCATGTCGTGGTAGAGCGGCAGCCAGCCCACGCAGGTCACCGGGCGGGCGTCGGCACCGTAGGCGGCCAGTGCCTGGCGGGCGTTGGCGACGACGTTGCCGTGGGTGATCTCCACACCCGCCGGGGCGCGGGTCGAACCGGAGGTGTACTGGAGATAGGCGGTCGCCCCGGCGTCCGGCGAGACGGGCCGCCAGTCCCGGGCGGCTTCGTCCGTCACCTGGTCGGCCACCACGATCCGCGGTCCGTCGGGGCCGAGGAAGTCGCGCACCTCGTCCCGGCAGCGGCTCGTGGTCACGACGACCGAGGGACACGCGTCGGCCAGGACACCCGCGAGCCGGTCCGCGTGCCCGGGCAGGCCCGGCGGATACAGCGGCACGGCGACCAGCCCGGCGGCCAGGGCCGCGAGGAAGGCGGTCACGTACTCCGTGCCCTGCGGGCACAGCAACGCGACCCGCTCTCCCGGACCGGCCTGACCGGCGAGGCGCGCGGCCAGCGCCCGCACCCGCACGTCCAGGCGACGCCAGGTCAGGGTGCGATGGACGCCGCGCGAGTGCGGTGCCGGGTGCTCGACGAAGGTGAACGCCCTGCGGTCCGGGGTGTTTTCGGCCCAGTGCCGGACGTACTCCGGCAGCGTCGGGCACACGGGCGCGAGCGGGGGGCGGCGGCTGTCCATCAGGCGGGGCTCCTCACGGCGCGTATCGGCCTAGGGGTCGCAAAGGGGGGAGAGGGAGGCGGCTAGAGCGGGATGTTGCCGTGCCGGCGTTCCGGCATCGGCGCGCGTTTGCCGCGCAGGGCGCGCAGCGCGCGGCAGACCTGCTCCCGGGTCTCCCGCGGCGCGATGACGGCGTCGACATAGCCGCGCTCGGCGGCGAGATAGGGCGTGCCGTGGGTGCGCTCGTACGCGGTGAGCAGGCGGGCGCGCAGCGCCTCGGGGTCGTCGGCCGCGGCGAGTTCCCGCCGGTGCAGCACGCCCACGGCCCCCTCGGCGCCCATGACGGCGATCCGGGCGGTGGGCCAGGCGAGGTTCACGTCGGCGCCCAGATGCTTGGAGCCCATCACCGCGTAACCGCCGCCGTACGCCTTGCGCACCACGACCGTGACCTTGGGGACGGTCGCCTCGGCATAGGCGTACAGCAGCTTCGCCCCGCGCCGGATGATGCCGGCCTGCTCCTGCCGTACCCCGGACAGATACCCGGGCACGTCGGCGAAGGTCAGCAGCGGAATGCCGAACGCGTCGCAGAACCGCACGAACCGCGCCGCCTTCTCGGAGGCGTCGATGTCGAGGACCCCGGCGGCGTGCAGCGGCTGGTTGGCGACGACACCCACCGAGCGGCCCTCGATCCGGGCCAGGGCGCAGATGATGTTCGGCGCGAACAGCTCCTGCACATGGAGCAGCTCACCGTCGTCGACGACCGCGTGCAGGATCGCCCGCATGTCGTACGCCTCGCCCAGCCGGTCCGGGACGACCTCGTCGAGCGGCGCCCCCGGCGGAGCGTGCCCCGGGGCGTACTCCGGGGGCCGTTCCAGGTTGTTGGCCGGGAGGTACGACAGCAGGTCGCGCACGGTGTCGAGGGCGTCCTCCTCGTCGGCGGCCAGGAAGTGGGCGTTGCCGTTGACGGTGTTGCTGGTGCGGGCGCCGCCCAGCTCCTCGGCCGTGGTGCGTTCGCCGGTGACCGTCTCGATGACGTCCGGTCCTGTGACGAACATGTGCGAGGCGCCGTCCACCATCACCGTGAAGTCGGTGATCGCCGGTGAGTACGCGGCGCCGCCCGCACACGGCCCCAGGACGACCGAGATCTGCGGGATCACCCCGGACGCCTTGACGTTGCGGCGCACCAGCTCGGCGTAGAGGGCGAGCGAGGCGACGCCCTCCTGGATACGGGCCCCGCCGGAGTCGTTGAGGCCGATCACCGGGCAGCCGGTCTTCAGGGCCAGCTCCATCAGCGCGACGGTCTTCTCGCCGAAGGCCTCGCCCATGCTGCCGCCGAACACCGTGGAGTCCTGGGCGAACACGCACACCGGGCGGCCGTCGACCGTGCCGTACCCGGTGATCACCCCGTCGCCGTAGGGGCGGCGGCTGCCGCCCTCCGCGGCGGGCCGGGCCCGGACGAACAGGCCGGTCTCCGTGAAGGAGTCCTTGTCCACGAGCCGTTCGATCCGCTCCCGGGCCGAGAACTCCCCGCGTCTGCGCGGTCCGCCCGGGGCCACCGCCTGGTCCCGGCGGCGTTCCAGGCCTGCGACGCGCTCCGCGGTGCTCCCGGGCACGTGCGCCGCCGTTTCCCCCGGACCGGATGTTGTCACCTCTGTGCTCACAACCACCTCCGAAGCGGTTCTCGAATATGGCAGTGAGGCGGGGGAGTGCCGGGCGGATCGCCGTTCTGTGTGGGGGAGGTGAGTCCATCGGCGCGGGCTTTCATCCCCGCGTGACAAGGGACCGCCCGGCCCGGCCGCCGGGTGCGGGCGTGATTCAGCTGCCCGAGTGCTGAATGCGTTCTCCTTCTTCTATTGGACCTCGGGGCCGCCCGGCGTCCAGGCTGGAGTGCACCATCGCCCGACAGCCTCAGCGACAGCCGGAAGAGGTCACGAGCACATGCACACCCGCCGCATCGGTGATGTCGACGTCAGCGCGATCGGCCTGGGCGCGATGCCCATGTCCATCGAGGGACGACCCGACGAGGAACGCTCCCTCGCCACCATCCACGCCGCGCTCGATGCCGGAGTGACCCTGATCGACACCGCGGACGCCTACCACCAGGGCGCCGACGAGGTCGGTCACAACGAGACCCTGATAGCCAAGGCCCTCGCCTCCCACGACCGCGGCGGCGATGTCCTGGTCGCCACCAAGGGCGGTCATCTGCGCCCCGGTGACGGCAGCTGGACACTGGACGGCAGCCCCCGCCACCTCAAGGAGGCCTGCGAGGCGTCCCTGCGGCGGCTCGGCGTCGAGGCCATCGGGCTCTACCAGTTCCACCGCCCCGACCCGCGTGTCCCCTACGCCGAATCCGTCGGCGCGGTCCGGGACCTGCTGGACGAGGGCAAGATCCGCATGGCCGGCATCTCCAATGCGAACCCCGAGCAGATCCGGCTGGCGGGCGAGATCCTCGGCGGCCGTCTGGTCTCCGTGCAGAACCAGTTCTCCCCGGCCTTCCGGTCCAGCGAACCGGAGCTGGACCTGTGCGACGAACTCGGCATCGCCTTCCTGCCCTGGAGCCCCCTCGGCGGGATCTCCAAGGCCGGCGAACTCGGCTCCGGGCACGTGGCGTTCGCCCGTATCGCCGAGGCTCACGGGGTGAGCCCGCAGCGGGTGTGCCTGGCGTGGATGCTCGCCAAGTCGCCCGTGGTCGTCCCGATCCCGGGCGCCAGCCGCCCCGAGACCATCCGCGACTCGCTCGCCGCGACCGACCTCGTCCTGACGCCGGAGGAACTGGCGGAGCTGGACGCGGCCTGAGCCGACCTGAACATCGGTCAGACCCCTGACGGACAGTCAGAGACGGTAAGTTTTCCGTCACATCCGCCCCTGGTGAGAAAAACATGTGAATGTTTCCGCGTGGTTCGGGCATACGCAGCGAAAACAGAGAGAGGGGCGCTACGTGCTCGTACCGGACCGGAAGGTCGTCAGGGAGTTGCTGACGCGGTATGCGTCGCTGAGGATCACTCAGGCGGAGAGGCACGTGCCGACGGCGGCACGCGAGCTTGAGGATGTCAGCTACACGCTGTGCGTGATGATGGGAACGTCCGACATCACCGACGCCATCGCCAAGGCCGACACCCTGCTGCTCACCAAGGAGCGGTCCGAGGAAGCGGACGCGGACGGGGAGAACGGTCTGACGCTGGTCGGCTGACTCGTAGGGCCCGGTCATGAACCGGGTGTCGCCCCGGCGGCCTGTGAACGGGCCGCCGGGGCTTTCGTCTTCCCGTGGAACGCCGTGCGATACGCGTACGGCGTCGTGCCCACCACCTTGCGGAACCGCTCGCGGAACGCCGTCGGCGAGCCGAACCCCGCCTGCCGCGCGATCCGTTCCACGCAGTGGTCGGTGTTCTCCAGCAGATACTGGGCGCGCCGCACCCGCGCCCGCAGCAGCCACTGCAACGGCGTGGTCCCGGTCTGCTCGCGGAAGCGGCGGCTGAACGTCCGCTCGCTCATTCCCGCACGCTCCGCCAGCGCGCTCAGCGTCACCTCGTGGGCGAGGTTGTCCTCGATCCACTCCAGCAGCGGCTCCAGCGCCGACCCCCGCGGCACCGGCGGGTGCTCGTGCACGATGAACTGGGCCTGTCCGCCCTCCCGTTCCAGCGGCATGACCGACATCCGGGCGATGTTCGCCGCGACGGCCGACCCCAGGTCCCGCCGGATCATGTGCAGACACAGGTCCAGCGCGGCGGCCGCACCGGCCGAGGTGAGGATCTGCCCGTTGTCGACGTACAGCACGTCCGGTTCCACCTCGACCCGCGGGAAACGGCGGGCCAGCTCACCCGCGGCCACCCAGTGCGTGGTGGCGCGCAGCCCGTCCAGCAGCCCGGCCTCCGCCAGCACGAAGGCGCCCACGCACACGGACGCGATCCGGGTACCGGCCTCGGCGGCCTGCCGCAGGGCCGCCAGCACCCGGGCGGACGGTGGCGGGGCCTCGGGGGAGCAGCCCGGCACGATGATCGTATCGGCCTCCGTCAGCGCCTCCAGGCCCCGCTCGATACGCAGGGTGAAACCGCCGTCCGCGCGCACCTCCGGCGTCTCGGCGCACAACCGGACCCGGTAGGCCGGCCGCCCGTCCGGCATGTGGGTCCAGGCGAACGTCTGCTGGGGCGCCGCCATGTCGAACGGCACCACTCGGTCGAGAACCAGGATCGCCACGGAGTGCATGACCGCCACCCTAGGCGCATTCCCGCCAGGCGCACGAACCGCCGAATCACCGGCTCGCGGCACAAGAGAGCAGGTCACACGAGTTGGCGGGAATCCGTTGGAAGCTGTCGTTTCAGCCCATGGGCGATCACCTCCGGGCTCTCTAACGTGGTCCCGCCACCGTCGATCGCATCATGGAAAGAGCCCCGGTGACCAAGATCCTGCTGTCCCTGCACGTGCTGGCCGCCATCGTCGCCATCGGTCCCGTGACCGTCGCGGCCAGCATGTTCCCGCCCGCGGCGCGCCGCGCCGTCCCCGCGGGCGGCCACGCCCCCGACGCGTCGGCGGTGAGCACGGTCGCGCTGCTGCACCGCATCTGCCGCGTCTACGCCGGTGTCGGACTGACCGTCCCGCTCCTCGGGTTCGCCACCGGTGCCGCGATGGGCGTCCTGGGCAGCGGATGGCTCGTGACGTCCATCGCGCTGACCGCCGCCGCAGCGGGCATCCTGGTCGCCTTCGTCCTGCCCCGCCAGGAGGAACTCCTCGGCCAACTGAACGGCGAACAGGCCGTCGAGCACCGAAGCACCGTTCAACTCGCCATGTTCACCGGCATCTTCAACCTCCTGTGGGCGACGGTCACCGTCCTGATGGTCGTCCGGCCGGGCTCCACGACAGGAGCCTGAGCCCCCGCCGGCCGCATGTCACGGATGTCCGGTCTGCGTCAAGTCCACCCGGGGAATTCACACTCAGGGACACCGGTCCGCCTACACTCGGCTCTCTCGCCCCCGCACGGGGCCGACGAGCAGAAAGGCGCGTTGACGGGTGTTCCAGGATTCCCCCATCTACGACCGACTCATCGCGGAGTGCGGCGATGTCCCCGCACAGGTTCGCCGCGAGGCCGAACGCGTGAGCAGGGAACTGGAGCTGGTCATGCGGCCCGCGCAGTCCCCCGGCTACGACCGCCCGCACTCCCCGGGCGCCGGATGGCAGCGTACGGCCATGCTGCCCGGGCCGCGGCCGCAGTGAACCAGGACCGGTGGACGGCCGGCCCGGGTGCTCAACGGGCCGTGATGTTCGCGCCGTTGACGCGCGACGGCGCTTCGGGGACGGGCCGGGCCAGCCACTCGGCGATGGTGCGGGCGATCGGCTGGCCCGTCTCCACCTCGACGAACCCGAACTGCCCCGACTGATTGCACTCCAGGAACCACCAGGCCCCGTCCGCGTCCTCGACGAAGTCGAAGGCCCCGTACGCCAGTTCGGCCTCCCTCAGATAGGCCCGGACCCCCGGCGCGATGGACGACGGCACGTCGGTGGGCTGCCACGGCGCGCCGGGCGGGGCGAACCGTACGTCCACCTCGTCGGGGTCCGCGTCCGCCGCTTTGCGGGCTGCCAGCATCCGGTCGCCCACCACGGTGAGACGTATGTCGGCCCGCTTGGAGATCCGCCGCTGGAACAGCGTCGGCCCGAACGCGACGGCGGAGAAATCCGTGTCGGGCGCGACCCGGCTGGTCGGCACGGCCCGGGGCGGGTCCTGCGGATGCGCGCCCGACACCGGCTTGACCACCAGGTCCGGGTAGCGCTCCGAGAACTCACGGGCGGCGCGCGGGAACGTCGTGATCAGCGTCGCGGGCACGGGCAGGCCGCACCGCTGGGCGAGGCGCAGCTGCCAGGGCTTGTGCCGGGCCCGGCGGGCCGCGTCGGGGTGGTTCATCCAGCGCGCGTCCGAGCCCCGCAGCATCCCGTAGAGCGCCTGGGCGCTCTCCTCGGTCAGCCACGCGGACGGCTGGGCCGCCCGTCCCGCCGGGGTACCCGGCCGGCGGACCCACACCGACCGGAGCCCGCCGATGCTCACCAGCCGCCCCCCGGCGGACAGGTGGCCGCGGAACCGGCCGTGGACGTACTCCCCGGACAGCGCGACACCGCCGGTCAGATCGGCGGGGTCGACGCGGACCACCGGAATCCCGGCCGCGTTCAGGTGCACGACCACCATGTCCGCGGTCACGTCCTCCTCGCAGGTGAGGATCAGTACCGTCATCTTCGGCGGCCCGCGGTCAGTCGTCGAAGTGCGTCTTGGAGCCGGCGGTGGACGTCGTGGTGCCGACCTCCCTCAACAGGGCGAAGTCGGAGGCGGCCACCCGGCCGTCGTGGAGCACGTTCAACTGCAGTCCGGCGTCGTACACGTACGGAATGGCAGCTTCCAACTCCACTGCCGGGCGCGCGTAGTTGAGCGCGAACGGTTGCATCGTCTCTCCCTCGTCGGTGCTGCGCCGATCGAGCCGGATCCAGGGGCACGGCCACCCGGTCCGCCGACTCGTTTCGGCTCCCAGAGACTTATACGAATCGAACGGGTGGTTGGTTTCCTTACTTTCCGTAGTCATCGGGCCGGTTGGCGGTCCGGCCGGTGTGCCGGCTTGCGCTCCCGCTCGCCGAGGGAGCCACGGACGGTGCGCAGAGCGAGCAGCAGAACACCGATGTCGTCCAGGTACACCGGATCGGGCAACACGTCGGCGGGCAGCACGAAATAGAGAACCGCGCCCCAGAAGACCCAGCGCGGGCCCGTGGGCAGCCCCGCGCGACGCAGCTCGCGCCGGGTCCTGACCAGTCGCACGAGGATGCCGACGGCGAAGACGAGAACGATGGCCGCGAGAACCGCGGCCAGGGTGATCACCGTGGTGGTCGTATCCACGGGCTGCCCTCCTCCTGGCGTCCGCGACACGGGGTGTCCCTTCCTGGATTCCCGTTTCCGGCCGCTGTATTGCGCCCGGGGCCCGACATGTCGGCGCGTCGGCGGATTTTCCGTGCCGCCGCGGGTGCGGGCGGTCATCCCGGTGGCCCACCCGAGTGGCACGGCGTGACGGGGCCGCCTAGTAATGGTCAGCGTAACGTCGCTCGTCACACGACGGGGGGCGCAGGAGCGGCCGCACTCTTCCCCATGGAGGCGAGGATGACCACCTGCTCTTCATCACCCCGCTCGGACGGACCTGCCATACCGAACGAGCCGAACGGGGCCGCCCAGCCGTCCGCCGAGACCACCGTCGCCACCGGCACGTACCAGGCGGAGCAGACGAGCACGCAGCCCGCCGCCGAGCAGGAGACGTACGGTTCTTCCGACCGGCCGGGCGGCGAGCCCGGCGCCCGGCCCGCCACCCCGGTCTCGGACGAGGCGGACATGAGCTTCGCCCGGCCCGCCGCGCCCGGCCCGGACCAGCCGGACCGGGCGCACGCGCAGGCTGCCGCCCCGGGCTTGGACCTGTCGGGTGAGGCGCAGGCTGCTGCCCCTGGCTTGGACCTGTCGGGTGAGGCGCAGGCTGCTGCCCTTGGCTTGGACCTGTCGGGTGAGGCGCAGGCGCAGGTTGCCGCCCCCGGCCTGGACCGGGCGGACCCGGCGCCCCGGCCCGCTCCCCCCGGCCCGGGCACGGCGACCGACTGGTCTGCCGCCCCCGCCCCGGGCGACGCGCGTACGCAGTCCGCTCCCGCCGGCTCGAACCCGGCGGTCGAGCGGTTTTCCGCGCCGGGCCAGGACTGGACGGACCCCGCGAAGGCGCGTCCCGCCCCGCCCGCACAGGAATGGACGGACCCCGCGGAGGCGCGTCCCGCCCCGCCCGCACAGGAATGGACGGACCCCGCGGAGGCGCGTCCCGCTCCGCCCGCACCGGACTGGACGGACCCCGCGGAGGCGCGTCCCGCTCCGCCCGCACAGGAATGGACGGACCCCGCGGAGGCGCGTCCCGCCCCGCCCCCACAGGAATGGCTGGATCCGGCCGAGGTACGGCCCGTCGCTCCCGCCCCGGACCGTACGGACCAGGCGCCGGCCGAGCCCGACCGGCCCGCCACCTCCGGCCCGGACGAGGCCGCGCGGTCTCCCGAGCGGGAGCCGGGCGACAGCGACCAGCCCGCCGCGCCCGAGCCGGGCGACCCCGCTCACCCCGCCGCGTCCGGACAGGACGAGACGGACCAGCCGAGCGCGCGGCCGTTCGTCATCCGCTCGCTCGACGACAACCCGGTGGAGCTCCGGCCCGGCACCGCACCGGGCGCCGCGGTGCCGTACGGCGACGCCGTCAGCGATCTGGTGCACGCCGCCGTGGCGGACCGGCCTCTGGAGGAGGTCGTCGCCCTCATCACCTCGTTGGAGAGGTCGCCCGACCACGCGGAGGCGAAGGTCGACGCGCTCCGCACGGCCGGAGTGGACCGGTCCGTCGAGGACGTCTCCCGGCTGATCGCCCTGCTGACGAAGCCCCCGCGCGACGCCGACTGCGCCGACGAGGCCATCCGGGCCGCGGCCGCCCACCGCCCGGTGGAGGAGGTGACCCGGCTGGTGACCCTCCTGCACAAGGAGCCGCAGATGCCGCACGTCCGCGAGGAGGCGCTCCGGGCAGCCGCCACCCGCCGGTCCGTCGGGGAGCTGGTCGAGCTGATCGACCGCCTGGGCCTTGAGCGTCTGGACCGCAACGGGCGCCTGCCGGCCGGGACGTCACGTCCGGACGACGCGCCACGGAAACCCGGGAAGCCCGGTCGGCCGGGCAAGCGCCGCGCGGCACGCCCGACCGGGACCGGCGAGACCTCTGAGACCCCTGAGACTCATGAGACCCGCCGGACGCGCGACGACTCGCCCCCGGATCGCGCCCGTGCGGACCGGCTCGCCAGGTCCGTGTCCTGGTCGGGCTGGCTCGCCGCCCTGGCGCTGGTCCTGTGCGCGGTGGCCCACTTCCCGCTGCAGCGCGGCGGAGCGTCCCTGCGTCTGCACGCGTTCGGCCTCGGCCTGTCGGTGCTGTGCACGGTCCTGGCCCTGCTGCTGGCACTGCGTCCCGTCGCGCTGGTGCTGGCCGGCGCGGTGGTGGTGCCCACGGTGCTGGCCGCGGCCCAGGCGTACGGGAATTCCTTCCCCTCGGCGTCCCTGCCCCGGGCCGTGGACCTCGCACTCGCCCCGCCGTGGCTCGTCGCCGCGACCGCCGTGTGCGCGGCACTGCTGGCCCTCGTCGCGCTGGTCTTCCGTATGGTGGCGCCCCTCGCGGGCCGGCAGTGGGCGCCCGCGCCGCCGCCCGAGGCACGCCGGCTGGCGGAGTGACGCCTACACGCCCCGCACCGGACCGGATCCGCCCACTGCGGAGCCGGTCCGGGCGTCGTTCGCCGTCCGGCCGTCGAGCAGCCCGGTCAGTACCCGGTCGGGCGTCAGCGGCAGTTCGCGGAAGCGGACGCCGGTGGCGTGGTGGACCGCGTTGCCGATCGCCGCGGCCGTCCCGACGATGCCGATCTCTCCGATCCCCTTGCTGCCCATGGGGTTGAGACGGGGATCGTCCTCGTCCAGCCAGTGCGCCTCGATCCTGTCGACGTCGGCGTGCACCGGCACGTGGTACGACGCCAGATCCGACTCCGTGAAGTCACCGAACGCGGCGTCCATCGTGCTGCCCTCGGTCAGCGCCATGCCCAGGCCCATCGTCATGCCGCCGACGAACTGGGAGCGTGCCGTACGGGCGTTGAGGATGCGCCCCGCGGCGTACACCCCGAGCAGCCGGCCGACCCGGACCTCGCCGGTGACCGTGTCCACGGCGACCTCGGCGAAGTGCGCCCCGAAGGCGTGCCGCGCCCAGTCGCTCCCGGCGTCCGCCGAGCCCCGGGTGTCGGCGCGGGCGTCGAGGCCCTGCTCGGGCAGCGGCCCTGTGTGTTCGGCCAGCCGCCGTGCCAGCCGAGTGCAGGCCTCGTGGACGGCCCAGCCCCAGGAGGCGGTGCCGGACGAGCCGCCGGCCAGCGGCGCCGACGGGAGTTCGGTGCTGCCGACATCGATCCGCACCCGCTCCAGCGGCGCGCCGAGGGCGTCGGCACCGACCTGCGCGAGCACGGTCCGGGCGCCCGTACCGATGTCCGTGGCGTTGACCCGCACCAGGAACGTCCCGTCGGGCAGCGCCCGGGCCGACGCCGTGGCGGGCCACACCATGACGGGATACGTCGCCGCCGCCACCCCCGTCCCCCGCAGCAGGGGCCCGTCCCGGCGGGAGCCCGGCCGGGGATCGCGCCCGGCCCATCCGAAGCGGCGGGCGCCATCGCGCAGACACTCCACCAGGTGCCTGCTGCTGAACGGCTTGCCGCTGTCGGGTTCGACGTCCGGCTCGTTGCGGACGCGCAGCTCGACCGGGTCCATGCCCAGCTCGGCGGCGAGTTCGTCCATCGCGGACTCCAGCGCGTACATGCCCGGCGCCTCGCCCGGCGCCCGCATCCATGACGGCGAGGGCACGTCCAGCGCCGCGACCCGGTGCTCCGTACGGCTGTGGGGCGCCGCGTACATCACCCGCGCCGGCACCGCCGCCTGCTCCACGAACTCCTTGATCCGGGAGGTGTGCGTCGTGACCTCGTGCACCAGGGAGGTGAGATGCCCGTCCGCGTCGGCGCCGAGCCGCAGCCGGTGCAGGGTGGGAGCGCGATGCCCGACGACGGCGGGCAGGTACCGGCGGGGCAGTGCCACGGTGACCGCCCGCCCGGTCTGGCGTGCCGCCATCGCGGCGAGCACGACGTCGGGCCGTGGCGTGCCCTTGGAGCCGAAGCCGCCGCCGACGTGCTCGGCGGTGACGACGACCCGGTCCTCGGGAACGCCGAACAGCCCGGCGAGCACGCCCTGTACGGCACCGGTGCCCTGGCTGGAGGTGTGCACGATGAGCCGGCCGTCCTCCCAGCGGGCGGTGCTGGTGTGCGGCTCCATGGGGTGGTTGTGCAACGGCGGCACCCGGTAGGCGACATCGACCCGGGCGGTCGAGGCACCGAACGCCCCGTCGGGGTCGCCGTGTTCGCGGACGGCCGGATAACCGGCGCCCGCCTCCTCGGGGACGTACACCCCCGGGTGCGAGGCGGTGAGGGTCACATCGTGTTCCTCGGCGGCGTAGTCGACACGGACCGCGGCGGCACCGGCCCGCGCCGCCTCCAGGGTCTCGGCCACCACCAGGGCAACGAACCAGCCGCGGTGCGGAACCCGGGGGTCCTGGAGCACGGCGAGCGTGGGATCGTCCGGCTCGGCGAGCCGTGGCGCGTTCTCGTGGGTGAGGACGGCGAGCACACCGGGCACGGCCAGCGCGGCCGCCGTGTCCACGCCGGTCACCCGGCCCCGGGCGACGGCCGCCGGCACGGGCCAGGCCTGGGCCCGGCCGGGGTAGTGGTACTCGGCGGCGTAGCGGGCGGTGCCGCCGACCTTCTCCCGGCCCTCCCGGCGCTCGGCAGGGGCTCCCACACTGCCGGTCATGAAGTCCTCCTCGTCAGCGCCGCGTCGGCGAGCCGGGACAGCACGTCCAGGGCGATTCCCCGGGCCAGCGGCACCTTGTAGGCGTTGTCCCGCAGCGGCTGCGCGGCGGACAGTTCCAGGTCGACGGCGTGCTCGAACGCGGCGGCGGTCGGAGCCGCACCCAGCAGCGCCTCCTCCGCCCGCCGGGCCCGCCACGGCCGGTGCGCCAGCGCCCCGAACGCGAGCCCCACGCCGCCGACCACACCGTCCGACACCCGCAGCACGGCCGCGACGGACGCGAGCGCGAAGGCGTACGAGGCCCGGTCGCGGGCCTTGCGGTACGCCGACGCAAGCCCTGCCGTGGCGGCCGGCAGCACCACGCCCGTGACGAGCTCGCCGGGCCGGATCTCGGTGTCCTGCTCCGGCCGGTCCCCGGGCAGCCGGTGGAAGTCCGCCGCCGCGACACTCCGGGCGCCCTCGGGGCCGTACAGCTCGACACGCCCGTCCAGCGCGGCCAGCGCCACCGCCATGTCCGACGGATGGGTGGCGATGCAGTGTGCGGAGTGCCCGAGCACCGCGTGGTCACGGTGGACGCCGTCCCGGGCGCCGCAGCCGCTGCCCGGCTCGCGCTTGTTGCACGGCTTCGACAGGTCCTGGAAGTACGGGCACCGGGTCCGCTGGAGCAGATTGCCGCCGGTCGTCGCCGCGTTGCGCAACTGCCCGGACGCCCCCGCGAGCACCGCCTGCGACAGCGCCGGGTAACGGTCGCGCACGAGGGGGTGGGCCGCGAGGTCGCTGTTGCGGACCATCGCCCCGATCCGCAGCGCACCGTCCGGCAGCTCCTCCACCGCGTCCAGCGGCAGACGGGTGACGTCGACGAGCGCGGCGGGCCGCTCGACACCGAGCTTCATCAGATCGACGAGGTTGGTGCCGCCGCCGAGATAACGGGCGCCGGGGTGGGAGGCGTACGCGGAGGTCGCCTCCTCGACGCTCCCGGCGCGGACGTAGGCGAACTCCTTCACGGGATCACGTCCTCCACGGCCTCGGCGATCCGCGGATACGCACCGCACCGGCACAGGTTGCCGCTCAGCCGCTCCCGGATCTCCTCCCGGTCCAGCGTGACCGGCTCGCCCGAGGGCGTCGCCGGGTCGGTGACGTGCGAGGGATGACCGGCGGCCGCCTCGGCGAGCATGCCGGCCGCGGAGCAGATCTGGCCCGGGGTGCAGTAGCCGCACTGGAAGGCGTCGCGCTCCAGGAAGGCCTGTTGCAGGGGGTGGGGCCCCTCGCCGTCGCCGGACAGCCCTTCGATCGTGGTGACCTCACAGCCGTCCAGGGCGACCGCGAACAGCAGACAGCTGTTGACTCGCCGCCCGTCCACCAGGACCGTGCAGGCACCGCACTGGCCGTGGTCGCAGCCCTTCTTGGCGCCCGTGAGGTCCAGATCCTCCCGCAGGAGGTCCAGCAGGACCCGCCGGTGGTCGACGGTGAGGGTGTGGGGTTTGCCGTTGACGCGGAGCGTCGTCTCCGAGTGGTGCTGGTCGTTGCCCATGGCGTGGTGGACCTTCCCGGACGGGCCGTACTGCCGTACGGACCGCGTATCCACCAGACCACGACCGACACGTGCACCCTCTGAAGACGGCTCCTAGTCCTCGTCCCGCGAGGGGGTCACCGGGCGCTGGGACCTGCTCTTCAGCCGTTCGAACGTGCGTGTGAGCTGTTGCAGCGGAGACGCCGCGGGGGCGTCGGAGGGCTGCTGCCGCACGGGAGCGGCCTCGGCGGACTCCTGGTAGACGGCCAGCGCCTCGTGGGCCCGTTCGGCCGCCTCCCGGTACAGGTCACGGGACTTCGTCATGGCCTCCAGCGCCTCCGCGTACATGGCCACCAGACCGCGCTGGCGCTCCAGCTCCTCCTCGAGGGTCAGCAGGTGCCAGTTCTCCCGCAAGGCGGTGAGGGCGTCCTCGGCGCCGTCGGGCAGAGGTCTGGGCAGCGCGGCGTACCGCGTCACCGCGTCGACGAGGTCGGCCGGCTCCGAGCCGTCGAGGAAGACCGCGCGGACGGAGAAGTCCTCGGCGGCGTAGCCGTCCGGCTCCGGGGTGCCGGGCAGCACCACCGCACCGCCGCGCGGCACCTGCACACCGGAATCCCGCAGAGCCCAGTTGACCCCCCGCAGCTGCTGCGGCGCGGCCCGATGCTCCACCACACGGTGCCGCAGCCCCGCCGGCAGCCACCGCGCCACCGGCAACCGGCCTCGCTCGTCCGTGGACATCGCCTCGTGGACGACCACGTGGATGTGCCACCCGCCGGGCACCGCGTTCCTGAACAGGCGCCGCGTGTCCTTGTCGTCGCGGGGGAGCGGATTGATCGTCCGCAGGGACAGCTCCGCGGCGCCGTCCCGGTCCCAGGCGACGTCCGGCTCCTCCGGCCAGAACAGCGCGGCGGGCGACGGCCAGTCGTAGTTCCACGGCCGCTCGGCCTCCGCGACCAGGATCCACTCCTGCCCGCCGTCCGGCCCGGGCGTCACGCCGATCCGGGCCCGCACGGTCACCGTCTCCTCCACCCGCCAGCGGGCCTCGAAGACCCGCTCGGCCGGGGCGGCCTCGGCTCCGGCGTCGGTCCCGGCCTCGGTCCCGGCTTCGGGCACTTCGAGAAAGTCGTCGATGGCCCGACTTCGCTTGCGCTGCTCCAGCGAGTGCCGGAGCACGTCTTCCGCGGCGCCTTCGGCATGGCGGCCACGAGCCAGCCACACCGTGTCGGGAGTCATGGGGCGGACGGTGGGGGAAGTCGGCATGGGTCCAACTGTGAACGGGGGCAGGGGCGCCTGCCAGTATCGTCGCCGCAGGCCGACGGGCATAACCCGGGGTCACACACAGGGCAGCGCCCTGCGGCGCCCGGCAGCGCCAGGGGGCAGCACCGGGTGCTCGGAGGCGCGCGGCGCGCACGGGGTGTGCGCGCCGCGCGCAGGGCGGCGGATCACACTCGTGGCACCACCGGCACCAGGTCCCGACAATGGTCCGCACGAGCAGGGCCCGCCCACCATCCGCATCGGGGCGGGTCCTGCTCGCCTGCCGTCAGGCCCTCTGGGGTGCCGCCGCCCGGGCGACGTCGCTGGGTAGTGGACGACATCCCGCTGGGCGGGGCAGTACTACGGGCGGCCCACACAGCAGGGCCGAACAGGTCGGCGCCGACGGCCTCGGCCGGCGCCGGCCGGCGTCCGGGCGGTGACTGACGCACCGCCGCGATCCACGTGCGCACCGCCGCGATCCAGGTGCGCAAGGGGCCGGCCCGCCCGCGCAGGGGCCGCCGGTACGACGACGACCGGGCCGTCAGACCCGGCTGCACGCCCTCCCCGCTTCCCCCCCCGTGCCTTCACGCAGGTCCGGCCGTGGTGCCGCGCAGGACGAGGCGTGGGGTGAGGACGACCTCGCGGGGTTCGGTGCGGTCCTGGTCGAGGCGCTCGACCGCGGCGGTCACCGCGTGGCGGGCCTGTTCCCGGGCGCTCTGGCTGACCGTGGTCAGGTTGAAGCAGCTCAGCCGGGAGAGCGTGTCGTCGTCGTAGCCGACGACGGAGACCCGGCCCGGGACGGCGACGCCCGCTCGGGTCAGGGCGGCCAGCACACCGATGGCCGACTGGTCGTTGAACGCGACGACCGCGGTGGGCAGCCGGGGGCCGCTGAGGAGATGGCGGGCGGCGCGTTCGCCGGCCGCCTCGGTCTGGTCTCCGGTGAGCACCCGGATCTGCTCGCCCAGTCCGTGGCGGCGCATGGCGGTGCGGTAGCCGCGCCGCCGGTCGGTGGCGATGACGCCCTTGCCACCGTCGACATAGACGATCTCGCGGTGGCCGAGACCGACGAGATGACCGACGATCTGGCCCACGCCGTCGTCGTCCGCGGTGCGCACGACGTCCAGGGCCGAGTCGGCGATGCGGCGGCCGACGGCGATGACGGGGGTCTTGTTGTCGAGGGCGGCGAGCGCGTCGGCGGGCGACGTCGGGCCGAGCAGGATCAGTGCCTCGCTGCGGAAGGCCAGCAGTGTCTCCACTGCCGTCTGTTCGTCGCGGGTGCGGGTGAGGGTGCTCAGGACGAGGTCGTAGCCGACCTCCTCGGCCGCGGTGTGCAGGTGCTCGACCAGTTCGGCGTGGAACGGGCTGCGGATGTCGACCATGACACCGAGCAGCCGGCTGCGCCTGCTGGCCAGCGTGCTGGCGGTGCGGTCCACCTGGTAGCCGAGGTCGGCAGCCGCCTTGAGGACGCGCTGCCGAGTCCGCTCGCTGGGGCCGGGCACGCCGCGCAGCACCAGGGACACCGACGCCGTGGACACGCCCACCCGCGCGGCCACGTCCTCCAACCTCGGACGCTTGTGCCCGCCGTTGCGGTGACGCATGGAACCACTGTCGTCCACTTGTACCTCCGCGCGGCACATCTCCCCGTGCAACACCCTTGACACGATCACGAAACCAGGCTGATAGTACCAGAACTTAAAGCGCTTTAAATTGTCCTGATGTTCTAAAGAGCCCAGCCTGTGAGTACGAGGCCTTGAGCGCCCCTCCTCTCCGGCGGCCCTCCGAAATCCGCGGATCCCCCCTCTCCTCCCTGCACAGTGAGGTGCACGCCCATGACCCGCACACCGCTTCCCCGCTCCCGCAGAATCGTCCCCGCAGTAGCGGTGGCCGCCGTGGCCGCCCTGGCCCTCGCGGGCTGTTCCAGCAACTCGGGCGGGAAGAAGGCGGAGGAGAGCGCCGGCAACGTCGCCGTCGGCAAGGCCTCCACGCCGCGTATGACGATCGCGATGGTCACCCACGCGCCCTCCGGTGACACCTTCTGGGACACCATCCGCAAGGGCGCCGAAGCGGCCGCTGCGAAGGACAACGTCAAGCTGATCTACTCCAACGACGAGAACGCCGGCGACCAGGCCAACCTGGTGCAGAACGCGATCGACCAGAAGGTCGACGGCATCGCGGTCACCCTCGCCAAGCCCGACGCCCTGAAAGCCGTCGTCGCCACGGCCGAGAAGGCCGGCATCCCCGTGGTCGGCCTCAACGCGGGCCTGGGCGCCTGGAAGCAGCAGAAACTGCTGTCGTTCTTCGGCCAGGACGAGTCCGTCTCCGGCCAGGCCCTCGGCTCCAAGCTCAACGGCACCGGCGCCAAGCACGCCTTGTGCGTGATCCAGGCCCAGGGCGACGTCAACCTCGAAGAGCGCTGCGCCGGAGTGAAGAAGACCTTCAGCGGCAAGACGGACATCCTCTACGTCAACGGCACGGACATGCCGTCGGTGAAGTCGACCATCACGGCCAGGTTGAAGCAGGACTCCTCGATCGACGAAGTGGTCACCCTCGGCGCGCCCATCGCGCTGACCGCCGCGCAGTCGGTCTCCGAGTCGGGCAGCAAGGTGAAGATCGCGACCTTCGACCTGAACAAGGACCTGGTGTCCGCCATCGAGAAGGGCACCATCCAGTTCGCGGTCGACCAGCAGCCCTTCCTGCAGGGATACCTGGCGGTCGACTCCCTCTGGCTCTACAAGACGAACGGCAACTTCAGCGGCGGCGGCGAGCAGCCCGTGCTGACCGGACCGGCCTTCGTCGACAAGTCCAACGTCGACGCCGTCGCCGAGTTCGCCGCCAAGGGAACCCGGTGATGAGCCCCATGAAGATCGCCCTCGACCCGTACATGATCCGTCACGTGCCGCTCCTCGAACTGCCCTCGGTGGTCGCCGAGTTGGGATACGAGTGGATCGAGCTGTCGCCCCGGGAGGACTTCATTCCGTTCTTCCGCCATCCGCGCGTGGACGACGCGACGGTGCGGAAGTTCCGTAAGGCGCTGGACGCGGCGGGTGTCGGCATCTCCTCGTTGCTGCCGCTGTTCCGCTGGTCCGGCCCGGACGAGGACGCCCGGCAGGCCGCCGTACGGTACTGGAAGCGCTCGATCCAGATCGCCGCCGACCTCGGCGTGAACAGCATGATCTCGGAGTTCAACGGACGCCCCGAGGACCCCGATCGCAGTGAGGCTCAGTTCTGGAAGTCCCTGGACGAGCTGCTGCCGGTGTTCGAGCGAGAGGGCGTCAAGCTGGCGCTGGAGCCGCACCCGGACGACTTCATCGAGAACGGCTACGACGCGATCAACTTGATCCGGGGGATCAACAACCCCGACGTCACGTTTCTCTACTGCGCCCCGCACACCTTCCACATCGGCGACGACGCCCCCGGCATCATCGCGTACGCGGGCGACCTGCTCACCCACGTCCACCTGGCCGACGCGTTCGACCACACCGCGTCCTCGGGCAACCGCTACATCCTCAACCCGCCCGGCACAACGGCCCGTATCCACCAGCACCTCGACATGGGGCAGGGCGAGGTGGACTTCGACGAGCTCTTCCGTGAACTGCGCGCGAACGGCTTCGACGGCACCCTCACCGCTTGCGTGTTCGCCTGGGAGGAGCGCGCCAAGGAGTCCTCGGTGTTCATGCGCAAAAAGATCGACGAGTACCTGACCACCTGGCCGTGACGGGTCGTGGCCCCGCCGGCTCCGGTCTCGTCGACGAGGCCGCATGGTGCTCCAACCCACCTGGTGATGAGGGGGCTTGTTCCTTCCACACCGATCCTGATCACTACTCCTTCGAAGGGCACCGCCATGACCTCGTCCGCCCAACCCCTCTCCGTCGCGGTGATCGGCGCCGGCATGGCCGGCCGCAGTCACGCTGCCGGATACCGCAACGTCCACACGGTCTTCGGTGCCGGTCTGCCGCCCGTCCGGCTGGCCGCGATCGCCGATGCCAATGTCGAACTCGGCGAGGACGCCGCCCGCCGTTACGGCTACGAGAAGGCGCTGCCGAGCTGGGAGGCCGTCGCCGAGGACCCGACGATCGACGCGGTCTCCGTCGTCGTGGCAAATGATCTGCACCGTCCGATCGCTGAGGCGCTGATCGCCGCCGGAAAGCATGTGCTGTGCGAGAAGCCGTTGGCCGGGTCGCTCGAAGACGCCCGTGCCATGGCCGAGTTGGAACGGGATGCCGAGGTGGTGACGGCCGCCGGGTACTCCTTCCGGCGTTCGCCCGGCATCGCGGCGATCCGCGAGCATGTGCGTGCCGGTGAGCTGGGCGATCCGACGCTGTTCAGCGGCCGTTACTGGTGCGACTACGCGACCGACCCGAACGGGCCCCTGAGCTGGCGCTTCAAGGGCGGCGCCGGTTCCGGTGCGCTCGGGGACATCGGTTCGCACGTCATCGACGTCGCCGAGTACGTCGCCGGGCCCATCACCTCGGTCTCCGGCGCCTCGTTGTCGACACAGATCACCAAGCGGCCGCTGCCGTTGGGCGCGGTCGTCGGGCACCACGCCGTTCCCGTGTCGGAGGAGGTGGGCGAGGTGGAGAACGAGGACACCGCGTCCTTCACGGCCCGTTTCGAGTCGGGTCTGGTCGGCACCTTCTCGGTGACGCGCACCGGCTTCGGTCTGCCCAACGGGCTCGCCTTCGACGTTCTGGGCGTGGGCGGGCGGGCCGCCTTCGACCAGCACCGGCCCGCCGAGTACCTCTTCGACGACGCGCAGCCCGAGGCCCGTACGCGCGGGGCCCGGCAGATCATCGTCGGCCCGCAGCTGCCGTACTTCGCGGGTGGTGTTCCGATGGAGGCGCCGGGTGTGGGCGCCGGCAACGCCGACCACTTCACCTACCAGGCCCGGGCCTTCCTCGACCAGGTCGCGGGGGTCGCCGAGCCGTTGCCGGCCTGCGCCACGTTCGCCGACGCGCTGCGGACCATGGAGATCATCCGGGCCGTCGTCGAGTCCTCGCGCGACGGCGGTGCCGCCGTCGACGTCCCGCCCGCAGCCTGACCTCCGCACGTACCCAAGGAGCACGCGCATGGCCCTCAAGCTCGGCGCCTACACCGCCTGTCTGCACGACCGCACTCTCCCCGAGGCCCTCGACATACTCAAGGAGAACGGCCTGACCTCGGTGGAGGTCAACACCGGCGGTTTCATCCCATCCCCGCACTGCCCGGTCGACCTGCTGCTGTCCTCGGCCACCGCGCGCGAGGAGTACCTGGAGGCCTTCGCCGACCGCGGGATGGAACTGACCGGCCTCAACTGCAACGGCAACCCGCTCAACCCGCTCCCGGGTGTCGGCCCCAAGCACGCCGACGACCTGCGTCGCACGATCCGCCTCGCAGGCATGCTCGGTGTGAAGCACGTCGTGACCATGTCCGGCACGCCGGGTTCGGACCCGGATGCCAAGTACCCCTCCTGGGTCGTGAATCCGTGGGACGGCGTGTACATGGACGTCCTGGACTACCAGTGGGGCGTGGCCGTCGAGTTCTGGAAGGAGATCGACGCTCTGGCCCGCGAGAACGACGTCCGGGTCGCTGTCGAGATGCATCCGCACAATCTCGTCTTCTCTCCCGTCACGCTGAAGCGGCTCGTCGACGAGGGGGGCCTGACGAACGTCGGCGCCGAGATGGACCCCTCCCATCTGATGTGGCAGGGCATGGACGTCGTCGCCTGCATCAAGTGGCTCGGCCCGCTGGTCTTCCACGCCGCAGCCAAGGACGCGGTGCTCTGCCCGGGCGCCGACATCCGCGGCGTGCTCGACACGTCCTTCACCCGGGTGCCGGCCGACGCGCCGGGCAAGGTGCCCACGGGGTACGGCTTCTGGTGCAACGCCTGGCCGGAGAACCCGGCTTGGAAGTTCGTGGCGGTCGGCCTCGGCAACGACGTCCCCTTCTGGACCGAGTTCCTGCGCGCCCTCGCCGAGATCGACCCCGGCATGGCCGTCAACATCGAGCACGAGGACGCCGCCTACTCCCGGACCGAAGGGCTCGCCCTGGCCGCCAAGAACCTGCACAGCGCCGCGGCGGCCTTCTGACCAGGGCCGGGCGGCGATCGAGGCAGCGGCTCCGCTGCGTGTGAAGGAGGTAGGCCCAGGTGGCGGCGGACGGCTGATCCCCGATCCGCAGGACAGCGGCTCCGGATCCGGTGTGCGGTACCTCAGTCGACTTGTGTCGCGGCCCGTGTGAGGCCGGCCTCGATCCGGCTCAGGGCCTCTAGAGCCTCGGCCTGCTCCTTGGGGGTCAGGTCATTGACGACGCTGGCCTCCAGATCGAGCCACGCGTGCTCCACCTCTTGCCGCAGAGCGTTGCTGGCGGCCGTGGGTTCCACGATGGTGGCCCGCTTGTCGCTGGTGGAGGGGCGGCGGCGTACGAAGCCCGCGTTCTCCAGGCGTTGAATGGTGCGGGTCATGGTGGCGGCGTCGGAGCCGAGCAGGCGGACGAGGTCGGTCTGACGCTGGGGGCCGCGGTCCCACAGCTGCATCATGACCAGTTCCTGTCCTGGATGGAGACCGACCCGACGCAGCAGCTGCCCGGCGAGCATGCGGTGCACGCGGGCCACGCGGAGGATCGCGTGACTGAGGGGACCGGCCGCGACGGACGGTGGCAGCGGCAAGGGGCCGCCCGCCGACGCCGTCGTCCGGGCTGTGGCCGAGCCACTTGCGTCCGTTTTCTCCGGCTGGGTCATTTCTTCCTCGCTGGGTGGCCTGGGCTTGCTCGAACAAGTAGAAATTACTGCCCTACTGGGTCTCCACACCTGTGACGAGTCCCTTTGGGCTGCTCATAGACGATCCGAGTGACGTGGATCACGGGTGCGGGGGGATGGTTCTGTGGTGTTTACTTGTTCAGACAGTAAACCACGCAATCGGCGCTGGTACGTCATGGGCTGCGGTAAGCGGTGGCCCGCCTGTGAGACGAGGAAGGTAATCATGTCGACGGCATTCCAGTCCTACGACCTCAGTGGCAAGCAACTGGCCAATCGCATCGTGATGGCTCCGATGACCCGCAGTCGCGCGTACGGTCCCGGGCAGTGCCCGACCGACCTGATGGTGACCTATTACGCGCAGCGGGCGAGTGCCGGTCTCATCGTCACGGAGGGCGTCCAGCCGTCGGTGATCGGCCAGGGTTACCCCGACACGCCGGGCATCCACTCGGCCGAGCAGGTCGCGGCCTGGCGCAGGGTGACGGACGCCGTGCACGCGGAGGGCGGTGTGATCTACCTGCAGCTGATGCACACCGGCCGGATCGGCCACCCGAGCCTCACGGGCCTTCAGCCGGTCGGCCCGTCCGCCGCCACAGCCAAGGGGCAGGTCTACACGCAGAGCGGCCCGCAGGACTTCGTGACGCCGAAGGAACTCACCGAGGCCGAGATCCTCGAGACGATCGCCGACTTCGCCTCCGCCGCGCGCAACGCGATCGAGGCCGGCTTCGACGGCGTGGAGCTGCACGGCGCCAACGGCTACCTCATCCACCAGTTCCTCGCGCCGAACTCCAACCAGCGCACCGACGGTTGGGGCGGTTCGCCGCAGGCCCGCATCCGCTTCGCCGTCGAGACCGCCAAGGCCGTCGCCGCGGCCATCGGCGCGGACAAGGTCGGCTTCCGCATCTCCCCCGGAAACCCCTTCAACGACATCGACGAGTCCGACCGGGTCGACGTGGAGGCGACCTACACCGCACTGGTCGACGCGCTCGCCCCGCTGGGCCTGGCCTACCTGCACCAGATGGAGGCCCCCGAGATCCGCGACCTGACCCTCCGCCTGCGCAAGCAGTTCCCGGGCACCTACATCCTCAACCCCTTCACCGCCCCGCGGCCCACGGGCCCGGAGGAGCTGCAGCTGATCGAGGACGGCACCGCCGACCTGATCGCCTACGGCGCCCTGTTCCTGGCCAACCCCGACCTGCCCGAGCGGCTGGCCGCCGGCGGTCCCTTCAACAGCCCGGACCCGGCCGCCTTCTACGGCGGTGACCACACCGGCTACACCGACTACCCGACTCTCGACTGACCTTCGTCACCCAGGCCTGTGTGCCCCCGGCTCGGTGGATCCGGCCGGGGGCACACGTGCGGGCAGGCAGGTTTACCTGTCCGAACAACTCGGGAGCTGAAGCAGAGCCGGCGGCGAGCGGTGTCGCCCGGCCCGTCACCGGTGCTGCGCCTTGCCCAGCTCGTCGGTGAATCGGGCGAGGGCATCCTCGGCCGTGGGGACGGGGCCGAACAGCTGCTCCTGCCGGCGGGGGTCGGCGACGTAGCGGCCGGTCTCGAACCAGCGGAACATCGCAGCCAGGTCTTTGATCAGGGGCATGAAGCGGCTGGCGACCGCTCCTGCGGCGCGGGCGACGGCGGACGGGACGGCCACCACCTTGATCTTCTTTCCGGCCCGGCGGCCCATCACGTCGGCCACCTCTCGCATGCTGACCGGACGGTCCCAGCCGATGTCGATCCGCTCACCGGCCTCGGCCTCGACGTCGACCGCGGCCGCCAGGTACGCCGCGAGATCGGAGGTGTGGACGAAGGTCAGAGGGACGGTGGCCTTGCCGATCCACACCATGCGGCCCTTGTCGACCGGGTCGCCCGCCATGCTCGCGACCTGGTCGAGGAACGCCCCTGGGCGCAGGGCGACGAACGGGACGCCGAGCTGTTCGAGCTTGTCCTCGGCGAGCTTCTTGTGCCAGAAGTGCGGGACACCGGGCGTCTGGTCGCTGGTGAGGATGCTGGTCAGGACGAACCTTCGGATGCCGGTGCGGTGGGCGGCCTCGGCGAGGTTGGCGTTGCCGACGGTGTCGATGTCGTGCGCGTTCTTGCCGCCGCGGGTGTAGCCGGCGGCGGTGGTGATGACGGCATCGGCGCCGTTCATCGCGGCGACGAGGGAGTCGAGGTCGAGCATGTCGCCGCGGGCGATCCCGACACCCCGGCTTTCGAGCCTGCTCGCGTCGGTGGTGGGCCGGACCAGGGCGCGGACGTTCTTGCCGCGCCCCAGCAGTTCGTCGACGACCTTGCCCCCGAGGGAGCCGGTCGCGCCGACGACGAGGACCGGGAGGGTGGTGGTCATGGGGGCCTCACTTTGCATCAGGTCAGTAGTGGGGGGATCGGGCGGGCGGAGCAGTGGTGCCCGCGGGACGTGAGCGCCGTCGGTCCACCGGCTCGGCTCACCGGAGTTCTCCCGGGAATCGGGAAGCCTGCCTTACCTCCAGGTCGTAACGGGGCGCGACCGGGGGGAGTTACTTGGCTTCTTCCTGCGGAAGAGGGCGGCTGTTGATCGCGTCGGCGATGGCGTAGGCGGTACGGACGAAGGACTCTGCCTGCTCCGCCGACAGGTTCAGCGCGGAGGTCTCCTCCAGGGCCCGCCACATGGCTGCCAGGGGCTCGCGCATGGCACGGCCCTTGTCGGTGAGGTGGACGACCATGACGCGCCGGTCGTGCTGGGCAGGCTCGCGGACGAGCAGGCCGGCGTCCTGCATGCGGCGTAGGGACTTGGAGACGGTGGAGTGGTCCAGTCCGACGCTTTCGAGCAGCTCGGACTGGGTCTGACCGTCCCGGTCCAGGAGGTGCATCAGCAGCAGTTCCTGTCCGGGATGCAGGTCCATCTCGCGGAGCATGGCGGCGGCGCGGGCGCGGTGAGCGCGGGCGAGCTGGAAGATCGCGTAGCTCATCGGCCCTTCGCCGGCCGTGGCGGGGACGCGGGGTGTGGGGGCGGGCATGGTTCGGTTCCTCAGACGGTGTGGGTGGGGTAGTCGGTGTAGCCGGCCACTCCGCCGCCGTAGAAGGTCGCCGGGTCGGGGTGTTCAGCGACGCGTCAGAGCGTAGCCGCTCGGCCGGGTCCGGGTTGGCCGGCGCGAGGGCAACGACGGTGACAAGGTCGGCCGTGCCCTGGCCGGTGCCTTTGGGGTGATCAGCCGAGGGTGAGGACGAGCTTGCCCCGGACATGTCCGGCGTCGCTGACCTGCTGGGCCGTGGCGGCCTGGTGGAGCGGGTAGGCGGTGACGGTGGTGACGACCTTGCCGGTCGCGGCGTCCTGGGCGAGGGCGGCCAGGCGGGCGGCCGAGCGTTCCTGAGGACTGTTGGCGAAGGTGATGCCGAGCTGGTGGGCGCGGAAGTCGGCGATGGTGACGATGCGCTCGGTGCCGCCGCGCAGGGCGATGGAGTCCTCCAGGGCTCCCTTCCCCGCCACGTCGAACACCGCGTCCACGCCGTCGGGGGCGAGCGCCCGGACCCGCTCGACCAGGCCCTCGCCGTACACGGTCGCGGTGGCGCCGAGCGCGGCGAGGTAGTCCTGGTTGGCGGGCCCGGCGGTGCCGATGACACGCGCCCCGCGGGCCGTGGCGAGCTGGACCGCCAGGGTTCCGACCGCTCCGGCCGCGCCGTGCATCAGCACGGTTTCCCCGGCGGTGACGCCGAGCAGGTCCAGCACCCGCTCGGCCGTCGCGCCCGCCACGGGGAGCGCGACCGCGTGCTGCCAGTCGAGGCCGGCGGGCTTGGGGGCCACGGTGGTGGCCAGCGCGTACTCGGCGTACGAGCCGGTGTCCGACCAGCCCAGCACCTCGTCACCCACCCGCACGTCGCGCACGCCCTCACCCACGGCGTCCACCACCCCGGCGAGCTCGTGACCCGGGACGGAGGGCAGCGGCGTCGGGAACACGGCCTCCAGTGTCCCGGAGCGGATCTTGCCGTCCAGGGCGTTCAGTCCGGCCGCCCTGACCCGGACGCGGACCTGCCCGGGGCCGGGCTGCGGGACCTCGATGTCCGCCTCGCGCAGCACTTCCGTGCCTCCGAAACGGTCGAACAGGATGGCTTTCATGACGACTCCTCTTGTGCCACCACCCACTTAGGTGGCTGGCCACGTAATCACGGTAACAGCAAACATGTGGCTAGCCAAATATTTGCAGCCGCTCGGGCTGCGCGAGATCGGCCGCGGTCAGTCGGTCCCCAGGGGGCGGCGGTCGATGAGGGAGATTCATGCCGGAGCGAGCCTTGCACTCAGGGCGCCGAGAGGGCGGCGACCGAGGCAGTGCGGGCCGTGACGTCAGCGATGGACAGGACCGCCGTAGGGGCGGTGCCGCCGAAAGGCGGAGACGGTCGTCGCTGCCGCGGCGCTCTCCTGGGGGCGCGGCCCAGCCGGTCTGGTCGCTCTCCCTACTCGCAGGGCTTCACGTCCCCGAACCGGATGGATCGCATGCCGACATGCCCGGTGCGGAGGTGGGTGCCGGTGCTGCGCGAGGAGTCCGCCGTCGGCCGGCCGGCCGATGTGCCCGGTGCCCCCACTCATGCCTCGCTGCGCTCAGCCCGACTCCCCGGCCTCGCGCAGGAGTTGGCAGAGGACGGGTGACCGGCAACTTCTACAGCTTCGGCAAACCTCGACGATTACCCGGCGCGGGGCGGAGGCGCGCCCGACCGCTGGGCCAGTGTTCTGCGCCTGTGCGAAGATCTACCGGCCCTGTCGGGCCCCATCCTGCCCAGAAACGATTCCTCGGAGAGCCCATGCGTCGCGCCTTCGTCCTCTCCGCTGCTGTCCTCCTGCTCTGCACCGCCTGTTCCGGCGGTCCGGACAATCACTCGGGGGAGAGTGCGGAGAAGGCCGTGGATCACGGGGCGGCCGTGCGCGCCGCGATAGAGAAGACGAGCGCGGACAGCGCCCGCGTGGACGAGAAGATCGAACTGCGGTCCGCCGACAGCCCCACGACGTACGTCTTCACGATCGCCGGCGCCTTCGACCTGGGGGATGACAGGGGCCGGCTGACGGTGGAGTTCGAGGACAGCGGCATGGACCCCGTCGAGGAGGTCTTCGTCGGCGACACCGTCTATGTGCGGGGCTCGCGGGCGGTGGACGGGAGCGAGTGGGCCTCGGCCGTCCGCAGCGAGGCCCAGACCCGCTACTTCCTGCGGGCGCCGCTGAACGACCCCGAGCACCTGCTCCGCCAGGTGAAGGCGATGCGGCAGGTGTCGAACGAGGGCGAGGAGCAGGTGAACGGCGCCCCTGCGGTGCACTACCGGGGCACGATCGACCACGCCACCGCGACGCTCCGGATGACGACGGATACGAAACAGGGGCTGGACGACCTGCGCGAGAAGCTGGGCGACGACATGCCCGTCTACGCGGACGTGTGGGTCGACGGGAAGGGGCGCGCGGTCCAGGCCCGGCTGTCCTGCTTCGGCGGTGTGAAGGCCATGACGACGATGACGCTGTCGGACTTCGGGACGCCGGTGAAGGCCGAGGCGCCGTCGGCAGAGCAGGTCGTCCCCGTGACGGCGGGCGAGGACGTCCTGCTGGCCTGAGTGTGGGCGAGCCCGGAGAGGAGCCCCGTCTGACCAGGTCCAGGTGTTCCAGCCCTGGCCGTGCACTTCCGCCGGCTCTGGCGTGGTCCCGACGTGCGCGACCTTCTCGCAACCGGGGAAGCGCACGAGGACTGATGCGACGAAGTCGTACTTCGTGCGGCGTGGGCTCCGGAACCGACGGTGTGTGGTCCGCTGCCGTGCTCCGGCGGCAACGCGACCCGGGGTACGACATCGTCGGCTCCTGGCCCGCCCTTATCGGGCGACGTAGCCGCCGTCGACGGGAAGGGCGACTCCGACGACGAAGCCGGCCCCGGGGCTGCACAGCCACAGGACGGCCTGGGCGATCTCGTCGGCGGTACCGAGCCGGTTGATGGGCGGGTTGGCTTCGGCCTCGGCGCGGTCGAGTTCTCCCTTGGCGATCATGTCGCTGACCATGGGAGTGTCGATGGTGCCGGGGCAGACGGCGTTGACGCGGATGCCGCGCGGGGCGTATTCGAGTGCGGCGCTGGTGGTCAGACCGATCACGCCGTGTTTGGAGGCGTGGTAGGAGGCGCGGCCGGGCAGGCCGACCAGGCCGCCGAGCGAGGAGCAGTTGACGATGGCTCCGCTGCCCTGGGCACGCATGTGCCGCAGTTCGTGCTTCATACAGGCCCATACGCCGCGGAGGTTGATGGCGTTGACGCGGTCGAAGCGTTCGGCGTGTTCGTCGGCGGCGTCGCTGGGCGGGATCTGGATGCCCGCGTTGTTGTAGGCCATGTCGAGGCGGCCGAAGGTCTCCACGGTGCGGTCGACCGCGGCGGCGACCTGGTCCTCCAGGGCGCGTAGTAGGCCAGGTCACCGGCCTTCGGTGCGACCGGGGCCGGGGCGCCGGAGATGTCGAGCTTGCGCGAGGGATAAGCGATCCGCTCCGTCTGGTGGAAGTCCTCCAGATCGAGGCTGAGCGGGAGCAGGGAGGCGAAGTCGCGGGCTACGGTGTTGTCGTCGAGGGTGGCATCGACCGGTTGGCCGTCGATGGTGACCTGGATGTTCATGGCGGTGTTCCTGTCGGACGATGCGGTGGATGCCGGGCGTGTCGGCGTCTGTTGCTGTCCCGAAGGGGACGACGCGGAGGAGGCGGCGGGCGAGTTGTCGGTGCAGGCGGTGACGGCAAGCACAAGGGCCGCGGCTACGGCACCACGGGCTGCCAGGGCGGAAAACGCGGTCGGCATCACGGGGCGGCCAGGGATTCAGCCGGGCAGGGGCTCGGAGTAGTGGCGGAAGCCGTCGCGCTCCGTGTGGATGTCGAACAGGCGCCGGGCCAGGGCGTCGGGGCTGCTGTGTTCGGCGTCGGGCCGGATGGAGCCGGGGACGATCAGCTGCGCGGCGTGGATGTTCTCGGCGGCGAGGGTGTCGTGGAGCATGCGGGCGTAGGCGCTCTCGGCGGCGAAGGCGACCGAGGTGCCGGCGACGTTCGGGTTGGGTCGTACGGCGCTGCCGCCGTTGACGAACAACAGCGTGCCGCGTCCCAGGTCTCGCATGCCGGGCAGGACGGCGTTCACGCAGGTGACGGGGCCCTTGACGGAGAAGGCGAGCGGGGCGTCGAGATCGTCGGCGCCGGTGTCCAGGACCGGCTTCATGAAGTCGGCTCGGGGCACGGGGCTGTACTGAAGGATTTCGACGGTCCCCAGCGAGGTCCCGGCTGCGTCCAGGGCCGCGGTCAGGGATTCGACGTCGAGGACGTCGGCGGCGAAGCCGCGGGCCTCGATGCCGTCGCGCGCCAGCTCGGCCGTCAGGCTGTCCAGGCGCTGGGTGTTGCGGGCGATGAGAGCGACGCACCGATGAGGGCGAATGTGGTCACGGTGAGTCCTTGGTGGCGAGGGACAGTGCCGGGGCCGGGCTTCGGATGCCCGGCCTCATCTTCACCGATCCGGCGATGCGCAGCCTGTACGCGGACTGGGAGAGCTCGGCGCGGATCGCCGTGGCGCAGGTGCGGATGGAGGCGGCGAAGTATCCCGAGGATCCCCGTCTCATCGAGCTGGTCGGTGAACTGTCCACACGGGACAAGCAGTTCGCCCAGTGGTGGGGCAACCACCACGTCGCCGCCCGCACCGTGGGCACCAAGACCCTGAACCATCCGGTCGTGGGAGAACTCGTCCTGGACTGGGACACTCTCACCGCCAACACCGACCCCGACCAGCACCTGACCGTCTGGACGGCCGCTCCCGGTTCTCCCACCCACGAGCGGCTGCGCATCCTCGCCTCCTGGGCCACCGAGCAGAACATGGCGCCCTCTTCAACCCTCCGCTGACCGATGCCGCCGCCTCAGTCGACGCCGGTCGTGGAGGACATTCGGTGGCATTGGCACTTCCACAGGCCGGTGGGGCTTCAGTGGGGGAAGCGGCCGGTGGATCGGTCCGGTGGCCCGGGACAGGGGCCGCCCCGTGCCCCGGTTGGTGTGGGCGATGATCTCCGCGGTGATGGAGACGGCCGTCTCCTCGGGGGTGCGGGCGCCGAGGTCGAGGCCGATCGGGGAGTGCAGGCCGGCGAGCTGTTCGTCGGAAACGCCGGCCTCGCTCAGCAGGCGGAGGCGTTCGTCGTGGGTGCGCCGGGAGCCCAACGCGCCGACGTAGCCCACCGGCAGGTCGAGGGCGAGCCGCAGCAGCGGGATGTCGAATTTGGCGTCGTGGGTGAGGACGCAGACGGCGGTGCGAGAGTCCACGGCCGTCTGTGACAAGGAGCGGTGGGGCCAGTCGACCACGACCTCGTCGGCGTACGGGAAGCGGGCGGGCGTGGCGAAGACGGGGCGGGCGTCGCACACGGTGACCCCGGTAGCCGAGGAAGTGGCCGGCCTGGCTGAGTGCGGCGGCGAAGTCGACGGCACCGAAGATCAGCATGCGGGGGCGGGACGCGTGGACGTGGACGAGGACGGTCATCGGTTCGGGGCAGCCGTCCCCGTTCCCGCCGACCGTGACACGGGTGGTACGCCCGGCCCGCAGCAGGGCCCGGGCCCCCTCCGGCCACCAGCTTGTCCGCCGGCCCGCCGTCCAGGGTGCCGTAGGTGACGCTGCCGCCGGCGACGACGCTCAGGGCGGAGCCGATGAGGCCGCGGGGGCCGGCCACCACCTGGGCCACGGCGGTGGGGCGGCCCTGGACGACGTCGGCGAGGGCGGCGGCGAGGTGCGCCTGGACCGCGGGATCGACGCACTGGACGAGGACGTCGAGGTCTCCGCCGCAGGTCAGTCCTACGGCGAAGGCGTCGTCGGAGTACCCGAAGCGGGCGCGTTGCGGGGCTCCCCGGTCGCTGAGCACCTGTCGGCACAGTTCGTAGACCGCGCCTTCGACGCAGCCGCCGGAGATGCTGCCGACGGCGTTGCGCCCTCGTCCACCGCGACCGACGTGCCGACCGGCAGGGGTGCACTGCCGGTGACGTCGACGACAGTGGCCAGGGCGAAAGGGCGTCCCTCGCGGCACCAACGGTGCAGTGTGTCCGCGATGTTCAGCATGAACGGGTCCTTCGTGCAAGGGATGAGGGGCCGCCACCGCGCCGCGGGGGAGCGCCGTCACGCGGCGGCGGCCCGGGTAGTCGGCTCAGATCAACGCCTCGGCGGTGATGGGCAGTTCACGGACCCGGCGGCCGGTGGCGTTGAAGACCGCGTTGCCGATCGCGGCCGCCACCCCCACCTGGACGACCTCGCCGAGCCCCTTCACCCCCAGCGCGTTGCCCGCGTTGTCCTCGCCGTCCAGGTAGATCGCCCGGACCTCGGGGACATCGGCGTTCACGGGCACGAGGTAGTCGGCGAGGTTGGCGTTTGACGATCCGCCCGTCACGGTGGTCGGTGACCGTGTGCTCCAGCAGAGCGGTGCCGATGCCGCCCACGATGCCGCCGATCGCCTGGCTCTCGGCGAGCTTCGGGCTGATGATGCGGCCCGCGTCGTACACCCCGAGCATCCGCCGCACCCGCACCAGCCCCAGGGTCGCGTCGACGGCGACCTCGGCGAAGGTCGCGTTGTAGGCGTTGTAGGACTCCCGTTCGGGAGTCGGCGGACCGGCGTAGGTGCCGCGTGCTTCCAGGTGGGAGCGGTCGTGGCGGGCCAGCAGACTGCGGTACGTCTCACCGCGCGCCGGGTTGCCCCGCACGTGCAGCCGTCCGTTGCGCACGACGACCTCGCCGGCCGGCACTCCGTGCAGCGACGACTCTTCGTCCTCGACGGCCAGTTCGACCGCCTGACGCCGCACCTGGTTGCAGGCGTCGACGACGGCGGAGCCGACACTGGCCATGGTCGACGAGCCGCCGTGCGGGCCGGTCTGCGGATACAGGGAGTCGCCGAGCCGGAAGGTCACCGTACGCATGGTCAGACCGAGCGCGTCGGCGACCACCTGAGTCTGGGAGGTGTAGGTGCCCGGCCCCATGTCAGTGGTGGCCGCCTCGACCACGGCGGTGCCGTCGGCATGGAGGCGGGCACGGGCCTCCGCGGGGAAACGCCCGGGATCGTAGACGCCGGCCGCCATCCCCAGACCGACCAGCCAGTCCCCGTCACGCGTCGAACGGGGCCTGGGGTCACGGCGATCCCAGCCGAACTCCCGGGCACCGACCGTGTAGCACTCGCGCAGCCGCCGGGTCGAGAACGGCAGGTTCTTCGCCTCGTCCTCGGACGGCTCGTTGCGCCGGCGCAACTCGATCGGGTCCACGCCGAGCCTGTGGGCGAGCTCGTCCATCGCAGACTCGATGACGAACGACGCCGACGCGAAGCCGGGGCCGCGCATCCAGATCGGCGTGTTCACATCCAGCGGCACCTGCCGGTACGTCTGGCTGACGTGGGGCGTGCTGTAGAGCATCTGCCCGGGCGCCATGACCCCCTCGGCGAACGTCTCGTACGACGAGGTCTCCGCGTCGATCTCGTGGGTCGCGGCGGTCAGCCGGCCGCGCCGGTCGCTGCCCAGTCGCAGCCGGTACTCGTAGGAGGGCCGGAAACCGGTGCCGAAGTACATCTGACGACGGCCGAGCACGAGCTTGACCGGGCGCTTCGTCTCCCGCGCGGCCATAGCGGCGACGATCGTGTGCGGCCAGCAGCGCAGCCCGCTGCCGAAGCCGCCCCCGACGAAGGGGGAGACGACTCGCACCGCGTCCGCGGGCAGGTCGAACACGGCGGCGATCTCGTCGCGGGTGCCCATCACCCACTGGGTCTTGTTCCAGACGGTGAGCTTGTCGCCGTCCCAGCGGGCGATCGTGGCGTGTGGCTCCATCGGGTTGTGGTGGTTGCGCGCCAACTGGTACGTCACATCCAGGCGTACGGCCGCGTCGCGCAACCCGGCGTCCGCGTCGCCGCGCGCGTAAGTCGTCGGTTTGCCCGGCTCGGCCTCGCGCAGGTCGGTCGAGGGCTTTTCGGCGTCATACTCGACCTTGACCAGGCTCGCGCCGTGCTGTGCGGCCTCCAGAGTGGTGGCGACGACGACGGCGACCGGCTGGCCTTGGAAGAGCACCCGGTCGTCCTGGAACACCTGTCCACCGTCACAGTTCGCCGGGTGCCGTTCACCGTCAGGGACACAGGGCTGGAGGGCGACGTGTCGGCGGCGGCCGCCTCCTCCGGGCCGAGAAGATGTGTCCCCCCGATCACACCGCCTGCAACGACGGAACCGCCGACCACGCCAGTGGCGGCGATGAAGGTGCGCCGACTGGGGGCCGGCGAGGACTCACCGGCTCCGGCGGGGGCGGAACGGCAGACTCGTGGACTTCAGTGGACATGCGTAAGCCTTCGCATCGCGGACGGATCATGCCGCGCACAGCGGCACGGCAGGAGGCGGGACCGTCGTCGCCGCAGGACCTGGACGACCGTGCAGATCACCGCCGCGGCCGGTCCTGCCCGGCAGTCTGGCACCGCCAGTGACGCCCTGGCAGGGAGAGTTTTCCTCCCTCGATCCTTTTCTCCCCCCAAGGCCGAGCCGTGGAGAAGTCACGACGGCGGGGGTGGTGTTGGGGCGAGCAGGACGGGGCTTCGCCACCGAGGACACGCGCGTCACTGAACAGGAGATCTACGCGTCGCACGGCCTGACGAGCCGCGGCCCGCCTTGCGGACCGGGACCCTGGCGCTCTTCCAGTCTCACCCGGCCTTCGCCGCAGGATCCGCGACGTCCTCGCGGACTCGGTCAGGTGTCGGTCCCGGCGTTCGCGCGGTGGCCTGCCGGACGCGGGCCGCGCCAGTCCAGGCACAGCACGGTGGCGTCGTCTTCCGGGTGGCCGTTGCAGGCGTCGGTGACGGTGGTGGCCAGATTGCGCGCGACCTCGCGCGGGTGTTCGGCGGCGGTGTCACGGATCAGGCCGGGGAGGTCGACTTTTTGCGCTTGGCGCTCTTGCATGCCGTCGGTGTAGAGCACGAGGCGGTCACCGGGGCGCAGGTCGAGGTCCTGGACCTTGTAGGGGCCCTTGTACGCGGCGACGCCGAAGGGCAGGTCCACGGCGAGGCGCAGTTCCTCGACCGTGCCGTCGCGCAGTCGTAGGGGCCAGGGGTGGCCCGCGTTGACGAGCCGGGCGCCGGTCCCGTCCAGGGCGATGCGCAGCAGCTGGCCGGTGGCGAAAGTCCGTCTGCCGTGGTCGAGGAGGGCCTGGTGGGTCTGGCGGGCCTGTTCGGCGAGGTCGGTCCCGGCGCGGCGGGCGCCGCGGGAGGCATTGACCAGGAGGGTGGCCATGAGGGCGGCGTCGACGTCGTGCCCCATGGCATCGGTGATGGAAAGGTGCAGGGTGTCTTGGTCGACGGCGTAGTCGTAGGTGTCACCGGCGATGTCGGCGGCCGGGACGAGGGCGCCGGCGAGGGCGAACTCGGCGGCCTCGCACGAAGGCGCCGAAGGCAGCAGCTGACGCTGGATCTCCGCGGCCAGGCTGACCGAGGTGGTGCGGTTGCCCCAGTGGTAGAGGTCGGTGAAGCGGCGGTCGGTGACGATGATGTACGCCAGCGCGTGCGCGGCCTCTTCCACTTGCTCCAGCACATCCTGTGTGACCTGGGGAAGGAGCAGCTCCAGGACACCGACGGCGTCGCCGCGGTTGGTGACGGGGGCGAGCACCCGCTGCCCGCGCTCGCCCTCCGGAGCCTGCACCAGTTCCTGGGCGCGCAGGACCTCGTCGTAGATGCTGTCGTCGAAGGGAACCTGTTCGGCGCGGCGCTCCTGTCGCGTAGTCGTCTCCTCGCTGACCCGCAGCAGGCGCTGGCCGACGACGTCGACGCACAGGAACGACACGTGCCGCGCGCCGAACCGGTCGCGCAGGTTGCGCGCCACGACATCGAGGGAGGCCACCGGTGCGGCGTCCTCCGCCGTTGCCAACACCTCGGCCAGTCCGATCCGATCGCGTGCCACGTCAGCCTCCTTTTGGGTTGCCAACTCGTTTTCCCGCCGACGCGACAGGCACAGCACGGTTGTGACACATGCCTCAGCCTGTAGACGCCGGAACAGGAAGGACCTCAGAGACGTCACCTCTGACTGAGTCCCGACGCCTGATGTGAAGGTTCGGGGGTAAACGGGTCGCAGCACGTTTGGATGCAGGGGGTGGGCCGGCATGGAGCAGACGGCGGGCGGTGAGGGCGGGCAGGCTCGGGTGGAGAACCTCGTATCGGTGTCGGGGGCGTTCGAGGGCAGCGAGGACATTGCCGTCGCCCGCGATCTGGCCCGCCGCTTCCTCACCGATGTCCAGGCCGTACACGGGCTGCCGGTGTCAGGGCGCGCGATGGGCATGGTGCAGCTCGTGGTCAGCGAGCTGGTGACCAACGCCCGCAAGTACGCCCCCGGTCCTTGCCTGCTGACGCTGGAAGTCGACGGCGGCGCGGTGGAGGTGACCGTGTGGGACAGCAACCCGACGCCGCCGGCGATCCTCCCGCCCGACCCGATGCGGATCGGCCGGCACGGGCTGGAGATCGTCATGGCGGTCGGCCAGAGTTTCGCAGTCCACCGCGAACCCGTGGGAAAACGGATCACCACGGCCATCGCGCTGGCCGACGATCCGAACGGGGACGTCACCGGCCGACGACGAGTTGATACGGGGCGGTCGCCGGGTCGTCGGTGAACGCATCGATGCGCTGACCTACGTGGTACGCGGCCTTTGCCCGACCATGCGACTCGCCGTGGAGCGTGGATTGCGGGGCCCGACTCGCTGAAGCACCAAGTCAGGCCATGGAACGGAAGCCATGGAGCCTGGCGCGACAGGTCCTGCTCGCTTCGGATCGATCCCGTTCGCCCCCTTACTGGCTCCACTGCACATTCCTTTGGAAAATGCCAAAGCCTTCACCTGGGCCGAGCACGTTCCGTAGTGTCGTGCTCACGTTCGCGGGAACGACCGTGCAGGGGAGGGGATTCGGCGTGCCCGGAATCGACGAGAGTCTGCTGGAGGCCATGCGGCTGCCCGGTGCGCGAGGGGCGGCGGTGGTCGACTGGATCAGCGGTCTCGCCCTGGGCGCGGTGGGTGACGCACCGGGCGGCGACCTGGAGGCGGCGGCCGCGGAGACCGCCGAACTCGCCCGCCTCGCCACGGAGAGCGGCGTGCTCGCCCCGGCCGGCGGCGACGCGGGCGGAGCGTCCGGCAAGGAACCACCAGTACAGGACCTGATCATCACGAACACCGACGCGTACCACCTGCTCAGGTTCGTCACCACGACCTTCGACAGCACGGTGTTCCTGCATCTGTGGCTCGACCGCGGCGAGGGCAACCTCGCCCTGGCCCGCATCCGGCTGGCCGAGATGGCGGACAGACTGGTGCTCGGATGATCACGCCGACCCGGACCTCACGCACGGACGAACCGGCTTCGGCCCTGCTCGGCACCCTCGCCGCGCAGGGCGCGAGCGGCGCCCTGTCCACCGAGGCGGGGATCGTCTACCTGGCCGCGGGGCGCGTCGTCCATGTCGAGTCCGCCCTCACCCCCGACATCGGCGATCTGCTCACCCACAGCGGAGCGCTTCCCCCGGATGGCTGGTGGGAGGCCATCGACGAGGCCGGCCGCGATTGCCGCGTCGGCCGTCAGCTGGTGGACAGCGGCCACCTCGCCGCCGGCGCGCTCGAACTGTGCCACCTGGGTGCCCTCTTCGACGCGGCGTACTTCGTCCTCGCCCACGACGGACCGGCCCTCCGCTTCCGCCCCGGAGCCACGCACTGGCTCGGCGCGGTCCGTGCCGTGCCGGTGGACAGCGTCCTGCGCGAGTCGAGACGCCGTCGCGAACAGCTGCACCACATATGGCCCGAGCCCGCCATCGACCTCGCCCCGCTCGCCCGCGTGCCCGGCACCGACCCGGCGGACCTGCCGGCCCGCCGCAGCCGCATCCTCGCCCAGGTGGACGGTGTCCGCACCGCCGCCCAGATCGCCACCGCCCTCGCCTGCCGCACCTTCCACACCCTCGTCGAACTCCGCCGCCTGGCCGCCGCCGGGCTGATCGTCCCCGAAGTCCCCGTCCCCGCCCCCGCCCCTGCCTCTGCCCCCGCCCCCGCCCTTGCCCCCGCACCCGTGTCCGCCGAACCGGGCCCCGCCCTTCGTCCCACGGCACCGGACGAGCCCGACACCGCACTGCTGCGACGGCTCCTGCACGCCTTGGAGGCACTGTGATCCGCGCGCGACGACAGCGTGCCGAAAGGAGACTGCTCATGGCCGTCGAGACCGACGTCCTCGACGAACTGCGTCGGCTCCGCACCCGCATACCCCGCCTGACCGGTTCGCTCGCGGCCACCGTCGACGGACTCGTCCTGGCCCACGACGTCCCGGACACCGAACCGGAGGGACTCGCGGCGCTCACCGCCGCCGCCCTCGGCGTCGCCCACCGCATGACCGACACCGCGGCCCGCGGCGACTTCCGCGAACTGCTGGTACGCGGCTCCGGAGGCTATGTCGCCACCTACGCGGCCGGAACGACCGCCGTCCTCACCCTCCTCGCCGAGGACCGCGTCAACGTCGGCCGCCTCCACCTGGAGGGACGGCGCAGCGGCGCCCGGATCGCCGACCTGGTGGCCACGAACGTCGGGCCGGGCACCGGGCGCCACGCCGACCGGCCCGCGCCCGCCGAACACCTCGCGGCGGCGCCCCCGGTCACGGCCCGCCCCATCGGCACCCTCCCGGTACGCACCCCGCAGCGGCCCACCCACCAACCGCACCCGCAGACCGGCATCTGAGCCACCCAGGACCACCTGCCCACCAGAACCGCCTGACCCACTGAAGAACACCGAACGAAAGGAACCGCCCGCATGGCCAACACGGAGACCGCGCTGAAGGAATGCCTGAGCTCCATCGACGGAGCGACGGCCGTGGCACTCGTCGACTACACCAGCGGCATGGCGCTCGGCACCCTCGGCGGCACCAAGGACTTCAACCTGGAAGTCGCCGCCGCCGGCAACACCGATGTCGTACGGGCCAAGCTGCGCACCATGGAACTCCTGGGCCTGAAGGAGGAGATCGAGGACATCCTGATCACCCTGAACTCCCAGTACCACCTCATCCGCCTGCTCAAGGGGCGCGGCGGCAGCGGACTGTTCCTGTACCTCGTGCTCGACGCGAGCCGCGCGAACCTGGCGATGGCCCGCCACCAGCTGCGCCGGATCGAGAACGACCTGGAGGTCTGAGCCGGCACCACCGGACGGGAGCCCTCCGTCGAGGACACGCAGCGGAGGGCCCCGGCACGCCGCACGGCGGCGCCTACGGTTGGTCCCATGACCGCACCCCTGGACGTGCTCGTGGTGGGCGCGGGCCCGACCGGACTCGCACTCGCGACACAGCTCCGCGCGTACGACACCCTGTTCCGGATCGTCGACCGCTCACTGGACCGCGTCAGGGAGTCACGCGCCCCGGCCATCCAGCCCCGCACCCTGGAGATGCTGGCCGGGTTCGGCGTGACGGACGAACTGGTCGACCGGGGGAACGCGTCGGTCCGGCTGCACCTGCATCTGCCCCGCCGCACGCTGCACGTGCCGGTGTTCGACGTCGGCTGCGACGACACGCCGTACCCCTTCCTGCTCTTCCTCCCGCAGTCGGAGACGGAGGCGGTCCTCACGGCCGGCCTCGCCGCACGGGACGTCACCGTCGAGCGGGGCACGGAGCTGGTGAGCGCCGAGCCGGAGGGCGAGTACGTCACCTGCCGCCTGCGCCATGGGAAGGGCGGCGAGGAGACGGTGCGGGCCCGCTACGTCGTCGGCTGCGACGGAGCCCACAGCACCGTGCGCGACCGAGCGGGCATCGCTTTCGAGGGATACGCCTACCCCCAGACGTTCCTGCTGGCCGACCTGGAGGTCGACGGACTGGAGCCGGGCGCCGCGCACACCTACATGACCGCCTCCGGCCTGCTGTTCTTCTTCCCGCTCGGCACCCCGGCCACCTGGCGGATGATCGCCACGCACCCACCGGGCGCCCGGTCCGACGAGGTGACACCGGACCTCCTCCAGCAGATCGCCGACGACTGGACGACCGACCGGCTGACCCTGCGGGACCCGGTCTGGACGACGACCTTCCGCATCCACAACCGCGGCGCCGCCCACTACCGCAAGGGCCCGTTCTCTCCTCGCCGGAGACGCAGCGCACATCCACAGCCCGGCCGGGGGACAGGGCATGAACACCGGCATCCAGGACGCGCTCAACCTGGGCTGGAAACTCGCCCACGTCTGCCGCGGGGCAGCGCCGGAGGAGTTGCTGGAGACCTACGAGGCGGAGCGGGCCCCGGTCGGCCACCGCGTACGGCGCCTCACCGACCGCGCGTTCACCATCGGCACGAGCAGCCACCCGGCCCTGCGGCTGGCGCGGACACGCCTCGCCCCGCTCTTCGCCCCGCTGCTCCTGCGCGCGACCGGACCCCGCGCACGCCTCTTCCGCACGGTGTCCGAACTCGGCATCCACTACCGCCGCGGCCCCCTCTCCACCACCGGACCGGCCCGGCCGGCGCACGGCCCCCGGGCCGGAGACCGGCTCCCCGACGACCCACGCGGCCTCCAGCAGCGCACCGCCGGCCCGGGTCACCACCTCCTGCTCACCGGCTCCTGGCCCGAGATTCCGCCGCCGCACGACCTGGTCGACGTCCACCGCCTCGGCACGGAAAGTCCCTGGCCCGGCACCACCCACGCCCTCGTACGACCCGACGGATACGTGGGATACGTCGCCCGAGACACCGACCTGACCGGCCTGCGCACCTACCTCGACCACTGGCTGCCGAGCGCGAACAATTAGGCCGGGAGACCCTTCAGCCACTCGACCAGCAGCCGGTTGGTCTCGGCGGGACGCTCCTGCTGGAGGAAGTGACCGCAGCCGTCGAGGATGTGAGAGGCCGTCAGTCCGGGCAGGGTCGTCGGGTACGCCTCGATCGCGTCGGACAGCCAGGTCGCGGACGCGTCCAGCCCGCCGCCGATGAACAGCGACGGCTGCGTGACGGGGGCGCCGGCGAAGTCCGCCAGGTCCCGCCAGTCGCGGTCCATGGAGCGGTAGCGGTTCAGCGCGCCGGTCAGGCCCGTGCGTTCGAACTCCCCGGCGTAGACGTCGAGATCGCTCTCGCTCAGCCAGTGCGGCAGCCGGCCCACGGGGAAGCGGTCGCGCAACCGGCCCCCGCGCGCCACGAAATGCGGGTCGGCTTCGGGCATCGTGTCCGGGGACAGGGCCGCGTAGAAGCCCGCGAGCCAGCCGCGCACATCGGGCTCGATCTCCGCCTCGGCCCGGCCGGGCTCCTGGAAGTAGGAGACGTAGAACTCCTCGTCGCCGCCCATCCGCGCGAAGACCTCGCTGGGCCTGGGCCCGCCGGGCGGGGTGTAGGGCACGCTCAGCAGCGCGACCGCGCGGAACACGTCCGGCCGGACCAGCGCGGACGTCGCGGCGATGGTCGCGCCCCAGTCGTGCCCGACGAGCACCGCGGACCGCTCGCCCAGCGCCTCCACGACGGCCACGTTGTCCGTCACCAGTTCGAGCATCCGGTACGCGTCCACCTCCGCGGGCCGGGACGAGCGCCCGTAGCCGCGCACGTCGACGGCCACCGCGCGGTAGCCCGCGGCGGCCAGGGCCGGCAGCTGGTGGCGCCAGGCGTACCAGGACTCGGGGAATCCGTGCAGGAGCACGACCAGCGGGCCCTCACCCTGCTCGACGAGGTGAAGGCGGCCGGCCGGTGAAGGCACCAGGCGATGGGTGTGGTCGACGGCGGACGTCTGCGGCATGGATCCTCCCGCGTTCCGGAAAGCGGCGCTCGGTCCATCGATCATGCAGCGCCCGCCGCGACGCACACGAAGCCTGTTGCCGGTTCGGCAAAAGGCTCAGCCGTGGTACGTGATGTACCCGTTGCCGTCCGGGTCGGAACCGCTCTTGGTGTACGAGTGCACGTCGGCGCGGCTGCCGGACGGCTTGTACACGTAGATCGTGTCCTTGTCGTTGTTCCACATGAAGTTGCAGTTGTCGCGGTACACGACGTTGTTCGCGTCGGAGTCGGATCCGTTGCCGCCGCGCAGCTTCACGTAGTCACCCGGCTGGAGGGTGTGGCTCGCGGTGAAGGTGAACTTGTTCCCCGCGGCGTCCTTCACGACGTACCCCTTGAGGTTCACCGTCGTCGACCGCGAGTAGTTCTTGATGGTCAGGTACTCCTCGTCGGTGTTCCCCGTCGAGCAGCTGTTGGAGTCCCTCCCGGGCGCGTCGTACTGGATACCGCGGATCTTCAGCGCGGAGTCGTACTCGGCGGCCTGAGCCGGAACCGCCGCAAGCGCGGTGAGTGTTCCGGCAGCGACGGCCGTGGCCGCGACAAGGCGTATACGCATGGACGTTCGTCCCCCCCTGCATGGCCCTCTGGTGAAGGCGATGTGATGGTTCGGTGAAGCATCCGGATCGTACACGGTTCAAGCACGCATAAGGGCGGGTCCGGTGGCATTGCCACCGGACCCGCCCTCGGGGTGTCTGTGAGGTCAGGCGCCGCTGGCCCGCAGCATGTCCTCGCGCTCGACGAGCTTCACGCGCTCGCGCCCCTCGGGTGCGCCCAGCGCCTTCTCCGCGGCGTCCAGCTTGTACCAGCCGTCCCAGGTGGTGAAGCGGACGTTCCGCTCGGCGAGGAACGCGTCCACGGCCTCGGGGCCGGGGGTGGCGGGCGTGTGCAGCCGGCCGTTCGCGTAGTCGTCCAGCAGGTTCGCCACCGTCTCGTTCGCGTCGCCCTTGGTGTGACCGATGAGGCCCACCGGGCCGCGCCGGATCCAGCCGGTGACGTACGTGGACTGCAGGTGCTCGCCGGTCTCCTGCATGACCCGGCCGCCCTCGTCGGGGACGGTGCCGGAGTCGAGGTCCCAGGGCAGCTTGGGGAGCTTGTCGGACAGGTAGCCGACGGCACGGTAGACCGCGCCGACGTCCCAGGTCTTGAACGTGCTCGTGCCCTTGACGTTGCCGGTGCCGTCGAGTTCCGTGCGCTCGGTGCGCAGCCCGACGACCTTGCCGTCCTCGCCCAGGATCTCCACCGGCGACTCGAAGAAGTGCAGGAAGAGCTTGTGGGGCCGGTCGCCGACGTCGCGGATGGCCCAGTTCTCCAGGGTCTTGGCGACCATGTCGGCCTGCTTGTTGCCGCGCCGGGTCGCGATCGAGCCCTCGTCGTAGTCGATGTCCTCGGGGTCGACGATGACCTCGATGTTGGGGGAGTGGTCCAGCTCCCGCAGCTCCATCGGGCTGAACTTCGCCTGCGCCGGGCCGCGGCGGCCGAACACGTGGATCTCCTTGGCCCGGTTGGCCTTCAGGCCCTCGTAGACGTTCGGCGGGATCTCCGTCGGGAGCAGCTCGTCCGCGGTCTTGGCCAGGACGCGCGCGATGTCGAGCGCGACGTTGCCGACGCCGAGCACGGCGACCTTCTCCGCCTCCAGCGGCCAGGTGCGCGGCACGTCCGGGTGGCCGTCGTACCAGGACACGAAGTCCGCGGCGCCGTAGGAGCCGTCGAGGTCGATGCCCGGGAGGGACAGCGCCCGGTCGGCCATCGCGCCGGTGGCGAAGATCACGCCGTCGTAGAACGCGCGCAGGTCGTCCAGGCTGATGTCGGTGCCGTAGTCCACGTTGCCGAAGAGCCGGATCTGCGGCTTGTCGAGGACCTGGTGCAGGGCGGTGATGATGCCCTTGATCCGCGGGTGGTCGGGGGCGACGCCGTAACGGATCAGTCCGAACGGCGCCGGCATGCGCTCGAAGATGTCGATGGACACGCCGGGTTCGGCGGCCACCTGGGACTTGAGCAGGGCGTCGGCGGCGTAGATCCCGGCGGGGCCGGATCCGACGATGGCTACCCGCAGGGGGCGGGGCATGGTCAGGTTCCCTTCGAGCGGCGACAAGTGATCTCGCCGTGAAGCCTAAACTGAGGCATGCCTAAGTTGGTACGCGGGTCCGGTCTATGAGCTCATAAGGCGGTTTTATGACCGGTCGTAGGCGGCCTTATGGCCGCTCACGGCAACGGCTGCTCCGCCCAGATCACCTTCCCGGCGGGCAGATAGCGCGTCCCCCAGCGCTCGGCGAGCTGCGCGACCAGGAACAGCCCTCGCCCGCCCTCGTCCGTCATCGTCGCGTACCGCAGACGCGGCGACGTGCTGCTGCTGTCGGACACCTCGCAGATCAGGTTGCGGTCGCGCAGCACCCGCACGTGGATGGGGCCGCCGCCGTACCGGAGCGCGTTGGTGACCAGCTCGCTCAGGATCAGCTCCGTGGTGAACGTCAGCTCGTCCAGTCCCCACTGAGCCAGCTGCCGGGTGACCGCCGCCCGCACCTCGCCCACGGCCGCCGGGTCGGTCGGCACCGGCCACTCGGCGACCCGGTCGGGGGCGAGTGCCCGGGTGCGCGCGACGATCAGGGCGATGTCGTCGCTGGAGCGGGCCGTGAGCCGGGCGTCGAGGACGGTCCGGCAGGTGTCCTCGGGGGACTGACCGGCCCGGCCCAGCGCCTCGCGCAGCATGTCGAGACCGACGTCGATGTCCCGCTCCCGGTCCTCGACCAGCCCGTCGGTGTAGAGGACGAGCCGGCTGCCCTCCGCCAGCTCCAGCTCCGCCGTCTCGAACGGCAGACCGCCGAGCCCGAGCGGGGGACCGGCGGGCACGTCGGGGAACTCGACACTGCCGTCGGGGTGGATCAGCGCCGGCGGGGGGTGCCCGGCCCGGGCGACGGTGCAGCGCCGGGAGACCGGGTCGTACACGGCGTACAGACAGGTCGCGCCGATGACCGGGGCGCTGCCCTCCGCCTCCGTCTCGTCCTGGTCGATGCGGCCGACCAGCTCGTCCAGCAGGGCGATGAGCTCGTCGGGCGGGAGGTCGAGGGCGGAGAAGTTGTGCACGGCGGTGCGCAGCCGCCCCATGGTCGCCGCCGCGTGCAGCCCGTGGCCGACGACGTCCCCGACCACGAGCGCGACCCGGGCCCCCGACAGCGGCAGCACGTCGAACCAGTCGCCGCCCACCCCGGCCTGCGCGGGGAGATACCGGTAGGCGATCTCCAGGGCGTCCTGCTCGGGCAGGTTCCGCGGGAGCAGGCTGCGCTGGAGCGTCACCGCCATGCTGTGCTCGCGGGTGTAGCGGCGCGCGTTGTCGATGGAGACGGCGGCCCGCGCCACCAGCTCCTCCGCCAGGGCCAGCTCGTCCGTGTCGAAGGGCTCCGGCTTCTCGCAGCGCCAGAAGCTGACCACTCCGAGCAGCAGGGACCCGGCCCGCAGCGGCACGGTGATCAGGGAGTGGATGCCGTACTCCACGATCTGCGCGGAACGCTCGAGGTCCTGTGCCTGCCAGCCGGGGGCCTCGCCCAGCCGGGGTTCCAGGACGGGCCGGCCGGTGTCGAGGCTGCGGCCCTGCGGAGAGGACTCGACGAACCTGATGCGCTCGCCGACGGGGTAGAGGGGAGCGTCCTTGCGGACCCCGCTCAGCGCCGCACGGCTGAGCGCGGTCGCCGCGTCCGGCTGCCCGCCGCCCAGCACCGCGTCGAACAGGTCCACGGTGGCGAAGTCGGCGAACCGGGGCACCGCCAGCTCGGTCAGCTCCTCGGCCGTACGGGTCACGTCCAGGCTCGTCCCGATGCCCACCCCGGCGTCGTACAGCATGTTGAGCCGTTCCCGCGCGGTCTCGGCCCGGCCGGACAGGGCGCGCAGCTCGGTGGAGTCGCGGAGCGTGGCGACACTGCCGGGCGGTACGCCCGCACGGTCCGTGGTGCGCTGGTTCACGGCGAGGAGCCGGTCCCCGACGAGGTGCACCTCGTCCGTCGCGACGCGCCCGGAGGCCAGCAGCTCGGCGGTGCCGGGGTCGAGACCCAGGCTGAGCACGTGCCGGCCCTCGGCGTCGGCGGGCAGTCCCAGCAGCCGGTGCGCCTCGTCGTTGGCGAGCAGCAGGGTGCCCCCGTCGTCGACGATGAGCACGCCCTCCCGGACGGCGTGCAGCACGGCGTCGTGGTGTTCGTACATCCGGGTCATCTCGTGCGGCCCGAGCCCGTGCGTCTGGCGCAGCAGCCGTCGGCTCACCAGCGCGGCACCCGCCGTCGCCAGGGCGAGCGCCGCAGCGGCGGCGGACAGCACGAGCGGCAGCTGACGGTCGGCGGTCCCGCCGATGTTCTTGGTCGTGACCCCCGCGGACACCAGCCCCACGACCTGCCCGTCCGCGTCCTTCACCGGCACCACGGCCTGGACGAGGTGGCCGATGGTGCCCTCGATGTCCTCGGTCACCGCCTCTCCGGCCAGCGCGGGCGCGATCGTCCCCACGAACTTCTTCCCGATGCGGTCCGGCTTGGGATGGGTGTAGCGGATCCCGTCGGTGTTCATGACGACGATGAAGTCGACCTTCGACTGCTCACGGGCGGCCTCGGCACGCGGCTGGAGCACCGCCGTGGGGTCGGGGCTGTCCAGCGCCTCGATCGTGCCCGGCGCGTTGGCGAAGGTCTCCGCGACGGCGAGGGAACGGTTGCGGGCCTCCTGGGTCGTGTCGTGCCGCACTTGCAGGACCAGCGCCACGACGGCCGCCACCACCAGCAGCAGCACGATCACCACGACGAGCAGGAACACCTGTCCGGCGACGCTGCGTCCGCCCAGCACCGACCGCAGCCCCGCCATCGGATGCCACCGCGACGGGCTCGCCTCCCGCCGCTGCCGAGCGGACGGCGCAGCGCCGGGCCGCAGGGGCGATCGAGTCCCGGATCGACCCAAGAGTCGGACCATGTGCCATGTCTACACTGCCCGGCCGCGCGAGGCGAGGGGCATCACCCATGGTGACAGGGGGCCCTCACGGTTTCGTCACGACTCCCGGCGCCCGGGCACCGCATACCGTCAGGTGCTCAGGGAACGGGCGAGCTCGGTCGTGGCCCGGGCGATCTCCGTGTCCTCGTCCGCCATCAGCCGGCCGAGCTCGCCGCGCCGGGCCCGGACCGCCTGGCGGGCCGCGCGCTCCCACACCACCGGGTTCTCCCGGCGGTTCAGCAGCTTCGGGTAGGCGGCGGCGGTGCTCTCCCACTGCCGGGCGTCGGCGATGCTCTTGAGCAGCTGGATGATCTGGGCACGGCAGGTCACCTGCGGCAGTTTCGCCAGCTCCCACAGGAAGGGAACCGTGGCGGCCGTCGCCTGCTCCACGACGAAGCCGAACTGGCAGATCCGCCGCCGCAGGTCGGCGAGTGCGGAGCGGGCCGTGTCGGCGTCACCCCAGGCGATGCCGTTGAGCAGGAGGGGAATGGCCGCCGCCGAACCGGTGGAGTCCTGGATGTCGCCCCAGGGCACTCGGTCCAGGGCCGTGAGCGGCGTGGTCGTGGCGACCCCGGACGGGGCGCCGGGGCGCTGTGGGCGCTCGCTGCTCGGGTGTTCCGTCGAAGCGCTGCGCATGGCGAGGGGCCTTTCCGCGGCAGTCGTGTCAGATGGGTGGACAGGTCGACAACCTGGCCCAGACCGTCTTGCCCGCCGGAGGGCAGGGGGTCCAGCCCCACTCCTCGGACAGGGCATCGACGATGCCCAGGCCCCTGCCGTGCTCCGCCAGGGCGGAGCCGGTGGGGGCGTGCAAGGGCGGGTGGTCGTCGGGGTCGGAGACGGTGACCAGCAGGTGCGTGGAGTCCAGGAGGAACCCGAGCCGGATCTCCGGCGCGGCCGGCGCACCGGCCGTGCCCGCCGTCCCCGGCGCCGCGTGCGTCGCGGCGTTGGCGGCGAGTTCGGTGATGACGAGGGTCGTGTCGTCGCAGCGGTGGTCGAGTGACCAGAAGTGCAGCGTGTCGCGGGTGAACGACCGGGCGCGCGCGAACCCTTCCCCGCTGCACTCGACGCGCAGGGCGGCCGAGGCGGACAGGGTCCCGCAGGGCTGCGGCACCGTCTCCGGTATCGGGGGCGGGGTCCCGTACGGCATCGCCTCATGCGTGGTCACCGCGGGCGGGCCGGGCGGGAATCCGGTGCTCGTGGCGGGTGCGGCTGCTTGTGCCGCAGCCCCACTGGGCGGCCGGAGCACCTGGTGCGCAGCTGATGACACGGCATCTCCCCGATGCGAGGTCAGGACGCGGCGCCGACAAAGGGGTTGACGCCGCGGCTATTATCCACGCTGACGGCGGTCGCGTGCAATTGCACGCGAAATTGCGTGACAATCAAGCCGTGTTGGGTACGCAAGCCGGGGGACGTGAACCAGAGCAGCGAGGAGACCGCGGTGCCACCAGTGCAGAACGGAGTGCAGGCAAGCTCGTTGGACGCCTGCTGGATCAAGAGCCGGCACAGCAACGCCGAGGGCAACTGCGTCGAAGTCGCCCCTCTCGTCGACGGCGGGATCGCGATGCGCAACTCCCGTGACCCCGACGGGCCCGCGCTCGTCTACACGGCGGCGGAGGTGGCGGCGTTCCTGGCCGGAGCGAAGGACGGCGAGTTCGACCACTTGCTGTGAAGCCCGCCCGGTGAAGTGGAGCCCAACTCGCCACTTCTGTGGGGTGGCTCCGAGGGATGCGGGCGCGCCCGGCGGAGTGCGATAGTGTAAATCGCCCTTGTGCCGGTCTGCTGGGAGTCAGGATGTCCGCCGCGTCGCATCGCATCTCCCGTCTGGAACCCTACCTGGACAGGCCCGAGCCTGCGCCGACTCTGCTGAAGATGCTGGTCGGCGTACAGCTGGCAGGCTTCCGTGAGGACGCCGGGCTCGCCCAGGACCAGGCGGCGCGCGCTGTCGGCTTCAGTGCCGCGAAGCTGTCCCGCATCGAGTCCGGCAAGGGCCGCCGCCCGCCGACCGAGAACGACGTCCGGGCGCTGCTGCAGCTGTACGGCACCGACGACTACGAGGCCTCGGTGCTGCTCAAGCTGTTGCAGCGCGCCGGCGAGCCGGGCTGGTGGCAGCGGTACGACAAGCGTCTGATGCCCGAGTGGTTCGACCGGCTGGTCGGACTCCAGGAGGCCGCCGCCACCATCCGTACCTTCGAGATCCAGTACGTACCCGGCCTGTTGCAGACACCCGCCTACACCAAGGCCGTGGTGGAGCGGGGCCTGCCGAACGCACCGGCCGGTGAGGTGGAGCGGCGCGTCGAGCTCCGCCGGCACCGGGCGCGGTTGCTGTTCCGGCCGGACGCGCCGCAGCTGTGGGCGGTCATCGACGAGTCCGTGCTGCTGCGCGTCCTGGGCAGCACCGAGGTGATGCGGGAGCAGCTCGCGCACCTCGTCGAGATGGCCGAACGCCCCAACGTGACCTTGCAGATCGTCCCGCTGAACGTCACGAACGCCTCGGCACCGGCCATCCCGGTCACGTATCTGCGCTTCGGCGGCCTCGACCTGCCCGACGTGGTCTACCTGGAGCACATCAAGAGCGCGAACTTCCTCGAGGACCGCGACGAGACGGAGGAGTACCGGATCGCGCTCGACCGCCTCGCGGACGAGGCGCTCAAGCCCCGTGACTCCCTGGAACTGCTGCGCACGACGATGGAACAGCGCTACGCCTGACGCGTGAGTGCCGCGCGCGGGACGACCCGCGTCCCGCGCGCGGCACCTGCGTCACTTCTCCTGGGTCACTTCTCCAGGGGAATCCGCCCCACACCGCCGAACTCGATCCACTCGTGGGTGAGCTGACGGGGCGCCACTTCGGTGTCCGGACGCCACGTGGACACCTCCACCAGCCCCGGCTCCAGGATCTCCAGACCCTCGAAGTACGCGGCGACGTCCTTCTCCTCACGCACACGGCCCCAGTGCCCCTGGGTCGCCTGGTCCATGAAGTTCGTGACGAAGGCACGGACCTCGGGGTCCTCGCTGACCAGCTGGCACATCACCATGAAGCTGCCGGGCGCGAGCCGCTCCCGCACGCGGCGGGCCACCGCGAGCGGCCCGTCGGTGTCGCTGTCCGGGATGCAGTGGAACACCGAGTTGAACAGCACGCACACCGGCTGGGAGAAGTCGATCAACCGCTTGGTGTCGGGGTGGTCGAAGATCAGGTCGGTCTCGCGCATGTCCGCGTGGATGACGCTGGTGCGCTCGTCCTGCTCCAGCAGCGCCCGGCCGTGGACCAGCACCATCGGGTCGTTGTCGACGTACACCACGTGGGTCGTGGGGTCGATGCGCTGGGCGACCTGGTGCACGTTGTCCTGGGTCGGCAGGCCGGATCCGTGGTCGAGGTACTGCCGGATGCCGTAGTCCTCGGACAGGGTCCGCACGACCCGCTGGAGGAAGCGCCGGTTGTTCAGGGCCAGGCGGCGCGTGCTGGGCACGACCTTGTCGAGCTCCTCGCACGCGGCACGGTCGGCCGCGTAGTTGTCCTTGCCGCCCAGGTAGTGGTCGTACATGCGCGCTGCCGTCGGCACGTTCGCGTCGATCTCGGTGGACAACTGCTTCTCGGAGTGCATCGTTCCCCCTGCGTGGTGCCGCGCCAACGGACTGGCTGGACAGGAAGTACATCCTAGGGAGGGGGAGTTGGCCGCTGCCAGCCCAGTGGTGAAGGTACCCACGATCGAACGACCGGGTGATCGCCTCCCGCGACGCTGTGTGCCCTCTGTGGCACGCTTGTGCACTCAGCGTCACCGGAGTTCCCGGGGGCACGGCGGGGTACTCGTCACGGGACGTTCTCCCGTGGGAGGTGGGACCATGGACACCTCGGCCGACCGGATCGCGGATCCCTGGGGTGCGCGCACCCCCTACGCCCCCGGCACGCCCTGGCCGTCCCGGACGGACACGCACCTGCGGGCCGGGATCGCCGAGCAGGACGTGGAGCGGTGGGTGCAGTCCGCCTCGCTGCTGCACTCCAACGGCGACGCGATGGACATCGCGGTGCGCGAGGGCCGCATCGTGGGAGTGCGGGGCAGGACCGCGGACCGGGTGAACCGCGGACGCCTGGGCCCCAAGGACCTCTACGGCTGGCAGGCCAACGCCTCTCCGGACCGGCTCACCAGGCCCCTGGTCCGTGAGCACGGCCGGCTCGTGGAGTCCGACTGGGACACCGCCATGAACCGGATCACCGCCCGGACCCGGGACCTCCTGGACGACAAGGGCCCGGGGTCGATCGGCTTCTACACCACCGGACAGCTCTTCCTGGAGGAGTACTACACCCTGGCCGTCCTCGCCCGCGCCGGCATCCGCACCAACCACCTGGACGGCAACACCCGGCTGTGCACGGCGACCGCCGCCGAGGCGCTCAAGGAGACCTTCGGCTGCGACGGGCAGCCCGGCTCCTACGAGGACATCGACCACGCCGACACCATCGCGCTGTTCGGGCACAACATGGCGGAGACCCAGACCGTCCTCTGGATGCGGCTCCTGGACCGCCTGGAGGGAAGCGACCCGCCCCGGCTCGTGTGCGTGGATCCGCGGTACACGCAGGTCGCCCGGCGCGCCGACGTCCACCTGGCCCCCCGCGCGGGCACGAACGTCGCCCTGCTCAACGCGCTGCTGCACGAGATCATCCGCACCGGCCGCGTCGACCGGGCCTACGTCGACGCCCACACCGTCGGCTTCGAGGAACTCGCGGCCATGGTCGAGGAGTGCACCCCCAGGTGGGCGGCCGGGATCTGTGACGTGCCGGCCGCGCAGATCGAGCGGGCCGCGGAGATCCTCGGCACCGCCGAGCGGCTGCTGTCCACGGTCCTCCAGGGCGTCTACCAGTCCCACCAGGCCACCGCGGCCGCCGTCCAGGTCAACAACCTGCACCTGATCCGCGGCATGCTGGGCCGCCCCGGCCGCGGACTGCTCCAGATGAACGGGCAGCCCAGCGCCGAGAACACCCGCGAATGCGGCGCGGACGGTGACCTGCCGGGCTTCCGTAACTGGCAGAACGACGAGCACGTGGCCGAACTGGCCGCCGTGTGGAACGTGAAGCCCGAGACGATCCCGCACTACGCGCCGCCCACGCACGCCATGCAGATCTTCCGGTACGCCGAACAGGGCTCGGTCCGGATGCTGTGGATCACCGGCACCAACCCGGCCGTGTCCCTGCCCGAGCTGTCCCGCATCCGGTCGATCCTCGCCCAGGAACGGCTGTTCGTGGTCGCGCAGGACCTGTTCCTGACGGAGACCGCGCAGCTCGCCGACGTGGTGCTGCCCGCGGCGACCTGGGGCGAGAAGACCGGCACCCTCACCAACGCCGACCGCACCGTGCACCTGTCGGAGAAGGCGGTCGAACCGCCCGGCGAGGCCAGGGCCGACCTGGACATCTTCCTCGACTTCGCCGCCCGCATGGACTTCCGCGACAAGGACGACGGGCCGCTGATCAGCTGGCACGACCCCGAGTCGGCGTTCGCGGCCTGGCAGCGGTGCAGCGCCGGCCGCCCCTGCGACTACACGGGCCTGAGCTACCAGCGACTGCGCGGCGGCAGCGGCATCCAGTGGCCCTGCACCGAACAGGCCCCCGACGGCACCGCGCGCCTCTACACCGACGGCATCACCTACGCCCACCCCGACACCTGCGAGAGCTACGGCAGGGACATGGTCACCGGGGCGAGCGTGGAGCCCGTGGAGTACCGGTCCCTCAACCCGGACGGCAAGGCCGTCCTCAAGGCCGCGGAGTACCTGCCGCCCCACGAGGACACCTCCGCCGACTACCCCCTCCAGCTGATCACCGGCCGGACCGTGTACCACTTCCACACCCGCACGAAGACCGCGCGCGCCCCCGAGCTGAACGCCGCCGCGCCGGACGTCTGGGCGGAGATCTCGCCCGCCGAGGCGTCGGCCCAGGGGCTCGCCGACGGCGACCTGGTGCAGGTCACGACCCCGCGCGGAGCGGTACGGGCCCGGCTGCGTACCACCGCGATCCGCGACGGCATGGTGTTCCTGCCCTTCCACTACGGCTACTGGGACACCCCGGCCGGCCACCGCCCGCCCGACGACGTCCCGGGCCGCGCCGCCAACGAGACCACCGTCACCGACTGGGACCCGGTCTCCAAACAGCCACTGTTCAAGACCGGCGCAGCCCGGGTCACCCTCGTCGCGCGGCGCGCGAGCGGCACCGGCGCCCGGAACGAGACGGCGGGGAGCAGCACATGACCGGCATCGAAACCACCCTCCGACTCCTCCACGACGGCGAGCGCGACCTGGAGCAGGACCTGCTCGCCGCCGCCGCACGGCACCACACCGACCACGAGTTCCACCACGTCGCCCTCGACGTCGCCCGCTGGTCGCGCGAGCACGCGGCCCGCCTCGCGGACGCGGGCCGCGACCACGGCCTCGACCTGTCAGGACCGCGCGGGAACCCGTCGCCCGGGGCGCTCGCCGCGCTCCGGGAGAAGGCGTCGGAAGCCCTCGGCCGGCGGCCCGCGACCGGCCTGCTCCTCCTGCACGACCTGCGCGATCTGCACCTGGCCGCCGCGCGCAACTCCCTGCACTGGGAGATGCTCGCCCAGGCGGCGCAGGCCACCCGGGACGAGCGGCTCCTGGCGCTGGTCACCGACTGCCATCCGCAGACGCTCCGGCAGCTGCGCTGGACCAACACGCAGATCAAGATCCTCGCACCGCAGATCCTGACCAGCGTCTGACCGGGACCGTCCCAGGTGTCTTCCTGCCGCTCAACGATGCCCCGCTCATGTGGAAATACGAGAATTCATCGGTGATCGAGGGTGCGTCCGCAACCGCTATTCTCACGGCTCCCGGCCGATTTCCCAGGAGAAACCCATGGGCGACTATTACGACCTCGGCCCGCACAGCCGTCCCGTCACCACTTCCTCCGCCGAGGCCCAACTCTGGTTCGACCGCGGCCTGGTGTGGACATACGCCTTCCACCACGAGGAAGCCGTCGCCTGCTTCGAAAAGGCGGCCGAGGCTGATCCCGAGTGCCCGATGGCATATTGGGGCATCGCCTACGCGCTGGGCCCGAACTACAACAAGCCCTGGGAATTCTTCGACGGCGAGGAACTGGTGCGGACGGTGGGGCGTACGCACGCCGCAGTGGAACGGGCCCATGAGAAGGCCGTCCGGGCCACCCCGGTCGAGCAGGCTCTGATCGGCGCGCTGCGGGCCCGCTACCCGCAGCCGGAGGCCGTCGAGGACTGCTCGGTGTGGAACGAGCCGTACGCGGACGCGATGCGCGCGGTGTACGAACTGGCGCCCGACGACCCGGACATCGCCACCCTGTACGCCGACGCCCTGATGAACCTCACCCCCTGGCAGCTGTGGGACCTGACAACCGGTCAGCCCGCCGAGGGAGCACGGACCATGGAAGCCAAGGCCGTGCTGGACGGGGCGCTCGGGACCGACTCGGGTGCACGGCACCCCGGAGTGCTGCACCTCTACATCCATCTGATGGAGATGTCACCGGCACCGGAACAGGCCCTCACCGTCGCCGACCGGCTGCGCGGCCTCGTGCCCGACGCCGGGCACCTGCACCACATGCCCTCGCACCTCGACGTCCTGTGCGGCGACTACCGCCGGGTCGTCGCCGCCAACAGCGACGCGATCGCCGCCGACGAGAAGTACCACCGGCGGGCCGGCGCGATGAACTTCTACACCCTCTACCGGGCGCACAACTACCACTTCAAGATCTACGGGGCCATGTTCCTCGGCCAGGCACAGGTCGCCCTCGACACCGCCGCCCAGCTGGAAACCGCCATCCCGGAAGACCTGCTCCGCGTGCAGAGCCCTCCGATGGCCGACTGGCTCGAGGGCTTCCTCGCCATGCGCGTCCACGTACTGATCCGCTTCGGCCGCTGGGCGGACATCCTCGCCCTGCCCGCTCCCGCCGACCCGGAGCTCCACGCGGTGACCACCGCCATGCGCCACTACGCTCGCGGCGTCGCCCTCTCGGCCACCGGCGAGGTCGGCCGGGCGGAAGCCGAACGCGAGCTCTTCCGGGCGGCGGTGAGCCGGGTGCCCGAGTCGCGGATGCTGTTCAACAACACCTGCCGCGACATCCTCGCCGTCGCGGCGGCCATGCTCGACGGAGAGCTCGAATACCGCAGGGGCAACCACGACCTCGCCTTCGCGGCCCTGGAGCGGTCCATCGAGCTGGACGACGGCCTCCCCTACGACGAGCCCTGGGGCTGGATGCAGCCCACCCGCCACGCCTACGGCGCCCTGCTGCTGGAACAGGGCCGGGTGGCGGAGGCCGAGGCGGTCTACCGCGCGGACCTCGGCCTCGACGACACCCTGCCCCGGCCCCTCCAGCACCCTGGCAACGTCTGGTCCCTGCACGGCTTCCACGAGTGCCTGCTCCGGACGGGCAAGACCGCCGAGGCGGCCCTCGTGGCCCAGCAGCTCAAGATGGCGACCGCGCTGGCCGACGTCCCGATCCAGGCGTCGTGCTTCTGCCGCCTGGACACCGCGCCGCCCGGTCCTCAGCCGGCCGACGGGTGCTGCCACTGAAGGACGACGCCGTACACGACGATCCACGCCACCCGCATCAGCCACCCGGCGAGGCCGAGCAGACCGAGCGGGCCGGTGTGTTCGTGACCGCGCGCCCGTTCCAGCCCGGCCGCTGCGGTCAGAACCAGTGCAGGCAGTGCGGGGGACGTTCGGCGCGGAAGAGGGCGTCGGCGAGGGTGGCCGCATTCGGGTGGTGGGCCAGGACGTGCCCGGCACGCACGAGCGTGCTCGGGGCGGTGCCGCCGAGGTAGATCGAGCCCAGGTCGCGCACGTCCATGGACAGGTCGGGCTCCCGGTCTGTCGGGATGCAGTCGGCCTTGCCTTCCTGGACGGTCAGCAGGTAGCGGCCGGGTTCGCCGAGGAACGGGTCGTCGACGTCGAGGACGAGTTCGCCGTCCGTGAACCAGCCACGTGAGGTCAGGGCATGGGGGATGTCCAGGAGCCGTACGTAGAGCCAGTCCATCTCGTCGCTCACCTGGCCGGCGCGGAAGTCCGCAAGCTGCCAGCGCAGCGGGTGCTCGGGCGGGACGTGCTTGAACACGACCTGAGTGACCAGGTCGTGTCCGAGTGCGAACCGGGCCAGGGCCGTGAAGACGGCGTCGTCGGTGGCGATGGTCTCGTCGACCGTCAAGGTGTGGGGTTCGTCGATCGAGTAGCTGGCGTACCCGTCCGGGACGCCGTCGGCGTCCCGGTGGACGGCGACGTAGCGCGGAGCCGGCGAGATCGGGGGCTGCCCCGCGCGCAGGGCCCACCAGCGGTGCGGCCGGGACAGCGCGCCGGGCTGGGCGCGGCGATACCGCTCGTACACCTCTTCCAGGATCTCGCCGCACTCGGCACGCCGCAGTACCTCGACCGAGTCGTTGTCCGAGCCGGCCACTGGGGCGCCCGCCACGGTGCGGGCCCGGGGAACGGCGAGGGCGGCCCGGTGGCGCGGCACCGTCAGCTGCTGCGTGTAGGTCGCCGGTCCGTAGCCGAACCTGCCGTAGATCGGGGCCTCGGAGGCCAGCAGCACGGAGAGGAATTCTCCTCGGGCCCGCAACTCGGTGAGCTGGTGCCGCATCATCGTGCTGAGCACCCCTCGGCGCCGGTGGGAGGGCAGGACGCCGACGGCGGTCACCCCGGAGGCCGGGACGATGGCCTCACCGGGCAGGGTGAGTTCGAAAGGGTGCGCGGCGGCGGTGCCGACGGGCCGCCCGTCCGCCGTCAGGGCGAGCAGGCAGCGGTCCATTTCGAGCGCCGACCACCAGAGCCCGCCGCCCTCGACCGGGGTTTCCGGGAAGCGCCCGAACGCGGCATGGACTGTGTCGACGAAGACGTCGAGATCCTTGTCGGTCGTGGAACGGATCTCCATTGCTGCCGCTGCCTCCTCGGATACCGGCACCACGACTCGTGATGTCCCGCCACAGTGCAGCGTTGCCCCGAGGCCCGGTCAAACGAATTACGGCTCAGCCCGCGCCCACCGAGGGTGCAGGCAGGCCGGCCCGATCTCGTCGAAGCGGTGGATCACGTCACGGAGGATTGGCAGAATCCCGGATTGTCCAGCGTCCGGGGCGGGACGAGGATGGCCGGTCATGGGTAGAGAGGGTCCGTTACCGAGGGAGGCGCGCAACGCCTCCGAGTTCGTGGCGTGCATGCGCCGGCTGAAGGAACAGGCCGGCCTGACCTACCGCCAGTTGGAGGCGAGCGCGGAACGGCGCGGGGACGTGCTCGCGCGCAGTACCGTGGCCGACGCGCTGCGCCGGGACTCGCTGCCGCGTGCGGAGGTGGTCGCCGCGTTCGTCCGCGCGTGCGGGAGGGGCGAGGACACCGACACGTGGCTGGAGGCCAGAGACCGGCTGGCCGCCGCCGAACCGCCGCCGCGGGCGGAGAAGGGGCCGACTCCAGACGGTGAAGGGCCGAAGCCTGGCGGTGAAGGGCCGACGCCGTCCGGCGAAGGGCCGGCGCCCGAGGGGACGCCGGAACACTCCGCCCTGTCAACAGCCGAGGTCCTGGCCGCGAACCCGGCCCCGGTCGTCGGCCGGGTCCGAAGCCGACGAACTCTCGCCGCCACCGCCACCGCCGGGCTGCTGCTCGCCGCTGTGGGGACCTGGGCGCTGCTGCCCGGCGAGGAGGGCGGCCGGGACGCGGCGGCGCGTGGGGCCGGGATCGCCGCAGGCCTGGCTTCCTCCTCGGCCTCCACCCTGACCGCCGGCGTCGACGGCCCGGAACCAGGCCGATCCAGGATCCGGCCCGCCCTGGCCCCTACGCTGTGCGTCACCGAGGGCCACGACCGCAAGGGGCGCTACCGAAGCCAGGTCGCCGTCCAGCGTCCCTGTGCCGACGCCACACCACCGGACCTCTCACTCGTGTCGGTCGGCAACACGGGCTCGTACTACATCCAGTGGCGCCACCCGGTGTACGGCGACGGCTGTCTCACCGCGCTCGGCAGCGGTCATGTCGTCGAGGGACTGCTCGAACCCTGGCCCTGGGAAAGCTGCTCGGCGGACCGCACCAGCCAGCACTTCTTCTTCGAACCCCTTGACGGGTCCAAGGGTGCCAAGGGGAACGAATACCGGATTCACGTGGTGCAGAACGGGATGTGTCTCGGCGTCAACGGCGCCGACGATCGTGCGGCGGGTGCCGAGATCGCCCAGCAGCGCTGCACGGGGTCACGGGACCAGGAGTTCCTGGTGGGTGCCGTCGGCTGACGAGGGCACCGCCCTCACACAGTCGCCGGCGGTGTCTCCTCCAGAGGAAAGTGGCATGCCGCGCCCTGCACGGGCCCCGGGAGCGGCGGCGCCGGGACCTCCTCGGCGCACAGGTCCCGCACCCGCCGGCACCGGGTCCGGAACCGGCATCCGGACGGCGGGTCGGCCGGTGAGGGGATCTCGCCGGTGAGCAGGATGCGCTGCCGCTTGCGTCCGCCGCCGGCCGCGGGGGCGGGGGCCGCCGACAGCAGCGCCTCCGTGTACGGGTGGCGCGGCCGCTCGTAGACCTCCTCCGTCGGGCCCGTCTCCACGATCTTGCCGAGGTACATCACGGCGACCCGGTCGGCGAGGTGCCGCACCACCGACAGGTCGTGCGAGATGAACACGTAGGACAACCCCAGCTCGTCCCGCAGGTCGCACAGGAGGTTGAGCACCTGCGCCTGCACCGACAGGTCCAGCGCGGAGACGGGTTCGTCGCAGACGATCACCTCCGGCTCCAGCGCCAGGGCGCGGGCGATCCCGATCCGCTGCCGCTGTCCCCCGGAGAACTCGTGCGGATGACGGCTCGCGTCCGACGCGCGCAGGCCGACCATCTCCAGCAGCTCGGCCACGCGGGCCGCCCGCTTCGATGCGGGGACGAGACCGCGGTGGGTCAGCCAGGGCTCGCCGATCAGATCCGCCGCGCACAGACGGGGGTTGAGCGAACCGAACGGGTCCTGGAACACCATCTGCACCTTCCGGCGCCAGGCGAGCAGTTCCGCACCCGACAAGGCGAAGGGGTCGACTCCCGCGTACCGCACCGTGCCCGCGTCGGGCCGCTCCAGCCGCAGGAGGACTCTGGCCAGCGTGGACTTGCCGCAGCCGGACTCGCCGACCAGACCCAGGGTCTCCCCGCGTCCCAGTGTCAGGTCCACCCCGTCCAGGGCCCGCAGCCGGGTGCCGCCTCGTAGGGTTCGCCGGACCGTGAAGCTCTTGGCCAGACCGGTGGCCTCCAGCAGTGCCCCGTTATCAGGCATCGGCCAGTTCCTTCCCGAAGTGGCAGGCGGCGGCCCGGCCGTCACCGGTGCCGGTCAGCGCCGGACGGTGGGTGGCGCAGCGCTCCCGGGCCATGGGACAGCGCGTACGGAAGGCACAGCCGGGCGGCACCGCGCCCGGGTCCGGTGGGCTCCCCGGGATGGAAATCAGGCGGGAGCCCCGGTGCTGCTCGGCCGGTACGGACGCCAACAGGCCCTGTGTGTACGGGTGGTGGGGCTTGCCGAACACCTCGGCGACCGGCCCGGTCTCCACCACCGTCCCGGCGTACATGACGGCGACCCGGTCCGCGTGCTCGGCGGCGAGCCCGAGGTCGTGGGTGATGAGGACGAGCGCCGTCCGCTGTTCGCCGCGCAACTCGCCGAGGAGGTCCATGATCTGCGCCTGCACGGTGACGTCCAGTGCCGTCGTGGGCTCGTCGGCGATCAGGACCCTCGGCCGCAGGGCGACCGCCGTCGCGATCAGCAGGCGCTGACGCATGCCTCCCGAGAACTGGTGCGGATAGGCGTCCGCCCGGGAGCGGGCCTCCGGGATGCCGACGCGTTCCATCAGCTCCACCGCTCTGGCCTTCGCCGCGCGCCGGGACACGCCCTCGTGGATGCGGAACGGTTCGGCGAGCTGGGTGCCGACCGTGAGGACGGGGTTGAGCGCGCTGAGCGCGTCCTGGAAGACCATGGCCACACCGGGGCCGGCCAGCCGGCGCCTGGCCCGGGCGCCGAGCCCGAGCAGGTCCTCGCCGTCGAGGCGCACCTGCCCGCCCACCACCTCCGCGACCGGGTCGAGCAGGCCGGCGACGGCGTGTGCGGTCATGCTCTTGCCGCAGCCCGACTCGCCCAGCAGCGCCAGCGTCTCGCCCGATCGCACGGAGAAGCCGACCCGGCGGACGACGTGGACGGGCCCGGCCGGCGTGTGGACGTCGACCGACAGGCCGTCCACGACCAGGACGTCGGCCGCCGTGGCCTGTGCGGGGCCGATGGGACGGCTGCCGCCGGGGGAAGTGGTCGCGTCCGGCTGGGCGACGGCACTGTCACGAGGTGCCGGGTCAGCGCTCGCCCTGCGCGACCGGCGAGCACGCCACCCGCTCCGCCGTACCCCCTCCCGCCACCGCTGCCCCGGGTCGGTCGTCATCCGGGCCCAGGAGGCGAGAACGGTCGCCGAGACGGTCGTCAGGACGATCGCGAGCCCCGGGAAGAGCGCGATCCACCACGCGCTCTGCAGCTCCTGCCGCCCCTGGGCCACCATCAACCCCCAGCTGACGTCGGGTGGTTGGATGCCGATGCCCAGGAAGCTCAGGGACGACTCGGCCAGCATCACGAAGCAGAAGTCGAGCGCGGCGACGGTGAGCAGGGTCGGCAGCACACTCGGCGCGACATGCCGCCGGATGGCCGCCCAGCCGCCCGTGCCGAAGGTACGGGCCGCGTCCACGAACAGCCGGCTGCGCAACTCCGCCGCCTCGGCCCGGGCCGTGCGCAGGTACACGGGGATGCGGGCGACGGCCAGGACCAGCACGATGCTCGCCGCGCTCGGCGAGAAGACGTACAGCACCACCACGGCCAGCAGCAGGGAGGGGAAGCTGAGGATCACGTCGGCCACCCGCAGCGACACGTTCTCGCGCCAACCGCCGTGATACCCCGCCCACATGCCCCACACCGAGCCGATGACCAGCGAGCACAGCACGGCGGGCACCGCCACGGCCAGTGTCGTCCCGGCGGCGGTCAGCAGCCGCGCGGCGACGGGCCGGCCGAGGGAGTCGCTGCCGAGGACGAAGGCCCAGCCGTGGTCGAGGCTGAAGGGCGGCCGGCCTGGGGCGCGCAGGTTCTGACGGGTCGCCAGATCCTCGGCCAGCAGTGGTCCCAGGACGGCGCACAGCGCGACCATGAGCAGGACGAGGGCCGCCGCGCAGGCGAACCGGTCCCGGAGCAGCAGGGCGAACCACCGGCGGCGTACGGTCGTGCCGTCCGGCTCGGATGTGGCTTTCTGAAGCATGTCCCGTCCTTGGCTCATGCCGCCGCCCGCTGCCGTACCCGCGGGTCGAGAAGCGCGTGGCAGAGGTCCACCAGGATGTTGAGGGCGAAGATCGCCAGAGCGGTCAGGAGCACGGCCGCCTGGAGCACCGCGAAGTCGCGCTGGAGCACCGAGTCGATCATGAGCTTGCCGATGCCGGGCCAGCCGAAGATCGTCTCGACGACGACGGCCCCGTTGACCAGCCCCACGGCCAGATCGCCCGCGACGGTCAGCGCCGGTGCGGCCGCGTTGCGCAGGGCGTGCCCGAAGACCACCCGGGGCTCGGAGGCCCCCTTGGCGCGGGCCACCTTCACGTACGGGGCGGACAGCGCGGAGACCATGGCACCGCGCACCACCTGGACCAGCACGCCGAACGGCCGGATCAGCAGTGTGGCCACGGGCAGCACCCAGGCCGCCGCGCCGCTCGTGCCGGAGGTGGGCAGCCAGCCCAGCGTGACCGCGAAGACCAGCACGCCCATGATGGCGATCCAGAAGTCGGGGACGCTGGCGGCCGTGGAGGACAGGAAGCCGGCGATCCGGTCGGTCGCCGAGTCGGGGCGGTAGGCCGCCAGGCTGCCGATGACCACGGCGCCCACGATGGCGAGCAGCATCGTCCAGCCGGCGAGCTGGAGGGTGGCGGGGAAGGCCCGCAGGACGGCCTCGCCCGCCGGCTGGGCAGTGCGCAGCGACTCGCCGAAGTCGAGGTGGGCGACCTGGGCGAGGTAGTCGCCGAACTGGCTGATCAGCGGGTCGTCCAGGCCGTTGCGGGCGGCGAACTCGGCCCGCATCTCGGGTGTCGCGCTCAGCGGCAGGTACAGGTTGGCGGGGTCGCCGGTGAGGCGGGCCAGGAAGAACACGCCGAGCACCACCACGAGCAGCGGAACGACGCTCGAGACCGCGCGGCGGCGCAGCAGGGTCAGCACGTGAAGTCCTCCCTCAGTCCGCGCGCCGCATGTCGGCGAGCCGCATCTCGTCGTTGGTGGACGGATCGGGCCGGTAGCGGACCTTGGGGGAGAGCGCCAGCAGTCCGGTCATGTTGGCCATGACGGCGTCCCGTACGACCTCGTCGTTCTGGTAGGTGAACGCGTCCGCGAACGCCTTCTGCCGTTTCCCGCCCGAGGCGAGCTCGGCCTGTTCGATGAGCCTGTCGAGCGCCTCTGTGCCGTAGCTGCTCTGGGCGCCCTCGCTGCCGTAGATCTGCGCCATCGTGAACGCGGCGTCCCCCGCCTGGTTGCCGTGCTGTGCCTGGAGCAGGGTGGGGCCGGTGTCGCCGGCGGGGAAGGGGCGCAGCAGGTACTCCAGCCAGGCGTTGACGTCGAGCATCTTGATCCTCACCTTCAACCCGGCCTTGATCAGGCCGTCCTGGACGACCTCCATGGCTTCGGCGGCCTTGGGGTAGATGCCGTTGCGGCCCATGACGGTGAGCGTGGTGTCGGTGCGGACTCCGTCGGCGCGGGCCTCGGCGACGAGCTTCCGGGCGTGTTCCGGGTCGTAGGGCCACGGCCGCAGGCGCGGGTTGTGGCCGGTGACGCCCTTCGCCACGAGCTGCCCGGTGGGCCGGCCGGCGAAGACCGCCGTGACCAGACCCTCCCGGTCGATGGCGTAGTTGACGGCCTGCCGGATCCGGATGTCGTTCAAGGGCGCCTTGGTGGCGTCCATCCGCAGGTAGGAGACCTCGTTGGTGGCGAACTCCACGGCCCGGTCGCCCGCCCCGTCCTCCGGCGCCAGCCCGATCGCCACATCCGCCTCGTCGTTCGTCACCATCGCCGCGCGCACACTGCCCTCGGCGCGCCAGACATAGGTGGCGGCGGCGAAGTCGGGGGTCTTGCCCCAGTAGCCGGGGAAGCGCTTCAGCCGCAGATAGCGGCCCTGGTTCCACTCGTCGATCCGGTAGGGCCCGGTGCCGACCGGGTCGCGCACGCGGGAGTCCGGGTCGGTGCTCGTCGGCACGATCTCGACGAAGGACAGGCGCAGCGGCAGGATCGGGTCGGGCTTCGCCGTGGTGACCCGGAGCGTCGTGTCGTCGACGGGCGTGGCGGTGAGCTCGCTGTCCGCGAAGATGTAGCCGTCGACGTTGCAGTCGATCCCCGAGTCCGTGGCGCGCTTGACGGAGAACGCGGCCGCCGCCGCGGTGAACGGCGAACCGTCGTGGAAGGTGACACCCCTGCGGAGGGTGAAGGTCCACGAAGTGGCCGAATCGCGGGTCCACTTGGTGGCGAGGGCGGGTTCCAGGCGTCCGGTGGACGGTTCGCGCTCGGTGAGCGCTTCCGTGATGTTGGCGCGTGTCACCCGGCCCGTCGCGGTCAGCGAGGCGTCACAGGGTTCGAGCGTCGGCGGTTCCTCGGGCAGGACGATGCGCAGGGTGTCGGGGCCGCCGCCGATGGGGTCGGCACCGGCCACCGAGCAGCCGGAGGCGGCGAGCAGGACGGCGAGGGACGCGACGATCGGACGACTGCGGGATAAGCCTGAACCGGTCACTGCGCCTCCGCGTTCGCTCCCGTACACAACAGAGAACGTCGTTTAGATATGTGGACGATCCGTGGGCGATCATTATTGGGCTGGCGAGGCGGAGTGCGTCAAGGGGTGTGCGCGGGTCTCAACTCGCCGTACCTCTTGACGTGTTGATTGCCGTCCTAAAACATTCGGGAAACTCGATTGGTTCTGCGCGGTTCTGTTCGCTCCCGAAGGGAATTCATGTCCAGCAGACATCGCCTCGCCCGTGCATGGGCGGTCAGCGTCCCCCTGGCACTCGGCGCGGGACTCCTGACCGTGCCTCCTGCCGCTGCCGCTGAACCGCCCGGCAGCGCGGTCACGGTCCGGATCGACCCGTCCTACCGGCAGCAGGAGTTCGAAGGGTGGGGGACGAGCCTCGTCTGGTTCGCCAACATCACCGGCCGCTACCCGGAGCCCATCCGGCAGAAGCTCGCCGACATGCTGTTCGGTGAGGACGGCCTCCGCCTCAACATCGCGCGCTACAACATCGGCGGCGGCAACGCCCCGGACGTCCGCAAGGACTACATGAAGACCGGCGCGACGATGGACGGCTTCTGGAAGGCCCCCGAGGGCACCACCAGGGCGGACACCGACTGGTGGAACCCCGACAACCCCGACCACTGGGACTGGTCCGCCGACCCGGGCCAGCGCTGGTGGGTGGACCGCGTCAAGAAGAAAGTCACCCGCTGGGAGGCGTTCAGCAACTCCCCGCCGTGGTTCCAGACCGTCAGCGGCTACGTCTCGGGCGGCTTCGACGCGGGCACCGACCAGATACGGGCCGACCGCGTCGACGACTTCGCCACCTACCTGGTCAAGGTGACCGAGCAGCTGGAGAAGAAGCACCGCATCAGGTTCGACACCATCGCCCCGCTCAACGAGCCCAACACCAACTACTGGGGCACCCAGATCGGCCCCGACGGACAGCCCACCGGCGGCCGCCAGGAGGGCGCGCACGCCGGCCCGGAACTCCAGCAGAAGGTCGTCCTGGCCCTGCGCCGCGCACTGGAGAAGTCGGGAACCCGCGCGACGATCTCCGCGATGGACGAGACCAACCCCAGCACCTTCGTCCGCAACTGGAACGCCTACGACAGCTCCGCCCGCGCCGCCGTGGACCAGCTCAACGTGCACACGTACGGCACCGGCATGCGCACCAGCGCCCGGGACAGCGCCAAGGCCGCGGACAAGCCGTTCTGGATGAGCGAGATCGAGGGCACCTGGGGGACCGGCACCGACTTCACCGGCATGGAACCGGGGCTCGGCATCGCCACCCGGGTCGTCGAGGACATCCGTGAACTGGAGCCGTCCGCCTGGGTGTTGTGGCAGCCCGTCGAGGACTCCATCCCGCAGGCGCAGGCCGGCAAGAACTGGGGCAGCATCCACATCCCGTTCAACTGCACCGCGAAGGACACCCTGGAGACCTGCCCGATCCGGGCCAACACCAAGTTCCACACCCTGCGCAACTTCACCCATCACATCCGGCCCGGCGACCACTTCGTCAAGGCCGACGACCCCTCCAGCGTCGCCGCCGTCCGCAAGTCCGGCCGCGGGGCGACCGTCGTGCACGTCAACAACGGCACGACCCCGCGTGCCGTGACTCTGGACCTCTCGCGGTTCAAGCGCGTCGCCCCCGGCGCCACCGTCACGCCCGTGGTGACCAGCGCCGGCGGAGCGCTCGTCCGCGGCACACCGGTGCGGGTGAAGGACGACTCCGCCACGGTGACCGTCCCGGCGAAGTCGGTCACCACCCTCCTCGTCGACGGTGTGTCCGGCACCGCCGAGGACGCCGCGCTCGTCCAGCCCGGCCACGTCTACCGTCTCCAGGGAGCCCAGGGCGGCAAGTCCCTGGCCCCGTCCGCCGACGGCAAGGGCGTCGTCGTCCGTACGGCCGACCCCGGTGCCAAGTCCCAGCTGTGGTCGGTGAAGCAGCTGACCCGCGGGGACGGCAACCGGGAGCGCTACGCCCTCGTCAACGCGGAGACCGGCGATCGTCTCGCCGTACGGGACGACGAGGCCGTTCTCGAAGACGCCGACACCTCGGCCGGGCAGTGGATCATGTCGACCACCGGGGACGGCACCTGGACGTTCGTCAACGCCGCCACGGGCCGGCTGCTCGACGTCGTCGGGCAGTCGACGGCGGACGGCGCCCGCGTCTCGGCCCTCCTCCCCACCTCCACCGCGAACCAGCGCTGGGGCGTGACCGACGAGACGGTGCTGCGCACGCAGCCGGCCAAGGCGTTCACCGTCCCCGGCCGCGCGCCCGAGCTGCCCGGCACCGTGACGCCCGTCTTCCGGGACGGCGCCCGGGGCGCCCTCCCCGTGCGGTGGACGCTGCCCTCCGAGGCGCGCTGGAGCAAGCCCGGAACCGTGCGGGTCAAGGGCAAGGCGACCGACGCCCTCGGACGGACCGTCCGCGCCGAGGCGGTCGTCACCGTGGACACCATCGCCGCCACCCTCCCGGCCCGCGCCAAGACGTACACCGGCGGACGGCCCGACCTGCCCGCCACCGTCACCGGCGTCGGACGGCACGGCGGAACCGCCGGCCTCCCGGTCACCTGGGACCCCGCTCCGGACGGCGCGTTCGACAAGGCCGGAGTCGTGACCTTGCGCGGCACCGCCCACGTTCCCGGCGGCACCGAGGCGGCGGCGACCGTACGCGTCCAGGTCACCGCACCCCGGGAGCGGAACGCGGCGCCCGACGAGGGCGTGACGGTCGGCGCCACGTACACCGAGAGCGGCTATTCCGCCGAGGGCCTGCGCAACGGCAACACCACCGAGAAGGCCTGGTCGAACTGGAGGTCCGGCACGAAGAACCCGTCCGACACCATCACCTTCACCCTGCCCGAGGCGCGCGATCTGACCCGGGTCGTGACCCACTTCCACCGCGACGGCACCAACGTCAGCTTCGCGGAGTCCCTCAAGGTGCAGGTGCGCGGGGCCGACGGCACGTGGACCGACGCGAGCGAGACCGTGCCCGTCGGCACGGAGGGCACACCCGTCGTCGACGTCCCGGTGCGCGCCTCCGGCCCGGTGACCGGGGTACGCGTGGTCATGACGGCCCGCCCGGGCGGTTACATCACCCTCGGGGAGATCGAGCTCTTCGCCAGGACACCCGGCGCCTCCGCGGACGCCGCCGCCGCGTCGATCGAGGTGGACGGCGCGGCGATCGGCGGCTTCGACCCGGACCGGACGAGCTACCGCGTGACCACCGACCGCCCGGACCGGGCGAAGGTCACCGCCACGCCGCGCGACCCGTACGCGACCGTGACCGTCCGCGAGGAGACATCACGCGTGACGGTCGTGGACGTGAGCAGCGAGGACGGCTCGCGGACACGGCAGTACAGGATCGAGCTGACCCGCTCCTGACGCATGAGAACGCGGGGCGTGCCAGCCGGACACGCCCCGCGTGGTCCCCAGGGCTCAGACCGCCGGAGCCGGGTACGTCGGGTACTCCACCCCGGACACGTGCTGCACGACACGGATGACCTGGCAGGAGTAGCCGAACTCGTTGTCGTACCAGAGGTAGAGGATGGCGTTGTCGCCCTCGACCTTGGTGGCGCCGGCGTCGACGATCGAGGCGTGGCGCGAGCCGATGAAGTCGCTGGAGACCGCGTCGGGGGCGCTGATGAAGTCGATCTGGCGCTTCAGCGGCGAGGTCAGCGACACCTCGCGCAGGTAGTCGAGCACCTCCTGGCGGGTGGTCTCGCGGGCGAGCTGGAGGTTGAGGATCGCGATGGAGACGTCCGGCACCGGGACCCGGATGGAGCTGCCGGTGATCTTCGCCTTGAGGCCGGGCAGCGCCTTGGCGACGGCGGAGGCGGCACCCGTCTCGGTGATGACCATGTTGAGCGGCGCGCTGCGGCCCCGGCGCTCGGACTTGTGGTAGTTGTCCAGCAGGTTCTGGTCGTTGGTGAACGAGTGGACGGTCTCCACGTGGCCGCGCTGGACCCCGAACTCGTCGTCCATCGCCTTCAGCGGCGGCACGATCGCGTTCGTGGTGCAGGAGGCGCAGGACAGGATCTGCTCGTCCGGCTTGATGGTGTCGTGGTTGACGCCGTGCACGATGTTCGGGACGTCGCCCTTGCCGGGCGCGGTCAGCACGACCTTGTCGATGCCGGGGCGCAGGTGCGTGGACAGGCCCTCGCGGTCACGCCACTTGCCGGTGTTGTCGATGAGGATGGCGTCCTTGATGCCGTACGCCGTGTAGTCGACCTCGGACGGGTCGTTCGCGTAGATGACCTTGATCGCGTTGCCGTTGGCGACGATCGTGCTGGTCGCCTCGTCGACGGTGATCGTGCCCTGGAACTGGCCGTGGATGGAGTCACGGCGCAGCAGCGAGGCGCGCTTGACGATGTCCTGCTCGCCTCCGCCGCGTACGACGATGGCACGCAGCCGCAGACCATTGCCCGAGCCGGCCTTCTCGATCAGCAGCCGGGCCACGAGCCGGCCGATGCGGCCGAACCCGTAGAGGACGACGTCACGCCCCTCGCGGCGCTCGATCTTGTTGGCTCCGGTGGCACCGGCGACGGCCTCGGCGGTGAACTCCGCGACCGACAGACCGCGGTCGTCCTCGCGGTACGTCGCGGCGAGCATGCCGATGTCGATCTGGGACGGCCCGAGGTCGAGCTCGGCCAGGGTCTGCAGGAACGGCAGCGTCTCGGTGACCGAGAGCTCCGCGCCGGCGATCTGCCGGGCGAACCGGTGGGTCTTGAGGATGCTGACCACCGACTTGTTCACCAGGGAGCGGCTGTGCAGCAGGACGGTCACGTCCCGCTCCCGGTGCAGCTTCCCGATGATCGGGATCATCGACTCCGCGATCTCCTCGCGGTTCTTCCAGTTGGTGAACGAGTCGTCGTTGACAGTCACAGATCCATCTTTCGAGCTAGGCGGCGCTCATATGTTAAACCGTCCGATTTCTGGATCATGAACGGGGTACCTCAGGAGTGTTCCGCCCCGCCGGAACGCCGCGCTCCACGAGCCCCTCGCGGCCTCGCCTGGGATGATCGGAACAGAGCCCCACGCGAAAGGGACGCTCATGGACTTCGACGCTGTGGCCGACGAGCTGTACGCCCTGCGGCCGGAGGAGTTCACCGCCGCCCGCTCATCGGCCGTGGCCGCCGCCCGCACGGCCGGCGACCGGGAACTCGCCGAGCGGATCGGCACGTTGCGCAAACCCAGCCTCGCGGCCTGGGCCGGCAACCTCCTGGTCCGCAGCCGGCCCGGCGATGTCGAGCCCCTGCTCCGCCTGGGCGAAGGACTGCGGCAGGCCCACCACTCCCTGGACCGCACCCAACTGCGCGAACTGAGCCGGCAGCAGCACGCGCTCATCCGCGCCCTGTCGGCTCAGGCCCGGCAGCTCACCGCGGAGGCCGGGCATCCGATCGGCGAAGGCGTGCAGCGCGAGGTCGAGAACACCCTGCACGCGGTCCTGGCCGACCCCGAGGCCGCGGAGGCGTGGGCGAGCGGCCGGCTGGCCAAGCCGCTCAGTGCAGCCGTCGGCTTCCCGGCCGCTGAGGCGAGCGCCGTCAAGGAGAGGGCCGTTCCGGACAGCGCCACGACGCAGCGCCGCCCGTCCGCCGCGCCGGCCTCCTCCCGTCCGGACCGGAAGGCCGGCGAGCAACAGCGGCGACGGCTGGCGCAGGCCCGCCGGGAGGCCGAGGCCGCCGACCGGGAGCTGCGGGCGCTGAGGGACGAGGCGGCGGCCGCCGGCCAGGCCGTGGAGGAGGCGACACAGCAGATGGCCCGCCTCCAGCGGCGCGTCGGCGAGCTCACCGAGGAACTGGCCCGCACCAGGGATGAACACCAGCAGGCCCGCTTCGCCGAGCGGTCGGCCCGAGAACGGGCGCGCACGGCCGACCGCCGCGTCCGCGAGGCGGACCGCAAGGCAGCGACGGCCACCGCCCAGCTCGAACGCCTGACCTCGTCGGACGACCGGTAGGCGGGACGGTTCTCAGCCGGGTACCTGGACCGCACCGGACCGCACACGGATGCGGTCCCCGGGCGCGGGCGACGCCGAGAGGGGCGGCACATCGGCCCGGGTGAGCACCGGCGCGTGGCCGGGTTCGCCCCCGCGCGGCACGGTCCGTACGACCTGGCTGGGCGGCAGCGCGCGGCCCTCGGTGAGCCGGGCCCACATCAGGTCGAGTGCCTGCGGGAAGTAGAAGCCGAGCGGGACGTAGCGGTTGTCGTAGCCGGGCGCGGTGCTGTCGCTGTGGTGGGCGTTGGTGATCTCCACGTAGGACAGCGCGCTTCTGCCGTGCTCGGCACGGGAGTTGAGCCCGAGACAGGGCCGGGAGCTGTGGTTGACCGGGACCCGGGTGTCGTCGCGGCCGTGCACGATCAGGGCGGGTTTGCCGTGCAGGTCGCCGTTACGCCGGGTCGCGTCGAGGCCCCGGCCCACCCGGCGCGCCCACGCCCTCTCCCCGGAGTTCGCGGCCTTGCCGGGCAACGCCAGCCGGTAGGCGCACAGCTCGCCGTCGAGGTTGTAGTCGGGTGCGCCGTCCGGCAACGCGAGGTGACGGAACCGGCGAAGGACGGCAGGCCGCCGCCCCGGTCGGCCCGGGCGGCGGCCGCGGGCAGGGCGGAGGCGGCGAGCGACACGGCGAGCAGCGGCGGGAGGAACCGTGAGGGGTGGGCGGGCATGCCGATCCTCCGTCAGAGGGAGAGGGCGCCGGTGAGGACGGCACCGGCGGTCATCACGAGCGTGGTGGCGAAGGCCCAGCGGAAGATGAAGCGCTGGTGCTCGCCGAGCTGGACGCCGCTCATGCCGACCAGGATGAACGTGGCGGCGGTGAGCGGGCTGAGCGGGAAGCCCGTCGTCATCTGGCCGAGGACGGCGGCCCGGGCGACCTCCGCCGGGTCGGTGCCGAAGCCGTGGGCCGTCTCGGCGAGGACGGGCAGGACACCGAAGTAGTAGGCGTCCGGGGTGAAGACCAGACTCAGCGGCATGCCCGTGACGGCCACGAGGACCGGCAGATGGCCGCCGAGGGAGTCCGGTATCACGGACACGAGCGCCTCGGCCATGTCGTCGATCATCCCGGTCCCGGTGAGGACCCCGGTGAACACACCGGCCGCGAAGATCATGGTGGTCACGAGCACGACGTTCTTCGCGTGCCGGTCGAGCAGCGCCTGTTGCTGTTCCCACGTGGGGTGGTTGACCAGCAGAGCCACCGCGAACCCGAGGACGAACAGCACCGGCAGCGGCATGACCTCCAGGATCAGCGCCACGACGAGCACGACGGTCAGCAGCAGGTTGAAGAACGTCAGCCGGCGCGGCGCGGGCGCGGCGACCCGGACGGCACCCGGACCGTCACCGGGCGCGGGTGCTGTCGCGGGAACCGGGGTGTCACCGGATGCGGAGACTTTCGCGGGAACCGGCTCGTCACCGGGCGCGGAGGCCGTCACCGCAACCGGCTCGCCGGCGGCGGCATCCTCGCCCGGCCCGGTGAGAGCGCCGAGCCGCTGCCGCTCCCGACGGCCGATCAGCCAGGACGCCACCAGGACCCACGCGATCCCGAACCCCATCGCGGGCAGCACGGGCGTGAAGACGTCCGAACTCTCCAGCTTCAGCGCCGCCATGGCGCGCACCGTCGGCCCGCCCCAGGGAATCATGTTCATCACGCCCGCCCCCAGGCAGACGACACCGGACAGCACCAGCGGACTCATGCCCAGCTTCCGGTAGACGGGCAGCAGCGCGGAGACGGTGATGAGGAACGTGGACGCCCCGTCGCCGTCCAGGGCCACGCACAGCGTGAGGACGGCCGTGGCGACGGTGACGCGCATGGGATCACCCTTGGCCAGCCGCAGCAGACCGCGGATCAGCGGATCGAACAGACCCGCGTCGACCATGAGGCTGAAGTACAGCACGGCGAAGGCGATCATGATGCCGGTCGGCGCCACCTTCGACAGCCCGTCGAGCACCATGCCGCCCAGCTCGCCCGCGAACCCGCCCGCCAGCGCCGCGAGCACCGGAAGCACCACCAGCGCGACCAGCACCGAGACCCGTTTCGTCATGGTGAGCAACAGGAACAGGGCGATCGTGGCGAAGCCCAGGGCTGCCGGCATGGTGGCGCTCGCTTTCTCGGGTCGCGGTCCCCGTCGGCGGGAGAGCGGGGCGTACGGGGATAGCCGAGAGTGTCCGAGCGCCGGGTGATCCCTGTCCAGCATCAAACCGGCATCTCTCCATGCGATCCCCGCATCAATCGGCTCGCTCTGACGTACGCTTCCCGGCCATGGATGCCACCCTGCGTCAACTCACGGCGTACGCGGCCGTCGCCCGGGCGACGAGTTTCACCGCGGCGGCCGCCCAGTTGGGCGTCTCGCAGTCGTCCCTCAGCCGCGCGGTCGCCGACCTGGAGCGGCAGGTCGGCGCCCAGCTGCTCGAACGCGACACGCGCAACGTGCAGTTGACCGCCGCGGGTGCCGAGGCGCTGCGGATCGCCGAGCAGATCCTCAGTGCCCACCGGGCCGGGATGAGGGAACTGGACCGCTTCCTGCTCGGCGAGTCCGGCACCGTCGCCGTCGCTACCCTGCCCTCCGTCGCCGCGGTGCTGCTTCCGCAGGTCATCTCCGGTTTCCGCACCGACCGGCCGCGCGTGGCCGTACGCCTGCTCGACGGCCTGGAACGGGCCGTGCTGAACCGGGTCCTGTCCGGCGACGCGGACTTCGCGATCACCACGGTCGGCGTGCCGCCCGAGCGGCTGGAGCACCGCCCGCTGGTGCGCGACCGTTTCGTCGCGGTCCTGCGCGAGGACCATCCGCTCGCCGCCCGCGACGAGGTCGGCTGGGCGGACCTGGCCCGCGAGCCGTTCCTCGCCGTCGGACGGGACTCGAGCGTGCGGCGGCTGACGGACGCCGCGTTCGGCCAGGTCGACGCGCACACCGTACCGGCGGCGGAGGCCGGCAGTGTCGCCACCGTGGGCGGACTGGTCGCCGCCGGACTCGGCGTGAGCGCGCTGCCCGCCCTGGTGCTGCCCCTGCTGGGCACCGGGCCCTTCGTGTTCCGGCCGCTCGTCGCCCCCGTGGTCGACCGGCGCCTCGACATCGCCCTGCGGGCCCGCCGCACCCTCCCGCGCGTCACCGAGCGCTTCCTGGAGACGCTCGAGGACTTCCGCGCCCAGGGCAGGGACCTGCCGCCGGGAGTCTCCTGGGCCTGAGCCGCCGTCAAGAGCCTCGATTCATGCGTTGACCGCATGGATTGATGGTCTTCTTTTGCTGGACAGGCATTTCTGCACCTCGGCAGTCTGAAGAACCGATCAGCTGAACCGAGGGGACGCATCCGTGCCGGACAAGGACATGCCGAACGCCACCGGACAGGGGCAGTTGCGCGGACTGAAAGTGGTCGAGTTCGCTCATGTGGTGGCCGGGCCGCTCGCGGGTTCGATGCTCGCCGACCAGGGCGCGGACGTGGTCCACGTCGAACCCCCGGGCGCCGGCGACGCCGCCCGCGCGATGGGGCCCCGGCGCGACGGCGTGCCCTTGTGGTTCAAGGTGGCCGCCCGCAACAAGCGCTCCGTCACGCTCGACCTGCACCACGAGGCGGGCCGCGCGGTCGCCCACCGGCTCGTGGCCTGGGCGGACGTCGTCATCGTGACCCTGCGTGCCGGGCGCCTGCGCCGCTGGGGTCTCGACTGGGAGTCCGTGCACCGGATCAACCCGAAGGCCGTCCTGCTCCAGATCTCCGGCTTCGGCGCCACCTCCAGCCAGGCCGACGCCCCCGGCTTCGGCAAGATGGGAGAGGCCCGCAGCGGCGTCGTCCACCTGACCGGCTCCCCCGACGGGCCGCCCGTCCACACCGGCTTCTCGCACGGCGACGCCGTGACCGGCCTGATGGGTGCCTACGCCGTCCTCGCCGCCCTCCACCGGCGCGACCACGACCCCGGGTTCGACGGCGAGTGGATCGACCTCGCCCTGTTCGAGCCCCTGTTCCGGCTCGTCGAGTGGCAGGTCATCGTCCACGACCAGCTGGGAACCGTGCCGCAGCGCTCCGGCAACCAGCTGGCGGTCGCGCCCGCCGCCGTGATCAACACCTACCGCTCCCGCGACGAGCAGTGGATCACCGTCACCTCCGCGACCCTGCGCTCGGTGCGCAACGTGGCCCGGCTGCTGGGCCTGCCGGAGGAGGAATTCGCCACGTCGGAGCAACAGCACACGCGGCGCGGGGAGTTGGACGACGGACTGCGGGCATGGGTGGCCGACCGCACCGCCGCCGAGTGCCTGGAGGCCTTCGCCCGCGCCGAGGTGGTGGCCTCGCGGGTCTTCGACGCGGCCGACATCGCCGCCGACCCGGTCTACGCCGAGCGCGGCGACATCGTCACCGTGGCCGACCCCGACCTGGGCGATGTCCGCATGCAGGCGGTCATCCCGCACTTCCGGCAACGCCCCGGCCGCGTCTGGCGCACCGGGCCGGCGCTGGGCCAGGACAACGACCTCGTGTACCGGGACTGGCTCGGACTGAGCGACCAGGAACTGGCCGAACTGGAGAAGAATGATGTCGTCTGAGCCCCACAGCGCGACCAGAGCCCGCAGTGCAACGATGCCCCGAACCGCGACCACGCCTCACAGCGCGACCACGCCCGGCACCTCGATCGCCCCCCGGCCCCCGCTCCGCTCCCTCCTCTTCGTCCCCGGCCTCCGTACAGACTGGCTGCCCAAGGCGCGCGCGGCCGGTGCCGACGCCGTCGTGCTCGATCTGGAGGACGCGGTTCCGGCCCCCGAGAAGCCGCTCGCCCGCGCCCGGGTGGCCGAGGCCCTGGCGGAGGCCGCCGCGCAACCGGACGGCGGCATGGCCCTGTTCGTCCGGGTCAACCCGCTCGACGCCTGGGCCGCCGCCGAGGAACTGCGTGCCGTTGTACGCCCCGGACTGGCCGGGGTGGTCCTGCCCAAGGTGCACACCGCCGCCGACGTACGGCTCGCGGACCGTCTCATCGGCTGGTGCGAACACGAGCACGGCCTGCCCGCCGGCACGACGGCCCTCGTCCCGCTGCTGGAGTCGGCCCGCGCCCTGCGCGACGCCTACGACATCGCCGCCGCGGCCCCCCGGGTGGCACACGTCGGCGCCCTGACCGCACCCGGCGGCGACGTGGAACGCGCCGTCGGCTACCGCTGGAGTCCTCAGGGCACCGAGACCCTGGCCCTGCGCTCCCGCGTCCTGCTCGACGTCCGCGCCGCCGGAGCCCCCGGGCCGGTGACCGGGCTGTGGACGGACATCACCGACCTGACGGGCCTGCGCGCCTTCGCCGAGCAGAACCGCGCCCTCGGCTACGAGGGGATGATGGCCATCCACCCGGCCCACGTCCCCGTGATCAACGAGGTCTTCGCACCCACCCGCGAAGAGCTGGACCGCTGCGCGCGCCTCGTCGCAGCCGTGGAAGCGGCCCAGCGCGACGGCGTCGGCGCCCTCACCTTCGAGGGCCGGATGGTCGACGAGGCCATGGCCGAAACCGCACGGGCGGTGCTGGCGCGACACGGACACGGCTGACACCATCCCGCCACCGCACCGAAGCGCGATCATCGGTGCTGTGACCGAGCTCACAGGGTGCCAACTGGGGCGCCACGCCAAGCCGTACCCGCGTCACACCCGGCAGCACCCGCGCGACACCAAAATTGAACCGTTCGTTTTCTTGAATCATTCGTGTTTGTGCGGCTAGGTTGTTCGCCATGACCGCATCCCGGAACCCCACCGCCGCCGACGAACTGCGCGGCGCCGGCCTGAGGGTGACGGCCGCGCGCGTCGCACTGCTCCAGGCCGTGCGGGACGGCGACCATCTCGGCGCCGAGGCGATCGCCTCCGAGGTACGCGGCCGCGTCGGCCACATCTCCGTCCAAGCCGTGTACGAGGGGCTCCACGCACTCACCGCGGCGGGACTCATACGCCGCCTCGACCCACCCGGCAGCCCGGCCCTGTACGAGGGACGGGTCGGCGACAACCACCACCACCTCGTGTGCCGGTCCTGCGGGACCGTCGCCGACGTCGACTGCGCGGTAGGCCACGCCCCCTGCCTGACCGCGTCCGACGACCGCGGCTTCGCCGTCGACGAGGCCGAGGTCATCTACTGGGGCCTGTGCCCCGCCTGCTCCACCGCCCGCAGTTCCTGAGCGATGTGATCCACCCGAGCACCGTGATCCACCCCGTCCGGAAGGATTTCCATGACTGAGAACCACGACGCGATCGTCACCGACGCGAAGCAGGAGGAGACGAGCGGCGGCTGCCCCGTGGCGCACGGCCGCGCCCTGCACCCCACCCAGGGGGGCGGCAACCGTCAGTGGTGGCCGGAGCGCCTCAACCTGAAGATCCTTGCCAAGAACCCCGAGGTGGCCAACCCGCTCGGTGAGGAGTTCGACTACGCCGAGGCGTTCCAGGCCCTCGACCTCGCGGCCGTGAAGCAGGACATCGCCGAGGTGCTGAGCACCTCGCAGGACTGGTGGCCGGCCGACTTCGGCAACTACGGCCCCCTGATGGTCCGTATGGCCTGGCACAGCGCGGGCACCTACCGCATCAGCGACGGCCGCGGCGGCGCCGGCGCCGGCCAGCAGCGCTTCGCCCCGCTCAACAGCTGGCCGGACAACGGCAACCTGGACAAGGCCCGCCGTCTGCTGTGGCCGGTCAAGAAGAAGTACGGCCAGAGCATCTCCTGGGCCGACCTCATGATCCTCACCGGCAACGTCGCCCTGGAGCAGATGGGCTTCGAGACCTTCGGCTTCGCCGGCGGCCGCGAGGACGTCTGGGAGCCCGAGGAGGACGTGTACTGGGGCCCCGAGACCACCTGGCTCGACGACAAGCGCTACACCGGCGACCGCGAGCTGGAGAACCCGCTCGGCGCCGTCCAGATGGGCCTCATCTACGTCAACCCCGAGGGCCCGAACGGCAACCCGGACCCGCTCGCCGCGGCCCGCGACATCCGTGAGACGTTCCGCCGCATGGCGATGAACGACGAGGAGACCGTCGCCCTGATCGCCGGTGGCCACACCTTCGGCAAGACCCACGGCGCCGGCCCGGCCGACCACGTCGGTGCCGACCCCGAGGCCGCCTCCATGGAGGAGCAGGGCCTGGGCTGGCGGAGCACCTACGGCACGGGCAAGGGCGGGGACGCCATCACCTCCGGCCTGGAGGTCACCTGGACCTCGACGCCCACCCAGTGGAGCAACGGCTTCTTCAAGAACCTCTTCGAGTTCGAGTACGAGCTCGAGCAGAGCCCGGCCGGTGCCCACCAGTGGGTGGCGAAGGACGCCCCGGAGATCGTCCCGGACGCGCACGACTCCTCGAAGAAGCACCGCCCGAAGATGCTCACCACGGACCTGGCGCTGCGCTTCGACCCGATCTACGAGCCGATCTCCCGCCGGTTCTACGAGAACCCGGAGGAGTTCGCGGACGCCTTCGCCCGCGCCTGGTTCAAGCTGACCCACCGTGACATGGGCCCGAAGTCGCTGTACCTCGGCCCGGAGGTCCCGGAGGAGACCCTGATCTGGCAGGACCCGCTGCCCGAGGCCGAGGGCGAGCCCATCGACGCCGGGGACATCGCGACCCTCAAGACCAAGCTCCTCGAGTCGGGTCTGTCCGTCTCGCAGCTGGTCACCACCGCGTGGGCCTCTGCTTCCACCTTCCGCGGCAGCGACAAGCGCGGCGGTGCCAACGGCGCCCGCATCCGCCTGGAGCCGCAGCGCGGCTGGGAGGTCAACGAGCCCGACGAGCTGGCCCAGGTGCTGCGCGTCCTGGAGAACGTCCAGCAGGAGTTCAACGCCGGCGCCGGCGCCAAGAAGGTCTCCCTGGCCGACCTGATCGTCCTCGGCGGCACCGCCGCCGTCGAGAAGGCCGCCAAGGAAGCCGGCTTCCAGGTGGAGGTCCCCTTCACACCGGGCCGTGTGGACGCGACGGAGGAGCACACCGACGCCGAGTCCTTCGAGGCGCTCGAGCCGACCGCCGACGGGTTCCGCAACTACCACGGCAAGGGCAACCGCCTGCCGGCCGAGTACCTGCTGCTCGACAGGGCGAACCTGCTCACCCTGAGCGCCCCCGAGATGACCGCCCTGGTCGGCGGCCTGCGGGTGCTGGGCGCCAACTACCAGCAGTCCCAGCTCGGCGCCTTCACCACGACGCCCGGGTCGCTGACCAACGACTTCTTCGTCAACCTGCTCGACCTGGGCACGACGTGGAAGGCGACCTCCGAGGACCAGACCACGTTCGAGGGCCGCGACGCCGCCACCGGCGAGGTCAAGTGGGCCGGCAGCCGCGCCGACCTGGTCTTCGGCTCGAACTCCGAGCTGCGGGCGCTCGCCGAGGTCTACGCGAGCGACGACGCGAAGGAGAAGTTCGTGAAGGACTTCGTCGCCGCGTGGGTCAAGGTCATGAACCTGGACCGGTTCGACCTGGTCTGACTGGTCTGATCACCTCCGCATGACAGCACGCCCGGGCCGGGAGGCCCGGGCGTGCTGATGGTTGCCTGAGGGACCGTCAAAAAGACTTCAAGGTAAGAACATCACTTACCCAACTCTCACCATGAAACGGCAAGGGCCGCGGTCGCGCGCGCGGTCGGGCATACGTTCTGGCCGTGAACTCAACAGCCACCGCCCATAGAGGCACCGGCCCTGAACCGCACCCCTTCGCCGGTCCACGGCCGACCGCAGGCGGCACCGTCCGCCGCACTCTTCTGCGCACCGCGCTGACCGGGGCCGCGGCCCTCGGCGCGGGCCTCACAGCCGCCCGCCCGGCCGCCGCCGCCACGAGCGCGCCCGGCACCGGACCGCGGCCGAGCACCCCGCAGGAGGCCCTCGCGGAACTGGCCGCGGGCAACCGCCGCTGGCGCGCCTTCCGCGAACGCCACCCGCACGAAACCCCGGCGATCCGGCGGGAGTTGACCACCGCCCAGCACCCCTTCGCGGTCGTGCTCGGCTGCATCGACTCCCGCGTGCCCCCGGAGCTGGTCTTCGACCAGGGGCTGGGCGACCTGATGACCGTACGCACCGCCGGGGAGGTCCTGGACGAGGCCGTGCTCGGCAGCGTCGCCTACGGCGTCCTGGAACTGGGCATACCGCTGGTCGTGGTGCTCGGGCACCAGTCGTGCGGCGCGGTGCGTGCCGCGGTCGAGGCGGAGCAGTCCGGCGGGCACCTGCCCGCCCACATCCAGTACCTCGCCGACCAGATACGCCCGGCCATAGACCACAGCACGCAGGGGGACGCGCGGATCGACGCCACGGTCGACGCCAACGTCCGACTCGTCCGCTCCCGGCTGGCCGCCGAGCCCGACCTCGCCGCCAAGGTGAGCACCGGCAAGCTGGCGATCGTCGGCGCCCGTTACGAACTGAGCAACCAAGCGGTCCACCACGTCAGTTGAGAGCAGCCCGGCCCGCCGTACGCCACAGCGGGCCGGGCCCGGCCTGTCACGCCCGCAGCGGATTGAAGCGCGCCGCCGCCATCAGGTACCAGGCCGTCGCACCCGTGTGCCGGTACGGGTAGTAGCCGAAGCCGAACCCGGTGTCCAGCGGACTGCTCGCGGACACCACCCCGGCCCGCTCGGGCAGCGCCTCGCCGCCGACGGTCTGACCGCCGCCCAGCAGGTCCTGGGCCTGCTCGGCCGAGGCGAGCAGCCGCCGGGCGCGCGCTTCGTCACCCCGCTTCCCGCGGTCCCGCAGGGCGAGCGCGAGATGAGCCGTCCCCTCGAACCACACACCGTCGCGGTCGGGTCTGGGCCGGCCCTCCGCGATCGGCGCGTCCTCGTTCGCCACCAGGCTCGCGGAACTGAAGGTGACGCCCTCGTACGACTGCCCCTGGGGCACCGTGCTGTTCGTACGGCCCGCGTGATCCAGGACGGCCAGCTCCGCCACGGCCCAGTCCAGCGAACGGGCGAACGTGCCCGTGCGGGAGCCGAGCGCGAGATGGGTCCAGGTCTGGGTGTCCTCCGGGACCGGGGACTTGTTGACGGTCACTCCGTCGTTGGTGCCGGTGTAGAAGAAACCCCCGGCCGGCTCCCACATCCGGCGTACGAAGGCCTCGGCCCGCGCCCGCCGCCGCAGCCACACCCTCTCGCCGGTCAGCCGGGCGAGCCGGCCGAAGAGGCACACCAGGTCGGTGTTGTGCTCCGTCGACGTGAACGGCAGCCGCTGATTCGCCCCGTCGACCCCGAACTTGTAGCCGCCGAGCGGTTCGTCGGTGCGGCCGGTCCGCTCGATCCACTCGCCGATCCGTACGGCACCGGTGCGGAAACGACCCGCCCCCGTACGGAGGGCGAGGGCGCTCAGCGCGATGCCCGCCCAGGCCATGTCGCCCACCGCCGTGCCGGTGAAGCCGAACTGCGTACCGACGTTGGCGGCGCCGTCCGCCCGGACGAAGCCGTCGGGCTGCGGCGCGCCGTCGTAGAAGGTGTACGGCCCGACGTTGTAGGCCTGCCGGAGCCTGCCGTCGTCGTACGCCGGGTCATGCGTCTGCGCGTAGAGCAGGGCGTCGCCCAACGCCGTCGCCCTGGCCAGGCTTTCCTGCCTCCGGGCCGCGAGCAGGGCCAGGATCGCCAGGGCGTTGTCGTAGGTGAACGCGGTGCTGAAGAGGCCGGCCTGGTCGGTGTAGCTCTGGGCCAGGCGGATGCTGCCGTTGTCCGGATAGGCATCCATGGCGGCGGCGAGAAAGGCGCGCCCCCGGGCTGGGGCCGACAGCGGGCCGGCTCCGTCCGGAGCAGAAGCGGCGGCACCGTGCGGACCGGCCGCCAGGGCCTGCCCGGAGCCCGCCGCGGCCAACCCCGCGGCAGTGATGCCGAGGCCGGCACCGATGAGCGAACGCCGGCTCAGCGCCGGGCCTTGTCTGCCAGTCATGGATCTCCCTTGAGAGCGCTCTCAGCAGTGGGCGCTCATTGTGCTGGGGCCCTGGGGGCAGGTCAACGCCCCGGCGGAAAAGGAGAGTTCCAGGGGAAGGCGAACGGCGGGTGTCTCACTCGCACACGATCTCGTCACGCGGCGCGTAGTGCGTACGGAACGGCTCCCGCCGCACCTCCCGCCCGTCGTTGTAGAAGACCCGCTCCACGGTGACGTCGAACCCTTCGAGCGGTGTCTGCGGCACGCACTCCTTGTCGTGGCTCACCTTCTTCTCGGGCTGCTTCACCTCGGTGCGCGGGCCCTTGACCGACTTGACCTCGTCGTACTTCCGGGTGCCGAGGAAGGAGACGGTCACGGACGTGTCCGTGGACTCGGCCTGGATGTAGATCGCCTTGCCGGAGTCGTTGGCGAACCGCAGGTCCAGGCTGCCCCAGGCGACCGTCGCCTCGCGGCCCTCCGGGTAACGCTCGATGTAGAAGGAGTGCGCGCCGTGCTCCACGGGCTTGACCCCGGCGAAGAACAGCGCGTTGTACAGGGTCGTCGCCACGGACGAGACGCCGCCGCCCGACGCCTTCGTGAACTGGTTGTCGAGGATGATGATGCCCTCGACGAAGCCGTTGGCCTCGGTGCGCTCGCCGACGGTCCGGTTGAAGCTCCACGTCGCGCCCGGCCTGACCAGGGAGCCGTTGATCAGTTCCACGGCCCGGCCGATGTTCTTCGTGCGGTACTCCGCCGGTTCGAAGTGGACGGTGAAGGAGGACATCTTCTCCGTCAGCCCCAGTGCGGCGGCGTTCTCGCGGGTGATTTCGGGCTGGGTCCGCTTCACGGCCACCTCGCCGCTGCGGTCCGCGCCCGGCCTGGTGAGCAGCGGCAGGACCGCCTTGCCCAGCGCCTTGTCGGTGACCTTCTGGCCCACCCTGGCGTCCTGGGCCACCACGGCCTTGTCGCCTTCCGGCCGGAGCTTGGCGTTCTCGGCGGTCGTGGTGACGTCCTTCAGCGGGCCCGCCACGGCGGGATCAGCGCGCAGTCCCTCGGCGTCCAGCTCCGGTCTCAGTCTTCCGTCGCCGTCCGGCCGCATCTCCAGGTGCTCGCCCAGGACGGCCGGCCCGACCGTGAACCGCTTGCCGCCGGCGGTCAGCGTGACGGGCGCCGACATGGCCGGCTCGGCGAACGTGCGCACCGCCCGCCGTACCTCGTCTGCCGCGACCTTCGGGCGGGTCTCGCGGGCGGGCAGCGGCGTGACCGAGCGGGTGTCACCCCGCAGGCCCCGCAGGAAGGAGGAGCGCAGCGGGCCGACCGCGCCGGCCACGTCCAGCGAGTACCCCGTGCGCGGTGCGACCTCCTCGACCCGGCCGTCGTCGAAGGCGACGGCACCGTCCCGGACCTTCTGGTCGAGCCCCTTCGCCACCTGGCCGAGGGCGGCCCGGGCCTTGTCCTCGTCGAGGCGTAGGACCGGCTCGATGTCTCCGCCCGAGCGGAAGAAGCCGCCGATCACGCTGACCGGGCCGGCGCCGGTGCGTGCCGCCCGGTCGACGGTCTCCTCGGCGTCGAAGGAGAGCCCGGCGCGCCGCGGATCGACCGTGCCCGTGCGGTCACCGACCTTCACGCGCAGTTCCCGGGCCCCGGCCGCGTCCAGGTGCCGCTCCAGCTTGCGCACCGCCTCCGCACGGCTCAGGCCCCCGATCTCCACCCCGCGCACCGTCGTACCGGAGTCGATCTCCCCGCCCGTCAGCATCAGCCCGGCGAGATGCAGCCCGCCGACACCCACGGCCAGCGCGCCGCCGGCCAGGGCCAGGGGCGGGAGGGACGTGATGCGCGGGACGGAGGTGATGCGGGGGCGCATGGGTCTCCTGGAGATCGATGACGACGGTGCACCCGATGACGCGACGCTGCTGCGGGCAAACACATCAAGCTATGCATATTCGGGCGGCAGACCGGTATGGCCCAGACCACTTATGTCCGAGATCATTCCGGAACCGGCCGGTCCGCACCCGTATTCCCGCAGGGCCACAGAGTGATAACGGCGAACAACTGTCGGGTGGTTGGGGCCGTCTACGCCGACATGAAGATTTCTTTCCTGATTCACAACGCCTATGGAATCGGAGGCACGATCACCACCACGTTCAACCTCGCCGGGGCGCTCGCCGAGCGGCACGACGTGGAGATCGTTTCCGCGTTACGCCACCGCGAGCACCCCAACCTGGTCCTGGACCCCCGGGTGCGGCTGCGCGCGCTGGTGGACCTGCGCAAGGAGGCGGACCATCCGCTGCACCAGAGACCGGCGAAGGTGTTCCCGTCCGCCGAGTACCGCCACCACCAGTACAGCGAGCTGACCGACCAGCGGATCGGCGAGTGCCTGGAGGCGATCGACACCGACGTCGTCATCGGCACCCGCCCCGGCCTCAACGTGCACATCGCGCGGCAGGCCCCGCAGCGCGTCCTGCGCGTCGGCCAGGAGCACCTCACCCTGGACAACCACCCGCCCGCCCTGCGCACCGCACTGCGCCGCGCCTACCGCCGCCTCGACGTGATCACCACCGTCACGGAAGCGGACGCCGCGGCCTACCGGCGCAAGATGTGGCTGCCCGGCGTCCACGTCGAGGCCCTCCCGAACAGCGTCCCCGACCCCGCGCTGCCTCCCGCCGACGACACCGCCAAGATCGTCATCGCCGCCGGCCGGCTGGTCCCGGTGAAGCGTTACGACCTGCTCATCGAGGCGTTCGCCCAGGTCGCCGCCGCCCACCCGGACTGGCAGCTGCGCATCTACGGCAAGGGCGAACAGCAGCCCAGGCTGCGGGAACTCATCGAACGGCTCCGCCTGTGGAACAACGTGTTCCTGATGGGGGCCGCCACCCCCATGGAGGCCGAGTGGGCCAAGGGCTCGGTCGGCGCGGCCGCCTCCAACTTCGAGCCGTTCGGCATGACGATCGTCGAGGCGATGCGCTGCGGCCTGCCCGTCGTCAGCACCGACTGCCCCTACGGCCCCGGCGAGATCATCAAGGACGGCGCCGACGGCCGGCTGGTACCGGTCGGTGACGCCGACGCCCTCGCCTCGGCCCTGCTGGAACTCGTCGGCGACGACGAACGGCGCCGCCGCATGGGCCGTACCGCCCTGGAGAACGCGCGCCGGTTCGCCCCGGGCCCCGTCGTCGCCCAGGCCGAACGCATCCTGGAGGACGCCCTCACGGCCCGGACCACGGACCGACCGACCTCCACCCCCCAGAACCACCGGAGCAACAGCGCACTGATCGGCCGGAGCCACGCCGCCCGCGACGCGGCCCACGCCGCGGCCGCCGGCGCACTGCGCGCGATACGCAAGGGACGCCGATGACCACGCACCTCGACACCCACCTGCGCACCCACTGCGCGATCGACACGGACGGCCGCATCACCTTCCGCCTCCCGCAGGCCCCGGCCTCCCGTCCACAGCTGCTCCTCCGGCTGCGCCCCAAGAAGGGCCGCCCCGAGACGACGCTGCACCACCTCGACCTGGAGCCCGGCCGGACCGACGGCTACCTGCACGCCGTACTGGAGCCGCATCCGGCCCTCGACGAAGGCCGCTGGGACCTGTACCTGCTGCCCGAACCGGAAGCCGAACGCCAGCGGCTGCGCCCCGGCCTCAGCGACCTGCGCGCCCTCGTCGACGGCCACCTCCGCGACCGGCCCTCACCGGTCGCCGTCCGAATCCCGTACGTCACGAAGGACGGCTTCCTCGCGCTGAGGGCATGGCGGCGCACCGCCCACGCGGAGGCCCGCACCATCGACGTCACGCGGCAGGCCGTGACGGTCGAGGCCCGCCTGCACGGCGCCGAACTCCGCGAGGACGCCACCGTACGGCTGCGCCTGCGGGGGACCGGCACCGTACGGGACCTGCGCCCCCGGATCGACGACGACGGCAGGGACTTCTCCTTCACCGCCGGCCAGGAGGACCTGACGGGCGGCGCCGAAATCCCGGGCCGGATCTGGGACGCCTTCGTCCGGCCCACCGCCGACGCGCCGCCGGTCAGGATCGGCCGGCTCCTCGACGACGTGGCGGACCGCAAACACGTCTTCGTCTACCCGGCGCTCGCGGCGGGCGGATCGTCCGCACGCCCCTACTTCACCGTCGACAACGACCTCGCGATCGAGGTGACACCGACCGAATCGTCGATATGCCCGAAATGAAAATTCCTGGCCCCTCGGATGGTTATTTCGTCGGTACATCGCGACAGGCATGTGTGGATTCTGTGCAAAGCGGCGGCAAAAAGGTCAGGCGCCTGTCCACAACGGCCGTAAACGGGAAGGGGACTTGCGGCAATAACCAAACTCAAGTACCTAGATGAATCATGAACCTGTTCAACCGCGTCGTGCCGTCCCGCCGGCAAGCGCCGTCAGTCCCCCCACAGCGTCCCGCCGGCGCACCGGCTTCCCCCACCGCGGTCCTGCCCGACCCCGACCTGGCGAATCTCACCGGCGAATGGGTCGTCGACCCTGCTCACAGCAGGATCGGCTTCTCCGTCCGGCACGCCATGGTGACCACCGTGCGCGGTTGTTTCCTGGAGTACGAAAGCCTCCTCTACTTCGACGCCCGCAACCCCGCCCGATCGCGGGCCGACCTCACGCTGTTCACCGCCAGCGTCGACACCGGGGTGGAACAACGCGATGCCCACCTGGTCGGCCGGGACTTCCTGGATGCCGCGACGTATCCGCGTATGCGCTTCACCAGTACCGGGGTGGAACAGGCGGGCGCCGACCTCTTTCACATGTCCGGCGAGCTCACCATCAAGGGCATATCGCGGCCGGTCGTCCTGGAGATGACCTACATCGGGCACGTCACCGACCCCTTCGGTTACGAAAGAGTCGGATTCGACGGCACCACCACCATCAACCGCTCCGACTGGGGGCTGACGTACAACAGCAGGCTGGCCGAGGGAGGTGCGATGGTGAGCGAGAAGGTACGTCTGCAACTCGACATCGCCGCCATCCGCACGCCCCCGTCGGCCGGCTGACACCCCCTAGGGCCCGGCATCGCCGGGCCCGGCCACGACGCGGAACGTCGCCGGGCCCACCGTGATCACCCCGTCGCTCAGCGGCGTGCACCGCACACCGCCCCGCCCGCGCAGGGCGCGCTGGGCGCCGGGGCCGATGGTCACGTCCATCCAGGCGCACGGCCGGGCCGGCCGGTTCACGGCGAACAGCACCGGCCCGGTGCCGCAGTCGAGGGCGATCGTCGATCCGACGCAGGAGTCGATGTCGACGCCGCGGAGCAGGACGTTGCGGCGGGTCTGCCGCAGGTCGGCGTCAGCCGGGAGGTTCTCCGCGGCCATGAAGGTCACCGCCGCGTTCCGGTGGGCCGGCCTCGCGTAGTAACGGTCGCCGACCAGCCCCAGGCCGCGGCGCACCTCCACCCGGGGGACGCGCTCGTCGGACGGGCCGGGGGAGGGGCCGTCCGACGGCCGTCCGGCCAGCCGGTGAGCCGGCGACACCAGCAGTTGCAGCACCTCCACCTCGGTCATGGCGTCAACCCTATGCCGCGGTCGCCCCCACCCGGCGGGGCAACGGGAGGCGGACGGTCACTCGCGCTGCCTTCGCCCGACCCCGCCGTCCTCCAGAGGGGCCCGGGCGTCCGCCGTCTCGCCCGCGGTCAGGTGCTCCAGGACCTCGACCAGTTCATGGCACGCGCGCTCCACCGACCGCCGGGTGTGGATCTGCTCGGTGATCACGGCCGACAGGATCAGGGCCGTCAGGGCCATCGCCCCGTTGAACGCCTGGAGCTTGATCATCACCTCCACCCTGGTCAGCCGCTCGAACGGCCCGGCCCGGTCGGTCGCCGCCACCGTGGTCATGACCGACGCGAAGAGGGCGCACAGCATGCTGCCGGCCAGCTGGAAGCGCAGAGCCGCCCAGATCAGCAGGGGGTAGACGAGGAAGAGCAGACTGACCGAGCTGTGCGTGGTGAGCGGAACGGCACAGCAGACGATCAGCGCCAGGCCCGAGGCCTCCTTCCAGCGCGACAGGCGCAGCGGCGGGCGGACGCGGGACAGCAGGAGCAGCACCGGGGTGACGATCAGCACGCCCATCGCGTCACCCACCCACCAGGCCAGCCACACCGCCCAGAAGCCCGGCCATTCGAGTCTGCCCGTGGCGAGCAGGATGCCCGCGCCGGTGGTCGAGCTGATCAGCATGGCGGTGAGGGCGCCCAGGAAGACCAGGATGAGACCGTCCCGCAGTCGTGCCAGATCGGTGCGGAAACCCGTCCGGCGCAGCAGCAGGTACCCCACGACGGGGGCCACCGTGTTGCCCGCCAGCACGCCGAACGCCCAGGGGTCCAGGGATGTCAGGGACAGGATCACGAAGAAGGCGCCCAGGGCGATCCCCGGCCAGCAGCGCAGCCCGAAGATCAGCAGGAAGGCGACCGAGACGCCGGTCGGAGGCCAGATCGGCGTGACGACCGAGCCCTCTACGACCAGTTCCCGCAGCAGGCCGAGCTGCCCGGATGCGTAATAGCAGGCGGCGACGGCCGGCGTCAGCAGAGCGACGACGGCCGGCGTACGCGGATCCCGGCAACCCACCACAGCAGCCATGAGACACCGAGGCCGCCGCCGCGGCGAGGTGAGAGCGGGGCCCTGCGGCCCTATGGCTGAGCCTCCGGCCCGTCGAGGCCGACGACCAGCACGGCGGCGTCGTCATCGTGCCCCACCCGCTCCGCGCCCTTGATCAGGGCGGCCGCGAGCGCGTCCACGTCCATGCCCGCCACCGCCGCGATGCCCGCGAGCCGCATCACCTGGTCCAGGCCCTCCTCCAGCCGCAGGCAGGGCCCCTCCACGACACCGTCCGTGAGCAGCACGAACACCGCCCCCGTGGTCAGCTCGTACCGGCTCACCGGATAGGACACCCCCGCCTGGATCCCCAGCGGCGGCCCGCCCTCGTCCTCGGCGACGCCGGATTTCCCGTCGGCCGTGGCCCAGACACAGGGCAGGTGCCCGGCCCGCGCGCTCTCCAGCACACCGGCACACGGGTCGAGCCGCATGAACGTGCAGGTGGCGAACAGATCGGAGCTCAGCGACAGCAGCAGCTCGTTGGTCCGGGCCAGGACCTCGCCCGGCTCGCTGGTGACGGAGGCCAGGGCTCGCAGCCCGGCCCGCACCTGCCCCATGAAGGCGGCGGCTTCGATGTTGTGGCCCTGGACGTCACCGATGGACAGTCCGATCCGGCCGTCGCCCAGTGCGAAGGCGTCGTACCAGTCGCCGCCCACGTTGAGCCCCTGGCACGCGGGCTCGTACCGCACGGCGAGATGCAGCCGGCGGGCGACGGGCAGGTCGCGCGGGAGCATGCCGCGCTGCAGCGCGATGGCCAGCTCGACCCGCGATCGCTGCATCTCGGCTTGCGCACGCGCCTGGGCCGTCAGCGCCCCGAGCCTGGTCAGCAGCTCGTCGCCGTCGTCCGTCGTGCCGGTGCGGGCCATTGATCACTCCGGCGAGGATGGTCACGATCGGTGACGACCCTCGAAGGCGAATCACCTAATTTACGTCCATAGGATGATACTTGGCCGGAGCCCCGTCGACGACTCGCGCTCCCCGCGCCCGCCCGACCGCCGCAAGGACGAAGGTGACGCTGATCAGCAACGCCCAGGCGCCGAATTTCTCCACCCCGACCGGCTCCCAGCCGTGCTCCTGGTACGGATAGCGCCAGGCGCCGACGAGGGTGGCCAGGTTCTCCGCCACCCACAGGAAGAACCCGATCAGGACGAACGACAGCGCCAGCGGCATCCGCCGGCGCACACCCCGCACCGTGAAACACACCGACGTCCCCGCGGTGACGGCCAGCAGCAGCCCGGCCAGCACCCAGCGGGCGTCGGGCAGCCAGTGATGGCTGAAGAAGTTGACGTATATGGCCGCGGCCACCACCGCCGTCGCCCGCGGCCGGTAGCGCACGAGGCGGAGATCGAACAGATGCCAGGCCCGGCACACGTAGCTGCCCACGGCCGCGTACAGAAACCCGCCGTACAGCGGAACACCGGCGAACTTCAGCACGCCCGGCTCCGGGTAGCTCCACGAACCGAGCGACACCTTCACCAGCTCGAAGGCCAGACCGATGACGTGACAGACCGTGATGACGGCGACGTCCCGCCCGTTCTCCCAGCCCCGCAGCCAGAACACCAGCGTGAGCAGCACGCCGTAGACCACCAGCAGGTCGTAGCGCGCCACGGGAAGGTCGGGCAGCAGGGTGGACACGGCCACGCCGGACAGCAGCGCGATGGCGAACGCGCACGCCCGGGTCTGCGCCCAGGCGAAGTCGAGCAACTGCCGAACCGGCGCGGCCCAGGGGTCGGTGAGGCTTGGAAGGATCATGGTGCCCTGTAGGACGGGCTCGCGCGCCTACCGGTTGCAGTGACTCTCCCCGGCCGCCGGCACCCGCCCGCCCCGGGCCACGCCGTCCCCGGCCGCGCGATCCCGGGCTTCCGCCACGGCCTCCCGCAGCAGCCGGGCAAGGCGCAGGTCCGCGTCAGGCGCGGCGCACAGCACCCGGAGTGCGTGTTCCAGATGCCGCCGCCCCGGGCCACGCCACCACACCAGATCCGCGGCGCGGCCCGGCAGCCCGCCCGCCGGGACGTGAGCGAGCTTCTCGCTCAGCCGACGGCAGGCACGGCCGTGCCGGGCCAGACGCCGGGACGCGGGTCGCAGCACGCGCGCCGCATCCACGACCGAGCCGACGAGCAGCGACGCATACGCCCTGTCCGCGGGACGGGCGTCGGCGAGTTCGGCGGCCAGCGGCCACAGGGCGTGCCGGGTGGCGTCACCGACGCTGTCGTTGACCACACGGGCCAGAGCCGCGAGCGCCGGATGCGTACCGGGCGGGCTGTCGGTGAACCGCCCGCCGGCCAGCAACGCGGCGCTCTCCATCAGGCAGGCGCCGTCGTCGGGGTGCAGATGCGTGAAACGCCCGGGCGTCGGAAGGCCGTCCGGCGGGCGCGGCGCAAAGGCGACCAATGTGGGCCTCCCGGCTGGGATCACAGACCGGTGACGGCGTGCAGAACGAGGTAGATCGCGGCGGCGGGAATCCCGGCACCGAAGAACGTGAGCACCCAGGCCGTGACGATGGAGCGGGCCACTTGCCAGCGTACGTCCGAGGCGCGCCGGGTGGCACCGGCACCCAGAATGGCCGCGGTGATCGTCTGTGTGGTGGAGATCGGCGCCTTCAGCAGGAACGCGGTGGTGTAGAGGACGCTCGCGGCGGCGGTCTCGGCGGCGAACCCGCGCGGCGGATCGAGGTGCACGATGCGCCGGCCGACCGTGGTGATGATGCGACGCCCGCCGCTGTAGGTACCGGCGGCCATGGCGGCCGCCACGGCGGCGATCACCCACACCGGAACGGAGAAGTCGTCCTGCCGGCCCGCCGTGACGAGGGCGAGCACGATGACCCCCATGGTCTTCTGGGCGTCCTGCAACCCGTGCCCCAGCCCCATCGCGGCGGCGGAGACGGTCTGTGCCATACGGAAGCGGTGGGTGGTCCGGCGGGGCGTCGAACGACGGAACATCCACAGGATGGCCACGTGCAGCAGATAGCCGAGGGCCACGCCGACCAGCGGGGAGAGCAGCATCGGCAGGATGACCTTGTCCACGATCCCGGACCAGTGCACGGTGGCCGAAGCGGCGAGCGCGGCACCGACCAGCCCGCCGATCAGCGCGTGCGAGGACGAGGTCGGCAGCCCCCGCCGCCAGGTGAACACGTTCCAGCCGATGGCCCCGAGGAGCGCGCACAGCACCAGCAGCAGACCCGACTTGCCCTCAGGTGCGCCGATGATGCCGCTGCCGACGGTCTGGGCGACCTCGGTCCCGAGGAAGGCGCCGAAGAAGTTCATCACCGCGGCCATGGCCAGCGCCACGCGCGGCGTCAGGGCCCGGGTGGAGATCGAGGTGGCGATCGCGTTCGCGGCGTCGTGGAAGCCGTTGGTGAAGTCGAAGGTCAGTCCCACGATGATGATCAGCACCACCAGGGTGAGCTCCATGACCGATCACCTTTCCGCGGGCAGAGCGCCGGACCGTCACGGGCGCTGTCGGCGCACGGGTCCATCGTGCCGCGAAACCCACGGACGGACCCGCCCGGAGCAGCGGTAGTGGGACGAGAGGAGAGAGGGATCCGTTTTACGGTGTCCTAGTGCGATCTGTTCCGAAATGGGTCCTGTTGTCGTCGGCGTGTGCCCCTGCCGTGTTGATCATCGGCTGGATGGTGGCGGCGGCACTGCAGGGACCCGCCTACGACCCAGCCGCCCAGACCATCAGCGTCCTGGCGGCCCCCGGAGGCTCGGGCTACTGGGTGATGACAGGCGCGTTCATCACTCTGGGCGTCTGCCACCTGCTCACCGCCTGGGGACTGCGCCCGGCCGCGACGCCCGGCCGGCTGGCCCTGGCGGCCGGGGGAGTGGCCGCCCTGGCGGTGGCCATTGTCCCGGCGCCGAGCAGCGGCGGCTCCCTGGGGCATGGCTCGGTCGCCGCCGTCGGCTTCGCCGTCCTGGCGGCATGGCCCGTCCTGGCCATCCGAACCGGCGACAGCGTCCCCTGGGCCCTGCGCCCCTTACCGTCCCTCGGAGCCACCGCGGTGATGGCGGTGGGCGCGGCATGGTTCCTGGTCGAGACGCACCTCCACGGCGTCGCCGGTGTCGCCGAACGCGCGGTCACGACCCTCCAGTCGGTGTGGCCGTTCGTCGTGGCCCTGTCCTGCCTGCGCCACTGCACCCCGCGAGGTGTCCCAAGGTGACGGCCCGGGGTACTCCACCGCGGCCCGACCCACTCAACTGCGCGACCAGTCCCGGCCGCTCGATCTACTGCCCGACGGAGTCCCAGTCGGTTCACGGCAGGGACGTGAAGCCCTCGCGTCACGACCAAAAGAACGCCGTACGTACGCTCTTGGTACGCGAAACCTTCGCTCCACGCTAGGGTGGCGGAGCAGGAGGTGCCCGATGTCGGAGCTGTTCGACGCGGTCGACGCGCTGGTCGCGTCCCGCTCCCCGCTGCCGCCGCCGGCGGAACGCAAGCGGCTGCGCCAGGCGCACGGCCTGACGCTGGACGAGGTGGCCGCCGCGCTGCAAGTGCGGCGTGCGACGGTCAGCGGCTGGGAGGCCGGCAAGACCGAACCGCGCCCGCCCGAGCGCGACGCATACGCCCGCCTGCTGAAGCAGCTCGCCCAGCTCTACCCTGCCCCCGACGCCGCGGCGCCCCCGAAGGACACGACGGACACCTCGGTTACGGAGACGCCCGCCGCCCCTGCCGCACCGGCGCCGTCCGCGGCCGAACCGCCCCGGGCCCGTGCGGGATCCGCAGGCCCGGCTGCGGAGGATCCACCCGGGAACGCCGCACCTCGCGCCGCCGTACCGCGTCCGGCGGGCGCCACGACCAGGCCGACGCCGACGTCGCGCCGTCCCGGCACCAAGAAAGCCGCCCCGGCGAACACCCCGGTGACCGACGCCGACCCGCGGTTCGCGAACGGCCCGCTGCTCGTCATCGACGTCGACAACGGCTCCCGGGTGACCGGGTACGGCATCGGCGGCCTGGTCCTCGACGTGCCCGCCAAGTCGCTTCCCGCGCTGGTGGAGTGGACGCTGACGGAGGCTCAGCTCGGGGCGGGCAGGCTGCACGGCTCCGGCAGGGATGCCGACCCCCTGCTCGTGCTCACCGAGCGCGCGTGCGAGCGGTACGGGCTGCCGGTGGCGCTCTCGGACGCCGAGCGGCTCACCGGACGCCTCCCGGACGGCCACAAGATCCTCAAGCAACTCGACCGGGCCGACTGGCAGTTGACCAAGCGAGGGTTCGGGCCGTGGGCGCGGGTCTACCGCCCCGCCCAGGGCCGCCGGCGCCAGTGCGTGCAGCTGTGCATCCCCTCGTGGGACGCGCTCGACGCCCGCACCTGGGGCCACGCCGCGCAGCTCGAGCCGGCGGAACTCGCCCGCGTGCTCGGCACCTACGCGGCCCGCGTGATGACACCGCGCGGCTCGACGGCCGTCACCGGCCTGGAACTGATGACCGCGCTCAACCCGCCGACCCGGGCGAGCGAGGCGGACGAGACGGGGAAGCGGCACAAGGAGCACCGGCCCGGTTCGCTGGGCGAGCACCCGATGGACTGCGCCCCGTGCGAGGCCCCGGACGGGCACCCGCTGCTCGCCGGCCTGCCCCGCTTCCACCAACGGGGCCCGGACGAGATGCTGTTCGAGGAGGCGTACGACTGGGCACGTGAGCTCACCGACGCCGAGTGCATGCAGCGGTACCTGGTCGGCATCGACGTCAATCTCGCCTTCGGCGCCGCTGCCAACGGTGCCGTCGTCGGCCTGGCGACGCCGCCGGTGCACGTCACCGACCCCGTCTTCGACCCGACGCTGCCCGGGTCATGGCTGGTCGACCTCTCCCACGTCGACCTCTCCCGCGTCCTGGTCGGCAAGCAGTGGCGCCGGCTCGAGAGCGCGTTGCTGCCCAGCCCGTTCACACCGACCGGCGAGCGCCCGCAGGGCCCGGCCTGGTACGCGACTCCGACGGTGGCGTACGCCGTGGAACTCGGCTACGACGTCGCCCCGATCGAAGCCTGGGTGCGGGAGGACAAGGGCAGGTTCCTGGACGGCTGGTACAAGCGGCTGCGTGACGCGTACGTCGACACCATGGCCGACCTGGGTGTGGGCGAGAAGCTGCCCACCCGGGAGTTCCTGGAGGCCATGGACGGCTGCAAGCAGCGCGATCCGGAGATGGCGATCGTCCTCGACGCGGTGAAGTCCACGGTGAAGGGCGGCATCGGCAAGCTGCGGGAACGGGCGCGGGGCGGCGGCTGGAAGCCCGGACAGCCCTGGCCGGCCCTCTCCCGCCCGACGTGGCGGCCCGACATCCGCGCCACCGTCATCTCCCGGGCCCGGATCAACATGCACCGCAAGATGCTCAACCTGGCCGCGGCGACCGGCCGGTATCCGGTGGCGGTCCTGTCCGACTGCGCCGTCTACGCCGCCGACGGTCCCGGCCCGCTCCACGTCCTGCCGTACGACGCCGACGACAAGACGGTGCCCGGCAGCTTCCGGCTCGGGGTGTCACCGGGGATGGTCAAGCACGAGGGCACCCAGACCACCCTGTGGGCCGAAGCGGTGCGGGAGAAGTACGGGCAGGTCCTCAACCTCGCCCGCTACATCAAGACCGGTGAGGTCACAGCCAAGGACGACGGAGAGTAGGGGAGCGGGCCGATGGACACGGTCGGGGACGGTCTCGACGCCGCGCTGCGGAAGGCGTTCACACGCCCGATCCCCAAGAGCGCGGGCGCGCAGATGCGCTACCTGGTCAGACAGCTCAAGGGCACCAGGCCGGTCGCCGAGTTGCTCGGCATCACCCAGCGCACCGTCGAACGGTATGTGAAGGACCAGATCAGAAGACCCCGGCCCGACCTCGCGCGGCGCATGGAACGCGAGGTCACGCAGCGGTGGCAGCCCCAGATCCGGGCCAGGGCCAAAGACACCGCGGCCACCACCGGCGGCATCGTCATCGACACCCGCGCCCGGTTCGGCTACACGGCCGCCCCCGGCTCCACCGACGACGCCCGGCTGCGCCACCTCACCGTCGCGCTGCCCCCGCAGTACGCCGCCCGCCTCTTCGAGACGAAGGAAGCCGGCGGCACGGAACAGCAGCTGCGCGACATCGCGGCCGAGGCACTGGGCGAGGTGTACTTCCGCGACAACGGCCGCCGCGCCCAGGGCCTCGAAGTCGAGTTCACCGACGTGGAGCACCTGGAGTTCGACCTCTGACCGTCGATCAAAAGGAAGCGTATTCGGTCCGCCTAAGTCGGAGGTGTAACACGACGCTGCTCGCGCGGCGCAGAAGTAGGCAGAAACGAGCCAGTCCGAGGCTGAATCCCGCTGCCTGGGGCGCCCCCCTGCAAACCTCTCACGCGCGAGATGGGAATTTCCTGTGAACAACACCGACCCGGTTTCCGGCTACCAGACCTATGACCAGCCGCCGGGGCATGGCCGCCCCGCGCGCGACCAGGCCACGTCGCGGCGGATAGCCCTTGCCACCTGCACGATCGCCGACGTGGCGGCTGGTCTGCTGGGCCTGTGGATCGTGCTTTACCTGCTCGACGCGAACCAGGCGAATCCCTTTGTCGAGTTCGTTCACGGAACGGCGGACTGGCTGTCCGGATGGGCACAGGATATTTTCACGATGGACACCAAGGGGCTGCGTGTTGTCCTCAATTACGGCCTCCCGGCGGTCATCTATCTGCTGATCGGCCATGGAATCGCGGCCCGGCTCAACCGGGCCTGAGGGCATTACCGGGGGCCGAGCAGCGGAGTGTCCGGTGCCGGGGCGACAGCCCGCCCGCCCCGGCACCGGGGAGCCGTGTCACTCCTCGTCGCGCAGCCGGGCCGCCAAGGAAGTCAGCGGCTCGGTCTCGTCCGTGTGGCCCAGGGGAGTGAGGCGGGAGACCGCCGCGTCGAGGCGAGCGAGGGCGGGGGCCGGGCGCTCCAGGTAGAGGCCCTCCACCACGGCCGCGAGACGGACGCACTCGGCCCACTCCGCGGCGTGGTCCTGCTCCGCTCCCGGCTCGCCGAGCAGGGCGAGGGCCTTGTCCAGGGCGGCCAGGGCGTCCTCGTACTCACCGGTGTAGGCGTTGACCCGCCCGTACTCATAGGCCAGGGCGGTGTCCAGGGAACGGCCGCGGGCCTCGTACCCGGTGGCACGGGCCTCGTCCGCGACGCGGCCGGCGTCGGCGAGGAACGCGAGCGCGCCGGCCAGGCCGTCGGGGCCCTGCTGCTGGCCCTGGAGGCGGGCGAGTTCGCGCAGGCAGTTGCTGAGCTGCTCGTAGCGCGGATCCCGGGCGTGGGCGGCGAGTGCCTGCTCCGCCGCTTCGCGGGCCCGGCCGAACTCGCCGGACTCGCCGAGGAGTACGGCGGTCTCCGCGGCGATGACGGCGTGGCTCCCCGGGTCGTCGTCCCAGCCTGCCGACTCGGCCGCGAGGGCGACGAACTCCGCGGTGGCGGCCTTGAGATCGTCTCCCGCGTGCAGCGCGCGGGCGCGGGTCAGGCGCAGCTGCGCGACGAGCCGGTCGTCCAGTTCTCCGGCGGCGACGTCCGGTTCGGCCAGCAGGGAGTCGAGCAGCGCGATGCAGTCCTCGACGCGGCCCAGGTCGAGGCTGAGCTGAGCCGCGTTGCTGTAGGTGCAGAACGCGTCCGTCCGGCTGCCGCGGCGAAGCTCCATCTCCGCGGAGCGCGTCAGATGCCGCAGTGCCTCGTCGGGGCGGCCCAGGTGCATGCAGGCCTCGGCCAGATCACCGTGCAGGCGGCTGGTGTCGACGGCGTCGGCCGGCCATTCGGCGGCCAGTCGCAGCCCCTCGGCCAGGTCCGCGTACGCGGCCTGCGCGTCGCGGAGAACGAGCTGGAGCCTGCCCCGCAGTCCGAGCGTGCGGGGCAGGTGCCAGGCGGGGCCGTGCGCCCTCAGCCGGTCGAGGAGGGCGTCGATCTCCGTGACCGCGGCGGGCAGGTCGCCGGAGATGGCGTACGTAGTGGCCCGCAGCAGCAGGGCGCCGGAGATCTGCCCGACGACGTCGTGCCGGGTGGCGAACGCGTGCAGCAGGTCCACCTCGGCGAGCGCCGACGCGACGTGTTCCTCGCTCCTCGACGCCTGTAGCCGCAGACCGAGCGCGGTCGCCCGCAGCCGCAGCAGGCGGGCCTCCTGGTGCGGGGCCAGGCCGGGCGTCTCCTCGTGCAGGCGGACCATGGACGCGTGAGCGGCGGTCAGCGCGGTGGCCGTCGCCTCGGTCGCGTCGTCGCCCTGGGCCGGGATCTCGGCGGAGGTGAGCAGGGCACTGGCGCGGGCGACCGCCGCGTGCCCCGGCAGCCCGGCGTCGGCGTACAGGCCCGCGGCCTCCTCGTAGAGACCGGCGGCGACGGCGAACTCGTCCTTGTCGCTCGCCCGGCTCGCCTCGTCGGCCAGCAGGTCCGCGCGCAGTTGTACGAGCGGGCCCACGGCCGGGTCGTCGGGGTGCGTGTAGTCGCGGGCGGCGACGAGCGTCCGCAGCCGCGCCCAGCAGGCGTGTGCGTCCGGGTGCCCCCGCTCCTCCGACTTCCTTGCGTGGAGGATGAGTTCCGCCAGGTCATCGGGGACGGCGGCGGTCGTACGGCCGGCGGTCGCGGTGACGGCGGCGACGGGGGCGGCGGCCGGGGCCACGTCGTCGAGGCCGCGACTGCGCAGCGTCAGTTCCAGCGCGTCCACGAGCGGGGCACGGTCGAGGCGGGCCCTGCGCCGGTCGGTGTGCGCCGTGGTGCCGTTGCGGGCGTCGAAGCGGGCGGCGAGGTCGTCGGCACGGCCGCGCACCTCGGCGCGCAGGCCTGCCACCGTCCAGGTGCGGCCCGCGTATCCGGCGGCGGGCAGTTCGCCGTGGCCGAGGTGCTCGACGCGCTGGAGGAGGACCTCCACGCCGGTGAGGAAGCCGAGCAGGTCCAGCGGCGAGTCGATCTCGTCGAACAGGTTCCGGTTCTCGGAGAGCAGTTCCAGGCCGCGGGCCTCGTTGCCGGTCAGCGCGCAGAACTCCAGGTGCCGGCCGACCTCCTGCGCCATCGAGGGGTTGCGGCGGCAGCCGCGGTAGCCGGCGAGGTGCAGTTCACGGGCCCGGTCGGTGCGGCCGGTGCGCAGCAGCGGCAGCAGGGCGTACGACACGGAGCGGGCCGGCTCCTCCTGGCAGGACTCCTTCCCGGCCAGGACGGGCTCCCAGGTGCGCAGCGCCCGCTCGTCGTCCCCGGCCGTCAGGTGGTACAGGGCGCGCTCGCAGGTCTCACAGGCCTCGCAGTCGCTGAGCCGGGTGCGGGTGCGGGCCGCCCACAGTTCGTAGGCGGGGGTGGTGTCCTCGCCGACGTGGGCGGCGAGCTGATACGCCTGTCCGTAGTAGGGCTGCAGGCCGAGGCCGGCCTTCTCGTACCGGTCGCGCATCTCGGTGAGCCACTGGCGCAGGCTGGACAGGGGTATCTCGGGCAGCTGGCGCAGGGCGTGGGCCACCCACTTGAACCGCCAGAACAGCATGTGGCGCAGGCGCTCGTCGAAGACGTCGGGCTGCTCGTCGAAGAGGGTGAGCAGGCGGGCGAAGACCACGGGCGACTTGCGGGGTTCGGAGCCGTAGGTGTACGCCTCCTGGAGTTCGAGGAGCGCGTGGATGAGCGGGACGGGTTCCGCGAACTGCTCGGCGGCGTCGACGAGTTCCTCGGCGGTGACGGTGCGGGTGCGGCCGTAGGGGCGCCGGTCGTTCTCCCGGAGCGCCTCGTACAGCTCGTCCGTGCTCTGGGGATGGGGTGCGGTGGGCATCGTCAGCTGTCCTTGCGGAGGGCGTGGGCGAGGAGGTCGAGGAAGGAGCGGTTGATGAGGCTCGATTCGGCCGGCCTGAGCGGGCGCCGGGACAGCATCGCCGCCTGCCCGTAGAGGGCTTCGGCGCTGGTGCGGGCCAGTTCGGGCTCGTCGATGGTGACGGCGGTGCGGACCAGCGGGTTGAGCTGGTTGAGGATCAGCTGGGCCCGCGGGGCCTCCTGGCGCAGGGCGCCGAGGATGTCGCCCCACAGGCCGCCCTCCTGCTCACGGGCGAGCTGGGAGCGGGTGCGCTCGTGCCGGGCCTCGCGGCTGTCGACGAGCAGGGCGGGGGCCGAGGCGGGCTGGAAGGTGCGCAGCGCGACGTCGCAGTCGAACACGGCGAGGGCGTCCCGGGCCTGGGCGAGGTAGGCCGCCGCGGCGAGTTCCGTCTCCCGGTCGACGGGGTCGAGGTGGGCGGTGAGGGTCGCCGGGTCGAGGTCGGCGACACTGGCCTCGGGCCTGATCTCGGGCAGCCGGTGGACCAGTTCACGGTCGTAGGTGTAGCCGCCGTTGACGACGCCGAGCCCGGCGGCCGAGGCGATCGCGGCGACCTGCCGGAACTCCTCCACGGTCGACGTCACGAGGACGGTGCGGTGGGTGCGGGCGAACTCGTCGAGGGTGGTGTGGCCGTCGGTGGTCTCGAACGGCAACCAGGGCAGCAGCATCCGCAGGATCTCGTCGTCGTGCACGGCCAGCGACTTCACGGCCAGGTGATGGGCCTGGAGGAAGCGGCCGAGCAGGTCCGGGTCGCTGGCCGCGGCCCGGGCGATCCAGGCACGCAGCCGCTCGGCGAGGGCGTCGCGGACGGCGGCGAGCGTGTCGTCCTCGTACAGGGACTCGCGGGACGCCGTCGGGCGCAGGCTCTCGGCGTCGACGACGCAGCGCACGAAGAACGCCCAGTCGGGCAGGATCTCCTCGGCCTGCTCGGACAGCAGCATGCCCTTGACGTGCACGCGGTGGCCGTGGCGGCGCCCGGCCGGCACCGCCTCGGGCAGCACGCACGCGATGCCCTTCAGGCCCACGGCCGGCAGGTCCAGCTCGATGGTGTCCAGCGGCGTGAACCCGAAGACCTCCTCGCCGTACGCGGCCAGCGCCCGGGAACGGGCTCCCGGCGTGGGGTACGTACGCGTCCAGGGGGCGGGCTCGGGGTTGACGCGCACCCCCGGATCACCCGGGCCGCCTGTGCCGTCGTCGAAGGTGACCGGGTGGCGCAGCAGGGAGCCGAAGTGCCGGGCCAGCGCGTGCACCTGCGCCGGGCGGGTCCACTCGCCCGCGTCGGCGCGCGGCGTCAGCGTGACGGTCGTGCCGGGCCGGGGACGGGCGGAGGCGGCCAGGGTGCGGACGGTGTAGCTGCCGTCGCCGCGTCCCCGCCACTCCACGGCGGGCGCGTCGGGCGTGCGGGCGGAGCGGCTCAGGACGTGGATCTCGTCCGCGACCAGGAAGCAGGAGAGCAGGCCGATGCCGAACTGGCCGATGAAGTCCGCGCGTTGCTCGGCGACCTGCTCGGCACGCTTGCTGCTGCGGCCGATCGTGGCGAGGAAGGTGTGGACGTCGGCCTCGGTGAGGCCGACGCCGTCGTCCTCGACGCGGACCACCGAACCGTCGGCGTACAGGCGGATGCCGAGGGGACCGGCGGAGGCGGACGGTTCCAGGCCGTACCGGGCGGTCAGCGCGTCCACCGCGTTCTGCATCAGTTCGCGCAGGTAGACGCGGGGGCTGGAGTAGAGGTGATGGGAGAGGAGGTCGACGAGGCCGCGCAGATCCACCTGGAAGGTGCGGTCGGCGCCGGACGGGTTCGTGGCGGTGTCGGGCAGAGTCATCGGGCAGTCCGGAGGGGGAGGGAGGGCGAGTGGGATCGGGGCCGGCGTGCGCTCAGGCGCGGCGGTGGTGGCGGGCGAACTGCTTCTCCGGCTCCGCGAAATAGGTCCAGGGCCAGCTGGTGTAGGCGCCGTCGAGCGTCTGGAAGACCCGCCGGACCGTATGGCGCTCACCGGCCAGCGACAGGGCCATGGCGAACATGTTGAAGTCGTGCTGCCAGCCCGGGCGATACGCGTAGGCGGGGTGGAGGATGCTGTGGTCGGCCGCTTCCCGCAACTGCGCCTGGATCTCGGACGTGTGGAGGTAGTCCCCGCGCTCCGACTCGACCCACTCCTCGATGTAGGCCATGGCGATCACGCAGCCGAGGCGGTGCCCCTGCGGAGCGCGGGCGACCGCCTCCTGGGCGAACGCCAGGGCCTGGCCCGGCTTGCCGCCCCAGCGGGGCTGCAACTGCGACACCCACTCCAGGTGGGTCTCCAGGTCCAGCGGGTCGCGGCGCAGGGCGGCGTCGAGCCGGGTCTCGTTGATGGCGCGGCCCAGCGACATGCCTCGGCCGGAGGTGAGGAGACGGCGCCACGGAGTGACCCACTCCGGCCGCAGCTCGGCGGCCTCCAGCAGCTGCTCCTCGGCGATGTCGAGCCGCTCGTGGAAGACCCGCCACTGCTCCTGCGTGACGTTCACGGCACGCTCGGCGGTGCGCGCCTCCCAGCCCCAGATGATGTGGCGCGCCCCGGATATCAGCAGGGCCGTCGCCCGGTGCTCCTTGTCCTCCTCGACGGCCCGGCCGATCCAGTCCTGCACACCGTCCACATCGGCCAGCTCGCCGAGGACCTGGTGGTCGCGGCCGAGGTCGAAGGGAGCCAGTGCCGCCCTGACCGCCGTCCAGTCACCCGCCTCGGCCGCCTCCACCAGCGCGAGCACCCGCGTGTCACCGAGCGCGCGCAGCGTGTACATCCCGTTCTTCTGCCTGCGCGGGACGGGGAGGGCATGCGGATCCGCCGCCGGTCTCTCCGCACCCCTGCCGAACAACCTGCCGAACATGCCGTGCCCTCCCCTGATCCCACGTGATCGTCCGGTGCAGCATATGCGGCCTCACTGACACCGCTTCCACAGGGTTTTCACCGGGGTTTCACGGGGCTCGACCGGGGTCCGGCACGGTCCGGGTGACCCGCCACAGCCGTCGCGGCAGGTGGCTGTGGCGCCGTGCCCCAGATGTCGTCGCCGTGCCCGGTACCGTCCCGGTAGTAAGCGTCCCCGGTGTGCCGGACGGTGTGGAGGAAGGCACCACCCGGGCGCAGCACGCGGCGTACCTCTGCGACCAGTGCGCGGATCTCCCCGGTGGACAGCGCCATGCACAGCAGCATGTGAGCGGCGCAGTTGCTCCAGCCCGGCCGGACCGAGGTCGGTCAGTAAGCCGCGGCGGCGTGCACGGCGGCCTCGGACGGTTCCCCGCCGTACATCCCGGGGTACTCGCCGTAGGTCCGCTGCCAGTGCTCGCGCGGCGCTGGATGTTCGCAACGGCGCTGGATGTTCGAGCCCGGGTCTCGCGACAAGACCGGCGGCCGGCCGGTCGGCGTACCCCGTGCTCGGGCCCACGCCGACCGGCCGATCGTGTCAGCCGGCGAGATCGGCCCTGCCGAACAGGCCGGCGTAGCCGGAGGGAAGCTGGCTGAGGATCTGGTTCAGCTCGCCGCCGCTGACCGCCTCGGCCAGGGTGGTCAGGACGGCACTGGCGTCCCACTCGGCGGTGCGCGGCCGGGCGCCGATGCGCTCGGCGACCCTGCGGCAGAACTCCTCGATCCCGAAGTTCTCCACCCGCTGCGGCTTGGCAGCCGCGAGTGTCTGCCCGAGCGGTCCGGGCAGCTGGGAGGCGAGGTCATCGACCTCACCGGGGTTGATCCTCTGGGCCAGCACGCTCAACACGGCCTCGGTGACCTTCGCGGCCTCGTCCTGGCTGCCGTATTCGCCGAGCTCGCGTACGCGGGCCAAGTACTCGTGGTGCTGCATCGTTCGTCACCTCCGCTTGCTGGAGCGTCGACGGCATCTGTGCGATGCCCTCTTCCCCGGTATCCAGGTCTGCGACGGATGCGCCGGTCACCGCCGGCAACACGGCGCATCAGCTGCGCGCGATGGGGAAGGGCGGCGCACCACCTGCGGTGGAAGGGCGTACGCCCCGGTCACCCCCGTGCGGGCTCCTCGCCGGCGGAGCCGGCCCCGCGACCTCCACGTGGGCCGGGCGCAGCAGGTTCTCGCCCAGGCGGTAGCCGGGCCGCAGGACCGCCGAGCAGACCAGGCGGTCGCTGTCGGGGGCGGTGCGGTGCGCCACGGCGTCGTGGCAGGCGGGATCGAACGGATCACCCACCTCACCGAACGACGTGACGCCCAGGGAGCCGAGCTGCTCCTTCAGACGGTCGGCGATGTCCTCCAGGCCCGGCGTGAGCGGCTCGTGCGCACACGCCCGGTCCACGGCGTCCAGCACGGGCAGCAGCGCCCGGAGCACGTTGGCCACTGCGATCTCACGCACGGCCAGGCGATCCCGCCGGACGCGCTTGCGGTAGTTGTCGTACTCGGCCTTCACCCGCTGAAGGTCGGCGGTCCGCTCCTCCACCAGGCGCCGCAGCTCCGCCGGCTCGGGGTACTGCGGCCCGCTCCCGGTCATCGTCAGCCAGCCTCCGGCTTGTCGTCGTCGACGATCTTCGCGTCCACCACGTCGTCCTCGGACGAGCCGCCGGCCGCGCCCTCGCCCGCGGTCGCGGTCGCCCCGGCGGCACCCGCGGGCTGCTCGGCCCGCGACGACTCGTACAACGCCGTGCCGATCCGCTGCGGGGCCCGCGCCGTACGGTTGGTGATGACGGTGTGCTCGCCGCCTTCGAGGACCGAGACCACCGAGTCCGTCGTTCCGAGGTCGATACCGACCGCCCGTGCCATCTGGTTTCTCCCTCCTTGCCCGTCACTGTCTCCCCACGTGTTCTTCGGGGGCTTCGGGACGTCACCGGGACGACCGCTCCCACCGGACGGGACCGGCGCGCAGCGCGGGCTCGGGGCGGACGGCCCCGAGCAGGACGACGGAGCGCCGCGCGGGCCGTACGGGCGGAGCCGGGGCACGCCCGCGGTCGTACGCCCGCGCGCAGGACCGGTCGTAGGCCGCCCGCAGGACCGGGTCGCGCAAGGTCTCGTACGCCTCCCGCACCTCACCGAACCGTTCGGCGGTGGCCGCGTCGACACGGGTGTCGGGGCGCAGTTCACGCACCCGGGCGCGAAAGGCGGAGGTGATCAGCTCGGCCGCCGCCGAGGGCTCCACGCCCAGTTCGGCGTACAGGTCCGCTCCCCGTTCCCGCGCCTGCATCCCGGTCACCTCCTCGCCTCCGCGAGCTGACAGTACAGATAGTGTGATTTATGACATTGCCAGCAAAAGCGATGATCCTCCACTCTGAGTCCCGCAACGGACGTCAAGGAAAGCGGCTCGTCATGGGCGATCATGTGCACGTGCGACTCAGCCAGGGGCTGAGCGTGTCCGAAGAAGGCGAACTGATCGAGCACTCCCGCTGCCGCTGCGGGGCCACCTGGACCAAGGTGTTCGACGCCGACGGCGGACAGCCGGAACAGCCTTCCCGGTAGCGCGCACCCGCCCACCGGCCCCTCGCCCCCCAGGACCCCGGGCCGGTGCCCGAGGCCCTGGACGGCCCGGCTGGTCCGTCAGCCGCCGAGTTCCTTGCGGTCGCTGCCGCCGCTGACGGCGATCTTGCGGGGCTTGGCCTGCTCGGCCACCGGGATCCGCAGCTTCAGCACGCCCGCGTCGTACGAGGCTTCGACCTGCTCGACGTCGAGGGTGTCCCCGAGGAACAGCTGCCGGCTGAACGTCCCCGCGGGCCGCTCGGTGATCACCGTGTCGGTGTCGCCGCCGTACGCCGGCTTGCGTTCGGCCTTCACGGTCAGGACGTTGCGCTCGACATCGAGGTCGATTGACTCCGGGTTCACGCCGGGCAGATCCAGCTCCACGAAGAACGTGTCACCCTCGCGCCAGGCGTCCATCGGCATGCCGGCCGGGTGCGCTGCCGTGCCCCAGACCCGCTCGACAAGCCGGTCGAGCTCGCGGCTCTGCTCCTGATATATCACACCTCGGAGCGAACTTGAGTCAAGTGGCATCAACTTCATCCAGTCCATACTTGTCAATGACCTTGCGGGTCGGCTATATGGAGAAGCGGTTCCCGTTCGTCGAGTGAGGGGAGAAGCGGGAATGCTTGCGCGTACCGGCGCTCTGGGTGATCTCGATCGGCTCACGCATCAGCTCGCGCATGCCGCTGCGGCCGACGCCGTCATCCCGGCGGATGCCTGGCGCGACGATGAAGCCTTCTATGTGCAGTTCGATCTGCCGGGTATGGACCGCTCCAGCATCGACCTGACCGTGGAGAGGGGCACTCTCACCCTGACCGCCGAGCGCCGCTCCCCGGTCCCGGCCGGCGCCAAGGCCGTGCTGATCGAGCGCCCCACCGGCCGGTTCACCCGCCGGCTGACCCTGTCCGACGCCCTGGACTCCGAATCCGCCGAGGCGGCCTACGACAACGGCGTCCTCACCCTGCGCCTCCCGCTCGCCCCGCACGCGAAACCCCGCAAGATCGCGATCTCCGGCAGCACGCCCAGGCAGCTCACGGCCTGAGGCGTCCCTCCGTAGGTCCCATCGAAGGAGGTGGAAATCGTGAGCGCCGTGCTGTGGTTGCTCACCCCGCTGTCCGCGGGTATTGCCGCCAGTGCGTGGGCCTGGGGCACCGGACGCCGCAGCCCCGGCCCGCCCGACCTCGACACATGGGAGGACCTCGACCGCTATGAGCGGCTACGGACCGTCCTGGGCGCCGAGGAGCACTGCGAGGCGGCGTGAGAGGTGCCCGTACGCGAGCTGGCGGGTACTGCCCGCGCCCCGACGGCCGGGCGGACCAGGGGAGCAGGTCCGCCCGGCTTCGCTGACGGTGTTGGCGCCGGACATCGGGAACCTTCCAGTCGAGCCGCTGGAAAGGGCAGAAGCATCTGTTGCTGACGACCCCGTCCCATAACCTCGTGCCTGGACAGGTCAGATGCCGTGTGAACCGCATTCAGGAGGCGATGGTGTTCGGAAGGGGCATGCGGTTGCTCGCGGGTGCCATGGCCGTGGCCTGCTTGGTGCTCGTCGGGCCCAGCGCGCCGAGCGGTGCCGTCTCCGGCAGGGCACTGCCCGTCACCGCCGTCAGGGAGGCCGTACCGAACCGGGTCATGACCTGGAACATCTGCAATCCCTGCAATGTGAGCAACGTCGGCCGGGCGGCGGAGATCGCGGCGTATGCGCCCCAGGTCATCGGCTTCCAGGAAGCGTGCGTGCGCGACGTCGAGAGGATCAGGGAGTACCTGGAGCGACTTCACGGGCTCGTCTACCACGTCGAGTACGGGACGGTTCTGCAGAATTGGGGCCGTTGCGGGGGGCTGCCGTGGAGTCCGGGGGCCTTCGGCCAGGCGGTCCTCTCGGCGGCGCCGATGACCGACCGCGCCGGCGCGGAATACCCCGACGGCGGATCCGAGGACCGCGGGTACATGGCAGTCACCACCACGGTGGGCGGCCGGTCCGTCCGGGTCTTCAACACCCACCTCGCCCAACGGCGCCAAGAGGACGTCCGGGCGGACCAGGTGGGCGTACTCGCCGCAGAGGTCGCCCGGTACGACCGCGCGGTCGTTCTCGGTGACTTCAACGCGGTGCCGGATGCTCCCGAACTCGCCCCGATGTGGGAGCTGGCCGCGGATGCGGACCCCGGATGTCGTCCCTCGCCCGTCGGCGCCTGCGAGCCGACCACCGACTGGCAGAGCAAGTTCGACTACGTCTTCCTGCGGGGCATGACCCCGCTGGAGCACAGCGTGAAATCCACGTCGTACTCGGACCACCATCTGGTGCGGGCCGACCTGGACTTGACATAGAGCGTTCGGCCGACGGCCGGCCGTGACGTCCGTGACGCCGCCTCGCGCACCATCCGATCCGCACGTGCGGCGGTGAAGGCGGCGCGGCGCTTCGTCGCCGACCACATCGACTCGGTCTTCGGGCTGCCGGGCAGCGGCAAGCAGGTCGACGGCATCGACGGCCACTCCGAGGTGGAGACGGCCCTGGTGGAGCTCTACCGGGAGACCGGCGAACGCCGTTGCCTGGACCTCGCCGGCTACTTCGTCGACCGCTTCGGCCACGGTCTGCTGGGCGGCGAGGCGTACTGCCAGGACCGCGTCCCGCTGCGCGCGGCGACCGACGTCGAGGGGCACGCCGTACGGCAGTTGTACCTGCTGGCCGCCGCGGCCGATCTCGCCACCGAGACGTGCAATGGGCGGACAACGGCACCGCCGACCACCTTTGGAAGCTCACCTCACGCTGAGGCGGCACCAACGGCCCCGCGTCCGCGTCACGGCGGGCGCGGGGCAGCCGTCTCCTCCGGCCCGGAGGCTCAGCGGAGGCGGTCGTAGACCATGGCGACCTCGCCCAGCTCGCCCGTCTCGTGATGGGTGAGACTCCACTTCGAGCTCGGCAGGCCGTCGTCGAACAGCCGCTGCCCGCCCCCGGCGATCTCCGGGCAGACCAGGAGATACAGCCGGTCGAGCAGGTCTGCGGCGAGGAGCGCCTTGATGACGCTCGGGCAACTGTTGGCGAGGATGTCGCCCTCGCCGGTGGCCTTGAGGTCGGCGACGACGTCGGCGGTCGGGGCGTTCACCACGCGGGTGCGTTCCCACGGCGCTTCGGTCAAGGTCGTCGACAGGACCACCTTTTCCGTGTCGACCAGCCACTTCGCGTATCCGCGATCACGCGGGTCGGCGTTCTCGTCCTCGGCGACGGTCGGCCAGAACCCGAGGAACCCTTCGGCGTTGACCCGGCCGAGCAGCGCCGTCGTCGCACCTTCCCAGACGCGGGTGAGGTGGTTGCGCGCGACCTCGGTGGTCGCGTAGCGGACGATCGCGCCGGCGTCCCCGGGCCCGCCGGGGCCGTTGTAGCGCCCGTCGAGGGTGAGGCCGAGGTTCGCGGTCACCTTGCGGCCGGTCGAGTTGGTCATGGCTGTGTGTCCTGTCTCTTGGTGTGAACGGTGTCGTTCGCGTGCGCGTCGAGGGCCGCGGCGAGCTTGTCGAGGCTCTGGCCGAAGCCGATCTCGATGCCGGCGACGAAGTCCGCCGAGTCGACGGCGCTGTCGGTGATCCGCCAGTCGACGTCGAGGTCCGTGCCGGTGCCGGTGGGCCGCAGGACCGTCTCGACGTGTGCGGTGAAGGCGAGGCCACCGTCGGGAAGCAGCGGGGAGAGCCGGTAGGCAAGGCGCTCCCCGAGGCGTACGTCCTCGACGATTCCCTCCGCGCGTCCGGCGACGGCGTCGGAGTCATCGGCGTCCTCGGCATCGCGGTACTCGTGGACGATCCGCCCGCCCGGCCGTGCCTCGAAGACCAGCTCGGAGACGCGGAGGCCGTCCGGCGTCCACCAGTTGGCGAGGAGGGGAGCCTCGGTCAGGTGACGCCACACCAGGTCGGGGCGCGCCGTCAGCGACCGGAGGAACCTGAACGAGCGGCCGTCCGCCCACCCCGGCGCATCCGCGGCGAGCCGCTCCGCTTGGAGGTTGAGCCCGTAGCGCCCGTAGGTCGCGTACGGTCCATCGGCCTGGTCCGCGGCGTCGGCGAGCCGGCTGAGGGCAGCCGCCAGATCCCGCAGGGCGCTCGGACGCAGCGCGTAGACGCGGCGCTGGCCGGTGCGCTGGGAGGTGACGATCCCGGCGCGCTCAAGGGTCTGCAGGTGCTTGGTCGTCTGCGGCTGGCGAGCCTGTGCGAGCTGGGCGAGAACACCGACCGGGCGGGGCCGCTCGGCCAGCAGGCTCACAAGCCGCCAGCGGGCCGGATCGGCCAGTGCGCTGAGGAGTGGGTCCATGGAGAGAAGTATTCTCCTCGACGAATATTCGCGTCAAGGAATTAGCCAAATGTGACCCAGGTCACGAAGAAAGGGTGACAGGGTGTTGTCGCACGCAACTGCGACTGTCGACGGCATGACGCTCACAGATGAGGACTGCCTGCCCGAGACCCTGGCGTTCAACGAGCAGTTCGAGGCTGCCGCCGCGAGCCGTCCGGTTCGCGCGCAGGCGCCGAGCGCGGCCACGCTGGCGCTGCTGCGGCGCAACCGGCTCGGCGGTGACACGCCGCCGGTACGACTGCCGCACGGTCAGGACCGCGTCATGGACGGCGGAGTGAAGGTGCGGGTCTTCGTGCCGGACCGCGTCGACGGCGTGTACCTGCACTTCCACGGAGGTGGCTGGGTGTTCGGCTCCGCGGACGGACAGGACGAAAGACTCTGGCGGCTCGCCGAGCAGACACGGTTGGCGGTGGTGAGCGTGGACTACCGCCTCGCACCTGAACACCCGTTCCCCGCCGGGCCCGACGACTGCGAGGCGGCTGCCCGATGGCTGGTGGAACACGCCCCATCCGAATTCGGGACCGAACGGCTGCTGATCGGCGGTGAATCGGCCGGTGCCCACCTCGGCGTCCTGACCCTGCTGCGCCTTCGCGACCGGCACGGCATCACCGGCGCGTTCCGGGCAGCCCACCTGCTGTTCGGCCCCTATGACCTGTCGATGACACCGAGCCAGCGGAGTTTCGGCACCCGGCGGCTGCTGAGCAACACCGACACGATCCGGGGCAGCTACGAGCTGTTCACGCCGGGGATGGGGGAGGAACAGCGCCGCAGCCCGGAGGTGTCGCCCCTGTACGCTGAACTCGCCGGGCTGCCACCCGCCCGGATCGTCGTCGGCACCGAGGATCCGCTGCTGGACGACTCGCTGTTCCTGGCCGCACGGTGGCAGGCGGCGGGCGCGCCCGTGCGGCTCGATGTCGTCGCCGGCGCGATGCACGGCTTCACTCTGTTCCCTCTGACCGTCACCGAGCGCCACCTACGGCGGGAGCGGGATTTCCTGGCCTCCGCGTGCCGGTAGCGTCGGCGCCATGAACCGCACTGCCCGACTGTACGCGCTGGTGGAAGAGTTGCGTGCGGCGGCGCCGCGACCGCTGACGGTCGCCGCGCTGGCCACGCGGTTCGAGGTCGGCACCCGCACGGTGCAGCGCGACCTTCAGTCACTGATGCGCAGTGGTGTCCCCGTGCGCTCCCTGCCCGGGCGCGGCGGCGGCTGGTCGATAGACCGGCAGATGACCCTGCCCCCGATCCGCTTCACCGCCGATGAAGCCCTGGCACTGACCGCCGCGCTCGCCTCGGCCGACGCCTCCACCCCCTACGCCGGCGCGGCCCGCAGTGCGGCTCAGAAGATCATGGCTTCCATGGCCGGCCCCGCCTCGGCGGCGGCCCGGGAACTCGCCGCACGGATCGTCACCCTGCCGACCGACGGTGACTCGGCGATCCGTACGGCGGTGGAGCGGGCCGTCACCGACTCCATGGTGCTGCGGCTGTCCTACACCGACGCGGCAGGTCGCGTCAGCGACCGCGTCGTGGAACCGGCCGGTCTGCTCACCACGGAGGGCCGCTGGTACCTCATCGCCTGGTGCCGCACCCGCCGGGCCGGCCGGGGCTTCCGGCTGGACCGGATCGCGGTGGCGTGTCCCACCGGCGAACAGGCACGGCACCATGACCTGACCGCACTGCTGCTGGGATCGGCCGCCGCCGGTGCGGTGCAGCCCACCGCACTGGCCTCACTGTGGCGGGTGACCCGGTCTTGACGGTGGGGTGTTCGTCTGCGCGGGCGCGGCGGGGCGTTCTACGCTCACCCGCCTGGGCTGTCGGCGGAGAGGGGAAGACGCATGCGGCGGGGGACAGCGCGGTGGGGCGCCGGATCGAGCACCGCGCCGGACGGTGCGGCTCACGCCGCACCGTTACGGGACTGGCGCTACGCGGCGGAGATGGCGGCGTATCAGCGCAGCGTCGAGGCGATCCTGGCGGAACCGTCCGTCACCGACCGGCTGCTGAGCCGTCCGGAGGTGACCGCCGAGGCGGTGCGTGCGGCCATGCAGGCACCGGCTGCCGTCAACCGGGCCTTCTCGCTGAGCACGGAGACTCTCCTCGACACCCGCGAGAAGCTGGACCAGCGGACGAACACCCGCCGCAAGCTGGCCCGAGCAAGAGCCGAGGCCGGGCTGGAGCCCGCCTCACTGGCAGTCCTGCTGTGTCTGGGTGCTCTCATCGTCGCGGCCCCCGAGAGGCACACCTACTGGTCACGAACCCAGTCCGTCGTCGTCGAGGTGCTGGTCGCCGCGGCGCTGGGCGGATGGCTGTCGTTCCGTCCCCGCGCCCGGCGCCATCTGTGGTCTCTGTTCGTTCGCGTCGTGGGCCCAGTCGAGCTGTGGCTCGACAAGCAGGAGGCCGAAAGCGCTCTGAAGGCGCTGGAAGCGGAGTTCACCACGCACAGCGCCCGCCAAGTGCTGCTGGAGGTCATCACGGCACTGCTCGGTGACGACCCGCACTCCGTCCTGATGTACGACAGCTACCAGGGGTTACGAGCGCGCGCTGACGCTCAGTTCTTCGTACTGAGCAAGTGCGGAAGACAGTTGGCACGCAAGCTCTCACTGATCGACGGCGGGACCATCGCGCTCAGCGGTCCGAGGGGGTCCGGGAAGACCACTCTGCTGCGCGCCGCACCTGAGCTGCTGCGCACGGACACCCCCGCCGACCGAGGCGGAGCCGACCTGGTGGTCGCCGTAGATGTGCCCGCTGCCTATACCCCGTACGACTTCCTGTTGTCCTGCCTGGTGGGTGTCTGCCGGCAGTATCTGCGGCGCAGCGGCCAGGCGGTGCCCGACTTCACGCGGCTGTCGGGCATGGTGAGGCGGCGCCGTCAGGTGGCCGCTCTCGTCCGTCGTGGTGCCCGCTGGTCGCTGTTCGCCGTCCCGGCTGCCGCCCTGTTCGTCCTCGGTACCGCGGCGGCGGTCCGCGGCTGGTGGGACGGTCATCGCTCCCTCGTCCAGTCGTGGATCGCGGACGGGGTCCAGGAAGCGGTCCACGGCGTGAGCATGGTGTGGCAGGGGAAGTACACCCTCGTCTGTCTGGCGATCGTCTACGCGAGCGCGGTCGTGTGGACGCTGCGGGCGCCCGGCCGGCTCCGCCGGTTCCTGGGGGTGGGGCCGCGGGACCGGATCGGCTGGGTCATCGTGTGGATCGTCGGCTGGTGCCTGTTTCTCGTCCCGGTCGTCGACGTGCTCCTGGACTTCCTGGGCTTCCTGCTGGACTGGGACCCAAGCCTGCTGGATGAGCTGATTGCCACCAGCGAGGACGCCGCGCTGCCTGTGGCGCTGGCTCTCGTCGCGTTGGTCATGGTGTTCTTCGGTCTCCTCGCGTCCGAAAGACCGCGCAGCCTGACCCGTCAGGACCGGCTGCTGCTGGCCGTCATGGGCGCAGTCGCTGCCGCCGCCGGCGTCCTCAGTGCCTTCTCCATCAGCCGCCCCTACCTGTCGGAGCCCGAAAACCCGGCTCGCCTCGGCCTGTTGGTGCTCGGTACGAGTCTCGTCACCGCTTCCCGGTCCCGGCGGGGGCCTCGCCCGGCCCAGACGGAACTGGCCAGGCGGTGCGAGGACCAGCTCTACCGACTGCGCACGGCCCAGAGCACCTCCGCCTCGCTCAACCTCGCCCCGACAGCACTGTTCACCACCGCGCACAGCTCCTCGCTGTCCAGCGTGCCGCCGAACTTTCCGCAACTCGTGGCGGAGTTCCGGGAACTGCTCGGGGCGATCACCCAGGAGCTGCGCGCGACGGACGACGGCCATGTGTTCCTGTGCATCGACGAACTCGACCGCATGGGCACCGCGGACAAGGCCCGTGAGTTCCTCGGCGAGGTCAAGGCGGTCCTCGGCATACCCTGGGTCTTCTGTCTCGTCACCGTGGCCGAGGACGTCAGCGCGGCCTTCGTGCGGAGAGGTCTGCCGAACCGGGACGCCACCGACAGTTCCTTCGACGATGTCGTCCATGTGCGGCCCATGGCGCTGTCGGAGTCCGTGGCCATCCTGCAGCAGCGAGTCCGCCGGCTTCCGTACCCGTACGCCGTCCTCGCGCACGCCCTGTCCGGAGGCATCCCGCGCGACCTCATCCGCTACGCGCTCAGGCTGGTCGAACTGCGCGAGAGCACGCCGTACGTCGAACTGCGGGACATCTCGTACCAGATGCTGACCGAGGAACTCTCCGACACCCTCGCCGGATTCCGCACCCTGCTGGCGGGCCAGGCGTGGACGGCCGGCACGGCGCATGTCCTGACCGGTTACCGGATGCTCACCGAGCAGCTGGACGCCTCCTGCCCGCACCGCCGGGAAGCGCTCGTGCGGGCCTTGCAGGCGTTCGTCTGGCCGGCGGCGCCCGCCTCCGGTGAGCAGGGCTCCGCAGCCGACACCGAGGAGGCTCTGCCGGAGACCACCCGCCTGCTGATCGCGGAGGCCCGGGCCTACGCGGTGTACGGGCTCACCTTGCTTCAGGTCTTCACGCCCTCGGGTTTCGATCAGCGCAGTGCGGAGATCGACGCCCAGGAGCCGGACGGGGCAACCCAGCGCCTGGCCGACATGCGCCTTGAGCTGGCGGTTTCCCCGTACAGTGCGCGCGAGCTGATCCACCGGGTGCGGCGAGCCTGGGGCCTGCCGGACACCAGTGCTTCCTTCCCGCCTGCCGAGTCGGGCATCTGCACGCATCTGCCCTGTTCCCCAGCGCCCCGTACCGCCGCCGGAGACATCACCGGGGACTTTCCGGTCTGAGGACGAGCACGCTCCCACCTGCCCCGGCATTCCCTCACCGTCCGTGTTCACCGTGCGATTCGCTGATGTGGGCGAAGCGGCCCCCGGTGTTATTCAATGAGGTGTGCGGTCAGGGATCTCGGGGCCCGCCGCACGGGTCCGAGTACTGCCCCGGTACCGCGCCGGGGATTGCTGAGAGAGCCGCATGGACTCCACACCCTCGCCCTCGTCCTCTTCGGCGTTCGACCTGGTCAGCAGCGCCCTGGGGCGCTACATCCCGCGCGGTGGAGCGGCGGCGGCCGGCGGTCCTGCCGACGCGCAGGGCGAGCGCACCCCGCGCCGGCCCGTACCCGACCCCCCGGCGACCGGCCGTCAGGAGCAGATCCTCGGCGCGGTCAACCTGGACGGGGACCTGATCATCACCCGCTGCAATCTGGACGCACCCGTCTTCACGGGTCTGGACGCCGTGGCCGGGAAGCCGTTCGTCGACCTCCTGCCCCCCGGCGACGTACCGACGGTCACCCGGCGGTTGCGGCAGGTCCTGGAGACCGGTGAGGCGCACGTCGCCCGGATCCAGCGCCTGCGGCGCGGCGACGGGTCGGAGCTGGTGGTCTCGATGAGCATCCTGCCCGCCGCGGCGCCCGAGGAGGGCCTGACCGTCTCCGTGATCGCCATGGCGAGGAGACTGCACCTCTACGCCGCCGAGACCGCGATCGGAACCTCGCTGGACATCGGCGAGACCGCCCAGTCGCTGGCGGAGTCGCTGTTGGCCTGGGGAGACGTGGCCGCCGTCGACCTCGACTTCGCCGTGTGGACGGGGGAGGGAGTCACCGGGCAGACGAAGGGGCCCATCCGGCTGCGGCGGGCGGCCCTGGTGCCGGACCGGGCGTGGCCCGAGGGCTACGTGACTCCGGGCGACGACCTTCCCGGAGACGCCAGTCGCCTGCTGGCCCAGGCGGTACTGCGGGACGACGTCCCCCAGACCATCGTCATACCCGACCGGGAGGCGGTCGAGCGGGTGTTCGCCAGTCCACGCGTCGTGCGTGCCCTGGTGCCCGGTGAACGGTCGGCGGGTGTGGCGTGCATCCCCCTGGTCCTGGACGGCGAGCCGCCCGTCGTCCTGGGCGTGGCGGAGGTCTGGCGGCGGGCGGACTGCCCCTTCCGCGACAACGAGCTGTTCGACCTGCAGGAACTGGTGGCCAGGACCGCCCATCACGTCGACCTGGCGCGTCAGCACCAGCGCGAGCACAGGCAGGTGCTGGCGTTGCAGCGTCGCCTCCTGCCCCGGACCGGCGGCGGCACCGTCCAGATCGCCAGCGTCTACCAGCCGGCCACCCCCGACAGCGCGGGCGTCGGCGGGGACTGGGTGAACAGCTTTCCGCTGCCGGACGGCCGTACCGCGCTGGTGGTCGGCGACGTCGTCGGGCACGGCCTGGGAGCCGCGGCGACCATGGGCCAGCTGAGCATGGAGGCCCGCGCGCTGCTGTCCGCCGGGCTCGCGCCCGACGAGGTACTGGAGCACCTGGACGAGACCGTGACGCTGCTGGACGACGCGGAGTCCGGGCTGGCGGCCGGCTACAGCGCGCTTGGTTCGACGTGCTGCATCGCCCTCTACGACCCGGTCAGCCACCAGGTGGCGCTGTCCAGCGCCGGCCACCTCCCACCGGTGCTGGTCTCCCCGGACGGGCACGCGGGCCCGCTCGCGGTCCGACCGCACCCCGGCCTGGGCGCCGAGTTCGCTCTGCGGGAGCCATTCGACGTACACGTGTTCGACGCGCCCCCGGGCTCCCTGCTCGCCCTCTACACCGACGGCCTGGTGGAGGATCCGGCCGTGTCGATCGACGAGGGCATCGCCAGGCTGGCGGACGCCGTATCCACGGTGCACCCCTGGGACGCCCTGCAGCAGGCCGCACGGCACGTCGTCTCCGCGCTGGCGCCCGCGCCCCAGCGCGACGATGTGACCCTGCTGATCGCACGGATGATCGGCTACCGCAAGGGGGACACCGCGACCTGGCGGCTGCCCGCCCGCCAGGACGCCCCCGCCCGGGCCCGCGCGCAGGTCTCCGCGCTGCTGAGGCAATGGCGCACCAGGGACGACACCCGGGACAGCGTCGTGCTGCTGGTCAGCGAGCTGGTCACGAACGCGGTGCGGTTCGCCGCCGGTCCCCTCACGGTACGGCTGATCAGGACTGGTCACGGCCTGCTGTGCGAGGTGGGCGACACCGGCAACGGCAGGCCACGCCTGAGGCGGGGCGGCCTGCTCGACGACGGCGGTCGGGGCCTCGGCATCGTGCACAGGCTCACCACCCGGTGGGGGGTGCGGTGGACGGACACCGGGAAGGTGGTCTGGGCGGAAGTCGCTACAGCCACTCCCCTTCCAGGGCGGTGGCGGTGAGACCCGGGGCCGCCGCGTACAGAACGGCGCGGTCGCCGGGCTTCAGCCGCCCGGCGTCATGCGCCCGCCGCAGGATGTCGAAGACGGCGGCACCTCCGCGGTTGCCGCTGGTGTAGCTGTCCCGGCTGTAGTCCAGCAGCCCCGACGGCCACGCGTCGGGCATCGTCTGCTCCATGTACTCCAGCACCCGGGTCCCGCCGGGGTGCGCGAGCAGAACGTCGGGGTGCCAGGAGTCGGGCTCGTCCTGGTAACGGACGCGCAGCCACTCCCACATCGCGGTGACCGTCTCCTGCACGGCGCGCGGCCCGCGCCGGTCCATCACGAAGTGGGTGCCGTCCGCCCGCGTCTCCAGGCGGTGCAGGTCCTGGGTGCCGGGCAGGGTGTGGTGCCAGGCGGCGTCCAGCCGCAGTACCGACTCGGGCCTCGGGCGGCCCGTGACCACCGCGGCGACCGCGGTGTCCGCGAACAGCAACCGGACGATCAGCGACTCGAGGGTGTCGTCCGCGGGCTGGTAGGTCGTGCTCAGCGCCTCCGCGATGACGATCAGGACCACCCGGTCGGGATCGGCGGCCACGAGATCCGCCGCCAGCGCCAGGGAACGGGTGCCGGCGATACAGGCCCACTGCGTCGCCGGCAGCATCATCACGTCGCTGCGGAGCGGAAGCCTGTTGGCCAGGGCGATGTCCAGACCCGGCAGCGCCGGGGTGGTGGAGTGGCTGGTGATCACGCAGTCGACGTCCGCGGCGTCCAGCCCGGCACTCTGCAGGGCCCCGCGCGCCGCACGCTCCCCGTAGGACTGCACGGCCTCCCAGGCCGGCGCCGTGCGCTCCTGGACGGTCTGCGGCGCGGGTATGGTCTCGAGGGCGGCGATCACACGGTCCACGTCCTGCTGGGTGAACCCGCCGCGCGTCAGCGCCTGTTGGGCCGGCTCGACGCCGACAGCCCGCAGGCCGCCGCCGGTGCCGGGTGCGACGGCGGTCTCCAGCGGCAGCATCCACCCGCGGGTCTCGATGCCCGTACTGGCCGCGATGCCGTCGACCCGCGGCGCCCACGCCGCGTGCGGGTGCCGGTCGCTCACCTCTGCCACGATCTGGCTGGTCGTTACGGGGTGTTCGCCGTGTATCACGGTAGGAGGGCAGAGGTAAGCGGCCATATTGGGGCGCCTTTCAAGGGGGAAACAGGGGAACGTCGCTAGTGCTGTGTCTTGGGTCACTTTGGAACTCCGCGCCCAGAGAACATCGATGAGCTCTACTTGGGGCGTCGATGTCCGTTTCGAGCATGGAGGCTAAATGGACATTTCCGCTGTGATGGACGCAACTTAGGCGCCTTGAGTCGAGTGATACGGCACACACCGCCGCATCGAGCTGCAAGGCCCGGGGCGCAACTTTCGGGACACCTCGCGCATCAAACGTGTATGAGCCCTCAGCGCACGGTGTTCGGGGCAGTACTGGCTGCCTTGGTGCTCGCCCTGGTGCCCAGCGCGCCCAGTGCGGTCGCCGTAGGCGGCGATCCCTCTGTGACACCGTCCCCCTTGCCGACTCAGGCGTACGTGACGATCAGCGCCGACGAGCAGATCAACGTGGGGTCGTCGGGGGAGCGGTCGGTCACCGTCGGCTGGATGTTCTGGGACGGCGGGGCGCAGGTCCCCGTTCCCGCGAACGACTCTCTCGTCATCGACGCCCGTGACCTGGCGGGCATCGCGAGCGTCACGGCCGACGACCCGAGGTGCGCGGCAGAGGGGCGGGTCGTCACCTGCGTCAACAAGGAGGCCTCGCAGAGCCGTTCGGTCGAGTTCACCCTTCGAGCGGACGCGGGCGCCGCACCCGGCGGCAGCGGCACGATCACGTACACCCTCACCGCCGACCGTGCCACCGGCGCCACTGCGAAGGCGAAGGTGGTCGCAGGCACCCCGAACCTGGTCGTCGGCAGGGTGCCGGACGTGACGCACGCCGGCATCGGTTCCCGGATCAGTGTGCCGCTCCGGCTGCGCAACACCGGGGATCTGGCCACTGACCGGCGCATCATGCTGCGCTGGGAATCGGTGGGCGGTCTGGTCTTCGACCGCAAGTTCTCCAACTGTGCCTACGGCGAAGGCGATGAACCCGGCGAACCCGGCAGCCGGACATCCGTCACGTGCGTCTTCACGGCCTCCTCGGACTCCGTGCCCGCGGGAGGCACCGTGAAGCTGAGCAGCCCCCTGACGGCCACGGTCGGCAAGCGTGTCCTGACCGCCGTGACCGACTACTCGGTCAGGCTGCTGAAGCCGCGCGAACAACCCGGCGGCGGCAGTCACCAGGGCACCGGGCCGGCGCTCACCCTGGTACGGGCGTCCGGAGCGGGAGGCGGATTCGAGCACGGTGCCGAGGGCCGGTTCACCGTCGGGGCCGACAACTCCGCGGATCTCGCGGCCGATGCCACGGCACAGCGGGGCCGCAGGGCGGGCGAATGGATCCTGGACATCAACGCCGTGAACCACGGGCCGGCCTCCGCGTACGGGATCGACGACAAGCCCGTCGCCGTGGTCGACGTCGTCCTGCCCAAGGGTGTGGTCGCGACCGGAACCGCTCACACGGAGGAGGAGGACAGCCCGTACGGCCCCTGCCTTCTCCGGATCAGCAGCACCACGACCGCGCCTTTCGAGGCAGGCCACCGGCATTACGTGTGCACCGTGCCGTTCGGTGTCGCCGCCGGCAAGAGCCAGCTGTTCGAACTGTGGGTGAAGTCGGCCGAGGGCTACGACGACGCCAAGGGCAGGGCGACCGTGCGTCCCGGCCCGGCCGGCATCCCCCTGCACGACCCGGACGCCTCCAACGACAGCATCGCCTTCGCCATCGGCACGCCGGCCACACCGACGGCGGCGACACCGTCAGGCGACACTATGAACGCCACGGGCCGCACGCTCATCGCGACCGCAGCCGGGGCTGTTCTGCTGGGCGCCGCCGTCCTCGTCGTCCGCCGCCGCGGGCGTACCCGCTGAAACGCTGAGCCGGCTGATCTGCGGTGTCGGTGCCACGTCGGAGCGCTGTCGGGGGCTGTAGGTGGCCCGTCGGTGAGGGCTGGCACCTTTCGAGAGGCGGCCGGCCGGAGTTCACCGGGCGGCCCGATCCCGAAGGAGCCACCATGCACACCTCAGTCACGATCATCGGCGCCGGACTCGGCGGACTCACGCTGGCCCGCGTCTTACACGTCCACGGCATCCCGGTCACGGTCTACGAGGCGGAGTCCTCGCCGTCGGCACGCGCGCAGGGCGGATTGCTCGACATACACGACTACAACGGGCAGCTCGCACTCAAAGCGGCCGGTCTGATGGACGAGTTCCACGCCATCGTTCTGGAGGGCCGCCAGGCGATGCGGATCCTCGACCGGGACGGGACCGTCCTGGTCGACCAACCCGACGACGGCATGGGCGGACGCCCCGAGGTGCAGCGCGGCGACCTGCGACAGGTCCTGCTCGACTCGCTCCCGGCGGACACCGTGCGGTGGGGGCACAAGGTCAGTCGCACCCGGGCCCTGGGCGACGGGCGCCACGAGGTGACGTTCGCCGACGGCGCCACCGTCGTCACCCGCCTGCTGGTCGGCGCGGACGGCGCGTGGTCACGGGTCCGGCCCCTGCTGTCCACCGCCACACCCGAGTACATCGGCAAATCGGTCGTCGAGACCTATCTGTTCGACGCGGGCACGCGGCACCCGGCCGCCGCGAAAGCAGTCGGCGGCGGGATGCTGATGGCCCCTTCGCCGGGCAGGGAGATCTTCGCGCACCGGGAAAAGGACGACACTCTGCACGCCTACGTGGGGCTGTCCGAGCCGCAGGACTGGTTCGCCGCCATCGATTTCGCCGACGCCGACAAGGCCACCGCGCGGATCGCGCAGGAATTCGACGGCTGGGCGCCGGAGCTCACCGCGCTGATCACCGACAGCGACGTCGCGCCGGTCGTGCGCCCCCTCTACGCTCTGCCGGCCGGGCACCGGTGGGAGAGGGTGCCGGGGGTGACCCTGCTCGGCGACGCCGCCCACCTCGCGGCGCCCAACGGCGAGGGTGCCAACCTGGCCATGCTCGACGGCGCCGAACTCGGTGGAGCCCTCGCCGCGCACCCCGACGACATCGAGGCGGCGCTCACCGAGTACGAGCAGGCCATGTTCCCCCGCAGCGCCGAGACCGTCACCGACCAGATGCCCGAGGTCGACGCCCACGGCCTGATCGAATGGTTCGCTGAGAAGAGCCAATGAGCGGCTCGGGCCCTCAGCTCAGCGGGGAGTCAGTCCGCGCTCCTGGGCCGCCGCTCCGAAGTAGTCGCCACCCTTGCGCCTGGCGTCGTCGGTGCCCCAGGCCTGCTCGTCGTCGGCAGCGGAACGGTCCGCACTGGTGGTGTTCTGCCGCAGCGGCGCTCTGACCAGCCTCGGTATGTGCTTCGAGCAGTGGATGTACGCCTCTTCGACCTCGATCTCCACCCACATGTGCGGGCGGCGGCCGGGTACGGGATCGACCGGCAGGTCCGGAATCCTCTGGCGCATGCTGTCATCGGTGACCAACTGGGCCCGGCCGTTGACATGGAGGCCGATACGGTCCTGGGAAAAGTCGATCATCAGCATGCCGATGTGCGGGTTCTCCCGGATGTTGCCGAGCGAGGCCATGACGCCGTTCCCGCGGTACTCCGGGTAGGCCAGAGTCGCGTCGTCGAGTACCCGGAGAAACCCCGGTGGGCCCGCCCGGAAGGTGCTGTCGCACTCGCCGTGACGATCGGAGGTCGCGAGGAAGAACATCTCCTGGCGGGCCACGAACTCCTGCATCCGGGGGTTGAGCCGGTCCAGCACCTGCTCGTCGTAGAACCGGTCGGCGCGGCCGACCGTGCCCAACTCCTGCTGGATCTGGTGTTCGCCGTGGCTGCCGGGTCGGTCTGCCCGTTCATCGTGGTGCAACGGTCCTCCTCCAGGGATTTCGGCAGGGCGGGAGTTCGCCCTCGTGACTGATTTCGTCACCTGGCAGGCCGAAAATCGCCACCGGCCATGGCTGACAGACTAGGACCTGTTCCCCAGTGATCGACTTCGGGTCGTCGTGAGCCAGGCCGCCGCAGCGACGACGTCGCTGCGGCGGCCTGGCTCAGGGGGGCACTTGGGATGATCGCATCGACGGCGAGGTCACATCACGCGACGGCCGTTCCCTCGAGCTCGACCAGCTGGCCGGGGATCGCCAGGCGCGTCACCCCGAGCATCGTGGTGGTCGGCGCCACCCCGGCGGCGCCCAGCCGCCCCGCCAGCACGCCGTAGTGCTGGAAGAGCAGATCGACGTCGGTCGTGTAGACGTTGAGCCGGACGACGTTCGCGAGGGACATGCCGGCCTCGCCGAGCACGGCCTCCAGGTTGTCGATGCTCAGCGCCAACTGCGCCGCCATGTCACCGTCGTGCTGGGGCTTGCCCTCCTCGCTCATCGCGGTCTGTCCCGAGATGTACAGGGTCCGGGTGTGCCCGGAGACGACCTCCCCCTGGTTGAATCCCAAGTCCATGGACCAGGTCACCGGGTTGACCGCCGTTCGTTCCACTGCCACGTCAGCTCCGTTCGAATCATCGGAAGTACGTACGGCCATCGGCTCGGCAGCCGCCGGCGTCGCCGTCGTGTCAACGAGCCTCGCAGCGAATCACGACATCCTCAGTCATGTATTCCGATAGAGTTTTCGCATGCGTGCCGACCGGTTGGTCTCGCTGGTGCTGCTGCTGCGTCAGCGCGGTCGGCTGACCGCGGACACGCTGGCCCGCGAGCTGGAGGTGTCCACCCGCACCGTGCTGCGCGACATCGAGGCGCTGTCCGCCGCAGGCGTCCCGGTCTACGCCGAACGCGGCCGGCACGGCGGTTTCGCCCTGTCGCCCGGTTTCCGGACCGAGCTCACGGGTCTGAACCACGACGAGGCCCTTGCCCTGCTGACCGCCGGACCGGGGCGCGGCGAGCAGGTGTTCGGCCTCGGCTCGGCTCTCGCCTCGGCCATGCGGAAGGTGGTCGACGCGCTGCCCGAAGGCCACCGGGCCACCGCGAGCGACGCGGCCCGGCGTTTTCTCGTCGACCCGGAGACCGACCTGCTCGCACGTCGGCTGGTCACCGAAGAGGTACCCGACACCACCATGATCGAGGTCCGGCGCGCGGTGCTCGCCGGCCACAAGCTGCGCATCCACTACGCGGCCACGGGCCGGCCCCCGCAGTGGCGCACGGTGGATCCGATCGGCCTGGTCACCGTACGCGACCGGGTCTACCTGCTGGCCACGAGATCCGGCGCGGACCGCACCTACCGGCTGTCGCGGGTGCTGGCCGCCGAGGAACTCCCCGAACCGGCACAGCGGCCGGACCGGGTCGATCTGGACCGGATCTGGCGGGAACGCTCCGCGCGGTTTCTCTCCGGCCGCGACCACATCACCGTGCTGGCCCGGGTGGACCCGGCGCGACGGGAGGACCTGCTGGACACCGCAGTGGCCGTCCGCGCGGAAGAACCCGACGCAGACGGCTGGTTGCGGCTGGAGGTGACCTTCCAGGACGCACGACACGCCGAATGGGCGCTGTGGCAGCTCGGCACGGACGCGGAAGCCCTCACCCCGCAGTCGTTGCGCACCTCCCTGCGCGACCGCGCCGCCGCGATCGCCACCCGCTACGGAGATCCATCCTGAGCGCGAGATGCCCTATCGGCTGACCTAGGCTGTGGATCATGCCGGATGACTCCCCTCTGATACAGAGTCTGCGTACCGCCGTCGCCGCCGCTCCCGCCGATGTACCCCTGCGGTTGCATCTGGCCCAGCTCCTGCTGGAGGCGGGCCGGTCGGAGGCCGCCATCGCTGAGGCGGCCGTGGCCCTTCAGCACGCGCCGGGTGACGTTCAGGCCCGTGACCTGATGGCCCGGGCGATGGGCGCGCCGGCCCCGGCGCCGTCGCAACCCCCGGACCAGCGGGCGGGGTTCGACTGGCGAGCCGCCGAGGAGCAGGTCGGGGACGTGGTGCCGCCGCGGTTCGTCGAGGCGCCGGTCCGCGCGGACGGACAGGACGACCCCGGCGACGCCGACGCGTGGGACGTGGAGACGCCCGGTGCGGTGCGGCTGGCCGACGTCGGCGGTATGCAGGAGGTCAAGGACCGCCTGGAGGCCGCGTTCCTCGCGCCGCTGCGCAACCCCGAGCTGCGCAAGCTGTACGGCAAGAGCCTGCGCGGCGGGCTGTTGCTGTACGGGCCGCCCGGCTGCGGAAAGACGTTCATCGCCCGCGCGGTCGCCGGGGAACTCGGCGCCGCGTTCCTGTCGGTGTCGGTCAACGACGTGCTCGACATGTGGATCGGCAACTCCGAGCGCAACATGCACGAGGTCTTCGAGACCGCCCGCCGCCAGGCGCCCTGCGTGGTCTTCCTGGACGAGCTGGACGCGCTCGGCGCCAAGCGCAGCCGCACCGCGCACAGCGGCATGCGCAACACGGTCAACCAGCTGCTCACCGAGCTGGACGGCATCGACTCGGCGGCGAACGAGGGCGTGTTCGTCCTGGCCGCCACGAACGTGCCCTGGGACGTGGACAACGCCCTGCGCCGTCCCGGCCGGCTGGACCGGACGATCCTGGTCCTGCCGCCCGACGGGCCGGCCCGGGAGGCGATCCTCCGCTACCACCTGCGGGAGAGGCCCATCGAGAACGTCGACCTGGGCAAGCTGGTCAAGGCCACGGACGGCCTGTCGGGCGCGGACCTGGCCCATGTCTGCGAGGCGGCGGCCGAGCGGGCGCTGCTGGACTCGGCGCGCACCGGGACGGTCCGCTTGATCGGTATGAAGGACTTGCTGGCCGCCGCGAAGGAGGTCGTCCCGTCCGCCGAGCCGTGGTTCGCCTCCGCGCGGAACGTGGCGATGTTCGCCAACGAGGGCGGGATGTACGACGACCTGGTGGCGTACCTGAAGAAGAGGCGCAAGCTGTGACCGCGACCGTGCACCCCGCCGTGGAGCGGGCCGACCTGCTCATCGACCTGAAACGGTACGAGGAGGCCCGCGAGCTGCTGGCGCGGCGGCTCGCGGAGGACCCGGAGGACGTCCGGGCCTGGGTCAAACTCGCCCGCAGCCATCTCGGGGACGAGAAGGACGGGCCGAAGGCCCTGGAGGCGACGGAACGGGCGCTGGCGCTGGACTCCGCGGACACCGGGGCGCTCGTCATGCACGCGCACGCCCTGCGCGCCGCAGGCCGCTTTCTGGAGACCGAGGGCGTACTGCGCGAGGTGATCCGCCTCGCCCCCGACCACTGGTACGGGTACGCACTGCTCGCCAACTGGCTCTGGCGCATCCGGGCGATCCGCTCCGGGCAGGCCAACGGCGGCCAGGTCAGGCGCGAGGATCAGGACGCCGCCCTGCGGGAGGCCGGCGAACTCGCCCAGGAGGCCATCCGGCTGGGCCCCGAGGAGGTGTTCGCCTACGAGGTGGCCTGGCTGATCGCCGACATGGCGGGCAACCGGACCGTCGCCGATCAGCTCGACGAGGCCATCCTGCGGCTCGACCCGCAGCACGAGCAGGCCCTGGCCCGGCGGACGAAGAAGGCGGCGACCGCTCCCGGCGTCAACGCGGCGCAGGCGGCCACCCTGTACGCCGACGCACTGGCCGCCGCCCCCGACTCCGCGCCGATGCGCAGCGGCCTGGACGACGCCTCCTACCGTCTGCTGCGCGGCATCCGCTGGCTGGCCCTGCTCTGCCTCGCACTCGCCGGTGTCGGCATCGACCTGTTCGCGACGGAGGGCCAGACCGAGCGGGAGCTGCCGCTGCCACTGGGCCAGCGGCTCTGGGACCTCGTCCCCATGACCGTCGTCTGGACCCTGGGCGCACTGCAGAGGTACCGGCGGCTGCGCACCGGCGTCCGGGTCAATCTGCGCTCGCTGCTCCGCCGCCGCACCTGGCCCCGCATCGTCCTGGCCCAGGCATCCTGGGCCATGGCATGCGCCCTGCTCATCACCCAGTTCCCGTGGACGGACCGCACGGTCCCGCAGGTACTGTTCTGGGCCGGCCTGCTGCCGACGGTGGCGACGATCTGGTTCGACCGGCGCAAGAACGGCTGAACGGGCCTGGTCAGCCGTACATCGCGACACGGTGGAGAGTCGCGAGCGCGTCGTCGATGGGATGGGGCTGCGGCTTGCCCGACGAGTCGAGCCTGTTCCACCTCTGCAGGTTCACCGCGACGGACATCTGCCGCTTGCCGTCGGCTCGGATCATGGCCAGCGTTCCAGCGCCCCAGACCGTGCCGCCATGGCCCCAGAAGGTGTCCTGACCGGGAGCCTCCACCGGGTGCAGGCCGAGGCCGTAGTCGATCGTCTTCCCCTCTTGGGAGACGACCGGGACGGTGTGCTGCATCTGCGCCAGCGACGGCCGGCTGACGATCTCCCCGGCCAGCAGCATGGCGAAGAAGCGGTTGAGGTCCGCGACGGTCGATATCAGCGAGGCGGTCGGCCCCACCCATGACATGTCGTAGACGCTGTAGTCGCGCGGCGGGTCGATCATGCCGAACCACGCCTCGTAGATCCGAGAGTGCGGTCCTTCGACGTGCGGGTCGTCGGGGAACCCGGTGTCCCGGAGCCCGGCGCGCTCGATGACGTTCCGGGTGATGTACCGCTCGGCCGTCGTGCCGGTCACGTGTTCCAGGAGTTCGCCGAGGAGCAGGTAGTTGGTGTTGGAGTACACCCCCGGAGTGCCGCCCGGGGCGCCGACGGCAGGTGCGGTGACCCCCATCTCGATCAGTTCGGCGGGGTCGAACCGTGTGAACCGGTGGTCGTCCAGGCTCTCGGGCCCGGTGTCCGCGAGGGCGGGGAACGCCTTGAGGGAGGGGTAGGCGTACGGGAGGTACTCGGCGAGACCGCTGGTGTGGTTGATCAGCATCCGGACCGTGATCGCGTCACCGCGTCGCCCGGGAACCAGCTTCGGAAGGTACCGGCCGATCGGCTCGTCGAGGCCGATCCGACCGCTCTCGACCTGCTGCAGAATCGCCGCCGCGGTGAAGGTCTTGGTGATGCTGCCGACGCGGTGCCGCATGTCGGCGGTGACGGGTCGGCCGGTGGCGACATCGGCGACCCCGGCGGCGCCGCGCCAGACCTCGTCGCCGTCACGCACCTCGGCGAACAGGCCCGGCATGCCGGCGCTGTGGACGTCTTCCAAGGCGGCGTTCAGCTTCGCCGGATCCAGTGGGTTCCTCATGACATGCGTCCTTTCGTCTTCGCCGGGACGTCGCTCGGCAGGCTCATGTCCTCATTATGCACGCACCGCGTGCAACGGTGGGTGCATGAGTTAGGCTGAATCTCGACGAAAGAGGGTGAGATGGCAGGCCGAAGGCGCTGGTCGACCGATGAGATCCTGGACGCGGCGGCGGAGCTGCTGCGGACGAGCGACGCCGAGTCCTTCAGCGTGCGCAAGCTCGCCGCGGCGCTCGGGACCGACTCCTCCAGCCTCTACCGGCACTTCCGCAGCAAGACCGAACTGCTGCGCGCGGTCGCCGACCGGATCCTGATGGCCGCCATGGACGGCTACCGCCCCGAGGGTGACTGGAAGCAGCGCATCACCGCCCTGGCCCTGCGCGTGAGGGAGGCCTTCGGCCGGCAGCCCCAGCTCGCCGCGGTCTGGGGACGCTACGCGTCAAGCGGCGCCGGTTCCCGGCTGGTCATGGAAGAGGTGCTGCAGGCCCTGCGCGCGTCCGGCCTGCCCGACGAGGAGATCCCGGCGCGTTACCACCGGCTCGCGGTCCTCATCGCCGCCTTGATCGCCTCCGAGGCCGGCGGCAGCACCATCACTCCCGAGGAGCACGAACAGGGCATGGAGCTGTTCCGCGTCGCGGTACTCGGCGCCGACCCCGAACGCTTCCCCGCCCTGGCCCACTTCGCCCGCGACGTCCGCCCCCTCGGTGCGGACCGCCGCGCCGCGTTCGAGGAGATCCTCGCCGCCCAGCTCGCCGACATCGAGGCCGCAGGCCGGCGCAGTTAGCCCTTCGACACCGCCGCCATGGAGAGCACGCTATGTTCGAGAGGCTGTGCCGCCATCGGGCGGTGAGTTCGCGGACGAGGAGGCGGCGTGGCGGTCCTGCTGTATTACCCGCTGGTGAAGCCGCCGACTGAGATCCTGCACCAGGCGCTGCTGTACTGGGACGGCATCGCGTCCATCGTGCCGCAGGACCGCCGGGAGTACGACGTCGCCGTGCCCGCGGAGCTGCACGAGCTGCGGGAGCGGCGTCTGTACACGCCCCTCACCTTCGGCCGGGGCGATATGGAAGAGCTGGACGACCCCGAATGGCGCCAGGACCGCGGCCTGAGTTCCCGCGTTCTGCTGGAGGAACTGCGCAGGATGGCTGCCCCCCCGACGCGCCAGCAGCTGTCCTTCCCGGACGCGTACCTCTACGGTTCGAAAATGAGCCTCTGGCTGGAGCGGGAACTCCTCTCACTCCGCCTGGCCCGGCGGTACCGGCGGCACTTCTGGAGCCTCGTCGTCCCGCAGGAGGTTCAGCAACTGGTCATCGGCACGCTCGCCCGCGAGATCGCCGCCGACCGCCGGGTCTCGTACGTACCCTGTACCGACCGCGCGGACGCGCACGCCTGGGCCCTGCGCCCGGCCGGCGCGGACCGGCTGCCCGCCTGGGAACTGGAGCTCGGCAAGCTGCTGCCGGTGCCCGTCCCCGGCACCCCGACCGCCGACGTCGTCGCCTTCCGCGAGCGATACGCCGATGAGCGGCACCGCCTGATGCGGGCTCTGCACCGCATGCTCGGGGACCTCCGCCGCGACTACGAGCACCCCGCCGACGTCCTGGCCCAGTTGCGCCGGGAGATCGACGAGTCCGTCGAGAACTACCGGGCGGCGGCCAGGAGCAGCAGGATGGCGTGGGTCGAGCGCTCAGTGACGGTGACCCTGGCCCTCGCGGCCGCCGCCGGAAGCGTGGTGCAGCCTGGCCTCACCTGGGTGCTGGGAGCGGTGGGCGGCTACGCGCTGAATGTGGCCACCCGCGAGATCCGCCCGCTCAGCAGGGCCCGCCGGGAGCACGACTTCAGCTACCTGCACCGGGTCGGGGAAACGTTGCCCTGAGGCACGTACGGGCGCCGGCGTCACTCCGCACCGGCTCCGCTTCCAGGTCATGCCCGTTCCACCGGATGCCGGAACACCCCGTGTGAGCGGGTGGGCAATGTGGGAGCGATGCTGCATGCGCAACGTGATCACCGGTGACGGCGGGCCGTGGTCCCGGGCGACCGGAACCAGAGCGGGGGAGGGGCGTGGCGAAGGGACCGTGCCGCACCTACGCAGGGTGTCCAGCGCCCTCGGTGATGCGATCAGCCGGGCGCTGGACGCGGCGGGGCGATGCCCGTGACCGCCGGCACGGCCCCCGCGCGCCCCGCACCGGCGCGTGCGCGCGCGCTGCTCGCCGCCGCCCACGGCGGGCCCGCTCTGGCCGTCACCGCCGTCACGGGCCTGCTGGCACTCCGCGGCGGTCTGCGCCCGCCGGCCGCCGCCGCCGTCACCGCGGCGGTGTTCACCGGCCAGCTCACCATCGGCTGGGGCAACGACCTGCTCGACCTCTCGCGTGATCGCGCCGTGGGCCGCACCGACAAGCCGCTGGCCGTCGGTTCCCTCCCGGTCGGCTGGGTGGCACGCGCCCTCGTCGTGGCCGCTCTCGCCTCCCTCGTGCTGTCCGCGCTCGTCGGCTGGCGCAGCGCACTGGTCAACGTCGTCCTCGCCACCGGCGCGGGCCACGCCTACAACGCCGGGCTCAAGGCGACCCCCTGGTCATGGGTGCCGTACACCTGCGGCTTCGGGATGCTGCCCTCGGTCGTCACCCTCGCCGCCTCGCCCCCTCACTGGGCGCCCTGGTGGATGACCGCGGCCGGTGCCGCGCTCGGCGTCGGTGCGCATCTGCTGAACGTGCTGCCCGACCTCGCCGACGACGAAGCCACCGGGGTCCGCGGCCTGCCGCACCGGATCGGCGAACGCCCCTCGCGCGTTCTGGCCGCCGCGCTGCTCACCGCCGCCTCGGTCCTCGCCGTGACCGGTCCCGCCGGGTCCCCTCCAGCGTGGGCGTGGACCGCCCTGGCGCTGGTCACCGTCCTCGCGGTGCTCACCTGGTTCGGCCGCGGGCGCGCTCCCTTCCGTGCCGCGGTGGTCATCGCCCTGCTCGACGTCGTGCTGCTGACGGTCGCCTGATGGCACCGGCAAGCACCGCTCCGCCCGGCCCCGGCCCGTCTCGCGCCACGACCGCCCCGGCAGCCCCGCCCCAGCTCTTGCGCTCACCGTCACGGTTGAGCTCGCGCTCGGCCTCGGCCGGGTGCTCCCCGCCTCCCACCGCCCCGTTCCAGGAGCCAGCATGACCATGCGCGTCGTCAGCGTCCGCGGCACCCTGCCCGAGCACTGCCACCGGCAGCAGGAGATCACCGAGTCCTTCACCACCACCCTGGTCGGGAACACGGTCGATCGCGGCGTCGTCGAGCGGCTCCACCGCAACGTGTGCGTCGAGACCCGGCACACCGTGCTGCCGCTGGAGGAGTACGGCCGGATCGAGGACTTCGGCCAGTCGAACGACGTCTTCATCCGGGCCGGCGTCGAACTCGGTGGCCGGGCGGTCGTCGACGCGCTCAAGAGCGTCGACCTCACACCGGCCGACGTCGACTACATCGTCTCGTGCACGGTGACCGGCCTCGCCGTGCCCTCCCTGGAGGCCCGGGTCGCGGCGGAGATCGGACTGCGCCCCGACGTGGTGCGCCTGCCCCTCGTCGGCCTCGGCTGCGTCGCCGGCGCGGCCGGCATCGCCCGCCTGGGCGACCTGCTGCGCGGGCGCCCCGACGCCGTCGCGGTGCTGATGTCGGTCGAGTTGTGCTCGCTCACGCTCCAGCGCGACGACACCTCGGTCGCCAACGCCGTGGCGAGCGGCCTGTTCGGGGACGGCGCCGCCGCCGTGGTCGCCGTCGGGCGCGAGCACCCTCTCGCACAGACCGACGACCCCGCCGCTCCCGAAGTGCTCGCCTCGCGCAGCCGCCTCTACCCCGACTCGGAGCGCATGATGGGCTGGGACGTCGGCTCCGGCGGGTTCAGGGTCGTCCTGGACTCCGCGGTCCCCGACCTGGTGCGCCGGCATGTCGGCGACGATGTCCGCGGCTTCCTCGCCGATCACGGGCTGACCGGCAGCGACCTCGACTGGTACGTCGCGCACCCCGGCGGCCCCAAGGTCCTGGAGGCGTTGCAGGACGCCCTCGGCGTCGAGCGGGACGCGCTGGGCGTGACCTGGGACTCGCTGCGCCGGATCGGCAACCTGTCCTCCGCCTCGGTGCTGCACGTCCTGGCGGACACGCTCGCCGACCGACCGCCGCCCCCCGGCTCCTACGGGCTCATGCTCGCCATGGGCCCGGGGTTCTGCTCCGAACTCGTCCTCCTGCGCGCCCCGGGCGGTGGACAGTGAGCAGCGAGGCCTGGTTCACCGTCCTGGTGCTGGCCGTGGGCCTGGAGCGGGTCGCCGAGCTGGCCGTTTCCCGGCGCAACGCCGCCTGGAGCCTCGCGCGGGGCGGTGTGGAGTCCGGGCGGGGGCACTATCCGTTCATGGTGGTGCTGCACACCGGCCTGCTCGTCGGCGCGCTCGTCGAGGTGTGGGTGCGCCGGCCGGACGCCGTCCCGGTCCTGGCCTGGTCGATGCTCGCCCTCGTCGCGCTCGCGCAGGGGCTGCGCTGGTGGTGCATCGCCACGCTGGGCCGGCAGTGGAACACCCGGGTGATCGTCGTACCCGGCGCCGCGCGAGTGACCGGCGGACCCTACCGCTGGATCCCGCACCCGAACTACGTCGCCGTCGCCGTCGAGGGGCTCGCGCTTCCGCTCGTGCACGCGGCCTGGATCACGGCGGTCGTCTTCACCGCGCTCAACGGGCTCTTGCTCGCCACGCGTCTGCGCGCCGAGGACGCTGCCCTGACACGGCTGGCCTGAGGGGGCACGCATGGATCTGCTCGTCGTCGGCGGGGGCCCCGCGGGCCTGGCCACGGCCCTGCACGCGGCCCGGGCGGGGCTCGACGTCACCGTCTGGGAGCAGCGTGCCGGTGTCGTCGACAAGGCGTGCGGCGAGGGCCTGATGCCGGGCGCCGTCGCCGCGTTGGCGGCACTGGGCGTGCGTCCGCCGGGATACGACCTGCGGGGTATCCGGTACGTCGCCGGACCCCGCCGCGTCGACGCCGGCTTCGCCGCGGGCACGGGGCGCGGAGTGCGTCGTACGACGCTGCACGCGCTGCTGCGCGAGGCGGTGCTGGCAGCAGGCGTACGCGTCGACCAGCGCACCGCGCGGCACGTCGAGCAGGACCGGGACGGGGTGGTGGTCGACGGCACCCGCGCCGGCCACCTCGTAGCGGCCGACGGCCTGCACTCGCCGATCCGCCGCGCCCTCGGGCTGAACCGGCCGCGCCGGTCGCCCGCGCGCCACGGGCTGCGGCGCCATTACGCGCTCGCTCCCTGGAGCGACCACGTCGAGGTCCACTGGGCCCGCGAAGCGGAGGCCTACGTGACCCCGGTGGCCGACGACCTCGTGGGCGTCGCGGTGCTCACCTCCGCCCGCCGGCCGTTCGACGACCACCTCATCGCCTTCCCCGAGTTGCGGGAGCGGCTGGCCGGAGCCGGACTCACAGGGCCGGTACGGGGAGCAGGCCCGCTCCGCCAGGTCGCGAGCGCACGCACCGCCGGCCGGGTGCTGCTCGTGGGCGACGCCGCCGGGTACGTCGACGCGCTCACCGGCGAGGGCATCGCGCTGGCCCTCGCGCAGGCGCCTGCCGCGGTGTCGGCCATCACCAGTGGCGACCTGGCTGCCTACGAGCGGGAGTGGCGACGGCTCACCCGACGCTACCGCTGGCTGACGCACGCGCTGCTCGGCGCGACGCGGAAACCCCCGGCCCGAGCAGCGCTGGTGCCCGTGGCGCAACGGCTGCCGTGGCTGTTCTCCGCCACCGTCGCCATGCTGGCGCGCCCGGTCGGCACGCAGGAGTGACACCGGCGGCACGGCACCTCGACTCATCGCACCAGGGATGGCACCGTAAACCACCATGAAGCGGACCGAGTCAGGGCAAACAGTGCGATCGGTGCGCTGGAGGCTCGTACTGGCCAGCACCACCATGCTCTTCGTCGAGCTGGCGCTGATCAGATGGGCGGGTGCCAACGTCGTCCACCTCAGCTACTTCTCGAACTTCATCCTGCTGGGATCGTTCCTTGGCATCGGCATCGGGTTCCTGATCCCCGCCGCGCGCGGACAGTGGCTCAAGCGCTGGACGCCCGTTCCGCTCGCACTCCTGGTCATTCTGGTGCGCGAGTACCCGGTGCAGGTGCGCCAGAGCAGCAGCGAGATCCTCTACTTCACCGCCGTGAAGACCACCGGCCTTCCCGAATGGGTGACGCTGCCGGCCATCTTCCTGCTGACCGCGGTGATCATGGCGGGGATCGGGAAGATCACCGCGGATCTCTTCCGCCGGCTGCCCTCGCTCGACGCCTACCGCTACGACCTGCTCGGCAGCATCACCGGCTCGCTGTCCTTCGCCGTGATGTCCTGGCTGCGCGCTCCCTCGGTCGTGTGGGGCGTACTCGCCGCAGCCGCCCTGCTGGTCCTCGGAGGACGGCGCAACACCCTGCGGTACGGCATTCCCCTCACGGCGATGGTCGCCGCCCTGTTCCTGGAGACGACGACGAGCGGCATCTCCTGGTCGCCCTACTACAAGATCGAGCTCAAACCCTCGCCGACCACCACCCGGACCTGGTACATCTCCGCCAACGGCGTCCCGCACCAGAGCACTGCCCCCCGAGAGGTGCTCCTGCGGAAGGACTCGCCCTACCGTCAGGCGTACGAGCAGACGCCCCGCAACCCGCACAAGCGCGTGCTGATCATCGGCGCCGGGAACGGCAACGACGTCGCGGTGGCGCTCGCGTACGGAGCGCAGCGCGTGGACGCGGTCGAGATCGATCCCCGGCTGCAGGAGATCGGCTCGGACCTGCACCCCGCGAGGCCGTACGACGACCCGAGGGTGCACGTGCACATCGACGACGGGCGCGCCTTCCTGGAGCGGACGAAGACCGAGTACGACCTGATCGTCCTCGCCCTGCCGGACTCGCTGACGCTGGTCGCCGGTGCGAGCAACCTGCGCCTGGAGAGCTACCTGTTCACCCGGCAGGCCTTCGAGGCCGCGCGCGATCACCTGGCGCCGAACGGCGCGTTCGCCATGTACAACTACTACCGCGAGAGCTGGCTGGTCGACCGCTTCGCGGGGAGCCTCGACCACGTCTACGGTCACGCCCCCTGCATGACGACGTTCAAGCGGAACGCGGCCGTGCTGGTGGCCGGGATGACGCCCGACGACCAGTCCTGCGCGAAGACCTGGCAGCCCAGCGGCGCGGTCCCGGCGGCCGCGAGCGACGACCACCCCTTCCCGTACCTGCTGCACCGCAGCATCCCCACGCTCTACCTGGGCGCCCTGGGCGCGATCCTGCTGGTGACGCTCCTGTCGGTACGCCTGACCGGGGTGCGCGTGCGCAGCACGCTCCGCTACACCGACATGTTCCTGCTGGGTGCGGCCTTCCTGCTGCTCGAAACGAAGAACGTGATCGGCTTCGCCCTCTACTTCGGTACGACCTGGCTGGTCAACGCCCTCGTCTTCTTCGGAGTCCTCGTCGCCGTCCTCGCGGCGGTGGAGGTCAGGCGCAGGCTGCGGAAGGTCAACCAACTGCTGCTGCAAGTGCTGCTCTTCGGCTCCCTCGCGGTGGTCTGGCTCGTCCCCACGGGCGCGGTGCTGTCCCTGCCCTTCGCCGCCCGGCTCGCCGCCGCCATCGCCCTGGCCTTCACCCCGATCTTCTGCGCCAACCTCATCTTCTCGGACCGACTCGCCCTCGCCCCGGACCCGACCTCCGCGTTCGGCGCGAACCTGCTGGGCGCGATGACCGGGGGCGCGATCGAATACCTCGCCCTGGTGACGGGCTATCAGGCACTGCTCCTGGTCGTCGCCGCCCTGTACCTCGGGGCGTTCGCCGCCATGCGCTTCGCGGGGCGGGAACAGACGGTTGTCACCTTCGCACCGCCGCCTGTGAGCCGACGGTGATGCCCAGCCGCTCCGCCACGGTGGTGAGTGCTGCTCCCAGCGGGAGCGAGACCCGCGTGAAGGCGTGCCGGTCGCCCCTGGTCGGCTCCCGGTTGACGATCAGCACCGGCTTGCTGTCCTGAGCCGCCTGGCGGACGAAGCGGAGCCCCGACATCACCGTCAGTGAGGAGCCGAGGACCAGCAGCGAGGCCGACGCACGGACCAGTTCGCGGCAGTGCTCGACCCGTCGGGGCGGAACGTTCTCACCGAAGAACACCACGTCCGGTTTGAGGATGCCGCCGCAGCTCGCGCAGGGCACCACGCGGAAGTCCGCGACCTGCGCGTCGGTGAGGTCGGCGTCACCGTCCGGGTTGATTCCGGCGGCCACGGGCGCGAAGCCCGGATTGGCCTCCTCCAGCCGCTCGGCGAGTTCGCGGCGCGGGCTGAAGGCGCCACAGGCCAGGCAGACGACCCGGGCCAGGCTTCCGTGGAGTTCCACCACGTCCTCGCTGCCGGCGGCCTGGTGCAGGCCGTCGACGTTCTGGGTGATGACCCCCGAGAGCAGGCCGTGCCGCCCGAAAGCTGCCACGGCCCGGTGCCCGGCGTTGGCGCGGGCGCGGCCGAAGGTGCGCCAGCCGAGATGGCTGCGCGCCCAGTACCGGCGCCGGGCCCGGGCACTGGCGGTGAAGTCCTGGTAGGTCATCGGAGTGTGCCGGCTGAGGCTCCCGCCCTCGCCCCGGTAGTCGGGAATGCCCGACTCCGTGGAGATGCCCGCTCCGCTGAGCACCAGCACACCGCCGGTGCTCAGCGCATCGGCGACCGGCTCCGGATCCGTGGTGGCCGGCGGCAGGTCCTCGGTAGGCGTCCAGCTCAGAGTCGGGCGCATGCGCATGCCGTCAGGGTACGGCGTGAGCTGAACGGCAGTTGGCGGGCAATCGTCTTTTCTGTGATCACGTGGACAGACCACAGTCTCCTGCGCGCAAGGTTCTCCCCGCACGATCGGCAAGTCCTCGTCATCAACCAAGGAAGTGGTTGTGAGAACGCACCGCACTCCGCGCAGGACCGCCGCCCTCGCCCTGGGCACCGCCCTGCTCGCCCTCCATACCCCCGCGCCGGCCGGGGCCGACGACGGGGGACTGCCGACGGTCACGCCCGTCAGCGAGACCCCCGCCCTCTACGACGACGAGGCGGGCGGCAACTCCGACGCGGACGACCCGGCGATCTGGCGCAACCCGGCCGACCCCGCCCGCAGCCTCGTCATCGCGACCGCCAAGGAGGGCGGCCTGCGGGTGTACGACCTGGGCGCCCGCCTGGTGCAGTCGCTGCCCGCGCCCCGTCCGCCCGCCGAGGACGACGCCCCGGGCCGGTACAACAACGTCGACCTCGTCACGGGACTGCGCACCTCCACCGGCCGGGCCGACGTCGCCGTGGTCAGCGACCGCGGCAACGACCGGCTGCGGATCTACCGCATCGACCCGTCGCGGCCCGGCGGCCCGCTGACCGACATCACCGACCCGGCGGCCGCCCCGGTCTTCTCCACCGACCAGGCCGAGATCAACGACCAGCGCACCGCCTACGGCCTCGCGACCTGGCAGGACAAGTCCACCGGGCGTTCCTACGCCCTGGTGAGCCGACGGGAGCGAACCCGCCTCGCGCTGGTCGAGCTGAAGCCGACCGCGAGCGGGACCGTCACGTACCAGAACGTCCGCACACTCGACCTGCCCGCGTCCTTCCGCCTCCCGAACGGCACCACCTGGTCCCCCTGCGCGGAGCCCGGCGAGCTCCCGCAGGTCGAGGGCATGGTGGTGGACCCCGCCACCGGCACGCTCTACGCCGGCCAGGAGGACATCGGCATCTGGCGCATCCGCGCCGACCTCACCGGCAGGCCGGTCCTGGTGGACAAGGTCCGCGAGTTCGGCGTCCCCGGCGTCTACGACGAGGAGACCGAGGAGTGCGCGGCGGGGGCCGACCCCGGCTACGGCGGTGACCGGCTGTCCGCCGATGTCGAGGGCCTGACCCTGCTCCAGGAGCCCGACGGGGACGGCTACCTGCTCGCCTCCAGCCAGGGCGACGACACCTTCGCCCTGTACGACCGCGAGGTGAGCGAGGACAACGAGTACGAAGGCGGCTTCCGCGTCAAAGCGGCCTCGGCGACCCTCGACGGGGCGCAGGAGTGCGACGGCGCGGCCGTCCTGAACGCCCCGCTCGGCAGCCGCTACCCGAACGGCCTCCTGGTCGTCCAGGACGGTCACGAGACACCCGAGGCCCCCGACGGCGAGGGCGGCACGCGCACCGCGACCGGCTTCAAGTTCGTCGACCTGGGCGAGGTGGTGGACGCCACCGACCTCTGAGCCCCAGAGGTGCGAAGACCCCGTGGTGTCCGTGCGGCGCCACCACGCGACTCATGGCGTGCGGAACTGCTCGACCAGCGCCGCGTATCCGCTGGCGCCGTGACCGGCCGTCACCGCTCGCTCGGCCAGCGCCTTGACGAGCCTCGGCAGCTGGGTGTTGACGCCGAGCGACTCGCTCTCCTCGACCACGTGCGCCATCGCCGCCAGGTGGGTGTCGACCGTGCCGTCGTCGGCCGGGTAGCTGCCGTCGTCGGCCTGCCGCGCGTAGTCCGGCAGCCAGCCGGCCACCGTGCCGACCGCCCTCCGCGCGATGGGGAGGTATGCCGTGGCGGACACACCGGCGGTGCCGAGGATCGCGACGCCGTTGAGGAAGCCGTCGAGCATGCCCCACATGAGGACCAGCGTGGCCATCTCGTACGTGGCCGACAGCCCGGGGTCGTCGCCGAGGTGTAAACCCGTGCCGAGACCGCCCAACGTGGCCTCGTGGGCGTCGTACAGGGGTCGCGGCCCGCTGTAGACGAGCACCGCGTCGGCCGTCCCCACCGCATCCGGGACGGCCATGATCCCGCCGTCGAGGTAGCCGCCGCCGCGGCGCGCCACCTCCTCGGCGAGCGCTCGGGCACGCGAGGGCGTGCCCGAGGTCAGGTTCACCACGATCCGGCCGTCGAGCGGTCCGTCGAGGACGTCCGTCACGGCGTCGTAGTCCGAGACGCAGACCACCACGAGCGGAGCGGCCGCGATCGCGGCGGCCGGTGACCCGGCGAGCGTCGCGCCCCGGGCCACGAGGTCGTCTGCCTTGGCCGTCGTGCGGTTCCACACGGTCGTCGGGTGTCCTGCGCGCAGGAACGCCCCGGCGAGAGCGCCGCCCATCAGTCCGAGGCCCAGAACCGTGACGGGTGTGCCGGTGTGCATCATGTGCTCCCTCTCTGGTCGGTGGCACAATCGTCAACGTTCACACCGGTATGAAGGTCAAGGGGCGATGCGCATGCTGATCGGGGAGCTGAGCCGGCGGACCGGGGTGAACCCGCACCAACTGCGGTACTACGAGGCGCAGGGCCTGCTGGTGCCGGACCGCGGCGGCAACGGCTACCGCGTGTACGGCGACGACGCCGTGCTGACCGTGGCCCAGATCAGGAAACTGCTCGACGCCGGGCTGTCGACCGAGGAGATCGGGTACCTCCAGCCGTGCGTCGCCGGCGCGGCCCCCGATCTGACGCCCTGTCCGGAGACCCTGGACCTGCTGCGGGCGCGCATCGCCGGACTGGACGAGCAGATCGACACGCTCGTCGAGTCCCGCCGGACACTGCGGGAGTACCTGGCGGCCACGGAACGGCGCCTGCCGGGACACTAGTCGCGGGCCGCCTGGCGGGGGAGCCGGGTGGCCAGGGCCGTGGCGCTGCGTGCCAGGGGCGTGGTCGTGATCCCCGCGACGGTGGTGCGGCCGGCGATGTAGGCGTCGAGACGGCGCCAGGCCGGAGCCAGGCGGGTCAGGGCGGTGTGGACGAGGCCGGGGTTGCGGGCGAAGAGGTTCATCAGCGTGCCACTGGCTCGCATTTCGGTGCCGAGGATGTCATCGACCTCTCGTCCGTAGCGGTCGGCGATGGCGCCGGCCTCCGCGTCGTCGGCGGCGGTGACGAGACGGGCGGCGGCATGACCCGCCAGGTCTCCTGAACACAGTGCGTAGGAGATGCCTTCCCGGGACCAGTGGTCGACGAGAGCGGCGGCGTCACCGGCGACGAGCACGCGGCCGCGGGCCGAGCAGTCCGTGGCGGGTGAGGAAGTCCTCCTTGTAGGCGAGGAGGGCGGCGGGGTTGCCACGGGCGGCCACCACTCCGGCGGTGCAGACGTCCCTTTTTGGGGAAGACCCACCCGAAGGAACCCGGCAGAGGCCCCCACTCCATCAGCACACGGCCGCGCCATCGGCCGGCCGTCCGTTCGTCGACCGGCACTTCGACCTCCAGGGCGAGGTCGACCTGGGCGCACCGCACCCCGACGTACCGGGCGACTCTGCTGGCGCTGCCGTCGGCGCCGACGACGGCCCGGGCGCGGAGCGTGTCACCGTGGTTGGTCCTCACGGTGACGGTGCCGCCCTGCTGCTCCAGGGCGGTCAGCGCGGTGCTGTCCCGGACCTCCGCTCCCGCCGCCGCGGCGACCTCGGTCAGCGCCGCGTCGAGTTCGCTGCGGTAGACCATGGCGATGGTCGGGGAACCGGTCGGCCCAGTCCAGCGGGTGGCCCGCGCAGTGCAGCGCCGCCACGTGGGTGTGGGACGCCAGCGTGTGGTCCGTGTCCCGCAGCAGGGAGGGCACGACCGCCGTGTCGGTGTGGCCGTGCGCGGTGAGCGTGGCCTGCACCGGGTGGGACAGCACGCACCTGTGACCCCTCTCCCGCCAGCCACCGGGCCAGACGGCCGGCCGCGGACCGCAGGGCCACGGGCGTGCCGACGGACAGCGGGAACAGCCGCAGCACTTCCTCACCCCTGGCCGGCGCTTCGAGGATTATCGGCGTCGAGACCGCGAAGGCGGGGTGGTGTCGCGACCCCGGTTCGCGCTCCCACCGCCGTGTCGGCAGGATGGGACGATGACCGAGATCCGCACACCCCGTCTCCTCCTGCGCCGATGGCTTGACGACGACCTCGTCCCCCTGTCCGAGATCCAGGCCGATCCGGTGGTGATGCGGGGCGTCGGCGACGGCAGGCCGCGCTCGTTGGAACAGACGGCCGAGGACATCGAGGCGTGGGAAGAGGAGTGGGACGAGGAAGGCTTCGGGGTGTTCGCGGTCGAGCTCCTGGGCTCCGGTGAGTTGGCGGGAGCCGTCGGACTGTCCGTGGCCGTCACTCCGGCCGAGGTCGCCGGCCAGGTGACGATCAGCTGGCGGCTCGGGCGGGTGTTCTGGGGGCAGGGCTACGCCTCCGAAGCGGCGCACGCCACCCTGGAGTTCGCGCTGCAGGACCGCGGCCTCGACCGCGTGGCCGCCGTGTGCCGGACGGGCGACAGGGCCTCCGCGAACGTCCTCGGCAAACTCGGCATGCAGGCGGAAGGCACCGCGCAAGACCCGGTCCACGGCCACGACCTGGCGGTCTACGGCATCGACCTCACGCAGTACCAGGAGTAACACCCGGTCTCGGGTCGGGCCGAGATCTCAGTTGCGGTCCGTGGCCGTCGGTCAGTCCTCAGCGCTCAGTCCCCGTGCCGGCCCGGCGGCCAGGATCCTGGTGGCGAAGTTCGCCAACTGGGCCCGCGCTGTTTCCCGCGGCACGCGCTCTTGTCCGGCCAGGTGCTCGACGAGGTCGGCTCGGGTGGCGGCGAGCAGGGCGTGGGCGGTGAAGCCGCTGTCGGTGAGGCCGGGGACCTGTTCCAGTACGGCTCGGAGCAAGCTGTGCCACCACTCGTAATGCTCCGCCTGGTACGGGCTGCCGTTCCCGCTTTCCTCCAGGGCCAGCGCCAGGCGCCGGTTGTCGAGCTTGAAGCACAGGATGGCATCGAGCAGGGCGGACACGCGCTGCCGCGGTGGGGTGCCGGGCCCCAGAGGCGGCGGGCCGGCTTCGGCGGCCTCTCGGATCGGTTCCAGCCGTGCCTCGTACAGCGCGCGGAGCAGCCCCGCGCGATCACCGAAGGCTCGGAAGAGCGTGCCCTTGCCGACCCCGGCCGCTGCCGCGACGTCGGCCATGGTGACGTCCTCGGGGCGCTCGCAGCGGGCGAAGAGGGCGTCGGCGGCCGCCAGCACGGCCTCCCGGTTACGAACGGCGTCCTTGCGCGACTTGCGCTCGGGCATGCTGCTCCTCCACTTGAAAAACGGACCGCCGGTCCGTATCTTCAAAACGGACCCGAGGTCCGGATTCTATGAGATGGAGGATACCCATGCCCGAGCCGACTTCTCCGGCGGATCTCTACCGCCACAGCCTGCGGCTGCTGCTGGACAAGGACATCGCCGGCTGGGTCGGCCTGTGGGCCGAGGACGGCGTGATGGAGTTCCCCTTCGCCCCTGAGGGCCGGCCCCGGCGTCTGGAGGGCAAGGAGGCCGTCGCCGCCTACATGCGTCACTATCCCGACCACATCGACCTGCACGACTTCCCCGCCCTGCGGATCCACCAGACCACCGATCCGCAGACCATCGTGGTCGAGATGCGCGGCGTCGGCCGCCTGGTGGAGACCGACGCTCCGTTCGACATGACCTACATCGCCGTCGTGACCGTTCGAGACGGGCACATCACCTCCTACCGCGACTACTGGAACCCCCTCGCCGTCCTCGAACCCGGCACCGACTTCGCTGGGAGCCGCCGATGACCACCGCCGGCACCACGTTGGTCATCGGCGCCACCGGCACCACCGGCAGCCGCACCGCAGCGCAACTGACGACCGCCGGCCACCGCGTCAAGGCCGCCGGCCGTCAGGCCGGCCCGGTGGCCGGTGCCGAGCCGGTCCGCTTCGACTGGTATGACCCCGCCACCCACGCCGACGCCCTCGACGGAGTCGACCGCGTCTACCTCATACCGCCCCTGGGCGACCCCGACCCCGCGGCGATCATGCTGCCGTTCCTCCATCGGGCCCGCACCGCAGGCGTGCACCGCGCGGTGCTGCTGAGCTCCTCGGCCATCCCCGAGGGCGGGCCGGCGGTGGGAACGGTGCACCAGGCCCTGCCCGATCTGTTCGACCAGTGGGCGGTACTGCGGCCCTCGTGGTTCATGCAGAACTTCACCGGCACGCACGCGCACGCCCGCAGCATCCGCGACGACGGCATCATCCGGACCGCCACCGAGAGCGGCCGGGTCGGCTTCGTCGACGCCGAGGACATCGCGGCCGTCGCCGCCCGCGCCCTGACCGACGAGCAGGCCCCCAACACCGATCTGGTCATCACCGGACCCGAGGCACTCAGCCACGACGACATCGCCGCGATCATCACCGAGGTCACCGGCCGGCCCGTGGTCCACCGCCGTCTGTCCTACGAGCAGATGCGCGATCGCCTCGCGGCGGAGGTCCCGGTGGAGTTCGCCGCGATGCTGGCCGGCATGGACCGTGCCATCGCCAAAGGGGCGGAGGACCGCGTCACCGACACCGTCCAGCGCCTCACCGATCGGCCCCCGCGCACCTTCCGTGCGTTCCTCGAAAGGGAGATGCGAGGGAAGAGCATCCCCGGCTCAGGCCCGTGCGCCGCCGTCCACCCGTAGGACCGCGCCGGTCACGTAGGAGGAGCGGTCGCTGAGGAGCCAGGCGGCGGCCTGCGCGATCTCCTGCGGGTCGGCCGCGCGGCGCAACGGGGTGTGCGCCGTGAGCCGCTCTCGCAGACCGGGTGATGCCTCCTCCCACGTGCGGATCATCTCGGTCGGCGTCTGGCCGGGGGCGATGGCGTTGACGCGGATGCCTTCCGGGCCGTAGGTGACGGCGGCCGACTCGGTGAGGCTGTTGACCGCCCGTTTCATCGCGCCGTAGGCGGGCAGCTCGGGGTTTCCCATCAGGCTGCCGACGGAGGAGTTGTTGACGATCGCGCCCGTCCCGGCGGTGGTGCGGATGGCGGCGATCTCGGCGACCATGGCGAGCCAGACGCCCTTGAGGTTCACGTCGTAGACGCGGTCGAAGTCGGCCTCCGGCATCCGGTCCATCGGACCGGGCCGCTGGATCGTCGCGCCGTTGTTGAAGGCGATGTCGAGCCGGCCGTACCGGTTCACCGCGCGGTCCACGGCGGCGCGCACACTGGTCGCGTCGGCCAGGTCGCACACCACGTACTCCGCGGTGCCGCCCGCCGCCCGGATCTCCTCGGTCACCGTCTTCAGCTGGGCCTGCGTCCGGGCCGCCAGAAGCACTCGTGCGCCCTCGCTCGCGAAGAGCCGGGCCGCGGCGGCTCCGATGCCGCGTCCGGCACCGGTGATGAAGGCGACCTTGTCGGCCAGCAGGCCCAGGGTGGCAGGGGCGGTGGATGCGCCGGTGGCAGGTGTGTTGTCCATGGCAGCGAGCCTGCGCCCGTCCGTGCGGCCGAGCCAGGCACCGACGGTACCTGGCTCGGCCGGCCGACGGCCGTACACACTGGCCCTGTGGATCGAAGAGAACTGGCGAACTTCCTGCGCAGCCGGCGGGAGCGGATCACCCCTGCCGAGGTCGGTCTGCCCATCGGCCCACGCCGCCGCACCCCGGGACTGCGCCGCGAGGAGGTGGCGCAACTGGCGTTCATCTCGACCGAGTACTACACGCGGCTGGAGCAGGCACGGGCACCGCACCCGTCGTACGAGGTGCTGGCCGGACTGGCACGGGCCCTGCGCCTGTCGGACGCCGAGCGTGACCACCTCCACCACCTCGCCGGTGCCCCGCCGCTCCCGTCGGCCGGGCCCTCGCGCGCGGTGCGGCAGAGCATCCTCGACCTGCTGCACCGACTGCCGCAGGCCGCGGCGACCGTGACGTCCGCGACGTTCGAGGTACTCGCCTGGAACGATCTGGCGGCCGCCCTGATGGAGGACTTCTCCGCCGTGCCGCGACGCGACCGCAATCTCGTCCGCCGTGTCTTTCTCGGGCCGCACACGCACGGGCAGCGGCTGTACGGAGTGTCGGACGCGGACGCGTTCGCCCGCAGATCGACGCAACGGCTGCGCGCCGCCGCCGCCCGCTACCCCGACGATGCGGAGGTGGCCGAGCTGGTAGCCGAACTCCTCGACGGAAGCGAAGAGTTCACCCGCCTGTGGGAGTCCCACGACGTGTCCGCCGAGCCCACCCTGCGCAAGACCTTCCAGCACCCGCTGGTCGGCCCGGTCACCGTCAACTGCGACGTCCTCGACATCACCGACCGCGACCAGCAGGTCGTGATCTACACAGCGGTCCCGGGCTCGCCCTCCGAAGAGGCGCTCCGGCTGCTGTCGGTCATCGGTACACAGCGCATGGACGTCACCCACTGAGCCACGCGACCGCCCTGGTCATGGCTGCTGTTTCGGGCGGGCGGCCGAGGCTTGCCGGGTGTCCGCGCCGGAGCTGACGTGCCGCTGGGTCTCCTGGACGCCGTGCCAGTCCAGGCACATGCAGGTGGCGTCGTCGTCGAGCCGGCCGTCGGCGGCGTCGCGCACCGCGGATGTCAGTGCCAGTGCGGTTTCCCGCGGGTGCAGGTCCCGGGTGCCCTTGAGCAGGGCGGGCAGGTCGACCTTCTCCCCATGGCGCTCGAGCATGCCGTCGGTGACCATGAGCAGACGGTCACCGGGACGCAGATCGAGGTCCTGAACGCGGTAGGAGTGCGGTGTGAGCTCGGACAGTCCGAAGGGATGGTCCACCTCGCAGCTGATCACCTCAACGGTCCCGTCGCGCATGCGCAGCGGCCAGGGATGGCCGGCGTTGACGAGTTGGGCCTGTCCGGTGCGGAGATTGATGCGCAGCAGCTGCCCGGTGGCGTGACCGCGGCCGTGGTCGCTCAGTGCCCGGTCGGCCCGGTGGGCCTGCTCGGCCAGGCCGGCTCCCGCGCGGCGGGCGCCACGCAGGGCGCTGACCAGGACGGTGGCGGCCAGGGCGGCGTCGATGTCGTGGCCCATGGGGTCGGTCATCGACACATGGAGGGTGTCGCGGTCCAGCGTGTAGTCGAACGTGTCGCCGCTGAGGTCTTCGGAGGGCTCCAGGTTCCCGCTCAGGGTGAACTGTGCGGCCTCGCAGGACAGTGACGGGGGCAGCAACTGGTATTGGATCTCTGCTGCCAGGGTGGGGGGCCTGGAGCGTTTGCCCCACGTGTAGAGGTCGGTGAAGCGCCCGTTGGCGATCACGATGTAGGCCAGGAGGTGGGCGGCTTCCCCGACCGCGTCGAGGACGTCGTCGCCGGGGTCGGCCGGCAGGAGCAGTTCCAGCAGCCCGATGGCGTCCCCCCGGTTGGTGACCGGCATGATCACCCGATGTCCTCGGCCGGTCTCCTCCTGATACAGACGCTGGGTACGGATCACTTCCTCGTAGACGCTGCCGAACATCGGGATCCGCTCCGCCTCCCGGCCCCCGCCCCCGGGGGCGGTGGACAGCCGCGCTACCGCCTTCCCCGTCAGGTCCACGATGAGGAAGGAGACCTTCGTGGCCTCGAAACGCCGCCGCAGGTACTCCGCGACCACGTCGACGGCCTCCACCGGCGCCGCAGTCTCCGCGGCCGTCAACACCCGCGGGAGACCACTCTGCCCACCACGCACGACCGCGGTCCCTTCCACCAGCCCCTCTTACCAGCATGGGAGCCGCCGGAGTGAGCGTCAATCCGTGAGCACTCACGGCTAGCCCTCGCGCTTGGGACGGGCAGAACGTCGTCCAGTGGGGATCTGTACTTCAGCCGGACCCAGGGCGCCCGCCTCTACCACTCCATGACCGTCGCACGGCGGCTTGATATGCAAGTGAACGGTTGCCTATTGTGGGGTCGTGGCCGATGACCTTTTCAAAGCTTTGGCCGACTCCACCCGCCGCACCATCCTCGACGAGCTCACGGAGAAGTCCGGACAGACGCTGTTCGAGATCTGCTCCCGGCTGAGCATGAAGCACCAGCTCGGCATCTCGCGCCAAGCGGTCTCCCAGCACCTCGCCGTGCTGGAGGCCGCCGGGCTCGTCGAGACCCGGCGGGAGGGCCGCTACAAGTTCCACGAGCTGAACACAGCCCCGTTGCGGCAGATCGCCGAGCGATGGCTGGTGGCCGATACGTCCGGACCGGAGAAGAGCACTCCATGAAGATCCATCTGACCAGTGTTTTCGTCGACGACCAGGCCAAGGCCGAGCGCTTCTACACCGAGGTCCTCGGCTTCGTGAAGAAGCACGACGTCCCGGTGGGTGAGAAGGACCGGTGGCTGACCGTCGTCTCGCCCGACGAGCCCGACGGCACCGAACTCCTCCTGGAGCCCGCCGGCCACCCGGCCGTCAAGACCTTCCGCGACGCACTCGTCGAGGAGGGCATCCCTCTCGCCCAGTTCGCCGTCGACGACGTGAAGGCGGAGTACCGGCGCCTGCACGGCCTCGGAGTCCGCTTCACCCAGGAACCCCTGGAGATGGGCCCCGTCACCACCGCCGTCTTCGACGACAGCTGCGGCAACCTGATCCAGATCGCCACCAAGCCGCGGTAGCCAGTTCCCCGCGTGCCCGGCTCGATGGCGAGGGGCATCCTCCCGGTGGTCGGCCTGGTGGCCGCTTCCTACGATCGAAGGAGGACCCGACCTGGCCCGGGAAGACGGAGCAGGGGTATGGACACCACCGAGATGCGGCGCCTCTTCGAGGCCCACCGCGAGGCGGAGACGGCACGGGACATCGACGGCATCCTCAGGACGTTCGTCGAGGACTGCTTCCTCGAGACGAAGGCGCTCGGGCTGCGCAGCCGGGGCAGGGACGCGGTGCGCGCCGCGTATCAGCAGCAGTACTTCACCGCGTTCCCGGACCTCACTCCCGAAGACGAGGGCATCACCTTCGGCGATGGCGTCGTCGCCGTATGGGGGACTTTGCGCGGCACCAGCCGCGGTGAGTGGCTCGGGGTACCGCCCGGAGGGGGCGCCTTCGAGGTGCCGTTCGCCAACGTCGTCCCCTTCCAGGACGGGCTGATGGCGGGCGAGGCGATCTACTTCGACCTGGCCACCCTGTGCGAACAGGCCGGTATCCCGCTCGACCGGATCCGGGCCGCCGCGGCGGCGCGCCGGGCGGGTACGGCCGTACCCACGGAGTGACCCGCCCGGCCTGCGAGCCGTAAGGCACCTGCGGACGCACCGGCCGACGGCACGGGCCCCGGGCGGTGACCCGGAGCCGGTCGGTCGCTTGGCGGGACGCGAACAGACAGCCGCCCGAGGCCGCTGGTTCGTTACTCCTGGTGCAGAGAGGTGAGCCAGCGGTCGTCCTGGAACTCGGCGGGCACCTCGTCCTCCCAAGGATCGATCCCGCGGCGCTCCAGCTCGTCGAACCATCGGTCGCGCTGCGACTCGGGAAGGCGCCGTCCGCACCAGGGGCAGAAGTCGATCGTGATGCTCGACGCGCCGCCGTCATGGATGATCAGCCCGTACTCCTGGAACTCGGCGCGGAAGTCAACCAGCGTGTCCGGGCAGGTGACGGGGTCATCGTGCTGGTCGCAGTCCACGTTCACGCGGCTGGTCATCGTCTCGCAGCAGTGATGGGTCGTGACCTCGACGCGGCGCGTGACCGGACCACCCCTTTCGCCGACACCTTCTCGGCGTCTCATCGGACGGGCCGTTCGGCGATGGTCGGAAGAACCTTCTCAGCGATGTCGAGGAGAACGCTGTCGTCCGGGAGGGTTCCCGACTGGCTCCACACGGTGATTTCGTAGTAGCCGCCCCGGTCGCCACGGTCGAGGGCCACGGACAGCGTCCTGGCCAGAGGGCCTTGTTCGACCGGTCCGCCGGATCCGCCACCCCCGAGGTTGATCTCGATCTTCATGGTGTGATCCGAGGAGAAGACCGCGGGCCGTCCGAGAACTCTCAGCGTCTTGACGTCCTCCTCGTCCCCGAACTTCATCAGCTTCACGTACTGGTCGGTCGACAACTCGTTGTACGTGGCCGAGACATTCACGGTGTACGTGTCGAACGCGACCTCGGCCTCGGGCTGGGCGACCTTCCCGTCAGTCAGGGGAGCGGTGTTGCTGGTGCCGGAAGCAGTGGTCGCGGTTTCTCCAGGCGTTCCGAGGAGCTTGGCCAGGTCTGGCCGGTTGAGCGCCTTGCACAGCTCTTCACCGGTGGGAGGGTGAGGCGTCCGCTTGTAGGCCTTCGGCAGCTCCTCGTGTTCCCCGCCTGAACACGAGGCGGGCTGAGGGGTGGTGTCCTCGGACGGCATCATGCGCGGGGCCACCCACACCGCGGCCGCGAGTGCCCCGAACACGGCGACGGCGGCGATGGCCTGGCCCCATGCGTTGGGTTCCTTCTCCGGAGTGCCCGGGCCGGGACGCGGCCCAGCTGCGGCCTGGACCTGGGCCTGAGCTTGGGCCTGGACTTGGATCTGGTCGGCAGCATCGACCGCCGTCCCGTCTGCGGAGGCCGCCGGACTCGGGTTCCGGCGTGCGCGCAGGGCCCGGACCACCATGTAGACGCGTATCGCGGTGAACAAGAGGAACACCATGCCGATACCGGCCGCGACCCGATCGTGATCGTGAACGGCGAGATACATGATGCGTACGCCGAGAACGGATCCGACCGCGATGAGCAGGGGCTCGCGGACCCAGAATGGCAGGAGACGGAAGAGGAAACCGAGCATCTGGTGATCTCACCAGGCCACGATCACATTCACCGTGGTGGAAGCCACAGTTCCGGGCACGTGCCGGTGCTGATCGGAGGTCAGCCGCCGGTGAGGTGTGCCGTGAGGTGGGTCGTGCCCGCGGACACGGCGAGAAGCGTGCCGAGCGCGGTCCGCTCCGCGGACGCCGGCGATCCGGTGTCGCCGGGTTCCGCCCGCGCTCCGACCAGCAGCACCCGCCACGGCCCGGGCGCCCCCTCCGCGGCGACCGTGACCGTGTCACCGTGGCGAGTCGTCCGGAAGACGGCCGCCGAGCCGTCCCGGGCGCCCCGGTCTGGGATCCGTGTCGTGACCGTCGCACCGTCGACGGGCGTGTGGACCCGCAGTGTCACCCCGTGCGCCCAGTCGTACTCCGCCGCGTCGTCGCAGTCGCCGTAGGGGATGACCGAGCCGGGCCGGGCCAGCAGGGGCAGGCTGTCGTAGCCGTACCGCTCGCGCCGCCAGCCCGGCCCCTGGACCTGTTTCCCCGACAGCAGGTGCGTCCAGGTGCCGTCGGGGACGTAGTAGTCGACGACGCCGTCGGCCGAGAACACGGGGGCGACGAGCAGGTCGTCGCCGAGCATGTACTGCCGGTCGAGGGTGTGGCAGGCCGGGTCGTCGGGGAACTCCAGGACCATCGCCCGCATCATCGGCGTGCCGCGCTCGGCGGCCTGTTGTGCCGCGCGGAACAGGTAGGGCATGAGCCGGTGCTTGAGGCGGGTGAAGTCGCGGGTGACCGCGACCGCTTCCTCGTCGTAGTCCCACGGCACCCGGTACGACTTGCTGCCGTGCAGCCGGCTGTGCGACGACAGCAGCCCGAACTGCACCCACCGCTTGAACACCTCGGGCGTCGGCGTGCCCTCGAAGCCGCCGATGTCATGGCTCCAGAAGCCGAACCCGGACAGGCCCAGCGACAGCCCGCCGCGCAGCGACTCGGCCATCGCGCCGAAGTGCGACTCGCAGTCGCCGCCCCAGTGCACCGGGAACTGCTGTCCGCCCGCCGTCGCCGAGCGGGCGAAGAGCACGGCCTCACCGGCGCCCCGGGCCTCGCTCAGCACCTCGAAGACCGTCTCGTTGTAGAGCTGCGTGTAGTAGTTGTGCATGCGCTCCGGGTCGGAGCCGTCGTGCCAGACCACATCGGTCGGGATCCGCTCGCCGAAGTCGGTCTTGAAGCAGTCGACGCCCTGCGCGGTGAGAGCGCGCAGCTTGCTCGCGTACCACTCGCGCGCGTCCGGGTCGGTGAAGTCGACCAGGGCCATGCCGGCCTGCCACAGGTCCCACTGCCACACGTCGCCGTCGGCCTTGCGGACCAGATAGCCGTGCCGCTTGGCCTCCGCGAACAGCGGGGACTTCTGCGCGATGTACGGGTTGATCCACACCGACACGCGCAGGCCGTGCTCCTCCTTCAGCCGCCGCAGCATGCCCTCCGGGTCCGGGAACACCTCCGGGTCCCAGGTGAAGTCGCACCACTGGTACTCGCGCATCCAGAAGCAGTCGAAGTGGAAGACGCCCAGCGGGATGTCGCGCTCGGCCATCCCGCGCACGAACCGGTTCACCGTCTCCTCGTCGTACGAGGTCGTGAACGACGTCGACAGCCACAGCCCGAACGACCAGGCGGGCGGCAGGGCCGGGCGGCCGGTCAGCGCCGTGTAGCGGTCCAGGACGTCCTTGGGCGTCGGACCGTACACGACGAAGTACTCCAGCGACTGGTCCTCGACGCTGAACTGCACCTGCCCGACGGCCTCCGAGCCGACCTCGTAGCTCACCTTGCCCGGGTGGTTGACGAAAACGCCGTAGCCGCGATTGCTGAGGTGGAAGGGGACGTTCTTGTACGCCTGCTCGCTCGCGGTGCCGCCGTCGGCCTGCCAGATGTCCACGCTCTGGCCGTTCTTCACGAACGGCGTGAACCGTTCGCCGAGCCCGTACACCAGCTCGCCGACGTCGAGCGTGAGCTGCGCCAGCGAGTGGTGGCTGCCGTCGCCCAGGACCGCGAAACCGGTGCCGCGCGCCGTCGCCGAGGTGAGGACGCGACCGTCCGCGGTGAAGTCCAGCCGCCACGGGGCCGCGGTGTCCACCCGCAAGGACAGCTCCCCGGCCGTGAGTTCCAGCAGCGAGCCCTCCCGGGTGACCCTTGCCGCGTGGCCGGGCTCGGTGCGCAGCGCGAACTCCGGGCCGCGCTCGGCGGCGCCCGCGTGGTGGGTGGAACGGATGCCGATCACGCCTTCGGCGGGGGACCAGCACTCGACGGTCAGCAGCGGGCTGTTGAGGGTCTGGCCGCGGCGCGTCACGTGCCGCACGGGCGCGTAGAGCGTGCACCGGTCCTCGTCGACGCGGACGTCGGCGACCTCCGCGGCGTACGACGCCTGGACCCCTTCGCGCATCATCCAGTAGCCGTCGGTGAACTTCATCGGGGGTCCTCACCAGGGGTGGTACGGGCGCGGTGGGCGGCGATCAGCCGCTGATACCAGCGGTAGCTGTCCTTGGGCGTGCGTACTTGCGTGTCGTAGTCGACCCGGACGATGCCGAAGCGCTGTCCGTAGCCACGGGCCCACTCGAAGTTGTCCAGCAGCGACCACACGTAGTAGCCGCGCACGTCGACGCCCGCGCGCAGGGCGGCTGCCAGCGCGTCCAGATGGCTGCGGAGGTAGTCGATCCGCTCCACGTCGCGGACCCGGCCGTCGGCGTCGACGGTGTCCGCCTCCGCCGAGCCGTTCTCGGTGATCAGGAGCGGCGGCAGCGCGGGGTAGCGCTCGGCCAGGTCCAGCAGCAGATCCGTGAAGGTGTGCGGGACGACGGGCCAGCCCATGGTGGTGTGGCGGACGTCGTCGCGCCAGGTCTCCTCGGCCCGGACGTCGACCGCGGTGCGGGTGGCCGGGTCCGCATCGCGGTACGGGGCATCGGCGACGGTGATCGGCCGGTAGTAGTTGATGCCGACGAAGTCGAGCGGTGCGCCGATGAGGTCGAGGTCGCCGTCGAGGCGGTACGAGCCGTCACCGGAGGGCAGCAACTCGCCCCAGGTCTCGGCTTCGTGCTCCGGGTAGCGCCCGGCGAACAGCGGCTCGAACCACACGTCGTTGTGGAGCGTCCCGACGCGGCGTACGGCGGCCAGGTCGGCGGGGGAGTCCGTGGCCGGCAGCAGCCGGTCGGGGTTGAGCGTGATCCCGACCTCCCGTGCCCCCGCCGCGCGCAGCGCGTGCACGGCCAGCCCGTGGCCGACGAGCAGATGATGTGCGGCGGCCAGCGCGCCGCGGCCCTCACGGGCGCCCGGGGCGTGGGCGCCCGCCGCGTAGCCCACGAAGGCGCTGCAGAAGGGCTCGTTGAGCGTGATCCAGCGGTCCACCCGGTCGCCGAGCCGGGCGGCGACCACCCCGGCGTACTCGGCGAACCGCTCCGCCGTCTCGCGTACCCGCCAGCCGCCCCGCTCCTCCAGGGCCTGAGGCAGATCCCAGTGGTAGAGGGTGGCGGCGGGGGAGATGCCCGAGGCCAGCAGTTCGTCCACGAGCCGGTCGTAGAAGTCGAGCCCCGCCGCGTTGGCGGGGCCGGAGCCGGCCGGCTGGACACGCGGCCAGGCGACGGAGAAGCGGTAGCTGTCCACGCCCAGCTCGCGCAGCAGCGCGATGTCCTCGCGGTAGCGGTGGTAGTGGTCGCAGGCGACGTCACCGGTGGCGCCGTCCGCGACGCGCCCGGGCCGGCGGCAGAAGGTGTCCCAGATGGACGGGCCTCTGCCGTCCTCGTCGTACGCGCCCTCGATCTGGTAACTGGCCGTGGCGGCACCGAAGAAGAAGCCGGCCGGGAACTCGGGGAATTCGGTGGACTCGGAGAGACTCACAGGAAGGCACCTGCCTACTTGACCGACCCGCCGGTGATCCCGGCGGCGATGTACTTCTGGGCGACGACGAGCAGGATCGCGGCCGGTACGGCGGAGAGCACCGCGGTCGCCATGACCGCGCCCCAGTCGCTGACATGCGCGCCGACGAACTGGTAGATGCCGAGCGTGATGGGCTTGACGTCGTCCGTGGTGTTGAGGGTGAGCGCGAACATGAAGTCCGACCAGGCGAAGAGGAAGGTGAACAGCCCCGCAGTGATCAGGGCGTTGCGGCTCATGGGCAGCACGATCCGCACGAACGCGGTGAAGCGGTTCGCCCCGTCCACCATCGCGGCCTCGACGACATCGCTCGGGATCGACACCATGAACGCCCGCAGCAGCACGACCGCGAACGGCAGGCCGAGCGAGGCGTCCGCCAGGATCAGCCCCAGATAGGAGTTGACGAGGTCGAGCTGCGCATAGGCGCTGTAGAGGGCGTTGGCGATGACGATGCCCGGAACCATCTGCGTGATGAGCGTCGCGAAGACGATGCCCTGCCCGCCGCGGAGGCCGAACTGGGCGAGCCCGTACGCGGCCGGCGCGGCGAGCGCGAGGCAGACCACGACGGCGCCGAGTGCGACGACGAAGCTGGTGAGCAGCGAACCGCCCTGGGTGCTGATCGCCGTGTCGAAGTTCTTCAGGGACGGCGAGAGAGGGAACCACTCGGTGGCGGCGATGCTCGACTCGGGCTGGAGGGCGGTGTTGAGCATCCAGTACACGGGGAAGAGCAGCACGGCGAGGATCAGCAGCGCGGCGGCGGTGTTCCACACCGACCGCATACGGAGAAGGTTCGCCGGTCGTTTCATCGGTCGGTTCATCGCCGGTCACTTCCCCTTGCCGAAGTCGGCGCGGTTGGCCCGCAGGTACAGCACGGCGAAGACCGCGCTGATGAGGATCAGGACGTTGCCCACCACGGCGCCCTGGCCGAAGTCGAGCTGAAGGAAGGAGAGCTGGTACGTGACCGTGCCCAGGGTCTGTGTGGAGTCCGCGGGCCCGCCCGAGGTCAGCGCCAGGATCAGGTCGAGGATCTTCACCGTCGACATGAAGCCCAGCACGAGCACGACGGTGATCACCGGGCGCAGCATCGGCAACGTGATGCTGCGGAACGTCCGCCATGGGCCGGAGCCGTCGAGCGAGGCGGCCTCGTACAGGTCGCGCGGGATCTCCTGGAGGCCGCCGTAGAGGATGACCATGTTGAACGGGATGCCGATCCAGATGTTGACCAGGATCGCCGACAGCAGCGCCACACCGGGGCTGCTCAGCCACGGCACGCCGTCCTGCGGGACCAGGCCGATCGCGTGCAGGGCGGTGTTCAGCATGCCGTGGTCCTGGTCGAGGATGCGCCGCCAGACGACGGCGGAGACGACCATGGGCACGAGCCACGGCAGCAGCAGGACGGCGCGCACGAAGCCGGAGAGCCGGAAGCGGCGGGAGAAGAAGACGGCGAGCGCCAGGCCGATGGTGAACTGGCCGAGCAGCGAGCCGGCGGTGAACAGGGCCGTGTGCCACAGGGCGTCGGTGAACAGCTCGTCGGCGAAGACGGCCCGCCAGTTGTCGAGGCCGTTGAACGGGGCCTCGCCGGTGAAGTACGTCTTCGGCGTGTAGTGCTGGAAGCTCATCACGATGTTGCGGACGAGCGGGTAGCCGAAGAAGAGCGCCATGTAGGCGAGCGCGGGAGCGACGAAGAGCCAGCGCAGCAGCCCGCGGCGCAGCGGAGCGCGGCCGGTTGCGGACTTCACCGGGGCGGCGCCGGCGGCGTGCGCCGGGGAGGTGATGGTGGTCATGGCCGGTTCCTCACTTCCCCGCCGAAGCCTGCTGCTGGGCCCGGTGCAGGGCCTGTTCCGGACTGGTCCGGCCCGTCAGCACGGACTGGAAGGCGTTCGCGAGCGCGTCGCCGACGACCGGCCAGCCGGTGCCGACCTTCGCCGTACGGGAGCGGGCGGTGGTGACGAGCTCGGCGAACGCGGCGAGCTTCGGGTTCTGCTGCGCGTACGCCTGTGCGGCCGTGGCGCGGGTGGGCACGTTGTTGACCGACGCGCCCCACTGGAGCTGGTTCTTCTCGGAGTTGAGGCAGTTCAGGACCTTCCCGGCGTTCTTCTCGCGGGCCGGGTCCTCGTCGTTCTTCGGTACGGCCATGACGGTGCCGCCGATGGGCGGCACCGCCGGCTTGCCCGCCTCGGGCACCGGAATGCTCGCGACCGCCCAGTCCACGTTCTTCTGGGCGCTGAGGACCGGCACCTGCCACGGCCCGTTGATCATCATGGCGGCGCGGCCCGCGACGAACTGGTCGTTGACGTCCTGCTGGTTCCAGTTGACGACGGACCTGGAGGCGGAGCCGTCCGCGACCAGGTCCTTCCAGAGCTGGAGCGCGGCCTCGCCCTTGCCGTTGTCCATCTCGGTCTCGTCACCGCCCGCGGACCAGAAGAACGGCAGGAACTGGTAGACGCCGTCCGCGTTCGGGCTCGCGCTGAAGGCCATCCCGTACGTGTCGCCCGAGGTCAGCTTCTTCGCGGCGGCCCGCAGCTCCTTCCAGGTGGTGGGCGGGGCGATGCCCGCGTCCTTGAGGAGCTCGGTGTTGTAGATCAGCGCGAGGGAGTTGACCGAACGGGCGATGCCGTACTGGGTGCCGTCGTACGCGCCGAGGGACTTGGCGCTCGCGGAGAGGCCGGAGGTGTCGACCCCGACCTCGTCGAGCGGGCGCAGGCCCTCGGTCTGCGCGAACTGGGGCAGCTCCGAGCCGTCGAGCTCCAGGATGTCGGTGAGCGAGTCGGACGACGCCATCCGGAGGGCCTTGGAGGCGATCTGGTCGGCGGGCACGCTGATCTGTTCGACCTTCAGGCCGAGCGGCTTGCCGCAGCGGTCGAAGAACCGCTGGTTGGCGGTGTGCTCGGCGGTGTCGGTCGCCGAGTTGAGCACGGTGACGGTGCCCGGGTCGGGCTGCGCGGCACAGCCGGTCAGCCCTGGCGCGACGAGGGCACAGGCAAGGGTGACGGCGAGCGCGGGAACGCGTCCGCGTCTTGTTCTGGTGCGTCCTGCTAAGAACGGCAAGGCTGGTCCTCCGTAACATGTGCGGCTCTGGACATGCGGTGTCCGGCGATGGGGCGTCGCCGGCCGTGCCGTACGGGCGGTCCGAGTGGTCAGCCGGGCGACGGCGGGGCGATGACGGGCCCGGCCATCCGCGGCTGGATCAGGTGGTGCGGCGCACCGGACGGCATGTTCGAGACAGGTGCCGCAAGGGACTCCCGCGCAGTCGATGACCGGCCGTCGCGGCCGGGGCCGATCGCGTCGATGGCGAGCCGGGCCACGGCCGTGGACATCTCCGCGACGGGCAGATCGATCCGCGGCAGATGCCGGATGCCCAGCTCGTCCGGAAGGCTGCCGACGAGCACGACGACCAGATCGCGGGGGACCCGCAACCCGGCCTCCGCCACCGCATCCAGCAGGCGGGGGAGGAGGATCAAGTGCTGGACGACCAGCGCGGTCGGGACAGGCCGCGCGGCCAGCGCCTCGCTCAGCCGGCGCGCGAGGACGTCCGGGTCGCGGTGGGACGGGATCACGCGGACATCGGCCGCGGTCTCGACGGCCGCTCGCCGGGCGCCGTCGAGACCGTGCAGGGCATAGCCGCGGCGCGCGGCGACCTCGTGCTCGGCCGACGAGAGGAAGAGGATCCGCCGGTGGCCGGCCGCGGCCGTCTCGCGCACGGCGAGGGCGACGGCTGCCTCCCAGTCGAGGTCGGTCCAGGGCAGCGCCGCGTGATCGTCGTGACCGAGCAGCGCCCCGGGGAAGCCCAGTTCACGCAGGACCTCGACACGGGGATCGCGGTCCTCGACCGCCATCAGCACCGCGGCGTCCGCGAGCCTGCTGCGGGCCACCCGGCGCAGCCCGCCGACGCCGTCGCTGTCCGTCATCAGCAGCACGTCGTACCCGTGCACCCGGGCGGCGTCGGTGACGTCGATCGCGAACCGCCCGTCGATCGCCCGGTACGCCCCGGGCACGCGCGGCGCGGCCAGCGCGAGCACCCGGGTCCGTGCGCTGCGCAGCGTACGGGCACTCGCGCGCGGGTGGTATCCGAGCTCGTCGATCGCCATCTGCACCGCGCGCCGGGTGTCCTCGGAGATCTTGCGCGACCCGCTCAGGACGTACGACACGGTGCTCGGCGCGACGCCTGCCCGCTCGGCGACGTCCTTGATCGTGGTCATCCCCACCTCCACCCGGCCCCTCCCGGGCCCGCCGGCTTCCTCGAATCCATCAATCGAATCGATTCGACAAACGGGGTGACCTTAAGCACGGGCGGTCGGGAAGGGCAATACCTTGGCGGTCAGGCGATGGAGGCCGATATGACGGCGGACACTGCGAGGTTGCAGGACGCCGTCACCCAGACCGCGGGATGAGGCTCCGCCTCGACCAGCGTCGCACCGAGACGCCCCGGCGTGATCAGGTCCACCACCAGGAACGCCGCGGCCATCATCACCAGCCCCAGCAGCCCGAACGCGGCGGTCGAGACCAGCCCCTTGCCGAAGTCCTCGTACGTCGTCCAGATGGACGTGAACACGATGCCGCCGATACCGAGCAGTGCGGAGCTGAGGACCATGGCGGCGTTGCGATTGCGCTGCTCCCAGATCTGTCGGCCGAGCTTTCCAGGCGTCAGCACGTCGACCAGGACGATGCCGAGGACCAACAGGACCAGCCCCAGGCCGCCGTACGCAGTGGCCCGACCGAATCCGTTGACGATGTCGCTCATGGGGTTGCCGACTCCGAAGGGTAGAGATCGTGAGTGATCGCGGTCAAAGAGAGGCAAAATCTAGTGCATGTGTTCCGCCTGCTGACCGGCGCCCCACACAGCGGAAAGGTGGCCTCGCTGGTGCGGACACCGAGCGACTGGCCACCCGCCGCCTTGAGCCGGTCAGGTCCGTGTGAGAGGTGAAGTTCGAGCGGCTCCGTCGGCACTTCCGTGACGGAGTCCGCTCGGCCGCGCTGACGAGGGATCAGGCCGTGTGCAGCATCAGCCCGTACCGGTTGAGGATCTCGTTGACGGGCTGGTGCCAGGTCTGGCCGCCGCCACTGCAGTTGCCCCAGCCGCCGGAGGTGACGCCCTGGGCCTGGTCGCCGCTGATGAAGGAGCCGCCTGAGTCGCCGGGTTCGGCGCAGACGCTCGTCTTCGTCATCTGGTGGACGGCGCCCTGGCTGTAGTTCACCGTCTCGTTCTTCGCCAGCACGGTGCCGCAGTGCCAGTGAGTGGTGGAGCCGGAACGGCAGATGGAGGCACCCACCGGGGCCTCGGCGGAACCGCGGACGAGCTGGTCGGAAACCGTGCCCCAGCCCAGCACCACCGGTACGGTCCACCAGCCGCTGCCCACGTTCACCCAGGCGTAGTCGTTGTCCGGGAACGACGACCCCTGGAAATTACCGATGTAGGACCGGTCCCAGCCGTACACGGCCGCACTCGGCGAGCCGCAGTGCCCGGCGGTGACGAATCCGCCGTGCACGGAGAAGCCGATGGAGCAGCGGACGTTGCCGGTGTAGTAGGGGTCACCGCCCACGGTGCCGGCAGCGAAAATGCGCGGTGCGGCAGGCGCCTGACGCACTGTCACGGGTCCCGCTTCGCGGGCTCGAGCGAGGAAGGCCCGGACATCGTTGTCGTCCCGGTGCCCGGCGACGGTGTTCACGACGACCTTGTTGGCTTTCGGATCCACGTGCCAACTGGCGACTCCGGCGGGCGCGGACAGCGCGTCGATGCTCTTCTTCGCCGCCTCGAGTTGCCGGGCGTCGTACCGCACGAGGCGTACGGCCGCTCCGGTCGCGCGTACGGCGTCGGCGTGCGCGGCGCGTGTGACGGCGACGGTGAGTCGGCCGCTGTCGGCGTCGAACCAGGAGCCGCCGTAGGCCGAACCGGCCGCGCTACGCGCCTTGCGTTCGACGGCCGTCGCGGTCTTCTCCGCGGCCAGGCGTGCCACGGCTTCGTTCCGCGTCAGCGCCAGGTCACGCTGCATCGCCGACAGGAGCTCGGGGGAGGCCGGTGCTTCGGTGGAGCGTGCGGGAGCATCCGCGGCGGAGGCAGGCAGTGCGCTCGCGGTCGCCCAGGTGCCGAGCAGAAGGAGTGCGGACAGTGCGGTGCGCAGAGTTGTCGTGCGTCTCAAGGGAATGACCCTTCGTTGTTCCAGCAGGGTGGGGGTGGAACAGCAGTGCTTGAGAGCGCTCTCGTGATGTGCGCGGCAGAGCCTAGCCCGTGCTCACATAAAGGTCTATGCCAATTCCGGCCGCGGTTGGGGGCGTGCCCCTATCGCGTCGACTCCTTCCTCCGCACGGGGCCGAGGTGTTGGAGAGCCGCCGTACACCCCGTACTCGCCGGTCGTGCACAGCAGGCGGCCGGCCGGGGTCGTGCTGATCCAGGTGGCGAACGGGTCGCGCGGGCCGTCGTCGTATCGGCGGCGCGGCATGCCGTGGTGCGCGGTCACCGCCGTGAGATCCGCGGTGTGGCGGCCTGCATCGGTACTTCCGCGCCTCGGGCGACTGCCCCAACGCCGGCTGCTCCGGCCCGGACGCGGAGTTGACCGATACCACACCACCCCTTCTCCGCACGGAAGCGATTCCAGACATCCTGCCTGTAACTGCTGCAGGCGGGGGCGGCCGAATTGGCTTGTCCTGCGAACACGTCTCGTCCTAAGGTCAGATCACTTCGACGAGACGTTCCCCAGAAGCACGCCGCAGAGCGGGAACGTCCCACCTCGCTGAGGTGCCGGAGGGGCGGCAGCTCTCTTTGTCGACCCTTCCTTTCGGAGGTCTTCTTCATGAACGTCGGTATCGGTCTGCCCATCGGCGACCCGGCCACCCTGCTCACCTGGGCCCAGCGCGCCGCCGCCGGGCCCTTCAGCACACTCGGCCTGCTGGATCGGCTCGTCTTCCACAACCCCGAACCCCTGGTCGCGCTCGCCGTCCTTGCGGGCGCGACCTCCCGCATCCGCGTCCAGACCGAGGTGCTGCTCGCCCCGCTGCGCGATACCGCCCTCCTCGCCAAGCAGGCCGCCACCTTGGATCGGATGACCGGTGGCCGCCTGGTTCTCGGGCTGGGCATCGGTGGCCGGGACGACGACCACCAGGTCACGGGCATCGACAAGCGCACCCGAGGCCGACGCCTCGACGAGCAGATGGCGGTGATGCGCCGCCTCTGGTCCGGCGAGCCGTACGGCGACGGCATCGGCCCGATCGGCCCTTCGCCTACCCGGCCCGGCGACCCCGAGGTGCTCTTCGGTGGATTCAAGCCCGTCGCGCTGGAACGTGTTGCTCGCTGGGGGGACGGCTTCCTCGCCGCCGCTGCGCCCTCGTGGGCAGGCGGTCTCTTCGACACGGTCCGCACCTTCTGGAAGGAGTACGGCCGCGAGGGCGAACCGCGCATCGTCGCACAGGTCAACGTCGCCCTCGGTCCTCAAGTCGTGATCGACGACGCCCGGGCCAACATGTACGCGTACTACACCTTCACCGGTATGGCCGACCGGATGGTCGCCGGATTACTCACCACGCCCACCGAGATCCGCGATGCGATCGCCCACTTCGCCGACCTGGGCGCCGACGAGGTGATGCTCTACTGCTACGGCCTCGCCCCGAACCAGGTAGACCGCCTCGCCGACGTCCTGTGACGGCTCAAGCGCGCATAATCGAGCGGTCTGAGCAAGTTCCCAGGTGGTCAGTGTCGTCCGCCCGCCCCCTGAGCCACTGGTTCGGGGTGAGCGGGCGGCCGCTCGGTGCCACGTCTTGTCCGCCCCGGAAACCCCGCAACTCTGGCTTCGTTCACGTCAAACAGCAGCGCTTGGCCGCCTGCGCTCGTGCGGGTGGCGGGTCGTGCGGCTGGTGGGGATCGGTGGGCCTTGTCAGCCAGCCGGTGGGGTGAGGCCGGTGCGGTCGAACGGACCGCCGTGCGCGGCGGCGTACGCGATGGCGTCGTTGACGTCATCGAGGTCGAACGAACGGACGCGTTCGGGCCGTCGGCCGGCGCGGACATCGCCGCGCGGTCGGTGGCCTCGTCCCCGGTCAGCCGGACCGGGCGCAGACGCGGACCGAACCGGTCGGCGAGGAGGTCGAGCGCGGCCTGGTTGCGGCCCCGGGCGACCACGCAGCCGGCGCCCATCGCGAGCGCGACCGCGACCGCGCTGCTGCCGAGGTTGCCGGTAGCCCCGCTGAGGAGCAGCGTCTCGCCGGCTGCCAGCCCGCCGTAGGGGATGACGTGCACGCTGAGTGCGGCCCAGCGCGCTGGATCCTCCCCTGCCATGGTGGGCAGCGGGAAGGCGTTCTCCGTCGGCACCCGCATGAGCTCGGCGAACGAACCGTCGTGCAGGTAACGGGCGAGCCGCGCGCCGCCCTCACCGCGCGAGCCCCAGCCCTGAAGCGTCGAAGGGGCCGCCCAGGGCGTCACCCTCCGCTGAGCCGACGACTGCACCAACGGCCCGCTGAATCCGCCTAATTCGCGCAGGATGTCTGTGCCGCGCCGACGGCAGCGCAGCCTATTTCCTTCTTCGGCTCCCGAACCATCGGCGGCGAACGCGTCTCGTCTACAGAGGCGCGCAGCCTGAGACACCTTGAGTCTGAGATACCCGTACAGGTCACACAACCCCGTCCAGCGCGGCCCCGTCCGGCAGTTGGGCTGCGCCGGGCACAAGCTCCGGGAAAGCCCGCCTCAGCTCAGTGCCGACGCGGCATCAGGGCGTCACCACGACAAGATCTGCCGGAGCGGTCGCGTTCACCGTTCCGTCCGCCGTGACCGTCACGTCCAGCCGGGCTCCGCCTACTTGGAGCCTCGTCACCGTGAGCGGGGCGTACGCCGCGGCGAAGGCCGGCGCCAGCGTGACCGTGCCGCCGGGGACGTCCGCGCTCAGGCCGAGGGCCGCTTGGAGCACGAGGAGCGCCGAGGTGGCGGCCCATGCCTGCGGTCGGCAGGACGCCGGATAGGGGGCGGGGTGCGGGCTCTGCCGGCTGCCGTGGCCGGCGAAGAGTTCGGGGAGGCGCGCGTCGAAGGCCGTCGACGCGGTCAGCAGGCCGGCTGCCAGAGAGGCGGCGGCGTCGGGGAATCCGGCCTTGACCAGGCCGTGTACGGCGATGGCCGTGTCGTGCGGCCAGATCGAGCCGACGTGGTAGCCGTAGGGGTTGTAGCCCACCGCGTCGCTGCTCAGGGTGCGCAGGCCGTGGCCTGCGTCGAGGTCGGGTGCGGCGATGCGGGCCGCGAGCAGCGCGCTCTCCTCGGCGTTGAGCAGTCCGGTGCCGAGGAGGTGGCCGAAGCCGGAGGTGACCGAGTCGACCGGCTTGCCGTCGCCGTCGAGGGCCACGGCCGGGTAGGGGCCACGTTCGTCGCTCACCCAGAACCGGTCGCGGAAGCGGGCGGCGAGCCGCTCGGCCCATCCCTCCCACTCGTCGGCTCCCGGGCGGCCGAACGCCCGCAGCAGCGCGGCTCCGCCGAGCGCGGCCTCGTAGGCGTACGCCTGCACTTCGCACAGGGCGATGGGTGCATGGGCGCGGCTGCCGTCGCGGTGGCGGATGGAGTCGTCGGAGTCCTTCCAGCCCTGGTTGGACAGGCCCTGGCCGGTCTGGTCCATGTACTTGAGGAAACCGTCGGCGGCTGCCTGGTCGCGCATCCAGGCGAGCGCGGACTCGGCGTGCGGCAGGAGCAGTTCGACCTCGGCCGGGTCGAGCCCCCAGCGCCAGGCGTCGTGGAGGAGGGTGATCCACAAGGGGGTGGCGTCGACCGTGCCGTAGTACACCGAGGGCAGGGAGAGCCGGTCGCCGAGCTTCAGGTTGTCGCGACGGACCTCGTGCAGGATCTTGCCCGGCTGCTCCTCCGTGGCCGGGTCGGTGACGGCACCCTGTCGGCGGGCGAGAGTGCGCAGCGTACCGGCCGCGAGGTCCGTGCCGAGGGGAAGCAGCATGCGGGCGGCCCACAGGGCGTCGCGCCCGAAGAGCGTCAGGAACCAGGGGGCGCCCGCCGCGAGGAACTGGTCCGGCCGGTCCTTCCGCGACCGCGGGTCGGTCAGGCGCAGGCCGTCAAGGTCGGCGAGGGACTGCTCAAGCCAGCGGTCCAGGCCGCGGTCCGCGCTGCGCAGTCCGGGGATGCTCCACGGCACCCGGTCCGCGGGCGGGGGCGGGAACTGATCGCCGTCGGCGTACGCGGCCGTACAGGACAGCGTCACCGACCACGAGGCGCCGGGGTCCAGCTCGACGTCGTACGACAGCCGTCCGGCCGGCACTTCGAGTACGTCCGGCGCCGGCTCGCTGACCAGGCGGGCGGTGAAGCCGTCGCACGCCCAGGCCAGGCCGATGGCGTCGCTGTCCGCAGCCCGGGGCGGCACTTCCTCGGGAGGGCATCCCGACTTGACCTGGTCCATGGTGGCGAGGTCCGTCCCGGCGGTCACGGTCAGGCGGAGGCGGACCTGCCGGCTGCCCGCGTTGGTGACCTCCAGCCGCTCCTCGAACCGTCCTGCCGTCGTGCCGCGGCGGCGCTGCAGGGCCACGGTCGGGTCGGCGGTGACCTCGCCGAGGCCGCGCAGGACGGCCCGGAACTGCGCACCGTCCGCACCCCGCAGGCCCCCGGCGACCGGCGCCGACGGGATGCCTTCGGCGGCGACGGTGAGGCGGGACAGCGCCCGGCGGTCGCCGTGGTAGAAGCCGTCCGCACCCCCGTTGAGCTGCCCGTCCGCATGCGAGATGACGAGGCTCGGGGCGTGCAGCGTGACGACCGCGTCATGCAGGAACGGCTGCAGGCCCGCGCTCGCGGACGGGTCTGTGGTGACCGAACCGTTGGTGTCCTGGGGGTTGACAGTCGTGTCCAAGGAAGTACAACCTCTCAGCATTCGAACGTTCCAAAGACAGTAAGCACTCTTCAGAGCGATGACAACGGCTTTGGAACGCTAAAACCGAGAACACAAGATCCTCTGCACGTCGGAGAGCCGCATGCCCCGCTCCAGTAAGAACTCCTCGCCCAACGGCGGCCCGGTGACCCTCGCCATGGTCGCCGCCCGGGCCGGGGTCTCGATGCAGACCGTGTCCAACGCGATCAACTCGCCGGACATGCTGCGGCCCGAGACCCTGGAGCGGGTCCGCCGCGCGATCGACGAGATGGGCTACCGGCCCAGCCGGGCGGCCCAGACGCTGCGCAGCGGTTCGAGCAAGCTCATCGGCTACGGCATCCAGCCCACCCCGCCCGGCACCGCGGGCGCGGTGATGGACCGCTTCCTGCACGCCCTGTCGGATGCCGCCGACGAGGCGGGGTACCGGATCCTGCTGTTCGCCTCCCCGCCCGGCGGCCCGAGCCTGGAGGGCTACGAGGAACTGCTGGCCCAGCACGAGGTCGACGGCTTTGTGCTCAGCGGCACCGAGCGCGGCGACCCACGCCAGTCATGGCTGGCCAAGCGGGGCGTGCCGTTCATCGGGTTCGGCCGGATGTGGTCGGGACGGCCCCTCGGCGACTGGGTCGATGTCGACGGCGCCTGCGGCACTGATGCGGCGGTCGAGCACCTGGTGGCCCTCGGACATCGCAGAATCGCCTTCCTCGGTTGGGAGCGCGGCAGCTCCGGCGCGGGGGACGACCGTGCCGAGGGCTGGCTGCGGGCCATGCGGCGGCACGGACTTCCGACCCGTGGCCGGCGCGGGCAGAGCATCGTGAACGACATCGAGGCTGCGCGTGCCGCGGCGAAACCGCTGATCGACGGCGGCGCGACCGCGGTCGTCGCGGCGAGCGACGTGCTGGCCCTCGGCTGCTACCAGACGCTGCGCGAGCGTGGCCTCGCCCCGGGCCGTGACGTCGCCGTGGTCGGCTTCGACGACTCGCCGACCGCGGAGCTGCTCTCGCCGGGCCTGTCCTCCGTCGCCCAGCCGCTGGAGGAGGTCGGCCGGGAGTGCGTACGACTCCTGCTGGCCCGGATCGCCGCCCCCGACTCCCCGCCCGAGCGGCTCCTGCTGGAGCCGTCCCTGATTGTGCGCGACAGCGCCGGCGCGCCGCTGCCCGACCGGGCCTGACTCCCGGCCGACCGGCCTGCCTTCCCCTGTCCGGTCGGTCCCACCCCACGTCGAAACGTTTCTTCTCCTCCACCCCCACACCCCTGGCCCACGGCTTCGTGTGCCCGGGAGGAGCCGCACGCACCACCCCGTAACCCTCGGAGGAAGCATGCCCCACCGCACGGCCGTCGCGGCCCTCGTCACCTGCGCGGCACTCCTTGCCGCCACCGGCTGCTCGTCGAGTTTCGGCAGCGACAAGAAGACCACGCAGGACACCGGCTCCAAGCAGCACCTCACGGTGCTGATCGCCTCCTCCGGTGACGCGGAGACCAAGGCTGTCAAGGCCGCGGCAGCCGCCTGGGCCGAGCAGTCCGGCAACACGGTGACCGTGGACGTGGCCAAGGACATCAACCAGCAACTCGCCCAGTCCTTCGCCGGGCACAAGCCGCCGGACGCCTTCTACGTCGACTCCAGCCAGTTCGCCAACTACGCCAAGGGCGGCTCCCTCTACCCGTACGGCGACCGGATCAAGGACGCCGACGACTTCTCCGCCCAGCTGCGCACCTCCTTCACCTACGACGGGAAGCTGGTGTGCCTGCCCAAGGACACCTCCACCCTCGCCCTGGCGATCAACACCGGCCTGTGGAAGAAGGCCGGGCTGACCGCCAAGGACTACCCGACCACCTGGGCCCAGCTGAAGACGGTCGCCGGCAAGCTGACCAAGGGCAACGTCACCGGACTGGTCATCAACGGCGAGTACGCGCGCATCGGTGCCTTCATGAGAGAGGCCGGCGGCTGGATCACCAACAGCGACCAGACGAAGATGACCGCCGACAGCCCACAGAACACCAAGGCCCTCGACTACGTGCGGTCGCTGCTGAAGTCGGGCTCCCTGAAGTACGCCACCCAGGTCGACACCACCTGGGGCGGTGAAGCCCTCGGCAAGGGCAAGGCCGCCATGACCATCGAGGGCAACTGGCTTACCGGCGGCATGAAGGCCGACTACCCGGACACGAAGTACGCGGTGGTCCCGCTGCCCGCCGGCCCGGCCGGAAAGGGCACGCTCGCCTTCAGCCAGTGCTGGGGCGTCGCCCAGGAAAGCGCCCACCGGACGGCGGCCGTGGACCTGGTGACGTACCTGACCACCAGCGCCCAGATGCTGAAGAACGCGGACTCCTTCGGCGTGATGCCCTCCCGCACCAGCGCCCTCGCCGAGTACGCGAAGAGGAACCCGTCCGCCAAGGCGTGGGCCGACGCCACCGCCTACGCGCAGGGCCCCGTGACCGTCGCCGGCTTCGACAAGGTCCTCACCCAGTTCAACACCGACCTCGCCCAGCTGAACACCGGCGACCCCGAGAAGATCCTCGCCGGCCTGCAGAGCAACGGCGAACAGGCCCTCACGAAGGGCAACTGAACCGCCATGTCCCCGCGTATGTCACCGACCCCCCGCCCGGCTTCCCGCGCGGGCGGGGGTCCCCGTACAGCCGTCCCGCCGGGCGCCCCTGACCCGCCCGGCGGGACGGCGGCCCCGGCCGCGGCGCCCCGCGCCAAGTCCGCCCCGCGAGCGGGGCGCCGCACCGAGGGCGCCTGGGGCTGGCTGTTCGTCAGCCCCATGGTGATCATCCTCGGCCTGTTCCTGGTCCTGCCGATCCTGATGGCGCTGTGGGTGAGCCTGCTGCACTGGGACGGCCAGTCCAACCCCTTCAGCGGCCAGACACAGTTCGCCGGCCTCGACAACTACCGGGCCCTGCTCACCCGGAACGGCCTCGACCGCACCCTCTTCGCCACCTCACTGCGCAACAACTTCTACTACGTGCTGCTGACCGTGCCGTTGCAGACGATCCTGGCGCTCACGCTGGCGCTCATCGTCAACCAGCGCATGCTGCGCGGCCGCAGCGCCCTGCGCACCGCGTTCTTCTTCCCCTCGGTCACCAGCTCCATCGCGGTCTCCACCGTCTTCCTCTTCCTGTTCCAAGGCAGCGGCGCCGTCAACACCGTGCTCTCCTGGATCGGAGTGCGGGGCCCGAACTGGTTCAACGACTCCCGCGGTGTCCTCTCCCTCCTCCTCGGCGGCCTCGGCATCGTCGACACCGGCCACCCCACAGGCGCCCTCGCCGACCACTCCTTCATGGGCCTGTCCTGGTTCGAGTGGCTGTCCGGACCGTCCGTGGCGATGTGCACGATCATCCTGCTCGCCGTGTGGACGACCTCCGGCACCTTCATGCTGATCTTCCTCGCCGCCCTCCAGGACATCCCGCGCGAACTGGAGGAGGCCGCCGCCATCGAGGGCGTCAGCCGCTTCCAGATGCTGCGGCATGTGATCCTGCCCGCGCTGCGGCCCGTGCTCTTCCTCGTCCTGACCCTCGGCCTCATCGGCACCTGGCAGGTCTTCGACCAGGTCTACGTCATGGGCCAGGGCGCCCCCGGCAACACCACCCTCACCCCGGCCTTCCTGTCCTACTCGTCCGCCTTCGACGACGCCGACTTCGGCCAGGGCGCGGCCATCGCCTTCATCCTGCTCACGCTGATCCTGACCATGACCGCCGTCCAGCGCTTCCTCTTCCGGGAGCGCACCCCCCGTACCCGGAGGACCCGATGAGCACCCACTCTGCGGCCGCCCGGGCGCAGGCGAACCCTGTGATGGGCCGCTTTCGGCCACCGCTGCGCATCCTCGGCTACACGACCGTGGCCGCGCTCGGCCTGCTGTACGTCATGCCGTTCGTCATTCAGCTGGTGACGGGGTTCAAAACCGACCCGGACGCGGCGGCCCACCCCCTCGGCCTGATTCCCACCACCCCCACGACCGCCGCCTACCAACGCCTGTTCGGACTCAGCCACGACGGCGACGGCGTGCCGTTCCTGCGCTGGCTGGGCAACTCGGCCTTCGTCACCGTGGTCGTCACCGCCGGACGCGTCCTGTTCAACTCGATGGCCGGCTACGCCCTCGCCCGGCTGCGCTTTCCCGGCCGCACCCTGCTGTTCGGCTTCGTCCTGGCCGTGCTGGCAGTGCCGCCCGTAGCCCTGCTGATCCCGAGATTCCTGGTGCTGAACACCTTCGGGCTCTTCGACACCTACGCCGGCATGATCCTGCCGCTCATGGTGGACGCCGCCGGCATCTTCATCATGAAACAGTTCTTCGAGTCGATCCCCCGGGAAGTGGAGGAGGCCGCCCGCGTCGACGGCGCCGGTGTCTTCCGCATCTTCTGGTCGATCGTCCTGCCCATGGCCCGCCCGGCCCTCATCACCCTGACCATCCTGTCGTTCCAGGGCTCGTGGAACGAGTTCACCCACTTCCTCGTGGCCACCCAGTCCAGCCAATACGAAACCCTCACCACCGGCCTCGCCCGCCTCGTCTCCGGGGGCCTGGGCGGCGGCACCCAGTACCCCCTCAAGCTGGCCGCGGCCCTGCTGGCCACCCTGCCCGTCGCCGCGCTGTTCTTCTGCTTCCAGCGGTACTTCGTCCAAGGCGCCAACGCGGGAGCCGTCAAGGAATAGCCACGCCGAAACGGTGGCTGCGACGGGCCGGCACCGTGTCGGCAGGATGCCGGCCGTCCGGCGCGGCTGTCGGTGATCCGTAGGCGATGTGTCGGGGGCCCCTGGAACCGTGGGCGTCGAGCTGCCTCGCAGGGCAGCCTGAGCCGCCTTCCACAGCAAGGGACCCCCGCCGTCATGTCGTCCACGTCATCCATCACGCCCTGGGATGTTCACCGGCTGCCGCATGCCGATGGCAGCGTCTTTCTGGTCACCGGCGGCAACGCCGGAATCGGGTACTTCGTCGCGGAGCAGCTGTCCGCGACCGGAGCCACTGTCGTACTGGGCAGCCGGAATCCCGCGAAGGCCGACGTCGCCGCGGCCTCGATCCGCTCGCGTGTCCCTGGTGCGCGGGTGCGGACCGTACCGCTGGACCTCGCCGACCTCTCGTCGCTCAGAACAGCGGCGGAAGCACTGGACGTGGACTGCCTCGACGCGGTGGTCCACAACGCCGGCGTCGCGCTCGACGACCCGCCGCGCCGGGAGACCGGGGACGGTCACGAGCTCATGTTCGGCACGAACCACCTCGGGCACTTCGCGCTGACCCACTGGCTGATGTCGCTGTTGTCGGCCGCACCGGCGGCCCGCATCGTGACCATGGGCAGCTTCGCGGCGAAGTCGGAACGGCTCGACCTCGACGACCTGCAGTCCCGGAACGACTACCGGCCCAAGCGCACCTACGGACGCTCCAAGCTGGCGCAGATGCACTTCGGCCTCGAACTCGACCGCCGCTTGCGCGCCGTCGGCAGCACGGTGGCAAGCGTGGTGGTCCATCCCGGCGGGGCGCTGGACTCCCTGACCCCGTCACGACCGCCGGTCCATGTACGGACCGCCGGTGCGCGGCTGCGCGGGGCACCAGCGGCCCTCCTCGTCCAGGGCAAGCACGCCGGCGCATGGCCCGCGGTCCGAGCGGTGCTCGACCCGACGGTGCGCGGGGGGCAGTTGTGGGGACCACGCGCCTTCAGCCTGCGCGGCAAGCCCCGACGTGAACCGGTGTGGAACCACCTCGCCGACACCTCCGTCGCGACGCGGGTGTGGGACGCAAGCCGTGACCTGACCCGCGTCGACCTCGGCTTGTAGTGCGCAGGCACCAGGACAGGTGAGTGGCTGGTCCGGGTGCACCAGGCCAGGACGGCTGCGGGGACGATGCCCGCCAGGGCGCCGGAGGGAAGTGTGGGAGGCGCGCGGGATCTCGCGCATCCCTCTTCTCTCGTGGTGTCTGGAGTGATCAGCAGGTGGCGACTTTTCCGGCGCCGAGTCACAGCAGGCGCTCGACCTGCTGGACGAGCGCTTCCCCCAGGCCAACTCCCAGGGCGCCGAGGCCCGCTTGGCGTTCGCTGCCCCGGACGGGCAGCGGGTGATGGCCGGACAGAACATGGCGGCCATCGAGGACACACTCGGCCCGCTGGACGGGAGCGATCAGGTCGCGTCGACCACCGACCCCCATGAGACCGGCGCCGTCAGCGAGGACGGCACCATCGCCTACTCCACGATCACCTACACCGCGGACGCCGTCGACCTGACCGATCCGACGAAGAGCGCTCTCGAGGACGAGCGGAGGAGGCCGCCGGCCGGGCGGTCGGCACGGCCGGGCCCGCCGTCGGCTTCGCCGGCGCGACCGTCTTCATCGCGCTGGTAGGACTGGGGGTCGCGCTGTTGATCTCCGTACTCGGTCTGCCTACGACCTGCTGTCGGAAGGCTTCGACCCCGATCATGATCAGCGTGTTCGCCGGATTCATCGGGATGAGCAGCCCGACCATCCAGACGATGGGCGTCGGTCTGGCCGCCGCCGTCGCCTTCGACGCCTTCTGGTCCGGATGGCGATCGCACCCGCGGTCCTGGCACTGCTCGGCCACCGGGCCTGGTGGCTGCCTCGTATCCTGAACCGTGTGCTGCCGAATGTCGATATCGAGGGTGAGGCACTGAGCAGGCGTGTCCCTGCCTCCGCGACCGCGCCGGACGCAACTGTGCGGCGGCTCCCCGTCGGCCGGGACTGAGCCGGCCATGACGAAACCGGGTGGCGGTGGTCCGCGACCACGCGGCGCGTGGTGGCGGGAGGCGGCGATCACGGCGACGGCGTTCGCGTTCTGTCTGCTCGGCGGCGTGATGCAGGTCGACGACACGCTGTCGGCGCCGCCCGCTGCCGCGTACGTCATCGCCGTGGTGTCCTGTGCCGTGCTGCCGGTGCGACACCGGGCACCCCTGGCCGCCCTGGCGGCCACGACCGCGGTCGGCGTGCTGGTGCCGCCCCTGGGCCTCCTGCTCACCCCGCTCATCGTGGCCCCCGCCGTGATCGGCGCCTACTCCTACTCACTCGCCGCGCGCACCGAACGGCGCGCGGCGAGCGCGGTGTTGCTCGCTTCGGTGGCGCTGGCCACCTCCATCCCTCTGTTCGAGGACTTCTCATGGAAGGACGCGAGCCGGATGGGAGTGGTGGCGGTGTTCCCGCTGGTGGCCGGCGTACTCGGTCACTCGGTGCGCAACCGACGGGCCTACCTGGCGGCCGTGGAGGAACGGGCCCGGCGGGCCGAGGAGAGCCGGGACAGCGAGGCGCGCCGGAGGGTGGCCGAGGAACGGGTCCGCATCGCCCGGGAGTTGCACGACCTGGTGGCCCATCAGATCACCCTGGCCAACGCGCAGGCCACGGTCGCCGCCCACCTCTTCGACGCCCGCCCGGAGCAGACCCGCAAGAGCCTGAAGGAACTCGTCGAGACCACCGCCGACGCGCTCGACGACCTGCGGGCCACGGTCGGTCTGCTGCGTCAGTCCGGGGACACGGCCACGCCCGCCGAACCGGCACCCGGGCTGTCCCGGCTTCCCACGCTTGTGGAGTCCTTCCGCCGCGCGGGCCTTGAGGTGTCGGTGCACCAGGAGGGCCCGGCCAGGCCGCTGCCGCCGGGAGTGGACCTCACCGCCTACCGCATCGTCCAGGAGGCCCTGACCAACGTGACCAAGCACGCCGGCACCCAGAGCGCCCGGGTCCGCCTCGCCTGGACCCGCGACCGCGTGACCATCACCGTCGCCGACGACGGAGGAGGCACCCGTACGACGCCGAGCGCGTCCACGGGACCGAGCGCGTCCACGATGCCTGACCGGCCGCCCGGCTACGGTCTGATCGGGATGCGTGAACGTGCCACGGCGGTCGGGGGACACCTCTCCGCGGGCAGGCGCCCGGAGGGCGGTTTCCTCGTCTCCACCCAGCTGCCCCTCCCGCCCGTGAAGGACGCGACACGCGACGCTGACAGAGCGACAACCACCGATGGGGGACGGATGGCCGACAAAGCGACAGGCGACGGACGGACCGGCGACGGAGAGGCCGAGGAAACGCCGTGACGCTCAGGGTTCTCCTCGCCGACGACCAGGCCCTGCTGCGCGGCGCCTTCCGCATGCTTCTCGACAGCGCCGACGACATCACCGTGGTCGGCGAGGCCGGCGACGGCCGGGAGGCGGTGAGACTCACCCGCCAACTGCGCCCGGACGTGGTGGTCATGGACATCCGTATGCCCGAGATGGACGGTCTCACCGCCACGTCGGAGATCTGCGCGGACCCCGAACTGCGCGCCAGCCGCATCCTGATCCTCACCACGTACGAGACCGACGAGTACGTCGCCCAGGCGCTGCGCGCGGGGGCCGGCGGCTTCATCGGCAAGGGCATCGGGGCCGAGGACCTGGCGGACGCCGTGCGTACGATCGCCGACGGCGACACTCTTCTGTCCCCCGCAGCGACCCGCTCCCTGGTCGCCCGGTTCCTGGCCACACCGGACAACGCCACGCCGCACCACTCCGAACAGCTCGCCGTCCTCACCCCGCGCGAACGCGAGATGGTGGCCCTGGTCGCGACCGGCCTGTCCAACCAGGAGATCGCCGAGCGGATGTACCTCAGCCCCTTCACCGTCCGCGCCCACGTACAGCGCGCCATGACGAAACTGGAGGCCCGCGACCGGGCGCAACTCGTGGTCATCGCCTACCGGACGGGCCTGGCCCACGCCATCCCCGACGGCGGCACCGACCGCCTGCCGTAGTCCGATACCGGGAGCCCCTCGCGGGACGGTCCGCCACGACCGTCCCGCCCCCTCCGCGTAAGGGAGAAGTCCGCGGGAGTACTAGGTCATCGCAGCGGGGCGAATTCGGGCAGCCTGAGAGCTGAGTGGGCCGGTCGTGCTGTCGCGGAGGGCAGGGTGACGAGGTCACGCAGCATGGTGTTGCGTTGCTCCAGGGCCCGCGCCGTGGTGGGGAACAGCGTGGCCGCACCGTTGTCGACCAGTGCCTGATTCATGGCCACGAACTCGCGCGTGTCGCGTTCGTAGGCGGCGAAGGCCGAGCTGTGGTCCCGGTTCGTGGCTATCCCGTTGGCGAGCATGTAGGCACCGACCAGTGCAAGGCTCGAGCCTTGTCCGGTGAGGAAAGAGGGTGCGTACGCGGCGTCGCCGACGAGCGCGACGCGGCCGCTGGACCAGTGGGGCATGCGGATCTGACCGGCCGTGTCGAAGAACAGGTCATCGGCGTCGCGCATGGTGTTGACCATGGCAGGGACCTCCCAGCCCGCGCCTGCGAAGACCGAGGCGACCAGGTCCCGCTGGGCGTCGGGGTCGCGGAGGGCATCGAACGGCGGTTGCGGTTGGTGGAAGGTCAGGAAGGCGTGCAGCTCGTCGCTGTCCCCGACGGCGTAGAGGGCCGCGGCTTTCCCCGGGGTGTTCCACACCATGACCTCGTGGGAGAGCCCGAAGCTGTTCGGCATGGTGAATATGGCGAAGCAGTACCCGAGGTAGCGGTGGAACTGTTCCTCGGGGCCGAACAGGGTCTCCCGGGTACGTGAGTGCATACCGTCGGCGCCGACCACCAGGTCGAACGTGCGCTGTTGCCCACTGTGGAAGGTGACGTCGACCCCTTGTCCGGACTGGTCGAGAGTGTCGATGGAGTCGCCGAACAGGAATTCCACGTCGTCACGGACCAACGCGTAGAGGATCGCGGCCAGATCCCCACGCCGCACCTCGAGGTCCTGTCCCTCGACCCCGCCCGCAACGGCACGTGGGCTGAGCGAGGCCACTTCACTGCCATCGGGGTCGAGGAAAGTGCAGCGCCGCGAGTCGATGTGCGCGTCCTGCAATTGCGGCAGTATCCCCATCCGCCGGACCACCTCTACCGCGGTACCGCGGACGTCGATCGGGTAACCACCGTCGCGCAGTGCGCCTGCCTTCTCCACCACGGTGACCGCGCATCCGGACCGGTGCAGCCAGTACGCCAACGCGGGCCCGGCGATACTGGCCCCCGAGACCAGAACTGTGCGCTTCGCGGTAGTACTCACGCCCGTCGACAGACCGGTCGGTGTCATGCCTGGACTCCTTTCTTCGTGATACGGACAACGAGCAGGGACAACGCGGCGACGAGGCCGGCCACGGCGAACCCTGTGACGAAAGCCGATTCAGTCGGTCGGCCCGTCATCGGCTCGGCCCCGGCGTCGAGGATCGCGCCGGCGACCTGGGCGCCCAGGGCGACGCCGACCACGCGAGTGACGACGAGCAGGCTGGTGGCGATGCCGATGTCCTTGGTCTCGATGGCGGTGGCGGTGCCGGCGAGCAACGCCGTGGTACCGACGCCCGCGGCGAACGCGGTCAGCACCTTCGCGAGGACGAGCTGCCATTCCGCGGTGTGCAGCGACGCCAGGGCGATCATCGTGGACGCCGTGACGACCGTGCCCACGATGACCACGGCACGCGGACCGAAACGCCGCGCCGCGATCCCGCCGACCGAATCGCTCACCGCCCCGGCGATGGCGCCGGGCAGCAGGAACAGTCCGATGTCGGTGGTGCCGGCTCCGAAGCCGTACCCGTCGCCCGACACCGCCAACAGCTGCGGGAGGAGAAAGAGCACCATCCCGGAACTGGCGGTGATGACGAAGGTGAGCACACACGCGTTCCACATCGCGGGCTTCGCCAGCATGCGCAGATCGACCATCGGCGAGGGTGCCCGGCGCTCGACGACGACCCACCCGGTCGCGAGTGCGGCCACCACCACCGCGATGGCACAGACAACGAGCGACGGCACGCCGCCGTCCCTCGTCACCGTCACGAGCCCGAGCATGAACGCGAGCAACGTGCCACTCAGCAGAACCGTGCCAGGCCAGTCGATCCCGCTGCCCGACGGGATCGGCGGATCATGCGGCATCAGCCGAGCCACGACCAACGTCGTCGCGACGATCGCGATCGTCGGTAGGGCGAACATCCACCGCCAGGACAGGCCTTCCGCGATCGGCCCGGCAAACAGCATGCCCACCATGCCGCCGCCCGTGAACAGCGCGACGACCAGCCCGATGGCCGCTTGCGACTGTCCCGCCGTGAGGTGTTTGCGCACCAGGATGAACGAGAGGGGCAGCGCACCCACCATGACGCCCTGCAACACCTGTCCGAGCAACAACACCGGCAGGTTCGGTGCCAGACCGGCCGTCAGTCCACCCACCGAGACCACGGCCATCAGCCGGACCAGCACCCGCTTTCCGCCGTAGCGGTCGCCGAGTTTGCCCGCGACGGGTGTGATGACCGCGCCGGTGATGAGGAGTGCGTTGCCGATCAAAGCCCCTTCGGCAGGGCTGACTCCCAGCTCACGTTGGAGCAGCGGGAGCGCGGGCTCCACCACTGACTGCAGGGTGCCGAGGGCGAGTGCCAAGATGCCGAGCGCACCGATCGACAGCCACCCGATGCGGACCGGGGAGACCACGGCTTCGGATAAGGACATCCCTTTCACCGGCGCTCCTCCAGCAGTTCGAACACCTTCTGCGAGTCGGTGCCGGACATGGCCAGGACGGCCAGCATCAGGGCACCCAGCCACAGACCACTCACCGGCCGGCGCCGCCGGAAGGCCCACCGTCCGATCCGATAAGGAAAATTCGCCACCTGCTGATCACTCCAGACACCACGAGAGAAGAGGAATGCGCGAGATCCCGCGCGCCTCCCACAGTCCCCTCCGGCGCCCTGGCGGGCATCGTCCCGCGCAGCCGTCCTGACCTGGTGCACCCGGACCAGCCACTCACCTGTCCTGGTGCCTACGCACTACAAGCCGACTCGGGCCGGGCCCGATTAGTGATCACCGGTGCGATGTGGGATCGGATCAAGCCGTTGATGCCGGCGGATCCCGTCCGCGGGCGGGATGGGTGCCGGGACCTGGCCGAGGAGTTCGGCCCGTACGACATCGACTGGACGGTGTCGGTGGATTCCACGGTCGTCCGGGCTCACCAGCACGCTGCCGGAGCGCTCAAGAGGAGCGGCCTACTCGGGCGAGCCCGCCGGTCACGCGCACGGACGCTCCCGCGGCGGGCTGAGCACAAAGGTCCACCTGGCCGCAGACGGCCACGCACGGCCTCTCGCCTTCACCGTAACCGCGGGCCAGGCAGGTGATGCACCCGCCTTCGAGACGGTGATGTCCCGCATCCGCGTGCCCCGCAGGGGACCAGGGGACCGGGCAGCGTCGGACCCGGCCCCTGGCCGTTCTGGCCGACCGCGCGTATTCCTCCGGTGAACTGCGCGGCGAGAAGGTGCCGGTGAAGCTGGACCGGCCGGTCGCCGAGCGCATTGTCCTGGATGCCTTCACGGGCCGCCCGGTGCCGTACAGCCAGTGGCCCAGGACCTCGCGTAGCTGGAGCTGATCCGCCTCTGGTGGCGGATGCCGGCGAACTGCACGGGGGCGCCCGTGCGGTAGCAACCCGACGAGACCTCGCCGGTCAGTCCGGAATCCGCGCCCCGTACGCTCGTCTGTCAACAGGCCGACGTAGACGGAGAAAGAGCGCATGGCAACGGACAGGGACCTACGCGGGCCGGCGGCAGGAGCCGACCGAACGGCCCAGCCGGCCGAGAACGTTCCTCCTCGACGCCGTACGGGCCCGATCCACTGGTTTCTGTTCAACAGCGCGTGCGTAGCGGCCTCGGTGGCCCTGATGTGGTTCGCGCCGGTGATACCCCTGCCGGCCTTCCTGCGCGGCCCGGCCTTCGCCACCTCCGCGCTGGCGATACCCCTGGCGCTCATCCTGGTGCCCGGCGTCCTGCTCCGCCACGTCACGCACAGGAAGCCGCCGAAACCGGCCATCGTGGCGATCACCGTTGTGCTCCCTGCCGCGATCGTGCTGGCGGTCGTCACCCGAGAGGCCGGCGAAGAGCGGGGGCTGGAGAAGAGGGGCCGGTGGACCGAGGCCGTCGTGGTCGACGTCGACAACGGCAATACCGACAAGTGCACGCTCCGCACCCGCGACGGCCGGGAGATCTCACCTCGGATGACGGACGGCTGCGACCCGGACACGGTTGAGCCAGGCGACACGCTGCGCGTGCTGTACGACCCCAAGGGCGCAGCCGGTCCGTTGGAGGGCGAGGACACGGAAGTGGACCTGGACCCCGGCGCGTACAAAGGGGTGATCGGCGGCCTGGCAGCGCTGATCGTCGTGACAGGCACGTGGGGCTGGGCACGGGTGAGTCGGGGGGAGAGGTAGGCGGGAGACACCCCCTGGACACGGCGGTGGGCGGCACGACGGATCGGGCTTGGGATCATGCCAGCCCGGTTGCTGAAGGTCGGCGAGCTGCGCCGCCTGCCCGGGATGCGTACGCGCACCATGACAGCGGATACCCGCACGAGCACGGTCCGGCGACCCACGACGAGTGGCACGAGGTGGGGGAGTACTACTCCTACGCGGACTGGATGCTGGTGCACCACGCCCCAAGCTCGCACCTCACCCTCACCCGCCCGGCGAGGGGTCTGAAGGGGCAGCCTTCCGCCCATGGTTCCGCTCGCCTCAACCGTGGGTGACTCACCAGAGGTAATCGGAGCGTCGGCGTCGCCTTCGCGCCCTTGACGCTCACTCAGTCGCCCGCGATGTCCCCATACGGTCCAAGGTCTGTACTTGTGGGGTGGATTGCGTAGGTGCTGCGAATGAAGGGGCGAAGGTCACAGAGGCGTATCGGTCGTTTTCGGTCTTCGATCTTCACGGAAGGCTCACAAGTTGGCTAAGTTGACCACTGCGTACACGACTTCCGCCGATAGGCAGGTGGTTTCGTGCGCTCTCGGACGGAAGGAGCGCCCTTTTCCATGGCGATGGAACGAACCTCGCGCCCCGGAGTGACCGACTCCGCGGGCAAGGCCGACTCCCTTGGCCCGGAGGCCTTCACTGTCGAGGCCCGGCTCTCGCTGACTGCTGGTGCCCGCGTTGGCGAGTGAGAGCGAAGGGCCGAGCCCTGACGAGGTCCGGCGGCGGATCGACAGCCTCTACGACCGGGCCGAGAGCGACACGGGTACCTTCAACGCGACCCGCTTCGCTGCGATCCCGCGCCAGCGGGGCGCGGGCGCCCGCGGCCGGTCCCAGGGGGAGACGGAGCCCGCGGTCGGAACTCTTGCCCGGCAGTGGTTCGACGCCGCCCGCGCCAAGCTGGGCCCGACCGTGCCGGTGTCGCAGCCGGACAGGAGGTTGCCGGCCCGTCCCGACCGCGCGCCCCAGGCGGCACGGCCCGGGCGCCCGGCGGAACGTCCTGCGGAACCCCGCGCTATCGAAGCGCCCCAGGCGCCCATCGGCGTTGCGGGGGAGTTGACCGGCGGATCAGCCCAGGCACCGGCCACTGGAGTCCTCCCGGAGCTCTCCGGCCGGCGGGTCGCACCGGCTGCGGCGGGCGAGTCCCGGTGGGACGAGAGTGCCTGGCGCGCCGGTGGACAGCCGGTCCTCGGCGACGTGGGGGCGCGACCGCTGTACGAGCCCGCACCAGCGCCTGCCCCGGAGTCCGGTCCACTGCCCGGTCCGCAGTCCGCCGCAACGCTGCCCACCGTCCCGCACCCCACCGCGGGTATGCACCAAGTGGATCTTCCGACGGGCGGGTTGGAGACGTACGGTGCCGGTCCGACGGCCGGCGCGACCGAACCGTATGCCATGGCGGTATCAGCCGATCCCGCCGCGTACTACACCTCCGGTCCACCGGCCGACGTGACCACCGCGACCTATGGCGCCGGTCTGCCGAGCATCCCTGCATCTGCACTGGCGGCCCCTGTTGCGGCGGTGCCCGCCGAGCCGACCACCGCACCCGCCCTCGCTGCACCGGCAGCGGCTGCCGTCCCGACGGGACCGGTTACCTCAACGGCAGTCGAGACTCCGTCCACCACCTTCACGCCCGCTGTCCACGGTGCATCCTGGCTGTCGCCGGACGTCGGCCACAGCACCCAGGCCGAGCGGGTGGTCGCCTTCGCCCGAGCGCAGATCGGTCGGCCCTGTGTGTGGGGCGCGGTCGGGCCGGGATCGTACGACGCCCCCGGTCTGACCCAGGCCGCGTGGAAGGCTGCCGGCGTCACGCTTCCTCGGACGACCCAGGCCCAGTGGGGAGCGGGAGTGCAGGTCTCGCTCGCTGACGCCCAGGCCGGGGACCTGGTCTTCTTCCACGACGACCTCGGTCACGTCGGCATCTGGAGCGGCGACGGCATGCTGATTCACGCCCCGGGCCCGGGAGCGCTCATCCGTGAGGAGTCGGTGTTCTTCGCCGGCCAGTCGGCGATCAAGGGCGCGGTCCGCCCGGCCTGACGCCCCTCTCCGGCCGGTTGCTGCGGCGGGGTCCCACGGGGCCGGGCAGGGCGGCCGTGCCGTGAGGCCAGCCCTCGTCAGGCCGCGTGTGCCTGATCTTCCGTGTCTTCGCGGACAAGGAGACACTCCTGGACGCATGCGTGATGGAGGCGCTCAGCCCGGCCCACGCCCTCGACGAACTCGCTCTGGTGTCCATGGACCAGCCGCTCGTTGCCCGTACGAGTGGATGCCGGACGCCATCTCAGTTGATCTGGTCCGGTTGCTCAGCCTTCCGGATGCCGTCGAGTTGGAAGTGCCAGACGACCGCGATCGGGGAATCGTCCAAGGCCGCGGCCGACGCTTCCGGGCACCAGTGCAACAAGTCCCAGGACACATAGGCCGGGAGTGGGTCCGGGGCGGTGTCGGGATCGAGGGAGTGGCGCGGGCGGCGGGGTTCCTCGCATTGCCGGACTTGGAAGCCCAGTGGAAGGGCTGCGGCGAGGTAGGCGCTGAGCGGGCGGTGGTGCTCGGCGAGGAGGGACGGGCGGCCGTCCGTTCCGCGACGGCGGGCCAGGGTCGGCCGGAGGTAGGACACCAGCAGGTGTGCGTCCGAGATCACGAGGCTTCCGCCAGGGCGCAGGACACGCGCGAACTCCGCCAATACGGCGGCCAGATCGGGGACGTGCGTCAGGGCGAGCGCGCAGACGACGGTGTCGACCGCGTTGTCGGGAAGCGGCAACCGGTGCAGGTCGGCCTCGTGGAAGGCAACGTCTGGCAGGCGCTTGCGGGCCTGGGCGAGCATTTCCGGTGAGGCGTCGACACCGATCACGTCGTGTCCGAGTTCCCGCGGTAGGTGGTATGACGGCCGGTGCCGCAGGCCGCGTCCAGGGCCGTGCCGACGGGCAGGCCGTCCAGGATGCGCCGGACAACGGGCTGCTCAACGTCGATCATCTGGTTGCCAGGGGCGTCATAGTGCGGCGCCCAGGATTGGTAGACGTCGGTCACGCTGATCGTGCCCGGACTGGCCGTGACCCCCTCGGCCTGCGCGAGGGCGGGCGTGTCCAGCAGGGCGCGGATCTCAGCGATCCGGGTTTCGACGAACGCTCGGTCGGCGCTTCCCTCCCTGAAGCCGCGCAGCAAGGCGGCACCCTCAATGCCCAGCAGATATCCCAGGGGACTCAGATAGGTCATCCCACGGACGGTACGGACACATACTCCGACCCCTCCACCGGTTTTCCTGTGCTTCGAGGGATTCCATCGTCAGGCACTGGTGTGGAATTGGCAGCAGGTGGGGCCGACGGCGTCCGTCCCAGCTGTCGGCTCGTCCTCTGCCCGGGCGGGGGCGACGGCGTCGGCGGGCAGCCGCTGACTCGCGAGGCGATGACAAGGTGGCCAGGAAGAACGGGACATCATCTGCGACAAGACGTTCACGGCCGATAAGTCCACTCCGGATCCCCAGTGCGACGAATCGCCCCTTCGCCAAGTCGAAGCAGATCGGCGCCAGCTGGCCATCGAGGCTGGATCGACTGATGACGACCAGCTTCAGGCCGTCCTGAGTGCTCTGTGGTCCGCCGCAGACGTTGAGGGGTGCTTTGGACAGAGAGACCGTGAACCTGAGGAGCAGGATCCCGTGCCGTGCACGGTTGGCTCTCTGATCGAGTTCGGCCACCTTCAGGGTCAGGTCCGTCTGCCGACGGGCCAACTGGTCGTGTGCGGTTGTGTGGCGATCCGCGGCGGTGATGGAAGCAGCGACTGGCTGGCTGCCATCGGGACCGAGACGTGCAAGACCGCTGCCTTCAGCCTCGGGGTCATCGGCTTCGAGGTCTCTGGTTGCACCGACGCATCGACATTGGCAGGAAAGTTGCCGCAGACGCGGAACGTCGGATACCTGCTTCCACAGGGCGACGTCCTGCACCATGGCGCCGCCAACACCTGAGTCTTACTGCGCCGGTTGCAGGCGCTGCTCGTGGAGGAGATCTCGATGCCCTTGCGGCGATGCGGTGGGTGTTGCAGGTCCCCCTTTTTCAGGGCTCGCATGTTCACCGAGCCGAACCCAGCGAGGAACCACTACAGGTGGCTGGTCGGCAACTCGCCCGCCTCGTACGCTCGCACGAGGTCCAGCCGCCGCCAGCAACAGCAGACGTGGATCGGAGAAACAGCGCCTAGAGGGTGTCTCACGTGGCAAGTTTCGCGAGCTTCCTGTAGCAGGTCAGGGCGGCGGCCAGGCCGAGGAAGGCGAGGAAGTGCGAGCCCTTTGGTTCGTATCGGACGGTGAGGCGGCGGTAGCCGAAGAGCCAGGCGATCGACCGTTCGATCTTCCAGCGGTGCCGACCGAGGCGTTCGCCGGACTCGATGCCGGGCCGCGCGATGCGCGCGACGAGCCCGCGCTCGCGCAGCCAGGCCAGGTGTTCGGCCGAGAAGTACGCCTTGTTCGCGCGGAGTTCGACGGGTCGGCGCCGCCGTGGTGCCCGGCGGGACCGGACGGGCGGGTATGCCGCGGATGAGCGGCTTGAGGGCGAGGCTGTCGTGCATGTTCGCGCGGGACACAACGACGGCGAGCGGGATGCCCTGGGCATCGGACAGCACGTGCAGCTTGCTGCCCTTCTTGCCGCGATCGGCCGGGTTCGGCCCGGTCAGCGATCCCCCCTTTTGGCGTGAACGGAGGCCGCGTCGACGATCGCCGAGGTTCAGTCCACCTCGCCCCGGGCCCCGAGTTCGTCCAGCACCGCCCGGTGCAGCCGACGCCACAGGCCGGCCTCGGTCCATACCGTGAAGCGGCGATGCGCGGTGGCGGGCGACGTGCCGAACGTCGGTGGCAGATGCCGCCGGGCACAGCCGCTGGTCAGCGCGTACACCACTGCCGTGAACACGGTCCGCTCGTCACACGGAGCGGTCCCGCCACCTTGCGGACGAGCGGCGAACGACGGCAGCAGCGGGGCGGCCGGCTCTCAGAGTTCATCAGGAACCAGACGCTTCGATAGATCAGCACCCACGACCGGCACCATGCCGCACGAACATCAAGTCACGTGAGACAACCTCTAAGCCTTGACTGGTGCGGCCGACCTGGCTGCCTGCTCGATCTTCGCGCAGTAGGCTGCACGGGCTTCCTCGTCGATCGGCTGCTCGTTTTCGGCGCGCACCCCGGTCCGGCCGTCGAGGCCCTCGCGCAGGATATCGGCGTGCCCGGCATGCCGGATGGACTCGCCGAGGACATGGACCATGATGGCGAACAGGTTCGTGTTGGGATAAGGCTCCGGCCACCACGGCACGTGGCCGGGGGCGTCGAGGGGAAGCTCGTTGATCGTGGCGTCCGAGTGTTCCCACGTGCGTCGGTAGAACCCGATGATCTGATCGCGGGTCTCGTCCTCGGTCGCCCACAGATCGCTGCCGTTGTAGTCCTGCCATCGGGGCAGCGGTTCCGGGGAAGGACGGTCGAAGACCTCGCCGAAGTACCTGGCCTCGACGGTGGCCACGTGTTTGACCAGGCCGAGGAGGTTGGTCCCGGTCGCTGTCAAAGGCCGGCGGGCGTCGTATTCTGACAAGCCGTCGAGTTTCCAGAGCAGCGCCTTGCGGTCCCGCCGCAGTCTCCCGTGCAGGTTGTCTTTCGCGAATTCAGCGATCATGCGGCATGAGCCTGCCATGGGCTGCTCGTGGTCTCAAGATCCCGTACGTGGTCCGCAACGACTGGCAGAGCCGAGGCCTGGCCAGCCTGTACCGGAACCGGACCGGGGCGCCGTGGCGGGATCTGCCTGCGCGTTTCGGCAAGCGGAAGAAGGGCCAGTGGGCGGAGTCCGCCCTCACCGGCAAGGTGGATCTTGCGGGCGAACGATCAACGCGCTGAAGAACTCCCACGGCACCGTCACCGTGGCTTCGATCCGCCTTTGGCTCAAGCCCTGATCACTTGGCTTTCGTGACAAGCTCTGGGCGTGACGACGTTGTTCCTGACGGTCGGCCTGCCCGGGGCCGGAAAGACCACGAGAGCGCGGCAGCTGGCCAAGGAGCACGGCGCGCTGCGGCTGACGCGTGATGAGTGGGTGCTCCCGACAAGTGTGCCCGTGCCAGCATGCCGAGGAACCAGAACGAGGGCGTGGGGGCGATCGGGGCCGGCTCACGCCGTATCAAGGAATCCGACGGGGTATCACAGTGACCAGCGACATCTTCCCTAATCGTGGGCTCTATCAGTTCGGCTACTGCGCTGTGTTCGTCAGAGGCATCGCTCCCGCTGAACTTCTGGTGCGGGTAGGAGGTGCAGGTCTTCGTCCTGTCGCCTTGACCCGCTTGGACACAATGACCATTGAGGCCCTCGGCGAGGACATCGACGAGAATGACATGCCGGAGCTGGACCTTGAGCAGCTGCAGGACAGCGGAGTGCTCGTCAGCGATGGTCCCGTTCTTCGGGCCGGCGAACACGGCGGTTGGTCATTCGTGATCGAGCCCGAGGAGTCCTATCTGGCGGCAGACGGCATCGTGAAGTCGGCGTCCCGTAAGACAGTGGCGCTCTCACTGAGGGACAGCGAGTCAGGCGCGTGCTGGATCTCCTACGCCGAGGACGGCGAGATCCTCTCATCCTTCGATCCGCTCTTCCCTGACATCGACTCCGGTGCGCGGCCTGAAGTGCTTGAGCGGCTCACCGGGCACGTCGCGGCCATCAACAACGGTGAGCGCCACGATGCCTACGCGAATGCAGTGCGAGCGATCCAGCAGCGGCTGAAGTGCACGGTGCCCCAGGAAGCCGATGAGCGCCGCCTTCTTACGATCAAAATCGCTGACGGGTACTGAGTCGGTGCGATGCGGCCTTCCCAGCGCGGCCGACCGCATGCCTCCTACACCGGCGCCGGTGGCGACGAGGACACCGAGCATCAGAACGATGGCACTGGGCAGGCCGAGCAGTGGTCCTTCATCGCCGGGTGCCGGGTTGTGCGGGGGTGGGGCCGGCCGGGCCTGCTGATGGGGAAGGGCCTGCGGGGCGTGGCCGGGATGGGTCAATGACACGCGGATGTCCGCCGAGGTTCTGCGGGATGGTGGGGTTCGCCCGACCGAGTCGGAACCGCGCTGCGCTCTGGCCTGGATAAGCGCGGCGGCTACGCACTCTCCCGACGCCTTCGTCACGGCGACGTTGTCGTGAAGGGGACGCCGGCGGGGGAGAGGTCGGGGCGAGGGCGGTGCAGCGTGCCGGGTGACGCCACCGCCCGCCGGCACCGCGGGCGACGTCGACGTCGACGTCGACCACCAGCTATGGGCGCACGAGCGCGCCGGTGAGCGTCCCTGCGTCACGTCACGCGAGTGCCCTCGCGGACTTCGAGGGCGCTGATGGCGCTTGCGGTGAGGCTGTGGGTGATGTGGCCTCGCATCAACTGGGCGGCTTCGGCGGCGCGGCCGTCCACGATGAGGGAGACAACGCGCACAGTCCCCCGCGCTGCAGCCTGCAGTCTCGGCGTGCCGCTGCCTGCGAGCACCCGCAAGCCTGCCGGCACTCGCAGGGCGCATCCTGCACCCGGCCCTGACGCCGGCTGCCTTGCGTGGCCTGCCGTACTGCGCTGCGCTGCTGCCGCCATGGCGGTGATTGCGCGCCATGGAGAGGAACCGCCTTGCCCGGCACCGCATCACCCTTCACCGACATCGCGCGCTCCCGACGCTCGCCCCGGCAGTTCCTGCCCACCGCCCTGTCCCCTTCGGACATCCGCGCGTGCTGGAAGACGCACGGACGGCCCCCTCGAACAGCAATACCCAGCCGTGGACGGTGCGCGTCGTCTCGGGTGCGGCGCGGGACGCCCTGGCCAAAGAACTGCTCCAGGCCGAGGAGGAGGACGGACCTACGCGCAGAACTTCCTGCTCTCGCTGGCGGCCCGAGGGCTGGCCGGCATCCCGCAGACCCTACTCGGCGTCTACGCCGACACCGTCCGCGAGTTCCTGGGCGTCCCCGCGGAGCTCAAGCTGCTGTTCGGCATCTCCTTCGGCATGGCTGGCCCGGCGGCACCGGTGAACACACTCCGCACGGAGCGGGTTCCGCTGCAGCGGAGCGTGTCCTGCATGACACCCCGGGAGTCCTCGACAGGCAGTAGTTCCTCCGCCCGCGGAACCATCCGGCGCCGGGCCCGGCGCCGGGAGGATGAGGTTGTCCGGGGCGGTGTGCTCGTTCGACCGGGTCCCGCCCGGCACGCACTGGCGGCGCTGGCGCCCGGTGAGGCGGAACGCTGACACCACAAGACGGACGGCCGGCCCCTCCTCGTAGAAGCGACGCGGGCAGGTCCGGGACGCGAGCTGCCGCTGAGGCGTCAGTCCTTGGCCTGTTGCCACTGCCGGTAGAGCTTGTCGTAGCGTGCTGCGACCGGGGCCTGGGGGAGGAACCGGCGCACAGGGGGTGCCCTGCGGGCCTGGGCTGTCGGCAGGTCGGGTTCCAGGCCTGCGGCGACCAGGGCGAGCAGGGCGGCGCCGTGCAGGGTGGCGTCGGCCTCCGAGCTGGCGTGTACCGGCCGGCCCAGGACGTCGGCCCGCAGCTGTGCCACGTCGGGTGAGCGTGATGGTCCGCCGGTCAGGATGACGGGCACGTCCGGAGCGTCGTCGGCCATGAGGATGTCCACGGCCTGGCGTACGACATAGGCGGCGGCCTCCTGCGCGGCGCGCAGCACGTGGGCGGCGGAGTGGTGTTCGCCGAGGCCCCAGAGCCTGCCCCGCTCCCTCTGGTTCCAGCCGGGGAAACGGCTGCCGGTGAGCAGCGGGGACATGGACAGCCCCGCGCTGCCGGGAGGGACGGCGCGGACGTCGGGACCCAGCCGGTGCAGCGCGGTGGCCGGGTCGCCGAGTCCCAGCAGGCGGACCCAGTAGGCCAGCGCTCCGCCGGTCATCCCGGTCGCCCCGCCACAGGTCCACAGGCCGGGAGCGAGGTAGGGGTTGAGTACCGCGGCGGGGGGACGTTCGTCGGGGGAGGTGATCACCCGGGTCAGTACGTCGGTGGTGCCGGCCACGTCCACGACGGAGCCGGGGGCGGAGCCTGCCACGGCGGCGGCGCCGACCGTGCCGTCGGGACCTCCGGCGGCCACCGGCAGGCCAGGAGGGAGGCCCGTGGTGTCGGCGGCGGCCCGGGTGACGGCACCGACGATGTCCGTCGCCGCGTGTTGCGGGGGGAAGTGCTCGGGACCCTTGCCTCCCACGGCGAGCAGCCGGGGGTCCCAGACCTGGCGGGTGACGTCGCTGCCCAGCGTGTACGCCGCGCTGGTCACGTCCGTCGCGGCCTGCCCGGTCAGGCGCAGGACGAGGAAGTCCTTGGGAGCGAGAACCCACCTGATCCGCCGGTGCAGTGACGGGTCGTTGTCCTTCAGCCAGTGCAGCAAGGGGACCGCTCCGCCCGTCATGGCGGGGCGGCCCGTCAGGTGGAGGGCGGTGGCCGGGTCGGGCCACCGGGCCGCGACCTCGCGGACGCCGCGTGCGTCGGCCCACCCCCCGGCCCGGCCCAGCGGACGGCTCCGCTCGTCGACCAGGACCTGGCCGACATGTCCCGCGAGGGCGAGGCACCGCAGGCGGGAGCCCACGGGGGCACGCGAGGTGACCCGGCGCAGAACGTGGCAGAGCCCGTCCCACAGGCGCTCGGCGTCGAAGGTCTCGGCGCCCTCGTCGGGGCCTCGCTCCCCGCGGGCGTCGAGCAGCCGGTGTCCGTCGCGTGTCACCAAGGCGGCCCGGACGGCCGATGTGCCGACGTCGACGGCACACACGACGTCGTCGCTCGCCATCCCACGTCACCTCCCGAGCCTGATGAGCAGCGGGAACTCGGGCCGGCTCCAGCTGTGCGCGAACTCCACCGGCCCGGCCCCGTCGCTGTGGGTGAGCCGGGTGATGGCGATGAGCGGCATGCCCGGTGCGACCTGGAGCAGCGCGGCCTGCTCGGCGTCGGCCGCGGCGGCCGACACCTCCTGCTCGGCCCAGGCCAGCCTGATGCCGAAGCGGTCGGCCAGAGTCCGGTACAGGGACCCGCCGAGCAACTCCTCGTCGGCGAGGGCGGGCGCCAGCCCGTAGGGGATCCAGGAGTCCTGGATGGCGGCCGGCTGGCCGTCGACGACGCGCACCCGCAGCAGCCGTACCACCTTCTGCCGGGGTTTGAGGCCGAGTCGGTCGCTGACCTCCTCCGGTGCGTCCGTGACCTCACGGACGCGGACCAGGGTGTCGACGGCGGCGTCCCCGCGGCCGATGTCCTGGCTGAACGGCCCGAGCGTGTGAACCTTGCGGTACGTGGCGTGATGGTCGGCCACGAAGGTGCCGGCGCCACGGCGGCGGACCAGCCGGCGTTCGTCGGTGAGACGGCCCACCGCCTGCCGCACCGTCATTCTGCTGACGCCGTAGTGGTCCGCCATCTCGCTCTCGGACGGCAGCCGGTCACCGGGGCCCAGCGTGCCGCAGGACAGCTGCCTGTCGAGGTCACGGTAGATCACCTCGTACATCGGCAGTCGTGCCATGCGGTGCCTCCCTCTGTCGCTGGCCGCACGCCGGGTCACCCGTTGCCCGTGAAGGGCAGGATCCCACGCGCCGGCCGACCGGTCGGGACCTCGCCACGCGCCCAGCCGACCGCGGCCAGGCTTCCGTCGCCGCGGCGCACCCACACGTCCAGACCGATACGGGTCCGGGAGCCGTCATGCTCCACCTCGCGCACCGCGCCCGCGGCCTCGACGCTGTCGAAGGCGCTCACCGGCCGCAGGAACTTCACGCGCAGCCAGCCGGTGCGGAACCACTCGGCGCCGAAGGCACGGGTGAGCAACTCGGCCAGGTAGCAGACCAGTTGCTGACCCTGGACGATCGGTACCGCCAGACCGGCGGCCCGTGCGGTGACGAGACTGTCGTGGATGTTGGTGACGAACTCGCCGATCCGGGAGAACACGGCCATCTGCTCGAACGTGATCTCCTTACGCAGCGGCTCCAGCCCCATCCCGGTCACCGTCCCGCCGCCCAGCCGCTCCGCGAGGGGCACGGACGTGTCGTAGGCGTCGCTGACCCTGCGGCCGCTCCCACCACCGGCCGAGCCGCGGCCCGCCACCTCTCCCGGCGTGGTCCGCATGATCTCCACCCCGCGGTGGCGGACCAGCGTGCGTCCGTCCTCGTCCCGGGCGTCGGCCTCCATCACGACGTAGCCCTGCCCCCGGCGCTCGTACGTGTCCACGTAGCGTCCGGCCAGCCGCACCCGCTGCCCCACCAGGACGGGCCGGTCGAACCAGAGCTCCTCCTCCGTGTGCAGGCCCACCACCTGGCTCGCCGCGTAGTGCAGGGTGAACAGCTGCAGCAGGTCGTTGGCGAGGAGTCCGGCGTGGCCGATGCGCGGGCCGTCGGGGCCGGCGCGCAGGTACCAGTCGCCGTGATCGTCCTGCGTGAACGCGAAGCGCTTGACCTTCAGGTCGTCCACCACCACGTCGACCGGGCCGAACTCCTCGGGGATGACGATCTCGTCGAACACCGGCGGTTTCCGGCCCGCCTCGAGGTCCTCGTCGTGTACGGCGCGGGACGGGTCGGTGAGGTTGCGGCCGAGGACCGCCGTGCGGTGCGCGGTCATCGCGGTGCTCCGTCCACGACGGCCACCGCGCGCAGCGGGGAGCCGGTGCCGCGCGCGATGCGCAGCGGGAACGCCAGGAAGAAGGAGAGCGGGGGCAGCCGGTCGAGGTTGGCCAGGTTCTCGATGATGAGCACGCCGGCGGACAGCAGCACGTAGTGCGCCGGGAGTTCGCCGCGTCCGCCGTCGCCGCTGTCGAGGCTGACGCAGTCGGTGCCCACGGCCCGCACGGACCGCTCGCGCAGCAGCTCGGCCGTCTCCCGCGCGATGCCCGGCCAGTTCTCCAGATGGGCGAAGCCCTCCTCGTGCAGCCCCCAGCGAGTGCGGGCCCACTGGAAGTCCAGCAGCACGATGTCCCCGGCCCGCAGCGGCCCGTTGTGTTCCTCCCAGTCACGCAGGGGCCGGGGGCCGACCATCTCGTCCGGTCCGGGTGGCGGGTCCAGGGTGACGGTCGCGCAGCGTCCGGTGAGCGCGGTGAGCGGGAGCTGACCGACGCTCACGTCGGCGTGCGGGCCCTGGATCGGGAAGTGGCAGGGGCTGTCGACATGGGTGCCGGTGTGCTCGCCGAGCACCAGCTGGTTCATGCGGGCGACGTCGCCCATCGACAGCCACCGGTTCTGGAAGTACTTGGCGTGGGTGGGGTAGGTGGGCATGCCCTCTTCCAGGGTCCGGCTGAGGTCCACCAGGCGGGCACCGGCGAGTACCTCGCCCAGTGCCCGGACGGTCGTCGGGTCCTGTCCAGCCGTCGTTGTACGCATCCCGTCCTCCTCGGGTCAACCGGTCCGCACCTGGCGGGTCTCCTGCCGCGCCACCAGGACGGCGATGATCAGCACGCTTCCGTTGAAGATGGGCTGCACCCAGAACGGCACGCCCAGCAGGCTCAGTCCGTTGAAACCGATGGCCAGCAGGATGATCGCGACCAGGGCGCCCAGGACGTTGTAGTAGCCGGGCCGGTAGGTGGCCACCCCCAGGAACGCCGCGGCGTAGGCCGGCAGCAGCAGCTCGGGTCCGTAGCCGGGGTTGGCCGAACCGGCTTGTGCCAGGGCGAAGTTGGCGGCGAAGCCCACGATCACCCCGGCTGTGGCGAAGGCCGTCATCCGCATCCGGTTGGTCCGGACACCGGCGAGGTAGGCCACGCGCTCCGAGCCGCCGATGGCGTACCAGAAGCGCCCGAAGGGGGTGTGCTCCAGTACGTAGAAGAGGACCACGGCGAGCAGGAGGGTCAGCCACACCGCCAGCGACAGGCCCAGGAAGTCCTCGGACGCCAGGGTCGTCACGGAGGACGGGATGTTCTCGAAGATGACCTTGCCGTTGCTGATGCCCTGGGTCGCGCCGCTGAGCAGGATGCCGACACCGAGGGTGGCGATGAACGAGCTGATCTTGAAGTAGACCGTCAGCAGCCCGTTGACGAGACCGACGAGCAGGCCGACGACCGGACCCGCGGCGATGATGATCCCCGGATTGCTGGTGTGCTGGGCGACGAACGCTTCGAGCATGACCAGGAACCCGATGAGATACCCGACGGACAGGTCGAACTCGCCGATGATCAGCGGCATCAGCACGGCGAGGGTCATGGTCGCCGTGACGGCCTGCACCAGGGCCACGTTCTGCAGGTTGTCGGCCGTCAGGAACCGGTCCGAGGTGAGGGTGAAGACCACGATGAGCAGGCCGAGGAGTACGAGCGTCTCGTAACCGCTCACCCAGGAGAGCAGCCGGGCGGGACTGAGGCGTTCGCGCGTGCTGCGGCCGGACGCCGGGGCACCGATGTGCCGGATGGTCTTGTCGGTCATCACAGGGCCTTCGTCATGAGGTTCTCGGCGGTCATGGCGGGTCCGGAGATCTCCTCGGCGACGCGCCCGTCGCGCAGCACCAGGACCCGGTCGCACAGGCCCGCCATCTGCTCGGGTTCGGTCGAGGTCATCAGGACGGCGATGCCGCTCGCTCCGGCGTCGCGGATGGCGTCGAACATCACCTCGCGCGCGGCGGGGTCGACGCCGTAGGTGGGGTCGGCCAGGACCAGGACACGTGGCCGCATGCGCAGCAGCCGGCCGAGGACGACCTTCTGCTGGTTACCGCCGGACAGCCGGCCGAAGACGGTCGACGGGTCGGTGGGCCGCACGTCGAGGTAGGAGACGACCTGCCGGACCGCCGTACGCATCTGAGCCCGCCGGTGCCAGAACGTGCGTGCCTCGGGCAGGATCAGGTTTTCGGTGACCGACAGGTTGTGGATGCCCCCTTCGCGGAGCCGGTCCGCGGGCAGGAACACCAGGCCCTGACGGATCGCCACCCTCGGCGGCAGCGTCGAGGGCAGCCGGCGCCCGGCGACCTCGACGGTGCCGGCGCGGCGCTGTTCGGCACCGGTGAGCAGGCGCGGCAGCTCCTCCAGGCCGCTGCCGCGCACCCCGATGACGCCGACGATCTCGCCCGGCGCGAGGGCGAGGTCGAGTCCGTCGACGTCGTTGCCGCGCAGGTCCCGTACCTGGAGCACGGGGCCGGCCGGCGGCCGCGCCGGGGGACCGCCGTCCCGGCCGCCGGCCTCGCGCCGCCACAGGGCGGCGATGCCGGTCCCGCCCCGGGCGGGGTCGTCCCCCGCCCCGGCGCGGGCGCCGCCGGCCGAGCGGGCATCCGAGGCGGTGCCCCGCATGACCCGGATGATCTCGGAGCGCTCCACCTTGGCGGCGGGGCCCTCGATCACCACACGGCCGGCGTCCAGGACGCTGACCCGGTCCGCGAAGGGGAGTTCCGCGAGCCGGTGGGTGACGGCCAGGACCGGCAGGCCCCGGTCGGCGATGCCCCTCACGTGCCGCAGGAAGGGCTCGGCCTCGGCCTCCGGCAGGGCCGCGGTGGCCTCGTCGAGGACCAGCAGCCGCAGGTTCTCGCCGGCGGTGCGCACGGCGAGTTCCACGGTGAGCATGGCCCGCTCGGCGCCGGTGAGGCGCCCGGCCAGCTCCCGGCTGCGCCGCTTGACCGACAGGTCGTCGAGCAGCCGCTGGGTGTCGGCCCGCAGCCTGCGCCAGGCGATCCGGCCCAACAGGCCCCGCGGGTAGCCGGCGAACAGGGCCACGTTCTCGGCGATCGACAGCCGGTCCACCAGCGGGGCCTCCTGGTGCACGACCCGGACCCCGGCCGCCGCGGCGGCGGCCGGGCTCCATCCGCCGGTGACGTCCCGGTCGTCGATCAGGATCCGCCCGGCGTCGGGTACGTACACGCCCGTCATCGTGCGGACCAGGGTGGACTTGCCGCTGCCGTTGGCGCCCAGCAGGGCGTGGATCTCACCGTCCTCGACGGTCAGGGAGACCTCGCTCAGGGCCGCGAAGGTCCCGAACCGTTTGGTGACGCCGTGCAGCGCGGCAGTCATCGGGCCTCACTTCCACAGTCCGTCGAAGGTGTTCGGGTAGTCGAAGGAGGCGTGCCAGTCGGAGCCGGCCTCGGGCACGTTGTCCTTGTCCAGCACGACGAACGGCAGGTTCTCGCCGTGCGGGTCCGCCAGCGGCTTCTTGGTGAGCAGCCGGGACGTCTGGTCGAGCATCGCGTAACCCATGTACCGGTTGTCGTACGCGGCGTCGGCGACCTGGACCTGCCCCTTGCGCACGAAGTTCAGGTTCTCCTGGCTGCCGAGCACACTGATCAGGCGGACCCGGTTGCCCAGACCGGCCTGGGCGATCGCCGGCACCACCGCGGCCGCCGCCGGGTCGTACGGGATGAACACGTAGTCGACTTCAGTGTGCGACCGCAGGTAGCTGACGACCGACTGCGGGAGCACCTGGGCCACCTGGTTGCCCGTGAAGTAGCGCAGTGGCTGCACGGTGCAGTCCTCGCACTTCTTCAGCTGGTCCAGCAGTCCCTTCTGCAGGGCCAGTACGGACGGGAACTCCTTGTCGGAGTAGACGACGATGTTGGCCTTGCCCTTGGAGTCGGCCTGCACCCACTGGGCGGCCTTCTTGCCGAGCGCGGCGTAGTCGGGGCCGACGTCGAAGGCGTAACCGAGATTGCTCCCGGTCGGCTTGATGGGCGGGTTGGGCGAGTCGAGGCCGTTGGATCCGGCGCCCACCGGCACGCCGGCCCGCTTCGCCGCCCTCAGCCCGTCCTGGACGGCGTTGGGGTCGATGGCGATGTTGAGGATGATCTTGGCGCCCCAGGAGAGGGCGTTGAGCATCTGGGCGTTCTGCTTGTCGGGCGTACCGCCGCCGTCGAAGACCCTGACCTGCCAGCCGAGATGCTTCGCCGCCTGCTGGGCGCCCGTGGCGGGCGATACGCAGCCGCTGAGGATGCTCAGGCAGGTGATGACGGCGACCTTCACGTTCTTGGGCGCGGTGACCGACTGGGTGGGGCCCTGGTACTTGGCGGGCGATTCGGTGGTTGCCGCCTTGTGCAGGTCGTCCCACTGGTCGGAGCGTGGCCCGGCCATCGCGGCGGCGTTCTGGGCGTCGGCACCGGCACCGGAGTCGTTCTGCGCGGAGGAGATCCCCGCGCAGGCGCTGCCCGCGGCGAGGACCGCCGCGACCGGAAGAGCGAGCACGCAGTGGCGAATGCGGCGTCCGCGTGTGGTGGTCATGATGTCGCTTCTCCTACGACGGACGGATGGTGGATCAGGCGATCGCGACAGGCCGCACGGGCGAGCCGGTCGCGCCGGTGATGGGAAGAGGCAGGCACAGCAGCAGGAACTCGTGGACCGCCGCGGCGGCGAGTTCCTCGAGGTAGACCCACTCCATGAGCGGGATGCCGAGGTCGCGGATCAGCAGGCGGTGCACCGGCTGGGGTTCGCCCGCGACCCCGGAGGGGGCGACCTCGACGGCGGCGGTGTCACTGCCGACGGCGGCGGGCCGGTGCCGGGCGAGCAGCGTTGCGCCGTCCAGGTCCAGCCCGGCCCCTTCGACCGCGGTCATCGCCCGCGTGTCCGGCCAGTGCTTCATGGTTCCGGTGCGCAGCAGCACCACGTCGCCCTCCCTGAGCCGCACGTCCTGCCGTGCCAGCGCCAGGGAGATCAGGTCCGCATCCACGGGCTGGTGGGGCCGCAGGGTGTCCTGTCCCAGCGCACGGGGGGCGTCCACGAGCACCGCCCTGCACACCAGCGGTGGCAGCGTCGACGCGTCGTGGGTGAGGGGGCCGTGGTCGCCGAGGTGTTCGCGCGCGGAGTAGCCGCCGTACCACTCGTCGTTCTCCCCCGACGTGATGTGCGCCAGGGCGTCGATGTGGGTGCCGGAGTGCGCGCAGAAGGAGAGGATCTCGGAGATGAAGCCGAAGCGGGAGGTGTTGTCCCCGAGCCACTCCAGATCTCCCCGGGGACCCTGGGCGCGTTCCCCTGCCGGTGTCCTGAACGTGAGGACCTGGAACGGCGGGTGACCGGGCGCCAGCGGCATGCCGGGCCACCACCCGGAGGACAGGTCGAACACGCGGCCTTCCCCTGCCAGGGCCAGAGCGGACGGGTCGACGCGCAGGTGGGTGGGGCGGTGCGTCAGTACGCTCACTCAGATCACCCCCAGGGACTTCAGGCGGGCGATCTCCTCGTCGGACCGTCCCAGCAGCCGCCCGTAGACGTGGTCGTTGTCCTCGCCCACCAGGGGCGGTGCCTTGCGGACCGACCCGGGTGAGGCGTTCATCTTGATCGGGATGCCGGGCAGCCGGAGGGTGCCGAGCGCGGGATGGTCGACGTCGAGCATCATCTCCCGCGCCTTGATCTGCTCGGACTCGACGACCTCGGGGATCTCGCTGACCTTCCCGAACGGGATGCCGGCCTCCCCGAGGACGTGTGCGATCTCGTCACAGGGGCGGCCCTTGGTCCAGGCGGCGACGGCTTCCTCGAGCTCCTCGATGTTCGCCATGCGGCCCGGAACGGAGGAGAACCTCTCGTTCTCCGCCAGGTCCTGACGGCCGATCGCCCGGCACAGCCGGGGGAAGAGGGGGTCGGTCCCGGCGTGGATGTAGACGTAGCCGTCGGCGGCGGGGAAGACGTTGGCGGGTCCGGTGAGCAGGTCCCGGGAACCGTTGCGCCGGGGGTGCTCACCCAGCATGGCGTAGGCGCTGGGCCGCGTCCCCAGGGAGGCGAACAGCGCGTCCAGGGACGCCACGTCGACGTGCTGTCCGTGCCCGGTGCGGTCCCGGTGCAGCAGGGCGAGCAGCGCGCCCATCGCGCCGTGGAATCCGGCGATGTAGTCGGCGATGTACGTGCCGGCCAGGGTGGGCTCTCCGTCCGGCGGGCCGGTGAGGCTCATCAGCCCCGACGTGGCCTGGGCGATGGCGTCGAAGAGGGCGCGGCGCGCGAGCGGCCCGGTCTGCCCGAAGCCGGAGATGGACACCAGGATGATGCCGGGGCGCAGCTCCTGCAGCCGCGGGTAGGGCAGGCCCATCGCCTCCATGGTCCCGGGGCGGTAGTTCTCGACCACGATGTCGCTGCGCCGTACGAGGTCCTCCAGCAGCGCCCGTGCCTCGGGGCGCCGGGTGTCCAGGGTGGCCCCGTACTTGTTGCGGTTGTAGACCATCGTGTAGACGCTGTGCTGCCGGTGGAACGGCGCGTGCTTGCGGGCGTCCTCGCCGCTGGGCCGCTCGATCTTGACGACCTCGGCGCCCATGTCGCCGAGGATCTGGCAGCACAGGGGTCCGGCGATGAACCGCGACAGGTCGAGCACCCTGATTCCGGCGAGTGCCCCGGTGCCGTCGGTCATGATCAGCCCTCCTCCGGCTCGTAGGGACGGAAGGCGGGATACGTCCAGGCGTTGACGCTCTGGTCGATGGGGACGTCGAAGAGGGCGGGGGAGTGGCCGGCCCCCACGTCCAGGGTCTCCCCGACGCGTTTGGCGAGCTCTTCCAGGCCGGTGATCCGCTCGGCGGACAGGCCCAGACCGCGGGCGACCACGGCGTAGTCGGACGGTCCGAAGTCCACGCCGATGGTCCGGTTGCCGTAGTGGACGATCTGTTCCTGGCGGATGTTGCCGTAACCGGAGTCATTGAGGACGACGACCGCGACCCGCCCGCCGACCCGCACCAGTGTCTCCAGCTCGGCCAGACTCATGCCGAGCGAACCGTCCCCGACCAGGGCCAGCACGGGGCGCCCGGGATCGGCCACGACGGCCGCGACGGCGGCGGGGACGGCGAAGCCCATGTTCCCGAAACCGACCGGCTTGATGTAGCTGCCCGGCTGCCGGATCTGCCACAGGTACGACCACACCCCCGGATTGCCCGCGTCCGGGATGAGCAGGGTGTCGTCGGGCGCGGCCGTGCGCAGCCGCCGCACGACCTCCGCGGGCGACAGGCCGTCGGCTCCCGTGGGCGCCTCCACAGCGGCCCGTTCCTGCCACCACAGATCCTCGGCCTGCTGCAGCTCGGCTGTCCAGGAGGAGCGGGCCGCGGACAGCTCGCCGGCCCGGTCGGCCAGCAGACCGTGCAGATCCTCCAGTGTGGCCCGGGCGTCCGCGACGACGCCGGTCGTCCGGCGGCCGTAGTAGCGGCCCAGCATGGCGGGGTCGACGTCGATCTGGATCACATGCGGCAACTCCATCCGCCACCGGCCGGTCGAGACGGCGTTGAGGCTGTTGCCGACCGCGAGCACCAGGTCGGCGTCGGCCATGACACGGCTGGACAGCCGTGTGCCCATCCGGCTCAGCGCGCCGAAGACCAGGGGGTGTGTGGTGGGGACGGTGCCGATGCCGTTGAACGTCGTGATCACCGGTATCCGCAGTGACTCGGCCAGGGCGAGGGCGGCCTCGCCCGCACCGGAACGGTTGCAGCCGTTGCCGAGCCACAGCACCGGGCGCTCGGCCTTGGCGAGCCGGGTGGCGACGTCGGCCAGCGCGTGGGCGTCGGCGCGTGGACGCTGGGTGACCCACCGGCACATCGGGTGCTCGCCCTCGGGTACGGCCGCGTCGGCGTCGGCCACGGGCCCCTCGATCGTGTCCCGGGCGAAGTCCAGGTGGGCCGGCCCCGGGTTGCCGGACATCGCGTTGAGATAGGCCTCCTCCACGGCCTGCCGCAGTGCGCCGGCGTGTGCCACGAGGCGGCTGTACTTGGTGAGGGAGCGGAAGAGCTCGACGTGGTCGGCGTTCTGCGCATCGTCCCGGTGGATGTTCTCGCCGGCGTTGTTGCAGGTCAGGACAAGGACCGGGCTGGAGTCCCGCGCCGCTCCGCCGATCCCGGTGAGAAGGTTGGTCGCACCGGGCCCGGTCGTCGCGAGGCAGACGCCGGGCGTCCCGGTCAGCCGGCCGTAGGCGTCCGCCATGACCGCTGCGGCGTTCTCATGGCGTGCGGTGACGAAGTCCATCACCGGCGACGACAGGATCGCGTCGGTGAGGGCCAGCGTCTGACCGCCGGGCACTCCGAAGACGGTCCGGATGCCCAACGACTCCAGCATCCTCACGACCAGCTGTCCGCCGGTGACTGACCGAGACATGCCCCATACCTTCGCTCTGCCCTTTTTGGAGTAGAAATGTATCTAGTTGTCTAGATATTTCCATTGAGCGAGCAAGAGAGACGGATGTCAAGAAGGCATCGGGGAGGGGGCAGCGCGCGCGAGCTGGAACAGGGCGTCGACGAACGCCGTGGCGGCACTCGGGTCCAGGCCCGGGTGCTGCCCTGCGACGAGGTCTTCCGTCTGCCCGAGGGCGACTCCGCGCCGGTGATCATGGCCAGCGCGGGCACCGGTCCCGCTCCCTTCCGCGGGGCCGCGCGGAGTTCGAGGCTGCCGAGGCCACCGGAGCCGTCAGCATGCGGCCCACCTACAGCTGCGCACCAAAGGACGGTGCCCGCTTGGTCCAGGACCGCATCGCCCAGGAGGGTGACGAGGTCTGGGCGGCGCTGGAAGCCGGCGTCGTCGGGTGACGCGATCGTCGAGCAGGCCGACGGCCTCGGTGCCACAGAGCAGCAGGTCACGCTCGTGGTACCAGTCCCGCAGGCGGTCACCGGCGGCCTGATCGGTGTGACCGCCGGTGAACGGTGGGAACCACTCGGCCGGGTCCAGGTCCAGGTCCACCCTGAAGACGCATCAGGTTATTTCGATGTTGGCCATCATGCCCATGTCCTCGTGTTCCGCGTTGTGGCAGTGGAAGAGGTAGCGGCCGCGGTAGCCGTCGAAGCGGGTGATGATCTCCGCTGATTCGCCCGGTCGCAGCGAGATGGTGTCCTTCAGTCCGGCATCGTGCGGCAGGGGCGCGCGCCCGCCGCGGGACAGCACCCGGAATCCGACCAGGTGGAGGTGGACGGGGTGGTGGACGTCGGCGACGAAGCGCCACACCTCTACGGCCCCGAGCCGGGTGCGGATGTCGGTGCGCGCGGGATCGAAGGCTCGCCCGCCGATGACCCAGCCGCGGCCATGCTGCATCTGTCCGGCGCGGAAGACGAAGTCCCGGACCGCGGTTGCCTCGGAGCGCCGCCAGGTGGGCAGGTCGTCGGCGAGTCGTGCGGGGATGTGGGTGGATTCCCGGGCGCGGCGCGCGATACGGAAGGCCATCACCTCGCGGGTGCGTCCGGTGCCGAGCCGGTTGATCAGGCGCACCCGGCTGCCGGCCGGCAGACCCGCGAAGTCGACGACCACGTCGTAGCGTTCCGCCGGTGCGATCGGCACGGTGGTGTGGGTGACGGGAGCGGCAAGCAGGCCCTGATCGGCGCCGATCTGCACCAGATCCAGTCGGCGTCCGTCGTCGGTGACGGCCTGGAGCTCGTAGTGGCGGGCGTTGGAGGCGTTGAGCAGCCGCAGCCGGTACCGGGATGTGACCACCTCGTGGATCGGCCACGGGGCGCCGTTGACCAGAATCACGTCGCCGAGCACGCCGGCCGCGTAGGGCGCCCTCACGCCGGGCCGCTCGCGCAGTGCGGGGTCGAGGGACGGGTAGGCCAGGGAGCCGTCGGAGGCGAACGACCGGTCAGCGATCATCAGCGGCAGTTCGCGTTCACCGCGGGGCAGATCGAGGGCGTCCTCGGTGTCGTCACGGATGATGTGCATCCCGGCCAGGCCGCGCCAGATCGCCGGGGCGGTGAAGTCCATGCGGTGGTCGTGGTACCAGAGCATCGCCGCGCGCTGGTCCATCGGGAAGGTGTACTCACGCGTGATCCGGCTGATGACCGCGCGGGGGTCGGGCATGGCGTGTGCGCCGTCGTCGTGCTGGTCGTGGTGCGCTGTGGGGGCGGGCCAGCTCTGGGGGAGGACGAGGTCGGTGGGGTAGCCGTCGGAGGCGGCGGGGGTGCGCCCGCCGTGCAGATGCACCACGGTCGGCACGGGCAACTCATTACGGTGCGCCACGGTGACGGGTCGTCCGCGGCGAGACTCGATCGTAGGCCCGGGGAAGGTGCCGTCGTACGTCCACAGCCCCGTTCGGATCCCGGGCAGGATCTCCGCGGACACCTGACGCTGGGTGATGTCGTACCGGTCGGAGCCCTTGGAGGTGCCGGACGGTTCGAGGACGGGCGGGATCGGCAGCGGCACGGTGTACGGCTCGGGCAGCGGCACGGCGCTGCGCAGCTGGTTTCCGGTGCTCGCCGGACGGTGGGCCATCGCCCCGGACAGCGCGAGTCCGCCCGCCGTGGCCAACACCAGTGCACCGCCGAGTCCGAACACGCGCCGACGGGGCCACTCCGTGCTGCTCCAGCCGTCGTCACGGATGAGTCCCGGTCGCTCAGACATGGGTCTCCTCCCGCCGCGGCCCACCCACATCTCCGGCCCGCCTTGCCACGGCGCGGTTCGGCAGCGGCCGCACCCAGACCGCGGCGGACAACACGGCCAACGCGGCGATGATCATCACACCCAGAGGGAGGTGCACCCACAGCAGACCGGACAACCCCGCCATGTACTGCCCCGTCTCGGTCGCCACGATCAGCACCGATACGGCTAGCGGCCACCAGCGGCGCATCCGCGCCCAGGCCGCGGCGCCGACGGCGGCTTGCAGCAGTCCGAGGGAGAACACGACGTCGGCGCCGCGGGCGTGCCAGTCAAGGCCGCCGATCTCCCCAGTGAGATAGACGCCTGCGAAGACCGGCTGCCCGAAGGCCGCAACGGTGTGCACGGTCACCGCCGCCCGGAACAGCAGACCCGTAAGGCCCGAGCGTCGCAAGCTTGTTGATGGTCTTTCATATGTGGTGGTCACGCCATCCACAGTCATGCGCGATACGGCATCACGTCAAAGATCAATATGGCTATCCTGTTATGCGATCGGTGCTATGAGAGGAGAGAGCGGCGATGGATCTGCATGCGCTCCAGCAGTTCCTCGTGGTCGCACGGCTGGAGCACCTCAGCCGGGCGGCCAGGGAACTGCGTGTCGCTCAGCCGTCGTTGAGCCGCACCATCGCACGGCTGGAGTCCGAACTCGGCGCGCCGCTGTTCGACCGGGCCGGTCGTCTGCGGCTCAATGAGTCGGGGCGGCTCTTCCGCGAGCACGTCGAGCGCTCCCTCGGGGAGCTGGAAGCGGGACGCCGGGCTGTCGCCGAGGCGGCCCGCGGCGGCGTCGGCGGCGTACGGCTGGCCTCGGAGACGTTCTTGACGATCACCGGCCCCCTGGCCGCCTACAAAGACGCCCACCCCGATATCGACGTCGAACTCCACCAGATGCCCGCCGCGGACATGCACCGCGCCCTGCACGCCCGCGAGGTCGACCTGTGCGTCGCCTCCCAGCCGATCCCGGGCGACGGACTGGACAGCGTCCACCTGCACGACGAGCCGGTCTGGCTGGCCGCGCCGCCCGACCACCGGCTCGCCTCCCGCTCCTTGGTCAGTGTCGAGGAACTGCGCGAGGAGCCGTTTGTGATCTCACGGCCCGGCCACTGGCAGCGCCGCCTGCTCGACCGGCTCTTCGCCGACCGGAATCTGACCCCGCGGATCGTCTGCGAGGGCGACGAGCCGGCCGCCCTCGCGGGCCTGGTCAGCGCCGGCATAGGCCTCACCCTCATCCCAGCCATGGCCCGTGGTGCCGAAATCAGCGCACCAGGCGCCTGGATCGGCATCGACGACCCCGCCTGCCGCCGCACCCTCACCCTGCACCGGGCCGCCGACAGCCGTCTCTCGACCGCTACTCGGCTGATGCGCACCACCCTGGTCACCTGGCCCTGGAACACCACAGGCGGCCGGCAGCACCGATGACCCACCGGCCGACCCCGTCGTCCAAGCCTAGTGAGCCGGGGCCGACCGATACGATTCGGGCGCGGTCGACGCCGAGGGCCGCTGGCGGCTTGAGTTCCGCGCGTACGCGATCCGCGGCGACAAAGGCCTCACCGTCGTGGACGCCGGGATCGCTCCGGCGGACAGCCCGGCCGCCTCGTGGGCGCCGGTGCAGGGTGTGCTCCCCGAGTCGCTCGCCGCCGCGGGCATCGGCCCGGCCGAAGTCGACACCGTGGTGCTCACACATCTGCACACCGACCACGTCGGGTGGGCGGTCGTCACCGAGGCGGCCGTCCCATCAGCGGGCAGCGCGGTGGACGGCAACGCTCCGACTGGCGGCGCGACCAGCGACCGCCGCCCCTATTTCCCGAACGCCGAACACCTACTCCCGGTTATGGGCGCTCTTCTGTCCTGACGGTGAACGGTCCGGTGGCGGGGGCTACACACGGGGTGACTTCCGTTGTCTCGCCCGCCGCCAGACCCGCCTCGCACAGCTGGCCGCCATTCTCGCGCAGGTCGAGGTAGAAGCGCGTGGTCTCGCCGTCCTGCTTGAGGCCGTGAATGCGTTCGTCGATGTAACCGAGGCTGTTCAGGGTCTTCCGGACCTTGGCGGGGGTGGGCTCCACGACCTTTTGCAGCGCCTCGATGATGCGCTGTTCGTGGTGGACGCTCGTGCACGAATCGTGCCGGTCCAACTCGGCCGCAGGCCCTGTGGGAGGGCCGGGCTCGATCGGGTCAGTTGGGGGCGTTTCCCCAGGGGCGAGACTCCGCACCGGTTCCGGACTGGTCGACTTTCCGGGCGGTGCCGGCGGGACCCCGTCGGACGGGGGACACGCCTGCGCGTACATATCCAGCATCGCCGCGAACGCCTCCTGCTCGGGGGATGGCTGTGTGGGTCTCGCCTTAGAGGCGACGCTGGTGACCGGCTCATCCTGTGGGCCACTGCCCTTCACCTCACTTCCGCAGCCGGTGAGTGCCAGACAGGCGAGAGCGGCAGCCGCGAGGCCGCGACGGTGATGGGCGAATGCGCTGATGGAGGCACGGATGTGGGTCATATGCAGAGTCTCGGGTCACCACCGCTCGCCCTGCTTGAGTACGCGTACTTACCCACATGGGTACTCGACTCCAGCAGCCGACGGCTGTTCCGTGCTGCGACGACTGCGACGTCAATCGATCACCTAGCCTGTGGTGTCCTGGACAGCGGCCCGGGCTTGGGTGATGGCGAGGCGGTAGGAGCCGGTGCCGGTTTGGGCTGGTCGTGGGCTCCGCCTGCCGGAGGTCGAGGCCGACGACCACGTAGGCGATGAGTTCGATCGTTTCCGTCGGCACGGTTTCCTGCTGTGGTCGCAGTAGGCGAGTGAAGAGGGGACTGCCTGGGTCAGGCGGGTGGGGCCGGGCCGGGCCACGTGGCTCGACTTGCTGAGCTCACCTGTTGGATCTCTGTGGGCGAAGGGGAAGATCAAGCACGGAAACCCCGCTCGCGCTCAACGTCGGAGACCTGCCTGCGGTGCCAGGCGAGTTCGGCCTGGGCCGCGCGGGCGTAGTGGTTCATGACCGTTTCCCCGAGTGCGTCGTACACGACCTTGCTGCCGATGAAGCTGTCCATGGCTTCCGTGAGGTCGGCTGGCACGGGGGCGGCGTCGCTTGCCGTGTAGGCGTCACCGCCACAGGGCGCCGGAAGCTCGGGGTGGTCCTGGATACCGTGGATGATCGCGGCGCAGGCGGCAGTGAGGGCGAGGTAGAGATTGGCGTCGGCGCCCGGCAGGCGGACTTCGAGGTGGGCGCTCTCGCCGACACCGGTGACGCGAATGGCGCAGGTGCGGTTGTCGAAGCCCCAGGTATAGCTGGTCGGGGCGAAGGTGTGCGGAGCGTACCGCTTGTAGGCGTTGGGGGTGGGGGCATACAGCGGAGCCAGGTGTGGCATGCCGGACACCAGGCCGGCAATGGCCCGTTCCAACACCGGAGGCAGGTCCCCGCTCCCGTGGTAGGCGAACTCGTTGCCGCTGGCGGACCACAGCGACAGGTGCAAGTGCAGGCCGCTGCCAATGCCGGTCGCGGGCGCCGCCATGAACGTCGGAGTCATACCGCCCCGCTGAGCGAGGTCCGGCACGATGAGCCGGAAGGCGGTGTAGGCGTCGCACGCCGACATCGCCTCGCCATAGGCGAAGGTCACTTCGACCTGGCCTGCCGCACCCTCGGTCTTGATCGCCTCGACGGGAACGCCCGCTTCCCGCAGGGCATCGTGGAGGCGCTGGAAGAAGTCAGCGACTTCCGGGGGATGGCTGAGGGCGTAGTCGAGGTCGCCAGACCAGGCCGGGCGCAGACCACGGTATGCCGACCTGTGCGCCTCCTGGCCAGTGCCCTGGTACAGCACGAATTCAACCTCCGTGCCCAGCGCCACCTGACAGCCGAGATCGGCCAGGCGCTCCAGCTGAGTGCGCAGCATGTGGCGGGGAGCGACCTCGACGGGTCGGCCGTCGTGGTGGAAGACGTCCCCCATGATGAGGGCCGTGCCGGGCTGGTGGGGCAGGAGGCGGATGCTGCTCGGATCCGCCTTCACACCGAGGTCGCCATAACCCTGCTCCCAGCCGGTGAGGGCGAAGCCATCGAGCGGGGTCATGTCGACGTCTGTGGCCAGGACGTAGGCGCACATCCCCGCTTCGGAGTTCATCCGGTCCACGAAGACGGGAGCGGTGAGGATCTTGCCCTTGGGCCGGCCCTGCATGTCCGGCACGGCGAGTCTCACCGCTGTGATCTCCCCACTCCGGACGGATTCCTTGAACGCCCCCAGCGTGACGGCTCCAGTGGGCCAGGGCCTGAGTGCCGTGGGTTGCTCGTCGCGCTGTTCGTGGTGGCTGTTGTGCATCAGACGTCCTCCTTCAGTCCGCCCTGCTGGGCGGTGCTGGCGTGGGTGGTGAGCTGGTAGTCGGGCTCATTCCGCCGGCGAGGTTGCAGATGACGGAGAAGCTGATCGCGAAGTTGCCGAACACGCCCGTCTTTCGGGCGAGTTCGGCCTTGACGCCGAGCAGGGCCACGATGGCGTCATCGTGGGCCAAAGGAGGGGCCCCTGTTCTGCGAGACACAGAGTTCTCTGAAGATACGGGGGACGAAAAGAGGACGGAAGGAGGCACTCTCAGCCAAGGGGGTGACCGGCTGCTCATCGGTAGCGCGCCCCCTGCCGGCAGGCAGCGTCACGAAGTCGCCGGAACCGTCCTCGAACACCGGGTTCGCGCCTGCCTCACCGCAGATGACCAGCGCGAGTGGTGCGCGGCGCGGGCGGTGGTCCAAAACTTGAGAGCGCCGCCCTGCCCGTTGCCGTGCTGGCTGATAATCCGCGACGAACGCGTAGAGGGGCAGAACAAGCAGCGAGGAGCCGTCCGCCGCATGTGACGTGTCGACGATCACGTAATTCCGCAGGTGGTGGCCGTAGCGGCAGTCGGGCCCCGCTGGTGACGCGGGGTACGACGGGTCAGTCCTGCCAGTCCAGCTGCGGCTCGGGGATCCCGATGGAGCGCGCGTAATCCTGCGCCTGCCGACGGCCTTCCGCTTGCTTGCGCGGATAGCGGAAGACCTTGCCGGCGAAGACCACGAACGCCTCCGCGGTTGTGTTGTAGTTGACATACCAGCCGCCGGTCGGGGCCAGGCAGCCAGCCAGCTGCTCGGCCAGACGCACGGCGTCGGCCTCCTCGGCAGCGAAGTCCACGAGAGTCCACTGCTGCGGCTGCTCGGCAGTCGTATTGTTCACCTCCACTCTCGCAATCTTGGTGACGTGCAGCGGGACTCCGGCCAACTCGGTTCCGACCCGCAGACTTTCCGTGATCAGCACGCCTTCAAGCACCCGATCCTCCTTGATCTCGACCCGGTGAGAGTAGCGAGGACCTGTGACAGCAGTGACCGTCGCGCTAGCCGTTCGAGCATGCCCGGCTTGTCGGTGGGGCCCTTCGGCTCTTTGTTGGGCCGGTAGCTGGGGCCGTTCATGATGACTTGGTGTCTGGCGTTGAGCAGGCGATCCAGGAGCGACTCGGCGACAACCGGGTCGGGCAAGAGCGGATACCAGTCGCTGGGTGCCGTGTTGCTGGTGATGACCAAGGACCGGCCCTGCCGCTCGGAGACGAGTTCGTAGAGGCCATCGGCCTGGGACGCGGACAGCTGGCGCATGGCGAAGTCGTCGAGGATGAGCAGGTCGGGGCTGATGAATTCGCGCATGCGCTTGTCCCAGGTGCGGTCCGCGTGGCTGCCGGCGAGTTCTGCGCATCCGCTGGGAGACGCGACGGCATCCATGAAGCCTTCCTCGGCCTCGCCACCTGCCTGATCACCCACCGCCAGGGTCCAACGCCTTTGTTTGACCTTTTAGACGTTGTTTCACTTGGTGAGTCGGCGAGAGTTGATGAGGCTGGTGGGGGTTGGTGATGGGGGCGAGGATTGACCGCCGCCGGCGCTCGTCGCTTTCGACCGCAGCTGCCATGCCCGGGATACACTGCTCCGCTCGGCCCTGACTGGAGGTCACCTGAGTGTTCCCCGCACGGATACTTGCCGGTGCTCCGGTGGTTTTGGTGATTTTCGCCCTGTCCGGTTGTTCTTCCCACTGGGGCTGCACCGACACGACTGCGGAGCGCGGTGAGGCGGGTGTCAGGGTGCAGGTCGAGGACACGTCTGGGCGGCCTTTCGGCGTCACCGCCGAGGTCGTTGACTGGCGCCTTGAGCCTCACCCGCAGGCGCCCTCCGAAGGTGACCAGGTCCACTTCCGCTACCGCTTCGACGGTGCCGACGAGATATCCGGCCCTGCAGTGGACGCCTGCGCGGTCGATAGGGAGCGCGTGGCGTTGGGGTGTCAGACGGTCTATTCATCCCAGGCGTTCGGGCCGGACGGTGCCCTCACGGGCGACGACTGGCTCGCCGTCGAGCACCCTGAGCAGGTTGCCGGAGTGCTTTTGATCCCCAATGACCAGTCCTACGACGGACGAACCTGCGAGCAGGACATCAAGGACGGTGGCGGGCCGCATCCTCCGGAACCAGCCAGCAGGGGGGACCAACTGTAAGCCGTCATTGCGTTGGTGAGCCGGCGGTGGCATATGAGGGCCGTGCCGATGGCGGTGAAGGCGAGGAAGTGTTCCGGCTTGCGCTCGTAGCGGCGGTGGAGGCGTCGGCAGCCGGACAGCCAGGACATGGTCCGTTCCACATCCAGCGGTGCCGCCCAGTCGTTGGGATGACTCGATGCCTTTGCGGGCGAGGCGCTGCCGGATGCCGCGGGAGGACAGCCAGCGCCGCAGGTGCTGGTAGCCGTAACCCTTGTCGTGGCGTGCTGACACCCGCCGACAGGGGTCCCGACGGCCGGGTGAAGAGGCGGCACGCGAGCGAGGATGGTCCCACCAGAACTGGGTTTCAGACGGTTGGTACACCCGAACCTTACTCCGTCGTGCTCCTCGCCGCCGGAGCACACTGCGTGCGCGTCCAGCTCACCGACTGCCGCGGCTCACGGCTGCCGGAATCAGCCCCTGCTCAGGCGCAGCAGCAGCAGTAGCAGTAACACATCAGCGCGCCGTAACGGCCGACCTCGAAGGAGTACTCCATGCCCGCCGGGATGTACATCCAGTCCCCGGCCGTGAGCTCATGGCCGTTGTAGACGATCGACCCGCCCGCGATGAAACGGACGCCGGCGCCGTCGTTGTGCGCGTGCGGGGACGCCTGGGCACCCGGCTCGCCAACCGTGATGAACAGCTGGGATTCACAGGCCATGTACACCGGAAGCTGCCACTTGCGGAAGCCCGGCGGGACATTGTCGACCTCGAGAATTTTGAGCGCCTTCTCGACCCCCGGGTCCCTCGACGTGACGATGCGGCTCTCGACGTCGAATCCGCTCTCACGGACCGCGTTCTTGATGCGCTCCACCCCCTGCTCGAACGTCAGCCTGTTGGGATCGAAGGTCTGCTGCGCCATGGAACTCTCCTCGTGTGCGACCGTCCCGTCCGTAGGGTCAGAAGAGTGGATTCCCCGTCTTCTCCGAGACCTACGGCAGCTGGGGACGTTTCACCGTGAAAGCGGCATTGAAGTAACCGTGTGGCGCAAGCCCGGCCCTCGCCGAGACGCCCGAGAACCGCTGCCCGTAGCCCTCTGACCCTGCTGACATCTGCGGTACCAGTGGGAGTCGGGGGCTGTTTTACTGGTGAAGCGGCGGTGTTCTGGTCTTGCACTCTTCATGTGACCGCTTGCCGGTCGAGGGCGAGCTCTAGCTGTGCAACCAGCTGCCGCAAGGTGAAGTGGCCACGAGTTGGTACAGCCCGAGAGCGGCAGCTCCGAGGACAGGATCGCACCGAAGAGGCCGACAACACCCCTGACGACGGCAGCCCGCTGGACCCTACGAGCCCTGACCCTGCGGCCTCCTGGTCCGAGATTCAGTGCAATCAAGCCCGTTTGTACTTCCGCCACCCGCGCACGGACGGCTCGTAACGGCTGTCCAGCCGCTTGTAGACCACGCCCTCCATGCCGACCGCCGCCTGCGGCCCAGCCGGGGCGCAGTTCGGACTCGGGCAGGGGCGAGGTCAGCATCGGTTCCGGCAGCGTCCACGTCACGCGCCATGCCTTTCACCCGGGCCATCGGCCGCCCGGGTGACCGCCGTGGCCGGACCGGTCTCGGTCAGGCCAGTGGCAGCATGCCGAAGACCTCGTCACCCGGCTTGAACGGGGTGGTTCCGGCGCCGACGACCTCGACGACTCCACAGATGTCGTCCGGGCACCACGTGCCGCCCGATCCCGTTGTCGCCGCCGTGAGGAGTCCGTCTGCCTTCGTTTTCGGTCGGTCTCACAGTGCGCCCTTCAGCGCCCGTGCCTGACTGTGCCAGAACTCCCGCGAGACCTCGGCCTTGGGAAACACGAGGTCGAAGCCGTGGAAAGCGCCGGGGACGACGTCGAGGTCGCGGGGGACGCCGCTGTCACTGAGCCGGCGCGCGTACTCGACGTCTTCGTCGTGGAAGAGATCGAGGGTGCCGACGCCGATCCAGGCCGGGGGAAGACCGGTGAGATCCTCGCGGCGGGCGGCGGCCGCGTACGGGGAGACGTCGGGGCCCGCGACCGCGTCGCCGAGGTAGGACGACCAGCCGTACCGGTTGCTCTTGGGCGTCCAGACGCGCACCTTGAGGGTGTCCAGGTCGGTTCTCGTCGTCGTGCGGTCGTCCAGCATGGGGTAGAGGAGCAGTTGAAACGCCGGACGGATCTCGGCCCGGTCATGGGCGAGCAGCGCTAGGGCGGCGGCGATTCCGCCGCCTGCGCTGGCACCGCCGATCGCGATGCGATCGATGTCGATGTGCAGGTCGCTCGCGCGCTCGGCCAGTCCTCGCAGCGCGGAGTAGGCGTCCTCGACCGCGGCGGGCGCGGGATGGTCCGGCCCCAGTCGATAACGAACCGCGGCGACGGTGATGCCGAGCTCGCGGGCGAAGGCGATGTTCGTACGGTCGTCCTGCTCGGGTGCGCCGAAGATCAGCCCGCCTCCGTGAATCCAGAGCAGCGCCGGAGCCGCTGTCTTCAGGCCGGTCGGCTGGAAGACGCGAAGCGAGACGGGCGGTGCGTCCTTCGGCCCAGGAACGACTATCTCCTGAACCGTGACGTCCGGCCCTGGATCGGTCGAGCGCCACTTCACGCTCCGCACGATGCGCGACGACAGACGCCCGTAGGAAACATTGGGGATGAAGCGACCTCGTTTGAGATCGGGGTGGAAGGTACTCATCGGGTCCTCGTTCTTTCCCCTCATCGAGGGGTGTAAGGAATCGTCTGGCCACCCGGCGGGCGGTCGGCGTCGAGAGTGGGGAGTGGGGACGGTTGTGAAGCCGGTGCGACCGACGGATGGAAGGCCGGCGCGCAACTGCGTGAGACTCTCGCGGACCGGAGCGGACCTGCGCGCCACCGCAGGCCATGTTCGCGTCCGTTCCCCCCCGTCCCGACCCGGCAGGCTCGCGACTGTTCCGACTGCCGCACCCGGACCGCTCGCTCAGATCTTGGTCTTCTCCCGGACCCAGGCGCCGATCCGTGCGATGGCGGCGTCGGTCTCCGGAATGCGGCCGGCGCCGTAGACGTACGAGTGCTGGCCGCCGGGGACCACGACGGTCGTCGTGTCGATTCCGGCGTCCTTGACGCGGGCGGCGAACTCCTCGTCCTCGCCGGCCAGGACCTCGTACGTTCCCCAGGAGACGAGGGTCGGGGGCAGGCCGCTCAGGTCCGCCCGGTTCAGATTGATCCGGACGTCTGTGAACTCGATGCCCGTGCCGCCGATCCAGGACTCCCGGAAGAACTCCAGCAGTTCCTTGCTGAGTATCTTGTCCGTCCCGGCGTTGGCCGCGATGGTCTCGTTGGCGATCTCGAGGTCGCACCAGGGGGAGATCGACACGATGGCGCCGGGCAGCGGCTGCTTCTTGTCACGGAGGCGAAGCGCCAGGGCGACGGCGATGAACCCGCCGATCGAGTGGCCGATCGTGATGATGTTTCCCGGCGCATACCCTTCGGACAGCAGCCAGTTGAAGGCCGCCTCCGCGTCGTCGACCTGGGCCGGGTACTTGTGTTCCGGCGCTCGCCGGAAGTCCAGCACCAGTACGGGCGCCCCTGCGGCCTTGGCGATATGGCCGGCGAGCTTTCGGTCGACGAACGCCGACGACAGAACGGAGCCCCCGGCGTGACCGTGCAGGAGGACGTAGTCGGTGTTGGCGTCGACGGGTTCGCACCAGATGCCCAGCACACCACCCGCGTCCACCTCCCGGTAGATGACGCCTTCCGGCTCCCGGGCCGCGAGATGGACTTGCTCCGCCTGGATGCGCGCGGCATCCAGCTCGGACGGGGGATTCGCCCCCGTGGCCAGCCATTCCGCGAATCGGATCGCCTCCGGGCTCAGTTCAACAGCAGCGTGCTCAGACATGTGGTACCTCCATGGGGCTATTTGGCATACCGGCCTGCCAGGGCCGGTGTCGCTGGGGTTTGTCAGGCGGTGAGGGTGGGGTAGTCGGTGTGGCCGATCTCGTCTGCCAGGGCGGTGGCGACCTCGACGGCGAAGCGGATGCGGTTGTCGGGGGAGCCGCCGACCTTGTTCGACCGGACCGCTTCTGATCAGTACGCGGATGGCGTCTCACTTGTGCTGCTCGGCATCCAGCAGGGCGAGGGCGTTGCGGATGCCCTGTTCGAGGAGTTGGTCGGCGAGCTGCCGGTCGGTCAGGGCACGAGAGAGTTGCAGCGTCCCGGCCAGCATGCCGAGCAGGCCAAGTGCTTTCAGACGCGCCGACGACGGATCGTGGGGCGCCAGGCGGGCGGCGAAGTCGTCGACGAGGACCAGCGCGCCGTCGGTGTACGCCTGCCTGGTGGGATCCGTGGAGCGTGCGATCTCGTCGAGCAGGGCGGCGTTGGGGCAGCCGTCCTCGATGCTGTCGCGCTGCTCGGGGGAGAAGTACCAGCGCACGATCTGCTCGAGTCCGGCACGGCCGGGCGCCGCCTGGGTGACGATGTTCGCGTGCTGTGCGCGCATCTGATCGGCGACCGCGGTGGCGACGAGTTCGTCCTTGGACTCGAAGTAGGCGTACAAGGTGCCGTTGGTCAGGCCCGCGTCCTTCATAAGCGTGGCGACTCCGGAGCCGTCGATGCCATCGCGCTTGAGCCGGCGGCCGGCCGTCGCAATGATCCGCTGCCGTGTCTCCTGCTTGTGTTCTTTCGTGTACCGCACGATGTGTTCCTCCATGGGAGCCGGGGCTTGCGCCGCGGCTGCCACCCTGGCCAGGTCAGCGGGCCGCGCCTGCAAGAAGAGCGGGGAAGCTGATCCTGGCGGTCTGCAGTTTGGGGTCGTGGGGCGCGGGGACCCCGCCGTCGGTTTCGGACGGGTTCGGGCACGCGAAAGGTGAGCGTCAGTTCGGCATCCGGTTGAACCTGCGGACGATGCGGTCGAAGATCCGGGCCGGAAGGACGCGGTGGAACAAGCTGATGCTTGCGGCCGTCGAGCCGGCGGTGCGCCGCAGTTTCGGGTTCCGGTCGGTGGCCGCCGCGACGATCACCTTGGCCACGACGGAGGGATCGTCGCCGCCGGCTGTGTTTTTCGCCAGCACCTCGTCGAAGGTGCGCCGTCCCGACGTGTAGAGCGGCAATGGGGTGTCGCCCTGCACGCTGTGGTCCCCGAACGGGGTGTTGATCGGCCCGGGCTCGACGAGCAGGATCCGGACGCCGTGCTCGCGGACTTCGTGGTCCAGCGACCCGGAGTAGCCCTCGACCGCGTGCTTGGTCGAGGTGTAGATGGCCATGAACGGGCTGGGGACGAACCCGCTGAGGGAGGAGACGTTGATGACGCGTCCGCGCCGTTGCGTGCGCATGTGCGGCAGAACCGCCTTGGTCATCCGCATGATGCCGTAGACGTTGACGTCGAAGACCTCCTGCGTCCGGGCGACGGAGAACTCCTCGGCGGCGCCGTTGGCGCCGACGCCGGCATTGTTGACCAGGACGTCGATGCGCCCGAACCGGTCGATCACCTGCTTGACCACGGAGGCGACCGATTCGTCGCTGGTGACGTCGAGGTCGAGGTAGGTCACCCCGGTGGGCGCGGTGACTCGCGCGGTGTTGCGAGCGGTTCCGATCACCTCGAAGCCCGCCGTGGCGAAGGCGCGGGCCGTCTCCTTGCCGATTCCGGATGAGGCACCTGTCACTAGTGCCACCGGCCGAGTTGCCGCCATCGCGAGCTCCCTTGGATTTGAAGTACGTCCGTATGTCTTACGTTCGTATGTCTTATGTTCGTACGAACATACGGAGGTCGCCGGTCGATGGCAAGTGGTCGTCCGGCGATTCGAGAAAGATCCGGGAAACATGGGGTGCAGTACGGGAAAGGCCACGAGCGGACGACGAGCCGGCGCAGACGGAGATCGGGCACGGGGGAGCTCGGCATCGGCTCCTGCAGTGGCCACGACATGGCGTGCGGCACGGTGCAGGGTCAGGCGGCGCTCTTCTTCCGGCGGCGTCCGGCGCGGGCGAGGGCATCGATGAGTTCCTCGCGGGGCATCTTCGACCGGCCGGGGAGGTCCTGCTCGGTGGTGGCCCGCTCGTACAGCTCCGCCTTGCTCAGCTGCCGCAGCTCGCTCTTGCCCGTGCCGCGCCGGCTGCCGGATGCGGACGGTGCGCGGGCCGTCTTCGGCGGCGCCTTCTGGGCGACGGTCTTCTTCGCGCCCTTCCCGGCGGGCTTCCGGGCCGTCTTGCGGGCGTGGCCTGTCTTCGTCTGCCGTGGCTCGCCGCCGGTGCGGCCGCCGCGGGCGGCGTCGATGCTGCCCTGCAGCACCTGTATCAGGTCGACCACGTTGGTCGCCTGAGGCGGCTCTTCGGCCACGGCGATCTCCTGGCCCTCGGCCTTCGCCGTCACCAGCTCCCGCACCTTCTCCTGATAGGTGTCGTGGTGGCGGGACGGCTCCCACGGCCCGCTGAGGGAGTCGATCAGCTGGAGCGCCATATCCAGCTCCTTGCCCTTGCCCGCACGTCCCGAGGGCAGCTCGGGCAGCTCCTGGCCCGGATCGCGCACCTCGTCAGCCCGAGGGTCTGGAGCACCAGGACGTTGTCCTCGGCGCGCAACGCGGTCAGATATTGCTTGCCGCGCATCACGAACGTGGCGATGCCGGCCATGTTCGCCCGGGCCGGCGCCGCCCGCAGCAGCTCGTGGACCTTGGTGTACTCCTGGCCGCACGGGCGAGGTCGTAGGTGCGGTCGAAGTGGACCGGCTCGATCTCCTCCAGGCCGACGAAGTCGGAGACCTCGATGGTCTGGGAGCGGCCCGGCGCGATCTGGTCCAGCTCGTCCGGATCCACGATCACGTACTTACCCTCGCCCACCTCGAATCCCTTGACGATGTCCTCGCCGGCGACTTCCTTGCCGGCGCGCTCGTTCACCCGCCGGTTACGGATCCGGTCGGAGGTGCCGCGCTGGAGCTGGTGGAAGTGGACCGTGTGGCCGCAGGCGATGGTGGCGCCGCCCATCACCCCCAGCTGGAGGCAAGCAGCAGCACCGTAAGCGAGCCCCGCCCCGCACCCGGAGTGCCCTTCGACGTCGCGGCGTCAGCGGACATCACGGTGCCGTGGTCAGGGCGGTGCGCAGGTGCCAGCGGCGGTATCCGCACGGCCGCACACCCTCGATCTCACCGGTGATGCGGCTCCGGATGCGCTGCGGGTCGTCGGCAGTAACGGCGTCGATGTGGGCCTGCTCATCCGTCCACTCCGCATAGTTGAAGACCCGGGTGCCATCGGTGCTGGTGTGAAAGTGCGCGGCGATCGAACCAGGCATCGGCGGCACGTCCTTGATCATCGTGAACACCTCGTCGATGAAGTGCCGCTGCCGCTCCGGTCCATCCACATCGAACACCGGGGTGACCACACACCCGACCTCAGCCTGCCCGGCCACGCCCACATGGGAGCGGTGCACGCGGTAGCGGACCGGCGCGGACGGCTCAGTGCCCACGATCCCCGGCACGTACGGCGCCGGTGAGGCCAGAGCCGCATCGAGGGATGCATCGTCGACCCACTGCTCGTACGCCATCAACGCCTGCCCGTCGGTACTTGCGAATAACGACCAGCTCAACAGCCCACCCGGCCAAGGCTCCTGCTCCCGGCCGGCAGCCGCTGCCTCGGCCAGGGCCTGCTGGCGCGCGGCGCCGCCTGCGTGCCGCAGGGTGATCACCACCGTGTGCGCATCGGCGCGGGTGATCTCGGGCGGAGTTTCGGTACGGAGCATCACGACAGCTCTCCCCACACGTCGAACGGGCGGGCAGGGCTGAGCCCGGCCCACACTCAGAAAGTGAGACTGAGTCCGAGCCTGTCATGGGTGCCGAAATGACTCCAGTGCCATTCAGGCCCGGGTCCCGCATCGGTAATCTGGCCTCGTGGCCACCGACGCCCCCGCCCCCGACGACGACAGCGCCTTGCCGTTGCGTGAACGCAAGAAGCAGCGCACCCGCCGCGCTCTCGCCGACTCCGCGCTGACCTTGTTCAGCGAGCGTGGCTTCGACCGCGTCACCCTCGAAGAACTGACCGCCCACGCCGAGATCGGCCGCAGCACCTTCTTCCGCTATTACGGCACCAAGGAAGACGTCGCCATGGCCGCCGAGGGCGAACTCTGGGACGCCTACCCCGCCCACTTCGAAGCGCACACCGCCCCCGGGCCGGCACTTGACGCGCTGCGCACCTCGCTGACCGCGGCCCTCTTGTCCATGCCCGACGAATGGGACCAACGCTTCCTGCGCACCCGCCGCCTCGCCGCTGGCACCCCTGTCCTGCACGACCACAGCCTGGTGTCCTCCATGAAGGTCCAGCAGCGCCTGGTGGAGATCCTCGAAGAACGCCTCGGCACCGACAGCCGTGAGGACGTACGGCTGCGTCTCCTCGGCGAGTTCGCCCTCAGTGCTTGGCGCTGCGGCGCCCGCAACTGGGTCGCCGGCCGCGGCCCTGACGGCTATGACAAGCGCCGCGGCCACGGCGGCAGGAAGACCCTGGCCCGCCGCGTTGAACAAGCCTTCGACGCCATCCCGGCGAGCCTTGCCCTGGATCTGCACTCCGCCCCAGCGCCGCAGTAACGGTGACCCATCAGGTAGTCATCCGCGCTGGTCAAGGCCCCGGGCCAGCTCACGGTTCGCGCTGCGGGCCGCTTCCAGTCTGCGGCGGCGCCCGGGGTCAGGAGTCGTCACTTGAGGAGTCGGCGCCATGGTCGAAGCCGCGCAGGATGGGCGTGAGTTCCTGGGCGCATCCGCATAGCGTGCGTGCAGCACCCCGCCGGACGGGCCGCGACCGTCACCCAGCTTCTGGAGCACCCATCCCGAAGGCCGGCACTCCTCGAGCCCTCGTGGACGACCGACTGCTGCGGCGGTTTCAGGTGCTCGGTGACGACTTGGTCGTAGTCGACGCCGTCGACGGGACGCACGTGCTCCGGCGCGCGCCCCCACACCCGGTACTCCGCGGCTTCCCCACCGCCGTCCAACTGGTGGAGGGGCAGTATTACGAGGATGCGCTGTTCGGGACTGGGATCCCTGATTGGCCGCTGCGGGAGGTGCACCTTGTCCGCGTTGATGATGATGACGAAGTCACCAGCGTCGACGTGGGGCGCACCAGCGACACCCCTGGCGGCTACTGAGCCCCGTCGATCACTGCACGCGCGGTCGGTACAGCCGCTTCGGGCTCGTCCGGCACGGGCCCCTCCTCTGCCGTAGTCCGAGCGGTCGCAGTCCCGGAAGGCTCGCTTCCCCTCGCGCCCGGATTCGCCGTGGCCTCCTGTCCCCGCTCGATCATGCCCAGCGCCACCCCGACGATGATGATCATGCCGCCCGTCACCTGGGCGAGCCGGATCGACTCCCCGTTGATCACGACGGCGCCGATGACGCCGAAGACCGGTACCAGGTTGAGGATGTTGACCGCGACGCTCGACGCCATCCTGCGCAGGCCGTAGTTGTAGAGCAGGAAGCCGCCGACCGAGCATGCCACGGCCAGGTAGACCAGCAGTGATGAGGCGGTCGCGCCCGGCATCCGCCAGTCGTCGGCCTCCAGCAGGGACGCGAGCAGGAAGCCGGCCGCGCCCGCCAGGGTCTGGTAGTAAGTGACGCTCGCGGCGTCCTGGCCGGCGCTCGCGCGCTTGCCGAGCACGTTGTAGCCGGCCCAGGCCAGCCCGCCGAGCAGCAGCAGGATGTCCCCCAGCCAGCGCGAACTGCCGCCGACCTCGGCCCCGTTGCGCACGACGAGGAAGGCGCCGACGGTGGCCAGCAACACGCCCGTCACACGCGGCAGCGGCATCCGGGTGCGCAAGACGACCAGTTCCACCAGCATCGTCATCAGCGGGTACGTGGCCACGATCAGCGACGCGTCGGACGCCGTGGACAGGTCGACGCCGACGTTCTCGAGGATGAAGTACACGGTGATGCCGAGGAACCCGCTCAGGTAGAGCTGCCGCCGCTGCCGGGGGTCCGGACGGGCCGGGCGGTGCCTGCTCAGCCGTACCATCACGCCCAGAAGTAACGCCGCGAGGGTGAACCTGATGGCGCCGATACTGAGCGGGCCGACATCCTCCAGCACCTGCTTGGTCACCGCGTACGAACTGCTCCAGAACAGCGCGGCCGCCATGACCGCACACACCGCCCACACCGTGGGTCCTCGTTCGCGCATAGCAAGTCGCCCCTCTCTGCCGCCCATCGCGCGGTGACCGAACAAACATCGGTCAACTAGGCTGGAGGTTAACTAGATCATCGAAGGTGATGCGAAGAGTCCGAATTACCTTCGGAATCCGGCGGAGTGAGGCAAGCGTGGACGAACTAGATTCGGCGTTGGTGCGGATGCTCCAGGAGGACGGTCGGCGCACCAACCGGGACATGGCCCATGAACTCGGCATCGCCCCGTCCACGTGTCTGGAGCGAATCCGGTCGCTGCGCAGGAGCGGCATCCTGACGGGATTTCATGCGGAGGCAGACCTCGCGGCGATCGGCCGCGGGTTGCAGGCGGTGATCGCCGTACGCGTCCGCCCGCCGACACGTGCTGTGATCGAGGCCTTCCAGAGCTTCTTGGAGGGGATGCCCGAGGTCATCTCGATCTTCGTCCTCACCGGGAACGACGACTTCCTCGTGCACGTCGCCGTCCGGGACACCGACCATCTGCACGCAGTGGTCCTGGAGAAGCTGGCGAAGCGCCCGGAACTCGCCGACGTACGGACGTCGGTGGTTTATGGGCACATGCGCAAGAAGGTCATCGGTCCGGCGTGACACCGGCGCGGCCCCCGCTCGCGGCGGGCCACCGCCCGCGGTGCGGTCGACGGAGACCAGAGCCCGGAACCCGCCCCACTTAGGTTCTGCGGCCCAGCCGGGCCGCAGATCGGGATCGGGCACGGGGGAGCTGAGCATCGGCTCCGGCAGCGTCCATGACAAGCACAAAGGCCGGGCCGCGCAGGAAGGCCGGCAGGGGCACCACCGGCGCGAACCACATCAGGGCCACCGAGGCCGCTACGGACGCGCTGTTGAACAGATCCAGCAAATCGGGCCCTTACGGCGCGGGCGTCGGGAAGGGGCGTTCTCGGCCGGCTGGGCCGCTCGGTCGGCTCCTGCCGCGAGCCCGCGTATGTCCCTACCCGTTGCCATGCGCTCTCTCCGTCTACGTCGGCCTGTCGACGGACGAGCGTACGGGGCACGGAACACAGCTTCTGACCCGAGCCTCCCGGCAGCGGGGGAGGGAGGTGCCCAGGGGCACCGGGGCAAGCCCTCGTTGTCGGTGGCGGCTGCGAGGCTGAGGGGCATGGACAGCGACGATGAGCAGCTGCCGCGCGGCCGGATCTACGGCACCGACCCCGACCACCCGGGCCCGAAGCCGGGACGGCGCTACGCCGAACTCGTCGGCGGCCGGCTGGACGCATTGCTGCTCTTCTCTGAACTACCCAGTTGAGGCAGTAGTTTGGTCCGATGACCGATGCTGTGCCGCCCGGCGGGGCTGTCCTTGATGCGGACGAACTGGATGCTCGGTGGGCGAATGCCTGGCGGCCGGAACAGGTTGCGGAGCGGTTGGCTGGTGTCAGTGCGCCCTGGTGCGTCGCGGCAGGGTGGGCGCTGGATCTGTTCCGCGGAGGCCAGACGCGGCCCCACGGTGATCTGGAGATCGCGGTGCCCGCGGCGGGGTTCACGGAGGTTCGGGACCGCTTCCCCCAGTACGTGTTTGACGCGGTGGGCTCGGGACGGGTCTGGGTGAGGGCAGGAGCTGAGGTGCTCGCGGCCACGCACCAGACCTGGCTGCGGGATCCGGTGAGCGGTCAGTTCCTGTTCGATGTCTTCCGCGAGCCGCATGAGGGTGGGACGTGGATCTGTCGGCGGGACGAGAGCCTGCGGTTGCCGTACGACGCGATTATCGAGTGGACTGCAGACGGCATCCCGTATCTGGTGCCGGAGCTGGTGCTGCTTTTCAAAGCGAAGGCGTCACGACCCAAGGATCAGGCGGACTTCGACGGGGTTCTGCCGTTGCTGAGCCAGGCGCGGCGCGATGTTCTCAGCGGGTGGCTAACGCGCGTACATCCCGGACATCCATGGCTGGCGAAATTGGCGAGGCAGTGAAGCAGGCTCTGCATGGGGAACGCCACGGACGAGCTGTGTGCACTGAGTGCTGGGCGGTGGCGGTCGTGATGATTCCCTTCAGGGCCCACCGATCGATGTGATGGCGTCTTTGCGAGCCGGGCCGCGTACTTTCGCGTCGCTGTGCGAGCGACGACCTGGTCGCATTCACCACCCGGCCCCCGGCTGCGGGCGCCCGGATGCCTCTGCGAGACACGGAGACGGCTCTGCTGCGCGAATGGCTCCAGCGCCTGGCAGGCTCAACCGGCCGCGCGTTCCGCAGGCGGTGGGCGCAGTCGGTTACGCCAGCCGCGCGGTGGGCGTTCAGTCGCCTTCAGCGATGAAGTCGGCTAGAGCGGTAGCGACGGCGTCAGGCTGTTCGTCCGGGATGAAGTGTCCTGCGTCCGGCACAACAATCCCGGTGGTGTTGTCGGCCCACGGCTTGAGGGAAGCTGCCATGTCTGGGATGGAGCCGTGGCTGCTGGCAATCCCGAGAACCGGCACCCTCAGGTGTTGTCGTTCAAGGGCCTTGTGGTTCTTTCGCGCCGATTCAGCGGCGTCTCGATAGTAGGCCAGGCAGGCGCGGAGTCCGCCGTCAGCGGCGATGGCCGCGGCGTACTGCTCGATCTCGGCGTCGTCGAAGGTGTCGGGGGAGAAGGTCTTGACCTTCAGGAACCAGCCGACGTACTCGCGTTCGCGGCCTGAGAGCAGTGTCTCGGGCAGGTCGGGCACGAGATGGAAGGCGAAGTGCCAAGTCTTCCACGCCACCTCGGGGTCGGTCGGGATGGCGTCGGGGAGTGTGATGCCCGGGATTCCGGCGTCGAGCAGCGCGACGCCACGCAGCCGGCTCTCGTACTTCAAGGCGAGGGAGAAAGCGACCCACGCTCCGATGTCGTGGGCGACCAGCCAATATGTCGAAACTCCGAGCGCTTTCACCGTGGCGTGGACGTACGCGGCGACCGTGTGCGTGTCATAGCTGGCGTCCGGGCGTTCGGAGTGCCCCTGCCCTGGCAGGTCGATCGCGATGACGTGGAATCGATCGGCCAGGCGGGGCATCACCTGTCGCCATGCCCACCAGGTCTGCGGGAATCCAGCGAGCAGTACGACGGCTGGGCCGTTCGGCTGACCGCCCTCAACCGCATGAAGTCGGATGCCGCCCGCGTCGACCCAGCAGTGGGTGAAGCCGGCCAGGTCGCGCAGTGGCAGGTCGCGGACAGGGTTGTCGGAGACCCTGGCGGTGATTGCAGGGTGAGTCATGGTTTTCCTCCATCGGTGTTGGGGGTGCTGGTTCGGTGTGTCGGCCGAGGCGAAACCCGCGACAGGATCTTCACGCTAACCATCTTGGATCGATCGGTCAAAGATGATGCGACCGATCGATCCAAGATGCGAGTAGGCTCACAGCAGAGACGTGACAGGGACGTGAAGGAGGAGGTGCACGCCGTGTCCGGCCGAAAGCAGTTCGATATCAGTGCGGCGCTGGACCAGGCCATGCGGGTGTTCTGGCAGCGCGGGTACGCGGACGCCTCACTCGATGCCCTCGGTTCGGCCACCGGCCTCGGCCGCGGCTCCCTCTACGGCGCCTTCGGCAACAAGGACGCGCTCTTCGGCAAGTGCCTCGACCGCTACTCGTCGATCTACGGCGCACAGTACGAGCAGGCGCTCGCGGCGCATCCCGGTGATCCGGTGCGCGCGGTCGAGGCGTTCTTCGACGTCATCCTGGGCCGTATCGCCGACCCGTCGGTCCCCGTGGGGTGCCTCATCGCCCAGTCCGCCGCGCAGTCACTGACGCTGAAGGAGGAGAACAGCGCGCAGGTGCGTGGCCTGCTCGACACACAGCGCCAACGGGTACGTGCGGCACTGGCGGACTCCTCGGCCGACAGCCGAACACTCGGCGAGCTCGCCACGTTTGTCGTCGCTGTCAACCAGTCGCTGGCCGTACTGAGCCGGGCCGGCGCCTCGGATGCCGAGCTGCGCTCCGTGGCCCGGCTCGCCTGCACGACGGTGGCGGACACCCTCTCCCGGGCGGCATTCGAGGATGTCACCCAAAGCTGACGGGCGCCGACTCCGCCAGGACGCTGCCTAACTCCATGCAGCCTTGACAAGGTTGATTCCACAGAATGCAGACGTGGCTGATCCTCTCCCTGGAGGGGTGCGGCAGCAGATCGCGGACGCAGAGCGGCGCGAGGAGGAACTCCAGCGCGGCATCGAGGGTCCGCCGCCGGGCAGGGCGCGCAGCGTGAGTTCGCTGGGGCCGGACTGGCCGGGTCGGTGAAGGCGTCGGCGACGCACTCGCCGAGGACGGTGACGCTCCTGGGGAACCCGGGTCGGGCCATGATCGCTGTCTGCCTCTCTCAAGAAGGGTGTGGGCTGCCGCCTTCACGTGTCTCCGGCCGGGGCGGGTCGTCCCGCGTCCGTACCGGGGAAGGGCACCGGGCTGGTGGCTTGATGCAGCCCTTGCACAGGTATTGACATGCCGTTCAAGGCGGACGTAACTTCCCTGCCACAAGGAAGTAACGCGCGTTATTAAAGCGCGAAACCGGAGGCGTTGTCTCGCCTCCGGCTGGCCGAAAGGGACTGGCAGTGGCCACGAACAAGACGCATCGCGTGACCATGAGCGATGTGGCCCGCCATGCGGGTGTCTCGCGGACCACGGTCTCCTTCGTCCTCAACGACAAGCCCGGCGCCGCCATCCCCGAGGAGACCCGTCGGCGGATCCTGGAGGCGATCGACGAGCTCGGCTACCGGCCCAACGCCGGGGCGCGAGCGCTGGCCGCGAACCGCAGCGGGTGGTTCGGGCTGATCACCGAGATCGTGACCGGCCCGTTCGCGGGCGAGGTGATCACGGGCGCGCAGAGCCGCGCCTGGGGTGACCGGAGGTTCCTGCTGATCGCCGCGAGCGAGGGCGACCCCGCCCAAGAGGCCGCCGCGCTCGACCAGATGCTGGAGCACCGGGTGGAAGGGCTGCTGTACGCCACGACCTGGCACCGCGCCGTCACGCTCCCCAAGGCCGCCCGCGAGGTGCCGACGGTGCTCGTCAACTGCTACGACGCGGACGGGGAGCTGCCGTGCATCCTGCCCGACGAGGTGTCGGGCGGATACAAGGCGACCCGCCGGCTCCTGGACGCCGGTCACACCCGCATCGGGTTCATCAACCTCGACCCGGCGATCCCGGCCGCCATCGGCAGGCGCGAAGGGTACGAACGTGCCCTGCGCGAGGCCGGGATCACCCCCGACCCCTCCCTCGTCGTCCCCGGCTGGGCGACCGCCGACAGCGCCTACACCGCCGCCTGCGAACTGCTGGACCGCCCGGCCGGCGACCGGCCGACCGCGCTGTTCTGCGGAAACGACCGGATGGCGATGGGCGCGTACGACGCGATCAAGGAACGGGGGCTGCGCATCCCGCACGACGTGGCCGTGGTGGGGTTCGACAACCAGGAACTCATCGCCGCCTATCTGCGGCCGAAGCTGACGACGCTCGCCCTGCCTTTCGAGGCCATGGGCACCAAGGGCATCGACATGCTCGCCGCTCTCGCAGCGGGGCAGCCGCTCGACACCCCTCAGGTGACGATCGACTGCCCGCTGCTCGAACGCTCGTCGGTCTGACCGCTAATCAGTCCGCCGAGGAATCCCATCCCGTCTTCGCCCTGTGTGTTGAAGAGAGGAAAAGAGTCTCCATTATGGCATCCTCCCGCATACCTTCACGGCGGCCCCGAGCCGTCCTGAGAGCGGTCACCGCGACCGCCGCCGCGGCCCTGGTCCTGTCCGCCTGTACGGGTGGCTCGGGCGCCTCCGGCACCGGTGACACCTCCGGCAACCAGCTGCTCACGATCCCGCGCGAGGATCTGGCGACGTTCACGCGCAATTTCAACCCGCTCTCCCCGCAGGCCGCCCCCATGACCCTCCAGGCGATCTACGAGCCGCTGGCGGTGCACAGCATGGCGGACGCCAAGGACACGCCCTGGCTGGCCACCAAGTGGGAGCAGGCCAAGGACGGCAAGTCCCTCACCTTCACGCTGCGCGACGGCGTCAAGTGGTCGGACGGCCAGGCGCTCACCGCCGACGACGTCGTCTACACCTTCGAGCTCCAGAAGAAGGTGCTGGGTGGCTTCGACTACCTGGACAAGGTCACCGCGGTCGACGCCCACACGGTGAAGTTCTCCTTCAACAAGGCGTTCTCACCCGCCTTCTACGAGATCAGCGGCCACTACATCCTGCCGAAGCACATCTGGTCCAAGGTGAAGGACCCGGCGAAGTTCACCAACCCGAACCCGGTCGGCACCGGCCCGTACACCAAGATCGAGAAGTTCCAGAGCCAGTCCTACGAGCTGCGCAAGAACCCCGACTACTGGCAGCCGGCCAAGCAGCGAATCGCCGGCATCCAGATGCTCGCCTTCTCCGGAAACGACAGCGCCAACATCGCCTTCACCAGCGGCGAGGTGGACTGGACGCAGTCGTTCATCCCGGACATCGAGAAGTCCTTCGTCGCCAAGGACAAGAAGCACAACCACTACTGGTTCCCGGCCACCGGCGCCATGATCAACTGGCAGCTGAACACCACCAAGGCCCCCTTCAACGACCCGGCCGTGCGCAAGGCGCTCAGCATGGCCGTCGACCGCGACCAGATCACCAAGGTCGCCATGAACGGCTACGCCGAACCCGCCGACTGCACCGGCCTGGCCCGCACCTACGACAAGTGGCGCGACACGTCGCTGGCCGCCTCCTGCACCTGGACGAAGTACGACACCGACGCGGCGGCCAAGGCCCTCGACGCGGCCGGCTACAAGGAGAGCGGCGGCAAGCGGAAGCTGAAGAACGGCAAGAACTTCACCCTCGACATCTCCGTCGGCTCCGCCTCCTCCGACTGGATCTCGGTCGCCAACATCATCAAGCAGGACCTGGCGAAGGTCGGCATCACCGCCACCGTGAAGACACCCGACTGGTCGGCCGTCCAGTCGTCGTACAACACCGGCACCTTCGACACCGGCATTGTCTGGAGCAACAACGGCGCCACCCCGTACGAGTACTTCCGCGGCGTGATGTCGACCAAGATGGTGCAGCCGGTCGGCAAGCAGGCCACGGAGAACTACCACCGCTTCGGCGACAAGAAGGCCGACAAGCTCATCGACGCCTTCGCCGCCGCAGCGGACGACAAGACACAGCGCGAGCAGATGAACGGCCTGCAGGAGCTGTACAACGAGGACGCGCCCGTCGTCCCGCTGTTCACCGGCCCCGAGTGGGGCGCGTACACGGACGCCCGCTTCACCGGCTGGCCCACCGAGAAGAACCCGTACGCCACCCTCGGCAACCGCAACGGCAGCACGATCCTCGTGCTCACCTCGCTCAAGCCCGTCAAGGGCTGACGCCCCCGCGGACCGGCGGCCGCCCTCCTCCCCGGACGGCCGCCCCCGCGCACCGAGCCACACGTTCACCCCCCACTGACAGGGAGCACGACCCGTGCGTCTGATCCTGCGCAACCTGGGGTTCTATCTGCTCGCCTTCTGGGCCTCCATCACCCTGAACTTCGTTCTCCCGCGCTTCATGCCGGGCGACCCGGTCTCGCGCATGTTCGCGCAGGCCCAGGGCACCATGCAGCCCGACCAGATAGCCCAGCTGCGGAAACTCTTCGGCCTGGACAACCGCCCCCTCTGGGAGCAGTACGTCTCCTACGTCAAGAGCGTCTTCACCGGCGACCTCGGCATCTCCATCAGCCGCTTCCCCACCCCGGTCTCCGACGTGATCGGCTCGCAGATCGGCTGGACCCTGCTCCTCGGCGGCATCGCGCTCGTCATCGCCGCCGTCCTCGGCAACCTGCTCGGCATCGTCGCCGCCTGGCGGCGCGGCGGAGTCCTCGACTCCGCCTTCCCGCCCCTGCTGATCTTCGTCGGCTCGTTCCCCTACTTCTGGCTGGCCATGGGCGCGCTGTACCTGTTCGGGGTGAGCCTCGGCTGGTTCCCCATGCGGCACGCCTACGACGTCGGTCTGACCCCCGGCTTCAACGGCGAGTTCCTCTCGAACGTCGCCACCCACCTGGTGCTGCCCGCGCTGACCATCGTGCTGGTCTCCATCGGCGGCTGGATGCTCGGCATGCGCAACACCATGATCGCCACGGCGGCCGAGGACTACATCACCATGGCCGAGGCGAAGGGGCTCAGCCCGTCGCGGATCATGTTCCGCTACGCCGCCCGCAACGCGCTGCTGCCGTCCGTCACCAACTTCGGCATGGCACTCGGCTTCGTCGTCGGCGGTGCCCTGCTCACCGAGGTCGTGTTCGCCTACCCCGGCATCGGCTACCAGCTGCTGATGGCCGTCCAGGGCCTGGACTACCCGCTGATGCAGGGCATCTTCCTGACCATCACGGCGGCGGTGCTGCTCGCGAACTTCCTCGTCGACCTCGTCTACGTCCGCCTCGACCCGCGCGTCCGCGTCCGCTGAGGAGGCTGCCGACATGACCGCCATAGAAATCGCGACGGCCACCACGCCGACAGCCCCCGCGCGCCCTTCCCGCCGGCGCGGACTGCTGCGCCAGCTCATCGACAGCAAGAAGGCGTTGACCGGGCTGATCCTGCTCGCTCTCTTCGCGCTGCTGGCCCTGCTCGCGCCCGTCCTGGCACCGGGCGACCCGTCGCTCATCAACTCCACGGGCAGCCAGGCTCCCTCGGCCGCGCACTGGCTCGGTACGACCGCCAAGGGACAAGACGTGCTCGCCCTCACTCTGTGGGGTGCGCGCAGTTCCCTCTTCGTCGGGTTCACCGTGGGGCTCGTGGCGACCGCGGTCGCCATCGTCGTCGGTCTCGCGGCCGCGTACTTCGGCCGCGTCGTCGACGACGCGCTGACCCTGGTCACCAACATCTTCCTGCTACTGCCCGGCCTCCCGCTGCTCATCATCCTGGCCGCGTTCCTGCCGCCCGGTACCTCCACCGTGATCCTGGTCCTCGTCGTCACCGGCTGGGCGGGCTCGGCCCGGGTCCTGCGCGCGCAGGCCAAGTCGATCCGCGGCAAGGACTTCGTGGCCGCCGCCGTCGTCACCGGAGAACGACCCTTGCGGATCATGTTCCGCGAGATCCTGCCCAACATGGCGTCCGTCGTGATGACCACGCTTCTCGGCTGCGTGATCTTCGGCATCGGCGCCCAGGCCGGCCTGGAGTTTCTCGGCCTCGGCGACAGCAGCGTCGTCAGCTGGGGCACCAACCTGTACTGGGCCAGCAACGACGGCGCGCTGATGACCGGAGCGTGGTGGGCCTTCGTCCCCTCCGGACTGTGCATCGCCCTCGTCGCCTTCGCGCTCGCGCTGGTCAACTACGCGGTCGACGAGATCACCAACCCGAGGCTGCGCAACCGCCGTGCCCGCCGTGAGAGGAGGGGCTGAGCCATGGAACCCGTACTTGAGGTGAACGGCCTGCGCGTCGAATACCGCAGCGACGGACGATCAGTCGTGGGCGCCGACGACGTCTCCTTCTCCATCGGCGCCGGAGAGATCTTCGGCCTCGCCGGAGAGTCCGGCTGCGGCAAGTCGACCATCGCCAACGCGGTGATGCGGCTGCTGAAGCCCCCGGCGGACATCACTGCGGGCAGCATCCGCTTCCAGGGCAGGGACGTCCTCGCCCTGGACGCACGGGAGCTGCGCGCCTTCCGGTGGCGGGAGATCGCCATGGTCTTCCAGTCGGCGATGAACTCGCTCAACCCCGTCCTGACCGTCGGCGAGCAGATCGTCGACATCTTCACCACCCACGAGAAGATGAAGAAGCGGGTCGCGCGGGAGCGGGCCGGCGAGCTGCTGGAGCTGGTCGGCATCGACCCGGGAAGGCTGAAGGCGTACCCGCACCAGCTGTCCGGCGGTATGCGCCAGCGCGTGGTCATCGCTATGGCCGTGGCCCTGAAGCCAAGGCTGCTGATCATGGACGAGCCGACCACCGCGCTCGACGTGGTCGTGCAGCAGGAGATCATGGCGCAGATCCGCGACCTCCAGCGGGAGCTGGGCTTCTCCGTCCTCTTCATCACCCACGACATGTCCCTGATGGTCGAGCTGTCGGACCGCATGGGCGTGATGTACGGCGGACGGATCGTCGAACTCGCCGATGCCAAGGACCTGTTCGCGGGGCCGCTCCACCCCTACACCGAGGCGCTGATGAACGCCTTCCCGCCGCTGACCGGCCCGCGCCAAGAGCTCACCGGCCTCTTCGACGCTCCGCGCACCGCCGACAGCTGCGGCTTCCACGTCCGCTGTCCCGAGGACCGCTCGGACTGCTCCATGAACATCCCCGACCTGCGCGAGATCGCCCCCGGCCGCTGGGTGGCCCGCAGTGCGGCCCGCAGTCCGGAAGGAGCCTCCCGATGACCGAACCCCTGCTGTCCGTACGCGGCCTGACCAAGGACTTCCAGGTCGGTACCGTCTTCTCACGGCGCCGTGTCCGTGCCGTCGGCGACGCGTCCTTCGACCTCCGGGCCGGCCGGATCACCGCCCTGGTCGGCGAGTCCGGCAGTGGCAAGTCGACCATCGCCCGCTGCCTCGCCCGCCTCGAACAGCCCACGTCAGGCGAGGTGTTGCTGGACGGCGAGGACATCCTGCGCACCGAGCGGCGCCGGGCGTCACGGGCGTACCGCCGCAAGGTCCAGATGGTCTTCCAGGACCCCTTCGGCTCACTCAACCCCGTCCACCGCATCGAGCACTTCCTCACCCGGGCCCTCGTCCTGCACGGCCACCCCGCCACCGGCGAGGCCCTCCGCGACCTGATGGCGACGGTCGGCCTGACCGAGGACATGCTCCAGTCCTACCCGCACGAACTCTCCGGCGGCCAGCGTCAGCGCGTCTCCATCGCTCGCGCGCTGGCGGTGGAGCCGCGCCTCATCCTGGCCGACGAACCGACGTCGATGCTGGACGTCTCCGTGCGCGTCGGCGTGCTCAACCTGATGCGGCGCCTGCGCGAAGAGCGGAACATCGCCATGCTCTACATCACCCACGACCTGGGCTCCGCCCGCTACCTCGCGGACACCACGATGGTCATGTTCGCCGGCGAACTCGTCGAGGGCGGCGACGCACTGGCCGTCATGGACGCCCCCGCCCACCCCTACACCCGCCTGCTGCTGTCCGCCGTACCCGACCCCGAACGGGCCGGCAGCTACGACCCCGTCGAGCGCGCCAGGCTCCGCGAGGCGATCCTCAACCCCACGTCCTGCCCCTACGGCGACGACGGCACGTGCAGCCACACCGAACCCGTCCGCCACATCGTCGGCGAAGACGACGGACAGCCCCACTGGGTGCGCTGCCACCTGCGCGCACCCGCCTCCGACATCGCCCGCCGCGTCCTCAAGGCCACCGACCGGCCGGACGACGAGGCCACCGACGCCACCGAGAAAGCGGAGACCACCGCCGCATGACCCACGACCTCACCCTCCCCTCCGGCAGCCACACCGCCGAGGGGCTGGCCGAACGCGCCCTGCGCGACCCCCACCGCCCCCGCTTCCACTTCACCTCGCCCGGCGGCTGGCTCAACGACCCCAACGGGCTGAGTCACTGGAACGGCGTCTACCACCTCTTCTACCAGTACAACCCGCTCGCCGCCGCCCACCACCGCATCCACTGGGGCCACGCCACCAGCCCCGACCTCGTCCACTGGACCGACGAACCGGTCGCCCTCGTCCCCGGCACCACCGGCCCCGACCGCGACGGCTGCTGGTCCGGCGTCCTCGTCGACGACGGGGGAGTGCCCACGCTCGTCTATTCGGGCAGGCACGGCGAGCATGAACTCCCGTGCGTGGCCAGGGGATCGGCGGATCTGAGGTACTGGACCAAGGACCCGGCCAACCCGGTCATCACCGCCCCGCCCGAGGGCATCGACATCACGGCCTTCCGCGACCACTGCGTCTGGCGGGAGGGCGAGGTGTGGCGCCAGTTGGTGGGCTCCGGAATCCGGGGCGTCGGCGGAACGGCTTTTCTGTACGAATCCGACGACCTGCGCAGCTGGCGCTACGTCGGCCCCCTGCTGACCGGCGACGCCTCGCAGAATCGGGGCGAACTCGACTGGACCGGCACGATGTGGGAGTGCGTCGACCTCTTCCGGCTCGGCGAGGACGAGGAGGTCGGCAGCACCGACGTGCTGGTCTTCTCCGCCTGGGATGAGGGCACCACCCACCACCCCCTGTACTGGACCGGCCGCTACCAGGGCGACACCTTCAACCCGACTGCCCTCCACCGACTCGACTACGGCGGCCGCTACTTCTACGCCCCCCAGTCCACCCGCGACGAGCACGGCCGCCGCATCATGTTCGGCTGGCTCCAAGAAGGCCGGACGGACGAGGCGAACGCGCAGGCCGGCTGGTGCGGCGTGATGTCCCTGCCGAGGGCCGTCACGCTCGCCACCGACGGCGGCCTGCACCAGACCCCGGTGCCGGAGCTGACCGGGCTGCGGCGGGAGCGCGTAGAGGTGGCTCCGGGCCGGCTGGCCGACCCGTACACCCCGCTGCCCGCCGTGCGCGGGGACCAGCTGGACATCGAGACCACCCTGCGTCTCGCTCCCGGAGCGACCGCCCGGCTCGTGCTCCGCGAGACACCGGACGGCGCGGAACGCACGGTCGTGGAGGTGAGCAGGGCGCCCGACGGAGCGAGCGGCACGCTCCGCCTGCGCCGCGAGACCAGCAGCCTCGACCCGACGGTCGACACCGAACTCCGGCATGGCGCACTGCCGTTGGTCCCCGACGGCCGGGTCGACCTGCGCGTCCTCGTCGACCACTCCGCACTGGAGATCTTCGCCAACGGGCGTGCCCTGACCGCCCGCATCTACCCCACCCGCCCGGACGAGGCCGTGGGCGTCGGTATCGGTGCCGACGGCGACGCGGCCCTGGAACGGTTCGACGCCTGGCAGATGGCGTCGGCCTTCACCGACGGACCCCGGCCGCTGTGGCCGTGACGGTCTTACACACGACCACGGCCCGCGGGGTGGACGTCACCCCGGGCGGTGGCCCACCGTCCCCTGCTCTCCTCAGGAGCTGCCATGAGCGTGTCCCGCCGTACCCTCCTGCTCGCCGGAGGAACCGCCGCCACCCTGCTGCCTCTCGGAGGCATCCTCCCCGCAGCACAGGCCGCCACCCCGAGCGCCGCCGGAGCGACCCCCGCCGTCACCCCGATTCCCGACCCCATCCCCGTCACCGGCACCTGGACCCGCACCTCCGACGGCGGCCAGAAGGCGGCCGCCGGCCGTCGCGGGCCCGCCGTCGCCCTGTCCGAACAGCAACTCGCGGCCAAGGGCACGTACGCGGCCCGCGTCACGCCCCAATCCTCTTCAGCCGTAGGCGCGTTGGTGTTCCGGGCAGCCCTGGACGGCTCGACCGGATACGCGGTCGCCCTCGACCCCGGCCGCTCCCGCATACGGCTCTACGACCTGGCCGGCGGCGACACACTCGCCACCGCTCCACTTCCGGGTGCGCGGGCCGGACATCCCTATGACCTAGAAGTGGCAGTCGACGGACCCGAGCTGACGGTGCATGTCGACGGCAAGCGGCTCCTCCACACCGAGGACCACCGCCACGACACCGGCTCGGTGGGCCTGCTCGCCCAGGACGGCACGGTCACCTTCGGCCCGCCCTCCCTCTCCTCGGTCACCACCAACCTCACCGGCTGGACCACCAGAGGCGGCACCTGGACGCCGAGTCCGCTGGGCTGGCGCTCCGCCCCAACCCAGGGAGCCACCGCCCGCGCCATCACCACGACCAAGGCGTACGACACCGCGCTCCAGGCCGACCTGCTCCTGCACGACGCTTCCGCCATCGCCTCACTGCTGGTGCGCACCGACGCCACGGCCACCCACGGCTACGGTGTCCAAGTAGACGCGGACCAGGGCAGGCTGAGGCTCTACCGCATCGACGGCAACGTCACCCTCGGCACCTACGCGACCACCATCAAGGCCGGTACGGTCTACCGCCTGCGCGTCGAAGCCGAACACGACGAACTGCGCGTGCACTGGCAGACCAACTTCCTCTCACCCGACGGCTACAGCCCCGTCATCACCGCCCAGGACTCCACCCACACGAAGGGCCGACTCGCCGTCACGGCATCGGCCGGCGCGGTGTCCTTCGAGAACATCGCCGCGGCCGACCTCGCCACCGGTCTCCAGGGCTGGACGGCCCGCTCCGGCACCTGGACCCCCGACCTGCGCGGCATCCGCGGCGAGAACGGCCTGCGCACGGCCCCCTTCACCGACGGCGACCTGGTGGCGAGAGCCGACATCACACCCGCCGGCACCTCATCCTCGGCCGGCCTCCTCCTGCGTGCGTCCACGAACGGCTCCGGCGGCTACGAAGCCCGGCTGGAAGCCGGCCGCAACGCCGTCGTCCTGCTGGACCACTCCTCCGGCGCCCGCCTCGCCTCCGCCTCCGGCCCGGTCCGGCGCATCGCGTCCGGCGGCACCTATCGCGTCGAGGCCCGCGCGACGGGCAGGACGATCGAGGTGTACGTGGACGGCGTACGGGCGCTGAAAACTCGCGTGTCCCGCACCACGGGCGCCACCGTCGGCACCACGGCCGCACACGGGACGTCGTACTTCCAGAACGTCGAGGTCACCGGCACCGCCGACTACTTCACCGAGCCGTACCGCCCCATGTACCACTACTCCCAGCTCACCGGCTCCACCAGCGACCCCAACGGCCTGGTCCACTACGACGGCGAATACCACCTCTTCCACCAGGACGAGGGCCGCTGGGCGCACGCGGTCAGCACCGACCTCGTCCACTGGCAGGCCCTGCCGATCGCCCTGCCCTGGAACGAGTACGGCAACTGCTGGTCGGGCTCGGCGATCGTCGACGCGGACGACACCTCCGGCCTCTTCGACGGCGGATCGGGCCTGATCGCGTACTACACGAGCTACCACCCGGACAAGCCAGGCGGAAACGCCGGCGTGCGCATCGCCTACAGCAAGGACAAGGGCCGCTCCTGGCAATGGCACGGCGGCTCGAGTCCGGCCGTGCAGAACCCGGGGGGCCCCGACGCCGGCTGGACCTTCCGCGACCCGAAGGTGATCCGCGACGAGGCCCACGACCAGTGGCTGATGGTCGTCTCCGGCGGCGACCACATCCGCTTCTTCACCTCCACCGATCTCCTCACCTGGACCCAGGTGAGCTCCTTCGGCTACGGCGACTGGGCAACGCCCGGCGTCTGGGAGTGCCCCGACTTCTTCCCGCTGCCGGTCGACGGCGACAAGGACAAGGTGAAGTGGGTCCTCACCCTGAGCACCGGCGCCGTACGCGCCACGAACGGCTCGGCCGCCCAGTACTTCACGGGTGAGTGGAACGGCACCGGTTTCACTCCCGACCAGAAGGCCGGCACGGTCCTGCGCGCCGACTCCGGCCGTGACTACTACGCCGCCATGTCCTTCTACGGCCTGCCCGACGACCGCCGCGTCTGGCTCGGCTGGATGAGCAACTGGGACTACCCCTTCAGCGCCCCGACCGGCGCTTGGAACGGCCAGCTGAGCATCCCCCGAGAACTGACCCTCACGGACACCGCCGACGGGGTGCGCCTGGCGCAGTGCCCGGTCCAGGAGCTGGTCACACTGCGCACGTCCACCACGACCCGCAAGGACCTCGCCGTCGGCCCCGCCTCCGCGAACCCGCTCGCGGGCGTCACCGGCATCGCCTACGAGATCGAGGCCGAGATCACCCTTGGCACCGCCACGGAGATCGGCTTCCGGCTCCGGACCGACGACGACCAGCACACGGCAGTCGGATACGACGCCGAGGCGCAGGAGCTGTTCGTGGACCGCTCGGCATCGGGTCTGAGCGACTTCACGCAGTACTTCGCGGGCCGCACCACCGCGCCGATGAAGACGACCGGCGGCCGCGTGACCCTGCGCGTGTTCGTCGACTCGTCATCGGTCGAGGCATTCGGCGCGGACGGACAGGCCGCCGTGACCAGCCTGATCTTCCCCAGCCCGGACGCCGAGGGCATGGCCTTCTACGCCAAGGGCGGCACCGCACATGTCGAATCTCTCAAGGTACACAGGCTGGACAGCACCTTCCGCCTGGTGGACCGGATGAAGCCGCTGGTGGCCGCCCCGACCGGCGGTGAATTCCGCTCGGACCTCGGCAAGTTGACGATCACCCCCGCCGGCCGCTGGTCGACGGAGAGCGCGGGCCGCGCCGCAAGCTTCGACAAGGACTCCAACGCGATCTCGGCCCGCACGGCGACGGACTTGGACCTCACCACCCTGGTCCGGCTCGGCGGCCCCGACCCGGACACGGGCGGCGCCCTCTCCCTCCTCTGGCGCGCCTCCTCCGACGGCACCGATGCCTACTGCCTCAACATCGACCCCGACCTACGCATGATCCGCCTGGTCGCCAAGGCCAACGGCTTCTTCGACGACAGCGCCGCCCTCGCCCGCGTCCCGGCCCTGCTCCGCCGCGGCACGACCTACCCCGTCCGCATCCTCACAGAGGGCGACCGCATCCAGGTGTTCCTCAACGGCACACGGATCATCGACGTGACGGACACGACGTACACGAGCGGACACATCGGCCTCAACGTGTTCGGAGGGAGGGCGGCATACCAGGGCACGTACGCGAAGGAGCTGTGACCGCCGGTCATGCCGACAAGCAACCGATCGAGACTCCCGTTCGACGCACAACCCTCAAGATCGGAACGACAACAGCTACTCAGCCCGCAGCCGGGGATCCACGACCTGGACCCCCTGCTGGCGCGGGTCCGCTCAGCGGGGCTGGCGGTGACCTACCGGAGCGTGGGCGATCTCGACACATTGGGCAGCGGCGTTCAGCTCACCGTGTACCGCATCGTCCAGGAAGCCCTGACCAACACGCTCAAGCACGCCGGCACGGGCACCGCCGCCGAGGTCACCGTCACCGCCGACGCGGGCACCGTCCGCATCCGGGTCACGGACACCGGAACACCGCCTGGGACGCCCGTGCTGGCGGAGCCGGAACCGCGGACCGGCGACACCGGACACGGCCTGATCGGCATCCGCCAGCGGGCCGCCATGTACGGCGGAGACGTCACCATCGGACCCCGCGACACCGGCCACGGCTGGATCGTGGACATCGTGCTCGACGTGCCTGCCGCACCCACCCCGTCGGCATCAGGAGAACACCTGCAGTGACCACGGTACTGATCGCCGACGACCAGCCCCTGCAGCGCATGGGCTTCCGCATGCTCATCGAGGGCACTCCCGGCCTCACCCCGGTCGGCGAGGCCGAACACGGCGCCGAGGCGGTCCGCCTGGCCGCCGAACTGCGACCCGACGTCGTCCTCATGGACATCCGCATGCCCGGCATGGACGGCATCGAAGCGACCCGCCGCATCACCGCCACTGGCGGCCGCACCCGCGTACTCATCGTGACCACCTTCCATCTCGACGAGTACGCCTACGACGGCCTGCGGGCCGGAGCCAGCGACTTCCTGCTCAAGGACGCCCGGCCCGAGGAACTCGTGGCGGGCATCCGGGCCGTCGCGAGCGGCGACGCCATCGTGGCCCCGAGCCTGACCCGGCGTCTGCTGGACGCCTACGCCCACCAGGTCCTCGCCCGAGCTGGCGCCCCCGCGCCCGCCGACCCCCGGCTCAAGACGCTCAGCGACCGCGAACGCGAGGTCCTGGTCACCATCGGCCGGGGCTGGACGAACGCGGAGATCGCCGAACGACTCCACCTCACCGAGTCCACGGTGAAGCTGCACTCGGCCGCCCGAAGAGCACGGTCGCGCACCACGTGAGCGGAGTGGGCCGGAGAGGCCACCCCGGCCTGGCAACCGCCACGACTGCTGGGCCTGGGGGGGGGAATCCGGAGCGAAGGACGCCGTCGACGCCAGTACTGCTGGCCGGAGGCGGGGTGCCGTCAGGCCCTCACCGACTGGGGTATCGCGCCTGGCGTCGTCCCGGCCGCGCGCGAAGCCTCCCGCGCGGTCGTAGGTGACCCTCCGGCCGGTGCGCAGTACCGGCACATGGTTCGGTGCTGTGGTCCCGAGCGGCTGACGGCCGTAAGTGCTCTGCACCGCAGCCCGATGATGGCCCACTCGCGGCGAGTGGCCTGGCTGACGACGTCGCCCCATTCGGTGACAAGCCGGGAGAACGACGGGAAGTCCTGGATCCAGCCGATGGGTTCGGTGAGGTGGCGGTCGAAGGGCTCGCGGAGTGAGCCCAGGTGCGGCTCGACCTGCCCCCAGTGGCGATGCAGCGCCGCCACCTTCTCCGACAGCAGCCAGAGCATGACATCGAGTCGAGAGGTCCAGTCACAGGTGTCCGGCTCGACGGTCGGGGAGAAGCCTGAAGTCTGGGACGCGTAGGTGGAGCCGTCCCAGAACAGCGGGGGCGCTGAACTGGTCGAGAGCGTTGACCGACGCCGCGGCTCGCGTCGGGACCCGCGACCGCCTGCGCGGCCTCCGACACGACCATGCGGACGAGGTCACCAGCCTCAGCGCGCACGACCCGTGGGAGCTTTCCCGACACGCCGCCCCGGGCACGTCACCTGAGGCGTGAAGCGCCGAGCCAAAGAAGAACAGCGCCATTCCTGCCCGATTCCGGGCAGGATTGTAGATCTTTCGGGACTCCGGGCCTAGGGTGATCAGTCATGATCACCCTGGATGCCATAGGAGCTTTCACGCTGATAGTGGGACTCCTCACCCTCACTCCTGGACTGGATACCGCACTCATCCTGCGCACCGCGGCGTTCGGGCACCACCGTCGCGCCTGGGGTGTGGTCCTCGGCATTCAGAGCGGCACGTTGGTGTGGGGCACGCTCGCCTCGCTCGGTGTGACCGCGCTGCTGACCACGTCTCACCTCGCCTACCAGACCCTTCGTTGGGCCGGAGCCGCGTACCTGGTGTGGATGGGCGGCGTGATGCTGCGGGCCACGTGGCGCCGCTCATCGAGCGAGAGCCCGCAGGCGGCAGGGGCCAGGGCCAGGGCCAGGACCGAGGCCCGGACAGGCGCCGGTGACACCCTGCTCGGCGGCTGGCGGCAAGGGACTGCGACCAATCTCCTCAATCCGAAGATGGGCGCCTTCTACGTCGCGGTTCTCCCGAACTTCATCCCCGCCGGGACCTCGCACCTCGGTGCGGGCGTGCTCCTGGCCGGCGTGCACATCCTCCTGGCTGTCGCCTGGGCCTGCGCGCTGATCGCCTTCGCGCGCGTGCTGCGCGACCGCCTGCGCCGGCCCTCGGCCCGCCGCTGCCTCGACCGCATCACCGGCACGGTCATCGCCGCTTTCGGCATCAGGCTCGCGCTCGGACAGTGAGCCGCGCGATCCACGCATCCTCCCGAGCGAAAGGACATCTGCATGCGCCCGCTCCCCACCAGCGCCGAGGCCGTGGTCTTCGACTGCGACGGCCTGCTGGTCGACACCGAAGCCTGCTGGAGCGTCGCGGAATCGGCCATCTTCGCGGCACACGGCCATCCCTTCGGTCCCGAACAGAAGGCGCTGGTCATCGGCCGTACCGTGGAGGCCGCCGGAGAGGCCATGGCGCACTACCTCGGGCGTCCCCGCGCCGGCGCCGAACTCGCCGCCGAACTCCTCGAAAGGGTCCGCCAAGAGCTGTCCCGAGGTGCCGCGGCCCTCCCCGGGGCGGTGGAGCTGGTGCGCGCCTGCCGGGCGGCCGTACCCATCGCCGTGGCCAGCAACAGCCCCCGGGAAGTGCTGGACGCGGCACTGGGGTCGGCCGGTCTCGTCGACTACTTCACGTACTCCTTCGCCGCCGACGAAGTGCGCTCCCCCAAGCCCGCACCAGAGCTCTACCTCACGGCATGCGAGGCACTCGGCACGAATCCCCAACGCTCGGTCGCCTTCGAGGACTCGGCCACGGGCGTCGCCTCGGCGCGTGCTGCCGGGCTCTACGTCGCGGTGGTGCCGTCACTTCCCGGAGCCGACTTCGACCACGACTGGCGGGGGACCAGCCTACTCGAACCCGAATTGCTGGCCTGGGCCGGAGGACTGCGAGACGGCGCGGCCCGCTGATCCACTCATCCTGGCGCACACGGGCAGGTAGCTGCGGCAAGTCGGCGAACCGGCTTACGCCGTTCCGTTCCGTCCGGCGGGCCGACGTGACAGGGGGCACGGCCCCACTCCCGTTCTGCCTGACGACCGCGCCGCAATCGTCCCAACTACAGGCGAGGCGATCTTCCGGTGTGACACTGCGCGCCGGTTCCTTGCGAGTGGAACGGTCGTTGTGCGGGGGCCTTCACGGCGATGTGCCGCAGGCACAAAAGGATCACCACCTCCCGGTGCTTGCCGAATCGCGTGGTGCTTAGGCGTTTTGTTCGCACCCCCGCAGCAGACATAGCAAAGACCACCGTGAACGCTCTGGTTCCGCGGGCGGCCCTCGTAGGCGTGACAGCCGGTCAGTGGCTGCCGGTGAGTTCGCCTCTGAGCTTTTCGTGGATGTGGGCGCTCGGCTCGTTCAAGCCGATGATCTCGACGCTCTTGCCGCGCTGTGCGTACTTGGTCTCGATCGCATCCAGCGCGGCGACGGAGGAGGCGTCCCAGATGTGGGCGGCGCTCAGATCGATGACGACCTTGTCGGGGTCGGTGGCGTAGTTGAACTGGCCGACGAGGTCGTTGGAAGAGGCGAAGAACAGTTCGCCGGTCACGGAGTAGACGACGCTGCTGCCATCGGGGTCGGTGACCGCCGTGACGTTCGCGAGGTGGGCGACGCGCTTGGCGAAGATGACCATGGCGGTGACGGAGCCGACGACAACGCCGATGGCCAGGTTGTCGGTGGCAACCACGCAGGCGACGGTGATGACCATCACGGCGATCTCCCCGGCGGGCATCCGCTTGAGCGTCTTCGGGGCGATGGAATGCCAGTCGAAGGTCGCGAACGACACCATGACCATCACCGCGACTAGGGCCCCCATGGGGATGTCGGAAACGACCGGCCCGAAGAGGATGCACAGCACCATCAGGAAAGAGCCCGCCAGGAACGTGGACAGGCGGGTACGGGCGCCGGACACCTTCACATTGATCATCGTTTGGCCGATCATCGCGCAGCCGCCCATGCCGCCGAAGAAACCGGTGACGATGTTGGCGATGCCCTGCCCGATCGATTCTCGCGTCTTGGAGGAGTGCGTGTCGGTGATGTCGTCGACCAGCTTGGCCGTCATCAGCGACTCCATCAGACCAACCAGCGCCATCGCAAGCGCGTAGGGAGCGATGGTGGTCAGGGTGTCCATCGTGAACGGCACATCAGGCAGGCCAGGCGCGGGGAGGGAGGAGGGCAGTTCGCCCTTGTCGCCCACGGTCGGCACCGCGATGCCGGCGGCGACTGTGATCACGGTGAGGATGACGATGGACACCAGCGGCGCCGGGATCACGGTGGTGATCTTCGGGAAGAACACCATGAGCGCCAGCCCGGCGGCGATGAGCGGATAGACGGGCCAGGGCACGTCGTGCATCTCGGGCACCTGGGCCATGAAGATCAGGATGGCGAGGGCGTTGACGAAGCCGACCATTACGCTGCGGGGCACGAAGCGCATCAGTTTGGCCACCCCGAGCGCGCCGAGGACGATCTGGAAGACGCCGGCCAGGATGACAGCGGCGACCAGGTAACCCAGCCCGTGCTCGCGGTTCAGCGGAGCGATCACCAGGGCGATGGCCCCGGTCGCGGCGGAGATCATCGCGCGGCGGCCGCCGACGATCGAGATGGTCACGGCCATGGTGAAGGACGCGAACAGGCCGATCGCCGGGTCGACCCCGGCGATGATGGAGAACGAGATCGCCTCCGGGATCAGCGCGAGCGCGACCACCAGGCCGGCCAGCACCTCGGTGCGCCAGACCTTAGGATCACGCAACCAGTCGGGCCTGAGGCCGCGCAGCCAGGCGGCGGGGGACAGTACGGAGGAAGACAAGGAAACAGCTACCTGTCGTGCTCGGGCACACCCCCGGGCAGGACGAGGCGTGCGAAAGACGGCGCGGAAGGCCAGACGGGCATCCCACGATCGGCCCGCAGACGGGCCGGAAGTCTCAGGACAGAGCCGAAGGACGCGAACGAGTGCGCGTCGGGGCTCTGGTCAGGGGCGAAGGGTCACGGCGGACAGGCGGCGGCGCCGGGCACCACGGACTCACGCACGCTTCTCTCCTGCAACCTCGAAATTCCTCGCCGGGAGCGGCATCGGCCCCGGCACGGCAGCGGCCGGGCCATGCAGCCCGCACCGCACAGAAACGGAGGACGGCACAGGCCTTCCCTCATACCCACAACTCTACCCTAACGTTAGTGTAGAGACTGGCGGGATGCTTCAGACAAGGTCAGGGCAGGGACGTGGATGGCAAGCACATGCAGATCGGCGAGGTCGCCGCGCGGACCGAGCTGTCACTGCGCACCATCCGGCACTACGAGGAGACCGGACTGGTCGTCCCTTCGGCCCGCTCGCAGGGCGGCTTCCGTCTCTACACCGAGCGGGACGTCGAGCGGCTGATGGTCATCCGCCGGATGAAGCCGCTCGGTTTCACGCTGGATGAGATGCGCGAGATGCTCGCGGCAACCGACCGCCTCGACGCCGGTGACGAACTGGTTGCCTCCGAGCGGGAGCAACTCCTGGAGCGAGTGCGAGGTTTCGAACAGGCCGCGCAGCGGCGCGTGGAGGACCTGCGCACCCAGTTGGAGCGCGCCGAGGACTTCGCCGCGACGCTGCGCGACCGGCTCCACAGCGCCAGCGGGCCAGGAACTGCCGCAGAACGCTGACATGCGGCGGAATGCAGAGCACGGCGGTTCGGTGGACACGCCGCGGACGAGGCTGGGTGCGAGGCGCACCTCGGTGGAGGGCGCGTGGTCGTCTTGCGGTGGCCTGCTCAGGCTAGACGCCCCGGCACAATCAGCTGCTGGTCTGCGGTTACAAGTGCCTCGGTCATGCCAGGGAACCGGCGGTCCGGCCCTCCTTGCGCGGCCGCATGTAAGAACGGCGCCTGGTGGTGCTGCCGCGCAGGATGCCGGTGTGGCGTGAGGGCTGATGACGCCACCCGGCAGATCGGCCGCGCGATCGGCCTGCCGTCCTGATCAGCGCTGCCCGTTCGGTCTGTCGCTCCGCTCGCTCATTTGCCCAGGAAGAACCAGAGACCTTCAAGGGCTGGCGTTACGGCGGCTGAAGGTCTCTGGCGCAGGACTCGCTGTTGTCCAGGTCGTGATCAGCACCCTTGGGGTAGCAACCCTCAGGAGGCGTGTGCGCGTTTGGTGGCGATAGCGGCCAGGGTTCCCAGGGCGAGACAACTGCTCATCACGGCTGCCATGGGCGCCGGGCTCTGAGTACCGAATAGCCCGACCAGGGGGGAGGCGGCCGCGCCGAAGAGGAACTGGCTTCCGCCCAGGAGAGCGGAGGTAGCTCCCGGGGCAGCGCGTCCGCGGCTCTGAGCGACGGTGATCACGGCTGGGAAGAAGATGCCGAATGCACTGATAGTGATCAACAGGCATAGCCAGGTCAGCGGCGTGGTGCTGCCAGTGGTCGCCTGGATGAGGAGTAGTGCTGCCGCCCCCGTTGTCGCCAGCGCCGCGCTGATGATGAGGAGAGCCTCGGGGGTCCGACGTTTGGCCAGGTGGCCGTAGGCCAGGCTCCCTGTCATGTTGCCGACGGCGTTGACGCCGTAGACGAGGCTGGAAAGAGCTGGGGAGAGACGGTAGATGTCCTGGAAGACGAAGGTGGTTCCGGCGATATAGGCGAAGACGGCGGCCCCACCGCAGGCGAGGGCCAGCACCGGTGCGAGGATGGCGCGCTGTGCGGCGACCTCTGCGATGGCGCGCAGGCTGGCGGTCATCCCGCCGGTGAGGCGGGCGTGGGGCGGATGGGACTCGGGGATCCAGCGCCATACGCCCAGTGACAGGAGTAAGCCCATGAGGGCGAGGACGGCGAAGACGTAGCGCCAGGACACCGCGAGCAGCAGGGCGCCTCCGGCCAAGGGTGCCAGGACCGGGGCCGTGGCGGTGATCGCTCCCAGGCGGGAGAAGACCAAGGGAAGTTCACGGTCGTCGTAGAGGTCGGCCACGACAGCACGGGAGACGACGATCCCGGCCGCTCCCGCGATGCCCTGCCCGACTCGTGCCGTGTTGAGCACCTCAACCGTGGGCGCCAGGGCACACACGGCGGAGAAGACAGTGAACAGCACGGATCCGCCGATGAGGACGGGCCGGCGGCCGACCGCATCACTGAGGGGGCCCAGAACAAGTTGCCCGACGATGATTCCGGCCAGGAACCCGGTCAGTGACATTTGCGCGCCGGAAGCATCGGTTGCCAAGGATCGGGCCAGGTCGGGGAGGGCGGGGACGTACATGTCTGTGGCCAGCGGGCTTGCGCCGCTCAGTCCGGCCAGAACCATCAACAGCGGGAGCCGTTTCAGAAGTTCGGGGGACGGGCGCTGATGACCGGCTGATGCCTTACCGGTTGAGTGAGTAGTCATAGCGCCGGGGCCGCCCCCTCGACCTGCCCTGACGCCTGCGCCGTCCCCCGGCACCCATTGACGGCCACCTCGGCCTCCGCCACCTGCTCCAGTAGCCCGGCGGCGATCTGCAGCACACCGCGCTCGGCCGGTGACAGCGTCTGACGCAGTGCCGCCGCCAGCCAGGCGTTGCCGTCCCGCACGTGCTCCCGCAGCGCCTCCCGCCCCGCTTCCGTGACCTCGATGTTCTGGCGACGGGCATCCACCTCGCTCTTCGACCGGCGAATTCGCCCCTGTTCCTCCAACTCGTTCAGCACCCGGGTCAGTGACTGGGTCTGCAGCCCTTCTATGGCGGCCAGTTCCGACGGGGTCAGTGCGCCGCTGTGCCGAAGGTTGGCGAGCACGGATGCGGCCAGCCGCGTCAAGGAGCGGCTGTTCCCCGGCTGTTCGGCGCGCAGGCGGGAAGCCAGGCGGGACACGCCCCACCGCAACGCCTCGGCCAAGGCCAGATCCTTCGATGCTTCTTCTGGAACATCAACCATACTTGGCAAGCTAACGCTTAATATATAGCTCTTCAATCCCCTGCAACTTAGCTCATTTATTAAGTGTCAGCTTCTCACTGGGCGGTCTGTCGACACGTGCTGCACCAGATGCATCATCGTGACGTCGGTCACTGCTGGCGGCAGAGAGCATGGGAGGTTGAACTCGGTCTTGGCTACGAGGCCGTCGATGAGACAGGAGCGGTATTGCATGCGTTTGAGCCAGGTCTTCACCAGCTCGGTGAGGTTGATTAGCGACCTCTTCAGGAGCGACCACACACCCTCTACCGGGTTGAGGTCGGGCGCGTACGGCGGTAGTTGGTAGACGGTCAGCCATAATCGGGCGGCGATCCTCGCGCATGGTGCGGCTGACGTGCGTGTTCAAGTTGTCCCACACCAGCACGATCGGTCCGCCGAGTTGCTGGTGGGCGGGCGTCCAGCAGGCGGGCATGGTCGGTCTCGGTGAAGCCCTTGCGGCGGCCTTTGGCGGGGCCGGTCGAGGTGGGTGCAGTAGATCAGCCGCGGCCGGTGGCCGGGCTTGGTGCAGATCAGCGCCGTCATCGAGACACGTTTGGTGCCTGCGGCGGTGACTCGCACCAGAGGCGTGTGGCCGCGTCGAGCCCAGGTGCGGCCCTTGGGCGGCCTCAGGCCCTGGCCGGCTTCGTCCTCGAAGCAGAGTCAGGCGCCCAAGTCACCCTCTTTTCATGACGGGCCACTGCTCGTCCTTCCAGGCGTCGATCTTCGCCTCGTCCTGCTCGGTGGGCCCTGCGAGAGGGGACCTGCATGCTCCAACCGATGCGGTGCAGCAGCAGGTCCAGCCCCGCCAGGGTGTACTCGACACCGAACCGGCGGCGCACGACCTCGGCGATCCTCGCCGGCGTCCAGCACTGGTCACTCCAGCCAAAGGCGGCCGGGCCGGCGTCCAGTACCGACTCCAGGTGGCGGAGTTGTCCCGCGTCGAGCTGCAGCGGGCACCGCCGGGGTCCTTGGAGGCCAGGGCCTGCCGCCCGCCCGAAGACAACGCCCGCCGCCAGCGGTTCGCCGACATCCGGGTCACCCTGAACCGCCGGGCCACCTCCCGGTCGCTGGCACCCGCCTCGACCAGGTCAGCGGCTGCGAGCCGGACTCGCTCACGCCGAGCCCGCTCCTCGGCCGTCAGTCCACCACCATCGGGATACCTCACCCTCCTGGCATAGCGCGGCCCACGACACAGCCGTCACGACCCGGCGTAGCCCGCACTGTCAAAGATCTCTAGCGCCACTCTGCCGGTGCATGGCGATGTTGAAGATCCAGGCGCGTACTCTGGTGCGGTTCGCGCGTCCGCAGGATGGCGAGGCGACAGAGAGGAACCTGGCGGTATGGCGCAAGAGCGGCACATGCAGATCGGTGAGGTCGCCGAACGGACAGGGTTGTCGTTGCGCACGATCCGGCACTATGAAGAAGTCGGCCTGATCGTCCCCTCGGCCCGCAGCAGAGGTGGCTTCCGTCTCTACACCGGGGCCGACGTCAGTCGACTCATGGTGATCCGCCGCATGAAGCCACTCGACTTCTCCCTTGAGGAGATGCGCGACCTGCTTGAGATCACCGACCGGCTCGGCGACCTCGACGATCCGCCCTCGCCGCAGGCACGAGAACGTCTCCGTGAGCGACTCGACGCGTATCGCAAGGTGGCGGATGCAAGGTGCGAGACGCTGCGTGCGCGACTCACGATGGCCGAGGATTTCGCCGCCACACTGCGAGAACGTATGAGCGCGGACTCCCGAACTCAGGTGAGCGGCCGGATCGGCGCCGAAGGGGCGTCTGCGCAAGCTCCGGCGCGCGACTGACGCGCGCCGGCCTTGCCGGTTACTCGTACGGCGGTCAGCGTGGCACACGGCGGGAATCGCCACCAAGACGCACAATCTGCGCCATGTGGACGAGTCACGTCCGGCTTTGCATCGGTAATCAGACAAGCTGCGTCATGCTCCTGACCTGCCCCGCAGTCGATGCTGCCCGTGGCGTTCGAGTGCAGCTTCCCCTCTCGCTGGCAAAGCTCTGACCTCGAATGACCTGGTTCCTGCCACATCGTGGCGACGGCAGGCGCTCCGGTGTGAACCGGGGTGACCAGAGGGGCGCCATCACCTTCAGGAGCAAGGGCGCCAGCGGCGTCCCGCGCCGTGTCATCGGCGACGATGATGTCCTCGCGCGGCTCGGCGTGGCCGTCCTGGGTCATCCGGAAATGGGCAGAGGAACCGGCGCACGCGCCCGATCCGATGCACAGTGTCGTGTCCACTGCCAGCCGCCGACGGCGGGCAGTGGCAGGCTCGCCGGTCACCACGTCACCGGCAGGGTCTTCGGTCCGCGGACCTGCATAGTTGGTCCGCGTCGCCGGTGTCCGTTGGAGCGTCGAGGAGTGCTTCCAGGCCGCCAAGAGGCAGGTCGGCCTGGATCACTACCAGGTCAGGCACTGGACCTCATGGCACCGGCACATCACGCTCGCCATGCTCGCCCTGGCCTTCCTGACCGCCCTCGCTGCCGACGCGAACCCCACCCGGCCTGCCGACCCGCTCCATCCCGCCCGCAGCCACGACCCGATCACGCTGAGCGTCCCAGAGATCCGCCACCTGCTCGCCGCCGTCTTCGTCCCACCGGCCTTTACTGCCGCCAGACTGCTGCACTGGTCCACCTGGCGCAGACGCCACCAGGCCGCAGCCCGACGCAGCCACTACCAACGGCGGTCCGTCGACGAACCTGCTGGATAGATCACGAAACCGCACTGGAGTATTAGGGCCTCTTATGCATACGCCCACCCGCTGGAGTCACGGTCGACGAGGTCCAGCGGCCTGGGCGCCGACGGCTCCGGACGGCTGATGCCGCGGATCGAGGAGGTCCACGCCGAGTCGGGGACACCTATGGAGCCCGTCGGGTCACCCGGGCGCTCGGCGCAAGGGCGTCGAAGTGGCCCGCTGCACCGTTCGTCGCGGAGACGGCGGGCTGACTTCGACCCCTTGTTGCGGGCGAAGTACGTCGACGGCGACAAGTCCAGCACTCGGCATACGGGATCGACCAGAGGCTGGCTTCTGCCAGGTGGTCGCTCTTCCCCGGAGGCACCCCCAGTTCGGCCTCGCCCGGGAACGGTCGATCTCCCGGGCAAAAACACGCTCGCCGCTTTGAGGATCTCGTTCGCCCGCCTGAACCTGGCGCTTTCCTTGCGGATTTGCTTCAGTTCCTCATGCTCGGTGGTGGTCAACCCGTCGTCCCGCTCGCCGCGGTCGACCTCGGCCTGGCGGACCCAGCCGCGCGGAACTTGTTTCCGTGCGGCTTCGGACGGCTCAGATCTCCTGGGGCTTGTAGGAGCTGGGGGCGCGCAGGATGACGCGGCGCAGGAGATCGACGGTTTTGGTGACGCCCTCGACGGGGGCCACAAGAACGTCCTCGTGCTCGATGCTCAGGACGTCGTCGTAGCCGGCGCGGCGCAGGGCGAGGCAGAAAGCGCGCCAGAACGCGTCGTCGTGGCCGTAGCCGAGGGTGACGTAGTTCCAGGAGCGTGCCTTGGCGGCCATGACGGGCAGCGTCTCCAGCCTGCTGGTCAGCGCCTGCCGGGAGGGTTCCAGCCGGGGTGTCCTTGGCGTGCACGTGGTAGATCGCCTCGCCCAGGGCCTCGATGGCGGCCAGCGGGTCGGCCCCCATCCACATCAGGTGACTGGGGTCGAAGTTGGCCCCGACCACGGGCCCGACCTCCTCGCGCAGGCGCAGGAGGGTGGGGACGTTGTAGACCGCCTGGTGGGCGTGCATCTCCAGAGCGAGTTTGGGTACGCCCCGGTCACGGGAGTGGGCGACGAGGTCTCGCCAGTACGGGAGTACGGCTTCGGACCATTGCCAGTCGAGGATCTGTGTGGTCTCCGGCGGCCAGGAGACCGTGATCCAGTTGGGGTTGGCGTCGCCCGGCCCGCCCGGCAGCCCGGACATCATCACCACGCGGTCGACGCCGAGGAGCGAGGCGAGAGCGATCGTCCTGCGCGCGACCTGGTCGTGCTCGCGGCCGCTGGGCCCGGGGTGCAGGGGATTGCCCGAGCAGGTGAGGGCGCTGATCGTGAGCCCTCGGTCGGCGACCTTGGCCAGCAGTTCGCGGCGCGCGCCGTCGCTGTCGAGAAGCCGGTCAATGTCGATGTGCGGGGCCGTGGACCAGGCGCCGGTGGCGAACTCCACGTGGTCCAGGCCGAGTTCGGCGGCCAGATCCAGGGTCTCGTCGAGCGTGAGCTGCCCGACGCTGTCGGTGTTCAGACCGATCTTCATGATGCGTCCCGTCTGCGGTGTGGTCGGGCGGGGAGCGGTCGTTCCCCGCTGGTTCGGTGTGCCGGCGGTGGGGGTCAGATGTAGAGGGCTGGGCGCTCGGCCAGTTCCACCTCGACGCGGCGGCCCTCGGTCTGGGCGCGGATGCCCGCCTCGCAGACCGAGGCCACGGCGTAGCCGTCCCAGGCGCTGGGGCCGGTGACCTCGCCGCGTCGGGTGGCGTCGACCCATGCCTGGACCTCGCGGTCGTACGCTTCCTCGAACCGCTCGACGAAGCCGGGGGTGACCGTGCCGCCCCAGCGTCCGCCGGTGCTGACGAGCATGTCGTGCAGGTCGCCGATGCGGGCGGTGCCGTGCTCGCACACCGCCTCGGCCTGGACCTGGTAGCCGTAGCGGGCGTTGACGTAGATCTCGACGTCGACGAGGGCGCCGCCGTCGGTTTCGAAGACGACGAACTGGGGATCGGCCAGTCCTTCGGGCGCGTTGCCGGAGGGCCGCGGCCGCATGACGGTGACGGAGGTGATCTCCTGGCCGAGCAGCCAGCGGGTGATGTCCATCTCGTGGGTGACGGAGTCGTTGATGAGCATGGCGCTGGTGAAGTCCGGCGGGCAGGACGGGTTGCGGTGCCGGTTGTGCAGCATCAGCGGCCGGCCCAGTTCCCCGCTGTCCAGCAGCGCTTTGAGCTTGATGTACTCGTGGTCGTAGCGGCGCATGAAGCCCACCTGCACCCGGCGGTGCCCGAGCCGCTGCTCGGCCTCCAGCACGCGCAGAGCGGAGGCGGCGTCGGGGGTGAGGGGCTTTTCGCACAGGACGGGCAGGTCGTACTCGAACGCGGTGAGCAGTGCCGCCTCGTGGGCGATGCCCGGGGAGGCGAGCACTACGGCGTCGACGTCGGGTGAGGCCATCGCTTCGGCGATGTCGCCGTAGGCCGCGCATCCGTCGATGTCGGCGGCGACCGTCTTGGCGCGATCGATGTCGACGTCGACGACGGCGGCCACATGGGCGCCGCTGGTCACCTCGCTGATCCGGCGTACGTGGTCGGCGCCCATGCGGCCGGCGCCGATCACGGCGACTCCAAGGGAGGTGTGGTGGGTCATGTGGTTCCTTGCCTTGGGGGGTGGGGGTGGCGGTGACGGTCAGCAGTGGGCCGGCCGGACCCACACGGGTCCGGCCGTGACCCGGGTCGTACGCGTCACCGTGTTCCCTTGGCGGCGTACGCGGCGACGGCGGCGACGTTGGACTTGTCGACGAAGGCCGGGCCGGTCAACACGGGCGCGACGCCACCGCCGCTGTAGTTGCCGTTGTTCTTGTAGAGCCAGAGGGAGTCGACCGCCAGGTAGCCCTGCAGGTAGGGCTGCTGGTCGACGGCGAACTGGATGCTGCCGTCCTGGATGGCCTTCACGAGTTCCTTGTTGAGGTCGAAGGTGGCGACCTTGGCCTTGCTGCCGCCGTCGGACACCGCCTGTGTGGCGGTCAGCGCGACCGGGGCGGCGAGGGTGACGACGTAGTCGATGGAAGGGTCCTGCTTGAGCTTGGCGGTGATGGTCGACTTCACGGACGGCATGTCGGCGCCGTTGACGAACAGGTTTTGCGTCGTGCCCGAGAAGCCCTTCTTGACGCCCGCGCAGCGTGCCTCGAGGGCGACCTGGCCCTGTTCCTGAATGACACAGGCGATCTTCTTGGCCCCGAGGGAACTCAGCTTCTTCCCGACCGCCTCGCCCGCGACGGTCTCGTCCTGGCCGAAGTACTCGAGCAGGCCCTGCTTGTTCCAGTCGTCCACACCGGAGTTGAAGCCGACCACGGGTATACCGGCCTGCACCGCCTTGGCCACGGTGCCCTTCATGGCGTCGGGCTTGGCGAGGGTGACGGCGATGCCGTCGACCTTCTGGTCGATCGCGTTCTGCACCAGGTTGGCCTGGTTGCCCCCGTTCGGGTCGGAGGAGTAGACCAGCTTGACGTTGTCCTTCGCAGCCGCGGCCTGGGCGCCCTTGCGGATGGTGTCCCAGAACGTGTCGCCGGGGACGGCGTGGGTGATCATCGCGATGGTCATGCGGGGCGTGGTGGCCTTGCCGGCAGAGACGCCACCGGCGCTCTCCTCCGACTTCTTGCCGCCCGAACTGCTGGAGCAGCCGGCGACCGTGAGGACGGTACTGGCGGTCAGAGCCACCAGGACGGTGAATCTGCGGGAGCGGGAGGGAAGCGAGCGGTTCATTTCGGCACCTCACTGTGCTGACTTGCGGGAAGGGGTGATCCACCGGCGAGATGCAAGGCATCCCGTCGTGGGTCGGACGGGGAGCTACTGGGTGGCCGGCTGTGCGGCTCGGGGTGGGGATCAGAGGGTGAACGCGGCGCGGAACCGGTCCATGGCGGTGTGACTGTCGCCAGAGGGCCATGCCTCCAGGGCGATCGTGCCGTCGTAGCCGAGGTCGGTAAGGGCGCGGGCGACGGCCGGATAGTTGATCTCTCCGGTGCCGGGTTCGCAGCGGCCGGGCACGTCGGCGACCTGGATCTCTCCGATCAGCCCCGCACCGTGCGCGCGGCGGACAAGCTCGATGAGGTTTCCCTCGCCGATCTGGGCGTGGTACAGGTCCAGATTCATCCGCAGACCGGGCCGATCGACTGCCGCGACCAGGGAGAAGGTGTCGGCGGCCCGCGCGAACGGGACGCCGGGGTGGTCGACGGCGGTGTTGAGGTTCTCCAGGGTGAAGGTGACGCCCGCGCTCTCACCCAGTTCGGCCAGGCGGGTGAGCGTGCGGTGGGCGGTGATCCACATCTCGCCGATGGCGTCGCCGGTCACCGGCACCACGGGCAGGCCCTCGCTGTCCAGGCCGGTGCCGTGCAGGTTGAGCCGGGGGCAGCCGAGATGCTCGGCGGCCTTGATCGACTCCTCGGCTGTGCGCAGGAGTTCGGCTGCGCCGTCCGAGTCGGCCAGTGTGCCGCGGATGTGGCCGGTCATCGAGGAGAACTCGGCGGCGGTCCGGACCAGTGCGTTCAGGTCGTGCCGGGTCCAGTCCCAGATCTCCACCTGGAAGCCGGCCTCGTGGATGCGCCGGGCCCGCTCCTCGATCGGCAGGTCCCGGAAGACCAGCTCGGCACAGACCGCCAACGTGTACATCGCAGCTCCAGACTTATAACGTTCTAAGAGAACAGGAGCAGTACGCCAGGCGCCAGGCGGCCTGTCAAGGGTTTGTGCGGACATTTGATTTATAACGTTGTAACAACGTTGACCAGTGCGTGTCCTGCTTGGCTCGGTCTACGATCACCTCGGAGAAGACCCTCGAGCAGGAAGGCCGACGGTGCCATCGCGCTCTGCCGTACCGGACGGAAAGCGGCCGACGCTCAGCGACCTCGCGGCGCGGGCAGGTGTCTCCGTGCCGCTTGCTTCCATGGTCATGCGCGGTGCCAAGGGGCCCAGCGCGGCTAGTCGCGAGCGGGTGCTGCAGGCCGCGCAGGAGATCGGCTACCGGCCGGACAGCAGGGCCCGCCTCCTGCGCAGCAGCCGCTCGCACCTGGTGGGAGTGCAGTTCGACCTGCAACAGCCCTTCCACGCCGACATGGTTGAGGCGCTCTACGCCGCGGCGGGAGCGGCCGGCTATCAGATCGCGCTCAGCGCCGTCGCCGCGAGCCGCAGCGAACAGGAGGCGGTGGAGACGCTGCTCGCCGACCGCTGCGAGGCACTGATCCTGCTCAGCCCCCATGCCCCGGCGGCCCGGCTGGCAGAACTCGCGGCGCAGCTGCCCGTCGTCTCCGTGGCCCGTCGGCTGCGCCCGCTCGCCGACGGCGTCGACGTCGTTCGCGCGGCCGACGACGAGGGCGCCCGACAGGCGGTCGACCACCTCGTGGCACTGGGCCATCGCGACATCGTCCACATCGACGGGGGCAGGGCGCCGGGCGCGGCGGACCGGCGCCGCGGCTACAAGTCGGCCATGAAGCACCACGGCCTCACCGACCGCGTCCGCCTCGTGCCGGGCGGGCTGACCGAGGACCACGGCGCGGCAGCCGCACGAACACTCCTCGCCGCGGCTGTCCGCCCCACCGCCGTCCTCGCCTTCAACGACCACTGCGCGATCGGCGTCCTCGACACCTTCCTGCGCGCCCGTATCCCTGTGCCCGACGAGATCTCGGTCGTCGGCTTCGACGACAGCCACCTCGCCCGCCTCGCCCACGTCCAACTCACCACGGTCGGGCAAGAAGCCCGCCAGCTGGCGCGCCGGGCCGTGAGCCGGGCCGTCGCCCGGCTGGAGGGTGGGGCGACGGACGACGAACGAGAAGTCGTCGTCACACCACACCTCGTCATACGAAGCACCACCAGGGCACCTTGCCGCTCCTGACCCGCGCTGCTCCACGTCGCGGCTCGATCTGGTCGAAGTTCCACCGCGCCCCCAAGGGACCACCCGCGGCTGCCCGCCGAGGAACCCGCCTCCATCCAGGCGGACGCGCGAGCCAAGGAGGCAGGCAAGCGGACGAACGCGAGCCGCTGCCGTGGATCGCGCTGTTCAGACACCGCACCACCTGGGGCATCAGGTGCCGTCGAATGTCTCTTCAGCAGCAATCACGGGAGCTCGTGCCTTTCCGGTGCGGTGTTGTACGTACTGACCGCGGTCATGCGGTCCTCCACAGCGTCTGGTTCTGAAGCAGCTCTCCGTCGGCAGGCTCGCTCTGGTGCCGAGCCGCGTGCTGCTGCCCCATGAACGTACGACCGGATACCTGACATGTGCCGTCAGGTCTATCTGGGACTTTTTCGGCCTTCGACCCGCCGCCGGCCTCCGGCGTCGACCCGTACATCCTGCTCGCCCCCATGTGGAAGATCACCGAGGCGGGTCTTCGTCCGGTGTGCAAGGACGAGGCCGGGGTCAGTGGCATCGTGGACGTGCTCACGCGTCGACGCATCCGGGCGGTGACGCTGTCAGCCTGCTGGGGCGCCGTCGTACAGGGCGATGGTCTCCTGTGCCCTGCGGACCAGTGCCTCACGCAGTTCGGCCGGCTCCAGGACTTCAACGGCGGGGCCGAAGAGGAGCAGCTGCTCAGCCCAGCCCAGCGAATGGAACCTCACCTCCAGCTGCACCGGATCGGTGCTCTCGGCATCGGCCGGCTCCTGCGGCGGGGCGGCGAGCTCCGCGCCGTGCAGAGCCAGGAATTTCGCCAGCATGGGGCGCTGGACCTTCACCGTCACGCTCACCGGTGCGGGCACGTTGTCGACCACATCGCGCAGGGTCTCCCACAGTTCGGCCAGCTCCACCCCGCTGCGCCGCTGGACGGGATCCTCGGTGACCGTCGCCGAAAGCATCCGGTCCGCCCGGAACATCATGGGCTTTTCTCGGTGATCGGCGATCAGGTACCAGATGCCCGTCTTGCTCACCAGCCCGTACGGATCAAGGGTGTAAGACCGGACCTGGGCATCGCGGCCGTGACGGTAGCGCAGTCGAAGCCGTCGGTCATTGAAGACCGCGGCCTGGAGCACGCCGAGGTCGACGGTGAGCTCCTGGGGCTGCTGCGCCAGCGCACCGGGTCGATCAGGATGCGGCGGCTGGCGAGATCGGCGTCGCCGCGAAACGGCGCGGGCACAGCGGCCATGACCTTGCGCAGTGCCGAGCCAATCGCCGGGCCCAGCCCCAGGTCGGCGTGGGCCCGGTCGGTGACCAGGACGAACAGGGCGCGGGCTTCGTCGGCCGTCAGGCCGGTGACATCGGTGCGGTAGCCGGGAAGCAAGGCGATGCCTCCGCGGCCACGTTTTTGGTGTTGGGGGCGAGGAACTGGTGGATCAGGTAGCCGTTCGCCCCGTGGATCTCCACGCCGTCGAAACCGGCGGCGATCGCGTTGCGCGCGGCGTCGGCGTAATCGGCGATCGTCTGGGTGATGCCGTAGGGGTCCAGTTCCTTGGGCGTGACGTAGTCCCGGGGCCCTGTTATGGATGGAGTTTCGTTCTGTCCGTTGTCCGCTGCGGGCATGGGTCAGGGCCCTCCGGCGTGAAGGGCCCTGGACCAGTGGTGGCGTCGGTCGGGGAGCCGTTAACGAGCGGTGAATCAGGTGCCAAGTAACTCGTGAACCGCCTCCGAGGCCGCCGCCGCAAAATTTCAGATGGACGGCGAAGTCCAACCTGGTGGCGCCGCTTTGTTCCGTAACCAGCCCGCCTCGTCGCCGGACAGGGTGAAGTAGTCCACCACCCCGTCCAGACCCAGATCCCGCCCCACCGACAGCCCCTTTCGTCACCCCCGTTCCCAGCGTTCGGGCTGGACGGTATGGGCGCCGGTGTACAGCGGGGACGGATATCGGCGAAGGACGACTCCCTTACGGAAGGCGGACCTGGTAGATGGGCCGCCGCCGGAAAACTGTCATAGGCGTCAGCTGTGGCCGAAGGCCGCCGCGGTGGCCACGCACGAGAGCGATGTGCTCGACGAGGTCACCGAACGCAGGCTGCTGACCAGGAACCTGCGGACCGTCAACGCCCTGACGGACCCGACGGTACTCGAGCCGGTGATCGCCGGCGTGACCGCGGGCTCAGAGGGGCGGGCACAGTGTCGCCGGTCGGGCGCCTGTCCATGTGTGTGGGGCTCCCGCATGGACAGGCGTGACCGTGGGCCTCAAGCCGCTTCGAGGAAGGGGTAGTCGGTGTAGCCCTCGGCGCCCGGCCCGTAGAACAGTTCCGGCCGCGGCTCGTTCTCCGGGTGGCCACCCTGCCAGCGCTCGACCAGGTCGGGGTTGGCGATGAGGGCCCGGCCCACGACCACGGCGTCGGCGTGGTCGGCCTCGATCTGCTGGAGCGCCTGCTCGCGGGTGGTCTGGCTCTCGAAGCTGTTGTTGACGATCAGCTTGCCGTCGAAGCGCCGCCGCAGCTCCTGTACCAGCTCGCCGCCCGGATCGCCGTGCAGCATGGAGAGGTAGGCCAGGCCCAGCGGGCGCAGTTGGTCGAGCAGGGTGCCGTAGGTGGCCAGGACGTCGTCCCGGTCGGTCTCGAAGACGTCCCCGATGGCGACCTCCGGCGAGATCCGCAGCCCGACCCGCTCGGCACCGACGGCCTGGGCGACCGCCGTGACGACCTCGACGACGAAGCGGGCGCGGTTCTGCGGCGAGCCGCCGTATCCATCGGTGCGCTGGTTGGCCGCCGGGGAGAGGAACTCCTGGAGCAGGTAGCCGTTGGCGCCGTGGATTTCCACGCCGTCCGCTCCCGCCTCGATGGCCCGGCGGGCCGCGGTGACGAAGTCCTCCAGGGCTGCACGGATCTCTGCGGTGGTCATCGCTTCCGGTACGGGGTAGGGCTGCTCGCCCTTCTCGGTGAACGTCTTGCCGTCGATGGCGATCGCGCTGGGGGCGAGGATGCGGCGGCCACCGTTGATGTCGGGGTGGGTGCCGCGGCCGGCGTGCATGATCTGCAGGACGATGCGGCCGCCCTCGGCGTGCACCGCCTCGAACACCCGCTGCCAGCCGGCCGCCTGCTCGTCGGTGGCGATGCCCGGCTCACCGACATACCCCTGCGACGCGTGGTCGGGGTAGGTGCCCTCGGTGATGATCAGGCCGACGCTCGCCCGCTGCCGGTAGTACTCGACCATCAGATCCCCGGGAATGCCGGAGGAACCGGCCCGGACTCGGGTCATCGGTGCCATGACGACGCGGTTGGCGAGCTCGATCTTCCCGAGGGAGACGGGGGAGAAAAGTGACGGAACCGGCGAAACTTCTGAAATGTTGACAGGCATGGGTTTCTTTCTGCAATACGGAGGAAAGCGAGATGAATGTCTGCGACGCAGGGGGTCCACGCTGTCCCGGCGGAGGCCCGGATGCGGTCCTCGGGCAGGCGCGGGCCCGCTGACGGTGACGCGGTTCCAGGACCGCGATCGGGGTGTGGGTGGTGTTGGCGGCGAACGCGATGAGAGCCGCATGCCGTCGGCGTCGGTGTCGGTGTCGACGCCGGTCAAGCGCAACTGCCCGCCGGAGTACGGGCGTTCGCTCCTCGCGCACGATCAGCAGCCAGCCAGGTGACGAAGTCATGGGTGCCGCCGCCGGAGTCGGTACGGATCGGTGTCTGCACCCCGCGCCGCGACCGACTCCCTCGACGCGCCCCCGCGAAGAGGACCGATACACGGCTTCACCTGGAACGCGCTTCCGGCGGTGGCGGGAACAGCGATCTCAGCGATCCTCATTCTCACCGGCCTGAGGCACTTCCGCCGGCCGATCGCCCATCGGACAGCGTGCTTCACGAAAGCGCGAGGCTAGCTGAGCGGTACGTCCGCGACAGCCTTGAGGTGGCTGAACGTCTCGAGGGAATACCGACCGTGGTACCGACCCATGCCACTTTCGCCGACGCCACCGAAAGGCAGGCCGGGCATGAGCAGTTGCATCACCGGCTGGCCCCAGGCGACGCCGCCGGAGGAAGTCTCGTTCACGAGGCGCGACTTGGTGGCCTCGGACGTGGTGAAGGCGTAGAGGGCGAGTGGCTTGTCGCGTTCGTTGATGAAGGCGATGGCGGCATCGAGGTCGTCGACTTCGACGACGGCGAGGATCGGACCGAAGATCTCCTCCTGCATGACCGGCGATGCGGGGTCCACATCTGTGAGCACCGTCGGTGCGATGAACAGGTCGTCACGGTCGTGCTGGCCTCCCACCGCCACCCGGCCGGAATCCAGCAGAGCGGTGAGCCGGTCGAAGTGCCGCTCGTTGATGATCCGGCCGAAGTCGGCTGCGGTCTGCGGGGTGGTGCCGAACTGGGCTTCGACCGCCGCGCCGAGGGCGGGAACCAGTGCGGCGGCGGTGGCAGGATCGGCCAGAACATAGTCCGGGGCTATGCACTGCTGCCCCGCGTTGCCGAACTTGCCGCCGACCAGCCGCTTCGCGGCCTCGTCCACGTCAGCGTCGGGCGCCACGAAGACCGGCGACTTCCCGCCGAGTTCGAGCGTGACGGGGGTGAGGTTCTTGGCGGCTGCGGCCATGACGATCCGGCCGACCGCGCCGTTGCCCGTGTAGAAGATGTGGTCGAAACGCTGTGCCAGGAGGGCCGTGGTCTCCTCGGCGCCCCCCTCGACCACGGTGAGCACGTCGGCGTCGAAGTACTGGCGCAGGAGGCGTGAAGCCACTGCCGATGTGTGCACCGAGATCTCGCTCGGCTTGGCCACCACGGTGTTTCCGGCGGCCAGGGCGCCGATGATGGGGTCGATGAGAAGGTGCAGCGGGAAGTTCCACGGGGCGATCACCAGGACGACCCCGAGCGGGTCGTACGTGGTGTAGGCCGTTGTTGTGGGGCCGAAGTGGGCGGGAACCTCCACCGGGCGAGGCTGAAGCCAGTTTTCGAGATTCGCCAGCGTCTCGTCGATGTCGGCGACGGTGAAGTCGATCTCCTGCGTCTTCGCCTCGGCGGGGTTCTTCCTCAGGTCCGCCCAGAGCGCTTCGATCAGTTCCTGCTCGTTTTCGACCAGCAGTGCCCGCAGCCGCTGCAGTTGGCTGACGCGCCAGTCCAGTCCGCGGGTGACGCCGGTGTTGAACGTCGCACGAAGGCGGCCGACCACCTCCGCGGCCGTTTCCGTCTGGTGGGTTCTCGACTCGGTCGCCTGTGTTGTGGTCATGGGGTGTGCTCCGTTCTTGATGCAGGCCGCGCCGTCAAAGGCGTTGGTGGCATGCCGTGGTACCGGTGATGGGCAACCCGGTGGATGACGGATGAAGGGTCAATCCGCGCCTTCACTCTAGCTCATGTACGCGTTAACGCGAACATAGAGCGGGGTTATTCTTTCCTTATGGCCAGTCGCACCGCGTCACCCCTCGTCCACCCCGACACGGACGACCTCGACCTCTTCAAGATCATGAGCGCGCTGACCGACGAGACCCGGCTCACCATCGTCGTCACCCTCGCCGCCTCCCCTGGTCTGGCCTGCAGCGGCTTCACGCGGGACGTCACCGCGTCCGTACTCACCCGCCACTTCCGCGTCCTGCGCGAGGCCGGCCTCATCCGGCAGCACGACGTCGGCATCCGCCGCATCAACACTCTGCGCAAGGAAGATCTGGACCAGCGCTTCCCCGGACTGCTCGACCTCGTCCTCAAGGAGAGCGTCGGCCGCGTGGAGCCCTACACGAACGCCGACAGCGCCTGACGCTCCGGGGCACCCCTCCGCGGCCGCGGCGAACCGGGCCCGCCGCAGCCAGGTGTCCGGCTTGCGGCCGGCTTCGATCAGGTCGAACGACACCCCGGGCACAACGTCGACCAGGTCACGGCCGAGTTTGGCGAGGGGGGCCTCCCGCCCGACGCGCGCCCGCCGAGTGGCAGTAGCCCGTGCACCAGCAAGGCGATAGGCCACCCGCCCCGCCGTACCACTTACGCAGACTGGTCACCGACCGCCTATACGCAAATGCGGATCGGACCGGATCGACTCCATCGGCGCGAAGGCTCGGATCTCGGTGGCCTTCGCCGTGTGCAGCGGCGGTTCCCGCTGCAGGTGGCGCGGTGCTTTCGAGGATGGCGAGCTGAGCGGGGCGGCGACAATCGTCAGCCCCACTGCCTGCCAGGAGCTCACTCGCGGGTCGGATATCGGCTCACTCCTCTCGGCGAAGGGCTGTGCGACGTCCTCGATGCCATGGCCGGCTGAGCCCCGGCCGTCCCCGGCGGCGAGCCAGCACTCAGCGTGTGACTGTCGGAGTCAGCCGACAAGTCCACCTGAATCCGCTAGAGACCGCTACTTGCCAACGGCAGCTTCGGGAGAACAGGGCCGTGTTCTCGCGCGTCGTCGACCCTCCTGCCGCGGCGACAACGCGTTTGCCCACCGGCTCGCGGTGGATCTCGAAGCGCGGGCTGATGTCCATGACGACCTCCAGGCCGTGTTGCCCGACACGCCACGGATCCGCCGCATGGATCACGGGCATCTTCGGCTCGTTGTCACGGACGCTCACCTCCACGGTGCTCGGAGAGCGAGGGCCCCGGCGGATGATCCGCCGGGGCCCTCGTGCGTGCGATGGGTCTCAGATGGTCGCGTTGTCGATCACGAACCGGTACCGCACATCGCTCGCCAGCACCCGCTCGTACGCCTCGTTGATCTCGGAGGCGGCGATCCGCTCGATCTCCGCGCCGATCCCGTGCTCGGCACAGAAGTCCAGCATCTCCTGGGTCTCGGGGATGCCGCCGATCATCGATCCGGCGAGGATCTTGTTGCCGCCGATGAGGGAGAACGGGTGGAAGGAGACGGGCTCCTCCGGGACGCCCACGTTCACCAGGGCGCCGCCATGCCCGGCGGACCGGACGTGATCCCTCTCCGCAGAACCCCCTGACCAGTGCCTGGACGATCGATCTCTGGGTGGGCCGCCGACCTCACGGTCGGCGGCCCACCTCAGCCGTTGCCAGGCTCATGCTCCTAGCTGCAACGCCTTCCTGAGGGCGGCAGTTCGGGCAAGTCGCACCTCTCGTGGTGCTTCACGCAGTGCCGGGTCCGGCATGCGAAACCCGTCGTTCTCGAACCGGGGGACGACATGAACGTGCACGTGATGAAGTACCTGACCTGGGATGTGGTTGTTCTGGGTCATCGTGCTTCCTACAGCCCCATAAGCGTCCTTCACCGCCGAGGTCACTCGGGCTGTGACCTCGAAGATCTCATGCAGGAGATCAGTTGGTACGTCATGCAGGTCGGTCACGTGTGACACAGGCAGAATAAGGGCGTGACCAGGGTTGTTCTGCCGCTGCTTGAGCGCAGGGACGACGAATACGTTTCCCGAGCGATAGGCAACCAAGTCCTCATCGATCTCGCCCTGCCCGATCCTGCAGAAGGCGCAGTCACTCACTCTGGAGACCTCCGAAGTCGCCTCACGCTGGCCCTACCCAGCTAGATCGACGAGTCTGGCAGGCCATCGCACAGACAGACATCTCCATCGGGTGCAGATCTTCTGAGGGTGCCTCGTTGGGGTGATTCGTCGAGGTTCGGGATGTAGCTGGGGGTGTCGACTTCTACCGTCGCCGAGGTCGAGCCCGCCGTGAGGCGTGCGGGTGCTGAGTGAGGGTGGGTGTGGTGTGCCGTCGTTGTTGGAGGCGTTGGAGGCCAGGCGGGCTGAGGCGCTGGACGAGGCCGAGCGGCTGCGTGAGCAGATCGCTGGTCTGTCTGAAGAGTTGTCGCGGGCCGAGTAGCGGCTGGCGCGGTTGCAGATCGCGCGCGAGACGGTGGAGGAGGTGCTGGCCGCGCCGTCTTCGCCGGTGCCGGACGCGGACGCCGCGGGCGGGGATGCCGGTGGTGGGATCGCCGTGGCGCTGGTGAAGGCCGAGGCGGGGTTGGATGTGACGGTGATGTCGCCGGAGTATCAGGGGATCATCGCGTTGTCCGCGACCTCGGGGGCGGCGATGCGCTGCAAAGAGGTCTGCCAGCACCTGCGTCTGGGGACCGAGCCGCGGCATGTCGAGGGGATGCGCTGGAAGTTGAAGAGGCTCGTGGAGCGCGGGATCCTGGCGGAACCTTCGTCCGGGCTGGTCAAGGTCGACGGCAAAAAGCAGGGGTGGTGAGCATGGTGGGGCCGGCCCGGGGTGCGCTCGCGGAGTGTGAAGACGCCTTTGCCGCCTCGGCGGGTCTGTTCGCCGCGGCGTGTGCGGAGTTGGCGGCCCCGGAGGCGGCGGTGATGACGCACGCGCAGTTGGAGGATCTGCTGGGGGCGCGGATGCGCGAGGTCACCCGGCAGTTGTTCCAGGACCACCTGACCCTGCGGGCCAGGGACGAGGCCCGTCGTGAAGAGGTCGTGGACGCCGCCGGTGTCCGGCGCTGCCGGATCGAGAGGGGCCGGCACCGGACGCTGGCCACGGTATTCGGCAAGGTCACCGTGGTCCGGATCGCCTACCGCGGCACCGGCGTGCGGACCTGCACCCGGCCGACGCGGTGCTGAACCTTCCGGACCGAATGCACTCGCACGGGCTGGCCAGGCTCGCCGCGATCGAGTCCGCCCGCGGCAGCTTCGCCGACGCCTGCGAGCGCATCAACGCCGTCACCGGCCCCGGCATCGGGCATCGGCAGGTGCGGCGGACATCGACGCGTTCTACGACGCTCTCGTGCCCGCTCCCTGCACCGACGCCACACCGCTGATCTTGTCGGTGGACGGCAAGGGGCCCTCCCGCATGAGCGGCGAATTCATCCGCCGCGCTCTGGCCGAGGTCCTCGCCTTCGTCGGCCTCACCGACACAACCGGCCGTCCCATGGATTTTGCCCCGCACGACTTCCGGCGCATGTTCATCACCGATGCCATCCGCTCCGGCCTGCCACCCCACATCGCCCAGGTCATCGTCGGCCACACCAACATCAACACCACCATGGGCTACAACGCCGACTACCCCACCGAGACCATCGAAGCCCACCGCGCCTTCATCACCCGCCGCCGCACCCTGCGCCCCGCCGAGGAGTACCGCACCCCCACCGAAACCGAGTGGGAGGAATTCCTCGGCCACTTCGAACGCCGCAAACTTTCCGTCGGCACCTGCGCCCGCGCCTACGGCACCGCCTGCATCCACGAGCACGCTTGCGTCAGATGCTCGCTCCTTCGGCCTGACCCGACCCAGCGGGCGCGGCTTGCCGAGATCCGCGACAACTTGATCGACCGAGTCGCCGAAGCCGGGACGGAAGGCTGGCTCGGCGAGGTCGAAGGTCTCCAGGTCAGCCTGGCTGGCGCCGAGGAGAAGCTCCGCCAGCTCGATCGGGGCCACGGGCAGCATACGGCCGTGGACCTGGGCATCCCCACCACGCGTGGTGATCGATGAACCCAGGAAGGTGGACTGCAGCACGGCCCTCAACCAAGATCGAGAACAAGTTCAAAGAAGCGCGTATCAAACGCCCTTCAGAACACGATCAAGTGCCGCCCGGCCTACAGGTCCCCAGTTCGGCTTGCCGCCGGGAAGGCCCCGATCTCCGTTCTGCCCCATGAGCATCAGGAAGAGGCTCTTCATAGTGGCCAGCCCGCGGGCACGCCGGATCGCCGCCTCGTCCGCATGCGCGTACATGTCGAAGAAGCGTGAGGCCGTGCCCGCGGGTAGCAGCACCCATGCGGCGGCGAGGTCCCAGGCCGGGTCGCCAGCGAACATGGCACCGAAGTCGACGATGCCCGAGAGCGTTCCGTCCGAGACGACGACGTTCGCGGGATGGAGGTCGCCGTGCACCCATACCGGCGGGCCCTCACACTCGGGGTCGCGACGGCATCGTCCCAGACGGCCCGGACCTCGTCGGCAATGCCGCCGGGGACAACGGCTTGAAAGAAGTGGTCGAAGCCGTCCGTGCACTTCTTGGGATAGGCGCCGAAGTCCGAGCTGGTCGGCGCCTCGGCGGGCGCCTCCACATGGAGCGCCGTGAGGAAGCCCGCCAGTGTGTCGGCCGCGTGGGCGCTGCGACTGATCGAGCCGTGGTCCAGCGGCTCGCCGGGAACCCACGTCATGACGGTCCAGTGCTTGGGGAAGCGCTCGGACGGTTCGCCGAACCGCACCGGGGTCGGTACTGGGAGCGGCAGGCGGGGAGCCAGCACGGGTAGCCACCGCCGCTCCTTGAGCTGGAGCTCCGGGGCGGGGTCCATGCGCTGCATGCGCACGGCCAACTCGTCCGGAACGGCCGCAAGTTCAGAGAAGCTTGTGTCAGATGCTCCCTCCTTCGACCAGACCCCACCCAGCGGACACGGCTGGTCGAAATCCGCGACAACCTCATCGCCCGCATCGCCGAAGCCGAGCGCGAAGGCTGGCGCGGCGAGATCGAGGGCCTCAAAGTCAGCCTTGCCGGCGCCGAGAACAAGCTCAAGAAACTTGATGCCCAAGTATCCCAAGCCCAGCGTGCCGTTCACCTCGGAATGCCCGGTTGAGTCTCCCGTGGGGGGAGACGTCAAGCTGGGGGCATGGACAGCGACACGCTCTATTCCATCGGAGAACTATCCCGCCGGACCGGTCTGACGGTGAAGACCATCCGGTACTACTCCGACCAGGGCATCGTCCCGCCGACCGACCGCAGCCCGGCGGGCTACCGGCTTTACGGCCTCGACGCACTCGCACGCCTGGATCTGGCCCGCACGCTGCGCGATCTCGGGCTCGACCTGGCGACCGTGCGCAAGGTGCTGGACCGGGAGGCATCCATACCGGAAGTCGCCGAAGCACACGCCGACGCCCTGGACGTACAGATCCAGACCCTCCGCCTGCGCCGGGCAGTACTACGAGCAGTCGCCAGACGCGGCCCCACCACCATGGAGATGGACCTCATGCATCGACTCGCCACGCTGTCCCAGTCCGAACAACGCCGGCTCGTAACCGACTTCATCGACGACGCCTTCAGAGGGTTTGACGCCAACCCGGAGTTTGTGACCCTAATGCGATCCGCACTGCCCGAGCTCCCCGACGATCCCACGCCTGAACAGGTCGGGGCCTGGGTGGAACTCGCCGAACTCTGCCAGAACCCAGACTTCCGTACCGCGGTACGGCGCATAGCTGAGGAGCAGGCGAAAGAGCCATCCCAGCAGGACGTCAGCAGTCTGCACGACGTTCTCAACCAAGCGATGCGTGAACGAATCGACGAAGCCGTATCCGTCGGCATCCTCCCAGCCTCCTCCAAAGCCGCACCCCTTGCCGAATCACTGGGCGGCCTTTACGGCCACGCATTCGAGCGTGCTGGCGACGGCGATCTGCGCCGCTGGCTCGTCGCCCGCCTGCAGATGACCGTTGACCCACACGCCAAGCGCTATTGGCAGCTGCTGGCGACGATCAATGGATGGCCTGCATCACCAACACTCGCTCCCGTTTACACGTGGTTCACCACCGTTCTTCGCGGTGCTTCAGCCGCGGCAGCGACATCTTGAGCGCCGGAGGGCATCACGTGAAGTACGACGTCTTACAGATCCTCGGTGTGGCTCTCATCGTCCTTGGGGGGCAGGGAGCGATCCGCCAGCTTGTCGACCGCAGCAACGTCGGCCTACTCGGCTGGCTGCCAGGCGGATTCGCGGCGAGCATCACCGTCTACCTCGTCGCCGTCGCCATCGGCGCGGTTGTTGCGGGCTGGGCGCGCGGCCAAGCGAAGGCAGTCGGGCGCAGGAGCTGACGGGGCGACGGGAAAGCGCACTCGGTCGTCATTCGTTCATCAGTGGAGCAGCCTCCCGCGCGGCGCGGGGGCCAAGCCTTAGTTCAGAGAAGTGACCAACCCGAAGCTGATCGCGCCGCTCCAGATGTTTCGGGGCATGGCAGACCTCCGGAGCTACCCCGAGCAACACCAGGTTATGAGGGCACCGGCAGCCGCGCACGTGCAAGGGCGCCCAGCCGCGGCTCGTGGGTGAGTACACCGCACACGTTCGCTACCTGAGCTACCGCCCTGGGCGCCGGTGCATGCCTTGGTGCGGAGGGTGGGGGAGGGGCTACGTGTGCACCTACCCAGAGATCAACTTCGGCGGCCAGCCCTGGGTGCGGCGTGCCGTGGACGGCAGCGTGAAGGACCTGCCCACCGCGATCCGTGACCGCGGCAAGCTCGATCCGCAACAACTCCGACCGCACCGCCCGCGTGTACGAAAAGCGCAACCACAGCGGCCGGCACGTGTGCGTCACCCGCAGCGGCGGCTCCATCCGACCTGCGCGGCTACAACCTCAACGACCAGACCCGCTCCCTGAAAATCAACCGCAACGACTGCGGCTGACACGAAGGCGGCCTCCGTCTGATCCTGTGCTCCGTCACAGAGTGGATCAGCGCGAAGGCCGTGGTCGTGAGTTTGATGCATCAGGACGTCCTGCGGGATGCGTTCGCGGAAGTGTCACACTTCCGGTCGGAGCTGTACGCGTGTCTGACCGCGCGGGGCGACGCGGTGCGGACGCTGGTTGATCTCGCGCTCGCTCCTGAACACCGTCGTGGGCACGGGGCTCTGTACGGCGGGCTCAACCAGGGCCGGATCGACGTCGCCCGGCTGCGTCGGGCCCTGGTCAAGCTGCCGTTGCCGGGGGCGGCGGATGGTCGGCTCGTACTGGCGGTGGATGTCTCGCCGTAGCTGCGTCCGGACGCCAACACGTGTGCTGACCGGTCCTTTTGCCACACGTTCGGCCGGGGAGAGGGCAAGCGCCAGATGGTGCCCGGTTGGCCGTGCTCGGTGGTCGCTGCGCTGGAGACCGGCCGCACGTCCTGGACGGCCGTGCTGGACGCGGTCCGCCTGGAGCCCGGCGCCGACGTCGCCGCCGTGACCACGGTCCAGATCCGCGAGGTCATCGAGCGGCTGGTCGCCGCCGACCAGTGGCGGCCGGGTGACCCGGAGGTCCTGATCGTGCTGGACGCGGGATACGACGCTCCGCGCATCACCCACCTGCTGGCTGGGCTGCCCGTGGAGATCCTCGGCCGGCTCCGTTCGGATCGGGTGATGCGGCGTCCGACACCCTCCCGCAAAAGAGTCAACCTGGCCAACCCCAAGGGCGGCCGACCGCCCAAGCACGGCGGCGAGTTCGTCTTCGGCGGCCCCGCAACCTGGGGCACCGAGCAGGCCGTGACGACCATGAACACCCGGCTCCATGGGAAGGCGACCGCGCAGGCGTGGGACCGGCTGCATCCGCGGCTGACCCGCCGGGCCGCATGGCTCGACCACGACGGGCCGCCGCCGCTCATCGAGGGCACGTCATCCGCCTGGTCGTGGAGAAACTGCCGTCCGGTGGAGTCAACAAGCCGGTCTGGCTGTGGTGGTCAGGCACTGGCGCCACCGAAGCGGACGTCGACCGCTGCTGGCAGTCCTTCCTCCGCCGCTTCGACATCGAGCACACCTTTCGCCTGTTCAAACAGACCCTCGGCTGGACCAAGCCCCGGCTCCGCAGCTCGGAAGCAGCCGACCGGTGGACATGGCTGGTGATCGCCGCCTTCACCCAACTCCGCCTCGCCCGCCTCCTGGCCACCGACCTCCGCAGACCCTGGGAGAAGCCAGCCGAGCCGAACAAACTGGCGCCCTCCCGCGTCCGCAGAGGGTTCAGGAACCTCTGCACGAAGACCGGCTCACCGGCCGATGCACCGAAACCATCCCGTCCCGGACCTGGCCGGCCACCGGGTTCGAAAAACCGCCGCCCCGCCACCCGTCACGACGTGGGCAGAGTCCTCGCCACCGATGAGGCATTCAGCCGCCCCGCCCACCACAAGGTCGGCACAAAACCGCGCCACTGGCTAAAGACAAGGCTAGGTGCACAGCAGTGCGGCGTGGATGCGGGCGATGGCCCGCAGCACCTCGTCACGGTTCTTGGCCCGCTGCATCCATGCGGGCAGGCGCGCCACCACGGTCATCCTTCGGCCGTGGTCGTGCCAGGGAATCCCTTCACGCAGCGGTGCCTGCACGAATCGTCTGATCAGGTCCAGGTGTTCCAGGTTGTACGCCCATACCCACCCATGCCGGGTCTCGGTCTGCAGCCAAAGGCACACATCGAAGTAAGGGTCTGTGGCCGGTGCGTACCGGTCCCGGTGCAAGGCCACACCGCCACGGCTCCAGTCCTTCGCCATCCCGCAGCTCCGACAAACGAGACGCCTCCGTGCGAAGAGGAAACGCGGTTGAGTGGGCCCGGAGCGCTCGGCGGCCGTCAGGACCTGGTGCGCGGACACCATCTGGTCCGGCAAGGGGCAGGGTCGCCCAGATCAGATCTCGTTGCCGGGCCAGCCGAGCAGCCGGGCGCCGATGACGGCGGTCTGCAGGGTGTAGCGGTGGACGGGGTCGGCCGGGTTGGTGCCGGTGAGCTTGTGAATGCGTTCCAGGCGGTAGGTCAGTGCGCGCACGCTCAGGCGCAGGCGGCGTGCCGCCTCGGCCGCGATGCATCCGGAGTCGAAGTACGCGGTGAGGGTGTCGAGGAGGGGCTGGGCGCCGCCGCGCGGCCTGGAGTGGGCCCAGGGCGCTGCGTACGAGGTCGGCCATGGCCTGCCGGTCGCGGGTGAGGACCGGGTAGAACAGCAGGTCGGCCGAGCGCACCACCGGCTCCTCCAGCTCCAGGCGGTCCGCCAGGTCGAGGGCGTTGAGGGCCTCCTCGTAGGAGTGGACGACCCCGCCGGCGCCGGGATGGACGCGGCCGAGGGCGACCCGGCCACCGTCGGTGGCCACGTGTGCCTGCTTGGCGAAGAACGCGAGCACGTCGTCCTGGTCGCCGGGCAGCCGGTTTGTCGTCGCGGCGCTCAGGGGCGGCGCCGGCGGCCGGCGATCCGTACGACAGCCCCCGTGGCCGTGACGATGAGGCCCAAGACGACAATCGAAGACCGGGGCCCAAGAGGACGTACATGAGAGCTCCGGTCACGGTGGCGGCGGCGCCGACCGACATGAGCGCGACGCCGAGAGAGGAGGGCCAAGGCCATCAGCCGCCGGCACGGCCAGATCCTCGAGCGCTCGGGTTGCACCATGTCGTCCTGCCCGAGCGCGAGATGGGTGAGCGCGTCGCCCACCCGGTCACCGGCCGGATGCTGAACTTCATTGAGTTCGACGACGACTACGCGCTTGTGAAAACCGTCGCCCCGGACATCGCCACCGGGATGCCGCTCGGCCAGAGCCAGGTCCGCAGCCGGTACGGCGTCACCGTGGTCGGCATCAAACGGCCGGGAGCGGGCTTCACCTACGCCGCCGCCGAGACGGTCGTCCAGAAGGGCGACGTCATCGTCGTCACCGGCAAGACCCGTGCGGTGGAGGCGTTCGCCGAGCTCACCTGAAGCCCCGTTCCGGGGGCTACTTGTCCGCGCGATAGAGCTTGAGGTCCCTGTTCACGAAGAGGTGCACGAATCCGCACCGCCAGCAGATCAGCCCGGTCGCCGTCTCGTCCGCCCACGCCATCTTCATGAATTCCAGGCCGACGCTGTTCAGCAGCACGTCCCGTTCCCGGAACACATCACTGCCGCAGACCTGGCAGGTGATCCGCATCTCCCCGATCGCTGCCCGGACCGGCTTGGCTGCCATGGCGGTCTCCTCTTCCCCCGGTGGTCACCAGCCTGGTCGAGGCCGGTGACTACGGAGGCTATCCCGCACGTGGGTGCGGCGGCTCTGCGGATCCGCCGGCTCATCAGCCGTTGATGTCGCGGTGGTTGAAGCGGTACGTCCCTGCGGCCATCAGCACACGGCGGCTGCCGCGAAGATGCCCGCGTCGGCCCACTGAAAGCCGTGCTTGAGCGGCTCTCCGCCGATGTAGTAGTGGAACGGTGACAGGTACGCGGCCCAGCCGGCGCCCAGCTGGTCGGCGAAGGTGTGCGCGGCGTAGGTGAGGACGCCGACGCCTGCGGTCGCTGCGAAGACCACGGCACGGCGGCCGGTGGCGGCGCCGAGGCCCATGGCGAGCGCGCCGAATGCCACAGCCAAGAGGGCCAGGTTGAGGCACTGAGCCAGGAAATCGGCCGGACTGATGGAGGTGAGGTCGGCACTCTCCCTGATGGCGAGCATCGCGACCACACTGCGGCGGCGATTCCGCAGGCCCCGGCGGTCAGGGCCCCCAACCGCCGCAGGATCAGACGGGTCCGGGTGACCGGGTGGGCGAGGAGAAGGTCGAGGGTGCCGGAATCCTCGCCTCCCGCCGTGGCGCGCGCTCCGGTCGCCGCCCCGTAGAAGAGGGCGGGCAGCGGAAGGAGGACTGCAGATATCCCGCGGCCGAGGTCAGATCGTCGAGGTGGAACGCCTCGCGCATCGCTTCGGAAGTCCTGGACGGACTCGGCCCCGCCGGTGGCCATCTGGGGGTAGAAGCTCGCGTACATGGCGGCGGCCAGGTCGTGCCGATCGTCCAGCCGATGAGCAGGCGGCGGTTGTCCCGGAGGTTCTTGGTGAACACGGTGGTGCGCATGGCGGGTTGGCTCCTCGGTGAGACGGCTGAGCAGGTGATGGTGCGGCAGGTCAGATGGTCACGGCGGTCGGGCGGGGCGCGGCCTCCGCGTCGGCGTAGTAGGCGTGGAAGAGGTCGTCGAGGGCGGGCTCGGTGGCCCGCAGCGCGGTGACGTGGTGCTTGGCGGCGGCCTTGACGGGGGCGTCGGGCTCGCCGGTGAGCTGTCCGCGCAGGGAGGTCCCGTCTGGGTCGAGCACGAGGTCGTGTACGCCGGGCAGCTGGACGAATTCCTCGGCGGTGACCGGCTCGGCGAAGCTGATCTCGATCTCCCGGACCGCTCCGGCACGCAGCAGGGCCACGGTGTCCAGTGCCACCAGACGCCCGTCCCGCAGGATGCCGACCCGGTCGGCGACCGCCTCGACCTCGTCCATGATGTGGCTGGACATGAACACCGTCTGGCCGTTCGCGGCAGCCTCCGCGACCAGCTCCAGGAACGTCTGCTGCACCAGCGGGTCGAGTCCGGAAGGCCCCGAGCTGCGCTGCGTTCCCCGGCCTGCTGAGAACGTCCAGCCCGTGCTGGAAATGGAGCATCTTGAGGCGTACGCGTGGGCCATCCTGAAGAACCGCATCAAGTACCAGCAGCGCAAGCGGCAGCGGCGGCCGGAGCCGATGCCGCGCAGCAGCGGGCCGAGCGGGAAGCCCGCCGCCCCGCGTGCGCCAACTGCGGCACCCGGTTCACCGACGAACGGTGGAAGGCCATCGAGCCCGCCGGGTGGGACGCCCCACGTGAGACCCACCCGCACCTGTGCGAGGACTGCAAGCAGCGAGCGATCACCGCCGAACGCCAAGCCGAGCACACCGAGCAAGGGCACCAGGAGCACGACCAGGCCCTGCCCGAGCTGAAGAACGGCGGCACCTGGATCTCGCGCTTCCGTAGCTGACACGACCGGACCCGAGCTGACACGACCGGACCCGGCTGTCAGTGGCGGCTGCAAGGCTGACCGGATGGGCCGTGACGACGACCAGCTGCTGCGCCGCCGGGTCTACGGCGCCGATCACGACCACCTGGGCCCGCGGCCGGTGCGGCACGTCGTACTGGGGCTGGGGGAGGGGTGTAGAGCATCGCGGCGCGGTGGGCGATGTCGGGTGGCTGGGGTCCGGTGGTTTGGAGGCGCAGGTTCCACTGCTCACCGGGCCCCAGCTATGAGGCCCGGTTCCCGGGAAGGTGGTAGTTACACCGTTTGACCGGAGAGATGTCCTGATCCGGACATGCTTGTGGGCTCCGGATGCATCCGGAGCCCACAAGCATGCTGCAGCTTGGCTTACCAGCGATACCAGCGTCCCTTGCGGCCGCCTGTGCCCGCGGAGCGCATGACGAAGCCGAGCAGCCAGACGACCAGCACGATGACGGCGATCCACCACAGCGCCTTCAGCGCGAAGCCCGCGCCGAAAAGGATCAGAGCCAGCAGAAGAACGAGAAGCAGGGGAACCATAGTTATCAACCTCCGTCGCTCCTCGTGCCCGGCGAATGCAAGAACACACGGTCGATTTCCCTGGTTTCTCCACTGCTCTTGCGGGCACTGAACTCAGTTCCTCCGCGGCGTTCACCTCACCGCCGGGTCGGTGGGCGGCTGTCGGTTCAGTTGAGTTCCACGCAGAGTGGCCGCAGGAGGCCGGATGGTGGGGCACTGGCACGGTCGGCCCTGGGGCGTGTTCTTCGTGCTGCGCGTCAGGCTGCGCGGGGCGGTGCCGTAGTCGTCCCCGAGCCGGCTGCGGCACCCGCTTTGGCTGCCAGTCCTTGCCTGTACCGACCGTGAGGGGTGTGAGCGCGGGCACGGTGGCCACTCGGGTGGACAAGGGTTGGGTCTACAGCCCTTGGGGGCTCTTCACCGTCCCTTTGGGCGGCGAAGAGCCATTCCCCTTGTGTTGATCTTCACGCCTCGGTGGGGGTGTCTTGCCGTTGAGGTTGGGGGCAGGCGTACAGGGATGCCTTGCCCCTGTATGGAGACCAGCATGACGACTTCCCGCGTGCCGCGGTCCTTGCCCGGCGGGACACGTGACGACGCCAGAAACGCCCGCCTGGAGGAGGAGAACGCGCAGCTGCGGCAAGCCGTCAACTCGCACGCGACGGTGGATCAGGCCATCGGTGTTCTTGCCGCGATCCACCGGCTTGCGCCAGCTGCCGGGTTCGAGGTGCTGCGTGAGGTGTCCCAGCGCACCAACATCAAGCTGCACACGGTGGCCGAGTCGGTGATTGCCCGGACGCTGGGGCAGACGCTGCCGGAGCCGGTGATGCGGGAGCTGGACGCGGCTGTGCACCGGCGGTCACGCCAGTAGGAGGCCTCAGGGAAGCAGGCTAGAACGCCGGGTCCGGGCACGCCCCGGGTCAGGCGGTCAGGGCCTGTGCGACGGTGGGATGGCAGCCGATGACCTGGTCCAGGCCGACGAGCTGAAGGAGCCGCAGTACCGGCGCATGGGCGCCGGCCATACGCAGCCACCCCTGAGCGTCGCTCATGCTCTTGTGGGCGGCGACGAAGACGTTGATGCCGCTGGAGTCCATGAAGGTCACGCCACTGAGGTCCACCACCGTCCGTGGCATCGCGCCGTCAAGGGACAGCAGCGCCTCACTGAGCACATCCTTGACATCGTGGTCGATCTCGCCGCGCACGGTGAGCACCCGGATGCCATCGACGGCGGTGTGGTCGATCGACAGGCCGGACCGGGCCGCTCCGTGGGTGTCTGTCACCGTGTCCTCGGCTGCGCTCGATGGTGGGGGACCTCAAGGCTCCGACGCGATAGTGCGCCGGTACCCCGCCTCGATGCTACGGCGAACGCGTGTGCGGCACGTTACCCGGTCCTCACGGGACATGTGCGGCATAGTGCGGGGTACGCGCGGCGTGTGAACGGGGGGAAGCAAGGGTGGACCCGGCGAGAGCAGTCCCCGATGGCGAGGGTGGCGTGATGTCTGACGCCGATCCGATACGGGACACCATCGCTCTGGATGGTGACGGGTCCTGCATTGCCGAGGCGCGTCACCGCGCGGTGGACTTCCTTGCCCGTGTCCAGGCTGAGTACGGCCTGCCGGTGTCCGCGCGCGCCTTGGACCTGACGCAGCTGGTGGTCAGCGAGCTCGTCACCAATGCCCGCAAGTACGCGCCCGGACCGGTGCTGATGGAGCTGCGCATCGTCGGGGACCTGGTGGAAGTGGTTGTGTGGGACAGCGATCCGGTCCTCCCGGTGGCCCGGGGCGCTGATGCGGGCAGAGTCGGCCAGCACGGCCTGGAGATCGTCATGGCCGTCGCCCAGAGCTACGAGGTCCACCGGGAGCCGGTCGGCAAACGCATCACCGCCCGCATCGCCCTGCCCGACGACCCGGGCGGTGACATCACCGGACGCCGCCCCCAGTAGCAGCCGGCGTTCCCCCTGTCCTCACCGGCCTTTCCTGGCGGGCCTGCCGTGAAGCGGCGGCCTACACGGGGCGACGACGGCCCGCTGGGACTGGGGCGGCGACAGCCCCTGATCACCCGCACTCGGTCGGGTGAAGACACTGATGCGGCGGAACCCTCAGGACCCGATCAACGAGACGCACGTAAGCCGGCCTGGCCTGGTCGTCGTCGACGTCGCGGCAGCGGACGATGACACCGCACTCGCCTTCCAGGCGGCGCTCGCCGGACGCTGGGCAATCGCGACAGCCGACCGGACTGCTCGGACGCCCGGCGAGCCCGGTGTCCGGGTGCGCTGCTACCTGGACCTGCGCCAGTAACTCGGTGCCGTAGCGCGACCGACCACGGATCCAGCCGCGGCTGAAGGCGACTCATGAGGAGGCGTTGCTGCTGTCCTCGCCGAACAGCGGCACCTGGTGGCGCGCAGCCCGCCTCCTGAAAGCGGGAGGCTAACGACCTCGTGCACGGTTGGCCGTGGCTCGGTGCTTGGGTGGCTCGTTGCACTGTGCATGGTGGGGGCTGGGGCGCGTGAGTTGATCGTGGCGGAGTGCCGAATCACCGGGCTGTCGCTGGATGTAGTCGCTGAACTCATCGCGGAGGTGGGGCCGTGGTGGCACGAGCAGCATCACACTCGCCTCACGGCTCGGCAGCGGCGGCGGGCTGTAGGAGCCGGAGCGAAGCACAAGCTCGTCTTCGTCGACCGGCTGCTGGCGACACTGGTGAATCTGCGGCATGGAACCACTCATGACGTGCTTGCCTGCTGGTTCGGCGTGGACCGCTCCACGATCACACGTGCCATCGGCGAGGTGCGGCCGCTGCTGGCGCAACGAGGCTGCACCGTCGCGCCGGGCCTTCGGCTGTGCACTCTCTCCGAGGTCATCGAGCACCTGGGCGCCGACAGCGGGACCGGGGTCATCGACGGCACGGAGATCCGAGTGCGCCGCCCGGCCGCAGGCCGCAAAGACCGGGACAAGTTCGTCTCCGGCAAGACCAAGCAGAACGCCGTGAAGTCCATGGTCCTCACGGACGCCAAGGGGCGGATGCTGTTCTGCAGCCCCGTCCAGCCGGGCAGCTGCGCCGACATCACCCAGGCCCGCCAGCTCGGACTGGTCAAGCTCCTGGCCGACGGCCCGTTCATAGAGATCCTCGCCGATGCCGGCTATCAGGGCATGGGCACGCAGACCGGCGGACGGGTGGTGACACCGCCCCATCGCAAGTTCAGGAAGAACGCCCCCGCCTGCTACGAGGAGCGGCACGAACTCCAGCGCAAGGCACACTCCTCACGACGCATCCCCGTCGAGCACGGCATCGCACACCTGAAGAACTGGCGGGCCGTCACCCGCCACCTCGGCCGTCGCGAACACATGAGCGACATCGTCCAAGCCGTCGCCGGACTCCTCTCACACCAGCAGACCGCCACCCGGTTCAGCGGCTCTCGGGTGTGAACCCGAGGCGGATCCGCGGGCTTCGACGTGACACGGCCAACCGTGCACGAGGTCGTTAGCCGTTGTGTGGAGTGTTATCAAGGAACGACACGCTGGCAGCGGTGTGAAGGAGCGTCAGCCCGGCCCCTCGGGTGGCTCAACTTCCTTGCCAAGTCGCTCTCATTTTTGGCTTTCTGATGGGTCATCACAAGAGGGGCCCTGGGTCTTTCAAACACCCGATCGGCCCCTTTTTGTCACCCCTCCGTCATTTCTGAAGTGGCGTCATAAATAGGGCTTGAGTATGTTCATTTCTGGTCGGCCGCTCAGTTGGCATCCCTGAGAGATGGAGAAACGGAATGTATCAGAGAAGGAGATACGGAGCGCGTAGGTGTGCCGTTGTCGCGATCGCAGCGTCGGTAGGAATTACAGCCCTGGCTGCAACCTGTGTGCACAATGCCTCGGCATCCGCTCCGAAGTCCGCCCCGTCCGTGCAGGATGCCGCTGCCTCTGTTCCCCTCGGAGGCGACGGCCAGACGAACTTCGGAGGTGACGGCCGGACGGATCACCACGACAGGAACGACGACGATGGACGGATCCATGTCAACGAGCGAACGTATTCAACAGAGCCGGGTGTGTGCACCGCTGTGATCAGTAGTCCCGCCAGCAGCTTCAACGTCCGAAACGAGAGTGACAAGACCGTCGAATTCTTCAATGGGATTACCTGCGACGCCGGCGCTCCAATTGCGACTATTGGGCCCCGAGGCTCCAGCAGCGCAATCCCCGGCACGACGGTCTTCGATGGGGCCGTGGTGCCATTCGCGCTTGTAGGCAGCTTCCGAGCAATCGACAAACACCACTGACCCCACGCGGACCAAGGGCAGCGACAATCCTGCCTGTGGCACTCGGAGCCCGGCCCGCCGCAATCGGGCCGGGTCTGTGCCCATCGAGCAGTGGCTGGCAGTGGATGCGATCCTCCGATGTGGGCCGCTCCATCCAGATTTGAAGCGACCTGGCCGCAGTGTGTCGACGCAGCCTTTCCCGGAAGGCCTTCATGGGAGTAGTAATCAAAGGCCTTTTCTCGGCGTTTCCCGCGGGCTGGTTGCCGGCCCGTACAGGCCCGCCTCCCAGGAAGAGGCTGACCTCCTGCTTCACGCGCTTAGAGGTGATCTCAGTTGGCGTTGCGCAGGGCTGGGGTCGCCAGGCGGAGGCCACGGGCTGGGCCGGTGGCCTCCCAGCCGAAGGTGGTCAGCGAGAGTCGTTGAGGAGGTTGCTGATCTGTTCGTGAAGTTCGCGCGGCAGGTGGGTGGTCCAACGATCGGCTGCCTCGGCGGCCAGGTCGCGGCTCCAGCGCCAGCTGTTGAGCGCTGCCGTGCGCACGTCCTGGTCGCGGACGGCGGCCGTGGTGGCGGCGTAGCGGTGGCGGTCGGTGTCGGGCAGGTCCTGTTCGAGCGCGCGGCTGGGGGTGAGCCAGTGGGCCGCGCTGTTGCGCAACAGGCGGCAGAGCTGGGGTTGTTGGGGTGCGATGACGGTGTGCAGCAGGGCGTGGGCGGGCGATCTCGCCGCGGGCCAGTACGTGGGCGAGCATGAGCGTCCAGTTGGTCAGCTCGTTGGTGAGCTGCTGGGCGGTGGTCACCGGCTCGGGCGGCTGGAAGGTGTCCAGCTACTCGCCTCTGGCGCCGAGCTCGTCCAGGACCAGGCGGTGGAGTTTGCTCCACACTCGGGCCCGGCTCCACTCGGTGAAGCGGCGGTGAGCGGTCGGCTCGGACGGGCCGAAGCCCGGCGGCAGATGCCGCCATGTGCAGCCTGTCGTGGCCACGAACACGATGGCCGCCAGCACCTGCCGGTCCCCATACCGACGCCGGCCCCCGCCCTGCGGCCTCACCGGAGCGGCCGGCACAACCCGCTGGAACAACTCCCACAACGCGTCCGGTACCAGACGCTCCACCATCGCCATCACGGCACCCAACCTAACGATCACGCCAGTTGAGACGACCTCTTAGTTGCCGCCCTTCCCACGGAGAAGCCCTCGGCCACTGATGCGGTGGCCGAGGGCTTCGGCTGGTTATGGTCCGGCGGTCGGCGGTGCCGGAAGGGGCGCCGTGTCCGGAGCGCTGTCGGTGGGCTGCGACTTCAAGCCGCCGGTGCTCGGACTGGGCCTGACATGCTGCTGCTCCTCCACGGTGGGGTGGATCGTCCACCACACCACGGCCACCAGACCAACGGCGCACACACCACCGACGAACAACCCAACCGGCGGGCGTCGCGGTAACCGCACCAGGCGCAGGCCCAGCCAGCCGACGCATGCCCCTGTGAAGACTGCGATCGTCGGGGTGAGGTCGCCGTTCTTGTAGGTGACCAGCAGGGCGTCGTAGTCGGTGAACAACGTCAAGAGCGTGGCATAGAGCACCGCGATGACCGCGCACGCTCTTTCCAGCAGGCGCACGCGCGTACTCCTTTGCTGTTCAGGTGAGTTGCTGTGACCGCAGAGACACTAGGTGGGCGAGAGGTTCTGAACGAGCGAAACCCGTTCCGGAAGGGCTCATTTCGGCGTCCGTGGAATCGAGATGCCGCATCTTCGAACACAACATCCAGTAACTTCTTTCGAATCTTCTCCCTGGACACCCTCACGTCGCAGAAACCAACCGCCCTGTGGCGAGCCGTCGCCCGCCAGGTGCGCGAACTGGCCGCAACGGTATCCACGCATCCGGATGCCGGACATCGCCGGCCATGGGACAGGCCGAGGAGACACCGTCAGCGCCGACCGCGGCGAAGTCGAAGTCGCAGGTGCCGGTGTGGCGTGAGGGGCTGGACAGGTCGGTGCTGTCGGTGGACTACCAGCGCATCCTGCAGGCGCTCGCGGACCGTTTCCGGCTCCATCAAGGGTCGCTGACCTGCCAGGAGATGGCCGTCTTGTTCGGCCTGGACGTGGTGCCGGCGCGGGTGGAGGCATTCATTGGACGCCTGCCGTGCCTGTCGTCATTCGATCGTTTGCCGACACTCAGGCAGTGGTTCCGGCGACCACGTCGACGGCGTGGCGCCGGTGTGCTGCGAAGAGGTCGAGGGCGGTGTCGGTGTCCCGGGCGCGCAGTGCGGTGACGAGTCCGTGGTGCTCGCGCGGGATGCAGTCGAGGTAGCCGGCGGTGCTGCGGCTGATCCGGGTCAGCAGGAACAGGTGGACCTGGCACCGTATGCCGTCCCAGGCGTCGGCGAGGCGCTGGTGCCCTGCGGCGGCGAACACCGCGTCGTGGAAGGCGATGTCCAGGCGCACCATCTCGTGCGCATCGCCGGCCCGTTCCATCATGTCGGCCGTCTTCGCGATGGACGCGAGGTCCTCGTCCGAGGCGTGGGCGATCAGCTGGCGGACGGCGAGGTCCTCCAGTGCGCCGCGCAGGCTGTCGAGCTCAGCCACGTCCTCGGCGGACAGCGTCGTCACCGTCGTGCCCCGGTGCCACGCACAGTGCACCAGACCCTCACGCTCCAGCAGCCGCAGCGCCTCGCGCACCGGGCCGCGGCTGACGTCCATCTCGCCGGACAGCTCCACCTCGCGCAGCTGCTCGCCGGGGGCGTAGGCCCCGTTGAAGATGGCCTCGCGGATACGGTCCGCAACCTCGTCGGCCAGACCTCGGCGGCGAGCCGGGGCCACCTTGCCCTGATCACTCATGCCCGCATTACACCTCCTCCACCAACGACCTAATGTTAACATTCAGACGTTGTCGTGATGTCAACATTAGGACAAGTCGAGCAGGATCGCCCACGGGCCGCTCCGCTCCCCGGCAGGAAGGCAGTGCCATGACCGTTCTCGACTCCCCGATCCCCCGCTTCCACCTGGCCGTGCCGGTCGACGACCTGGCTGCCGCGCGCCGCTTCTACGGCGACGTCCTGGGCCTGGAGCAGGGCCGCAGTGCGGACACATGGGTGGACTGGAATCTGCACGGCCATCAGTTCGTCACGCACCTCGCGCCGGAGCGCGCGCAGCGCATACACAACCCGGTCGACGGCCACGACGTACCCGTGCCGCACTTCGGTCTGGTTCTGACGGTCGAGGCCTTCCAGGAGTTTGCCGAGCGGCTGCGGGCGGCGGGCACCGAGTTCGTCATCGAGCCGTACGTGCGTTTCGCGGGCCAGAAGGGCGAGCAGTGGACGATGTTCCTCCTCGACCCGGCCGGCAACGCGCTGGAGTTCAAGGCGTTCGCCGACGACTCGCAGGTGTTCGCCGCCTGACCGGCGGCCGGCACCACCCACCCCCACACGCGAAAGACGGGATGAGCTCATGAAGGTGTTCCAGATCGGCGCCGCCGGAGGAATCGGCCGCCGCCTCACTCAACTCCTCACCGTACGCGGTGACTTTGTGACCGGCATGCACCGCGGGCCCGCTCAGGGTGAGACGGTGCGGGCGGCCGGCGGGACTCCGGTGGTCGGTGATCTCATCGCCGACTCGGTCGAGGATCTGGCCGGCAAGATGCGCGGCCATGACGCCGTGGTCTTCTCGGCCGGCGCACATGGCACCGGTCAGGACAAGACGACCCTGATCGACGGCCGTGGCCTTCAAAAGGCCGCCGACGCGGCCGCGCTGGCCGGGGCGGCGCGGTTCGTCCTCGTCTCGGTGTTCCCCGACGCGCTGCGCGACGGGACACGGAGTGAGGGCTTCGAGCACTACATCAAGGTCAAGAAAACCGCCGACGTCTATCTGACGCGCACCGATCTGGACTGGCTGATCGTCCGTCCCGGAACCCTTCTGGACACCCCCGGCACCGGCCGGGTCACCGCCGGTCCCGCCGTTGAGTACGGCGACGTGCACCGCGACGACGTCGCCGCGTTCCTCGACGCCGCCCTGCACGCACCGGCCCTCAGCCGCGTAATCGTCGAACTCACCTCCGGTGACACCCCCGTCACAGACGCCGTCACCCGCCTCGCGGCCGCCTGAGCTCACACTCACGCCTCAACCGCAGCACCATCAGCAAGGAGAAGCACCATGACCGCCATCGATTTCTACAGCCACGACGTCTCCGGTGAGAAGGAGTTCGGTTTCGCCCAGGCCATCAAGGTCGGCGACACGATCTACGTCTCCGGGCAGCTCTCGCACGACGAGCAGGGCAACTTTCTCTACCCGGGCGACTTCGACGCCCAGCTGTAGCAGTCCTACGCCAACTTCGAGAAGGTGCTCGCCCCACTACGGCGCCACCCGCAACCAGGTCGTCTCCGAGGCCCAGTTCATCGTGGACCTGCCGCGGTACAACATGGCGATGGCCGCGGCGAACCTGGCCTACTTCGGTGACCACCGCCCCACCAGCTCCACCATCGGCGTCGCGTCGCTGTGGAGGAGGCCGGGGCCCAGGCCCGGCCCGTGGATCTGGAGAAGGCCACCGGCGACGAGGTCGCCCGGCATCTGACGGGTGCCGACACTGTGGTGTTCGCCGACGGGGCGGGTCCCGGGAGTTCGGTGGGCCGTAAGGACAGCGTGGACCGCGGCGCGGCGATCCTGCTGGCAGACGCCGCCGAGACCGCCAGAGTCGGACGCTACCTGCTGCTCTCCGCCATGGGCGCCGATCTGCGGGCCGTCGAGAGCCTCGACCCGGTCTTCCGTACCTATCTGCGGGCCAAGCTCGCGGCCGAGAACGCCATCCGGTCCCGGACCGCGCTCCAGACGACGATCGTCCGCTCGACGACACCCCCGGAACCGGCCGGGTCACGCTCGCCGAGCAGACCGGCCCGGGCCCCATCTCCCGGGCCGATGTCGCCGCCATCCTGCTGGCGCTGCTCGACGAACCGCTTCTGGACGGCCGGACCGTCGAGGTCATCGGGGGCGCCCCCCCATCGCGGACGCCGTGGCAGCCCACGCCGCCCGCTGAACCGGCGCTCCGCATCTCAACTCATCTCCCCGTCGACGGCGTTGTCCCGGCCGGCGATGCCCCACCTGAAAGGAAACACCGTGAGCACTCTGTTCACCCCCCTCAAGCTGCGCTTCCTCCAGATACCCAACCGGGTGTGGATGTCGCCGATGTGCATGTACTCCGCCGCCCCCACGGGCCCGGAGACCGGCGCGCCGACCGACTTCCACCTCGCCCACCTGGCCTCGCGCGCCGCCGGTGGCGCGGGCCTGGTCATGGCCGAGGCCACCGGGGTCCGTCCCGACGGGCGGATCAGTCCCTGGGACCTGGGCCTGTGGAATGACCACCAGCAGGAGGCGTTCTCCCGGATCACCGCGGCCATCAAGGCGCACGGCGCCGTCCCGGCGATCCAGCTCGCCCACGCGGGCCGTAAGGCGTCGGTGGACAAGCCCTGGCTGTCCGACCGGTGCGTACCCGAGAGCGAGGGCGGCTGGCAGACGGTGGCGCCCAGCGCGGTCGCGTACGACAGCCTGCCCGCCCCGCACGAACTGACCGTGGCCGAGATCCGGCAGCTGGTAGCTGACTTCGCCGATTCCGCCCGCCGCGCGCTGGCCGCCGGCTTCGAGGTCGCCGAGGTGCACGGTGCCCATGGCTACCTGATCAATTCGTTCCTCTCCCCGGCCTCCAACCACCGCACCGACGCCTACGGCGGCAGCTTCGAGAACCGGATCCGCTTCGCCCTGGAGGTCGTCGACGCGGTGCGCGCCGTGTGGCCCGCCGAGCTGCCGGTCTTCTTCCGCACCTCGGCCACCGACTGGCTGACCGAGAACCCCGAGGACAAGCGCGAGGGCTGGACCGGTGAGGACACCGTCCGCCTCGCCAAGGAGTTGACCGCTCACGGCGTCGATCTGCTCGACGTGTCCACCGGCGGCATGGTCCGCGACGCCAAGATCGTCGCCGGGCCGAGCTACCAGGTGCCCTTCGCCGCCCAGGCCCGCCAGGCCACCGGCATCCCCACCGCCGCCGTCGGCATCATCACCGACCCCCACCAGGCCGAAGAGATCATCACCTCCGGGCAGGCGGACGCCGTCCTACTCGGCCGTGAACTGCTGCGCGACCCCTACTGGCCGCAGCACGCCGCCCTCGCACTCGGCGCCGAGCCGCGCTGGCCCGACCAGTACGCCTACGTCGTCAAGCGCCGCAAGCACTGAACCCTGCCCCGGCCTGCTCCGCACCCGGCCGTCCAGCCCTCAACAGGGGCGACGCGCTGCCCTCCCACTGGGAGATCCCCATGATCCACCTTGAAGGCAAGGTCGTCATCACCGGCGCCTCCTCCGGTATCGGTGCCGTCAGCGCCAAGTCCCTCGCCGCCCGCGGCGCAAAAATCGTCGCCGCAGCCCGCGGCCAGGAAGCCCTTGACCAGCTGATCACCGACGGGAACTCCCATCCCCCGCACGACAACCAGAGAAGACGGCGGGCGGCCGCCACACGGTCGCCCGCCACCCTGAAACGTGAGGACTACCCCGCCATGGCACAGGCATACTGGAGCTCGGCCTTCACCAGCTCCGCAGATGCCATATGGGCCGTCGTACGACGGTTCAACGGGATGCCCGACTGGCACCCGGGCGACCCTAAGGCTACTGGCGGGTTACTTGTCACTTGGTTCGCCGCTCGTTAACGGCACCCCGGGGCTGAGCGTCCTGTGACATCGCATCTTGAGCGTGTGCCACCGAACCTCCCCCGATCCCGGAGAAGGACCTAGGGAAGTCTGAGCGATAGACGACACCGAGGGGCGTCAGGGGGTGAGCGTGCTGACCGCCCACGACCACGCGGCTGCCCGAGGCCGTGTTCCGCGGGATAGGTAGGTTTGGGGCACCGTCTAAGGAGATGCACGATGCCCGAGCGCCGCAGAGTCCTGTTCGTGACCGACCTCGCCTACCAGGCCCGGGGGCGACGCTACTGCGACGAGGACATCTTCCTGGCCTCCCGACTGCGTGACGCCTTCGACATCGCCCTGTGCCACCCGCTGGATGCCGCCGCCCTGATGGACACCTTCGACGTGGTCGTGGTCCGCAACAGCGGGCCCGTGCTGCACTACCAGAAGGAGTACGACGCCTTCCGGGAGCAGGCCGTGACCCGTGGCATCCGGGTCTACAACCCGCTGTCCGGCCGGGGCGACATGGCCGGCAAGCAGTACCTGCTGGACCTGACCGCCGCCGGATACCCGGTCATCCCCACCATCGACCGGCCCGAGGACCTGCACCTGCTGCCCGAGGCCGGCCAGTACGCGGTCAAGCCGAAAGCGGGCGCGGACTCCATCGGCCTGACCTTCGTGCCCCGAGAGCAGCTGAGCGACCTCGCCTACGGTGACGTCCTCGTCCAGCCGCGCATCGACTTCCGCTACGAGGTGTCCTTCTACTACGTCGACGACACCTTCCAGTACGCCCTTCACGCCCCCGACCCCGAGCGGCGCTGGGTCCTCGAGCCCTACGAGCCCACCGACACCGACCTGGCCTTCGCCCGGCGCTTCATCGACTGGAACACCCTCGACCACGGCATCCAGCGCGTGGACGCCTGCCGCACCCGGGAAGGCGAGCTGCTCCTCGTGGAGTTGGAGGACCTCAACCCGTACCTGTCCCTGGACCTGGTCTCCGACCGGACCCGTGGGTCGTTCGTGGCGAGCATGGCGGCATCCCTCCACCGGTTCCTGGACGCTCAGCCCCGCGTCTGAGGTGGCATACCAGCCCTCAAGAGCGATCGCTCAGACTTCGATGGCACGCGCTCAAGATTCGTTGTCACAGGACACTCTGACCGCCACGGCCGACTCGCTCCGCAAACGGGCCGGGGCCAGGCTGGAAGGCGTGACCAGCGCGCCGATCGTCGTGCACCGGCCGTCCATCTCGGGCGGCCGGAGGGTCACCGTGCACAGCGGCGGCCGGGACGAGATCCTCGACACCGCGTACAGCGACCACGACCTGGTCGTGTTCCTCGAAGACGCCGACGTCGCCGACCCCGAGGCCGTCCTCGACGACCCGCAGTGGGTGGAATGGCGCGGCGGCCCCACCCACGAATGCCCCGGTGCGACCGGAACCCGCACGGCAGTGCGGTCGGGGCGTCAGAACGAGTGGTCCGCGGTGACGCCCCGGGTGTCAGCGCACGGCGTGACTGCCGGGTGCGTGCCCGACGGCGGTCACGACGCGCGCGGCCGCGGTGCCGGATACGACTCCGCAGGTTTTCCCGTTGAGGGTGAAGCTCTTCGGTGCAGGGTTGGCGCCGTTGTAGGCGGCGTTGAAGCCGATCGTGGTGGAGGCGCCGGTGGGCAGGGCCGCGTTCCAGCCGGCGTCTTTGACGGTGACCGCCGCGGCGTTCTGCGACCAGGTGCCGTTCCAGCCCTGGGTGATCTTCTGGTTGCCGGTGAAGGAGAAGCCGAGCTGCCAGCCGTTGATCGGGGCGCCTTGGTTGGTGATCTTGATGTTTCCGGTGAAGCCGCTGTCCCAGTCGGTGTTCACGCTGTAGCCGACGGTGCAGCCGGTGGGGGGCGCGCTCGCGGTGGTCAGCGATACCGGGGCCGACGCCGGCGAGCTGCGGCCGGCGGTGTCCTTGGCCACGACCCGGAAGGTGTAGGCGGTGCCCGGGCTCAGTTCGGTGATCGTGGCGGTGGTGGCCGGGGCGTTCACCGTGGCGATCGGGGCGGATCCGGCGGGGTCGCCGGAGAACACCTGGTAGGACGCTACCGGGGCGGACCCGGCGGTGGAGGCGGCCCAGGTCAGGGTGGCCCGGTCGGTGCCGACCGCGGAGGCCGCCGGTGTGCCGGGGGCGGAAGGCGGCGTGGTGCCGGTCGAACCGGCCGGGATGACGTACTCGGTGATCGAGTACGCCGGGAAGGTCCCGGTGAAGGCACCGCCCGACAGCGGCTGGTCGGCGGCGTGCTGAACCTTGGTCAGGTCGCTTTGGCCGTAGCGGTAGACCTGCGCGGTGGCGGGGAGGGCGGTGCGGCCGGTGACGGAGACGGGTGCGGTCAGGTCGCCGGTGGTCTTGTTGATCACCATGATCGTCGTCGCGTGGTCGGAGCTGCGCTCGGCAGCGTAGACCGAGAGTGTGTCCTGGTCGGCGCTGGCGGCCTGGACGGCGGTGTCGCCGAAGGCGCCGCCGTTGCCGTCGTAGTTGAGGAACATCCGGAAGGCGTAGGCACCGGGGTCGGTCGCCTTCGGCGGTGACCACAACGTGGCCAGGTCCAGGCCCTCGCGTCCGAAGATGCCCAGGACGTCGGCCTGCGCCAGAGCGCCGTTGATGTGGTTCAGTGCACCCCAGTTGTACTCGGTGACGGCCAGCTTGGTACCCGGGTAGTTCTGGTCGACCAGCGAGCGCATTCGGGGGATGAACTGGATGGGCTGGTTGATCCAGCTCTCGTCGACGTAGGACGGGTCCCACAGCTGCCTGGTGGAGCGCAGCCGCAGCGCCTGGGTCGTGGCGTCACCGGCGTCGGCCAGCGCCACCCCCGTCTGCTGCGGGTAGATGTGCTCGTCGAAGTAGTCCAGGATCCGGCGGCCGTGGGCTTGGTCGTACGCCTTCATCTGTTGCAGGTACCAGGGGGCGAACTGCACGCCGCCGTGGGCTGCCCGGTCCGGCGGGTCCGACCAGCAGTTGCCGCCCTGCTTGCTGCAGACGTCCTGGTCGAGGCCCGAGTAGATCAGGGAGTTGAAGCCCCAGCCGACCGGGCCGAGGGTCTGTGCGCCGGCGTCGGCGTCCTTGATGGCGGCGCCGGTGGCGTAGGTGCTGTCCCGTAATTCGTCGTAGCTCGCGCCGGTCGGGTGCACGTCGCGGTGGGTGGCATGCCATAGGTCGGGTTCGTTGTCGAGGTTGTAGAAGCGCACTCCGCCGTTGCCGGCCTTGCCGTAGGCGCCGTTGAGGTACTGCACCCAGCCCTTGGTGAAGTCCGCGCCGATGGGGATGCTGGTGTCCGCCGGGTTGTTCCCGGTGATGTCGGTGCCGTCGGGCTTCTTGCCGTTGCCGCAGTCGGGCCGCCACTGGGCGTCGCTGCCCTGCTGGGGACCGTACTTGGCGATGCTGAAGCCGCAGGCGTCGTTGCGGGCCGCCGTCGTCCGGCCGATCAGCGGCACGGTGAGCACCGAGTCGGTGCCGGTCCTGTGGTTCTGTTCGACGAACTTGTCGGCCTGGGACCCGGCGGGCAGAGTCGCCGGGTCGTTGTTGTAGTGCAGGTTCTCGAAGTACCAGTCGGAACCCGCGTTGTAGGCGTCGAGTTTGTAGTTGTACCGCGTCGTGGCGTTGCCGCCCCAGCGGCTGAGTGGCAGGCGCAGTTCCTGGGCCAGCGCTTCGTCGGCGAAGTTCATGCCGTAGATGTGCGGATCGATGGCATGCCGTCCGGTGGTGGCGTCCACGCTGATCGCCGGACCCGCGGCGTCGGTGGCGGCGATGGCGCGGGCGCGGGCGGCCTGGTCGGTTTCCGGTCGGGCCACGCCCGCCTGCGCGGGACCGGCCAGGCCGGCGCTGGTCACCAACAGGGACAGCGCCGCGAGAGCGGCTCTCGGTGCTGTACGCATGGTCTCCTTCTCAACGGCCATGCGGTGCTCGCCCGTTGGCCGCATGGCGCACGTGGACGTGCGACGACGTACCCGGTGATGGCACCGAGCGGGAGAACACGGAACGGCCTGACGTGGGGGATGGCTCGCGGTGGTGCGGCGGTGCGGTCGTGCTTGGTCGTCGTGGCCCGGCGCGACAGCGAGGTGCGATGTACATGCGCGGGCGCGCGGCTGTGTGATCACGGGCACCGGCGAGTGGGAGCGCTCCCACTTCTCACCGGACGGGTCCGCCGATCCTCTTTTTTGCCGGACGGGAGCGGTACGAAGATCGACCGGCATGGGTCCCGCGCGGCCCGCGGTCGAGCCGGGCCAGGTATGAACCACACCGATCCGAAACGTTCTCATCACTGGGTGATGATTTCTGCTCCGGGACTCTAGGGTCGACTTACGAGGGGCGTCAAGAAGCCGTGCAGCCTGGGATGAGACGAGGTCGCGGACGAGGCTCTGTGCGGCGGGCGGCGGGACGACGGCTCCGAAAAGTTCGGACCGGCGGCCGCAGACTTTGTTCATGAACACGACCGGCGAGGCTCGCCCGTCCGGTGCCACGGCCGCCGGACCGCTGACCGTCGCACAGTTCGCCGAGCCGGCCGGGACCTCGATGGCCATGGTCTCCAAAGTCGTCAACGGGCGGACCGATGTCGCCGGCGAGACCCGGGCCGGCCGCCCTTCGGCGGACGGGGCTCAGGGCCCGGACCGCAAGACGGTCCGCCGCTACGCGCACGCGGCCCCCCCGAGGACGTGATCAGACCCGACGATCACAGGAGCCACAACTTCCATGAACGCGATCACGAGACACTAGACCGTCCTCCGGAGCCACTCCGCGCACAGGGACGTCCAGGCGCCGACGGGCGTCATGCCCTCGGCCAGCCCGGCGCCGTGGCCGCCGGTGGGGAAGACGTGGAGCTCCACCGGGATCTCCATGGAAGCCAGGCGCTGGGTCAGGGACAGGGCATGGTCAACCCCGACTATGTCGTCGTCCGCGCGGATGCGGCGCGCACGGAGGGCCGCATGGAACCTAGGCCGCGGGCCCGGCTGGAGGTGTCCGACCAGGCGTGGGAAGTGCTGGCGCAGGCGGGCGGGAACGTGGCGGCGCTGCACCGGCATCTGAAGGAGGCCGGGGGCGAGGTGCCCTCGCCGGCGTCGCTGCACGGGGTGGTGTGCCGGGACCTTCTGGCCGGCAGGGTTTTGCCGGATCGTGCGGTGGTGCGGCGGGAGCGGGATGAGCAGCAGACGAGGAAGGCGCTGGCTGACCTCGCCCTGGCCGGGCCGCCAATGAGCGGGCCGTCCGGCCAGGGCGGCGCGGCGAAGGCGGCTGCGCCCCGGCTGTCGCGCCGGTGGCAGGCCGGGGTCCGGAATGCCGTCTGCCCGGACGGAGTTGGGTTGCCCGCCGTACTGCCGCCGTCACGCACGCGCGAGCGAGAGCAGACCGCACCGCCCGCCGTAGTTGCTGGGGAGCAGCAGCTGCCGCGATGTGGCCCAGCCCGTCGTGGGCGCTCCGCTCAGCGCGCCGCCGCCGTGGTGACCCGCCCGGCGAACTCACTGCAGGGGCGAGCGCGCCGGCGCTTCCTGCTTTCCGCCCTCAAATGGGGGCCCGTTCCCATTACTGTGACAGTGCAGGTCAGAGCGATGGAGGCGACCAGATGCGGTTGGCGGTGACGCCAGCGAAGTTCTGGTCATGTTCTGGTCGAACATCAACCCGTACGACACCTTCCGCCTCGCAATGGCAAGCGGCTCGATCAGGGGCTTTTTGTCAGCTTGCCTCGGCAGCGGCCGGCTGAGGCGGCCTCAGTGTCCCGGGGCCCCCTGAGGGCGCGGCGGCGATGATGGTGTGGAGGATCGCGCGGGATGCCTGTAGATCTTCGATGGCGCGGGTGATTCGCTCGCTCTCCCGGCGCAGTTGGGCGAGCAGGTCCGGGCAGGTGGGCACGAGGTGCTCGTCGTCCGCCCGGATGCAGGGCAGGACCTGGGCGATCAGAGCGGTCGGAAGGCCTGCTGCCAGCAGACAGCGAATGCGGCGCACTGTCTCGACGTCCGACTCGCCGTAGATGCGGTAGCCGCTGGGCAGCCTGTCGGGCGTCAGGAGTCCTTGCTGTTCGTAGTAGCGCAGCAGCCGCTCATGGACCCCGGTACGCCGCACCATCTCCTTCATGCGCATGCCGCTCGCCTCATTCCTGCCTCCTTGCCCACGCCGCGACTTGACTCTGACACTGATGTCGGAGTTTAGCTTCGGCTGCATGAACACCGATCACTCACTTCCCACCCCTCACCTCGACGTCATCGTGAAGGGCAGTGGCCCCGCACTGCTGCTTGCGCACGGCGCCGGCGGCGGCATCGAGGGGAACTTCGGCCTGGTCCTCGACGACCTCGCTCGCGACCACACTCTCGTCGGCCCGCACTATCCGGGGGCCGGTGGCTCTGCCGTAGCCATCGAACCCCTGGACCTGGACGACCTCGCCGACCGCCTGGTCGCGGCCGCCGTCGCGGCCGGCCAGGACTCGTTCGCCGTCCTCGGCGAGTCCCTCGGCAGCGCCGTGGCCGTCCGGATCGCCACACGGCACCCCGACCGTGTCCGGGCCCTCGTCCTCACCGCCGGCTTCGCTGCCGCCGACCCCGTCCTGGCGCTCGCCGCCCAGCTGATCAAATCCCTGGCAGCCGCGGGTCAGTGGGAGGACGTGGCACGGCTCGCCCTTTTGTCCTGCATGTCCCCGGCGGACCTGGCGGACCTCGAACCGGCCGCCCTCGACGAACCGGTCGCCCAGACCCTGACCGCGATGCCGCCGGGCATGCTGGACCACTTCGACCTGGTGTCCCGCGTCGACGTCCGGGCCGACCTGGCGAACGTGTCCGCCCCCACCCTGGTGGTGGCGCCGACCGGCGACCGACTGGTGCTGCCCGAGAGCTCGTACCGTCTGGCGGCCGGCATCCCGGGCGCCCAGCTGATCGAACTGCCCGGCGCCGCCCACATCCTGAACCCGGCAGACCGGGCGACCTGGCTCCGCCACGTACGCGAGTTCCTCGCCGCGCTCCCCGCCACGTCGGCGTGAGCGCACCACTCCTCACGGAACAGGCCGGTCCGCCCACGACGTTGCCGGCCCGGCGCCGGGCCGGCCTGCTGGTTCTCGCCACCACGACCTTCGTCGTCGTCACCACAGAGCTGCTGCCGGTCGGGCTGCTGACGCCGATCAGCGACGATCTGGGAGTCGCGCGATCACGGGTGGGGCTGCTGGTCACCGTGTACGCCTTCACCGTCGGCCTGACGGCAGCTCCGCTCACCCACTGGACCGCCGGCTGGTCGCGCAAACGTCTCTACATGACCGTGAGTGCGGTCTTCTCCCTCGGCACCGTGCTCTCCGCGGCCGCGGAGAGCTACCCGATACTGGCGATCGGCCGGTTCCTGTGCGGAATGGCGCACGGAGTCTTCTGGTCGATCGTCGCCGGATACGCAGCCGCGCTCGCCAAGCCCGGCCGCTCGGGCCGCACAACAGCTGTCGTCTTCGCCGGCAACTCAACGGCCCTTGTTCTGGGCGTCCCCATGGGCACAGTCCTCGGCGGCGTCGTCGGATGGCGCGGTGCCTTCTGCGCCGCGGCGGCCCTCGGTCTCGGGGCACTGGCCGCCGCCCAGCGACTCTTGCCCGACATTCCCAACCGCCCCGCCCCGCCGCAGTCGGCAGGACTCGGCGGCGCGCTGCGCCTGCCCGGCCTACGACGCATGGTGACAGCAACCGCGCTGCTCATCCTCGGACACTTCACCGTATACACCTACGTGACCCCCCTCCTGCACGACGCCGCTGCCTTCAGCGAGGCCGCCACCAGCATGCTCCTGGCCTTGTACGGACTGGCGGGCTTCCTGGGGACATGGCTCGGCGGTGTCCTGGCGGACCGTCGCCCGCACACCGTCCTGCTCGGCACCATCGCCCTGATGGCCGGCTCACTGGTGCTGCTCGGTGCGAGCATCCGACTGCAGCCACTCGCAGTGGCGGCCGTGGCCCTATGGGGCGTTGCCTTCGCTGCGCTACCGGTGACGTTGCAATCGAGCGTTCTCCGCCTGGGAGCCACCGCGCCCGACGCCGCGTCCTCCTGGTACGTCTCCGCGTTCAACCTGGGCATCGGAGGAGGAGCCCTGGCCGGGGGGCTGCTGAGCACCTTCCCGGTAGGGATGCTCCCGTGGATGGCACTGATCCCTGTGGTACCGGCCTTCGTCTTTGCCTGGACCACACGGGCAGAGATGTGACCGTCAGCGAGATAGAAGCAGGATTGCGCGCCGACGGCCGGCGTGACAGTCGTCAGCGTCCATACGGTCTGTCGGCGCCGCAATCTGGCCCGGGCGGGATTATCACTTCTGGCGCTTGGTGTCGAACGGGGATGAGTGGCTTTGGGGTCACAAGCCAGGTGGCACTCGCTACGCCCAGCTCGCTGCCGGGTTCGGTAGAGGAACCACCACCGCCTACCGGTGCGTCGTCGAGGCCGTCGACGTCCTGTCCACCTTCGCTCCGACGCTCGCCGAAGCGGTGAAGACCGCCTCCACCAAGGTCGTTCGTGGTTCCCTACTCGGCTTCCTGCTCAGCGGAGGGGACGGGGATGAGAGTCCATCCGTGGTAGATGGTGGGCTGGTTGTTCCACATGCGGATGAGGCGCATCTCGGCGTCGAGGCTGAGGACGTTGTCCACCATGCCGATGGCGTAGGAGGTGCCGCGGGCGACGACTGCGCGCACCGGTGCCTGTCCGGGCGTGTCGGCGAGGCCGGGGATGGGCACCAGGTCCCAGTGCTGGCTGGGGGAGCCGTCCTCCTTCGGGTACAGGCGGATGGGGGTGTTGCGGGCGGCTTCGCCGACGCGTGTGACGTGCTTCCTGTCATGGGTGCTGCTGATGCGGTAGGCGCCGTTTCGCAGGCGCGTGAAGCGCCACAGCACCGCCGCGTTGTCCCACAGGGGGTCGGCGGTGAAGTTCTGCAGTTCGTCCCTGTCGTTGGTGTCTTCGTCGTTGACACGGTCGGGCATCCAGTAGGAGTTCGTCACGGCGTGGACCACCATGACGTGTCCGTCGGGCACCGGGATCGGTGCAGGGTACTCGACTTCCTGGTTGGAGGTGGGCATGACAGATCGACCTCTCTGTGTGTGTGCGGGCTGAATGCGCGGAAACGGAATCGGCGATCGTCTGCTTGAAGAACGGCCACTGGGCGAAGTGGACAATCAGGCCGCTGCCCAACCTTTCCCCGCGACTGCGCCGAGTACCGGGGAAGCTACGCTCAGCTACCAATGGTCTGCCCGGCCTCAGATGCCGACACTCGCATCCCACCCTTGTGAGCGACAAAAGACAGATCATCACCATGCCCAGCGTCGGCCCGGCCAGCATCCTGCGCACGGTGCTGCCCAATCTGCGACCTTGGTCTGCGTAGTGCGTTGACCTGCATGGCCGGGGCTGTGATCGGAGTCGTAGCGGTCGTAGTCGGGGTGGGGCGCACTGAGGTGCGAAGGTGCTGCTGTTCCGGGTTGCCCGTGCGCAATGCGTGCTCCTCCGGCGCGTGGGGCGGGTGATTGCGCAATCCGCTGCACTGGTCTGCGCACTGCGCTGGCCTGCTTGGTTGGGGTCGTGGTAACCGTGGTCGGGGCCGTGGTTGGGATCTGCGCAACGCCTGGTCGGCATCCTGTCGCGACGAAGGTGATCGCGAAGGTGGCGGTCACTCCGCATGAGCCGGCACGTGACGCGGTGCTGGTGGCGCTGCGGACGGGGATCAGCCGCGCCGGGCCTTACGGGCCGTGTGGTGGTCTGCCCACCAGGGTGCGGGTCGACCGTGGCAAGGAGTTCCTGTGTAAGGCGGTGTCGCGGGCGCTGGGCGGCTTCGCGGTGCCGGTGGAGGATCTGCCGGCCTACAAGCCCTACCGAAAGGGCACTATCGAGGCGCTGAACAGCGTGGTGGAGGAGACGTTCCTGGTCTCCCTTCCCGGCTACACCCGCCGCGCCCGGCCCGCGGGCGCCTACCGCCCCGACGGCCCCCGCGTCACCCTTTCCACCGCCACCTTCGAAGGACGCCTCCGCGTCACCGACCCCGACACACTGCGCGCCTCCCTCCTCGGCGGCATCGGCCCCGCCAAGGGGTACGGACAGGGCCTGCTCACCCTCGCCCCGCTCCACACCACCGAGGCGGACCATGGCTGCACCCTGGTGGCGGACCGCGTCGTACGTGAAGACGACATCGGCCGGCGTCAGCGGCTCGCCGTCGCTGAACTTCACGCCGTCGCGCAGGGCGGCTCTCAGCTCCTCGAGTCTCAAGTCCGACCGCACGCACGTCGCAGACGGCGGCTGGCGCAACGAAGACGTGATCGAGGTCCAGCCTTTCGAGGACAGCGGGCTGCGATCGTTCATGAGCCGACTCTCCGACGGCATCGAGCGCCATACGTCGGAGAACGACGAGGCAGGTCCTGCCCGACGCGGCCGCCGTCATCCTCACCCGTGACACGCTGGAGCTGACACGCCTGGTCTCCGACGATGTGGAATACCACGGGAACTGGGCTGTGGCGGTCGGGGCCAACAGGCTCCGAGGCCGCCGCAGGTACACCGGGCAGTCACTCTTCCCCAGCAACCACAGGTACAGCGCCGACACGTACGAGGAAAGCACCGGCGTCACCCTGGTGGAACTGCGTGACGCACCCGGCACGGTGCCCCGCAGGCTCTTCGGTCCCCTGCTGCGCTCGCTGGACTCCGAAGAGCTGTTCGCCAAGGCCCTGACCGACGAAGGATGAGCCTCGCTCGACGAGACGCCACGGGTCCCGGGGGACCGACCATGACATCCTCGGAGCCCGGCGTTGAAGGCGGCCCCGGCCCTGCCCCAGGTCCGGGGCCGGGGCCGGGGCCGGACGCCATCCCTTGCACCGGGCGCCCTCGACCCTTCGCGGCGTGCTCTTCGCCGTCAATTTCGGTATGGCCGTCTTCGACGAAGGCACGCAGCGGCTCCGGCCACCTCACGGGATATCTCTCCCTCCTGCTCCCGTAGAGCGCGATGTGAAGGTGGCCGCCCCTGGTGCCGTGGCGGTTTGCGGAGGGAGTCAACCTGCTGGGCTACTTCCCGTTGACGGTCCTGCTTCGCCTTGCCTCTGCGTCGTTGACCGCTCCCTTCCGCCTTCCTTCCGCGTGGTGTGCCCTGTACCGGTGGCTTCCCTGAGGGAGCTGGCGACGATCTCGCCCACCTGCGTAGGGGAGAGATCCATAGTTGGCAGGACAATGTTGATCTCTGGCCGTCCATGCCCTTCGGGTCTGACCCCAGCGACGATGCCGCCGTCAGCGTTCTGCCATGAGTGCTCGTAGTCAGTCGTAGCGGCCGACCTCAGCTCAGGCTGGTTCAACCCGGAAGGTTCGGGTCCACCAGCGTTGTAGTTGGGTTCGGGCATGGCGTAGCCGCTGGTTTGGGAACCTGCAATGGCAGCCTGTGGGGCGAGTGTCAGCTTGATCCGGTGGACCCGTGAGTCACCCTTCTTTGCTGAGACTTCACCAGCTGCCTCAGCCCCGGTGAGCCACGGGAGCACCTGGAACTTCAGTCTGCCCTCGCCCTTGCCACTCCGCTCCTTTGTGACCGTGACCGCGAGCTCAACTTCCGCCCATTTGACGACCAAGCCATAGCTTTCCTCCTCGGATGCTGTATTACGAGCGGCGACGAGGTCGTGACCAAGCTGACTCAGTACTTCGTCCAGCCCGAACCCTGGTTCGTCGTTCTGCTGTCTAGATGCCATGAGGACGACGCTACGGGCCCAGGAGCTCCTCAACGGCTCTGCCATGCGGCCCTATTGCTTGGCTTCACTCACCTGCGGATTGATTGACTTAGACCGTGTCCTACGTGATGGGGCGGACGTTGACCCGGCATGGGGAGGGGAACGTGGAGTTGGATCGTGCCGGACGGCTTGTGGGAGATCGCGAGGCCGCTGATCCCAGAGCAACGAGCACGGCCACAGGGTGGCGGAACATCGAACACGCCTGATGAGACGCTGTTCGCAGCCATCATCTACGTCCTGGTCAGCGGCTGCCCATGGCGTCAACTACCTCCGTGGCGTCGAATCGGGCCGGACGTCCTGGTACGCGCTGCTCGACGCACGCTTGGAGAAGCGTAGGACAAGACAAGCTGAGCAGGACGGCAACCGCAACAGAGCGATCGTGATGGAGCGGAGGCCGGCGCGGGGCTCAGGGGTCCGTCCGGTCCAGCGACGCCCCGCACCGTTCCTCATGAGCTGGCGATCAGTTCTTTCACCTCGGGCGGCAGTTCGTTGCCGGAGTAGACAGCGACGAACTGCACGTCGTCGGGTGAGTCCCCGACGGCGATGGCCATCCTGGGAGAGATACCGTCCACGCTGTAAGCGGTCTCCTTCGTGGCCGGCTCCTCGTCCTGGCCGCCGGTGTCGTCACAGGGCGGTTTCGTCGCTGTCCCGAGTTTGCTGCCGACCGTGAACTCCACGTTGGCGACATCCCGGTAGGTGCGCCCGTCGTAGGTCACCTGGTAGACGCATGACGCAGCGTCCTCCGCGCTGTTGCCCTCTGACGTGCAGGCGGCAACTGACGCCGCTACAGCTGCCGTCAGTACCGCGGTCACGGATCGCTTGGCCCAACTCATGAACGGCCTCCTCAGTAGATGCTGCGAAGGGCGAGGACGTCGCCCTTGCCGAGCGTCCTGGCCTTCGTGTTGCAGGTGGACGAGTTGGTGTACATGGTGAGGTTTTCGTGTCCCGAACCGACGTGTCCCAGTCCGAAGACGTGTCCGGCCTCATGAGTACCGACGGAGCGGACGTCGTATTTGTTCGAGCATTTGCTGGTCGGCTGTTCGTGAAGTCCTGATCGCGTGTGTTGAAGCGGACGTCGGCCTCACGAAGGTCGTTCTTGACGCCGGCCATCGGCCAGGTCCATGAGCAGATCACGGCGACGTGGTTGCCCTTGAGGTCGCCCGCGTCCCAGGTGCTCAGCTCGTCCCGGTCGGTGCACTGGGAGCTGCTGTTGATCGCGGATGTAGGTGATGACCCCGGCCCGGTTCCACCTCCAGAAGAAGCCGTAAACCGTCTCCCACGGGGGAAAGTCCGCAGGCAGGGCCGCCACTTTGCGCCGTTGTCGACGATGTAGCGGATGCCGTCGACGATCTCCCGCCGTGGCCACTTCTCCGGGTGGCCGCCGGTCTTCGTCTGGCAAGCCGGGACAGGCAGGGTGCAGGTTCAGTGGTCGTTGGTATGAGGCGGCGTTTGGACGCGCCGCCCTGTTTGAACTGGACCTCGACGCCCAGACGCTGACCTCTGCTTGGCCCTGGGTTCGCTGGGGGCGCCGCCCTGCCAACGCTGCTGCCTCCGTGCCCGCGGCTACGGATCTGGGCTGGTCACGACTGGTCCGCAGTCGCCTTGGGTTACGGGTTGTGGGCCCATGAGGGGACGGGGTAGGTGTGGACGTCGCCGAGTGCGAGGCGGAGTGGTCCGAGGAGGCGGTGGGCGAGGCTGGGGGAGAGGTCTTCGATTGCGAGGGCCGTGGCGGCGAAGCACACGGCTTTTTGTTCGTCCGAGAAGCCCTGTACGCGTTTGCTGTGGGAGCGGGCTGTTCGGTCCAGTGCTGTTTCGGTGTGCTTGATCAGGGCGTTCTTCAGCGTGGCTCGGTCGGCGTTCGCGGCGAGGTCCTGTGCCTCGTACCAGGTGGGGTCTTCGCGGTCGGTCGGCCATGCCTTGTTGTAGGAGCGGCGCAGGGTGAGGACTTCGTCCCAGGTCAGCTTCTCCAGTCGGGCGAGGAGTGCTGCTGCTGCTGTTCGCCCTTGGGGTCCCAGCGCCCACCAGGCCGGTACCCGCACACAGCCGATATTCGCTTGCGCACCATCGTCACGCGGGTCAACGTCGCCTGACACCTTACGAAGGCAGAGCAGATGACCACGCAGACCCAAGATGTCGACCACGAACTCATCGAGGCCGCAGCCCACATCGCACGCACTCGCTGCCGGGGCGACAACCACACCATGGCGGCCGCAGCCCGTGCCCAGGACGGCCGGATCGTCACCGCAGTGAACGCCTACCACTTCACCGGCGGCCCCTGCGCCGAGCTGGTTCTCCTCGGCACTGCAGCCGCCCAGGGCGCTTATGAGCTGGACACGATCGTCGCCGTGGGCAACCGCAACCGAGGAGTCGTCCCCCCGTGCGGACGGTGCCGCCAGGTCCTTCTCGACTACTTCCCGGCCCTGCAAGTCATCGTCGGGGCAGGCAAGCGGCTCCGGGCCGTCTCCATCACCGATCTGCTTCCCGAAAGCTACATCTGGGCCGACCACCAGCTCGAAACTGAGGAAAACGAACCACTCAGCACGAGCTGACGCCGCCACACATAAACGGGGCGAACGTTGTCTGATGCGGCACTAGCCGCAGACGGAACTCGAGACCGACCGCGATGTTGTCGGTCTCCCGATTAGCGAGAGCCCGCTCCGCTGCGATGACCTGTACGCCGGACCAGGCCTTACCCGCTTCAGCGAACGCATCCGCAGCCAGACCAGTCTCTCCCTGCGGATCGAGCGCCAGCAAGTCGTTCATGGAGAACGCCGGCGCTTCATCGGCGGAAATGCCCAGCTCCGCCGTGAAGGTTCACCGCGGGTCGAAGTCCCCCGCGATGACACCGAGCTTCCGTTTCCGTGCGGCCGCGACAAGCCCTGCGGACAGGGCGCTCTTACCCACGCCGCCCTTCTCGCTGTACACAGCCAGCACTCTGCTCATGTCAGAACCTTCAGTCGATACGCCCAACTCACGGGGGAAGAGTATCGGCAAGCTGTCCGGTATCCAGCGGCGACCGGCGCCGAGGCCGACGACGTCGACCGCTCGGCGTCGGCGGCCTGGTGCTCGGCGTCGTCCTCCTCGCGGCCGCCGCGGCTGCGGGCCTGTGCCTGCACCGGTCGGTTGCCCGCCGGCGCGGAGGGCGCTACACCGCGGCGGAGCTGGCGCGGCTCGATGACCCCGGCCTGGCGGTGGCGGCCGCGCGGATGCTGCGGCGCGACGGCTGGCAGGTGGTCGACCTGACGGCGCGGGAGGGGCGGCCGCGCCTGTACGCCCGGGATCGCCGGGGCCGCGAACTCGACGTCACGTTCCGTCCGGTGGCGACGGCGGACGAGGACGAGGAGACTGGCGGGCTCGCTCCCCTGCGGGAGGCCGGGCGGCCCGGCGTCGACCGCCTGATCCGGGTCGTCGTCCACCTCGGCGCCTTCAGTCGTGCGGACGTGCTCTGGGCCTCCCGCCAGGGCGGTGTCCACCTCCTCGATCGCCACCAGCTGCAGAGCTGGGCGGACGGCGCCACCTTGGACGACCTGGGCCTTCCTGGCTGATGTTGTCCGGTCTCGCTGAAGGTGAGGCAGCGTGAGTGCCTGACCTCGGGTGCATCAGTTTGAGCGGGATGGGGGCGGATTGGCTGTCTCGCTCAATCCTGTTGGCGTTCTTTGAAGTCCCCACCCGCGCTCGCCGTGTTCCTCCAGACCTGCTCATCTCAGGTCCCCGCGCTGGATGGCAGGTGACTGGCTCGGTCTCGACGCCCCCGCTCAGCTCTCCCCGGGCAGCGGGTGTTCCTTGAGGAAGCGGCGGAGCTCCGCGGTGAGGCCGACCGGGTTGTCGAACTGGACGAGGGTGCGGGCGTCGGGTATCTCCACGTAGCGGGCGTTCGGCAGCAGCTCCGCGAGACGGCGCCCCGTGGCGGGCGGCATCATGCGGTCCTCGGCGCCCCAGGCGACCAGTGCGGGGCGAGTGAAAGAAGGCAGGTTCGCGGCGGCCTTCAGATAGCAGTCCGGGTCCGTGCTGCGGCAGAACTTGGCGAAGTCGCGCCGGATGTCGCGGCTGCTCAGTAGTGGGCCGTACCAGCGGGCGATCAGCTCCTTCGGGAGCCGCTTCTTCGCCATCCCGCCGAGTGACGTCTGCATGCGAGCCAGGGCCGGGAAGCGGAAGGACTGGAGGAGGAGGAAGAGGCCGCCGGGAAGCTTGCTGGCCCGGTGGAGTGTTCTGCCCTGAATGCCCGGTGGGTAGTTGTCCAGGGCCTCGCAGGAGGTGAGGACGAGCCGGGCGATGCGATGGTCTCGTACGCCGACGAGGAGTTGAGCCGTTCCGGTGTCGTTCTGGACGAGGGTGACATCACGGAGGTTCAGGCAGTCCATGAACTCGGCCAGAAGCGACGCGATGCCGTGCGCGGACAGGTCGGCGTCCGGCCGCATCGGCCGCCTGTGGCTGCCGATCGGCAGTACGGGGACCAGCACACGGAAGTCGGGCCGGAGGTCGGAGACGACCTCGCTCCACACCGACTCGTCGAAGCCGAGGCCGTGAGCCAGGACCACGACGGGGCCGTCACCGCCCGTGTCCTCGTAGTCGATCGTCCCTGCGCTCAACTCGATCTCGGGCATGGCACTGCCTCCGGCTCGGTCGCACATTTCCTGACAGATCGTTCTAGTGAAAGATGTGGCTCGGGTGCCGAAATCCGTGTGGCCTGCCTGCATGGGGGCAGCGGCGACCAGCAGCGCGGCGAACACGATGGGGGCGGCTGTCTGGTACCCCATCCAGACTTCACCCCCGGCGCTGCTGCCCTGTCGCGCCATCAGGAGGCCGATCGACGCCGCCAACACCCAGCCACTGTCGTAGGCAATCATGAGCTGCGTGTAGGTGCGCATCGACCGGCTGCGCGTGTATCTGATCTCGATGCCGCCGCCGATCAGCAGGGCCACGCCTGAGACGACCATCAGCCAGGCCGGCGTGCCGAGTAACCGGCCGAGCGGGACAGCGCCGGCGATGTAGACAGCGGCGAGCAACACCTTGAAGGCGCCATCGGCGATGGCGCCCGCCGTCTGGCGGGTCACCCGCGGTGCCACGACCTGGGCCATGAGCGTCCTCCTCAAAGCTCGTCCTGAGCTGGTTCCGTAATGAGATTACTGCAATAATCAAACTATGAGAATGACGAGAGCGGAGGCCAAGGAACGCAACCGCCGGGCCTTGTTGGACGCTGCGTTCCAGGTCGTTTCCCGGGACGGGTACCGGGCCAAGCTTGATGAGATCGCCGAACGCGCCGACTTGACCACCGGCGCCATCTACTCACTGTTCGGGAGTAAGAACGGCCTGGTGGTCGCCTTGGTCGCCGACTACCTGCGGCCGTACTACGAGGAGATCGAGCAGGCGGTTCCCGCTGGACTTGACCTGCTGGAAGCGGTCGACGCCTTTGCCCGGTACTACCGGCGCAGTTGTGACGCCCCGGACGCGCTGTCCCGCCTGTCGCTCCAGATCACTTTGCTGGACATGGCCCTGCACGACCCAGACCTGGGATCCCATCTCGCCACGTCCATCCGGTCGCAGGAGAACCATCTGATCGCGCTGTTCACCGGAAGGTCGCACAACGGAACCGTCGTGACGTCGCAACAGGCGCAACGCCTGACCACCGCGCTCAGGGCACTGTTCGTCGGTCTCAGCCAGGGCGTCCCGCTCGGTCTTGCCCCTGGTGCCGACGAGCAGTACTTCGCCGACGTTGCCCGCGCTCTGGCATCCGGGATGTCCCTCATCGATCATGATGGGGGTGCTTCGTGATGGGCAGTCAGGATGAGGTCTCCTCGGGTTCACCGTCGTGAGTCAGATCTGCGGCGACTTCCACCGGCCGACATCAACAAGGCACGCACCGTCCATGTCCCGGCTGCCGCTCGCCGTCTTCCTCCTTCCTCATCGGACCGGGCAGCCGGATCACCCACCCCGCCATCACTCTGCTCGCCGACTCCGGCACCGCCGTGTGTTGGGTGGGCGAGCAGGGCGTGCGCGCGGCAGCGCCCTGTGGGTTGTCGGTGCCCGTTGTTGGACCAGGCCGGTCAGGCCGGTTGGGTTCGCGGTGTGGGCGGGGCGGGCTGCTGTGCGCGGCTGCGGATCCGGACGGTCACCGTGCTGGCGCAGCCGGCGAGGGTGCCGAAGACGAGCGCCGCCGAAACGCCTGAGCCTACGGAGACGTAGTAGAGCAGGGGCCCACCGGTGCTGCCTTGATAGGAGAGGAGCGAGTGCCAGAGTCCGCTCATCACCACGCCCAGGGTGGTGGCGGCGACGGCGCCGAGCGACTAGGCGGGGTAGGTGACGCGGTCGAGTAGGACGGGCAGCAGTCGCAGCCCCCACCAGACCAGGGCGAGCAGCGCCACGTCGCCGAGCCGGTACAGCAGCCGGCGCCCGGGAGCGGAGCCGGTGGGCAGGGTCCAGGCGCCAAGCTGGATCCACTGCCGCAGCAGATCACCGGGCTCGGACAGCCGCCCGTTGCCCGTGAACCCGGTCTGCACCTGCCCGGCCACCCGGTTGTTGGACAGTACGGCGACGGCGATGGCGACCACGGCGGTGCCCAGGGTCGCGGCGAGCCGCGCGGGAGGGCATGGCCGCCCGACCAGGGGTCCCGGCCCCTGGGGCCAGAGCCAGGCTGGTCCTGCCAACAAAGGCCGGAGCCGCTACTCACGCACGGCCCGCCGACGGCGCCTAAGGGCACGCCAGCGGGCCTCTGGGACTGGCGGCTCCAGGGCAGGGCGCAGCGCCGCGTGGAACTCCTCAAGAACCTGGGCCGTCCGGTCGTCATCTCCGTGGTTCCCCACGGCCGCCTGGTAGACGGCATTTGTCCGGACCTCCGATCGCCGGCATCGACGGGCCCTCTCCGCCTCGGCCCAGGAATGTCCAGTGCTGTCGAAACTCGTGAACATCTTGCGCGGGCCGCGGCCGACGAACGCCTCCCGAACCGCTGCCACAGTGCTGCCCACGGTCGAAACCGCTCTAGGAGCCGAAGTCGTCCGATTCGGCCCCGAGGATGTAGCCAAAGCCAGCACCACCGAAGGGGTTGCTGTCGATGACCCCGTCGCCATCACCAGCAGGGTGGTGTGGCCGTAGGTCTTCATCCAGGTCGGGGCGGCGTCCTCTTTGGCCGAGTGGGCAATCACCAACACCACGCCCAGGTCGACGGTCACCGTCCTGTCCGCATCAGGCGCCCTCTCGGCGGCCAAGTGCCAGACGGGTTAGCGGACTTCGGCCCGGGCGACGCGGATCGCCCTCAACGTCCTTGTCGCCGCAGGCAGCGAGAGGGTTGACCAAGCGGGACACCGTCGGGTCGGAGGCCACGGGACCGAAGACGGCCGGCTCGGCCCGTAGCACGCCGACATCGGCCGGGCAGTCCCCGTTCATCGCGACCGCGAGCGCGACGTCCAAGAGGATCTTGCCGGGATCGTGGGACGCCCGCGGCTTCCGCCAGGGCGTCAGTGCCGCGGATATCGCCTGGCCAAGTCCGCTCTTGCGGACTGTCTTTGCCAGCAGGACTGAACCAGCCTGCGAGACCATGTGCCGGCCGACCCCTTAGACGGTGTCCTATGTGGTGATCGCTCGTTGGTCTGCGTATGGGGCGGGGTACGTGGAGTTGGATTGTTCCGGACGGGCTGTGGGAGATCGCCGAGCCGCTGATCCCAGCATCGAAAGTGCGGCCGCAGGGCGGCGGGACGCAGGACACGCCTGATGAGACGCTGTTCGCGGCGATCATCTACGTGCTGGTCAGCGGTTGCGCATGGCGTGCTCTACCGCCGTGTTTCGGGACATCGAAGTCGACCGCGCACCGCCGGTTCCTGATCTGGTCGCGGGCCGGGGTGTGGGGCCGGCTGCATGAGGCGGTGCTGCACCGACTCGATGACGCCGGTCTCATCGATGTCTCGCGCGTGGTCCTCGACTCCGCTCACGTGCGGGCTAAAAAGGGGGTGAACTCACAGGTCCGAGCCCCGTGGACCGGGGTAAGCCGGGTTCCAAGATGCACGTCCTGTCGGACGCGAACGGACTGCCCCTGGTCGTCGGCGTCTCGGCCGCCAACACCCACGACAGCGAAGCACTGAAGCCCATGGTCGAAGGTCACCAAACGAGACACGACCCCCACCGCGGCCGCTACTTCAAGCCTCAACGCCTCCACGCGGACAAGGCATACGACCTTCCTCACCTGCGGAAATGATTACGAGGCAAGCGCATCGGCGTGCGCATCGCCCGCAAAGGCATCGAGTCCAGCGAACGGTTGGGCCGCCGCACGTGGGTGATCGAGAGGACGATCTCGTGGCTGTCCGGCTACCGCAGACTCAGCCCACGCTACGAACGACACTCCCGCAACTACCTGGCGTTTCTCGGCCTCGCCGCAGCTATCTGCTGCTACAAACGCCTGGTCCGCCTCACCACATAGGACACCGTCTTAGTCTTGCTTGAGGCGTCTGGGGCGTCGAGTGCGGGGCTGCGGGCTCTGCTGACGCAAGGCGCCCGGGTCGGGAGGAGGAGAGGGGCACATGCCGTCCCCAGAGAGAGCACAAGGGGGGCGGGCGGGGCCATGCCCGATCGCTGTGACCCGGTGCCGAAGAACAGAGTGACTCCCTGGAATCATCCGGGAGTTCCGGGCGCTGGCTGGTGCCCGCCTCCACTCGGCTCGAACCCTGCCAGCATCTGCTCCAGCGCTGCCTGGTCCGGCCCGACGAACGCCGGAGCCCCGGCCGCCGAACCCAGTCTGTCGATCATCGCCCCGGTGATCCCCGGTGCCGGCGGCAGATGCGTGGAGAGGATGAGCTCCGGCTCCCTCTCCCGCAGCGGCTGGAAGCTGCCGACGAACTTCTGGGCATCCACGTTCTGCACCCACGGGCTGTCGACTGTCGCCCACAGCAGCTGCGCGGCCCGCAGATCCTCCTCGCCGACTGCACTGACGTCATCGGCTCGTGCCAGTTCGGCGCTGGGCATCGGCCCGCCAAAGCAGTCGGAGCTGAAGCAGGCTCCGGACCGATCGTCGAAGAAGCCGACCGTGCCCGGGTTGTCGAAAAGCGGTGGTCTGAACCCCATGAGGGTACGGTCGCCGACATCCAGGGTCTGCCCTGGGTTGATCAGATAGAGGCGATCAAGCGGCAGTGGCCGCTCACAGGACAGGTACCCCACGGAAAGGAACGTGGTCACGACACGAGCCTCGGGCGCCGCAGCCAGCAAATCGAAGATCCCGCCCGTGTGGTCTCGGTCCGGGTGTGTGAGCCAAATCCATCGCACATCGACGGGGTCGAGCACGGAAGCCACCAGCTCCAGGAAATTCCGGTCGGGCAGTCCGAGGCCGGTGTCGATGACGACGGGCTGGGAGGCGTGTAGCACAAAGGAATTTACCGGGAGATGCCCGATTCCCGGCACCTCGAGGCTGTCATTCAGGACGCTGATGTCCGGTCGGACCTTGTGAACCGGCATGACGCATCTCCAAGCCCCCAGGATGGTGATCGTGTCGCGGCCTACTGGTCCATCCTCGCCCCTTCTCGCAGACGCTGCATCCGGCAAGAGGGCGGGCGCCGTGGGACGACAAGGCGCGGGTGCGTGGGTGCGCTCCCTTGAACCGCTCCCAGGCCGCGCCGCCGCAGTCGAGCGGTGGGCACTTCTTGCGTCCCGCCGTCTGCCTGCCCTGCGTGTGCCTGCGTGATCTGGTCGGCATACGAAGATGACCTGAGCATGCCACAATCCGAACCTCCGTGACATTCTGATCGTCTGGCACGCTGAGGAGAGTAATCCCCCTGTGGGATCTGGGTGCCTGCGCTCCGTGGAGGGGGTAAGCGGGCACCAACGTGGCAGGGGCAGGCTCGTTCATCCCCCCCCGTGGCGGGTCTACTCCTGCTCGCGTCTGCGGCTTCGGTGCCCGAGAGCCACGACCGGGACTCATGGGCGGTCACACATGCCGCGCCCTGACGCTGATCAGATGGCGGGCGGATCGGGCCGTTCGCGTCACGCTCCACCCCGAAAGGCGGCCCGCAACGTCGAACTCCGCCTGCGCTATGTGATGCGACCCGATGCCTCCTTCTTCCGCACCATCAATGTTGGTGGCGACGTTGATGACGTCAGCGACGAAGAACTCCTCCGCCTGAGTCCCACCGCGCACCGAGGCGAACCCGTGCGGCCGTGCTTTCGTTGCGGAGGTGACCTCCTGTGCTGTGGAACGACTGCGGGGGCCAGCGTGTGGATGGAACTCTGCTCGGCCTGCGACGCCGAATACCCCGTCGCCAGCGCACACCACCCGCTCCACCGGCATGTGATCGGGAGAGAACCATGATCATCAAGAAGATGCACGAGGTGGGCATCCGCAGCGAACACGCCTACATGGCCGCTTTCGGCAGCATCGGGTTCTCCGCCTTCATCTGGATGGTCAGCCTCAAAGCCGAGCCCGGCGCCCCCGCAGATCTCGCCCGCGCCCACCGGTGGGGAATCTTCGTCGGCGAATGGGCACCCACCTTGTTCGGCCTCGGCCTTGCTCTCTCCCACTACGAACAGCAAGACGGAACCCTCACCGCCACCGTCCACGACCTCCGCGAGCAGCGGGAGGCCGGCTGAGCCGCGACAACCGAGCCCGCCTATGAACCAAGGGGCGGGCACAGCATGCGCGCACACTGACCCTGCCACACGCTGGTGCCATGGCTAGCGCACAGCCCGTCGTCGTGTACCCGCCCGATGAGGACGGCGGCCGACTGGCACACCACGCGACGGATACCATTCCCCAATGACGATGCCAAGCCGCTGCCGTGACGGCTGGTAGGGCCTCGTAACACTCTCCGTAGCAGAGCATGGCCCAAAGACGTTGGCTCGTCGGCGGGCTGGAGCGAGCAGGGCCTGCTTGTGCCCCTTCCCCGAATTCCGCTTGTGCCCGAAGTAGGCCTGGGAGGCGGAGCAGGTTCTCAGGCTGGCCATCGCGGAGAGGTGGAAGGCACGGAGCAGGCCGCCGGTGGTAGCGGCGCGGGCGGCGCATGTTGCCGCTACGCGGCCGGGCTCCCGCACCTGCGAGAGGTCGGCGAAGGACGCGAGGCGGTCGGCCGTGCCGAAAGCCTCCACATGCCATCGGGTAGGACAAGCTCATGGTCATCACGCGCGCTGGACGGCAACTCGGCCGGGCGAGGTCGCACCCTACGTCGAGGAGTGGTCTGCTGGAAATGTCCATAGGAGGGCACGACGATGCGCTTCACCCGGACCACCGTCTTCGCACCCACGCGGTCGCCCGCGCCGATGGGAGCAGGCGGCGGGTTGCTGCCGAAGCGGGATCTTGCGGCCGCCTGGTTCCTCGTCGTTTTCATCGCGGTGCCCGCGTGGGCGCTCACGATCGGGCAGGCCCGGGACATGGGGGTCGAGCCCGGCACGATGGGGATGGCGCTACCCCTCTTCCTGCTGCTGTGGGTGACGATGATGGCGGCCATGATGCTGCCGTCTATGGCGCCGGTGGCCATCACCTGGGCGCGGGGCATCGGCCGGCTGTCCTCCGGCTGGACCCGGGCCGCACACACCGTCGAGTTCGTCGCCGGGTACCTGACGGTGTGGACCGCCTTCGGAGCGCTCGCTTACACGGGGCTGGCCCTCACCGGTGACCTGGTCGCCGACCACCCGACCGCCGGGCGCTGGATCGGCTTCACCGCATTCCTGCTCGCCGGCCTATACCAGCTCGGCCCCCTCAAGTACGTGTGCCTGCGGCACTGCCGCGACCCTATGAGTCACCTGATGCACTACGCGGGCTTCCGGCCACCGGCCCGCGACCTGCGGGTCGGACTCCACCACGGCGCCTACTGTGTCGGCTGCTGCTCCGGGCTCATGGTCGTCCTCATCCCGCTCGGCGTGATGAACGTGGCGGCGATGGCCGGACTCGCCGTGGTGATCTTCGTGGAGAAGCTGTGGTCCCGCGGCCCGCTGCTCGCCCGGGTCGTGGGCGTCGCGTTCCTCGTCCTGGCCGGGCTCGCGCTGTTCCAGGACTGGTTGCTGCCAGGGCTGCAGGATTCGATGCCCAAGATGGACGGCATGTGACTCATCCGGCATCGTCCGCCAGGCCGCCGGGCAGCAGCTTGAAGAAAGAAGTCCTTCGCTCACGCCTGTGTGCTGATGCGGGGTCTCAGGCGCGTCCCTGGCTGGCTCCTTCGGCCTCCTCGCTGCTGAAGACGTATTCGGCCGTCTCGCCGTAAGACGCCTCGTAACCCAGCCCGAAAGCATCGGAACGCCCTTTAGTCCTGCCGACCTCGAATTCGGGCGCGAACCCGAACATGGCGTTCCTGATCTTCGTCGAACTGCCGTCGGGGCCGGTGAGCGGCTCGTAGGACAGCTCCGTTCTGCCCTCGACCTTAAGGCCGCGCCTCTCCCCGTCCGTGAGAGACACCGTCGCCCGCTCCATTCCCAGGTACTCGCCGTAGAACTGTGAGAGCTGGCCGAACGGACCGCCCTCGCGGCCGGACAGGATGCGCTCCAGTGCGTTCGCCTGCTCGTCACTGGCTGCGCTGTCCACCACGAGACCGACCTTCCAATTGCCGGAGCTCAGGTTGGACGGGAAGTGATTGTAAAAGGCGAAGGCCACACCGGACAGATCCACATCGTCCAAATTCCCGTCCGCGACGTGGAAGACGGCGGTGCCCAGGCAATCGGTCCCGCCTTTGGCGTCCCGGGGCTGGCCGTCATACGGGCAGCTGCATAGCACGGCGCACGAGCAGCCGGCGACGTACGTGCCGGATATCGTCCACGACATGACTGCTCCCTTCTCCGGGGCGGTGGCTGACGTCACTCGTGCTTTCACGCTAGACTCGCCAAACTGGTATGTAAACGTCGTTTCCGGCAAACCGGGCAAGTTGAGCGGTGGCGGGCACGGTACGCCGTTTCGTTTCGTTTGGATCATCTGATCGTTGGTCGGGTGTGGGGTCGGCTCTACGTGCAGTGGGCGCGGATCGAGCCGTTTGGTCCGGACCCCGACGCCGCGGGGTGGCCGGTGGTGGGACCACCGGGAGGTGATCGATACGATCGCCCTTAAGTTCCAGCGGGAACCTAGTGGGTCCACCTGCCAGGCAAGTACGGCAACTGGCGAGGCGTCTACAACCGGCTGAGGATGTGGGCCATGGACGGAATCTGGGAGTGGGTCTTCGCCGCGATGATGGCCCTGGCCGACGCCGAACGAGGACCTCAACTGGGCCGTCTGGACTCCACCATCGTGTGCGCTCATCACCTGCATGCGGTCAGGGCCCGCCAAAGGGGGCCCCAGCAGGCGAACCGGACGCACGCAAATCGCCCGGTCCCGCGGCGGACTGACCACGAAGATCCACCTTGCCGCCGACAGCAACTGCCGCCCGCTGGCCTTCGTCTTTACCGCCCGACAGTCTGGCGATGCGCCCGCTTTCACCGAACGGATGGCCTATCTGCGTGTTCCCCGACGGCGAGGACGGCGCCGCACCAGGCCGGACGTGATTCTGGTCGACAAGGCGTACAGCTCACGCGCATCCCGCGGAGCCCCTGTGCAAGCGAGGCATCCGGCAGTGGTTCCCGTCCCGGCGGACCAGCAGGGTCACCGGCTTCGCCGGGGAAGCCGAGGCGACAGACCACCAGCCTTCGACCGTGAGGCCTTAAGCAGCGCAACACCGTCGGGCGATGCATCAACCGCCTCAAGCAGTGGCGCGGCATCGCCGCCCGCTACGAGAAGACCGCCACCATCTACCTGGCCGGACTCCACATCGCAGGCAATCTTCCTCTGGTCCGCCCGATGATCCAAACGAAACTGGTCTAGCGGGAGACCGGTAATCGCCTCCGAGCTGCGGGGGCGTCACCGCATGCGCGAATAGGGTCGGTGGCCTCGAACCGCACCTACTCCGCTTTTGCAGCCGTGTCGGGGGTGTGGTCAGGTCGGGCCGGTCCAGTCGAATGGGAAGTGTTTGCTTGATTTGCCCGAACGATCCCACGTGAAGCCGAAGGCGTCGGCCTGATCGGTAGTGGCACGGCCCCAGGTCGCGATCTGCCCCGGGCCCACCTCGGCACCGGGGGCGTTGTGCACCTGTACCCGTGCGCCTTCCGGAGTGGTCGGGCCGGTCAGCGCTTCGGCGGTTGCCATCACCCTTCCCGGGATTTCCGCGCGCCAGGCTTCCAGGTTCTCGTCGACCTCGATGCGGATGGGCGCAAAGTCCATGCCCCTCATTTCGGGGCCGAACATCGCGCCGAACTCCGCGGGCCATCCGCCCGCCTCGCCACCGAAGATCGCCTGGAGGGCGGCGCGCTGCTGTTCGTCGGCGCGCTCGTCGAAGAAGACTGCAGCGTAGGAGTCCGTGTGCTCGCGGGTCCAGGCGTTGCCGACGAAGGAGCCGAGCATCAGTACATTGAGGCCCTCGAGCCGCACGTTGCCAAAGTTGCCCTCCCTTATGTGCCAGGCGAGCACACCCTCGCAGTCGCCGTAGGTCGGGGCCTGTGCGAACGTACAAGGGCACGGGATGGCGCACTTGCAGACGTCGAACCAGTCGCCTGCCATATGCCAAGGCGGGGGGCTGGTGGTGGGTTGCTCTGTCATCTGGCTTCCTTCCGCCGCGTCTCGCAAGACATCAATCCCCCTTCCAGCTTGCGCCTCGCTCGCCATGCGGGCGAGGCTGTGCCGCGCGCGTGTGACTGGTGGTGCGGGTGAGGCAGAGGCCGTCGGCTGGGGCATCATCTCCGGATGGACGACACGCCGAGCCGCCTCCCGACCACTCTGCCCATGTTGCGCGCCAAGGCGCGCGACGCGGGTTTCACCATGTCCAGCGAGGACCACACAGGAAGCTTCCTGGCAGCACTCGCTGCCGCCCGTCCTGCGGGCCGGATCCTCGAGCTTGGCACTGGAGTGGGCGAGGGCACCGCCTGGCTGCTCAGCGGCATGGACCGCGCCTCCTGCCTGACCACCGTCGAAATCGACCCCGCCGTCCAAGCCATCGCCCAATAACTGGGCGCCGACCCGCGGATGACCTTCGTCTCTGAGGACGGCGGCGCATGACTGGAGGACTGCGGGTCCTGGAACTCGTGGCTCCCGGCGGATGATCGGCGCCCAGCTCAACGTCACCGAGGCCCGCCACCGCCTCGCCCGGAAGATCTTCTTCGGGCAACGCGGCGAACTGCGCCAGCACTACCGCGAAGGCATGGAAGACCAGCTCGGTGCCCTCGGCCTGCCCCTGAACTCCGTAGAGCTGTTCAACAGCCTCTACAGCGACGCCGCCGTCAAGCAACTGGCCGCCGACGGCTTCCCCGTCACCGACGAGCTGCTCGCCCGCCTCTCCCCGCTCCAGTACGACCACATCAACTTCCTCGGCCGCTACGCTTTCACCCGGCCGGCCGCACCGGGCCGGCGGCAGCTGCGCGACCTGCACAGCGACGACGACACCGACGACGGCGAGGACGAGTAGCCGTAGCCCGTGCAGCGAAAGGGGGTCGGTGATGTCCGACCCAGATACGCGTCAAAGGGGCAATGAGTTGATCTCTAAGCCCTGATGGGGTGCCGGCCCTCCGCTCCAAAGCTGTCACCTGGCCGTGGCATCGGGACCGAACGGCTGATCCGGGCGCGTGGGCGATGGGCGCCACTGCGGGAGCATCATGGCCGTGGTCGCGCGGCGGCGAGGCAGAAGGCGTTGCGGGCGCCGGTGAGTGCGGCGGCGGCCGGGGGGGCGCCGGGCGCGGCGGCATGGAAGAAGAGGCTGCCGAGCAGGGCGACGCCGAGAGTGCCGCCGAGTTGCTGCACCGCGTTGAGCAGGCCGGCGGCGGAACCCGTCTCGTGTGGGCGGACTCGGTGCAGGGCGGCGAAGGCGGGGACGAACTACCACCGCCCGTGATCGGGCCCTGGATGTCCTGCAGCCCTTTTCCTCCCGTTCACCCGATGAACTGTGTGTGCGGTTCTCCAGGAGCGCTGCTCACGCGTAGGTCGGAAAGAGTTCTTCCGGCGAGCCTTCGGGGACCGGTCCGGCGGGGCCTACTCTCCACCCTGACCCATCGACGGGCGCTCGACAAAGTCATGTGTGCGCGGAGCTGTCATCGGCACCACGTACACCTGGCACGGCGCACCCGACGGCGTCCTGCTTCGCCGACGGCACGGGCTGGATCTACGTCTTCGGGCTCCACCACCGACAACTACCGCATCCTGTCCGACAGCACCCGCAACTACGCGGACGGCGCCACCCCCTGGAACACCTGGCTGTCCTGCGAGGAGACCAGCCGCGGCTACGTCTACGAGAGCGACCCGTAGGGCGTGAACGCAGCCAGGCGCCGGGACGCGATGGGCCGGTTCACGCACGAAGCGGCCGCCGCCGACGGGTACGCGGGCCGTCTACCTGACTAAGGACGAATCGGACGGCTGCTTCTACCGGTTCGTCCCGGCCGCCTGGGGCGACCGCCGGTCTTCGCCGCCGACCTGGATCGTCGTCCCCGTCGTTCCCGTTCGTGTGAATGCAATTTTGATGCGGCGATTCGTCGTTCTGGTGACGTGATCATGTGGCTACGCGTCCGTGCGACGCGCCCCGTCGAGGTCAACTCTGCCTCTGCGCAGGCGCGTCCTGCGTTCGGGCCGCGGCACGGAAGACGTACGCCGTTATCGGGGCGGTGACCGGCCCCGGGCCCAGCCGTGCCGTCATCTCCTCGATGACGGTGGCCCGGACAGCCGGTCCGTCGCCGCGCTCCTCAACGGCTGCGCGCACCGGTGTCCCGGTGAGGTACCCGGTGGCAAGGTCGGCGGTCGACGCGGCCCGGCCCTGAAGCGTCAGCTCCTGCTCGTCCTCGACGGCGAACCCGGCGGCCGCCAGATCAGCGGCCACGACAGCGGGGTTGGCATAGCCGTGCGGAACCGTCTGGAAGAACCGTGGCGGGTCGACCGGAAAGGCCCGCTCCAGCCCAGCCTGCAGCGCGACTTCGAAGGCGTGCGTCCCGAGCGGGCCCCAGGTGTTGAACAGGAATCGGCCGCCCGGGGCCAGCACCCGGTGGATCTCGGTGAAGGCCTCGATGCGGTCGGGGAAGAACATCACACCGAACTGGCAGACCACCAGGTCGAAGCCTCCGTCCGGGAACGGCAGTTGCTGTGCGTCGGCCTGCCGCCACACCGCGCCCGGAGCCCGGGTCGACCCGAAAGCGACCATGGCCTCGTTCAGATCGGTGGCCGTCACCTCGGCCGAGGGTGCCGCTGCGAGCAGGTCCGCTGTCAACACGCCAGTTCCCGCAGCGAGTTCGAGGATTCGCCGAGGGCGGAGTGCCGCCGCCCGGGCGGTTAGGTCCTCGGCGAACGGCCGGAAGACCACCGGCACGAGGTACTGCTCATAGGCCGCCGGCATGGATTCGGACCATCGCCGGTCGGCATTGATTCCTGTCACTCTCATGACGCTAGCGCCGCGTCAGGAAACCTCTTCCTTGCCGCGCCGCCATGCACCCGGGAGCTAGCGCGTGTCTCTTTGATGGGTTGGTCAGTTGATCGGATGTGTCCGTCCGGTTAGTGATCACCGATGCGATGTGGGACCGGATCTCGCCTCTGATGCTGGCGGATCCGGTCCGCGGGCGGCGATGGGCCGACCACCGCCGCACCCTTGAGGCCATCGCGTGGAAGTACCGCACCAACTCGCCCTGGCGGGACCTGCCCGACGAGCTCGGCCCGTTCCAGACCGCTCACAAGCGGCTGATCAGATGGGCCGTCGACGGCACCTGGGAGATGGTCCTCACCGCCGTCCTGGCCGCAGCGGACGCCGACGACGACATCGACTGGACGGTGTCGGTGGACTCCACGGTCGTCCGGGCCCACCAGCACGCTGCCGGAGCACTCAAAAAGGGGCGGCACACTCCGGCGAGCCCGCCGATCACGCGCTCGGACGCTCCCGCGGCGGGCTGAGCACCAAGGTCCACCTGGCCGCAGACGGCTACGCACGGCCCCTCGCCTTTACCGTCACCGCAGGCCAGGCCGGTGATGCACCCGCCTTCGAGACGGTGATGTCCCGCATCCGCGTGCCCCGCACTGGTCCGGGCAGGCCCCGGACCCGGCCCCTGGCCGTTCTGGCTGACCGAGCGTATTCCCCGCGCGCCATCCGCAGCCACCTGCGGCGCCGGGGCATCCGTGCGGTCATCCCGCAGCCGTCCGGCCAAGTCGACCATCGTCTGCGGCGAGGCCGACTCGGTGGCCGTCCACCCGGCTTCGACAGCGAGGCATACAAGCAGCGCAACACCGTCGAGCGGTGCATCAACCGCCTCAAGCAATGGCGCGGCCTGGCCACACGAACCGACAAGCTCGCGATCGCCTACCAAGCCGCACTCCACCTCGCCGGCATCCTCATCTGGACCCGACGCTGACCAAAGAGACAGAACCTAGCTGGGATTCCCGGGCCAGAACAGCGCGCCCGATTCGTAGAGTGTCGGCATGAGCTCCCCGACGCAGGCCCCGGACCTGCATGCGATTCTGCGCGGCTGGCTCGCCGGGGCGTACACCCTGCCCGACGGCCAGGAAGTCCGCGGCCGCGCGTGGGACGACGAAGATCCGGCCCTTCGCGGACCCGCGAGCGGAGCCCGGACCAACTGGTCCGGTGGACTGAGCCCTTCAGTTGGCCAGCTGAGCGTTGGCTGGGCCAGCTATCGGCAGACTCAGTCGTTGAGATGCATGGCAAGAGACGCCGACCTCGGGCGCCAGCCAAGCCGCCGCTGTGTGAACTGCGCAGACTTTCTGACCAGACCTCAACGCGCGGGGGTACGTGTCACCTCCCTGGCATTCTCCCAGTGCCGGTCGAAGTACGACTTGAAGTACGCTGCAGCCTCGCTGTCCTCAATGCGCATACCCTGGACTCGGTCGCCGACGGTGAATGCGAGGAACACCGCGCTCGTGTCCATGATGGCCATGCTCATAAGGTCGGCCTTGATGGGCCAGGTCACCTCGCGAATGCTGTAGCTGCGCAGGTGGCGGGTCTGTTCCCGGTGCCGTGCCGTCCAGCTGGCATACCCTCTGGACGAGCCGAGGCAGAACAGACGCCGCACCGATCCGCCGTTCTGCGCCCAGTCGAGTACCGCCTGGAAGTAATCCGAGAAGGCTGCAGACGATGCGCTGAAGTCATCCGGAGTCTCAAGCCGCATGTACCAGGCGTCCAAATGGCTAGGGCAGCGGTTGACGAGATAGTCAACCTCCGCCTTATAGAACGCCGCCGCGTCCGGATAGTGCTCTATACGTGATCGGTTCACCTGATCGAAGTCGCGCCGCAGCAGTTCCACTTCGGTGCGGAGATCGGCCAGCTCTCGCTGCGACGCGGTGATGGGGACGAGGGAGCGCAGGATTGCGTAGACCGCCGTGAACAGGAATGGCATTTGCCAGGCAGCGGACAGTCCGAAGAGCGCAGCGGTCACTGATCCGCAAACGGCGACAAGACAAGCGATGGCCAGCCCCCGCTGATCCCAGCGCTCCAACAAGTTCCCCGGCCCCGACGCGGTCCGCGAACCAGCCATGCACACCTCACAGACTCTCGGCACTACGTCCGTCCAGTGGGTGAGCCCCCGTTGAGTTCAATTCCCTGCGCGTGTCGAGACCAATCGCGCCCGGTTTTTAGAGCGCGAACGCTCTGGTCGCCTGCTACAGGTCGAACTCGAGGTGCTCGATGTCCGTGAACCGGACCTCCTCCAGGCTGCCGGCGCGGCGGCCGCCGTCCTGGAAGTACACCTCCTTGAGCGCCTCAGCGGCGATCTCCTTGAGGCGCTGCTCGGTGGCGCCCTGCTCCTGGGCCTTGAAGAGACGGGCAGCGTAGCGAGGCGTCAGCGCCACCGTGAGGTGGCGGAGGCGGTCTTCGTCGGTGGAGCCGATCGGCGCGGTGTAGCCGATCCGGGCGCGGGTGTCGATGACGATGCCGCCGGTGGTCGCCGCCTGCTGCCGGGCCTTGGCGCGGATCTGCGGCTGCCAGCGCTTCTTCACCTCGCGCTCCAGGCGGGCGGCGAGGTCCGGGCGGGGCTTTTTGATCTGGTCTTTCACGTACCGTTCGACGGTGCGCTGGGAGATGCGGAGCATCTGGGCGACCGGCTTGGTGCCCTTGAGCTGCTTGACCAGGTACCGCATCTGCGCGCCCGCGCTCTTGGGCGCCGGGCGGGTGAACGCCTTCTGCACCGCGGCGTCCAGGCCGTCCCCGAACAGGCTCATCGCCCTCTCCTACTCTCCGTTGTCGACGTCGGTGACGGTGGCCGTCCTTGATGTACCGGGCGAAGCAGAGCTTCTGCTGCTTCAGGACGGTAAGGCGAAGTAATTGTCACAGGCCAGCGACGCGGTCAGCGGGCACCGCTATGGAAGGGGCGGGGCGGTCGGATTCGGACCGACGTCCTCCGAGAGGATGTCGCGTGTCACGTTTGGCGACAAGCTGCGGTGATCAACGCCCGTTTCCCTGCCTTACGCTGGCGTGATGGGTGTGGGGATAGAAGTCCTGATCGTGGACTGGCCGCAAGTTGAGGCGGCCGTGCCCGGCGACCGGGAACGGTTGCTGATCGATGCCGCCTTCGGAGAGGTGTACAGCGACGACCTCTTCGAGCATGGCTGGTCGTGGCCCGCTCAGCCGGGTGATGCCTGGTACGGCAGGTACGCCTTTCGGCACTCACTCGGCTCGTACAAGCCGCACTTTTGGGCCGGCCACCGCTGGGACCACATGCGCGACTTCGTCGAGCCCATGGTGCGCGACCCTTTGGACCGGTTCAACGACGCGCTGTTCTGGCACGGTCTGGAAGACACCACCGGGGTCGGTTCGGATCTCCCGGAGCAGCCGTGCACCTGGGACGCGGATCTGCTGCTGTGGTGCCCGCCCGAACACGTACCGCTGGTCGCCGGATGGTGGCAGCAGGCGGCACCCCACCTGGAAGTTCTGCGCAAGCCGTTCACCCAGCATGCCGCAGATCCCGGCGGCTGGATCACGACCTTCGAATCGTTTGCCGACCTCCTCACCGACTGGGGAAAGGTGGTCACGGAAGCAGAGCGCCGCGGCTGGGGCATCGTCGGCCTACGCTGCTGACCGCTACCACGGTCCGCATCCAGGGTGCGGCCCCGGACGCGTGACGGCGCACCTCGCCGGGCTGGGGGTGTCCGCCTTCGGCGTCGATCTGTCACCGAAGATGGTCGGGCTGGCCCGGCACGCCTATCCGAACCTGCGGTTCACTGAGGGCTCGATGACCGCGCTGGAGATGAGGGACGACGAGCTCGGCGGCATCCTGGCCTGGTACTCCACCCACCACACACCCCGCGGTGGCTGCCGGATGTGTTCGCCGAGTTCCACCGCACGCTCGCGCCCGGCGGCTACCTGCTCTGGGGAGACTACGTCGGCAATGAACACCTGCAGCCGACCCACGGCTATGGCCGTCCGGTGTCCTACGAGTCGTACCTCCTGCCCCTGGACCGCATGGTCGACCTGATGGAACAGGCCGGACTCGTCGTCACCGCGAGACTGGAACAGCAGCCCGCCGGGCAGATGGGCCGGTGGGACCATGCCCGTCAGATGCCGACGGCCCTCCAGCACCTCCGCCTCGATCTGCGGGCGTCTGGCCAGGACGTAGTCGCAGCCCGTGGAGTACGACGCCTGGTCGAAGCCGTACTCCTGAGCAAGACGCTGATGGATTGATCCAGCCCTTGGCCGGATCCAGGACCGTGGCCCCTCGGCGCCGGCTTCTTCCTCGGCGGCAGGACCGCAGAGGTCAGTGCCTGCCGCACCGTCCGGCGGTGCACTCCGTACTTCTCCGCGAGTGCCCGCTGCGACATCTCCGGATCGAGACGCTTGTCCCGCCGGATCGCAGCGAACAGCTCCGCCCGCGACAACCCCATCCCGGCCTCCCCAGGACCGTGATCAAGTAACACGGCCTCCGACATGACCATGATCGACGCACAAACCCTTCCGTCGCCGGGCAGATGGAGCAGTGCATTCATTCCAAAGAGGGCACGTCGCGGACTTGCCTGCCAGCGTATGCACGAGCCTCTCCGGCCTGTGCTGCGGCGCTGCCCGGCGCGCTATTCACCATCGTCGAGGGCCCGATAGTCGCGGCTGTGCGGCAAGCCGTTCACCAACTGCAGGAACTTCTCGTGCAGTCGACCGTTGGTGACCAGCACCGACATGTCGCCTTCCAGTACGGACGCGCCGTCCAGGTCAGTCACTCGGCCACCCGCCTCTGTGACGATGACCGGCATCGGAGCGATGTCCTCATAGCCCATCGGCGGACCGGCAATGACGCGGGCGAGACGACGATCCTGCGCTCGCTCGACGAGGTCGCCGCGCTGAAGGAGACCGAGGGCGGCCCGATCATCGTCCACGGCAGCGCCGCCCTGAACCAGAGCCTTTCGGACGCTGGCCTGATCGACCGCTACCACCTGCTCGTCTTCCCGCTCCTGCTCGGTGCGGGAAAGCGTCTGTTCAGCGCCACGGACAAGGACACCCAGAAGCTGAAGCTGGTCGAGCATGAGGCGTACGCCAACGGCCTGCAAAAGAACGTATTCGAGGTCGTCCGCTGACAAGGCTCCCGCACTCGCCCTGCCGTCGCGTCTCCAGACGTGGCACCCGCTGGAAGTACGCAAGAAAGATCACGACGACATGACAGGCCGGACATCGCACATGACTGCACCAGTGAAGGGCCCCGCCAGCTACTTCTCCTCGATCGAGAAGAAGTACGGCGGCCCGATCGCGGGGTGGAAGGACCTCATCCGCCCCTCGCCCCTGACCCAGCACATGGAACTGGTCACCTGGCTCAAGGCCGAGCACGGTCTCGGCCATGGCCACGCCAACACCCTCGTCGCCCACACTCTCGCCGAAGGCGACGGAAACTGACCCGGATGCAGGTTCCGTGGGACCCATGCTCGGGCCCCGGTGCTGTCAGCTCTTCGTGAACATCGAACATGCCGATCGCGGGGCGCCTCCCACAATGATGAACAACCGCTGTCGGATCTCGTGAACAGAACCAGCTCCCCAATTGGTGGGGGCGGGCTGCGCCCGCCCCCACACCGGCTTTGAAACTTCGCTAGGGCTGGGGAGCCATGTGCTTCGGGTTAGCTTCCGAGCCGGAGCCTCAGAAGTTGGCCAGGGTGCGGTCGAGGAGGGGCAGCAGGCGGTCCCAATGTCGCTGCAGAGCGGCGGCGTTGAAGGCGTCGGTGTCGGCCATGGTGAAGCCGTGGACGGTACCGGGGTAGATCTCGGAGGTGTAGCCGACCCCCGCGGCGTCCAGGGCCTGGTTGAGCTCGCCCAGGGCCTCGGGCGTCAGGTCGCCTTCGGCGTGGCCGAGGTGGACCTGGGCGGTGAGCTTGGCGAGGCTGTCGGGCCCGTCCGCGCCCACGGGGCTGTGGAATGCGGCGAGGGCGGCCACTTGGCCGGGGTGGGCCGCGGCGGTGCGCATCGCCAGGAGGCCGCCTATGCAGTAGCCGGTCACCGCGACCGGTCCGGCGCCGACCTCGGGCTGGGTGGTGAGGAACCTGAGGTAGGCGTCGGCATCGCGCAGGACACGTTCGGCGGTGTGCGCCTCGATCAAGGGCATCAACTGGGCGAAGACCGCGGGCCGGACCTCTTCTCCGATGTGCTTGGGAAGTTCGATCACCGGTGCCGGGCCGTGCCGGTAGAAGAGGTTGGGGACGAGCACGTAGTACCCGTGCTTGGCCAGTTCGCGGGCCATCTCCCGCAGCACGGGCCGGACGCCGAAGCCGTCCGCGTACATCAGGACGCCTGGGTGCCGCTCGCCGTTGTCGGGGAAGGCGGAGAAAGCGTCGGCCTGGCCGTCCTCGGTGGGGATGTGCAGCATCTTGGTGGGCATGAGTTCTCCTGTCGTGGTTGACGTGTCGAGCTGTGATCAACACGACAGGAGGCGGAGCCCGCGCAGCAGCGCCGGATCCTCGATCCAACAGCGGGCCAGCTCCGGCCCGTACGGTGCTCAGAAGAGCGCCGGGTCACCAATCCGTGTGTGGCGCAATGCCGTCCCGGTAGTCATCGCCGCCCAACGTAGCCCACTGGACAGGATCGATGCCAACACTCCCCAGTCCACAGCACTGTTCATGAAAATGATCTTGGTTAGCCCCTGTCGACGCGCTGCCCATGACAGCGATACCGATCTTGTGTCTGCTCGGCCCTCACCACACATCGAAGGCCCTGTTCGAATTCCGAGCTGGGCAAACGGGATCGAAAACAGGCACGAGCTCTGTGCCCTTTTCAGGCCTCGCCGCCCCGAGGCTGCGGCGGTGTGGCATCGGCCACGGATGAACCATCCGGTCAAGGGGTGGTCAACGGTCATAACGGTGCGGCCCATACGCCTCGCGCGTGCGGGCCGGACCTGTCACCGATCCAGCCGTGTACGGCCGGAGAATCCTGAGGACGCGATGACCACCGCACCCTTCCCACCGACCCCGCCCGTCCCGCCGACCGCACCGGCGGGGCCGGACGGCGCTGCGACAGTGAGCCCTGCGGCGAGCCCTGTAGAGAGCCACGCTCCCAGCCCCGCAGCCACAAGCCTCCGTCTGGCGGTTGTCGCTGATCAGATCCCCGTTTCACCGGTCCCGGCTGGTTGCAACTCCTCTTCTCCCAGCACTGATGCGCCTGGAGAAGCGTTTCGGGCCCGGAAGGCGGCGGCGAAGGCCGGCGCGGACATCCGCGCGAGATCCTGCTCGCCTCGCCCGGCTGCGTCTGGCCACGCCCCGCCAGCTCAAGGCACTGCTGCTGCCGCACCAGCCATCATCGTGGCGACCACGACGCTGGCGCAGCTGACCCAGCACGGCCCCGATGAGCCGGTGTGGCGCGTGGCCGGCCGCGGCGCGGGGGAGGAACGCCGCCCTCTGGACGCGTTGCCGAAGGCACGGTGAGCACGGCGGGCCCGGCCCGGCCTGGACGACTTGAGGCAGGGGCCGCGCCCGCCGCCGCGCGGGCGTTGTCGGTGGCGGCTGCGAGGCTGGACGGCGTGAACGCAGACGAGCAGCTGCTGAACGGCCGCGTCTACGGCCACGACCACGACGACCCCAACCCCGGCCCGCTCCCGCACCGGACCTACGCCGAACTGGGTCGGCGGACCGCTGGACGGCCTGCTGCTGGACATCCACGGCTGGCGGACCGCAGAAGTCGACGACGGCGTGGCCCTGTCCACCGAACTCGGGCAGTTCCCCGGCGGCCGCGCCCTGTACGACCCGCGCCCCGACGAGCCGCGCACACCGGGCCCGGGCGTGAGCTGCCGCCTGTACTACTCCGGCGACACCCCCTGGCCACAACCCCGACCACGGCAGGTCAGCGCTGCTCATCCGCCACCGGCCTACTACGGCCTGCCCTCAGTCAGCTGACTGGCGGTGTTCTCGATCCACAGCAGCGTCCACTCGACTCCGGCCTGCCAGCCGGGCTCCGCGCCGGCGTACCGGCCTTCCGCGGCGGCCCGTGCGCTCGGAAAACTTGGCCGTGGCTGGGCTCGCGTTGGCGTAACGGCCCGGGAGTGTGAGCTCAGCTCGCGGTCGAGTTCTTGGTCAGCGCGTCCATGAAGAGGTCGACGAGTGGGCGGGCTTGCTCTTCGGTGCCGTGCTGCACGGAATAGGCGATGCCACCCATGAGGAGCAGGACAGTGTCGGGGGCGAGGTCTGTGCGCAGGCTGCCGTCTCGGGCGCCGGCCGCAAGGAGGGTGGCGACGGCGTCGGTAAGGAGTGCCCGGCTGTCGGAGTACGGGTCGATGCCGGAGGCGATGACCATGTTGAGGGCTTCGGACATTCCGCTCTTGGCCGTGGCGTAGTGGATGAAGTGTTCCATCCACATCCGGGTGGCCTCGGCGGCCGGGTGCTGAGTGAGGAGGTCGTTCACCTTCTCGCACACCTGGGTGAGTTGGCGCCGGTAGGCGGCGTCGATGAGGACTTCGCGAGTCGGGAAGTGCCGGTAGAGCGTGCCGACACCGACGCCCGCCTGCCGGGCGATGGCGGCAGGCGCGGTGTCCAGCCCCTGTTCGGCGAAGACCTGCGCGGCGACCTCCAGCAGGCGCTCCCGGTTTTGCAGCGCGTCACTCCTGGTGCGGCGGGGTGTGGCGGGCACGCGGGTTCCTCCGAGGCCTGACTTCTGGTTGATTTCCGGAACGTGTTCCGCTTAAGTTCTAAGCGGAACAGATTCCGGTATTACTCTACTCCAGGGAGACTCCCATGCCCGCCCCCTCCGACAAGGCCTCACGTCACTGGTTCGTCACCGGAGCCTCCGGTGGCCTGGGCCGCCATCTCACCGAGCACGCCCTCCGCAATGGCGACCGCGTCACGGCGACAGTCCGCCGCCCCGCGGCTCTGGAAGACCTGCGTGAGACGCACGGCGACCGGCTGACTGTCGAGATCCTCGACCTCACGCGGCCGGCCGACATCGACAAGGTGGTCGGCAGGACTCTCCGGTCCGGGCCGGTGGACATTGTGGTCAACAATGCCGGATACGCGGTGGTGGGCGCCGCCGAGGAGATGACCGTCGAACAGATCCGCGACCAGATCGAGGTGCTCCTGCTCGCGCCGATGATGATCACCCGAGCCTTCCTGCAGCCGATGCGCGAGCAGGGCGGAGGCCGGATCATCCAGATCTCCAGCATGGGCGGCCAAGTCGGCATCCCCACGCACAGCTCCTATCACGCGGGCAAGTGGGGTCTGGAAGGCTTCACCGAGAGCGTCAGCCGCGAGGCGTCCGACTTCAACATCCACCTCACGTTGGTCGAGCCCGGCGGCACCCGCACCGGCTTCGCTTCGGCCCTGCAATACACCACCGAAAGCGCCGTCTACCGCGACAACGCCGTCGGCCAGACCCGGCGCTACCTGGAGACAGCCGACGAGAGCGTCTTCACCGGCGACCCGGCCAAGATCGCCGCCGCCATCTATGACACCACCCGCCACCCGAGCCCGCCCCTGCGCCTGACTCTCGGCTCCGACACCTACACCGCAATCCACGCCGCACTCACTGAACGTCTCACCGCGCTCGAGGCCCAGAAGGACCTCGCTGAATCGATCGCCTTCACCCACTGATCCGCCCCCGGCGCCGCACGCGAGCGCCAGATGGCGAAGTTCCGGGAGCCCGTCGATTCCGGCAAGAGACATGCCCTCAGCCATCTGCCGCAGGGAGAGGAAGGTGATTCCGAGGCCGCGCGGTGGGACGAGACCGGCCACCGGGGGAGGGGCCCGCAGGCCGCGCGGCAGCTCACCGTGCACCCGTCGTTCCCGGCACCGGTGTCGCCGGCTTCGGCAGCGGCCGGACCGGATCGCTCACCAGCCCCGCGCCGGGCTTCGGCGTCAGCAGGGACGTCGCCAGGGCAGAAGCCACCGTCACCGCAGCGGGTTCGCCGGGTGGGCCTGCTGAGGGCACGCTGGGAGGCGTGAGCAGCGCGCCGATCGTCGTACACCCGCCCTCCGGCACGGCCGCCGGAGAGTCACCGTGCATTCCCAGGGCCGGGACGAGATCCTCGGCACTGCCTACAGCGATCACGATCTGGTGGTGTTCCTCGAGGGCGCGGGCGTCCAGGATCCCGACAGCCTCCTGGACGACGACCGGTGGATCGAGTGGCGCGGCGGCCGCGCGCACCAGTGGAGTGCTGCCTGAGCTGTTCTCTGGCACCGGTTGGCACATAGGGGCATCAACCTCAACGTCCACAAGGCCGCCGACCTGCGGCAGTGGGCGGCAGCCCGGGAGTGGCTGACCATGTACTGCCTGCCGCCCTACGCACCCGACCTCAACCCCGTCGAAGGCATCTGGTCTCTCCTGCGACGCGGATGGCTCTCCAACGTCGCCTTCAGCACCCCCGAACACCTCGACCAGCGCATCCGACGCGGCTTACGCCTCATCCAGTACCGCAGTCACCTCATAGACGGCTGCCTCGCCGAGACCGGCCTGACCATCGGACACCCGCCTGATCAGCGACACGACACCACGAGTTCAACCTCAAGTAGAGGAGTTCGAGAGGCCGATGGAGAAGCAGCCGACCGAAGTCCATGCGGCCCGAGGGGCCCCTCAGGCCGCCATCAGCGCCGCTAGGGCGCGGTCCATTGCGGCGTTGAATTCTTCCGGCGTCAGTGGCAGACGGGACTTGATGTCCCGACTCCACTGGTCGGCGAGGACCTCGGCGGAGCCCGCCTCGACACCGTCGAGCGCCGCGTCGGCCAGGTCCGACGGCGCGATCTTGGCCACGGGCCAGCCCGCGGCCATGTCGGTGTCGGCCAGGCCGAGGTGTACCGCTGTGACGAGGGTGCCCTGCTCGGCGAGCTCCAGGCGGACGCCGTTGGTCATGGCCCAGGCGGCGGCCTTGGTCAGGTGGTAGGCATTGGCGCCCTTGCCCCCGAACCACGACATGGCGGAGAGGACGTTGACGATCGCGCCCCCGCCGTTCCTGGCGAGCGCCGGCGCGAACTCCCGGATCATTCCCAAGTGGCCGAACATGTTGGTTTCCAGCTCGTGCCGCACCGCGTCCAGCGAACCGGTCACCAGGTCGGTCCCCGTACTGATTCCCGCGTTGTTGATGAGCAGCGAGACGTCCGGGGCGGCCTCGGCGGCGGCCCTCACGGATGCGGGATCGGCGATGTCGAGGGGCAGCACCTCGACCCCGGGCAGGTCCACGGTCTCCGGTCGGCGAGCCGTCGCGTAGACCGTGCGGGCGCCCCGTTCGAGCAGGCGCTGGGCGAAGGCGCGGCCCAGGCCGCGGTTGGCTCCGGTGACAAGGGCGACGGAGTTGTTGATATCCATGTCGCGTACGCTAAAACCTGACGCTAGCGTCAGAGGCAAGCGCTGGTCGTCAGGCCCAGGGGGGAATCACCATGACTGTCAAGGTGGCCGCGGCCGAGCGGTTGATCCGCATCGGCGAGGTGGCACGGGGTGCCGGCGTCTCCGTGCGCGCCGTGCGCTACTACGAGCAGCAGGGGCTGCTCGTCGCGGAGCGCAGCCCATCCGGCCAGCGCCTCTACCGGCAGGATGCCGTCCCCCTGGTCCGTTTCTTCCAGCAGATGTTCGCCGCCGGCCTGACCAGCCGAAGGATCGCCGAACTCCTTCCGTGCTGGGACTCCGGGCACACCGACGCCGAGCAACGAGCCATGCTGCGAGCCGAGCGCGAGCGCATCCAGGCCAAGATCGACGACCTGCAGGCCACCCTGGACCACCTCGACGAGGTCATCGCGATCACGGACACGCACCCGTAGGCGCGGTCGGCCAGACGTCTCATCAGCGATCTTGAGCCGTCATCACGACAAGAACGGGTGTCAGCAGCCCAGCCGCCTCACTGACTCCGAGCCCTTGAGCGACGAGGTCGAGCTGTCCCGTCAGGACGTATTCGGCGACTCCGGCCGTGAACGTTGCACAGCTGAGCACGGCAGTGATCAGCGCGGGAAGGTGTCTTCCTGGGTTTCCAGGATTGCGCATGGTGCTCAATTTCGTTTCGCTGAGAAGTGCTTGAGAGCGCCCGCCGGGCGCTGGTGGGGTCGAGGGGGCCTCGTGGCTGTGCGGAACCAGATCGTTCGTTTCAGGCACGAGGCCCTCGCCGTGCCGGGCCGCTTCAGATCGCCGACCTCGGCGGCCGGGTGCGGTTACTGGTGCGTGGCCAGGAACGGCAGGAGGACGTCGGCCATCTCCTCGGGTACTTCCTCTGCGAGGTCGTGGCCGGCGTCGAAGGTGTGTCCGGTGACGTCGTGGGCCATGAGTCGCATCTGGGACTCGTTGCGGTCGCCGATGAACGCGGATCCGCCGAGGGCCAGGACCGGGACGTCCAGTTTCTTCTGTGCGGTCTGCCGGTTCTGTTCGGCGTTGACGAGCATGGCCCGGTAGATGGAGAGCATCGCGCGGATTCCGCCGGGCATGGAGTAGCAGCGCACGTATTCGTCGACCGCGTCGGGGGTGGCGCTGTCGGGCCGGCTGCGCTCGTACTTGATCATGTAGGTGATCAGCTCGCGCTCGTGTCCGGCGATCAGCATCTCGGGTATGTCCGGCTGGAAGTAGAAGCCCAGGTGCCACAGGTGCATGCCGCTGGAGATGTTCTCGGGGGTGAGGGCTGTGTGGTCCTCGAAGCCGAATCCGGGGAACAGGGCCTCGGCGAACACGAGAGCGGTGACGTGGTCGCGGTGGCGGGCGGCGAGCTGGTAGCCGATCACCGCTCCCCAGTCCTCGCCCGCCACGGCGTATGTCTCGTGTCCGAGGTGGTTCATCAGCTCGGCGATGTCGTCGCTCATCGTCGCGGAGTCGTAGCCGTCCGACGGGCGGGCGGAGTCGCCGAGACCGCGAAGGTCCGGGACGACGACGGTGTAGTGGGGCGTCAGCTTCGGGACGAGGTGGCGCCAGTGGTAGCTGGTCTTGGGCACGCCGTGCAGGAGCACCACCGCGGGGCCGGACCCGGCTGTGCGGTAGTGCAGACTCGTTCCGTTGACGGCGGCTCGGCCCGTGCGGACGGGTGTGCCGTCATGGTCGAACATCATGTTTTTCAACCTTCTCGGTGTACGTCGCGATGCGGGTGTCAGTGGGCTTGCGCGGGGTCGACGAGGGTCGCCAGGCGGCTCGGTCCGGTGCCGTCCGCGGTTGTCCGGGCAGCGGGACGGCCGGCTGGGCGCAGGGTGACGTTCTCCGGGTAGAGCCGGCCGAGCAGGGCCAGTACGACGAGGTCGTCCTGACCGGTGGCGTCCAGGGTGACGTCACCGCTCCGCGTCCACACCAGCCTGGCCGCGCACGTCCTGCACTCCCGCCGCGGCCGTGACGCGAGTGCCGTACCCCTCGCGCAGGTGCGCGCCGAGGCCGTCCTGTTACAGGCCGCGCGGTCGGTCGCGGCGGACCACGGCCGTCTCGACGGTCCGGTCGGCCGCCTGGCGCGCGTCGACGAGCAGCAGGGATCGCAGCTGGTGGAGACGCTGCGGTGCTGGCTGGACGCGTTCGGCAACACCGCGGCAGCGGCGGCACAGCTGCACGTGCACCCCAACACCCTGCGGCAGCGACTGCAACGCGTCCGCGCGGTGAGCGGCCTCGATCTCGACGATCCACAGCAGCGGTTCGCCGCCGAAGTTGAGCTGCGCCTGCTGGAGACCCCGGCCCCATAGGGCCTTCGACAGCCGCTTTCCGCACACTCTTCCCGGCCGAAGAGTGTGCGACTGCCCATGCCGCCGGTGCACGGGCGAGGCGAATCCTTGCGCACACGGGGAGTTGTGCCGCGCCCCGTCACGCACCAGAGAGAAGGCCGTGCCCATGTCCCTTGACGCACCCACCCGCGACGCCGGAGTCGGAGTCGATCTGTCCGGCGTACCGCAGCTGGACGATCTCCAGCTCGGCCATCTGCGCCACTTCGAGAACCTGTCGCTGCTGCCGGACGGTGAGTGGAGGCACATGGGCGGGATCGACCCCGGCCAGGAGGCGATGGACGCCTACCGCTACCAGCTGGCGTACCTGGCGTACTCGCTCGGCCTGGCGCACTACCACCACCTGCCGGCCGCTCCCGCCGCGGTGAAACCGGCCTTCGAACGGATCGTGGCGAAGATGCTGCGCCGCGAGGTGTGGGCCTACTGGAAGGAGACCAGCCGCAGCGGCCCCTTCCTCGACCCCGACCTCACCGAACTGCGCGAGGGCTGGACCGACCCGGTAGCGCGCGAAAACATCATGTACAGCGGTCACCTGTACGCGATGACCTCGATGCACGCGGCCCTGTTCGACGACGACCGCTACGACGAGGAAGGCGCCCTCACCTTCGAGTGGCGGCCGATGTTCTACGGCATGGGCCCTCAGACGTATCGCTACTCCCGCTCCTCGTTGGGCGAGGCCATCCACTGGCAGTTGGTGGAGAACGGCTACCTAGGCGTGGCGTGCGAGCCGAATTGCATCTTCATCGTCTGCAACCAGTTCCCGCTCATCGGCTTCCGCTTCGAGGACCTGCGCAAGGGCACCACGTGCGCGGACGAGGCCACGGAGTCCTACCGGGCGGCCTGGGAACGCAAGGGCATGTTCGACGAGAGCGGCTTCCCCATCCAGTGGTGGCGCATGCGGCAGGACACCTTCATGCTCAACCCGTACGACCTCGCCAACGCTGGGTGGACCGCGTCCGCGATGAACACCTGGAACCGTGACGTCGTCCGCGAGGTCTTCCCCCGCATGCTGCGCGGCGCCCTGCGCAAGGGCCCGGCGGGCACCTTGATGCCGTACTCCGCCGAAGTGCTGGCCAAGGTGCAGGCCGCCCTCGACGCGGGCGAACCGGCCGACCTGCCGGACAACCCCGAGTACCGGTGGGCCCTTTCGACCTTCGGCTACCTCGCCACCGGCCTGTCCGAACTCGGCGACGAACGCCTGCCGGGCCTGCTGGCCCACGCCGACCGCTTCATGCACCCGACCTGGGAGAACGGTGGCCTCTACTACCCCCGCAACGACGCCTCCTGGGACGCCGACGGCAACATGGTCTACATGGACCCGCTGACCGGGAATTCCATGCTCGGATACGCCTGGCTCAATGTCTCCGACGGCCTCTGGGCCCTCTACAACAAGCCCTGGCAGGCGGACAACTTCGCCGAACCCCGGCTGACCGGCATGGAGGGCGCGCTCGACGTACGACGGGCCTTCTACGACCGCGACAGCCGCACCCTGCTGCTTGGACTGCGGTCCCGCGAGGCCGCCGGCGTCGACGCGCGGCTGCATGTCACCGGGGTGCCGGGAGGCCGGGACTGGACCCTGTACCGCGACGGAGCCGCGATCCGGACGGGCACGGCGGACACCGAAGGCACCCTGCGTATCGCTCTCCCCGTAGAGGGAGAGACCACCCTCGCGCTGCGCTGGCAGTAACCCCTTCGGCAGGAGTCGCCATGAGCACACCCACCGCCGCCCCCGGCGGCCACTTCGACGTGACCGACCACCACGGCGACAGCGTCACGCCCGAGACCTACCGGGGCCGGTTGCTGCTGGTCTTCTTCGGCTTCACCCACTGCGCGGAGGTCTGCCCGCGCGTCCTGGGTCGCAACACCCGGGCGCTGACCCTGCTCGGCACGGACGCCGACCGCTTGCAGCCGCTGTACGTGAGCGTGGACCCCGAACGCGACACCCCCGAGGTGATGCGCCGGTATCTCGCCGACGCGCACCCAGGGCAGGGATCCTGCTGCTGTTGACACGACCCACCCCATGCACGAGCTGATGGCCTTCACGATGATCGGGCTCGGCCTCGCGAACCTCATGGCGGCGATCGCCGAAGCCCGGCGCGGCGCTCCCCGTCACCGCTGGGTTCCCCATGCGGCGATGGGAGTGGCCATGGCCGGCATGCACATCGTGAACCCCACCCTGCTGTGGGCCGGTGGAGCGGTGCTCGCGGCAGTCGCCTTCTGGGCCAGGGCCTGCCGCACCGACCTCGCGTCGTGCGCGGTTCTCCTGTGCGCATGGGCGGGTCGGCAGAGCGCGGAGGGAATGCCGATGGCCATGGGCACCCGCCACGAGGGAAACGTCCACAGTTCCCCGGCTCTGTACGCCGTCCTCTCCCTCGTCGCGGTACTTACCATGTTGGCGTGGAGCGTGACTCGCTCGGTCCTCCATGTCCGCCGCTGCGATGCCCCGGACCCCGCTCCCCTCGTCGTACGAACGATGGGAATGGTCATGGTGCCCTTGATGGCAGCCATGGTGCTCTGGGGCTGACGCGGCCGCGGTCTACGCCCGCTTGAGCAGCGGCGGAACGGAGGGAACCTTCAAGGCGTCCCGCGATCTCCTGGGCGGTCAGCTTGAAGTGGTCGGGATGGGCATCAGCCCGCACGCGGCGGGCGGGCTCGGTGGTGCGGTACGTGTAGCGGCGGGGGCGACTTCCCGTCAGGGAACCGGGAGCTGGGGCGGTTCGCTGTGGGTGGCGGCGTCGGCCAGACAGGAGCGTACGATCTTCAGCACCGCGCCGCCGGGGTCGGCGAGCCCTGCCACGGTCGCTGAGCGGGTGAGCAGGCCGCCGAGCACCATGTCGACGAGACTGGCGCCGACCTCCTCGGCCGTGTGTGGTCCGGACGGGTCGAACCAGGTCCAGGCCCATTGGGCGGAGCCCATCATCAGCAGGCTCTGGAGGTTGGGATCACCCTGACGGAACTGGCCGCTCTCCATTCCCTTGCGCAGGATGCCCCGTACGAGCCCCAGGTACTCCCCGCGCAGGCGCACACCCTCGCTCAAGGTCTCATGGTCCGCGAGCCTGGAGATCTCCCGTTGGAAGGCGACCGTGGCGTCGCGGTCGTGCTCCTGGTACAGCATGAAGGCGAAGAGCATCCCGCAAGTTGCTCCGACTGCGAGGACAGCCGGTTCGTGATCAGGTACGCCTCGGCTAGCCTGCGCCGCATGTAGGACTCGTGCAGCGCGGCGAGCAGACGGTCCTTCGTGCCGTAGTGGTGGACGATGGTGCCTTTGGAGATGCCCAGTTCCGCCGCGATGTCGCTGAAGTTGGTGCCGTCGTAGCCGGACTGGGCGACTCGGCGGGTGAACGACTCGAGGATGTGGCCCGACCTGCCCGGGACGCCCGCACCCGCGCGCCTGCTCGGCCGGGTCGACGGTCAGGCCCCACTGGAGTTTCATGGCGGTCCAGTTGGCCAGGTAGTGGCAGCGTTCGGCGGGGTTGTCGGGCACGAGCCAGGTGGTGGGGTCCTGGTCGGCTTTTTGCCGGTTGGAGCGGGCGCTGACCGCCTCGAGGTGGCGTTCGTCGTCGAGGTGGTTGGCGTAGGTGACGCGGCGTTGCCGGGTCCAGGCGGAGGCGCCGGAGTCTCAGGCTTCGGCGAGCGGGACCAGGTGGTCGATGTCGAGGCCGTGGGGGCCGTCGATCCAGGTGTCGTACCAGGAGTACCAGCGGCCCCCTGCCAGGGTGCACCGGCCGGTGACCGCCGGCGCCTCCACCGCTTCTGCGAGGAGGACTTCCATGCGGGTGTTGCAGCCGTCGCGGTCGGTGTCGATCCAGCCGCCGAAGGACTGCTCGCGGTCGTAGCCGGTCCGGTCCTCCGCGGCGACGGGAAGCTGGGCCACCGCTTCCGTCAACGGCAGGGTTTCGGCGGCCTGCGCGGCCTGCGCGGCCGGAGCGATCGCGGTAGGCAGGACGGCGAGAAGAACGGCGGCCAGGACGGTGAGGGCAGGGCGCACGGCGGCTCCTTGGCGAAGAGCACGAGCAGGTCGTGACGCTTCGTAGCGAGCCCGCGCTGCGGCGCGCCCGGGAACTGGGAGCACCGTCCCCCTGACGAGCGGTAAGTCAGATCGTCACGGCCGCCAAGGCCACCAGCAGTAGACGTTTCCCCGTAACCAGCACGTCCGCGAGCGATCACCAGTGGTCAGTCGAGGATGTGGAGCTCGATGTCGGGATGGCAGTGGGGGCAGGAGGCTAGTCCGGAGGCCAGGAGTCGGCGGGCTTCGTCGCGGTCGACGGGGCGGCGGCGGTTGCCTGCGGCGTGGCAGTCGCCAGCATGGGACCTGGACGGCCGGGCGTCCGGTGCCGATGCCGAGCTGGACGATCCACTCCACAACGGAAGGGGGCGCAGACGACCGACTACGCTTCCCCGGTGCTGTGGAGATGGGTTCAGCCAACCGGCCGGAAGGCTGACGTCACAGGAGGGGGAGTGCCGACGGCGGTGAGAAGCCCGTCGGGGGCTGGGTCCGTAGCGCCGTCGAAAGTCACCTTGCCGCCGGAGAAGGTGGCGGCGTTGAAGGCCACTGTGCCGCCGGAGAACCTGGCGTTGCTGAAGTACACCCTGCGCCGTCTTCGACGGCGCCGTCTTGGGGGCGGTCTTCTTCGCGCCCTTCGAGGCGGGCTTCCGGGCCGTCTTGCGGGCCTTGCCTGTCTTTTTCTGCCGCGTAGTCGCCGCAGGCGGCTCTTCGGTCACCGCGATCTCCTGGCCCTCGGTCGTCGCCTTCAGGCGGTGGCAGAGGACGACGCCGCGTATGAGGCAGGCCTTCGGCGCGGCGGTCACCGCGTCGAAGAAGCTGCCGAGTTGGCCGCAGATGCTGTCGGCCGCCGTACTGCGGAGTTCCGCGCGTCGTCCGGCTCACCGTAGTGGCGCCTTTGACCGACTGCGAGTCCACGATCAGCGTCACTGGATAGGGGCAACGCCCAAGGCCAGTACGCAGACGACGGCGGAGCTGGTCACGGATGAAGGTGACCACTCCGCGGCGGTTCCACCGCCAGAAGAACCCGTAAACCGTCTCCCACGGAGGGAAGTCCGAGGGCAGGGCCGTCCTTATGTGGAATCGAGCCGGGCTAGTAGTGCGGCCGATTGCAGAGGAAGCAGCCGTCCCAGAGCGGTAGCGCGCTGAGGACGCGGTGGCGCACGCACGAGGCCATCGCGGCCTCGTCCGGGCCGGGGAAGCCGCGTGCGGCGCTGCTGTCGGCGGGCGGGGTGCAGGACTCCACCATGGTCGTGAAGCGGTGCAGGTAGTCATGCACGCGGGGCGGGTGGTAGCCCAGCTCGCTCCAGCGATGTCCGCTCGCCGCGAGTGCTGTGGCACGCAGCACGAAGTCCTTCGCGCGGGCGCGTTCCCGCTCCGTCGCACCCCAGTCGAACTCCGCCAGGTCGAACCCGACGGCACCGCGCCCCATGACGTTCTGGTCCTGCAGGGTCAGCAGCGCCGCGAAGCGGAAGTCCCAGTCCTCGGAGGCGAGATCGGACACGGCCAGCATCAGCACGTCGATGAACACCGCGGTGGCGCCATTGGACAGGTCCAGGTCGTGGCTACCGCCGGAGAAAATGTTGCTCACCGACCTATGATGCGATCCCGGCCCTCCACCTGCTTGGAGAAGAGGCATGACGGATGCGAGCACCGGCAAAGTGGTCGTGAACAGGGTGATGTCCCTCGATGGGTTCATCGCCGGTCCCGGCCACACGATGGACTGGATCTTCGAGCACATGACGTCGGCGACGTTCCCGGAGGTCATGGCGGCCACGGGCGCCATGCTCATCGGCCGGGGCACGTACGAGGTCGGCAAGCGCATGTCCGACGAGAACACCGACTACGACGGCGGGGCGCAGTTCGTCCTCACCCACCGCCCGCCCGACGAGCCGGACCCCAACGTCACCTTCCTCACCTGCGACATCGAGGAAGCCGTGGCCACGGCACGCCGCGCCGCCGGCGACAAGAACCTGGAGATCCTCGGCGCCGACGTGGCCGCCCAGTGCCTGCAGCGCGGCCTCGTCGACGAGATCCTGGTGTACGTGCTGCCGGTGCTGCTCGGCGACGGCGTCCGCTTCGCGCCGCCGGGCCTCGACCGGATCGACCTGGAACCGTTCAGCAACGTCCAGTCGGGCGGGGTCACCATGCTGCGCTTCCACGTGCGCAAGTAGGCACGGTCGCAACTACTAGCCTGCTGTCATGGCCCCCATCCCGTGGGGCAAGTTCCCCACTCTCGCTGAACATCAACTGGCCCGACGGTGGCTGCAGTTCATGGCGAACATCGGTCGGGCTTCCAACACGATCGACGCGTACGGGCGGGCGGTCGAGGACCACCTGCGGTTCTGTGCAGTTGAAGGCACAGATCCCGTACTGGCCGGTGCGGACACGGTTGCCGCCTGGATCGGGGACATGATCGACCGTCCCCGCCAGCGATCAGCGAAGGCGCCGCTGCATCCGGAGACGGGACTGGCGAACGCGACCGTCCAGCAACGTGTGGTGGCCGTGCGGTCCTTCTATGAGTACCTGGTGGAAGACGGGCTGCGCGAACGGAATCCCGTACGTCGAGGGCAGTCGAGCCGCCGTGGCCGTCTCCTCGGCAGGGGCTCGTGCGGCGCCTCGAGCAGGCACCTTGGATCCCCAACGAGGACGTCTGGCAGCGGATCCTCTTTGCGTGCGCCGAGCAGTCACTACGGCACTGTCACGTTGGCTGACCGGTGGGATGATCTTCGGATTGACAACCTGGGAAGGGTCGTCCGTGGGGAGCGCGTCGCCGTCGTACAAGGGGCACCGGTATCCGGTCGAGGTCATCTCCCACTATGTGTGGCTGTACTTCCGTTTCCCGCTGTCGTTCCGCGAGGTCGAGGAGCTGATGCTCGAGCGCGGGATCGTCGTCTCCTACGAGACGATCCGCCGCTGGTGCGGCAAGTTCGGGCAGACCTACGCCAACGCGCTGCGCCGCCGGCAGCCCCAGTTGGGGGACAAGTGGCTCTACCTTCTTGAACGGGTTGGTCCTCCCGTTCGTAGGGTGAGGACATCCAGGGGAGTCGGGTGTGGCTGACAATAGGCTGCCGTTCGTGGCTTCAGGTGCTTGGCCGCCCGGCTCCCCACGACGACTCGGCCGCCGATTGGGAAGTGCGAACAAGTCGCTGTGTAGAGCAATGCCGGCGAGGTCGTCCGTGGTACGCAAGGCAAGTACGACGACTGGAGCACAATGAGCCGGATATGGGCGGGGACCGACTGCGGCAAGACCCACCACCATTGCCTGGTCCTGGACAGCGAGGGCGACACGCTGCTGTCGCGTCGGGTGGCCAACGACGAGCCGGAACTGCTGAAGCTGATCGGTGATGTTCTGGACCTCGCCGACGGTGGCAGGACAACCTGGGCGCTGGACATGACCGGCGGCGAGCCCGGCCTGCTGATCGCCCTGCTGGTCAACCATGGCCAGGAGCTCGTCTACATCCCCGGTATCGCGGTCAACCGGGCCACCGACAGCTACCGGGGCCAGGGCAAGACGGACGCCCGTGACGCCCGCGTGATCGCCGATCAGGCCAGGATGCGCCGCGATCTGCAGCCGATCCGCCCCGGCGACGAAGCCACGATCGAGCTGCGGCTGCTGACTGACCACCGCGTCGATCTGGTCGCCGACCGGACCCGCACCACCAACCGGCTCAAGGCCCTGCTGAACAGTATGTTCCCGGCCCTGGAACGGGATCTCGACCTCGGTAACGTCGGCCCGCTGGTGCTGCTGGCCGGATACCAGACACCGGCCGCGATCCGCCGCGCCGGCAGTCAGCGGCTGCCCGCTTGGCTGCGCAACCGCAAGGTCTGCAACGCTGCTGCCCTGGCCGACCAGGTGGTCGAAGCCGCCGATCGCCAGCACACCGCCGTCGTGGGTGAGAAGGCCATCGCGAAGATGGTGCACACTCTCGCCAAGGAGGTGATGGCTCTCAACGAGAAGATCGCCGAGACCGACAAGCTCAGCGAGGGCCGGTTTCGTGACCACGAACTCGCCGAAGTGATCGAGTCCCTGCCCGGCATCGGCACAATCCTCGGTGCCGAGTTCCTCGCCGCCGTCGGCGGCAGCATGGACGCCTTCCCCACGGCCAACCGGCTCGCGGCCTTCGCCGGCGTGGCACCCGCCCCACGCGACTCCGGCCAGGTCAGCGGCAACGACCACCGACCGACGAGATATCACCGTCGCCTGCAGCGCGTCTTCTACATCTCCGCGCTGGTCAGCGTTCAACGCGACCCCAACTCGCGAAAGTTTTACGATCGCAAGCGCGCCGAGGGCAAACGCCACGTCCAGGCTCTCCTCGCGCTCGCCCGCCGCCGCGTCAACGTCCTGTGGGCCTTGATCCGTGACCGACGGTGCTATCAGGTCACACCCCCAGCCACAGCCGCGGCTTGACATCAGCATTGGGAATGCACCTGGACGAGGTCTTCATCAAGATCAACGGGTGGCGGAACGCGCCGGGCAGCGCGACCCGGCCGCCGACGACTACGGCGTCCCCATCGCCGCCGTCGCCCGCCACCGCGGCGAACTCCTCGACACACCCGTCTACGACGGCGCCTACGCCCGCGCCGCCGCCCTCCTACACAGCCTGGGCCGCTGCCGCTGGCTGGAACGCGCCAACCTCACCGTCGCCTGTGCCGTCGCCGTCATGTATCTCGAGGCCAGCAACATTCCGGTCAGCCCCACCCGCGAACAGCTGACCGCACTCGCCCACGAGCTGAGCAGCCCGCGCTGCACTGCCGCCCGGATCGCCTCCTTCATGCGCACCTGGAAACCCTGACCTCGGGCCGGGTGGTGATCGCCACCCGCGACCGCGTCCCGCGCTTTGCCGGAAATCTTCGCAGCGCGTACGAGAAGGCCCTCGCAGGCCGCGAGGAAGGCGGACGCCCTCGTCCGTGGGGCATGAGCAGGTCAGGGACGGCGGGCCAGTAGGACGCCGAATCGGGCCTGCTCGGTGAGACTGCGGGCGGCGGCTTGCTCGGCCGGCAGAGCCAGCGCCCCCTCGGCACTCCCGGCAGCCTGCTGCATGCGGGCAAGGGAGGCGACGTACTGCGCAGCGGCGGCTCCGACTACTACGCTCACGTCCGCCTCGAACTGTGGTCGGCCCGCCTTCGCGGGCCTGCCGGTCGGTCAGGTCCGCGACGAACCGCAACACCAGCAGCGCGAGGCGGCGCGGTGACCAGGGGTTCTCCCGTTACCGGCGGGACGACCTGGACTCGGCGCCGCACATGATGACGTCGGTTGTGGTCAACCCGTACTTCGACTGGGGCGAACAATCCTGCGCTCCCTCGTCCCCATCACCGCGTCGCAGCGAGAGTGCTCATGAGGTCGGCCTTGATGGGCCAGGTCACCTCGCGAATACGTAGATCGGGGCGCCGTCGGGCCGGGCGCCGCCGCGATCCGGGCCCGGGTCACGGCCGTGGTCGACGTCGCCCTGGCGGCCTTCGCCGTCACCGCCACGGTGTTCGTGATGAACAAGGACGGCGGCTTCCACCGCCGTCACCTGCTCGCCGAAGCCCGCCGCCACCTCGCTCTCGTCCAGCGCGGCCGCCGCCGCGAACCCGGCCTGGACGAGACGATCGTGGATACGGCGCTCGCCGCGCACTGCACCGACATCACTGAGGCCCGCAGCGAGCACGGTGAGGAACCCGGCTGCCGTCTCTACACCGCACGCTGGGCACCCGCCGCCCCGCCGCGCTCCCGGACACCGGCCGCCGTCCTTGTCCGGGGCCGGAGGCCGGCCGCCGACCCGGCCGCGCCCTTCCTGCCGCTGGAGCTGGGGGAGTGGGCGATCCCGCGCGTGCCGCTGCGCCACGACCGAGCCGTCATCGCCACCCGCGTCCTCACCGCCCAGCTGCGCACCGCACGCCGCACCGGCCGATCCTTGTACGGCACAGCCGCGCGCACGCCGACCACGCCAGCCGAGCAGCTGCTCCTCACATGCTCCGTCAGCAGCCGGTTCACCTCGTCGGCGACGGGGATGTCCGTGTCCTCCAGCGCCTCCGGAGTCACCGGGCGCAGCGCCTGCGCGCGGTGGTCGTCGATCAGCAGGTTCCGTACGACCGCGAACAGCCACGGCCGCATCGTCTCCGGCGCGGTGCCCAGTGCCACGGCGTGACGCCAGGCCCGGACGACGGCCTCCTGCAGGATGTCCTCGGCCCGGTGCCAGTCGCCTCGCAGCCGCCGGGCCGCGTACTGCAGCAGCACCCTGCCGTGCTGTGCGTACACCGCCCGGATGAACGTCTCGGCGTCCGCGCCGCTCCGCTCCCGGGCCGCCAGGACCCCGCCGCCCACGGTCGGCGTTCCGGCCGACCGGGCCTCTTGCAGCACGGGTGCACGCCCGTGCAGTCGCTCCGTGCGCGCCTTTCGTGCTCCGCGTCCCACGGCACCGCGACCACGAGCGGTGCTGTGGGACGCCGGACGGCTCAGCCGAACAGCGCGTCGTACACGTCGCTCTGCCAGTAAGTGACGTAGGCGGAGCTGTTGAAGTACGTGCCGCCGTTGGGCAGGTTCAGCGTCGCGGCGTTGCCGACCGCGCCGTTCGCCTCCCTGTTGGCGAAGGACACGCCCAGGGTCTTGGCGGTGTGGCCGCTGTGGCCGTCGGGGGAGAAGGTCCCGATGCCGGCGTACCCGGACTCTCCGGGAGCCAGCGTCACGACGGCCTGGGGCTTGCTTGACTCCAGCCACTGGATGGGAGCCTGGGCGCCGGCGCCCAGGTAAGGCGCGTAGTAGAGGTTGCAGGGCTTGGTTCCGGTGTTGGTGGCCGTGAGCAGCAGGTGGTTGATGGGCCGGCGGACGTCCTCGACGGTCAGCTTCGTGTTCTCCGTGGTGCAGGCGGCCTTCGTCGGGGTGGCGGCCGAGGCGGTGTGGGCGGTGGCCTGGACACCGACGAGTGCGAGGGCGGCGGCGACCAGGGAGGAGGCGGCCACGCGGGTGGCGGAGCGACGTGCGATACGCATGGGTGAACTGCTTTCTTCTGAGATCGAGTTCCGGAGTGAGGTATTCCAGTTGATGGTTGTCGGCCAGTCAGGTTCGCGGCCGAAAAGGGAAGTTGCGATCCGCATCACCGCCCTTGAGCCGGGCGGCGTGCTTGGATGACCCAAGCCTGTGCCACGCTCCGTCCCAGCCGCCATTCCGACCAGACCTTTTGGAACGCTGGGATGGCGGCACTGGCTCTGAACAGGGGGAATGTCCCATGCGTGGGATGTCGAATGAGATGGAGGACCGGTGGGGGGCGGCTGAGGAGACAGCTGATTTAGCGGCGCTTCTACGCGAGTTGAAGCAACGATCGGGGCTCAGCTACGAAGCTCTGGCCAAGCGGGCGCACATGAGCACGTCGACGCTGCACCGCTACTGCAAGGGGGAGGGGGTGCCTGCCGACTACGCGTCGCTCTCGCGCTTCGCGCGGGTGTGCAAGGCGACTCCGGAGGAAGTGGTTGAACTGCACCGTCGGTGGGTCATGGCCGACGCGGCACGGGAGCGCTCCCGGCGAGCCGGGGCGGACAGGGCGGAAGGGGCGCCGGCGGCCGCGGGACGGGACCGCGTGGCGGAACCCGGCTCCGAGCCGGAGGGTGCATCGGGAGCGAGAGCGGGATCCGGAGCGGGAGCTGGGGCCGACTCCGAGTCGGTTGCCCTGCCCGGGTCTGGGGCGGCTGTGGTGCCGGGGTCGGGGGCTGGAGCCGTGCTGGTGTCCGGGGCGGCTGTGGAGCCGGGGGCCGGGTCCGGAACCGTGCCGAAGTCCGGGGCCGGAGCCCTGCCGGAGTCCGGGGCCGCCGATGCGTCGGAGCCGGGGCTGGCGGACGTGCCCGGGCCCGTATCGGGGGCCGGGGACCTGACCGGATCCAGGGCGGAGTCGCCGGCGGAGGTGGGGGTGCCCGCGCGGTATTCGGTACCGCGCCGCTCCTTCTTCCGGAAGCGGCGGGTCATGGTCGCCGGGAGCACCCTCGCCGTGGTCGCCCTGACGACGGCGGTCCTGGAGACCATCGACGCCGACGCGTCCCCGAGCGGCCGACCGCGGGCCGCGACCCTGGCCACCGATTCCTGGGAACCGAGCGAGGCGGCGTCCCCGCCAACGTCCCCCTCCGCGCGGCCGAGCCGGTCGTCCGCCTTGAAGTCGCCGAGCGCGAAGCCGTCGGCGTCGGCGGCGGCGCCGACGGGCGGCGGTGCCGCCGCGGCCCAGGACCGCGCACCGGAGGCCGCCCCGGACGATGACTCCGTGCCGCTGACCGTGAGCGCGCGAGCCCACGACTGGGAGGACTACTGCGGGACGCACTACCTGGTCGACCGGCCATCCTCCCAGGTCCCCCTGCCACCGTCGACGCTGCAGGACGCCGCGAAATGGGCGAGCGACGCCGGCGCCGTCTCCTCGGGCAGGCATCGTGTGTCGCTGACCGTCCAGGGCACCGGGGACAAGGCCGTCGTCATCACGTCGCTGCATGTCCGCGTGGTCGGCTCGGGCGCGCCCTTGGACTGGAACGCGTTCGTGATGGGGGTGGGCTGCGGCGGAGGGATGGAACCCAGGGAGTTCGGGCTGGACCTCGATTCGGCACGGCCCACCGTGCGGCCGAAGGGGGGCCAGCGCGGCTTCCCCTACAGCGTCAGCCAGTCCGACCCGGAGGTGCTGTACGTCACCGCCCACACCAGCAGCCGCGATGTGAAGTGGTACCTGGTGCTGGAGTGGAGCAGCGGCGGCCGCCAGGGAACGATAGAGATCAAGGACGGCGGAAAACCCTTCCGCACCGCTTCCATGACGGGCCGTCCGCTCTACGGCTACCTGCCCGGCAGCACCGAGTGGGAGAAGCAGCAGCCGTAGCCGTAGCCGTCAATCGGGCACGTCGGCGCCAAAAGCCGTGGGCCGGCCGGACTTGGGAAGTCCGGCCGGCCCACTGGCGTGCTCGCGGTCCTCAGGAGAAGGGCACCGCGTCCGCGGCGGAGGTGTGCCAGTTGGTGACGACCGGCTTGTCGACCGTGAACGGGCCGACCCGCAGCGAGACCGGGTTCGGGTCGTCGTCGCCGACCGCGACGATGAGGCTGTCCAGCTCCTTGCCGGAGTTGTTGTTGGTGGTCTTCGGGTTCACTCCGGCGTAGGCGGCGACCCCTGCGCGCAGGGTGATCGCCGGGCCCACGGCCTGCTCCGCGGGCCCGGCCTCGGTTCCGTCCGAGCCGAAGGCCACCATCGGCAGGGCGGCGGGCAGGGTGCAGGTGATGCCGGACTTGGCCTTCGCCTGGATGAGGAAGTAGCCGCCGGCCTGGGTTTTGGACGCCACGCTCCAGGAAATGTCGTTGGCTCCGCAGACCTGCCCGTAGCTCTTGTCACCGGCGCTGCCGTTCTTCCCCGCACCGGACGCCCCGCCCTGCTTCCCAGACGTACCGCTCGACGTCCCGTCCTTCCCGGACGCGCCGCTCGACGTGCCGCCTCCCGCGGCCCCGCCGCCGGAGGGCTCCGCAGCCCGGGAACCACCGCTTGCGCTCCCCTCGCCCTTGCCGGAGGCCGTGGTGGCCGAGGAGCCGGGCGCCGCGGACGACGGGCCGCTGCGCGGGGTCGACGTCGTGTCGCCGCCCCCGCAGGCGGTCATCAGCAGACCCACGCTGAGCAGGGCGGAGGCGGCGAGGGCGGTGCGCGGACGACGGTTCATGACGGTGATTCCTCTCCGAGGTGCGGATGGGCGGCACCGAAGGCCCGGTGCCGTTCGTTGCCGATCCGCCCTACGGCCGGGAACCGCCGCCGGTTCGATGCCGTCATGCGTCCATGACATCGCCGTGACGCGCCTGTGACGCGGATCGATGACCGTAAGACGCTGCAGGGTGTGCTGTTCGTCCTCTGCACCGGCATCCAATGGGAGTACCTGCCGCAGGAGTTGGGATTCGGTTCTGGTCCCACCTGCTGGCGGCGGCTGGCCAAATGGCAGGAGCCCGGGGTGTGGGAGGAGCTCCAGCGGGTGCTGCTGGACCGGTTGCGGGCGGCGGGCCGCCTGGACTTCTCCCGCGTCACCGTCGATGCCTCGCATGTGCCGGCAAAGCGGGGGCGTAGCAACCCAAAAAGTCGGTCCGAGTCCGGTTGACCGTGCGAGGCCGGGCTCGAAGCATCACGTGCTGACCGACGCGCACGGCACCCCGCTGCGGGTGTCCCTGACCGGCGGACACCGCAACGTCACCCAGCTCCTGCCGCTGGTCGACGGGCTGCCGCCGGTGCGGGGGAAACGAGGCCGGCCCCGGCGCAAGCCCCGGGCACTGTATGCCGACCGCGGGTACGACCACGACCTGTACCGCCGCCGGCTGCGTGAGCGCGGCATCGTCCCGAAGATCGCCAGGCGGGGGCATCCGCACGGCTCGGGCCTGGGCCGCATCCGGTGGGTCGCCGAGGCCGCCATCGCCTGGCTCCACGGACCGCGCCGCCTACGGACCCGCTGGGAAACCCGGGACGACATGCACGACGCTCTCCTCCAGCTTGCCCACTGCATGACCCTCGCCCTCAAGATCCCGGCTTTCTGAAAGCACCCCTTAGAACTCCTAACGAAATGATCTCTAGGTGGTCGGATCGCTCCGGGACTGTTGATCCGGGGGTGCGGGGTGGCCCGGCCGAAGCCGTGGGATGTCGATGACGAGTTGTGGGCGGTGGTTGAGCCGTTGTTGCCCAAGGTTGCGGCGGGCTCGGCATCCAGGAAGGAAGCGGCATCCGGACCCCCTGGTGTTCCAGGGCCCTGCAACATTGCAGGATCGTCGAGATCGCAGGGTCGTGGAGACACTGTGGACGGCCACCTGAGCCGAGCGGCAACTGCTAGCGTTCGGGCCGATCATTACTGGGTCGACCTGGGGGAGTAACCCGCGATGAAGCGTCCGATGGCCGTTGTCGGCGTCGCCACCGCCGCCGTTCTACTGGCAGGTTGCGGCGGCAGCGACGACAAGTCCGACTCGAAACCCGAGAGCGGCGGCAGCACCGCAGCCGCCACACCGTCGGCGCCGACAGCCGCCTCCTTCGAACCGCCCAAGGCATTCGTCGCGATGTCGGCGTTCGGCGTCGAGCGCACGGACAAGGACAACCAGTACACACTCAAGCCCGGCATGGTGGGCCAGAGCTCCCTGATCGCGGGACTCACCGGTGTCACCGGCCGCAACATCGCCGCGCAGGGCGAGCCGTGGACCGTTCCGTCCGCTGCGGCGCCCACCACCGAGACGCTGGACGTGACCGCACCGATGGGCGTCCAACTGGACGGCAAGGACGTCGTAGCGATCGCTTACGTGCAGAACGACAAGGGCAACGGCACTCAGAAGGCCAAGGGCCAGGTGGTGTTCCAGTGGCTCAACGCGACAGACGGCAAGAAGGTCGCCGAGGTCACCGCGGACCTCACCCCGGCCCTCGGCGCCGGCCAAGGCGGCGACAACGTGGTGAGCCAGGCGTACGACGCCGCCACCGGACAGATCGTCGTCGGTGTCGGGGCCGACGGTGAGGAGGCCGCCAAGAAGGGCGGCGAGGTGTTCACCGTCTATGCCGATCCGAAGACCCAGAAGTCGAACGTCATCCCGTTCGTCACCCCTGCGGGCGTGCTGAACGGTGTCGTCGCCGGTGCGAAGGGCAGCAACCGGGAGGGCGCGGCCGACGGCACGATCGTGATCGCCGATGGCCCCACCGGCAAGATCACCAAGCAGACCCCGACCAAGCAGGACTACCTGAAGCCGACAGGCAGCGGCTCCAAGCGCGCCTACCTCGCCTCCAACTCGTACACGGGCAACGACAAGTACAACAACGTCCTCTACTCGGTGGACATCGCCGACGGCGCCGTCGTGCAGACCAAGTCACAGGTCGTGGACGAGCAGGTGAGCACCTTCACCTGCTGGGGCGACCAGGCCAAGGCCGTGGTCTGCACGTCCGGCGAATCCGGCGGCAAGGAGATCATCGGCTTCGACGACACCACCGGCAAGAAGGTCTGGGGGTACACCGACAAGTCGGCGAGCCGGGACGTCCCTGCGGTCACCGCGGCGTACCACGGCATCGTCTACGCCCAGTCCGAGGTCCAGCCGGTGCTGATGAACGCGGCGACCGGCGCGGACGTCAGCACGCCAACCGCGACCTCGATGCCTTCGCGCAGCAAGGACCCGAGCACCACGAACGGCTCGGACATGTCGCTGTACGACGGCAAGCTGAAGTCGCCGACGGCGGTCACCAAGTACGGCGGCGCCTACCTGCAGGCCCCAAGCGGCAGTAACTACGACTTCGAGTCCATCCTGATCGCGCTGGCACCCACCGCCTGATCACCTGAGAACGGGCCAGAACGGCCGGGTGACCCGGCCCTCTGGCCCGAACCGATACGGCGGCTTTAGCCGTGAAACCGGAATGGGACGGCGGCCGGCCGCCGGACCCGGATCTCGGTGCCGTCAACGATCCCGGTCTTTCCTGCTGTGCCGAGATGGTCGACGACCTCTGCCAGGGTTCGCAGCCGCACGTCGGGGTTGATGGAAGAGCCGGCCGTGGAGCCTGCGCTGGAGGACCGAGTGCTGATGGTCGCCGCGTATAGGCGGACGAATCTGACACTGCGCCAAATCGCGCTGCTGTTCGGGGTGTCCAAGTCTGCCGCCGACCGCATCATCTGTGGTCAGTACGGGCATGGTTCTGCGCTTGATGGGCTGGTCGAATCAGGTGATGAGCTGCCGATGGCGCCGTCGGCGTGACATCCGGCCTCCGCTGCAACCGGCCCGGGCCTTACGCGGCTCTGACGCTACAGATCTGCAAGCTGCCGGTAAGGAGACCGACGTGACCTCTATCGCCTTCGAGTGCTACTCGCCTCAGGCCTTTGGCGACCCTTACGCCGTCGACGGCACCGAGCCCGTCTGGCCGGCCGCGGCGGGGGAGCAGCAGGACACGGACTACCTGCTGCCGCCGCCCAGCCCCGCGCAACGCCTGAGCTACACCCTCGAGCCACGCGACCGGCGACGTCTGGAACTGCACGCGGCCCTGACGGCAGCAGGCATCCCGCCCCTTCCGGAAGACCGCGACGCCATCGACCAGCTCAGCGCCCTGTCAGGCAGCATCAACGCCACCCTCCAGCGCTGGCTGCACCACACCACGGCATGCTGACGTAGGGATTCCCCCAGCCTGAGCCCGCGGCGGGGCATCGGTTCGCGGCCCCGCCGCGCTCGCGGCCGGCAGGACGTCAAGGCCGGCGTGGACACGGTGGCACGAGCGAGCGTGGGCCGGCGAGCTCGAACTCGCCGAGGTTCTCGCGGGCGGCGCAGGCCAGCACGCGGGGCGCTGGCGTGTCGGTTTGCGGGTGCGCCGCCGCCCCGGCCTCGGCGGGGCGCTGGCGTGCCTGGAGTACCAGCGGCCCCCGGCCAGGATGCACCGGCCGGTGACCGCCGGCGCCTCCACCGCTTCTGCGAGCAGGACCTCCATGCGGGTGTTCCAGCCGTCGCGGTCGGCGTCGGTCCACCCGCCGAAGGACTGCTCGCGGTCGTAGCCGGTGCGGTCCTCCGCGGCGACGGGCAGTCGGGCCACCGCTGCGGCCAGCGGCATAGTGTCGGCGGCCGGGGCGGCCTGCGCGGCCGGAACCCGCCAGGCCGAACGTCACTGGCCGCCGGAGCGGCGCGGTGCTGTCATGGGTAGGGAAGACGGCGTGGACGAGCCGGCAGGGGCGCGGCCGCCCCGTCGTACAGCGGAGGAGGCCGATGCCATGCTGTACCGCCGCACGGTCGGTGACGTGATGACCGAGGATGTCGTCACCCTCCGCCCCAGCACACCGTTCCAGGAGGTCGCCGCCCTGCTGGACGCGAACGACATCGTCGCGGCCCCGGTCGTCGACGAGGACGGCGCTCCCGTCGGTGTCGTGTCCGCGTCCGACGTGCTGCGGCACGAGACCGGCATGCCCGAGCCGCAGAGTCAGGACGGGAACGACGAGCGTGCCTGGGGCAAGGCCCGGGCCCGGACCGCGGGCGCGCTCATGAGCAGCCCCGTCTTCACCGCCCGCGCCGACTGGACGATCCCCCGGGCAGCACGGGAACTCCGCAGGCGGCACGTCAAGCAGCTGCCGGTGGTCGGCGACGACGGGCTCCTCACCGGCATCGTCACCCGCAGTGACCTGCTCGACGCCTTCATCCGCTCCGACGTCGAGATCCGCAGCGAGATCGAGCAGGACGTCCTGGGGCGCATCCTCGGCCTGGACGAGGGCACCGTCGCGGTCGAGGTCCGGGACGGGGTCGTCACCCTTCGGGGTCACGTCCCGGAACCGCGCCTCGTTCCGGTGGTCGTGGGCCTCTGCCAGGGCGTCGACGGTGTCGTCGCCGTGGACGCCCACCTCGCCGCCGCCCGGGCCTCCTGCTAGTAGTGCTTCGTTAGGTTCTGGCTCTGTGTCTGCGTGTGGTGAGGGGTCGGCCGCAGGTGGTGCAGGTGCCGGTCCAGCACCTCAGCAGGTCTTGGAGGGTGTCCAGGACTTGGTAGAGGGTCAGGCCGGCATCGGGGCTTTTGGGTCGAGCCGCCGCAGGGTGAGGAAGGCCTGGGCGGCGGTGACGAGGGTGACGTGGTGGTGCCAGCCGCGCCAGGTGCGGCCTTCGAAGTGGTCCAGGCCCAGGCCGTGTTTGAGCTCGCGGTAGTCGTGCTCGATGCGCCAGCGCATCTTCGCCCACCGCACCAGGTCGGCGATTGGGGTGGTGGCGGGCAGGTTGGTCATCCAGTAGCCGGTGGGCTCGGCCGCGTCTTCGGGCTGTTCGATCAGCAGGGTCCGCAACGGCAGCACCCCGTTCCAGCGGCTGCGTCCGCCGGCCGCTTCCTGCGCGGTTCGGGTGGCTTCCTTGCCCGAGGGCCGCACCTCGAGCACGGTGAATCGCGAGGTCATCGTGCCCTTGCTGCCCTGGCGCCAGGTGACCGACTCGAAGCGGGTGTCAGAGTCGACAATCGAGGTCAGTGGCCTGGCAGCCTCGCGGTAGCGGGGCAGGGTGGGCGGCCCCAACCCGCCGTACTCGGGCAGGTGCGGCTCGGCCGCGGCCGGGCGGGCAATCTCCTTGGGATCGACCGCCACCACGTAGGACCAGCCGCGTTCCTCCAGCGCAAGCCGCAAGGAGACGCTGCGACCGTAACCGGCATCGGCAACTATCACCGGCACTGCCAGCCCCTGGCCGGCCAGCCGGTCCAGCAGCCCCAGAGCCAAGCGCGTCTTGGACACATGCCCGACCTCGTCGGGCACCTGGGCCCGACGACGCCGCTGCTGGTCCTGCATCCACTCCTCGGGCAGAAACAACTCCCACTCCAGTGGGCAGGACGCGGTGTCGGTGGCCGCATGCACGCTGACGGCGACCTGGCAGTTCGCCCGCTTGCCCAACGCCCCGCAGTACTGCCGGGCCACTCCCACCGACGCGGTGCCGCACTTGGGAAACGACACGTCGTCGATCACCCACACCTCAGGGCTGATCGCCTTGCACAACCGCTCGGCGATCCGCCGCCGCACAGGCAGCGGATCCCACGGCGACTGGTTCACGAACTGCTGCAGGGCCTGCATGTTGCCATCCGGCAGCCGCTCGGCCATCGGCTGGATCGACTTCCGACGGCCGTCCAGCATCAGACCCCGCAGATAACACTCGCCCCACCGCCGCTGATCCCGCCGCGGCATCGACCCGAAAACATCGGCAACAAACTCCGATAACTCACCCCGGAGCCGTTCCACCTCCCCCAGCCTCATACGAGGAAGATGCCCACCACCAAGCGAGATCGCTCAACGTAACGAAGCACTACTAGGACCTGTCCGCCCGATCATGTGACTGTCTGACTGTTGTCTCGTTGTTTCAGGCATGGGGCGCGGCGACCTGACGGACATGGAGTGGGAGCGGCTTCAGCCGTTTCTGCCGGTCAGTAACGGCCGTTGTGGCCGATGGCGGGATCACCGGCAGGTGATCGATGGGATCCTGCACCGGGTGCGGACCGGGGTGCAGTGGCGTGACCTGCCCCAGCGGTACGGGCCGTGGAAGACGGTGTACGAACGTCACCGGCTGTGGTCGGCCGACGGTGGGAACGGCTGCTGCAGGAGGTCCAGGCCGCGGTCGACGCCGCGGGTGAGATCGACTGGGACATCGCGGTGGACTCCACCGTCGTGCGGGCCCATCAGCACGCGGCCGGCGCCCGCACCGATCCGCCGCCGGCTCTGGCGGCGTCAAAGAGGGCCAGCGACGCCGAACATCAGGCCGAGACGCCCTGGCAGAGTCGGCTCGCCCGCCTGGCGGAGGTGGTGCAGGAGGTGAGGGCCTGGGTCGATCGCGCGGTGGGTTCACCAGCAAGATCCACCTGAGCGCCGACGGCCGCTGCCGCCCGCTGTCCTTGGTCGTCACCGGCGGCCAGCGGGCGGACTGCACCCGGTTCACGGCCGTGCTGGAGAAGATCCGCGTCCCCCGGACCGGGCCGGGCAGGCCCCGCAAGAAGCCCGACAGCCTCGCGGCCGACAAGGCCTACAGCAACAGCCCATGCCGCACCTATCTGCGTCGCCGGGGCATCCGCCACACCATCCCCGAGAAGTCCGACAGCCAGGCCGTCCGCCTGCGCAAGGGCTCACGTGGTGGACGGCCCCCCCGGCTTCGACGAAGAGCGGTACAAGAAGCGCAACACTGTCGAGCGGGCGATCAACAAGCTAAAGCAGTCCCGGGCGGTGGCCACCCGCTATGACAAACGTGGCTACGTCTTCCATGGCACAGCCACCGCGGCAGCCCTGGTTATATGGCTCCGCACATGATCGCCCTCGACGTCCTAGTCCTGCGGAGGCAGTGCCGGGGCATGCCGCTCACTGCGTGACCTGCAGGACCGCTTTTCCGGAGATACGGCGCCCGCGGAGGGCCTCGGCGGCCTCGGCAAAGCGGTCCCAGGATCCCTGCCAGCCGATCTCGACAGTGAGGGCCCCCTCAGCGGTCAGCTCGGTGAGAACGGCCAGGTCCGGGCCGGCATCGCCCTCGATGACGAAGGACGTCAGCGACTTGGTGGGGCCGACGGTCGCATATGGAGGGAAGACCGCTGGCTCCCCGGAAGTCCAGCCGACGCTCTGCACGCTGCCCCCGGGAGCGAGCAGGCTCCATGCCGCCACCAGTTGGGGGCCGCCGACGCTGTCGATGACCACGTCGACGGCTCGCTCGAGTCCCTCCAGGCCGATCAGCACCTCGTCGGCGCCGAAGTCGACCAGCCCCTCACCGCGGGCCGTCGAGCCCACGGACGCGATCACGTGGGCACCGGCCCGCGCCGCCAACTGGACGGCGAACCGGCCGACCCCGCCGGAGGCGCCGGTGACCAACACCCTCTTGTCCGGCGCGAGCCCGGCGGCCCGCAGCGAGCGCAGTGCAGCCACTCCGGCGACCGGCAGGGCGACCGCCTTCGCCAGGTCCAAGCCCTTGGGCACCTCGGCAAGCGCACCCACATCGATCGCGACGCGCTCGGCGAACGCCCCCGAGGTCAGGGCCACCACCCGGGTGCCCACCGCCGGGCCGGTTCCGTCGGCGGCAGCCTGAACCACCACCCCGGCGGTGTCCGAACCGAGCACCGCACCCGCGGGCACCCGACCGGAGCGAGCGTCGTTGAGGTCGCCGTAGTTCAAGGAGGCATGGGAGACGTCCACCAGGACCTGGCCCGGTCCGGGCGCGGGGTCGGGAACCTCGGCGAGGCGGACGGCGGCGGGTGCGGACGGATCGACGACGAGAGCACGAACAGACATGTCTTCCCCCTTGGTTCACGACTAGTAACAGCAGTCATCATCGGTAACCTTGCTGCCCAGCGGAAGGAGGCACATTTATGTCACGCAGTCACACCCGTGTTGCAGAAGCGGTGAAAGACGAAGCCTGCCCGGTCACCGAGGTGCTCGACCGCGTGGCGGGCAAGTGGAGCATCGGGATCCTGATAGCCGCCGCCCACGGCCCGGTCCGCTTCACCGAACTCGAACGCGCCATCAACGGCATCAGCCGGCGAATGCTCACCATCAACCTGCGCCGACTGGAGCGGGACGGGCTGCTCATCCGCACCGTCTATCCGACCGTGCCACCCAAGGTCGAGTACAGCCTCACACCCATGGCCCGAGAACTCCACGCCTCACTGACCGGACTGGTGGGCTGGGCCGAGCGCCACCGGTCCGCCATCGCCGAGGCCCGCGCCGCTTACGACACCGCGGCGGAGCAGAAACCTGACGCCGACTGAACCAGCCCGGACTGGCTCTCGAGCTCCCGTGATTCCACGACAGCCGGAGAGGAGCAAATGGCTCACCACCGGCATCACGAGCCCCGTACATGATCGCCCGGAGGTCCTAGTGCTACCGGATCATGCTGACCGCTGCATGGCGCGCTGCTCGGTTGCTGCAACCCGCTCGCTACGCGGCCGACCGCTGCGTTCACACGCCTCCAGGGTGCAGTCGAAAACAACACCGAAGTCGGTCTCGGAATCGCGACGCGCGACTTCGCGAGCGCCTTCAGATCTGCCATTGATCTGTTGCTGGGGCGGGCCCACGAGGTGGGGGTCCGCCCCAGCTTTTCAGCCCCTGGTGCGGTGGGGGACCTCCCCGTTCATGCCAGCAGGATCGCCAGCACGCCAAGGGCGATCGTCATCGATCCGGCGAAGGTGCCGGCACCCCAGCCCACGGCTTGGTGCCCGCCGCCGCCTGAGGCATACGAGAGGAGCGCCGCGGACAGCGACGCAGTGAGCGAGAGAAGAACCGCGACCACCACGAGTAGCACCCTCGTGCGAAAGTCCCAGCGCATGAGTCCGTCCTCTTCAGGGCTGCCGCCCTGAAGGGGGCTAAGCAGCTAGGGTCATGGTCGTTTGGTCGGTCCATGACCGGATGCCTGGTGCACCGGGGACGATCGGCACGGCGAGCCGCAGCACGCCACAGGGCGAGGTGTCGTGTTGCGGCACAACGCCCAAGAACTCGTAATGACGATCAACGTGCAGGTTCAGGACCTGCCGGTCCGTGGCCGTGATGTCGCGGATGGCTTGCTCGGCCTCCGCGAGAGCCTCCCTGACCTGGGCGAGCTCAGCCGTCGAGCGAGGCCCCTTGACCTCGATGATCGCTGAGAGATGCTGAAGCGTCTTGCTAGCGCCCTCGTATGAGTTCGTAATGATCAGTAGGTCGGCCCAGTGGCGAGCACGCTCAACCGACGGGACCAAGGGTGCGTGAAGCCCGTAGGCAAGCCCCGACGCGATGGACGGCAGCCCGGTGTGCTCCTCAACAGAGGCCAGCAGCTTGTGCGTCAGTTCCCGAGAGGCCTGCGCCTCCCTGGCGATCAGCTGGTCAATAGTGGCGAACTCAGCCAGCAACTCCTCTGCCGTGAGTGCGGCTGTCAGGTGACGTTCGAGACGCCCGGACTTCTGTAGGACGAGGTCCGGCGCGGGGGCAAGAACGTGGGCGGCGGTGCGTACCACTCGGGGAGCCACCAGGAAACCAGGCCCCTCTCCGGGGGTTGATGCGACGAGCTGTCCCTGTGGCATGGCACCAGGCTAATTGCTCGTGAGCCCCCATGTGCCCGGATTGAGGAACTGTGCCAGGGCCTGCGCCGCAGTTCGCCACTACGAGCGCAGTGCCCAACACTGAGCATCGGCTCTGAGTTTAGAAGTGGCCTCCCACGCGGCGGTCTCTGCCAGGGTCGGCGCTTGACCGTGGTAGTCGAGTGCTTCTGCCAGGTAGATGGCGAATCCGAACTGGTAGGCGCAGGCTTGCTCCACCTCCCGCTCCCGGCAGTCCGCGTGGCGAGCAGCCTCAAACCAGCTGGCGGCCCTTTCCAAGCCCACGGCGTTGACGACGATCGTGAAGAACGGCGCGAGCTGCTGGGTGCTCGCGGGCCAGCCCTCGGTGAGGAAGCCGTAGCGCTTGACCATTTCGCCGGTGAAGTGGAGGCCGTAGTTGTACCTCATGCCCCACTGGTACCGATCACTTCGAAGCGCTACCCGGGCGGCACGCAGAGCCAAGGCCGGAGAACGCCCGTACGGGGCCTTCCGCCTGCGCGTTTCCCCTCCAGGGGAACGATGTGCGCGGCGACTGAGAGAGCTGTGGAACATAGCAGTTCTGCGATGTTACGCAGCAGATCCATGCAGGTTGCTGCGGCGGTTGAACTACGCGTTTCCCTTCTGGGGAACGGTGTATCGCCCTGGGCGACGACAACGGCGCCGGCCTCCGGGGAGTGCAGCGCCGTTACGACGGAGTCGGAGGGCCGGGTCAGGACACGGCCTTGAGGTTCTGGCGCCGCTTGGCGTCCTCGCGGCGCCGGCGCTTCTCGGCGAGCTGGTCCTGGTAGGCCGTGACGGCCTTGCGGTAGCGCTCCACGAAGCCTGCGGAGTTGAGGCGTTCGTTCTTCGGCATCGCCTTGACGGCCGCGATGACGTCCTCGGGGGAGAGGTAGGCGGCGAGCATGGGGTTGAGCTGTTAGACGCCGGCGCGCTGCTTCTTCACCAACTGCGCCAGGTCCAGGTCGCGCAGGGCCGCGTTCACGGCGGCCCTGCTCAGGCCGAGCATCTGCGCGAGGGTGACCTGGTCGATCTCGATGCGGCCGCCCGGCTCGCTGTGCGCGCGCAGCTTGAGCAGCACGCGGTAGGCCGCAGGCAGCAGATCCAGGTCGGCGACGATGCCTACTGCGTTGACCGCGGCGAAATGCAGACCGCTCACTGTTCGACCCCCTTCTGCACCCGCTCACGGCGGCGCTCAGCACGCATCTTCGCCCGGCAAGGAAGGCCCCGGACGCCCGCACGCGGGCGCACGTGCTGCTGCGCAAGCTGACCGACGCCATGAGGGTGGAATCCGTCCTCGTGGTCACCCAGGTGTGCCGCGACATCGCTGCTCGGACCGGCGTGGAGGGGGAGCTGCAGGATCAGATGGCGGCCGCCGTCGCGGACGCGGAACGCTGGCTGGAGGACCAGACCCAGGTGCGGCGAGAGCTGTTCTACCGCTTGGAAGATGCCCTCGCCGCGCGCGACACGGTGCAGGTCCGTCAGCTGTTGGCGCGCGTCAACGCGACCGCGAGCCACGACCGCACCGCCACCGAGATCACCATTGTCGACGTGGCGGCCGGGTACCTCGCGGAACAACAGCAGGCCTACGCCGAGCAGCTGCAAGCGGAGGCTGCGGCGAAGCTGGCCGAACAGCAGGACGCCCGGGCGCGGCGGGCAGCCGACCGAGTGCGGACGCTGCTGGCGACGCTGCAACGCCGCGGGGACACCGGGTCCCCGAAGGTGATGCGCAAGCTGGTGCGGGAGCTCCTGCACGCAGCATCAGATGCCGGCGACCACGTCGACGCCGGCCAGCAGGAGCAGATCAGCGTCTGGAAGGCGCGCGCGGACACCGGCAGGCCGCTGGCGCAGACCGCCCGCCCTGCCCCTGTGCTGGGGGCGGTGCGGCACCAGCAGGTGGCCCGCCGGTACTGGATCAAGAAGAATTGCCCGTGCTGTGGGGCCGTGGCAGGCAAGAACTGTGTCACCAACGCCCGGACCGGTACTGGCGCCGTGTCGAAGAGCCCTCACTACGAGCGGATCGAGCCCATCCTGGTGGAACGCCAGGCCAAGGCGGACCGCCGACGTCGGGCACCGGGGGTGTACGACATCGCCTGCCCCGACTGCGGAAGGCCGCCCGGTGCACGCTGCACGTCGATCTCAGGTTCGCCAACGACTCCGGCAACGCCATCTACGTCCAGGCCGAGTCCACCGACACCTCGGTGACCATCACCTTCCTCGGCACCAGGAATTACGACCGGATCACATCGGTCAAGGGCCCCGCAGCAATGTGAAAGAGCCGGAGCAGAAGGTGAGCGCCGACAAGAAATGCGTGCCGCAGACCCCGCTCGACGGCTTCGACGTCACCGTCGAGCGGGTCTTCCGCAACGACGGCAAGGAAGTGAGGCGGGAGCCGTTCCGCACCCACTACGCCCCACGTGACGAGATCACCTGCGAAACGCCCCGGTGATCCGAGAGTGGCCGGCCTGACCCCCGGCGGTGAAGCTGCTCTGCGTCAATGTCGGCAGGCCCCGCCCCAACCCTCGGAAGAGTCTCAGCGCGACAGGCATCGACAAGCGGCCCGTCGACGGCCCGGTCGCCGTCATCGCCCCCGGCCCCAAGGGCACCGGCGCGGTCGGTCTCGTCGGAGACCGGGTCTACGACGTGAAGCACCACGGCGGTTCCGACCAGGCCGCCCGTCCACGGCAGCCGGCGACTTCGTCGACGTCAGGTGAGGGTGCCGGACCTGCCTGCGGTTTGCCCCGATACGCCCGGTAGAAGACTGGCTGTTCTGACGGCCGGGAATTGCTCGGAGTGAGGCGACGGCTGCGGTCGACTTTGCTCTCGCATACGATAGTCCACATATAGGGTAAAGAGGCAGTCATGGCTGAGAAACCGATCAACCCGCCCGTATCGGATGTGACCTCGTCAGGACCCGAGAAGGCCAGCGTCGGAATTCACGGCATCACCGAATCCGCGCGGTATTCCATGGCCGAAATGGGGCCGAAGCGGAGTCTGCAGACGCTGTTGAAGGTGAACCACGTCGACGGTTTCGACTGTCCGAGCTGTGCGTGGGGCGACCCCGATCCCGACCACCGGAAGATCGCGGAGTTCTGCGAGAACGGCGCGAAGGCCGTCGCCTGGGAGGCCACGCGCAAACGCGTCGACGCGGCGTTCTTCGCCGAGCACTCCGTCGCTGACCTGCGGGAGCGGGACGGTCACTGGCTGGAGTCGCAGGGCCGGCTGGCCCAGCCGATGCACCTTGCCCCCGGCGCGACGCACTACGCGCCCATCTCGTGGGAGGACGCGCTCGCGCTCGCCGCCGATCGCCTGCTCGGCCTCGCCGATCCGAACCGTGCCGTCTTCTACACCAGCGGCCGGACGAGCAACGAGGCCGCCTTCCTCTACCAGTTGCTGGCGCGCAGGCTCGGCACGAACAATCTGCCCGACTGCTCGAACATGTGCCACGAGTCGAGCGGCGAGGCCCTGAGCGCGACCATCGGCGTCGGAAAAGGTCTCATCACGATCTCCGACATCACCGATTACGCGGACTTGATCATCATCGTGGGCCAGAACCCCGGCACCTGCCACCCCCGCATGCTCAGCGCGCTCGAACAGGCCAAGCGGCGCGGCGCCCGCATCATCGCAGCCAACCCGCTCCCCGAAGCCGGGTTCGGCCGCTATCACAACCCACAGACCGCGCGCGGCCTGGTCGGCCCGGGCACGCAGCTCGCCGACCGCTGGCTCCCGGTGCGCATCAACGGCGATCTGGCCCTTTTCGCAGGCCTGAACCGTACCCTGGTCGACCGGGAGGACTCCCAGCCGGGCTCCGTGCTCGACCACCACTTCATCGACCGGTACTGCGACGGCTTCGAAGCGGCCGCAACGGCATGGCGTGCCCTGGACTGGTCGCAGATCGAGACGATGGCCGGCCTGCCCCGCCGCCTGATCGAGGACTGCGCGGCCGACGTGCTCGCCGCGGACAGCGTCATCGTCTGCTGGGCGATGGGCCTCACCCAGCACCGCAACGCCGTGGCAACCATCCGCGAGATCGTCAACTTCCTCCTGTTGCGCGGCAATATCGGGCGCCCCGGTGCCGGGCCTGCCCCGATCCGCGGGCACAGCAACGTCCAGGGCGACCGCAGCATGGGCATCTGGGAGAGGATGCCGCAACCGTTCCTGGACAGGCTCCGCGACGAGTTCGGGTTCGATCCGCCCCGTGCCCACGGCCTGGACACCGTCGGCTCGATCAAGGCCATGCGCGACGGTGAGGTCGACGTGTTCATGGGCCTCGGCGGCAACTTCGCCGCGGCCACGCCGGACACGCAGGTCACGGAGACCGCGCTGGCCAACTGCGCCCTCACCGTCCACGTCGCGACCAAGCTGAACCGGTCCCATCTGTGCCACGGCACCGAGGCGTTGCTTCTGCCCTGCCTCGGCCGCACCGAGCGCGACCGGCAGGTCTCCGGTGAGCAGTTCGTGACGGTCGAGGACACGATGGCCATGGTGCACTCGTCGCACGGACGACTCCTTCCGGGATCACCGCACCTGCGCAGCGAGGTCGCGATCGTCGCCGACCTCGGGCACGCTCTCTTCGGCGACGACCTCGGCTGGCGCGGCATGCGCGACGACTACGCCGTGATCCGCCGCCACATCGAGCACGTCTGCCCCGGATTCCACGCATACGAGGAGCGCGTCCGGCAGCCCGGCGGCTTCATGCTCCCCCGGGCACCGCGCGACTCCCGCACCTTTCCCACGTCGACCGGCAAGGCGCAGTTCACGGTCAACCCACCGACCGCGCCCGAAGTTCCGCCGGGACACCTGCTGCTGACGACGGTACGGTCGCACGACCAGTTCAACACCACCGTCTACGGCCTCGACGACCGTTACCGCGGCATCAAGGGAGGACGGCGGGTCGTCTTCCTCAACCGGAAGGACCTCCGCGACCTCCACCTCCACGACGGCGACCTGGTCGATCTGATCAGCGTCAACCCGGACGGTGAACGCCGCGCCCCCGGCTTCCGCGCCGTCCGCTATCCGACGCCGCGCGGCTGCGCCGCCGCCTACTACCCGGAGACGAACGTGCTGGTCGCCCTGGACTCCACGGCCGACACCAGTAACACGCCGGTGACCAAATCCATCGTGATCCGCATCGAACCCTCCGACGGGGGAGCTTCGGTGTGACGGTCAGATCAGAGGCGGGACTCACCCTGCTGTGAGGTCGGGGCCTCGGTCCTGGCGGCCCGGATCCGGAGACCAAGCCCTTGGTGGAGGTCCTCGCGGCCGCCAACGACGGGGGGTTCCTCACCGAAGGCTCTCAGCCCGGCGAAGTTGCCACGTTCCATGAACTGCCGTGGCGTCAGCGGGCATTCGTCTCCGGATTCGTCGCGGACCCGGCGCTCGCCCGGGCCCTGTGCGCGCGGGCCGCCGAGGCCGGGCTGGTCGTACGGGGAGGCTGGAGGCAACCTCGACTGGTCCGCCGCCTCCTTAGAGCCTGTTTCTAAGCCCGGCCACGGCGCAGGGCAGCAGGCCAGTCACTTGGTCCGTCGCAAGATCGGTCGTTGAGCTGTGCTTCTCGTCTCGTTGGCAGCCCTCAGCCGGACGTGGGAGGGGCGGCGTGGTGGAGAGGTTCCAGGTCTCCGTGCAGGGCGGCGTGGAGTGCGGCGCGCAGTCATGCGAGGGCCGGTCTTCCCCCGCTGGCGCCCCCGCCGCTGACCGACCACCAGAAGGCGGAGGACCCCGGCGAACACATCTCGCCGGGGTCCTCCAACTTCGAGATCAATCTCACCGATGACCGCTGTACCGATGTTCCCCAAGGCCGGCGACCGCCTCATGATGGCGTCGCTGCGCGTCGCTGATCGCGAGTCTGCGGTGCTGCTGCCCGGTCCGGAGCAGTTGCCGGTGCGCTTCGTCGAGCACCACCTCGTCGTCCGGGCCGCGCATCCGCCCCGGCGTCGGTCGCTCAGGCGGCGAGGGCGGTGCGGCCTGCGGCGTAGACGCGGGCGACCTCGACGACGCGCAACACCGCCGACGAGGGCATGGGCCGCATCGCCTTCCTGCTGCTGGCCCTGTTCGCTGAGATGGAACGCACCTTCACCGCCGAACGCGCCGCCCACGCCCGCTCCGTCGCCGAAGCAGCAGGCCGCCACATCGGCCGCCCCGTCGCCCACCCCGCCGACAAAATCGAGTACGCACGCCTGCTCAAGGCCCAGGGCAGCAGCCTACGGGGAGATCAGTACCAAGACCGGCATCCCGAAAACCTCCCTGCATCGCTACCTGCAGGAGTAGCCGCGCCGGAGGCGCTGAGATGGTCAAGGCCGGACGGCGCCTCCACCGGAGGCCAGCGAGCCTCGACGGCCCGCTCTGGCGGCTTCCGCAATGCGCGGCCGCGGGGCCAGCGCCGCGCACAGTACCGGGACGAGGATCTGGCGGGTCTCGGCCGGGGTGAGGGCTGCGGGGGTGGGGAGGGGGTTGAGGTAGCGGGTGTAGATGAGGCCGCCGAGGATCGTCACCACGGCCGTAGCGCGGGCGGTTGCGTCACGGCCGCCGAGAAATTCAACAAGCCGGGCCAGCAGCTCGTGTTCCAGATATTCGCGGATCACCTCAGCAGCCTCGTCGCCCTGGGTGGTGAGCTGTCGGAAGTCGGCGTTCTCCCACAGGTCCGTCACCGCGTCGATCAGGCGGTCGGGCAGGGTGGCCGGGTCGCCGCCGAGGACGTCGTCCACCGCCAGCGCATTGGCGCACTGGAACTGCATCACGTCCGCGAACAGGCCCTTCTTCGAGCCGAAGTGGTACGCGATCAGCGCCGGGTCGACCCCGGCGGCCCCGGCCACCGCGCGCAGGGTGGTGCGCCGGTAGCCGCGCTCCAGGAACAGCATGCGGGCCGCCGAGACGAGCGACTCGCGGGTCGGCGGGTTGCCGCGGGGACGGCCTCGGGTGCGGGCGGGTGCAGGGGCAGCGTTATTCATCAGCGTTGAGCCTGCGTTTCGTGATCGGCACAGTCAAGGGCGTTCCGCCCACCACTCGAAGGGATGTCCCGACATCATGCGTGTCGCAGTCTTCGGCGCCAACGGACCGACCGGCCGCCACCTCACCGACCAGGCCCTCGCAGCCGGCCACGAGGTCGTCGCCGTAACCCGCCGCCCTGGCTCACTCCCCGCGCGGCCCGGCCTCACCGTGGCCGTCGCCGACGCCACCGACCCGGCGGCCGTCGACGCCGCGCTCGGTGGGACGGACGCCGTCCTCTCCGCGCTGGGCTCGCGCTTCAGCAAGGAGACCATCACCACGTACTCGGCGAGCGCCACCGCAATCACCGGGGCCATGGCCCGCCACGGCATCAAGCGGCTGCTCACCGTCAGCTCCAGCATCGCCGACCCGGACTGGCGTCCCACCGGCGCGCACTTCTTCAACCATGTGCTCGACCCGCTGGTGAACCGACGCCTCGGCCACACCCTCCACGAGGACATGCGCCGCATGGAGACCGTGATCCGTCAGACGAACCTCGACTGGACCCTAGTCCGGCCCTCGGGCCTCTTCGAACACCCCACTGTCACGGACTACCACACCGCCGCGACCAGCGCCGACGGCGTCTTCACCGCCCGTGTCGACCTCGCCGCGAGCATGCTGCGCGAGCTGGAGGAACGGCGGTACATCTGCACGGCCATGGGCGTCATCACCACCACCGTGAAGCCGAACATCGCCAAGCTGATCTGGAACGAGGGCGTGAAGAAGAAGTGAACCGGACGGCCACCGAACTTCCGGTCGACACGCGGGCGTTCCTCGCTCGCCCCCGCACGGCCACCCTCACCACCCTCCGCCCCGACGGCACCCCGCACGTCACCCCCGTCCGCTTCACCTTCGACGCGTCCACCGGTCTGGCCCGGGTGACCACCAGGGCCGGGGCCCGCAAGGCCCGCAACGTGGCGGCGGGAGGCCCGACGGCCCGTGTCGCGCTCTGCCAGGCGGACGGCTTCCGCTGGGTCACCCTCGAAGGCCGGGCCGCCGTCACCGACGACCCCGAAAGCCTGGCCGAGGCGGTCCGCCGCTACACCGCCCGCTACCGCGCGGCCCCGCCCGCTCCACCGGACCTGGTCGCCATCGAGATCGCCGTCGAACGCATCCTGAGCCTCAACCTCTGAACCCCCCCGTACTGAAAGCGACGTGACACCGCGATGCCCACCCTCCCCGTCCTCGACTCCACCCTCCACTACCGCGAGTCCGGCGACCCCGACGGATTGCCGTTCGTCTTCCTCCACGGCAACCCCACCTCCTCCTACCTGTGGCGGAACGTCCTGCCGGGCGTGGCCGCGCCCGGCCGGCGCCTTCTGGCCCCCGACCTCATTGGCATGGGCGACTCCGGCAAGCCCGACCTCGCCTACTCCTTCGACGACCACGCCCGCTACCTCGACGCCTGGTTCGACGCCCTCGGCCTTGCCGAGGCCGTCCTCGTCGGCCACGACTGGGGCGGCGCGCTCGCCTTCGACCGCGCCGCCCGCCTGCCGGGCAGCGTCCGGGGCCTCGCCTTCACCGAGACGATCATCAAGCCGCTGGTCGGCGACGAATTCCCGGCGGCCGGGCGAGAGCTGTTCACCCTCCTGCGCACCCCCGGGGTGGGTGAGGAGATGATCCTGGAGAAGTCGCTGTTCATCGAGGGGCTACCGGACACGCTCGCCACCCCGCTCGACCCTGCTGACCTGGAGGTCTACCGCCGCCCGTTCCCGACCCCGCACAGCCGCCGCCCAGTACTGGCGTGGACGCGCATGATGCCATTGGACGCCGAGCCCGCTGACATCGTGGCCCGCGTCGAACGCTACGACGCCTGGCTGGCCGCCAGCCCCGAAGTCCCCAAGCTCCTCACCGCATTCGAACCGGGCCCGGGCGCAATGACCAACCAAGGGGCCGTGACCTGGTGCGAGGAGCACATCGCGGGCCTGGAGGTCTCCCGCCACGGCCTGGCCGGCCACCACTCCCCGGAGGACCGGCCCGAGGAGCTGTCCGCGGCGATCACCGCCTGGGCCGACCGCCACGGGCTGGCGCGCCAGTAGGTGTCCTCGATCACGGCGGTGCCGGTCGCCCCGGGGCCAATCAAGCTGCTACCGACGGGTGTGCGCCGCGCGATCGCCGTCACCATCGAACAGGAGCCCTCGGATGCCGCCTCCCGGCCAGCGCCTGGGAGCCCTGCGCCCAGGACGGCAACGGCACGATGCCGAGATGACTGCTCAATGAAGATCCACCAACTTCGAATCCGCAGGTCGTTGGGGCTGGCGTGAGTGAGCGATCGTGTGCTCGTACTGGTCCGGGGCGGTTGTCCGTGCCCAAGATCGTCTGCCGGGCCCGTCAGCGTGCGACTTCGGTGTTGGTCAGCACGAGCAGGGCCCGCAGCAGCGTGGTCGCGTAACGGGGCGACATCCCAGCTTGGTGAGGAAAGGTGTTCTGTCCACGGAGGTTGGTGACAGTGATCATTGACGTGCGATCTTGAAATGGGTGAGGGCCTTCTGGCCTGGTGTGGATGACCTGTTGACTGCACTTTCTCGCCCGCCGGGCTGGTGGCCTCGCTACCGTTCGCCGTGCGCTTGGTGGTAGGAGCGCGAGCGCCGTGACGAGCTCTGCGTGGTCGTCGAGTACTGCCTCGCGTGGGCGGCAAGCGGTCGCGCTCCCGGATGGAGTGCCGCCGTATGCCGTAGTCGACGGATCCGGCGCTGAGGTGCAGCCGGCCAGCGACTATCTGTGCGATCGGGTACTGGGCGATATCAGCCCGCTGACGTGCCGCCGCCAACAGCGGCCAGGCCCCCAGGCAGCGGATCGGGCTTCCGGGCGGCAGAACGATGATCGATCGACAACATATGCCGGTCGCTGATATATATAGGCGGCATGAATGAGCGACCGCTTCAGGAGCCGACGCTGCTCCTGCTCACTGCCCTGGCCGACGAGCCCAGGCACGGCTATGGACTGATTCAGGAGATCGACGCGATCTCCCAGGGCCGTGTGCGGATGCGCACCGGTACTCTCTACGGCGCGCTGGACCGGCTGGTCCAGCAGGGCCTGATCCGGGTCGAGCGCGAGGAGGTCGTGGACGGTCGGGCGCGCAAGGTCTACGCCCTCGCCGAGGCCGGCCGAGACGTGCTGGCCGCCGAGACGGAGCGGCTGCGTACTGTCGTCGCCGAGGCGGAGCGTCGACTGGCCGCCCGTCGCGCCCACGCCATCCGCCCGAAGGGGGCTCTGGCATGACGCAGCAGCACAGCTCACTCGCGTTCCGCTGGGCGCTGCGCCTCCATCCGGCCGCCTACCGCGCTGAGCACGAAGCCGAGTTGACCGCGATCTATGCTGAGGCGACGCAGGATGCCGGCCCGCTCGGTCGGCTGCGCGAGGCGCTCGACGTCGCCGGCCATGGCCTGCGGCGGCGCACCGGCCTGGGCTCCGACCGGATGGCGGGTCAGGTCCTGGCGCAGGCGGCCCCGCTGGCTGTCGCCGTGGCGACGGGTAGCTTCGCGGCGGGCCTGTTGTGGCTCTTCGCCCCCGGCGTCCGGACCTTGCCGGCGTCCTCGCTCCCGAATGTGCTGAGCCTGGCCAACACGGGCCTCACGCCGCTGCTCTGGCTGGCGGCGCTCGCGGCTGTCTGGACCGGGCGCTGGACCGTGGCCCGTGCACTGGTCGTGCCGGCGATGGTGCTGTGCCTGGCCGACGTCCTGCTGGCCGCGTTCGCCTCCTCCGGCTTCCACGGCACCCCCTCGATCGCAGTGATCCGACTGGCCGTGCCGCTGCTCACCGGCGCCGTCGTCCTCGCCGCACCCAGGGATCTGCTCGGCCCCTCCCTGCCACAACGCCGCACGATCATGGGAACCACCGCCCTGGCGGCCGTCCTGGTGTCGGGCGTGCAGCTCGTCGACATGTACTACCCCTTCACGCTGGGCGTTCTCAGCGACATCGGCCCGCTGTGGGCCGGGGTCCTGTGGGCCGGGGTCCTCGCGATCGCCCTGCTCTTCGGCACGCGTAACCGGTTGACCGTCGCTGGCGTGGCGGTGGCCGTGCTGCCCACCACGCTGCAAGTGACGGTCCAGCTCACCCCCGCGGGCGTGGTTGTCCTGCTCCTGGTCCTGCTCAGCAGCACGGTGCCCTTCCTCCGCGCGCGCCGGCGCCACTTCCAGTCAACCCCGCCGAGCGCGGCATAGCTGGCTCCGGGACCCCGGGCCGCACCCCGGATCGGCCCGGCGCTTCTGCCGGGCCTCCTGCTAGCCGGAGACTTCGCACATAGGGAGTTAGGTCCCCAGCCAGTGGGGTCGCGTCTCGTCGACGCCGAGGAGTTCAAGCAGGTGTGCTTGAACTCCTCGGTCGCCTCGAAGGGCGACCACCAGGAACTGCCCATGGCCTACGCCCCCGCCCCGGCCTGGTTGCGACCCTCGGTCGCCTGGAAGGACGACCGCCAGAGCCAGCGGTCTACGGTGTGGACCTGGAGTCCGGGTGGTTGCGATCCTCGGTCACCCCGGGGGCGACCGTCAGCAGACGGTGTTGGTCGTCCGGTCGAACGTCCCGGGGCGACGGTCCTCGGCCGCCCCGGAGAGCGGCCGCCAGTCGGAACGTTCGGTGATCTCCGCCCTGGGCACGTAGTTGCAATCCTCGGCTGCCCCAGAGGGCAACCGCCACGGTCCTTCTTTGGCTCCTGCGGGTCCTTACACCCGGGGCTGCGATTCTCGGTCGTCCCGGAAGGCGCCCGCCAGGCAGGAGAACCAGCTCGCGCGTGGTGGCCTGCGTTATTAGTTACGGTCCTCGACCGCCTCGAAGGGCGACCGCTAATGGTTGGACGACTTCGATCTTCAGCCCGGCTCGGAGTTGCCATCCTCGGTCATCTTGGAGGGTGGCCGCCAGGTGAGACCATCTCGTCAAAAACCCAACCTTTCCAGTTGCGATCCTCAGTCACCCCAAAGGGCGACCGTCAGCAGCTTGGGCCCAATATGCCAGCCTACGCGGACCCAGTTGCGATCCTCGGTCGCCCCGGAAAGCGACCGCCAGCTGAACCTCCAGGTCCCAGAGGCGGTAGAGGATCTGGTTGCGATCCTCGGCCGCCCCGAAGGGCGCCCGCCAGCTCGCTGTTCAACGCCTTGCTCACGAACGCGGTGATCTTCCACAACGCCCTGGACATCGGGAGATCGTGCGTCAGCTACTGGAGGAGGGATGGGAGATCGACCCGGAGGACCTGGCGCACATCTCGCCGTACCTGACGGAGCACATCAACCGGTTCGGCGAATACTCCACGTACGAACTCGGCATCCAGCCCGAGGCGTACGACCCGAAGCTCGATGTCGACTTCACCCCGCTGCGGAGCAGGACCTGACCGCCGTCGGCCTCGGCCAGGCCGCCTGACCTGCCGGAGCCTTCGCCGTGTCGTGCTGGCCGTACAGTCAAAAGCGGCGCCCGAAGCCACCTCTTATGGCTTCGGGCGCCGCTTTTTCGTGGTGCGGTGTCAGGCGTGGGCGGAAGCGATGTAGCGCCGGACGGCGACCATGAGGCCGAAGGCCAGGATGAGACCGGCCAGATGGGATCTGTCGAGGACGGTCAGCATCGAAAGGGCCCTGCCTTCATGTGCGTACCCCCGGGAAGCTCACCCTGGCACCCTGGCGGCAAACCCGTTTGTCCTGCACGCTCCATAACGGGTTGGGACACGAACTCCGGATCACGTTCAGCAGCTGGGGATCGTCCCGGAACCGACCTTGACGTTGCCGGAGTAGATCCAGCCCCTGGCCCAGCTGGCCTCGTTCGGATCGGTGTAGTACCAGGTGTTGCCCGAGTCGGGGTTGCGGTACTTACACACAGCCCACAACAGCGTGGGCACATCCATGTCATCCCACCCGATGAACGGGCAGCTCGCAGCCGGCCCGTACCTCAGGCTGATCTCTTTGGTGGTCGTGAGGCTCACGCCGGTGGTGCTCTTGGTGGGGTTCCAGTCGCAGTTCACGGCTGCGGGAGCCGGGGGGGCGGACATGGTGTCCGCCTGAGCCGCTGCTGACGCTGACGGCATCATCGCGAAGGCTGCCGCGGTCGCAGCGATGGCCATTCCGAGTCCTTTGAACAGTTGCAAGAGCTCCTCCTTCATAGTCCTGCTGGCGTCCGCCAAGCAGGACAAAACGGATGTCATCCACACGTCGCGGATCGACGGTTGTAGGTCAGGATCAGCCCGCTGTGTGGAGAGTGATTCATCGACGCAGCGGGCTGTGGCGACCGTTTGGCCAGCCAGACACCACACAGGCTGCTGGCCATCGACACGTGAAGGAATGAGAGCCGGCTGTCCCGGACAGTTCGCCGACTGTCCGGGCTGGTCCGGGCCTTGTTCGGACCTTGTCCCGGACAGGGCTGCCGCAGGTTCCGCCAGCTTCGGTGTCCAGCCGTGTGGCGGTCTTGTCGTGGTAGCCCCGGGGCTATCGCGATAACGGTGGCTGGGGCCTGAAGGACCAGTTGGCGGACTGCGGAAATCCTTCAGCGCTGTGTAGGGACGCCGATCTCGCGTAGGCGGCCTGGGGCTGATCGGGTTCATCGGCTGCCCTGGCCGGCGGCCAAGGAAGCGCTACCGGGTACTTCGGCTGCTGACGTAGGGCAGGTGCCGACGGGGACGAGACCGACGACGGCAGGGATGAGTGCCGCAGGCCCTACGGTCGAACGGGGCGTCCGAAGCCACCTCTTAGGGCTTCGGACGCCCCTTGTGCTGACCGGGAGTCAGGCCCCGGCTGGGTTACGCGTCCGTGCGATCCCGCTGTACCCGGGCGGCGCCGGAGTCATCCTCGGCGGCACGGACAAGAGGCGGGCCGGGTTCAGGTGGATGCAGTGAGTTGGGTCACAATCGTGCAATTGTACGGCCATGGCGTGTTTGCGCAAATCATGGCGGATGTTGGCGTACGCCGGAGCGCCGCAGGTGGTGGGGGGGCCCTTCAGACCATGGCGTTCGAACGCGCCATACGCGCGGCTTCCGCAACGCCGTCGACGTCAGGTGCCGTCGCGGCCACTCGCACTCGTTCTACGTGGACAGCTGGGATGGGCGTCAGGCCATCCGTCCAGACTTCTGCGGCACCTGCAACAAGCTGGCCAAGTTCGAGGAGCTCTCCGAGAGAGCCAAGGACCTCGGCATCACCGTGCTCGAGTCACAGTGGATAGCAGCGTCACGCCCTCACCGGGCGGTCTGTTTCGCCGGGCACGAGTTCGGCCTGATCCCGAACAAGATGAAATGTGGGTGCCCCCAATGTCCCCCGGGGATGTACGGCGGCGCTGTCCCACCCCACGACGTGTACTACGTCGTGAGCGGACTGGACACCGCGACTGGTGAGGACACAGTGAAGCCCGGCATCAGCTCCGGGAGCGGCTATAACAGGCTCCGGCAGCACGCCGAGGATGGACTGACCGCGCAGCATCTACGGATCACAGGGTTGCCCGTCGGTATGGCGAGAGCGCTGGAGAAGTTCGTCCTGGACGGACTCGACATGGAAGGATGGCTGTCCACCCGGGGGGTTGAGTACTTTCCGCTGGCGGCTCTGCACGACGTCATGGACCTGGTGGGCGAATGGTTCACGGATCAGCCCGGGCTTTCCTCCCGTCCGGTCGTCGTTGACGTTGACGATGTGTACGACGCTGTCGAAGCGCCCGCGGTACATGATGTTGTGGACGTGGACGTGGACGTGGACGTGGACGTGGACGTGGACGTGGACGTGGACGTGGACGTGGACGTGGACGTGGACGTTGATACCGCCGTGATATTCGACTCCGATGACGTGAGAGCTAATGCGGCATCGATGCGCTGAGCGGTTGCAGGATGCCGGCGATACCGCTGGCCGCCAGAAAAGGGCCCCAGAGGGTTTCTGGACGCCCGGAGTTTTTTGAACACCCTTTCGGTTGTTGAACGCTGCCAGAGCACGGCCACGGTGGGCGGTTTACGTGGCTTGCGCGCTGCCGTCTGCGGCGGCTCGGTTGTGACGGAGGACAGGCTGGCTGCGGAGGGGGTGGGGGAGGGGTGCCGGGCCGTGTGCCGTCGAGCCGGCCGAGGGTGGGCCGCTCGCCGTACTCCCACCGTCACGGATGCGGCAGCGTGAGGAGACCGCACTGCCCGGGAGTCGTCGAGGGGGAGCAGCTGCTGCCGCGATGTGGCCGGGCCCGTCGTGGGCGCTCCGCTCAGCGCGGCGCCGTGGGGAGGCGCCGCAGCATGGCTGAGCACCCGTGCCGGCTGTGTCCGGCACGGCCCCTCGCGCGGCAGCCTCCCATGCGGCTACGCCTCCGCCCAGTCGAGTCCCAGGGCGGCGAGCTGCTGGTGTCCAGGAGCGGTTTTTCTGATCAGTGGGTCATGGGGTGGGCCTGGGCTGATCAGTTTGGTGTCTGGTGGTGGTAGCGCTCCAGGCCCCGGTGCTGCGGCTCGGTGATGGAGGGAACGGGGGCTTGGGCTGCGTGCTGAGCTGGTGCTTTGTCAGGTGGGATGAGTGTTGGTCAGCTGCGGTCAGTTTCATTGCGTGCTGATCAGGTTCGTTGAGTGTTTCTATGCGCTCGTTGTGGTGTCGGTGGGGTGGTTGAGCCAGTAGAGGGCGGTGTCCATGTCGCGTGGGGTCCGGTTGCGGATGGGGGTTGGGGCGGCGGCCAGGAGCTGGTCGATCGTTTCGATGTAGCGGCTGTAGCGGCTGTAGCGGCTGGGTGCGTGGCTGAGGGTGATGCCGAGAGTGCGCAGTCCGCTGTGGGCTCGCCGGTCGTAGATGGCCATGCGGTCGGGTGCGGTCCCACCCGGTGCTCGCCGTCCGGCCCGACGGTCGGTCAGGCGGGCCACCACCCATTGTTGTGCAAGCGACGGATGGACGGGTACCTGCGTTCGGCGGCCCGTCGACGAGGGGCGTCCGAGCGGTGCGAGTGCGCGGAGTGGGGAGATCGAAAGTGGGATTGCGCGAGGTGCGGGGCGCCCGGGCCTTCCAAGGCTGCACCCGAGTTCTGGCGGGCCGCTACCGTCTGGATGCGCTGATCGGTTCGGGTGGCGCCGCTGACGTACACCGCGGATTCGACCTGCGGCTGCGGCGGCCGGTTGCTGTGAAGGTGTTCCGCGCCGGTACCGGCTTCGACACGGAGGATGCTTTCCGCAGCGAGGCTGTGATCCTGGCCCGCTTGCAGCATCCGGGGCTGGTGACCGCCTTCGACGCCGGACACCATGACGGCGATGCCTTCCTGGTCATGCAGCTGATCGACGGGCCCACCCTGAAATCTCGCATCGCCGAGGCTCCCCTGTCGTGCGAGGCTGCTGCAGCGCTCGGCGCGGCATTGGCCGATGCCCTGGCTCACGCCCACGAGGCGGGGATCGTCCACCGGGATGTCAAACCGTCCAACATCATCCTGGACTCCTCCGGCTATCCCCATCTGACGGACTTCGGCATCTCCCGGCTGCTGGACGCGACTACCCGCACCGCCACAGGCACCCTGACCGGCACGGCGGCCTATCTCTCTCCTGAACAGGTCTTGGGCCGCTCCGTCGGCCGGCCCGCAGACATCTATGCCCTCGGCCTGGTCCTCCTCGAGAGCCTCACCGGTCGACTCGAGTACGACGGCGGCCCCCTCGAGTCCGCCATAGCGCGCCTGCACCGCCGGCCCGCCCTCCCGGATTTCCTGCCCGGCGGTTTTGCCACCCTCCTGCGGGACATGACCACTCTGGAAGAACAAGATCGCCCCATGGCGCGCCACTGCGCTCAAGCCCTGACCCGTCTCGCCGGAACGAGCACGGCAAACCCTGCCGCGCCCGGTGCCCGGCCCGCGCTCAGCGTCACACCGCCCGCAGCCGAGGACCACGCCGACACCACACACCAAAGCTCGTCCCCCGCCGCGAAAGCGCCCTGGAGCTCGAGCGCCTCAACAGATCTCCATGAGGAAGGGTGTCGGTCCCGGACCGTCCGCGGCCGCCTCCGAACGCGTGGGGCGGCAGCTGCACTCACCGCGCTCGTCGCCGCAGGCCTGATCGTCACCGACGGCCTCTCACATCCCGACGCCGCAGACAAGGCAGGGCCAGAAGCGGCCCCATCCGCCCCTGATCAGGCCGCCCCTTCCACCCCTTCGGACACCCCGGCTCACAACGATGACGCGCTCTCCGCATCGGCCGCCCCGCCCTCGCACGGCCCCTCCGCGCCCGCTCAGCCGCTGAGCGAGCCACTCCCAACACGCACACGGCCCGCCACCCACCCCGCCTCGACGCCCCACACTTCTGAGCAGGCAACGCCCATCGCAGCAGGGAGGGGCAGGGCAAAGGCTCCGACCGGACCGCCGGGTCAAGCGCGGAAGAACCAGATGGGCAAGAAGGCAGCACAGGCCAAGTGAGGAGCAGGAAGCGCCGAGATGGCGGTCGTACCAGCATGGCGGGCTCGGCGGGGAAGCCGGGCGGCCGACCGCGGTTCATCGACCCAGCGCCTTCAACGGGCATGTGCGTGCGACGCGTGCAAGACCCGGGACATCGAGGCGGCGTGCCAGGCCGAACAAGACGCTGCGCGAGCGCCAAGAGAAGCCGGAGGCGCCGCCCGCGTCGAAGACCGGCGGCTGGCTCGGGCGGCGCTTCGCAGCTGACCCGGCAAGCGGTCATGAGATGTCGCGGTGGCAGGGCAGCGAGGCCCCCGTCCGGACAGCCCCACAGTGCACTGCCGACGCAACTGCCCTACGTTGATCTCGAGAGGTGGTCGCTGCGGCGGCTGCACTCCCGCGTTGGTCGTCTAAGGAAAGACGTCCCGCTTCCTGCGGGGAAATGCAGGTGCAAGGCCTGCCCGGCGCTCCACACACGCCCCGATGCATCTTCGGCACAGCGGAGACTGCCGTCTGCGTGCCCCTCCACCCGAGGTACGAGGACCTGGCAAGGAGTCTCACCGGCTCGCCAGCGCCAGGGCCGGTCCGAGTAGACGAGACGCGCCCGGCCGGGGAGGCCGGGCGCGTCATTGTTCTATCGGTGCGTGGGTGCGGTGTTCAGTTCACGCACGCGGTGTCGGGGCAGCGGTGGTGGCGGCCGCCGTGGCGGTGGTGGCCTTGGCCGGCCGCGGACGGTGGACCGCCGCCTCGGCCCGGCCCGCCCGCTGGACGCGGACCCGTGGTACGTCCCCCTCTTCAGCATCAAGGTCTCAGGCGTCGGTCGGAGCAACCGCGCAGAGTACACAGCCGCGTCGCCGGATTCTCCGCGAAGTCCAGGGCCCGCTGCACTGAAAGCTGAGCCGACGCGCCACATGCAGCGCAAACAGAAACCGCGATCAAGGACCGGCCCACGCCGTCCGCGCACCCATCGCTCGGCCTGGTGCTCAACTCTGTAGTGCTGTTGCTGGAGGGCGCGTATCGGGGTACCTGCGTCGCCATGACACCGGAAACTGATCACGCTGAATCCGTACGAGCCCTGCGGCAGCTGCGCAGGATCCGCACCTTTTACGCCGGGGGCGCCGCCTTGTGGGCTGCTTCGGCTGCATCGGCGGGATGGGACGACCTTGGAAGCCGGCAGATGTGGATAGCGGTGGTGTTCCTGATGGTCTTCACCACTTTGCTGTCCATGACGTCGCTGTGGCTGTGGCGTCAGCAGGCTGCCCGTTCGGATGAGCCCGGGCACCATGCCCCTCCGCGAAAGACGGCCTGGCGCCGCCACGCCAACGCCTAACAGGACATCTCAACGGCGCGGGAAAACATCATGTGCGCATGGCTGATCCCTCTGTTCGTGGGATCGGTCGCCACGCACCGGCACCAGGACACGCCGTATGCGTTCCTGGAGAGCTGGGTGCGGTGTGTGTGGGCCTGTCCGCAGATGCCAAGGAGAGGCCGGCACTCGTCATGTGAGGATGCGGCTGAGGTAGGAGGGGGAGCAGCCGGCGATGCGGGCCACTTCGTGGAAGGCAGGTCGGGAGCTCGGTCGACGCCTGGGGGTCGAGGAAGTGGACGGGGTGAGTGCCGCCAGGGTTACGACGCCCGCGCCAGCCGCACGATCGCCGCGATCGACTGGTCGACGTCGGCCTGTGCCGTGTTGTGGCCGGACACCGAGATGCGCATCAGCCGCCGGCCGCGCCAGGTGGTGGCGCCCATCCAGCAGGTGCCGTCATTCTGCACCGCCTGCACGACGTGGTCGGTGCGGGCGTCGTCGCCGAAGCTGACGAGGACTTGGTTGAGCGTCACGTCGTTGACCACCTCGAAGCCCGCCGCCCTCAGGCCGGCCGCGAAGCGGCGGGCGAGCAAGCAGCAGCGGTCCACGAGTTCGGCGACGCCGTCACGGCCGAGTTCGCGCAGCGCCGCCCAGGTGGCGAAGCCGCGTGCGCGGCGGGAGGACTCGGCGGTGTAGTCGGCGCCGCCGGCCACCGGGCCGTCGGCGGGGGTGAGGTAGGAGGCGGTGTACGACAGAGCGTCGGCGTGGACGGCGGGGCGGGAGCAGAAGGCGTAGCCGCAGTCGTAGGGCACGTTCAGCCACTTGTGGCCGTCGCAGGCCCAGGAGTCGGCCAGCTCGACGCCGTCGAGGAGAGGGCGGGTCGCCGGGCTCGCGGCCGCCCACAGGCCGAAGGCGCCGTCGACGTGCACCCAGCCGCCGTGGGCGTGGGTGAGATCGCAGGCGGTACGCAGGTCGTCGCAGGCGCCGGTGTTCACGTTGCCCGCCTGCGTACAGACGATCGCCGGCGTTCCCGGGTCGGACGCCAGCACGCGCCGCAGGTCGTCGGTGTCGAGGGCACCGCGTCCATCGGTGCGGACCGTCTCCAGGCAGTCGGTGCCCAGGCCGAGCAGCCGCAGCGAGCGGTCGATGGTGGCGTGGCGCTCCTCGCCCGCGACCACCCGCAGGCGCGGGGCGCCGCCCAGCCCCTTGTGCCCAACGTCCCAGCCGGCCTCGGTGAGCAGGTGCTGCCGGGCTGCCGCGAGCCCTGCGGTGTTGGCCGCCTGCCCGCCGGTGACGAACCCGGTGGAGGCCGTGTCGGGGATGCCGAGGAGGTCCTTCAGCCAGCCGCCTGCCGCCTCCTCCGCGGCGAGGGCGGCGGGCGAGAGCGCGGCGTTGAAGGCGTTCTGGTCCCACCCGGCGGCGAGGATCTCCGCGGCGGTGGCCGCGGGCAGCGCCCCGCCGACGACGAACCCGAAGAACCGCGGCCCCGCGGTGGCGACGAGCCCCGTCTCGGCGGCGGCCACCAACTCGTCGACCACCGTGAGCGGGTCGGCGGGCGAGCGGTTCAAGGGGCGGGAGAACGCGGCGCGCAGGGCTGCGTAGTCGACGGGCCGCGCCACCGGTCGCTCGGGCAGCGAGCGGCGGTAGGCGGCGGCGTGCTCGGCGGCGTGATGAAAGATCCTGGTCAGCTCGTCCATGGCCGGACCGTAACCGCCCGTCCGAGCGGCCGGGAACGGCCAATGGGGGGAGATTGGACTGCCTTCCGATCCCTCAGCCCCGGCGGCGGGGGCGTGGAAAAAGTTAAAGGCGCTCGTAAACAGGCCCCAGCGGCCCCCGGGGTCCTGCGTTTCCCCGGGGGCCGCTGGTCACCGGCTGGTCACCGGAGAAGGGCGCGGTCGAGCCTGTACGGGGGAACAGGCCTTCGACCCTCTGCGCGTTGCCAGTGTCGCCGGTCAACGGACGACGCTCAGGGATGGGCATCGGCCACGACGGGACACACGCTTACCCGGGCGGCCTACGGCCGCGTACCGCACTGAGGGTCCGTGCCAGCTACTGTGTCTGGCACGGACCCCGCTCAGCCTTCCATGCGGCGGTATGCCGCCGCCCACTCCAGTCCGAGGTCGGCTAGCTGTTGGAGTTTGTCGGGGGTGAGTTTGGCGCGGCGTCCCTTCTGGTTCATGATCCACACACCTAGCCGTACCTCTGTGCCGTCCGGTAGAACCTCGGTGTGTGAGCGGCTGATGGGCCCTACGGAGCCGGTGCGGGCTTTGTACTGCGCGAGGGCCGCAATACCCCGTTCGAAGGCCCCAGAGCCGCCCTTGCGGGCCTCGGCGGGCGTCTCCTGCTCCGGTGGCAGCGGCGTGATGCCGATCTGCTCCAGGAGTTCGCGCTGTCCGTCCGTCAGGCCCGTCCAGATGGTGTGCTGGCGTTGTCGGGCCAGCCACTTCCCGATGTCCATGCCGTGGATGGTGACGCCGGGCAGGACGTCGGCCTGGTCCTCGTCGCGCAGCAGCTCGCGCAGCGCGGCGTAGTGGCGTTGCCAGTTGGCCGGCCATGCCGGGTTCCAGTCCGGGTCGATCTCCTTGAGGGCGGTCTTCCATTCGGGGTGGTCGTCGAGGGCGCCGGGTCGGCGGAGGTTGGACAGCCATTGCCCTACGGGCCGGTCCAGCATCGTCGCGGAGCGGGGTGCGCACAGTGTCCAGTGCTGCTCGTAGTACGCGCGGGCGGCTTCCAGGTTCTCCTGGAACCGCTCGTCCGCGAGTGACCAGACCATGCCGAGTTTCTCCAGCCGCGCCGCGCGCTGGCCGGTCATCTGTCCGGCCCCGTAGGTCCTTCGCTGTTCTGCGACCCACTGTCCAAGGGGGTAGGGGCCGGGGGGTTCCTTGTGGCCGTACGGCACCCGGGCGTGCCCCTCACGGTCAACGAACCGCTTGAGCGCCGCCCAGCCGCGGGCCCAGTCCTGCCGTTCGGGTGTCGATCACGTTGAAGTTCACCCAGTTCGCGACCATCACCGGGTCCCTGGGGGCGGCGAACCGGAGCAACAGGCGGGATTCTTCCTGTCCTTCCTCGGGCGGCGGACCGATGAACGTGGACGGCTGCGCGACGTCCTTTTGCGCTTCCTGGGGGATCGCGAGCAATTCCACGGCCTCTTCATCGTGAGCTCGCAATCCCTCAAGTACCTTCACCAAAGGGCGATACGATCCCGAGGTGAACATGTCCTCGGGTCGTTCTTCGGGCTGGAGAAATACGGGCACGATCAGAGAAGCGAGCTTGCCTTGTCCGGGCTTTTGCCGCAGGGCGCGGCCGATGGCCTGGACGATGTCGTGGGGGGCGCCTTTCGGGTCCAGCAGGGCGACGGAGTCCACGGCCCGGATGTCCACACCCTCGCCCAGCACACGGCAGTTGGAGAGCACGGCCCGTTGTGCGGCGGTCCCGAACGAGCCGAGTACCTCCCGCCGGTGCTCGGGGGCGTGCTCGCCGCACAGCCAGTCGACCCAGATCCGCTTCGGGTACTTCTCCGGCTGGTCCGCGTGCAGTTTGGCGGCGACCCGCTCCAGGCCCTCCGCGTACGCCTGTGCCTCTATCGTCCGGTGGTGGAAGGTGATGCACGTCTGAAGCCCATGCTGCGCCATCGTGTGCAGCAGCGCGGCCTGAGCGCCCCGAGCCGCTGCCCGCGCACTTCCTCGCTGTACCGCTCCTCGCCATAGAGCCGCTCGGGGGTGAGGACCGGGTCCTGGAGCTCCAGGACGATGATCTGGTACCGCGCAAGCAACCCGCGCGACACGGCAGACGCGAGCGAGAGCTTGTAGAGCACGGGCCCGAAGATCTTTTCGTCATCCATGCTCGCCGCCCTCTCCCTCGGCAGCGGGTCGCGCACCCCCTCCGCGACCTCCCGACTCAGCCTTCCTCCCAGATCCGCGGCGTGGCCGTCAGGTACAGCCGCCGGTGGGCCGGGATGACGGTCTGGTCGTGGATGTCCGCCCACGCCTTTCCGAGCGATCCGGAAGTACGGTGAGCCTCGTCCACGCACGCAAGGTCCACCGGGGAAAGCTTCTGGCCGTAGGCACCCTCGAAAGCCTCCGCCAGCACACCCAGGGAGGCGTGGGTGGCGTAGATGGTGACCGGCCCCTGCCCGTGCCACAGCGCCGGCTGTACGGGGTTCGTGGTGGAGCGCACCTTCATGCTCCACAGCTCGGGGTCGTCCTGGAGCGAGCAGACGGCCACGGCCGGCCCCTTGTGTCCGGCGTCGTGCCACGCCTTCACCGTCTGCGCCAGCAGGTCCAGCGTCGGCACCAGCACGAGAATGCGCCCATTGGGCACAAGCCGTTTTGCCGACGCGGCAGCAATGATGGTCTTTCCCGTTCCGCATGCGGCGTGTACCTGTCCGCGGAGGCCGTTGAAGGGAATACCGCCGGGCGGAATGTCGAATCCGCGCACGATGGCGTCAACTGCCTCGATTTGGTGGTCACGCAGTTTCACGGCCATTTCCGGTGTTCTCCTTTTCGCGGAATGTGGCGCGTAGTCAGAAAGGTGATGGGCGTCAGTGTTTTTTCACTGTGCGGGCGTCATCTGTTTTCACCACTTGCGGGGTCCGGGGGTGGTGGGCAGTTGGTGTTGGTGGTGTCGTCGGGTTGGTGAAGGGCGCTGTCGTTTCCCGGGTGGGGCGGATGTCGCCTGTGTGGGCGTGAGTTGGTTGATTCTGGAGTGGGGGAGTGAGGGTCTGGCTACGCTCGGTGTGTGCCTTCGTTTGCGGGTGACCCGCGTCATGAGCGTCTTGTCGCCGTCCTCACTTCCCGATGTCCATGCCGTGGATGGTGACGCCGGGCTGGACGTTGGCTTGGGCGGCCTGGCCGTCTTCGTCGCGTACGAGCTCGCGTAGGGCGGCGTAGTGCCGCTGCCAGTCGGCCGGCCACGCCGGGTTCCAGTCCGGGTCGATCTCCTTGAGCGCCGTCTCCCATTCGGGCTGTCCGTCCAGGGCGCCGGGACGGCGCAGGTTCGAAGCCACTGCCCCACCGGCCGGTCCAACGCCCGCGGAGCGGGGTGCGCACAGCGTCCAGTGCACTTCGTAGTACGCGCGGGCCGCTTCCAGGTTCTCCTGCAACCGCTCATCCGCTAGTGCCGTGACCCGCGGGGTTCACCGGTTTGAGGGCGGCGAAGGTCCACGTCCGGGCCTTCGACTCGGCGAGCAATCACGGTCACGGCATTGGCGGCCTGCGTATCCAGGAAGAGACCAAGCTACGCATCCTGCCATGAGGATTGGGTCAAAGTCTTCGCGGTGAGAGGAGTCAACCAGTGGATCTCCAGGTCCTCGCGCAGGTAGTCCATGCGAGTCTTCTGAAACTGGACAAGGTCGGGCTGGGCAAGGTGATTGCGTAGATCGTCCCCGGAACGCCACAGCTCGTAGAAGACCAGCGTGGTGGGATCGGAGGCATCGCGATGCACCTGGTACTGCCAGGCGCCCGGCTCGGCACGAGTCGGCTCGACGAAGGAAAGCAGCAGACGTTCTAGCTCCTCGGCACGTTCCGGGCGGGGGCGGGCGAATCCATAGAGGCCGATGGGGCCGTTCCCCTCATCAGGTATGACGATGTTCATACCTGGGAGGCTAGCCGTGCACCGAGGTACGATGCAAGTCGTACCTGAAGGAGGATCGTGGACCTGAGCAAAGTGTTCGCCGCGCTCGCGGACGACTCCCGGCGGAAGGTGATCGCCGAACTCGCGACCGACCCCGAGGATCAAGAGCGCGCCTGCGGGTCGTTCGACCTACCGGTGAAGAAGGCCACACGCACTCACCACTTCCGAGTTCTGCGGGAGGCGGGCCTGGTAGTGCAGCGTGATCACGGCAACGGAAGCACACTGAGGCTGCTCAGGACGGACATCGAGGAGAGTTGTCCCGGACTGCTGCAGCTGCTCGTGGCCGAACTCAGCCAATCGAGCGAAGGTAAAACCAAGTCGTGACCTGGGCGACCGATCCCGGGCACTGGGCGGCAGATGACGGGCGAGCTGCGCCAGTTGCCCGTCAGGCGATGAGCGGCGGGGACAGACGGGCCGCGAGGCCTTTCAGGGCCTGGGGTTCGGCGCCGCGCCAGGCGTAGATGGCCTGGTCCGGGTCACCAACGAGGACCAGCAGCAGGCCGGCGTCGTGCAGCAGCTGGAGGATTTGCAAGGTCGGCGGTGGAGCTGGGCCTCATCGACGATGACCTCTGCGAACCGCGAACGCAGCGGGGTCAGCAGCCCGGCTGCGGCCTCGGCGTGGGACGCTGGGCACACCGTGCAGGACTCCACCGGCGCCTGGTGGCTGTGCACCGCCGCGGGCACGCCCGGCACCTGGCAGACCCCGGCCGCCCCCGGCAACGAATGGACGCCCGCAAACCGGGGCCTCGCTGGGTGGACCTTCGATCCCGCGTCCTGCACCACCACTGACACCACCCTCAGCGCCGGATTCATCTACCTCATGCAGATCGTCCTGCGGCACCCGGCCACGCTTACGAAACTGCACGCCGTCATCGGCACCGCCGGCAGCGGCCTCACTTCCGGCCAGTGCCTCGCCGGGGTCTACGACACCGCGGGCAACCGGGTGGGCGTCACCGCGGACATGTCGACGACATGGAACTCCGCCAGCAACAAGGCCATGAACCTCACCGGGTCCGTCCCGGCTACGGCGGGAAAGCTGTACGTGGCGTTCCTCTTCAACGGCACCACCTCGCCGACGTTCGCGTGCGGCAGCACCCTGGGCGCGACATTCACCCCGGGCAACGCCAACCTCGCCGCTGGCGCCTACCGGTTCTGCCGTTCCGCGGCCGGGCAGACCGCCCTCCCGGCCACCATCACCCTGTCCGGGTACACGCCGGACGCGAACAACGTCTGGTCGGCACGCTTCCTCGTTCGCCATCAGGCCCATTCGACTCCGAGTTCGGCGAGTGCGGCGCGCTGCTCCGCAGTGAGCTTGTCTCGCCTCGCGCGAGTGTTGGAGATCCAGACGCCGAGCTTGTGCTGGTGTTCCTGGCCGTTGATGACGACGGCTTCGACGTGACCGCGCGGCACTG